>JAETPU010000001.1 GCA_021771035.1 Marvinbryantia formatexigens | reverse complement strand
GTCGTTGGTTCGATTCCGACCGGAGCCACCATTTTATCTGCGGGTTTAGCTCATCTGGTAGAGCGCCACCTTGCCAAGGTGGAGGTAGCGAGTTCGAGCCTCGTAATCCGCTCCAAATCAGAAAAAACCGGATTTATCCCGTATGGATAAGTCCGGTTTTTTGTTATCTGCGCAAGCGAAAATAGTTTTAGACCAAAGGATTTCTATTGCAGAGTTTGTTTTTAATTAGAGAAATATATGGAATCACAATCAACGGGCAGTGGCAGAAAACTGACGGTTTCGGATGGAATCCATTTATGGGCAGTGAGGCCTGCGACGCGATAGGATTATTCGGTGGCTGTGCCGTTACCATACCTGTAAAGAGGTTATCCGAGATTCCAGTTGAGCCGGAAATCGTGACTGACCGAAAACCCACCAGTTTCACTGGTGGATAACAGCAAATATTATGGACAAAAAGGCACTCCTTGGCAGCGGAAGAGTAAGGCCTGTCAATCTGACGGCCGCTTGTGGCAAGAGGCAAAAGCCTTGTTAAACTTAAAACATCAATGTAACGGTTTAAAAAGGAAACCTATGGAAGGATTCACTTAAAAAGCCCCGGGGATCACAGGCAGAATTCCAACAGTACAAGAAGGATAGAACCTATAGAGGACGGATTTCCTGATAACAGGGCAAGCGGCCCCATACAGGCCCGGCGAATTCCTGCCGCTTGTGGGGCCTGCAGGGAATTTTGATTTAGCAGAAGAGCGTTCCCGTATGAGAAAAAAGGAAAAATGATACAGACAAACGAAGAACGTGAGAGGGAGGCCTGGTATGTGATGGCTGTCATGTTGTTTGCGGCATTTGCCGCCTTTTTTGTCAAAGGTATGGCGGGATTTGCCAATACGCTGGTTTTTACCTCTGTTTTGGGATTCAGCCAACAGAGCCGCCTGATTACGCCAGTGGATTTGCTTTTGGGTATTCCTTCCAACTTCTATCTGGTAGTGCGGGAACGAAAACAGCTTCTGCCGAAGGTGGTGGTTCCGCTTTCGATTCTGGTAGTTGCCGGGCTGATTCTCGGGGCATTGTTTCTAAAGAGTGGGCAGGATGCTCTGCTCAAGGTTATTCTCGGCCTGGCGGTGACTGTGTTGGGGGTAGAGATGTTCTTTCGTGTGCGCAGTAAAAAGGTGCGCCGCCAGCGCGCTTGGGTGCTGGCGGTCATTGGTGTGTTTTCCGGGGTGATGGCAGGGCTCTTTGGAATCGGCGCATTTTTAGTGGCATATATCAGCCGGACTACCCAAAACCAACCGCAGCTCATAGGAAATATCAGCTGCGTGTTTTTGGTGGAAAATATCTGCCGGATTTTTCTGTACTGGGGATCCGGCCTGCTGACAGTTCAGACTGTGAAAACGGCCCTTGTTTTGCTTCCGGCTATGGCTTTGGGGTTATTTCTGGGGCTGGCGGCGGCAAAACGGGTATCGGAAACTGTGGTGCAATGGGTAGTGCTGCTGCTTCTTACCCTCTCCGGCGTCTCTCTGGTATTAAAAAATCTGCCGTTGGCACTGATAGGGATTCTGCAGTAAAAATCCTGTTCGGGGCAGTATCTCCCTGACAGGGAAGCGTGGCCCAAGGGCCCCTGAAAACCGCAGACAGGAGTGCCGGGGATGGAAGAGAGCCGGGCGGAGGAATTGACTGACAGATACCTGGAAAGTCTGGGCTCAGCGGGATCCGGCAGGAAGCGGCCCTCCTGGATTTTTGTCTGCAGGCCCCTGACTGACCTGTGTATGAGCGTTATTCCGGCTCAACGGTTTGGATTCCACGGAGGGGCCATTTGAAACTGCGGAGAACTGTGGTATAATGTTCGCAGAAGCTGCGAACATTAAGGAGTTTCGCTCACCGGCCTGAAGGTGTGGCCGGTGTTTGGCAAGACCAAACCGCAAAACGTCCCGGTTGGTTCTAAATTATGGTATAATAAACGCAAGTAGGGATAAAAACGGCATTGGCCGTTTTTACAGATGCGTTTCTTTTACCGTTTTGGTAGCAAGCCGATGGGCGGCTTGCAATTATGGTATAATATTCGCGTAGAACGCGAATATACGATCATCTAAAGATAATCTTGGAATTTCGCTTGCCAGTCAAACGCACACTGGAAATTGCCTGGATGATAGGTGTTTTCCCGTTGCTGCCTCGGCTATTTATATTGTTTCTCCCAAGTCGGGGAGATTTTGTCAAATCTGCAGCAAGTACCGCATGATGGCGGAAGCTGCCGGAGTATCCCGGGATATCATAGCAAGGCTGTGCTGATTTGCCGCTTATTTTGGGAAGCTGTTTCCCTTTAACAAGCTAATAAGGAGGAACTATCGTGAGTGTATCCAACCAGGGGCAAAAGCCCAACATCGTATTCATTCTCACCGATGACCAGGGGGCCTGGGCTATGGGGTGCGCCGGCAACAAGGAAATAAAAACGCCGAACCTGGACCGTCTGGCTCAGAGCGGAATGCGCTTTTCCAATTTCTTCTGTGCTTCACCGGTCTGTTCTCCGGCCCGTGCATCCATCATGACGGGAACCATTCCCTCCGCCCACGGTGTGCAGGACTGGCTCAGAGGCGGCAACATCGATATCAAGCAGTTTCCACAGCTCAAGGGCGATCCGGTATTTTCCGACGAACACAAGGCGATTCCATACCTGCAGGATTTTACCACCTATACGGATGTGCTGGCCCGCAACGGCTACACCTGTGCGCTGAGCGGTAAGTGGCATATGGGGGATTCTGTACATCCCCAGCATGGGTTTCAGAAATGGTATACCATCGCGCGGGGCGGCTGTGAGTATTTCCACCCTGATATGGTGGAGGACGGCCAGGTGGTCTACCGGGATCGGTATATCACGGATTTGATTACGGACAAGGCTCTGGAATATCTGGGCGAACTGCGGGAGGAGGGAAATCCCTTCTATCTCAGCGTGCACTATACGGCCCCGCACAGCCCCTGGGATGAGGATAACCATCCCAAGGAGTATTTGGATCTGTACCGGGACTGCCCCTTTGAGTCTGTCCCGGACTTGCCTCTGCATCCCTGGCAGGCGCCTACTGCTCCCTGCGGTACGGGAGAAAAGCGGAAGGAACTGCTGCGCGGCTATTATGCGGCTGTGACGGCGATGGATCACAACGTGGGCAGGATTCTGGACTATTTAGAGGAGAACGGCCTAACGGAAAACACGATCATTATCTTCAATGGGGATAACGGTATGAATATGGGGCATCATGGTATTTGGGGAAAGGGAAACGGTACATTCCCCCAGAATATGTTTGATACCTCTGTGAAGGTTCCCTTTATCATCTCCTATCCGGGGCATATTCCCCAGGGGGCGGTGTGCGATAATCTGGTGAGCCACTATGATATTTTCCCGACGCTGATGGAGTATCTCAAGCTCAGCCCTGGTGAAATCCGGCAGAAGCTGCCGGGCAGGAGTTTTGCCGGTTTATTGGACGGTGAGACGAAGGCGGATGACGGCTGTGTGGTCATCTTTGATGAATACGGCCCGGTCCGTATGATCCGTACTGCCCAGTGGAAGTATATCCATCGGTATCCTTACGGCCCCAATGAGCTGTATAACCTGGATGTGGATCCCAACGAAGAGCACAATTTATACTTTAACGAGGAGCTCGAGCCTGTCGTCAGACAGCTCAAGGCGAAGCTGGAGCAGTGGTTCTATACCTATACCGACCCGGCAATGGATGCCACCAAGGAGTGTGTCACCGGAATGGGACAGCTCAGACGCCCAGGTATCTATTCGCAGGGCCAGCAGGTACACGCTGACAGCAAAAAGTTTACGAAGATTTTTTAATTCGGGGCCTTAAAACATAAGGTTACTGCCCCAAAACATAAAATTGTTTCGGGAAAATAGTGTATGATAAACACAGGAAACCAAAACAGATAAATGGAGGATGATCGTTATGGCGACAATTTTGGTAACGGGCGGCGCCGGCTACATCGGAAGCCACACCTGTGTGGAGCTTCTTAACAGAGGCGACGACGTGATCATCGTGGACAACCTGGTAAACTCTAAGGTCGAGGCAGTCCGCAGAGTGGAGAAGATCACAGGCAAGACCGTTAAATTCTACGAGGAGGATCTTCTGAACCGTGAGGCTCTGGAGAAAATCTTTCAGGAGAATCAAATTGATGCGGTCATCCACTTTGCAGGCCTGAAGGCAGTAGGCGAGTCGGTCTCCATCCCGCTGAGATATTACCACAATAACATCACCAGTACGCTGGTTCTCTGCGAGGTGATGGCCAAGTACAACTGCAAGAAGCTGGTGTTCAGCTCCTCCGCAACCGTTTACGGCATGAGCAACCAGGCTCCCTTCAGCGAGGATATGCCGGTTGGCGGAACCACCAATCCCTATGGCACTACCAAATTGATGATTGAGCAGATTCTGCGGGATCTGTATGTGTCTGACCAGGAGTGGAGCATTGTGCTGCTGCGGTACTTCAACCCCATCGGCGCCCATCCCTCCGGCCTTATCGGCGAGGATCCCAACGGTATTCCCAATAACCTGCTGCCCTATGTGGCCCAGGTTGCAGTGGGCAAGCTGCCCATTCTGCGGGTATTCGGCAACGACTACGACACTCCGGACGGAACCGGCGTACGGGATTTCATCCATGTCTGTGATTTGGCTGACGGCCACCTGAAGGCAGTGGACAAGGCTCTGGGCTGCACTGGCGTCAACACCTATAACCTGGGTACCGGTAAGGGCTACAGCGTTCTGGATGTTGTCAATGCCTTTGAAAAGGCCTGCGGCAAGAAAATCCCCTATGAGATTGTTGCCCGCCGCCCCGGCGATATCGGAACCTCCTATGCGGATGCTTCCAAGGCCAAAAATGAGCTGGGCTGGCAGGCCAAGTACGATATCGAGGATATGTGCGCACACTCCTGGAACTTTACAAAAAATAATCCCAACGGGCTTTAATAATGTGCAGGAATGCCTGCGATGATTGAAAATAATTCCCTCCCCGCGCTGTTGAAGTGCAGTGCGGGGAGGGAATTTTTTTGTCCAATCGACACAGGCGGCCTGGGGAAAATAAAGAAAGCCTAAAAACTCGAGGATTGATGCAGGAACGAACTACTTCACGAGTAGCAGGGCGAGAGGTTTGCACAGAAGCCAGAGGGTGGAGGTTTAAAAAACAAAATCAGAGGGGTATCGTGAATCCTGTTTTGTCAATCCACAACGGAGAATCAAATCAACTCTTTCGCAAATACCCTCTGGTTCCACTTCCCTTAGCGGGTATTTTTTCTCTCCATTCCTGTCACATCTGCGCTTTGTTAAGCTAAAGGCAACAAAAAGAGGCTGCCCCAAATGGGGGAACAGCCTCTTTTCCATATGATGAAACCCTTATCGTGCGGATTTTGTTCCGAGATAGTGCAGCAGGGGTTTTGCCACGGCAGTTGCCAAAACAGCCGCTACAATGGCCTCCAAGACACCGTTTACAGAGACGACCGTCATCACCAGGGAAAACAGTGCAGAATACTCCATTCCCTTGGCTGCGGCGTAGCTTTCACCAAACAGAAAATAGATTCCGCCCATCACCAGAATAGTATTCACCATGGAACCAGCCAGGCCCGCGGCAATTGAGGCGAAAATCTGCGTTTTATCTACCTTGGAAATCCAACGGAACAAATACCCAGCTACAATTCCAATTAAAATTCTGGGCACAAAGCAGATAACCAGGCTCCAAAGACTTCCGCCAACTTCGCCGATCCGGTAAAAGGGGGTGAAGACGAAGGAGGTAGGGGTGGGGGTAAAGGTATTGACCAGAAGGCTGGTTAAACCGAATACGCCGCCTAAAAAACCACCAACCTTGGGCCCCAGCAGGATAGCGCCGATAATGACAGGAATATGGATGGTGGTTGCCCGGATAGTACCCAGCGGGATATATCCCAGAGGAGTGATGGCCAGCACACAGATTATTGCAGTGAGCAATGCCACCTGAACCAGGCGTTTTGTGTTTTTCGTCGCGGTATGCATAAAAATCCTCCTTGCTGCCGTTCGCAGAATGCTGCGATACAGTGCAACTTATTTTACTGAAACCAAGACGTCACCCACGGAAGGAGCGGCTAGCCCTTATTCTTCTCGTAAATCCGCCGCAGGCCCACCAGAATCAAATCCTTTTCATAGCGCGGGCCTGTCTGGCAATAGGGGAGAATCAAGGGGGCGTTGCCGCCGGTTAACAGGAGAGAGGTTCCATCGCCCAGCAGCGCGCAGTAGCGCTGGTACAGGCCGTCTATCATACAGGCAGTTCCGTACAGGATACCCGCCTTCATTGCCTCCTCCGTCGTCTTTCCCAGGGGGGAATCGGCGCGGTCCGGGCTGATGAGGGGGAGCTGTGCGGTTTGCTTTGACAGGGCCTGCAGGGAGATGGACATCCCAGGCAGAATTGCAGTTCCGACCAGTGCGCCGGAGGTGTCCAGCGCGGTAACCGTGGTGGCGGTACCCAAATCAAAGACGACACAGGGAGGCTTAACAAACTGCGCCGCACCTACCGCAGCGCAGACAAAGTCGCTTCCCAGGCGTCCCGGATTTTCCATACGCACAAAGAGCCCGGTTTTCATACCGGGGCCCACGGTGAGCACCCTGCGGTGAATCAGGCGCTTGAGTGCTTGTTTGAGTACCGGCAGCAGCGGCGGCACCACAGAGGAGAGAATAACCCCCTGTACCTGCGCCGGGAGCACCTGGTACAGATCGAACACTCTGAGCAGGGAACAGGCATAGTCATCCGCAGTGTACTGTGTTTGCGTTGCGATTGCCGCGGAAAAAATAAGCTGTTCTTCTTCAAAGCCGCCCAGTTTGATATTGGTATTCCCAACATCCACGGTCAGAACCACAAAAAGTCACCCTTTTCTCTTCCGGAAGCGTTCCGGTTTCAGTTCATCTTATTATATCCTCTTTTTTAGGGGTTTTCAAGGAAAAGCCCACCAAAGTTGCCAGAGGAAAAGGCGGTGTTCTTAGAAAAACTGAAAAACCGTATTATTCTAAAAAAAGGGGTCCCCTATTGGGGATCCCTAAAAATGCGGTATAGAAACTCAACCGGGGAGTTTTGTCCAGCCCAGAGCCTGTATGGCGGCCTCCACCTGCTCGGGCGTTTGATTCATGATACGGTAGGAGGTGCTGCCCGGCGCCTTATACCAGGCGTGTTCCGTTTTACTGTAGTATAGATTTGCGGCCCAGCGATCGGAAGCGTCGTGCTGATTTTTCTTATTTGCATAAAGAAAATAGTCCCCGGTTTTGATGTTATAGTAGGGCTGAATATAGTAATCCGCCGTCAGCCCGTTGGCCTCCTTGAAGGATTCTGAAAAACTCGGTCAGGTACCCCCATTTTCCGCAAACAAGGCCTTGCGGAAGGAGTCATTATTTTCATAGAGAGTATCCCCATATTTCTCCTTGAGCTTTTCGAGCTGTGCGCTGTCGGCATCTCCGAGTTCTATCACCTTTCCCCAGAAATCCAATAGTATCTTTTCGTCCTCGTTCATGGGCGCATCCTCGCTGTGTTCTGTACACAGGATAGCTCCGGAGGAATAGGAGTAGGTTCCGCCCGCACTGCACACACAGGGCCCGGCAAAGTAATCCCCGCCATCCTCAGAGCCTGCGGCGTTTAGGATTTCCTGGGCAATCTCGCCGGGACTGCGGTTGGGATCCGACATCTGGGCCGTGGAGATTGCACTGAGTATCATGCGCCGATTGGCCTGGCACTGCGCGGCCTTGGCCCGGGACTGTACGCTGGCGTATACGGGGATGGCAACAGCAGTTAAAATGCCAATGATGGCGATGACGATTAAGAGCTCAGCCAAGGTAAAGCCCTGTTTAGAGCGCTGGCCCCGCCCAAGGGTTGGCAGTGGTTTCATCCGGCTTTTCCCCTTTCTGCAGCAAGCTGTGAAGCAAAGGATAGCAGCATCGATCGGCTTTTTCGTCTGCGATTACACCCATGAAAAAGCCTATCTGTCCAAAGCTTTACAGATTGTTTATGATTGATTACACCTGCTCAAAGAAGGTGATTGTCAGGCTGATCTGCACCACGCCTGCGCCCAGGCCTGAGGAGGTATCGGATTGCTGCGCCTGGGACATACTCAGATTCGAAAGCTGGCACCGGTAAGGGCTGCCCCGCAGGGACAATACCATCTCCTTTGCCTGTTCAAAGGACCCTGCCACGAAGCTCATCTGAATGCTGCGGCGTACGATGCTTGAGTCCTGGGTGAGCGAAACCTCCTGAAAGCTGAGGCTGTAATCCTGGGCGGAACCCATGGCGGCGTTGAGAAAGGCCACCACGTTTTCCAGGTTATTATAGGATGGCGTCACCGCGGCGTTTTCCTCGTTTTTGAGCTGCTCCAGTTCCTGGCGCATCTGCCGTAGACGGGCATCCTTTGCCTGAAGGGCAGAAATTTGGTTCTGCGCCTGCGTCTGCTGCCCCTGCAGCTCCGCTAAGGAATTGGAAACCGGGATATGTACCAGCCAAAAATACAGAGCGCCTAGCAGCAGAAGGCAGAGAACCAGCAGAAGGATTTTTTCCCGGCGGGTAAATTGTTTGGAAAGCTGTGGCATAACCATTACGCGTCGCCCCCTTCCTGGCCTTCATCACCGGAATACCCGGAACTGAGCGTAATGCTCAGGGATACGCTGGAGATAGGTTCGTTCTGAGTCTGAGAGCTGGCGGAATATACAGTCACTTCCAGCACCTGGGGCAATTCTCCCAGCTTTTGCACCAGTTCCGAGACCCCTTGAAGCGTCAGGTGAGAGAGCTCCACAGAAAGCACATTTCCATTGACGGAAAAACGGGAAACAGAGGCGCTGGGCATCAGCTGTGTCTCGACCAGGGAAAGAATATCGGCCTGATCCACCAGCAAAATTTCTTCCTGGGACATCCAGGAGGTGGTGTACTGGCTGTATGCAGCCAGCACTTCGCTGTAGTCCGCGGTCTGCTCCGTGAGCTGTGATACCTGAGCGAGCAGGGAATCCAGGGCATCCTGTTCCCGGCTGACACGGCTGAGCCTATCCCATACGGCAAATTTCCCGAAGGCCAGTAAGAGAACCAGAATCCCCGCCGCAATGGGGAGAATCCGCGAAGGGCTCCCAAGGGATTTTTCCCGGATAACCAGGTTCAGCGAGGTTTTTGTGGGATAGCTGGCGGTTTGATTTTTCCTCATCTTCTCACTCCCTCTATTGCAGAAGCGCGCCCACAGCACCCGCGCTGAAAACGGCGTTTTTGTCCCCCTGGCTTATCTGCGGCAGCAGCTCCTGGATGGGATGCAATTCCAGGTTCAGAGAGCTCTGGATAGCCTGAGCTTCGATTGCCCGGAGCAGATCCTGGATGAGCGCGCCGCCGGAGCAGCAGTACACATCCCGCAATTCGCTTTCCCGGTTGCTGAACCGGTAAAAGTTGATGACCTTCATGATTTCGACGGCGATGGCGGCATAAACCTGCTGGGCAGGCTCGCAGCTCTGCGCTGAACCGTAGTTGGTATTCTTATAAGTACCTGCCACAAATTCATCCACACCGAAGGACTCCGCAATGGCCTCATCTATCTGGGCGCAGCCCAATTCCACAATCCGGGTAGCCTCCCAGCGGTGGCCGCTGAAGATATGGACTCGCGTGGCGGTGTGGCCTAAATCCAGGATACATAATTCCCGCGGGAGCGAACCGGCGGCAGAGCGCAGCAGGTTGGAGCAGGCACACTCCGGAGGCACTGCCACCCGCAGCTTGAAGCCGATCCGGCGGAACAGATCCAAGTAATTATCGATATCCTGCTTGAGGATAGCGGCCGCGGTGAGGTCCAATTCATCCGGCGGCTCCTCACCGGGAACCAGCGGAGTGTTCACCGCATAGTCGTAAAAATACAGGTCCTTGCCGCCGGACAGGTAGTCCCGAAACTCGTAGGGGAGATTCACTTTCAGCTGAGCCTGCGTCATTTTCGGAATGGTCAGGCGCCGCACATGGGCCTGCCACTGCGGAAGAACCATGGCACAGGACTGCCCGGAGACACGGTGTTTGCGCACTGTCTGCTTGAGGAAATCCGCCATAGCGTCATAGGAGACAATACGGCCCTCCCGGATTAGATCCTGAGGCAGGGGCTCTATCACCAGGCGCTTGACACCGGATCCCTCCATCAGGGCTATTTTGACGCTGTTGGTGCCGATATCAAACCCAACCCGCGGTTTCGCCATATGATGTTTCATTCCTTTCTAAATCAGTTGTGGCTGCCGCCTGGTTAAAGGGAAAACAGAGACAGGTACCAGGACAGCAGAGGGCTTCCGAACAAAATAACCGGCCAGGCCGACAGCGCAACGGCGGTACCAAAGGGGATGAGCCCGGCGTCCTTGGATTTGGTGTGTTTTAAAAGAAAGCCCATCACAAGGCCGGTGATGCAGGAGAGGATCAACAGCAGGACAGTGAGCGCAAGGCCAAAATGGAGTCCCAGCACGCCCAGCAGCTTCAGATCTCCGCCGCCCATACTCTCGCGGCCCAGCACTTTGTCGGCAATCAGGACAAGGACAAACAGCGGGATAAAAACCGCCGCCGCACCCAAAAGGCCGCTGCAGATGCCGGAAAGCCCCTCCTGGGCACCCCGCAGCAAAAATAAAAGGATTCCCAAGATATGCAGCCGGTCCGGGATTTCCCGGGTGTCCCAGTCCACCAGTGCAACTGTAAAGAGGACGCATCCTAAGAATAACCAGCGCAGGGTGGTAAAGAGAGAGGTGAAATCATACCGGAGCACAACAGAGAGAAAATACAGTGCCATAACTGCCTCGGCGATAGGATAGCGACGGGAGATGTGCGCGCCGCAGTACCGGCATTTTCCCCGCAGCGCAAGGTAACTTGCCAGCGGGATTAGATCCCCGGCACTCAAGCTATGTCCGCAGACAGCACAGTGGGAGCGCCCGCGCGCGATGGATTCATGATGTGCCAGGCGCCAGGCCCAGGCATTGCAGAAGCTGCCGGCCACAAGCCCTAATAGGGCGGTGAGGCTCAGCACATAAACCGTAAGGCTGGCAGATAAAAACAGCAAAAAAGCCGCTTCCTTTCTCAGAAAAAATGGAGTGGGGGCACGGGCGGGGAGCTTTTCCGGGGCAAAGGCTCCCCGCCCCAGCCTCCGCTCAGGGCAGAGGAGGGGCGGCTAACGCCGCAATACCTGTGGGAAATGGAAAATGAAAGAGATCAACCGCCTACAGCGACCCACTCTACGCTGGTGATGTCTCCGTTATCTCCCAGAGTGATTTTGATGGTCTTGTCCTTGTTGGCGGAGGACTGGCCTCGGATGGAACCGGTTGCGGCCAGCGTGGGCTTGCCATTGGCATCCGCAGCGCCTGTTGCAACAGATATTTCTTTGGTATTAGCATCCTGGTTAAAGAAATAAACGGCAGTACCGGTACGGGAACTGGAGAGGTATTCGGTGTAGGCCTGAGAGGAGGCAGTACGCTCGTTGGCCTGGTCAACGCCTTTTCTGGCATTATCGAGCTGCATGGAGAACACAGGAATCGCAATCGCCACTAAAATGCCGATGATGGCAATGACGATCAGCAGCTCCGCCAGGGTAAAGCCCTTTTTGGATTTCATCTTCTGCACGGAACGGCTCATGAGTTTGAACATAACATAACCTTCTTTCCCTTTTTGTATGTATTCATCCGCCGATTTCCCGGCGGCGGATTTCCTTTTGTGTCACCAGGCCGTCCATTCGGCTGCCTCAATGGTGCCATTTGGGCCGATCTGTACATAAATAGTCTGGCCCTGATGCTCCTGAGAGGCGCCCCAAATCCGGTTGGCGGTAGGGGAACTGGCGGTATAAATTTCGCCGTCCACCTCAAAGGTGGCTATCTCGAGCGCTTTTGTCTGAGAATTCTGATCAAAAAAGTATTTATGGGAATCCTTTCGGGAACTGGAGAGATATTCTGAGTGTGCCAGGGATATTCCTTGGCGCAGGTTGGCCTCATCCACGGCCCGGCGCGCCTCTTCCAGCTGATGGGAAAAGACAGGGATGGCAATGGCCGTGAGAATTCCGATAACCGCGATGACGATTAGCAGCTCCGCAAGGGTGAATCCATGCCGGGAGCGCCGTGTTTGCCGCTTCATACCCAATTCCTCCACATACAGGGGTTCTTGTTGCCCACGACGGAACCGCCCCAGGCTATGCCCCAATTCCGTTGTACATTGAAAACATGGGCATATAGAGAGCGATTACTAAAAAGCCCACAACGATTCCCATCACCACCGTGATGATGGGCTCCAAGAGGGAGAGCGCCCGGTTGGAGGCTGTCTCAACCTCGCTGTCAAAGTAGGCGCCGATGGTATCCAGGGTTTCCTCTAAAGAGCCGGATTCCTCGCCCACAGCGGTCATTTCAACCAGCAAAGGGGGAAAGTAGGGAGCGCCCCGCAGAACCTCGCCCACCCGTTTGCCCTCTTCCACACCCACCGTGAGCTTGCCCACCTCCCGGCCCATGCTGTAGTTGTCCATCACGCGGCCTGTTACAGTGAGAGCCCGGGTGACGGGCAGGCCTGCCGAAAGCAGGGTGGACATGGTGTTGGCAAACTGGGAGGAGCCCTTCATCAGGTTGATTTTCCCCAGAATAGGGAGCTTTAAGGCCAGCTTTGAGAATATAGTACGTCCCTGCTCCGTCTTTTTAAACACTTGGCAGAACAGAACCACACCCACCAGCAGAATTGCCAGCAGCCACCACCAGCTGGAAAAAAAGCCGGTGACAGCCAGCAGGATTTTTGTGGGCAGAGGGACGTCACCGCTGCCGCTGATGACCATTCCCATAATATTGGGAAGCACAAAGCTGACGATAATCACAACCACAATTACCGCCAGAATGCTGAGGAAAAGGGGATAGGCCATAGCGGATTTTACCTTGGTTTTTATTTTATGCGTTTTTTGGTAGTAGGCTTCCAGTTTGGCAAAGGAGGTCTCCAGTGTGCCGGATTCCTCGCCTGCCCGCACGGTTTCAATAAAGGTGGCGGGAAGCTTTTTACCATGATTTTCGAAGCTCTGCGCCAGGGAATAGCCCGCGGTGACATCCTGGGCAACCTGCCGCAGGATTTTTTTCATCAGCCGGTCCGCCACCTGAGTGCCCACAATCTCCACCGTACGGGCTATGGGGAGCCCGGCCCGCAGCAGGATGGCGAATTGGGAGGATACCAGGGAGAGCACCTTGTCGCTGACCCAGAGGGGTTCGTTTAAATCAATCCGTTCCCTCTTTTGGGGGACCGGTTCTATTTTTGTGATGATGGTGCAGTCCTCTTTAATTTTGGCAACTGCCTCGAATTCATCATAGGCATCCAGGACGCCGGAAACCTGAGCGCCGTCCTTGGAGATGGCTTTGTATTTGAATGTAGTCAAGCTATCGCCTCCAGTGGATTACAGTTTGGGAACCCCTATGGGGAATTGAAAGACGGGGGAGGCTTACAGCACGGCGGCTTTTTTCATACGTTCCGGGTCGTGCGCGGCGGCGCAGGCGGTTTGAGCGCTGATCAGCCGCTGGCGGTACAGCCTGAGGATGGAGTTATCCATCGTGATGCCGCCTTGGTCCGCAGAGGTCGCCAGGCTGTTGGCGATCTGCGGGGTTTTCCCCTCTCGGATGAGGTTGCGGATGGCGGAGTTTACTACCATAAGTTCACAGGCCAGCACCCGTCCTTTCACACGGTGGGGCAGAAGCTGCTGGGAAAGCACCGCCTGCAAAGTCATGGAGAGCTGCATCCGGATTTGCCGCTGGCGCCCTTGGGGGAATACATCCACCATACGGTCGATAGAATCCGCCGCCGAATTGGTGTGCAGGGTTGCAAACACAAGATGGCCGGTTTCCGCGGCAGTGAGAGCCGTTTCTATCGTGGTGAGATCCCGCATTTCACCGATTAGGATGATGTCGGGATCCTCCCGCAAAACAGCCCGCAGCCCGTCGGCATAGCTGGCGGTATCGCTTCCGATTTCCCGCTGGCTGATCAGGCACTGCCGGGGTGTGTGAATATATTCGATGGGATCCTCCAGGGTAATGATATGCTTGCGGCGGGTCTCGTTTATCCGCTGCAGAACTGCGGCAAGCGTGGTAGATTTGCCGGAGCCGGTCTCGCCGGTGACCAGCACGATGCCCCGGTTCAGTTGGGGAAATTCCAGCGCCGCACTGGGGAGCCCAAGTGTATTTAAATCAGGAATCGTGTCGCTGAGCAGGCGCAGGGCGATGGACAGGTGCCCCTGCTGCCGAAAGAGGTTCCCTCGGATTCTGGTGCCCGCTATGGTGCGGGAAAAATCCAGTTCCCCGCCCCGGATAAGCCGCTGGGCCTGGTCCCCTGTCAGGGAGGCCGCCAGTTCCTGGCAGTCCTCATCGGTGAGGGAGGGGTACCCCTCCAAATCCGTCAGGGAGCCGTCTACCCGGAGCTTGGGCGGCAGCCCAACGGCAAGATGAAGATCTGAGGCGCCCAGAGCGGCGGCCTGCTGTATCAGCTGTTCGAGTTCCATAATCTACTCCTGTTATCACTGTATTGGGATTGGGCGGATTCTCATTCCAGGGTGGAATGAATGGTGCGGATGGCCTCCTGTGCGGTGGTAACGCCGGTGAGAACCAACTCACGGCAGTGCTGGGAGAGGGGCACAAATCCGTTTTTAACCGCACAGGCCATCAATTCCTCCCGCGGGGCCTCCTGGGCAATCATCCGGTGCATTTCGTGTTCCACGATGAGGATTTCGAAAACACCGGTACGTCCCCGGTATCCTGTGTGGTAGCACATGGGGCAGCCTTTTCCGCGGTACAGGGAGAGCCCCTCCCGTGGGGCAATGCCAAGCTGCTGGAGTTCCTCCTCAGTGGGGGTGTACGCCTCCCGGCATTGGGGACAGATCTTGCGTACCAGGCGCTGGGCCAGAATGCCTTTGAGGGCACTGGCTGTCAGGTAGGGCTCTACGCCGATGTCCGCCAGGCGATCCAAAGTGGCCGCAGCGTCCCCGGTATGGATGGTAGAGAGCACCAGATGGCCGGTGATAGCGGCGCGCATGGCGATTTGTGCGGTTGCGCCGTCCCGGATTTCTCCCACAGAGATGATATCCGGATCCTGCCGCAGGATGGAACGCAGGCCGCTGGCGAAGGTCATGCCTGTTTTTTCGTTGATTTGGCACTGGTTGACCCCGTCGATATGGTATTCCACCGGATCCTCCAGGGTCACCAGGTTGACCTCCTGTGTGTTGAGCTCCCGCACCATGGTATACATCGTGGAGGACTTTCCGGAGCCCGTGGGCCCGGCTATCAGAATCATGCCGCTGGCCGCCTGCATCAGGCGGTCATACCGCTGCAAATTTACAGCGTTGAGCCCAATTCCGTCCCGGGTGAGAATTTGTGTGGATTTATCCAAAAGCCGAATGACCATCTTTTCCCCGAAGATTGTGGGGAGGGTGGAAATTCTCAAATCGATGTCCCTTTTATGGATACGTACGTTGGTGCGGCCGTCCTGGGGGAGTTTGCGCTCTGAGGTGTTCATGCCGCCCATTACCTTCAGGCGGGAAATAACAGAGCCCTGCAGATTGCGGGGAATGGTGAGCACATTGCGCAGCACGCCGTCCACTCGCATACGAACCACCATTTCGGTTTCCCGGGGTTCCAGATGGATGTCGCTGGCGTGTTCGGTGGCGGCCCGCTCGATAACGGAGTTTACCAGCCGGATGGTGGGGGCGGAGTGGACATCGTCCAGGTTGGATGCCCAAAAGGTGCCCTCGTCGGCGTCAGATCCCGCATCCCGCTTCATCTCCTCGATGGCCCTTGCGGCGCCCTCGTTTCCGTACAGGGTGATGATAGCGCGATCCACCGCTTCCTCTGTGGCGATCATGGGGACGATACGCTTATGGGTGATGCCGCGGACTTCCTCCAGCGCCACAAAGTTCAGCGGATCGCTCATTGCCAGGTACAATTCATCCTTAACGGTTTTAACGGGGACTACATTGTGCCGTTTGGCTACATTTTTAGGCAGCAGGGAGGCCATCTCAGGGGCGATAGGCGTTTTGCTCAAATCCACAAAATCCACGCCCAGCTGTAATTCCAGGGCTTCGATTAACTGGGGTTCACTGATGAAACCGTATTCAATCAGCACGGTTCCAAGGCGTTTCTGCACCTGTTTCTGGATTGTCAGGGCTTCGTTGAGCTGCTGCTCAGTAATAAGGCCATTGGAGATTAGCAAGTCCCCCAAACGCTGATACGCCATCTTTAACGCCCCTCTTTTATCAGGAAGGCTTTCCCTGGGGAAAGCCTCTCGTATTTTTGAGTATGTATTTGTCTATTCTATTCTACTTAATCGGATCAATCAAGTGTTTTGCGGCAGAATATACGAATTTATTTTTTTAATTATCAAAAAAATTCGATAAAGTATATAAAAAGTAATAATTTGGATTTTCTTTTCCCTCCAAAAACGTATAAATTGCTATTTACAGGATTGTGTGTTACTATTGAAACCAAGTATAAATTTTTGAATACTCCAGAACGGGCGGAGCTGCTGAGCTTCCGGCGGACCTGAGAGAATATAAGGTCCCCATGGGGCGGCACAGCCTCTGGGAATCTGGGAGGGAACGGTATGTGTTCAGCACAAACTGTCAGGAAACAAGGATTTACCCTCAGCGAGCTTCTAATCGTTCTGGCTTTGGTTGCCATTTTGGCCGCAGTGGCGATCCCCTCGGTAATAGCCGTGCGTAAAAACCTGAAAATGGCCCAGCTGGACAGCTATGCCCAGGAGCTTTCCCTTGCGGTACAGAATACACTGACTGGGATGAAGGCGGACGGAACTCTGGAAAGCCTGACAGACGGTAGCGTTCCCGGAATCAAGTCCGATGGGGAATTGTACTACTTATGGGATTCCTCGAGTGCCGCCGAGGTGCTGCTGCCTGCGGGCTCCCTGGAGGGGCGGGAACTGGCTGGCCACTGGCTGCTGCGTTTTAATCCGGCTACCGCCACGGTGCGGGAAGCTTATTATTGCGAACGCGCCTTTTCCTATGACGAAGCCGTTGGGCTGCGGGAAGATGCTTCGGCCCGCCGGCGGGAGGAGATTGGCTATTACTGCGGGGCGGATGCGGGCGCCGCCGTTATAAAGCAGCTGCCGCCGCCAGAAATTACAGTACAAAATGAGAACGTTCTGAGCCTGGAGATTACAGTGGCGCGGGAGTATGCAGAGCACACCAAACTGTCGGTAACGGTGGAGAATGCTACCGATCCCGAGCAGGCCGTTATTTTTGAGGCGGGGGATTTCCGGCTGCCCAAGCCCAGCCTTATTGACGGTACTACGACTTTGATTCTGGATTCCCTCAAGGAGGCGGACCAGTTCCGGAATATCTTCAAAGGGGAGGGAACCTCCTTTCTCATTACGCCCGGAGCGGATTTGAAAATTACGGCGCGTCTGCAGAGTACAGGGGGCAGCTCCGTGGAGGACGAGGGCGTCATACTTATGGAATCCAGTTCTCAGGTGCAGCTGAACAGCCTGTTTGCCTCCCGGCAGGAGGGGCTTGTACGGATCTCCTGCGCAAGGCATCTTCAAAATTTGGATGTGAACTCCGCTGCGGTGACGGAGTCTGTAACAGCGGCCCAGCAGGTTCGGGCTATCAACTGGAGGACAGTCCAGGAGCAGCTGGGGGAGGAGCTTGAGTTTTCGCCTATTCGCAACGGCGCTCTGATGAGCTATGACGGGGACGGCTTCCCCATTCAAAACCTGGTTGTAAATTCATCGGGACCGGCGGGGCTCTTTGAAACCTTTGGCCCGGAGTCGGCGGATGCCGGTTTAGGGAGCCTGCGGGAGATTACCATTGCAGATCCTGCTGTGACGGGGGAAGGAGACGCCGGCGCGCTGGCGGGACAGCTTCAAAATACCGATGTCCAGGGCTGCCGGGTTTATTCTTCCGATACGCAGGCGGCGTCAACCTGTTTTGTCAGGGGAAAAAACCGGGTGGGAGGACTGGCTGGGAGCGTCTCCGGCACGGCGGCGGCAGACTGCCAGGTTGGGCTTCCGCTCATCCAGGCGCAGGACGCACGCAGCCTTGGAGGCTTTGCGGGAACAGCGGATTCCCAAAGCAGCTTCCAGAGTTCTTATGCGGCGGTGGATCAGCTGGCGGGCTCCACAGAATATGCCGCCATGTTTCTGGCTGACAGCCAGGGCGCGCAGATAGAAAACTGTTATTCCGTGGGAAACCTCAGCGCTGTCAGCGGGAAAATCCCCAGTGGTTTTTTGAATGGCACTGCGAGGGTCTCCAATTGTTACTGCGCTGTCACCTATTATGCGCAGGATGGGGCGCAGCGTGGGACGGAAGCCTATGGCTTTTATGCCGGAGAGTCGGAGAACTGTGCGTATCTGGCCCAGGGTACCGGTGCTTCTGTCCCGGAACGGGAAAACCCCGATCCTGCCCTGGCGCTGTCCTATTCCCAGCTGGAGGAGTGGCCTGGGGAAACCTTGGCGGCCTTTGTGCCCAGGGGACTGGATGAATCGGCCTCCCACCCCTACCATGCGGAGCTGCTGGGTAAGGCCTATCCCTTTGCGGCTTTGTATCGCGGCGCGGAGAAGAGCCAGGGCTTCCTGGAGCACTTCGGCAGCTGGCCGATGAAGACTCAACGTCCGGCTTTGGACCGTGCGGCGGCCTATTTTGAGGATTACGGGGACTCATCTATGGGCATTTATGCTGTCACCGCCGCGGGACAGCGGGCCGATACTTTGGATAAAAAAGACAGCGCCCATATCCGGATGGCCCGGTATGGGATTTTATTGGCGGACGATAATTTGGCGCAGATCACTGGAATCCGCGCCCGGGCGGGGACAGAAAGCCTGGAACTGCAGCCTGCAGCCCTTGAGGAAACCGGAAAACGCAGGGTGATCCTGGAGGGTGAGGAGTATAGTTTCTTTCCCTTTACAGCCGCCGCGCAGCAGCGCCTGGGCCTTCTTGGCCAGCGCAGCCGCGGGATAGAGCTGGAAATTGACTATGGGGACGCCAGAGAGGCCTTTGCTGTCAATATGCTGTTTGGCGCCTCCATTACAGGCAAAGCGGATGCCCCGGCCCTGGGAACAAGGGATGGCTGCCCTTACCAAGTGAGAACCCAGGCACAGCTGAGTGCCCTGAGCACTTCCATGCCCTTCACCATCGGAACCTCCTGCTATCTGCAGACCCATTCCATCATGGTGGACGATACCTTTGAATCCATCCGGTTTTACCGTACGGACGCCCTCTTTGACGGCCAGGGCCAGTATTCCATCAGCGGGCTTTCGGTGCCTCTGTTTGAGGTGGTGGACGCGCGGGTGTCCAATGTGACGATCGAGGATAGTTCCCTGAACTGCTCTTGGGAAAAAGCAGGCATTTTTACCGGAGAAATTTCCGTTAAGGGCAGTGTGAAAAATTGTAAGGTCCTCAACTGCTCCCTGAACGGTACCGGTTCTTCCGCAGGATTTGCGGGGAAAAACAGCGGAATGATCGAAAATTGCCTTGTTGCCGCCCTAAAGGAGGAATCGGACGGATATATCGCCGCAGGCCCGGGCGGAACAGGCGCGGGTTTTGTCCTGGAAAATACGCAGTCCGGCGTCATCAGCGGATGTTCCTTTACGGGCGTTGTATCCGGGGATTTTGCTGCGGGTTTCTTGGGCGTGAACCAGGGGACGGTTACACGATGCTATTCCAATGGCCTTCTGGGAGATTACCGGACACGGGAAAATGCCGCATTTGCCTTGGAAAACAGCAGTGGTTCCATTGAAAACTGCTATACCACGGCTCGCCTTCGCCTGGGCTCCGGAGATTCCCAGGGAAAGGCCTCCGCCTTTATTCTGAGAGTGCAGGGCGACGGCACTGTTGAAAATTGCTATAGCGCATCTATGCTGGATGAAGTTCTGCGCGGAAAGGAAAATTTCCGTTTTGCACCCAGTCAGGCGGCGGGCATTTCCAACTGCTATGCCTGGGATTCCGGCAGCTTTGAGGGGGAACTCCCACAGGGGGTGAAAGGCTGCTCCTATGGAGAGATGGCTTCGGGGCTCTGCGATTGGCTCAATCCGGATGAGAACAACAGGGAGTGGGCCTATCAGGGGGCGAAAACGTATCCCCATACCCTGGAGGGGGAGTATCCGCTGCCTATGTTAGCGGGACAGGATTTCTACGGAGACTGGCCCCAGGAGCCATCGGTGCCTCAGGCTCCCCAGGGAAAGAATTTGCTGGGTGTGTTTCATTACAATTGGGTACATACCGCTTCGGGATATGAATTCACCATTACATCCGCGGCGGCGCTGGACTGCGTGCAGGGAAAGCCGGATATCCAAGCCGGTATCTATCCGCAGCCCCTGGGGCTGTCCGGGGTGAAGTTCTACCTGGAGAAAGAACCTGCCTGGCCCAAGGAGGGGTTCGGGGTTTTCTGGACGCAGGGGTTTCCTTTTACGGAAAAAGGGAGCAAAAAGGGGTTTTTCTTTACCTCTGGCTCCGGGACAACGACCCTTATGGATTCAGCATTGGGCGGAGCGCTGAACCCTCAGCCAGGCAGTTACTATTTTCTGCCGCTGGTGCCGGCATCCCAGGAGGGGATCTCCATCAGCTTTGCGCACAGTTCCGGCACAAACCAGCACGACTGGGAGTTTACATTCAGCTATTCTGCCGCGGAGAATGCCTTCGATACCGCGGCTGCCAACTAGGAAGGAGGACGGACGATGACAGCGCCAATCAGGAAAAAACTCAAGAGCCGCTCCGGTTCCTCCATGGTGATTGCCATGCTTTTTTTGCTGTTCTGCGGGGTAGTGGGGGGCGTGGCCCTGACGGCGGCTTCCGCCAATATGGGCCGGGACAGCCGGATCCGCCAGCAGCATAAGGATTATCTGATGGTGGAATCCTCGGCGCTCCTGCTGCGGGATGCCCTGTCCCAGCTCAGTTTCACCGGCAGCTATTTGGAGCATTCGTGGACAGTGACTGCTGTCACACCGGCGCAGGACGGAAGAGAAGGGGAGAGTTCCACCCAGTACGGCGGCCCTGATTACAGCTTTGAGGCTGCCGGGACGGCGGACACCAGCCAGATGACGGTTTGGCTGGAGCAGGAGCTTGAGGCGCTGTTTGAAGCGTCGGTGCCCGAAAGTCCTCAGAGTTATCTTCCCCAGGCCAAGGAACTGGAATTGGCCCTGGAAGCTCAGGACATCCAGGCTCAACCGGTTCAGGTGACGCTTACTCTGCAAAGGGACTATACCATCCAGGTTGATCTGAAAGATAAGAATGGCGCCAACGGGATGCGTTTTTCCTTAGTTCCCCGAATTGACCGGCAGGAACAAAAGGCCGAGGGGCCGCCTGTACCAGCCGCTCCCCTGGAGCGCCGGGAGGACTATTACACCAGGCACACAGTCAATATCACCTGGGAAGCCACCGACGTGGCAAAGGGGGAGAACTGAGCCTGCCCACCCTTCAGGCCGTGGAACTCAAACCCAACTTTGGAGGGATAAACGGCACTGTTCCGGAAAGGACGGAGGATTGGAATGTTTAAAGGAGCGCGCGCGGCCCGAGGAGAAACCCTGGCGGAGACACTCTGTGCCATTTTGGTGTTTGCGCTGGGCACGATGCTGATGGTGACCATGCTGCTTTCCGCCGCGAAAATGAACCGGCAGGCCCGGGAGCGGGATGCGCAGCTGTACCAAGATTTTTCAGCTGCGGAGCTGCGTTCTCAGGAGTGCACACAGGCTGTGGGGCGGGCGGTTTTGCGCAGTGACGATGGCAAAACGGAAGAATTTTCCGTGAAGGCATATACCAGCGGGGAATTTACCGCCTTTGAAGCCGCACAGGAGGAGACACCATGAAAGGAAAACTTATCTCCCGCCGCGGGGTTACGCTATCGGAATTGCTTGTCACGATCGCCGTATTGGGGATTTTGACCGTGGCTGTTTCGTCCGGGATTCTGTCCTCGCTTAAAGTGTATCAAACCTCCAAGGATCTCTCCCATTCCCAGATGCTTGCCTCCACGCTCTCTCAGGCCCTGATGGATGAGCTGCGCTTTGCCGGGGATATTGTGACAGACGAGGAAGACGGGCTTCTCAGCTATACAAGCCCTTCTGTGGGGAAAGAAGCCGCTGTTCAGACTGACGGACAGGGACAGCTGGTTCTGGTATCTCCCGCATTGGCGGGGAAGGCGTCTCCCATTTTGGGTTCCGGGAGCTATGCGGGCAATTCGGCGCAGGCCCAAATTACCTATCAGACGTCTGCCCGCTGCTTTGCAGTGAAGCTGTATATCTTAAACCGGGGCGAGGTTGTCCGGGAACTGGATTTTTATGTCCGGGCGATCAACGGCTAGCGGCTGGACGCTGCGGGATGCCATCGGCATCGGTATGGGGGCTTCAAAGCTCACAGAGATAAGGGCAGAACCAGGACCGCGGAGCGCCTGTTGCGGGCCCGCTCGGGAAAGTGCGGCAAACTGTCTCCGGTGCCATTTCAGGTATTCCACGGACAGGCGGTTTTTGTGCGCTGGCCTACAGCCCGAATTTCATATAGGCAAAGGGGCACTTCCGGGAACTCCGGTAGTGTTTCACCAAAAAAAGGGCTGGCCGAAAGCGGCGCGCCATTAGCGGAGAATCCAAGCCGGATTCCGCCGCTTTGCAAGAAATGGCTCAGCGGAAACAAGTTCCGCTGAGCCATTTCTTCTAAAAAGGTGCACGCCGAATACTGCCGGCTTTTTTATCGTATCGCTTACAGGCTAAAGTTCTAACAATGCTGGGACTCGCGCTTTGAGAGGACATCCTGCTCATAGCCCTTTACCTTGGAATACCAGTCCTCCCGGACGGGGACTGCGTTTTCCTGGCAGAAATAGTCCCATACATCGCCCAGCGGATAGGTTTTCAGTTCTTCCTGAAGCATCAGCAGCTGGGTGAAATCCCGCTGATCCTGGAGCCGGGCAAGGGTATCGAAAGGCGTTAGATAGGCCTCCAGAAGCGCCTTTTGCATACTGCGCATACCAATGACCCAGGCGGCAATGCGGTTGATGCTGGCGTCAAAGAAATCCAGCGCCAAAATGACCCGCTGGGGCCCTGCTATGGCGATTTCCCGGGCTATCTGCCGGACGGTATCATCAAAAATGACCACATGATCGCTGTCCCAGCGGACAGGCCGGCTCACGTGAAGGGCCACCTGATCCTGAAACAGGAGCATGGAGGAGAGTTTATCCGCCACCATCTCGGTGGGATGGAAGTGGCCGCTGTCCAATAGGCACAGCAGGTTGTTTTTTGCCGCGTAATTCAGGTAGAATTCCTGGCTGCCGACAGTATAGCTCTCCAGGCCGATTCCGAACACCTTGGATTCCACTGTAACCCGAACCAGCTCCCGATTATAGCCGCAGGAGAGGATCTGATCCAGGGAGTCCTTGAGCCGGGCCCTGGGCGCTGTGCGGTCGGCGGGGGTATCCTTAAAGCCGTCGGGAATCCAGATGTTCATGGTGCAGGGAGTACCCAGTTCCCGGGCAAAATACTCGCTGATTCTAAGGCAGGCCACACCGTGGCGGATCCAGAAAGCGCGGGTGTCCTCGTCCTCGCTGGAGAGGGTGGCCTTGGCAGCTTTGGGGTGCGCAAAGAAGGTAGGGTTAAAATCAATCCCTACGCCCAAGCGTTTGGCAAACTGAACCCAGGGCGCAAAATGCCGGGGCTCAAGCTTGTCCCGATCCACAGGAGTGTCCGTAAAAACCGCATAGCTGGCGTGCAGGTTGATACGGTGCCGCCCCGGAATCAGGTTAAGGGCGAATTCCATATCTGCCATGAGCTCCCGGGGGGTCTTGGCCCGGCCGGGATAGTCGCCGGTGGCCTGGATTCCGCCGTCCAGGCAGGCGCTCCCCTCAAAGCCTTGGACATCGTCCCCCTGCCAGCAGTGCAGGGAGATGGGGGTTTGCAGAAGCTTTTCCATAGCGGCATCGGCATCGACCCCCAGGCGGGCATACTGCTCCCGGGCGGACTGATAACGGTATGTGATATTCATTGGAAGGTTCCTCCTGACGTTGGCTTTGCGTTTCAGCCGCGGTTTTCCGAATAGAAGATGTATTCTCCGGGCGCTACACTGTGAGTTTGGCCGTCAATGACTATTTGAGCGGGGGAGGGGACGGTAATCTCGTAACGGATGCCGTCCTGAGTTTGCCTCCAGGCGGAACGGACCAGCCCCTTCCGGGTTTGGATGCTGGCCTGGGCCCACTGAAGCCGGGAATCCGGCTGCGGAGCAATCAGCACCTTCTCAAAGCCCGGCGCTTCCTCTACGGTATTGATACCTGTCACAACGCCATACAGCCAATCCGCCACGGCGCCGTAGGCGTAGTGGTTAAAGGAGTTCATGTCGCTGCTCCAGAAGGAGCCGTCCGGTTTAATGCCGTCCCAGTGCTCCCAAATGGTGGTGGCGCCCTTGGTCACCGGGTACAGCCAGGAGGGATACTCCTGGCGCAGCAGCAGGGAATAAGCCAGATCCGTGTGCCCGTACCGGCTGAGGGTGTGCAGGACATAGGCGGTGCCCACAAAGCCGGTGCGCAGCTTGGTGCCGTCGCGGATAATCATCTCGGCTAAATCATCGGCTGCCTTTTGGCAATCCTTAGCCAAATCGAAATAGGCGGCCATAACATACTCGGTCTGGGTATGATACTCGGGGAACCTTTCTTGGAAGGCGCGGCGGATTCTCTCATAGGAGGCCTCGTATTCGCCGGTGTCCCTGCCAAGGATTTTCCCGATTTTTATCACAAGCTGTGTGGAGTAGGCGTAGAAGGCGCTGGCAATGAGATCGTCCCGGCTGGCGCCCTTATAAAATTCTGCATTGTCGCCCAGGGACAGCATCTCTGGGGTTATCACCTGCGGATGCTCCCGATCGTCCGCGTCCAGGCCCAGCCAGTCCCCATAGTGAAAGCCGCCGATCCACAGATCCGGCTCCTTTGTGGAACCGGCAATGAAGCCCAGATAGCGGGTCATGCTCTCATACTGGCTCTGCAGAACCTCCTTGTCGGCGTAGGTGAGATAGAGCTGCCAAGGACAAATAACGGCGGCGTCGCCCCAAACGGAGCTTCCCGCGCCTTCGGCGCCCCAGGCGGGATTCACATGGCTGACAGCGCCGTTTTCCCACTGATCCGCCGCTAGATCTTTCAGCCATTTGCGGAAAAAGCGCTGGACGTCGTAGTTATAACTGGCGGTCTTGATGAAAACCTGGGCGTCCCCGGTCCAGCCCAGGCGTTCGTCACGCTGGGGGCAATCGGTGGGAATATCCAAAAAGTTGCCCTTTTGGCTCCAGATCACGTTGCTGAACAACTGGTTGAGCAGCACATTGGAGCAGGAAAAATCCCCGGTGCGCTTCATTTGAGAATGAACCACGATGGCGGTAAAGGCGCTTGGATGCACCTGCCCCGGAAAGGCGTCCACTCTCACAAACCGGAACCCATAGAAGGTTAGCCTGGGCTTATAGGTCTGCCGTCCGTCCCGGCAGATGTAGGTGAGTTTTGCCTTGGCGGCCCGGTAATTTTCATTGTAGAAATTGCCTTCTTTATCCAGAACCTCGCCGTGGGAAAGCTCCACCAAGTCCCCGGCCTTTGCATCCAGGGTGATTTCCACATATCCGGCAATCTCCTGGCCGAAGTCCACAACAGTTTCGCCCTTGGGCGTTGTGAACACCCTGAGCGGTTTCATGCGCTCCTGCTCACGGATTTCCTCGCCCTCCTGGGGAATCAGGCAGTCTGTGGGATGTTCCAAAAGCTGAGCGGGGACAAATTGGGAAGGAATTACCCTGGCGTCATACACTTCGCCGTCATAAATTTCACTGAACCGTATTGGACTTTCGGCCACGCCCCAGCTGGTATCGGTGCACAGCGTCCGCTTGCTGCCATCACACAGGGTCAGGACGACCTGTGCGGTCAGCCCGGCCGGGGTATTCTGCTTTTCGCTTTTTTCCTCGGGGGTGAGCCAGCCGGGCATGGGACTGCGGTACCAGCCGCGCCCGACGGTCACCCGCAGGGTATTCTCTGCCCCGAGCATGGCGGTGATATCGTATTCCTGCACCTGATGGCGCTTGAGGTAGGAGGTGAAGCCCGGCGCCAAGACATAGCCGCTGACGCGCTCTCCATTGAGGACGGCCTCATAGGTTCCCATCGCCGTAATAAGCAGAACCGCTTTCTGAACTGGGGAGGGCAGGGAAAACCTTTTTTCATAGACCGGGCACACATCGCCCATGGGCTGCGGGGGACAAATCCAGTTTGCCTTCCATTCCATAAAATGACCATTCCTTTCGTCAGCTGTGCCGGCGGCTCCCAGGCAGGATACAGCTGTTTGCCTGGCAGAACTGCCCGCCGGCAGATTCAGAGTTTGTTTGCGGAGAGAAAAGTTCTGTGTGCTTGGGTGGGAATGAGCAATGCGGTGGAATTTTATTGACGCTTTTGTCATAAAAACCCCGTTGGCACTTTTCTTTTTTCTCAATCTATCACAAAAAAAGGGGCCTTTCAAGCCCCTTTGGAAAGTTTGTTTTTGGAATGTAATGAGCACAGCCTGCCAACGGCTCTGGGTACAAAGCCTCCCTTGCATACAAAAAACGAACGGAACCGGCTTGTCTTTTTGACACAGGCATTTCGGGAAAGGACAGGCTGCGCGCAAAGCGGAATCCGCCCTGTTAGGAACCGGTTCCAGAGCTTCGGGGGGATTTGTGTGGTCGCAAGAAGGACCAATGCCGGAAAAACGGCGAGGCCCCCGGCTCAGATGAGCGCTCTCGAGGCATCGCCGTTGGGCTGGCAGTTTTTTGATAAGCTGGGGTGAGACAAAATCCGGCGAAGTGAAAAAGGCGGGAGTTGGATTATTCCCCTGCGGCGCGCGGCAGCTGGGACACCGGGACGGGTGTTGGGGTTATGCGATAGCGATCCAGCAGATCGCCCAAAGCCTGGACGGCCTGGCGCAGCTGCTGGGCCTGGGGAAGCATCACCAGGCGGAAAAAGCCTGGTGTGTGCCAGTCAAACCCGTTTCCGGGTACCAGGAGGATGTGTTTTTCTTCCAGCAGTTCCCGGGCAAAGGTATTGTCCTGCGGGATTCTGAACTGGGTGGGATCCATCCATGGAAACAGGTAGAAGGCGGCGGAATTTTCAACAAAATGGATTCCTGGAATTTTGCGCAGCTCCTGTACGGTGGCGCGGCGCTGTTCGTACAGGCGCCCGCCGGGAACCAGCATAGCATTTGTGCTCTGAGAATCCTCCAGGGCGGCGGGCACGACCAGCTGTGTGAGCGCGTTGGAGCACAGGCGCATGGCGGCCAGCTCAAAAATCCCCTCCCGAAATCCCCGGCTGTCATCCCTGGGGCCGCTGAGCACCATCCAGCCGCAGCGGAACCCGCAGATGCAGTGGGATTTGGAGAGCCCATTGAGGGTGACGATGGGCACATCCTCTGCCAGGGAGGCAGTGGAAATATGGGGTTTGCCGTCCAAAACCAGGCGGTCATAGATTTCGTCCGAAAAAATGACCAAATGGTGTTCCCGGGCGATCTGAATGAGGGATTCCAGTACCTGGCGGGGGTACAGCGCTCCGGTGGGATTATTGGGGTTGATGATGACGATGGCGCGGGTTTTCGGCGTAATCTTCCTGCGGATATCCCCGGCGTCCGGATACCAGTCCGAATGCTCGTCACACCGGTAGAACACCGGTTTGGCACCGGCGAGCCTGGCGCCGTTGCTCCACAGGGAATAACCGGGAGAGGGTACCAGAACTTCATGGCCGAAGCTGAGCAGGGCCTCCAGACAGATGCAGGCCAATTCGCTGACGCCGTTGCCCAGGTAGATATCGTCCATCCCGATACCGGCAATCCCCTTTTTTCGGTGGTAGTCCAGAATAGCCTGGCGTGCCTGGGGCATTCCGCGCAGATCACAGTAGCCGACGGCGTTGTCCACACTCTGCAGTAGGGCCTCGCGGACGCTCTGCGGCATGGTGAAGCCATAGGTGGCGGGGTTTCCGCTGTTGAGCTTGAGAACCTGGGTTCCTCTGGCCTGCATCTGCATGGCCCGGGTATACAGAGGCCCCCGGATATCGGAATGGATTTCGGACAGCTTATCGGAACGGTTTTCGCAGAACATCATTCACAACTCCCAGATAATTTGTTCAGGCCTGTTGTCCTTGATTATAACAGGGCGGCGTGATATAATCCAATACATATAGTAATATGAATATTATAACTTTTGCTTATGGGGTGGCAGTGATGTTTCAGTTTATGGACTATGTGTATGCCGTCTACCAGGAGAAGAGCTTTACAGCTGCGGCGAAAAATCTGTTTATCTCCCAGCCGGCTTTGAGCGCTTCCATCAAAAAGCTGGAGGGGCAGCTGGGAGTGACGCTGTTTGACCGCACGGCCTCTCCGGTGCGCCTGACGCCGGCGGGGGAGGCGTATATTGAGGCGGTACAGGAGGTGTACCGTATCCGCCGGGAGCTGGAGGAGAAGCTCAACGACATCTCAAAGCTGAAAACCGGGCATTTGGTGGTGAGCGGGGCCAACTTTATCTCCTCCTTTGTGCTGCCTGAGATTCTCATGGCGTTTGCCGGGGAATATCCCGGGATCCAGGTGCAGATGGTGGAATCCAATTCGCCGTCCCTTACCGAACAGCTGCTCAGTGAGGAAATTGACCTGCTCATCGACTACCATCCCGATGAAAAGCTGTGTGTCAGCTATCCGCTGCTCAGCGAGGAAATTTTGTTGTGCGTACCGTCTGGATGGGCTGTCAACGAGCAGCTGGGACATTTTGCCCTGTCAGCTGGTGAAATTCAGCGCAGGCAGGGGCCAAAACGGCCCGGCGTGCAGCTGCAGATGTTTTCCCAGCAGAAGTTTTTACTGCTCAAACCCGGAAACGATATGAACCGCCGTGCCCTGCAGCTGTGTAAAAACAGCGGATTTGTACCGGAGGCCTCCCTGTATCTGGATCAGCTGATGACCTCCTATAACCTGGCCAAAGCCGGGCTGGGGATCGCCTTTGTAACAGACACCCTGGTGCACAACATTGAGGACAGCGGCACCTGCCTGTTTTACCGGCTGGCGCAGGAGAATGCCCGGCGCACCCTGTTTTTGGCCCACAAGCGAAACCGCTACCTCACCCTGGCAGCCCGGGCTTTTATCGGGACGGCCCTGAGAGTTTATGGAGGACGCGCAGCGCAAGATGGAGCTGTAATTTAAAAATGGGCGGACTCCCCGTGGGACGGCTGCGCGTACTCCCTGCAATCGTTGCGTCTATCCCTCAACACCCGTATGGTTGAGCCAATATGGTTCTTACCACAATCCCCCCTGACGTAGCCTGTTTTCCTACGTCAGGGGGGATTGTAGTTGCCAGTCTGCTTATGGTTCTGGTTTTAGTACCCGGGGATTTTGCTGTCATTGGCAGCTCAGGATTAAACCGGCGGCATTCTATAAATCGAAGGAGCTTCCTGCAAAGCGCGCTGCAGAGAGGATGCCGAACGCCGGGAGGAAAACCTGTCTGGATGAAGTCACCTGAAACCTGCTTTGAGGAGAGCGGGGCACATGAAAGCAGGGGACCATTGTCAATGCCCCGTTAGCCGTCTGCGGCAGCCGTGCCCTTTTGAGGGGACAGAAGCCTGGCTCGGGGGGACAGCGGATTGTCCTTTTTTACCGATCCGGTTTAGGCTCCTGCCAGGGGCCTTTCTGCGGCAATTATGTCATAAAGCCGGGGGAACTGCACCTAAAGCAGCGGCGTACTCATCTACGGGAGCCGGGCCGTAGTCCCTGGCATACTCCTCCCCTAAATAGCACCCGAAGCTGGTGATGGCGTTAATACCCAGCCAGTGGTAGAAGGCGGCATCCCGGCGAATCACCTCGGGGTGAAAGGAAAGCCTTCCATAGGGCCGCTGCCAGTTGGAAAACATGGAATTATCCATCCAGTATTCCAAAACCTGAGCCTGCTGCGCAGGGAAAATCTCCAGCAGTGCCTGGAGCTGGCGGACGGCGCCGGCGTTTTCTATGCAGCCCTCCTGGGTGAGGGGAACTTCCCAGCTGCGGTGAAATGGGGCGAACTCCAAAAAAATACCCGGCTCGGGCGTTACTGTTTTTGGAGGCTGGACGGTATTTTCGTAGGCAAGATAGGCCAGCTGCCCCTCAGGGTTACTCCTGCGGATTCCCCTGAGAATATGATGGTAGAGGATGAGCGCCTGATCCGACGGGGAGAGCCGGCTGCATTCGGGACAGTGGCAGCTGGTATTGGGGATGTCATCCACCCAGAAGAAGTACCGGTTTCTGACGGAAGTACGCGGAAGCAGGGAGCAAAGCAGCGCCGCACGCTCCTCAAGCATCTGCAATGCGCCCTGGGAGGAAGCGCAGCAGTTAAAATCACACTGGCGAACCCCTGATTCATCCATGCGAAACCAGTGGGGATGCCGGGAAAATTCCTCCCGGGGCAGCAGCCAGGAGAGGGCATGGAATTCATACTCCACCTGAATGCCATGGGCGTGCATCCGGCTGGCAAAGGCCTTGAATTCCGGCGTTTTCACATAGTCCAAAAGCTCCTGCAGGCTTTGGTGCGCCAGCTTGCCGCCCACAGGATGCAGAGCCACGCAGTCCAGCCCGGAGCGCTCCAGCAGGGAACACCAGTATTCTCCAACCTCGTGGGGATGAATGAGAATGCCATTCATAAAATATCGGCTCCTTTCCTGAGCTGTACCGGATTCTGCCGCAGCATCAGGGATTCGGTTTGCTGGGCAAAAAAATACGTATCAGCGAATGAGGATCAATTCTGTTTTCTCCCTTGGGCAGCAAGCAAGTGACTGGGGTACAGGGCTTGGGGCTGTGGGGAAGAGCGGGGACTTGGAGATACCGTCGGGCGCCTGAATCGAGCTGTATTGGGATTGTGCTTGCCGTTGAGCCCCGATAAGGCGGCATAGGCGATGCCCCGATCGACGGCGGTTGGGACTGGTTCCCTGCCTGCTGCCGGGGAATCTTGTTACGGCGAAATCAGGCCCTGGGAGGAATCCGGCTGAGGAACTGCACCAGGTTATCCACAGTACACTCCAAATCCCAGGGGGCGCGTTTTTGTGCCTGGGAAAAGGGAACCGCCCGGCGATTGATGGTGAAAATGCCCCAAACGCCCTGCTCATAGAGTTCCTGCAGACCGTCCTCAATATCTCCCACAACAGCTAGTACAGGCACATTGCGGGCTTTGGCGCGCCGTGCGACGCCGGCAACCACCTTGCCGCGGGAGGTTTGAGCGTCAATTTTGCCTTCTCCGGTGAGAATCCAGTCCACCTGGGGCAAAAGCTCCTCAAATTTCACCAGGTCCAGAATGGTGTCAATTCCCCGTCGGTATTCGGCACCAAAGAAGGCGTTGAGGCCGTATCCCAGCCCTCCGGCGGCTCCCGCGCCAGCCAGAGAGGCGGCATCACAGCCAAGAGAGGCGGTTACAAGCTGGGAATAGTGGCGCAGCCCATCCTCCAGGCGCTGCACCATAGCGGGGGTGGCGCCCTTCTGGGGGCCAAAAACGGCGCTGGCGCCATCGGGCCCCAGAAGCGGGTTGTCCACATCGCACATCGCGGTGAGGGAAACCCCCGCGAGAGGATTGGCTGCGGGCATTTTCAGGGAGGCAATTTGGCCGAGGGTGCCGCCGGTGGGGACAAAGCGCCTGCCGTGGGCGTCGAAAAATTCCACACCCAAAGCCGCTGCGGCTCCGGCGCCCCCGTCATTGGTGGCGCTGCCGCCCAGGCACACAATTACCCTGCGGCATCCGGAATGGAGAGCATGGAGTATGAGCTGTCCCACCCCGTAGGTGGTGGCCCTTTCCGGGTCGGGGTGCGAGGACACCAGGGGCAGCCCTGCGCAGGCAGCCATTTCAATCACAGCGGTTTCCCCGGGCAGAACGGCATATTCTGCATCGAGCTCCTCCATAAAGGGGCCGCAAACCCTCACATGGCGCCGTGCGCCGCCCATAGCCGCGAGAAAAGCGTCGATGCTGCCCTCCCCGCCGTCTGCCACGGGCAGGGAAATGACAGAGGCATCCGGTTCAAGCCGGCGGATACTGCGCTCCATAATTTCGCAGATCTGACGGGAGGACATGGTACCTTTAAAGGAGTCCGGAATTAAGAGGTAGGCGGGGTGTGTCATCATCATTCATCCTTTCCATGCAGGGCAGAGAACTGTAAAAATAAACTTACAAATAAGGCCAAGGCGTGAAAAACGGCCTTATAACTCTTTGAAAAACCGCAATGCGCAGCTGTTTTTCCCGGCGGGCTGCGAGAGGGGAGGAACGGGGAGTATCGGCGCAGCGGTCTATGGAAGAACAGGGTGTCCCATATGCCTGCGCGGTAATGAAGTTTGCAGTATTTGAACCGGGCGTCGAGAGGCCGGCCTTTCTGTTTTGGAAGCGGCGTCGATATGGCGCCGGTTACCCTGCCGCGCTATAAAATTCATACGCAGCCCTTTATCCGGCGGAGGTTGCCAGGAGCTTTTTCACCTCCGTCCCCAGCAGCTGATGCTCGGGGCGCCTAAGCTGAGGGTCACCCTCTAAAAGCTCCCGCGCCGCGCCCTGGGCCAAATCCAGGAGCTTGACATCGGTGAGCATATCGGCGATTTTGAGCGCGGGCAGGCCGTGCTGGCGGTAGCCGAAAAAGTCCCCCGGGCCCCGCAGCTTTAAATCCTGCTCAGAGATTTTAAACCCGTCGTTGGAGGAGCAGATTACCTTCAGGCGCTGAATAGTCTGGGGGTTGTGGGTGTTGGAGACCAGAATGCAGTAGGACTGGTGAGCCCCGCGGCCTACACGCCCCCGCAGCTGATGCAGCTGGCTCAGGCCGAACCGATCGGCGTTTTCGATCATCATAATGACGGCGTTGGGTACATCCACTCCCACCTCCACCACCGTGGTGGAGACCAGCAGCTGGATTTCCCCGGACTGGAACCGCGCCATCACGGATTCCTTCTCGCTGGCCTTCATCTTGCCGTGCAGGCAGCCCACCCGATAGCCCTGAAACACTGTTTCTGAGAGGGCTTGCGCATAGTCTACGGCCGCCTTGAGATCCTGGGCATCCTCTCCCTCCTGGGCGGCCTGCACCAGAGGGCAAACGATATAGCCCTGCCTGCCCTCGTCCAGATGGCGGCGAACAAAGCCGTAGGCTCGCTGGAGTTTGTCGTTGGAGATGAGATAGGTCTTGATGGGCAGCCGGTTTTTGGGCAGCTCGTCGATGATGGAGATATCCAAATCCCCATAGATGATATAGGCCAGCGTACGGGGGATCGGAGTGGCGGACATGACCATCACATGGGGATTTTCTCCCTTTTGCGCCAGCGTAATACGCTGGGCAACGCCGAAGCGGTGCTGTTCGTCCGTGATAACCAGGCCAAGCCTGGAAAAGGCGACGGAATCCTCCAGCAGGGCATGGGTGCCTACAATAAAATTGATTTGCCCGTCTGAAAGCTGTCCCAGGCAATGGCGTTTTTCCTTTGCGGTCATGGATCCGGTGAGAATTCCAATTTTCATTCCCAGGGGCTCCAGCAGCTGAGACAGGGTGGTATAGTGCTGTTCCGCTAAAATTTCAGTGGGGGCCATCAATACGGATTGACAGCCGTTTTGGAAGGCAAAATAGGCACAGGCGGCGGCAACAGCCGTTTTTCCGGAACCCACATCTCCCTGGATCAGACGGTTCATAGGCGTTGTACCCCGCGCCATATCCCGGCAGGCCTCGTCGATAACCCTGAGCTGGGCCCCTGTGAGCCGGTAGGGAAGCGCCTGATAGTAAGCGCTCAGGGAAACCGGCTTCATGGGGACGCCCCTGTGGGAGATTGTCTGGGATTTTACCTGGGAGAAGCCGATGGCCAGCAAAAAAAGTTCCTCAAAGATTAGCCGCCGGCGGGCAACCTCCAGGGCGGCGGCATCCTTGGGAAAATGGATGTTCTGCCAGGCAAACCGGCGGTGGCACAGCTGATAGCGTTCCCGCAGAGGACTTGGAAGCGCGTCCTGGGTTTCCTCGGCGGTGAGGGAGAGCGCTGTCTTTACATTTTGGGATATCATCTTATTGGAGAGCCCCTGAGTGAGGGAATACACCGGGGAAAACAGGGAATCCGTACGGGCGGGGAAAACCATGGGAGAGGCCATTTCATGCCGAACCAATGTGGCTGAGATTTTGCCGTAAAACAAGTATTCCTCTCCGATTTTTAAGGAATCCACCAGGTACTTGGTGTTAAAAAAGGTAATGGTCATGTCGGTTACCTGATCCGTCACCACCACCTTAAACACGGAGAGCCCCCGCCGGATCCGCTGTTCATTCCCTTTTTTTAAAACGATGGCCCGTACCGCGCAGGTTTCGCCGTTGGGCGCTTCCTGGATGGTATAAGGATGGGAAAAATCCAAATAGGTTCTGGGATAGTATCCCAATAAATCCCCGATAGTCTGGATGCCCAGCTTGCGGTAGAGGGCGGCGCGTTTTTCTCCCACGCCCTTAAGATATTGGATGGATGTTTCATAGTTTACCTGAGCCATGGCTGCCTCCCTCACCGGGCCGCCGTAGCAAACGATCCGGAGTCTTTCTGATAAGCATTATACCGGATTTTCAATAGAAAAGCAAAAGGATAGAAAGACAGGTATCACGGAAATAAATTTTGGAAGTGCTGAATTTTTGTGCGGGATTGAGGGCAAAGTGAAACGGGGGGGAAGCGGCCAAGATGCTCCAGCCCTCTTTTGGGTTCTCCATAAAATCATATTGAGGAACGTTTTGGCCAGATACCGACGGTTTTTATCAGGTATGCAGAGGATAAAAGCAGAATTTTCCGAAAAATGATTGACATTAATTTAGCAGATTGATATAATAATTAAGCGTTCTTTAGCGAAAGAGGAAGAAATTAGGAATATGAGCTATTAGCTCAGTTGGCAGAGCACCTGACTTTTAATCAGGGTGTCCGGGGTTCGAATCCCCGATAGCTCACCATATTCCCTTTCTTTGTTGAGAGCTATTAGCTCAGTTGGCAGAGCACCTGACTTTTAATCAGGGTGTCCGGAGTTCGAATCTCCGATAGCTCACCAGATTCCTCTTTTACTTTGACGCGAGCTATTAGCTCAGTTGGCAGAGCACCTGACTTTTAATCAGGGTGTCCGGGGTTCGAATCCCCGATAGCTCACCAAAACCGGTATGTTCTGCATACCGGTTTTTTTGTTTGCCTGGGTTTGGTTTTGGTAGAAAGGAATTTTTGATGAAGCAAATTGCAGTTTTTACTATGGGAACCAGAGGAGATATTCAGCCGTACCTTTACCTGGCGCAGGCGCTGGAAGAGGCGGGGCACCGGGTGGTACTGGGTACGCATCCCTGCTGGAAACAGATGATCGAGCAGGCGGGAGTATCTTTTGCGCCCATCGGCCCGGATGTGGATATTCAGCTGGAAGCCGCCGTCATCCGGGGCAAGGTGAAGAACCCGGCGCTGAGTATGCTGCGCACCATGAACTTTGTGTTTCGGATTATCCAGGATTCCACAGATGATATTTTGCGGGTATGCCGTGGAAAGGATTTGATTCTTGTCTCCCACAGCCAGATGGGCGCCGTGGAGGCCAAGGTGCTGGGAATTCCCACAGTGAATGTGACTTTGCAGGTTGAGATGATTCCGCAGACGCTCAAAAAGCAGCAGCTGGGGGAGAAGCTGCTGGGCAAGCTCATTTCCTCTCAGATGGTAAAGCCCTATAATAAAATCGGAAGCAACTATGGCCTAGCGAAATTTAAATCCTCCGATGAGGTGATGTCCCAAAGGCTGGATTTAATTCCCCTAAGCCCGCTTGTCACCCAGCCGAGCCCCTGGTGGGAGCCGCAGCATATTATGACCGGATATTGGTACCGCGATGAGGCGGACTACCAGCCCCCGCAGGAGCTGCTCAGCTTTTTGCAGGCGGGAGAAAAGCCGGTTATCCTGGCGCTGGGAGCCATGTCCTTTGAGAGCCGCCAGGAGCGGGAAAAGCTGGACTGTTTTGTCAGGGCCTTTGAAAAAACCGGGATGAGAGCGATTATCCAGGGCTTCGAAAAGACACTGGAGGATTATGAGCTGCCCCACACCATGATGGCGGTGGGGAGCGTCCCGCACAGCTGGCTCTTTATGCAGGGCAGCTTTGTGATACATCACTGCGGGTTTGGAACGGCCTGCGCTTCGCTGCTCTATGGCATTCCGTCCATTCCGGTGCCCCATGTGCTGGATCAATTCGGGTTTGCGCAAAAGCTCTATGAACTGGGGGTGTCCACGCAGCCCTTAAAGGTGAAAGCCCTGAGCGCACAGCGCGTGGCTGAAGCCGTCGAGGATATGAAGCAAAACTATCACCAGCGGAAAATGCGGGTGGTGCAGCTGAGAGAACGGCTCCGGGCCGAGCAGGGCTTGCAGACAGCGGTGAAACTCATTGAGGAGGTGCTGGCCAAGGGGCCCGACAGGCCCGTACGTCCCCGAGGCATTCAGGAAAATCAGACGTAGGAGAGGAATTTCTTCGGCTTTCTATCAAACGCAAGGCCCTCTGAGCACTGCTCAGAGGGCCTTATTGTGATGAGATATTGCCGAAACGGTGCTAAAATGCCGGCGGCGGCCTTTTCAATGTCTTAAAACACGGGAACAAAGATATCCTGATAGGTACTGATGATGTACTCCCGGGTTTTTTCTGTGTTGAGCGCTTTGATGAGGGCCTGGATTTCCGGACGGTTTTCATCCGAGGCGCGAACGGCGAGGATATTGGCATAGGTAGTGGCCGCTTCGTCTGTGACTTCCTCTGAGGCAATCAGCTTATCATACACCCCGCCTTCCAGGGCGCTGTTGCCATTGATGACCGCTAAATCCACATCCGGGAGAGCCCGGGGAAGCTGAGCAGATTCCAATTCAGTGAACTTCAGGTTTTTAGGGTTATCCTGGATATCCCGCACGGTGGCCTGCAGGCCAGCGCCGTCCTTCAGCGTTATCAGCCCGTTTTTCTCCAGGAGAATCAGAGCTCTGGCTTCGTTGGTGGTGTCGTTGGGGACGGCGATTTCAGCGCCGTCTGCCAGCTGATCCAGCGAGGCGGTTTTTCCGGAAAAGATGCCAAGGGGTTCAAAGTGCACGACGCCCACCGACACCAGGTTGGTACCGTTTTTAGCGTTAAAATCGTCCAGATAAGGCTTGTGCTGGAAGAAGTTTGCGTCCACGTCCCCGGAATCCAGGGCGTTGTTGGGCAGGATATAGTCGGTGAACTCCTGGATTTGCAGATCGATGTTCTGCTGCAGCAGCTCCTCCCGTACGGACTGTAGGATCTGTGCATGGGGCGAGGGGGAGGCGGCTACCTTCAGGACCACCTGGCCCTTATCGTTGAGAGTCTGGCTGGAAGCATTGCTGTCCGGGGAATTGGAGCAGGCGGTCAGGGAGAGCGCCAGAGCTGCGGTGAGAATTCCGGTGAGCAGTCGTCTGTTTTTGTGTTTCATTGAGTAGGACTCCTTTCCAGGTTTGGCCTTCTGCCGGCTGCGCAGAAAGCGGATTTGTTCGAGAATTCAGCGGTTCTTACGGTCGATGGATTTTGCCAATAGATTGAACAGGGACTGAATTACCTGTACGATGAGAATGAGCAGGATGATGGTGACAATCATCACGTCGTTTTGATAGCGGTTATACCCGAAGCGGATGGCGATATCGCCCAGGCCGCCGGCCCCAATGGCACCCGCCATGGCGGAATAGCCAATCAGGGTGATGGTGGAGATGGAGAATCCCCGTACCAGGGAGGGGACGGCCTCCGGCAGAAGCACCTTCCAGATAATCTGCCAGTTCGTGGCGCCCATGGACTGGGCGGCCTCGACGATTCCAAAGTCCAGTTCCCGCAGAGAGGATTCCACCAGGCGCGCGATAAAGGGGGCGGCCGCTACGGTGAGAGGGACAATGGCGGCGGTGGAACCGATATATTTGCCCACGATGGCCCGGGTAAAGGGGATGATAGCGATCATCAGGATAATGAAGGGGATGGAACGCCCGATGTTGATAACCCAGCCCAGGATGGCATGGAAGGCTTTCATGGGACGGATGGAATCCTTGGAGGTAATCACCAGGAGAACTCCTAGGGGGATTCCGATGAGATAGGCCAGTGCCGCGGAGGAAAAGGTCATGTACAGGGTGTCCCGAATCCCTTCGAGCAGCATGGCTGAATATTGGTTAAAAAAAGCGACGGCGGCCTGCATTATAACTCCTCCTTTATTCCCAACAGCATTCGGGTTACCCGGTTTTGGGGGTGCTCCAGTACCTGCTGTGCCGGCCCCTCCTCTACAAACCGGCTGGAATCGATGACGGCAACCCGGTTGCAGATGGCGCGCACTACGCCGATTTCATGGGTGATAACCACGATAGTGACGCCCAGGCGCTCATTGATATCCCGGAGAAGGCCCAGGATGGATTGGGTCGTCAGGGAATCCAGAGCGGAGGTGGGCTCGTCACACAATAGGACCTTGGAGTGATTGGCAAGGGCTCTGGCGATGGCCACCCGCTGCTTTTGGCCTCCCGAGAGCTGAGACGGGTACATTCGCGCCCTGTCCGAGAGGCCCACCAGCTCCAAAAGCTCCCGGACCCGCGCCTCCCGCTGGGCCTTGGGCACACCGGTGAGCTCCATAGGAAATGCCACATTGCCCGCAACGGTACGCTGCATCAGCAGGTTGTATCCCTGGAAGATGATGCCGATACTGCGGCGAAGCTGGATGAGTTTTTTGCCCTTCAAAGAGGTGACGTCGGCGCCGTCAATGAGGATTTTCCCCTGGCTTGGCGGCTCCAGAAGGCCGATGCAGCGCAGCAGGGTGCTTTTTCCCGCGCCGCTCATGCCGATGATGCCGAAGATGTCACCCTTTTGGATATGGACGCTCACGTCATCCAGAGCTCGGATTTCCTCTCTGGATGGGGAAATATACTGTTTTGAGAGGTGGCTGATTTCGATCATGGCTCTCACATTCCTTTCCGGTAAAATTGATAGCGGTTGCGGCGGCTGTGGCTGATGACGCGGTGCTCGCCCCGACGCAGGCAGGGTGAGCGTTGTTTCGGTGCCGTGTGCGGTATATAGGATACAGCCGCGCTCAAAAAGGGGGGCCCGGCCGATGAAGAAAAGGGAGCTTTTGCAGTCTGCGGCCGGCTTGGATATGGTATATATCATCAAGCGCCCCTGGAAACCGTATAAACCACACGCCGCCATTGTCCCGCTGCTTTTTGTCCTGAGCAGTCAAGACGGCTGGGCGGGACGCAATATTAAAAAACAAAACAAAAACTCCCGCCCTTGGAACAGATTGTTCAAAGGGCGGGAGTCAAATTACAAATGCTGACACGCTTTCCCGCGGTACCACCTTTTTTCACCCCAACCTCACGGCAGGGGCCTCTTCGAGTACAGTCATACTCTATTGCTGTAACGGGCAACCCCGTCGTAGCCTTAGGAAATCTCCTTCGGTACGCAACTCCGAGACCATGTTCATTCAGTTCGGCCGATACCCTTTCGCAGCGGCGGTGCTGGGGAGCACCTCGGGTTCTCTGGAAACGCCTTGCCAAATTACTCTTCTCTTCTCAGTCTTTCACCTGATGTTCCTGTACTTAAAATGCCACAGGAATGTGCCTATTATTATACCGCATGAGAAAAATACCGTCAACACCTCAGGCTTTCTAAAGTTTTCGGCAGAAAACCGCTCTTTTTTTATTGATTTTGCTAAAAACCGGTGACAAGAGCTGCCTTTTGAATTCATCCGCCGACAACAAAAAAGAGAACCCATCGTCCCAAATGAAACTGTGGGTTCTCTTTGAACTGCCAGTGAATAGAGTTACTGCCGGGCGTCCGGGTGTCCGTTATCATGAAGCCTGGACCGGACGGGCGTTTTGCGCTTGGACGAAGGCTGAATACCAGCCGTATTTTGCCGGCAGGTAAATCCTTTTCACATCATCAGAACTTTTGTAAAACCACGCTTTGCAGGAGGGTTATACCAAATGCGCGGTGTTGAACTGGGCTTCATACAGGGTGGAATAGAGCCCCTTCTGCGCCAGCAGCTCCTCGTGGGTGCCGCGTTCCTCAATTCCCTGGGGCGTGAGCACCACGATTTCGTTGGCCTTTTTGATGGTGGACAGGCGGTGTGCCACAATCAGCGTGGTACGGCCTTTACACAGTTCCTCCAAAGCCTGCTGGATGAGAAGCTCGGTCGTATTGTCCAAAGCAGAGGTAGCCTCGTCCAGAATCAGGATGGGCGGGTTCTTTAAGAAGACCCGGGCAATGGAGAGGCGCTGCTTCTGGCCGCCGGAAAGCTTGACGCCCCGTTCGCCGATATAGGTGTCATAGCCCTCGGGCAGGGACATGATATAATCATGGATATTGGCCCGCTTGGCGGCGGATATAATCTCCTCCATGCTGGCGTCCAGGTTTCCGTAGGAGATATTCTCCAGGATGGTACCGGTGAACAGGAAGGTGTCCTGCTGGACCAGGCCGATGTTTTTGCGCAGGGACTGGGCCTGAATATCCTGGATATCGATGCCGTCTAGGAGGATTTTGCCCTGGGTGGGGATATAGAACCGGGGGATCAGGTGGCACAGGGTAGTTTTGCCGCCTCCGGAGGGGCCCACCAGCGCCACGGTGCGCCCGGCGGGAATGTGCAGATCCACATGGCTGAGCACCTGGGTGTCGTCGTCATAGGTAAAGCTCACATCCTGGAACTGAATTTCACCCCGGACATTCTGGAGGGATACGGAGTCGTCCCGTTCCTTTTCCGGCTGCACGGCCATAATCTCCTTAAAGCGCTTGAAGCCGGTCATACCGTTCTGATAGCTCTCCACAAAGGAAATCAGGCGCTTGATGGGGTTGACGAAGATATTCACAAACAGAAGATAGGCCACAAAGGAGCCGAAATCAATGACGCCATAATAGGTGAACAGGCCGCCGAACACCAGAACCACTAGGTTGAGCACATCCACTGTCAGGTTCATCGCGGAGTGGAAGTCCGCCATGGTCTTGTAGGCATATTCCCTGGCACGCTGGAACCGGTTGTTGTTCACCTGGAATTTGTCCAGCTCATGCTCGGCGTTGGTGTAGGATTTGGACACCCTCACGCCTGCGATGCTGTTTTCAATGTTTGCGTTGACCTCCGCGATTTCCACACGGGTTTGGGTGAAGGCCTCGGACATTTTGACGCGTTTGCGCAGGGCAATCACGATCAAAAGCGGGATAAACGCGAAGATGATGAGTGTGAGCGGCACATTGATGGTGCACATGATGATAAAGGAGCCGATCAGCATCACAATGGAGACAAACAGATCCTCCGGGCCGTGATGGGCCAGCTCGGTGATGTCCATCAGGTCGTTGATGATTCTGGACATGATGGAACCGGTTTTATGCTCGTCAAAGAACGAAAAGGGCAGGTTCTGCAGGTGCCGGAAAATGTCCCGGCGCATATCTGCCTGCATCCGAACGCCCACCACGTGGCCGTAGTACTGGATAAAGTAGTTCAACCCCGCCTTGAGCACATAGATAGCCAGCAGCGCCATGCCCCAAATCAGCAGAAGCCGCAGGTTCTGGTTGGGGATGTAGTCGTTAATCATGCTCTTGGTAATGACAGGATAGAACAGATCGCAGATTGCCACCAGAAAAGCACAGAACATATCCGCAACAAACAGCTTGAGATGGGGACGGTAATACTTGGCGAATTGTCGTATCATCTTGTTTTCCTCCTCTTATTTCTCTTTCAATCCTCATAATCTCTTATTATAAGATCTTCCGCCGGCTTTTACAAGTTGCGAGAATTGCTCTTTTGCACGGCCGATTTGGCAGCGCGCTGAGGGCACAGGGATAGCGGCCCTCCGGTAAAGCTGTGCGGCGGCAGCGTTTTCGGCTCGAAGTTTCAGTTGCATAGAAAAAGAAGAAAAATCATAAAAAAATACAAGAAAATCCTGCTTTTTTTCTTTATTCTGAGGATAAGGCTTTATGGATTTTGGGTAGAGTCATGGCAGCCTCAACGTTCAGCCGCCATATAGCGGCAGCGGCGTTTGAAATGGTACCTTTTGCGGCAGTAAAATCGGCGTTCCGAACTCTGCTGGAATCGTGCCCTTGCTATGCAGGGAACGGTGACTTATAATTAATTTATCGCGCAGCCGGACACAAAATCCGACGCCTCCATGGAATGAGAGGGGTGTCGGCAAACGAAATTGTGCTGTAAAAAGAGCCGCGGCCTTGCGTGCGGCACGCAGCCGATTCGCAATCATTGAATATGAACTTCATTTTTGGGGAGGAACACCTATGCAAGATTGGGAAAAAGCGTACCTGAGGGATTTGGCAAAAAAGCAGCTGGAATATGCGGCGCTTCCGGTGATGGCGCAAAGGGAAAAAAATTGGTACCTGCACAATGACTGCCTGGCGAATGTACCGATTGTGACCGTGGAGAAGGAAACCTTCCTGCAGGACGTGGTGCCGCCGCTTCGATGCGAGGATGAGCTGGCCCGGACCATCGAATCCCGGCTTCTGGGGAAGGTGCGCCATCACGAGATGATCGACGACGATACCGTGATCCCCAATTTTTATTCCGTTCCTATTGAGCGGGAATTTAAAGCCTTTGATTTAGACATTGCGGAGCACCGTACGGATAAGGACTCCATCGGCTACCATCTGGATCATCCGGTCCAGGATTTGGAGGATGATTTTGGGCTTCTGAAAAAATCCACCTGGCGTTTCGGTGTGGAGAAGGCAAAGCTGGAACAGGAGCAGACCCAGGAAATTATCGGGGATTTAATGCCGGTCCAAATCCGCGGCGGCTGTTTTTATATGACCCCTGCCCGGGCGGTTTTCAACGCCATGGGCCTGGAAAATATGATGTGCGCCATGTATGACTATCCGGATGAGTTCCATCAAATGATGCGGATGCTCACGGATGATATTCTGGAATTCAAGGCCGAAGCTCAAAGGGTGGGCGCATTGACGCTCAACGACGGCAACGACTGGCTCAATCAGGGCTCCTATGCCTTCTCCCATGACCTGCCCCAGCACAAGAACCCGGGGGAGGCCGTAGGCTTTGGGGACATCTGGGGCTATATGGATTCCCAGGAGACGGTGGACATCTCCCCGGATATGTTTGAGGAGTTTTTCTTCCGGTATTATCTGGAGGTTACCAAAGATTTCGGGCTTCTCTCCTATGGCTGCTGCGAGCCGGTGAGCGATTACTGGGAAAAGAGCCTGCACCGCCTGGAGAACCTGCGTAAGGTGTCCATCTCCGCCTGGTGCAATGAGGAATATATGGGCGAACGCCTGCGTGGGAAAAAGGTCGTTTACCTGCGCAAGCCGTCCCCCAATTTCTTCGGGGTGGACGAGGTGTTTGATGAAAAAGCCTTTGAGGCCCATATTGCCAAGACGCTCAGGGCCGCTAAGGGCTGCCAGGTGGAGTTTGCCTTCCGGGATGTGTATACCCTTAAGGGAGATCCTCTGCGCGCCAAGCGTGGGGTGCAGATTGTGCGCAACTGCATTGAGAGGTACTGGGAATAAAATAGGATAGCCCTACCGGATTCCCAAACTCAGCCGGAAGGATAAAGACCCGTAAAGTATCCCGGAAATCCGGCGGGTTTCGTTGATTTGCGCGGGTTAGATGAACCCCTGGTCCTAAGGAAAACGCGGCTGCCACAAGGGCGGCGTGTTTCAAAGAAAAACTGTACCTGCGGCGCCGCTGCCATAAATTGGATGGTGCTTGAGGCGCTTTGGCGTTCCCCGGCGGCGCCTGCAGCGTATCCGGGGTGTCCTGGGCCAGATGCTTTTCCTCAAGAGGGTGATTCCCGTTTGAAGCTATAGAAAAGCCTCCGCTGATGCGGAGGCTTTTCGGATCCCTGTTTACAACTCCCGCGGTTATTTTCCCTGCGGGGCCCGCCAATCAAAATGCAGATGGGGATAGGGATATTCCAGAGTTTCATCGACGGTGGCATAGGTGCCCGCAACGTCCTTGCCCAGGAGCATTTTGTCCATAAAGTCCAGGACAACCAGCCAGTCGCTCTTGCGGTACTTGTGGCCGCCCTCCCGGTAGTGCATGGCATTTTTGCGGGGAGCGCCCAAAAAGCGGTAGACTTCCTCGGCGGCGCGCCAGGTCACCTGGGTGCCGAAGGGATTGGCCCAGATATCGTCCAGGCCGTCCGTCGTAATCAGCGGGCGGGGGGCGATAAGCGCTTTGAGGAAGTGGAGATCAAAGGGCAAGCGCGGCTCATCCTTGATAATCGAAAATTCTCCATGATGGCCGTAATCCGCCAGGGAGTCCACAAACCAGTACCAGAACCGGAAGGGTTCCAGCATACTGCCCAGGGTTTCGCAGGGGCCCACACCTTCGCCAAAGCGTCCGCCTAAAAAGCGGTAGCAGCCGGCGCCGCCGCAGCCGGAACCGCTGCTGGCACAGGCGGCAATACGATCGTCATAGATAGCGGCGCACATCGCGGTTTTACCGCCGCGGGAGTGCCCGGTGGAGATAATTTTGCTCATATCGGCGTAGTCAGTGGTCTCCAAATAGTCAATAATGCGGCTGTGACCCCAGGCCCAGACGGCGATGGCCCGCCAGTCATAGTCCGGATAGGCTTTTGGCGCGATTCCGGTGGCAAAATTGGAATTATCCGGTGCCAGCTGCTCCTTATCAAAGTAGGCGATTGCATAGTCCCGCTGGCACACAGCCTCATATTCTGCCGGGCTGGGTGTCATCTCCTTAAAATGGTTCCAGGTGAATACCGGGAATTTTCCGGGCTTATTGGGGCGTACCACTACCACATCAAACTGGATGGCGTGCTCGGGCCCGCACTCAATGTGCACAATTTCCCGGATGGCCCTGCCATCATGGATTTCCTCACAGCTTCTGACTTCGCCGGTGGTGTTGCCGGGGTTGGGAGGCATATGGCCATACATATAGGTGGCGAGCATCTCTTTGAGATATTCCCGCTGGGTATCCCACTCCTCCGGACTGCAGACACGGGATCCATCTGGTTTGAGAAATGGATCCGGAAGCTCTGGAATACTGGGAAGAGCAGAGCGATCCAAAAACGTATACTGGGACATCACACAAACCTCCTTTGTGGGTTCTGTAGATTCTGCATAAATATTTATGCAGATTTGAGAATATATTTATACCTATTCCCACTATATCGGGAATGGCCTGGCCTTTGCAAGGGCTTTCCTGCAAGTGAGCACGTTTTGCAAGATGGAGCAACTAGTGCAAGAAGTAAAATTATGGTCGCCGCAGTAGAATTCAGAAGGATTATTCATAGATAAAATTGTTTTTTTAGTTCCGGTATGCTATAGTGAAACGGCGGACAGCCTGTATTGCTGTTCCGGACTTTTGAGGCGGCGATTGAACTCTCTGAGTACGGCGGTATGACGGTGAACCCGACAACGCTGTCGGATCCTCTTGCGGGAATGGTCCGATGCTGGGGGGCTGTGGCAATAAGTATCAGGAGGCTTCCCAAGAGAACGTTTGAACGCCGGTGGGCCAAATACTGTCTGTTTGGGTAGATGGCTGCGTACGCAGCCGGGCGCTTTGGGAACGAAAACGCCGGTGCGGGTTCAGCGGTACCTGGGGACAAACAAGCGAGATTGTTTCGTGGTGCCCGGGTACCCGTTGCCGGAAGAGGCGTGTCAATAGACCCTTAGCTGTCGCTTGAAACCTGGTCAGAGGTAGTTTTTCAGTTCGCCTATCAACCATCTGGGGAAGGAGATGGAGACCATGGGTCTTGTAAAACGCCTGTTTTCCCACAGGCAGCGGCCGCAGGTGTATACGCGGCAGGAAATTACCGCTCTGGAGGAGGGGATTATCCAGAGGTTCGGGAATTTTCATGAGGTGTTTCATGAGATTGTGTCTCCGGATATCCATGTGGATATTGCCGTAATCGAGCCTGCTCCTCAGCGGGAATATTTCACCCTGGTCACAATGGGAATGGGAGCCGCGCCCATGCATCTGCCCAAAGAGCTCCGGAAGCAGAACCTGGACAGGGCAGAATTGGTGGTGACCCTTCCTGCCAGTTGGCCTGTTACCAATACGCATGAAAACTGGTATTGGCCCATGCGATGGCTGAAAATCCTGGCCCGCCTGCCTCTTCAGGAGAACAGCTGGCTGGGTTTTGGACATACTGTCCCGGCAGGGGAACCTGTTGCGGAAAATACCCAGTTTGCCTGTATGCTGCTGGACTATCCTCGCCGTTATGGGAAAGGGGCGTACAGGATGGAACTGCCTGGAAAAAACGTAGTGAATTTTTATCAGATCATTCCGCTGTACCCCGAGGAGATGCAGGAAAAGCTGGAACGGGGGGCCGAGTACATTTTGGAAAAGCTTCAAAGCGTGCCCTATGACTTAATTACTGTGGGCAGGGAAAATGTGTCCCAAGCATAAAATCCGCTGTGCAGCGAAAACAAGGACCATGCCCGGGCGTGGTTCTTATTTTTTATACCGCTGGACAGACAAGAAAAATCTCCCGGTTTTATTGGGAATGAATAAATTACATCAGATGGAAACCGCTTTCGTCAACGTTGAAGAAGTCCGGCCCTTTTCTGTGGAAAAGGCAGACGTTATGCGTCTGAGGACTTCATCCAGACCCTAACGCAGCGCGTTAGGGTTGATACCCGTGTAACAAAAAATAGGACAGAAACATCCGCGGGGTTCAACCGAATCATAATACTATTTTTCATAAGGCTGTTTGCGGTTCTATGAGAATTATAAATATTTTTGCCGGTGGGTTTACAAAATGATGGTTGCTGTCTTTTTATAAGTTGTAAGGCAAATCTCCGCGGAGGCGTTTTACGACTAAAAAGATAAAGGAGAAAAAATTATGGCAGTATCAATTGGTAGCATTTATAACCTCAAGAATTCTCAGACAGGCAAATACCTCAACGCCTATGCTCCGGGAGGTTCCGTATCCAACGGCAGCAATGTGGTGCAATTTACCGGGGACGGCAGCGCCGAGCAGAAGTGGAAACTGGTTTCTGCCGGAAAGGATTCCAAAGATAGGCAGCTTTATAAGATGATTTGCCAGAACGGCGGCTACGCGCTGGACCGCTACCGCCTGAGCGGCAGCAAGTTCAACAACGCGGATCTGTGGAGCAATACCTCCTCGGAGGACGCCTCCCAGATTGTGCGGCTGGTTAACACCACGGCAGACTATTATTATGTGATTTTGGCAAGCAATGAATATTATCTGTGCGCCTACGGTACCGCCAACGGCACCTCCTCCGGCACCACCCCCACCTCGGCGGGAAACGTGTTCTGGTCCTCCACCCCCAGCCATTGTTTGTGGCAGTTCATTAAAACCTCTGGGGGAGGAACAAGCGGAGGTAAGGGTAACGGAACATTGACGGTTGGCGTACGACCTTCCACACTTAATTATGAGAGTACCTTTTACCAGGATAAGTTTAAAAGTGAGGGACAGTGCACCTGGCATGCCTATGGCCGTGCTTATGAGGTTACAGGCAAAAAAATGACTTTCAGTGCTGTAAGCGGTTTAGACGGCGGTACCTGGTATGACAAGTGTACCAACTGTCAAAAGGTTTATGAACCGGTTTCCAATTCCGTGGCAGTCTGGCAAGATGGAGGATATGGTCATGTTGCATATGTAGAAAGGGTTACGAATGGAAAGATTTACTTCACCGAAGCAAATTATCCAGTTAGAGACGATGCAAAGGATCCTTCAGATGGAATTGTGAAAGAATATACTCTTTCTCAGTTCAAGACTAGAGGGGGGAGCAATCAGTATAAGTTGAAGGGCTGCCTTGTACTGTAGAGAAAACTAGTGTCATAAATAATCAGGAGGAGAAACTTTGAATTTCTCCTCCTGATTATTTATGATAGAACCTCTCCGCCGGTATAGTACCAATTTTCTCCAATTTCCATAGTGACAACACCGGTTATCATTGGAATACCGCCTTCTGGATCCCCCCGGCTAAAGGTCAAGGTATATTCGTTACCATTCTGCTCTATTTTATCCAGGGAAGAATACAGTCCTCCAAACCCGCCCTCTGAACTGAATCCATAACGTTGTGAGGTGGCGTTGTAGTTCTCTGCTTCGCGCAGCCGTTCCTGTTCGACATGGAAATGGGATTCCAGATAGCTTTCCACCTGCTCCGCGGGAAGGGTGACCCACCAGCCTCCTTTATAAGGTTCAAATCCAGTTAAATCCATCCCCTCAATAACCCGCTGAAATTCACCGCACTCATAATAGAGCAGGAGCTTCTCAATCGGAATTTCTGAAGCATCGTCCCAGGAAATGCTGTCGATGCCAGCGGTAAAATAGCTTTGGAGATACTCCTGTTCAAAGGCATTCACCGCCGCCTCATCGCTTTCTCTGGTTACGGTGGCTGTTACCGGTTCGATCGACTTCCCGCCTGTAAAGCGATAGGAACTTCCATTGGCGTCTAGATAGATAGTCCCAACATTGCCTGGGCCGTCAACACGGAATATTGTTGCAATATAGTTTGTACCATGCTGCTCTAATTTTGCTATATAGGGATAACCACCGCCAAAACCACCCAGGGAATCAAATCCATAGCACTGAATGGCCGGATCATAATTTTCGGCCTTTCGTAAATGCTCCTTTGAGACATCGAAATGGGATTGAATATAGCCTTCCACCTGTTCTGCCGGAAGAGTAACCCAGCGATCGCCGCCCTCGACCGGTTCAAACTGCGTGAGATCCATATCCTGTATCACCCGAAAAAATTCACCGCACTCATAATAACGCAGAAGCTTCTCGGGAGGAATTTCCTCTGCGTTACTCCAAGTGGTATACGTTATGGCAGATTCTAAATACTCGGACAGGTACTGTCCCTCAAAATCTTCGAGAGCTTTTTCATCTTTTTCTCTTGTCAGCGTAATAACTTCCGGTTGAGGCTGGTTCTGCGAACATCCACCCAAAGCTCCGACCAGCATCCCCACGCATAAAAGGATGGTAAAAAAACGCAAGTCCCTTTTTTTCATTAATCCCATTCCTCTCCAAGCCGATGAATAATTTTCAAGATGTTTATTTTCCTATGATTATAAGTATAATACAAAAATATCAAAACATATATAGCGAATCTACATAATATTTTTGGCTTTGTTTTTCTGTTTTCCCCAATTATCAGAGGAAAACCTGTGTTTGGAGACCCCTTTGGGATTTTCATACAGAAGAATATGTTTAGCTGGCGCCACAGGAGCAGAATTTCCAGTTTCATGATACGAGAGAAGCTTCATAATTTCAAACACATCATCAGAAAATCATTTTCATCAGTAGCTTTGAAGCAGTCCGGTCTTTTTCTCTGGAAAAGGCAGACGCTATGCGTCTGAGGGCTTCTTACAGACCTTAACGCAGCGCACTAGGGTTGATACCCCTGTAATACAAATAGGCCGTGGAGTTTTTGCAGCAAAAATAGTTCGTATTACCTTTCACAATAAAGGGATTCAATACTGTTTTCACGATGATATCCCGGCCCGCGGATTTCTCATACATATTTTTCAACATCCCGCCATAGGAATGGGACAAGGGCAGGGCTGTCCCACTGGATGCCCTGTGCGCAGACAGAATTTGAAATGACGGTGAAAAAGGAGTTGAGAAAATGAGAGAACAGGAAAACGCATCCCAAGGGCTCTCCAGCGCTCAGGCGAAAAAGCGGTTATTCGAATATGGGGAAAACCGCCTGGCGAGCTCAAAGAAAATCAGCGCGGGAAAGATTTTTGCCTCTCAGTTCAAGGATTTTTTAGTGCTGATTCTGCTGGCGTCTACGGTAATCTCTGTTTTGATGGGAGAGATCACAGAGGCACTGACGATTATTGCCATTGTCTTTCTCAATGCGGTGCTGGGGTTTTTTCAGGAATACCGTACAGAAAAGACCCTGGATGCTCTGAAAAATATGTCGGCGCCCTCTGCCAAAGTGATTCGGGACGGCAAGGAAGTATCCATCCCGGCAAGCGAGGTGGTCCCGGGGGATTTGGTGGTGTTGGAGACAGGCGACCGTGTCCCGGCAGACGCCAGAGTGGCACAGTGTGTCAGCCTGCACACAGATGAATCCATGCTCAGCGGCGAATCCAACGCGGTGGAAAAGGTTGTTGCCAGCGAGGATACCACCAGGGTGGAAATCAATCGTCCGGATCTGGTCTATATGGGCACGACCGTTACTCAGGGAAGAGGAAAAGCCGTGGTGCTCAAAACCGGCATGAACACCCAGATGGGCCAAATTGCCGGGATGCTCACCGAGATTGAGGAGGAACCCACGCCGCTGCAGAAAAAACTGGATTCTCTGGGAAAGTGGATTGCCATAGGCTGCCTGGTCATCTGTGGAATTGTAACGCTCACCGGCATTTTACGGGGAGAGCCGGTGTTCGATATGTTCCTCACGGGGCTGTCCCTGTCTGTGGCGGCGGTTCCGGAGGGGCTTCCCGCCATTGTCACCATCGCCTTGGGGCTGGCAGTTACGAGAATGCTCAAGCGGCAGGCGCTGATCCGTAAACTCCATGCGGTAGAGACACTGGGGTGTGCAGATGTCATCTGTTCGGATAAAACCGGTACCCTGACGGAAAACAAAATGACGGTTCGGCAGATCTACTTGGCGGGCTCCACATATTCGGTCACTGGCGGGCCTCAGGAGAAATATGGGGAAATCAAGGAGGGGGAACGCAGCGTCACGGTACGCAGGGAATCCAAATTCCAACGCTTTTTAGAGGTCTGTGTGTTGTGCAATAATGCCGACATCACTCCGACAGGGGCTTCCTCCGGCATCTTCGGCGCCCAGGATAAGGGAGAGGTGAGAGTGGCCGGCGAGGCGACGGAATCCGCGCTGTTGGTTTTGGGGGCCAAGTGTGGGGTGCTGCCCAAGGACTTGGAGACGCAGTACACCCGCCTGAGCGAAATCCCCTTTGATTCCTCCCGGAAACTAATGTCCGTGGTGGTTTCTTCCCGCAGTGGAGAACGCCTTCTGCTTACCAAGGGGGCGCCGGAGATTCTCTTGGAACGCTGTGACTACTACCGGGATGAAATCGGGATTCACCCCATGACGCCAGGCAAGCGCCGGGAGATTTTGGCGGTCAACGAGGAGATGGCCAAACAGGCCATGCGCGTATTGTGCTGCGCCGACCGCCAGCTGCGGGACGGCGCTCATGCCCAGGAGCAGGGGCTGGTGTTCGATGGGCTTGTGGGAATGATCGATCCGCCCAGAAGGGAAGCCTTCCATGCGGTTGCCAAGTGCCGCCGCGCGGGAATCCGTCCGGTGATGATCACCGGCGATCATAAAGTGACTGCCGCGGCCATTGCCAGGGAACTCAAAATCCTGCGTGAGGGGGATTTGGTGCTCTCCGGTGCGGAAATCGATGCCATGGGCGAGGAGGAATTCGCCCGGGTGCTGCCGAAAACTGCGGTGTTTGCCCGGGTTACTCCGGCCCATAAGCTCAAAATCGTGCGGACCCTCAAACAGCAGGGCCATGTGGTGGCGATGACTGGGGACGGCGTCAACGATGCGCCTGCAATCAAGGAGGCGGATATCGGCGTTGCCATGGGGGAGAACGGAACCGATGTCACCAAGGAAGCGGCAGATGTGGTTTTATTGGACGACAATTTTGCCACCTTGGTCTCCGCAGTGGAGGAGGGCCGGGTTATTTACCGCAACATCCGCAAATTTATCCGCTATCTGCTCTCCTGCAATGTGGGAGAGGTCGCCACTATGTTCTTGGGGATGCTCATGGGAATGCCTGTGGTGCTGCTGCCTATCCAGATTCTGCTGGTCAACCTGGTGACGGATTCCCTGCCGGCCATTGCTTTGGGCCTGGAGCCGGCGGACGAGGACGTGATGAGCGTGCGTCCCCGCCGCAAAGAGGAGGGGGTTTTTTCTGGGGGACTACTCTCCACTATCCTGTTCCGGGGCGCTCTGATAGGCCTGACTACGCTGGCTGTATTTGTAGCATTGCTGCGCCAGGGCGGGGATTTAACCCTGGCGAGAACCGGTGCGCTGGCAGCGCTGGTATTTACGCAGCTCATCCATGTGTTTGAGTGCAAAAGTGAGACCAAAAGCCTGTTCGGAATCAATCCGCTCAACAACCTCAAGCTGATCGGCGCTGTAGGGATTTCCACGGCGGTATTGCTGACGAGCATTTACCATCCGTTTTTGAGCGGGATTTTCTGTACGGTTCCGCTCTCCCTGGGACAGATGATTTTAGTGCTGGGGATGTGTATGGCCGCGCCGGTGCTCAATGTATTGGTTTTGCATGGCCTGCGCCGCAAACCCAAATTGACAGATTTGAACCGACCGACGGTATCCTGAGTATTTGACTGAGAGAAAATAGGGGGCTCCTCGGTGGGGAAGGGGACTCTCTCTGTTTTTCCTTCACGTTTTCACCGGATGTTCCCGAGCTCAGCGAAGGAAAAGCCGTCTTTTGGGCGCCCGGTATTGGATAAGGTGCCTAGCAAAGAATACCATTGGAAGATGCCAAAAGGCCGCGCGGATTTTCTGCCGCGCGGCCTTTTGGCATGAAGCGTATTTTTGAGGCATATTCTGGAAAGGCGGACAAAGTATCCCGCTGCCAAGCCGGATCTGCGGATGCCCACGGGAACCGTGGACCGGCGCAGGACGCCTGTATCCCCGGGGTTTTGGTGCCGCCCGGTTGACTACCCGCACAGCAGGATACTCCGGAAATGGACAAAAATTAACAATATAAGACAAGGCTCGCCTTCCTCTGAAAGTTGTGGTATAATAACCTCACACTGTTATCCAAATCAAAGATTTGGACAGCTGAGAGAACATTGAACCACGGGTATGAAAGCTCCGCTTTCTTTTTTATGGTATAATATTCGCACGAGGTGCGAATATCTGGGAGTTTCGCTCACCGGCCCGAAGGTACGGCCGGTGTTTGGCTTATACCAAACCGCAAAACATCCCGGTTCGTCCAGACTTTGCGGTATCATATCCCCCGATGGGGCTTCATGAGAATAGGAAGCCGATTTAGGGGAACAGGTTTTTCACGGGGTACCCAAAGTCAGATGGGAGGAGGTGTTCGTGCCTTGTGCGGACATATAACCACCTTTCAGAATTTAGGCGTTCTGGGTATGCTCGTGGGATTCGGTGTATTTGCTGCGGCGGAGGTTTGGATGCCGATGGAATGAAGCAGAGGTGTATCGGTAAGTCCGCCGTCTGGACGGCTTGCAGGATACGCAGACCGGCAGGACCTCAATTTTTGATATAAGGCTGTAAAGCTGGCCCGTTTACAGGGCCTGATTTCATAGAAAGATTCTAAGGGGAATTTATGGGTTCCGATTGGAATGGGCACGGCTGTAGTTTCAGCACTGCCTGCGGTAAGGATAGGGTGAGAAAATCCAAATGAGTTTAAATGTAGGAATTGATATTGGTTCCACCACGGTAAAGGTGGTCGTCCAGCGCGAGGGGAACATCCTCTATCAGGTATACCGGCGCCATCTCTCGCAGGTGCGCCAGGCAACGGTGGAGGCTCTCTCCGGCGCGAAGGACATTTTAGGGGATGAGCCTTTTCATGTAGCCCTGTCCGGTTCCGCCGGGCTGGGTGTGGCAAATTGTGCGCAGATTGCATTTGTGCAGGAGGTATTTGCCACCTATGAAGCGGTCAAAAAACTGGAGCCGGATACGGATGCCGTCATTGAATTGGGCGGCGAGGACGCAAAAATTATCTTCTTAACCGGAGGACTGGAGGAGAGAATGAACGGAACCTGTGCCGGCGGCACAGGGGCGTTTATCGATCAGATGGCCTCCCTGCTCAATGTGAGCGTCATGGAGCTGGATGAGCTCAGCCTGCGGCATACCAGAATTTATCCCATCGCCTCCCGCTGCGGCGTGTTTGCCAAGTCGGACATCCAGCCGCTGCTCAACCAGGGCGCGCAGAAGGAGGATGTGGCGGCCAGCATCTTCCAGGCGGTGGTGGATCAGACGATTGCCGGCCTGGCGCAGGGAAGGGAAATTAAGGGGAAGGTTTTGTTTTTAGGCGGCCCGCTTCACTTCTTTAAGGGTCTGCAGGAGCGTTTTTGTGAAACTCTCAGGCTGGGGGATTCCAATGCGGTATTCCCGGATTGGGCCCAGTATTCGGTTGCTATCGGCACGGCGCTGTATGCCTCCAAACAGGAGAAAACCACCACCTATGCCCAGCTTTCCCAGCAGCTTCTGGACACCAGCCGGGCAGTGAGCACTACCTCCCATCTGGAGCCGCTGTTTTCCGGCGAGGACGATTATAGGGCCTTTGCCCAGCGCCATCAGAAAGCGGCGGTTCCCTCCCGGGAACTGGCAAGCTACTGCGGCGACGCCTATTTGGGAATTGACTGCGGGAGCACCACCACCAAGCTGGTTTTAATGAGCGAAGACTATGAACTGCTGTACCAATTTTATGATTCCAACCGGGGAAACCCTGTGGAAATTGTCCGGCAGCAGCTGGAATATATCTACTCCGTCCTTCCGAAAACAGTGACATTGCGGGCGGCGGTCTCCACCGGCTATGGTGAGGAACTTATCAAAAACGCCTTCCATCTGGACTATGGCGTGGTGGAGACGATGGCGCACTTTAAGGCGGCCAAGCATTTTAATCCGGCGGTGGATTTTATTTTGGATATCGGCGGACAGGACATCAAATGCTTTAAGATCCGCCACGATATGATCGACAGTATCATGCTCAATGAGGCCTGTTCCTCCGGGTGCGGCTCCTTTATCGAGACCTTTGCCCGCTCCATGGGCTACAGCGCCCAGGAGTTCGCCAAATTGGGGATATTCTCCCAGTACCCGGTGGATTTAGGGTCCCGGTGTACGGTGTTTATGAATTCCTCGGTCAAGCAGGCGCAGAAGGACGGCGCGTCGGTGGAGGATATTTCCGCCGGGCTCTCCATGAGCGTGGTGAAAAATGTGCTGTACAAGGTGATTCGTGCCCGTACTGCGGACGAGCTGGGGGAAAATATCGTGGTCCAGGGAGGAACCTTCCTCAATGACGCGGTTCTGCGCAGCTTTGAACGGGAGATCCGCAGGGATGTGGTTCGCCCGAATATCGCGGGGCTCATGGGGGCCTATGGCGCTGCCATCTATGGGATGGCCATTGCCGGGGAGCACACTTCCATGCTCTCGCCCGAAGAGCTGGCAAGCTTTGTCCACAAGGCGGAGCCCGCCGTTTGCAAGGGCTGTACCAACCGGTGCAATCTCACCATCAATACCTTTGCCTCCGGGAAAAAATTCATTTCAGGCAACCGCTGCGAAAAGCCTCTGGGCCGCCGCAGTACAAAGGCGCCTCCGGATTTATATGAGTACAAGCTGGAGAAGCTCAAGGCCCTGGCCGCGCAGGGCGGTGATGGAAAACGCGGCGTCATTGGAATTCCGCTGGGACTGAATATGTTCGAGAACATCTATTTTTGGCACGCGTTTTTTACGGCTCTGGGCTTTTCCGTGGTGACCTCCCCGATTTCTTCCCGAAAGCTGTATAACCTGGGGCAGTATTCCATTCCCTCGGATACGGTCTGCTATCCTGCCAAGCTGATGCATGGGCATATCGAGAGCCTGCTGAAAAAGGGCGTAAAGCGGATTTTCTATCCCTGCATGACCTATAATTTCAATGAAGAAACCGGCGATAACCACTACAACTGCCCGGTGGTGGCCTATTACCCGGAGCTGCTCTATTCCAACATGAAGGTACTGCACGCCCCGGATGTGGAGTTTTTATATCCCTATTTTGATCTGAGCAACCGCCGGGCGTTCACCCGCAAGGCCGCTCAATATTTCCGAAAGCAGTTCCCGGATTTGTCCTCTGGGGAAATCCGCCGGGCCATCGAGGCGGCCTATGCCGCCCATGCGCAGAATCATGCCGATATCCGGGCCAAAGGAGACGAGGCCATTGCCAAAGCGCGGGAAAATGGGATGAAGATGATTGTTCTCTCCGGCAGGCCCTACCATATTGACCCGGAGATCAATCACGGTATCAATAAACTGATTACCTCCCTGGGGCTGGCGGTGCTCACTGAGGACAGCGTGTCCGATTTGGTGGAGCCGGTGAAGGTCAACGTACTCAACCAGTGGACGTACCACTCCAGGCTGTATAACGCGGCTGAATTTGTCACGCAAAACGACGATATGCAGCTGGTTCAGCTGGTGTCCTTCGGCTGCGGGATCGACGCCATCACAACGGACGAGGTATCCAGTATCCTGACGGAATCCGACAAGTTCTACACCCAGCTGAAAATTGATGAAATCAATAATTTAGGCGCTGTAAAGATCCGGCTACGCAGCCTGGTGGGCGCCATGGATGAAAGGAGCGCAGTGCGAAGATGAACACCCAGCACCTGAGCCCCAAGATCCGGTTTACCAAGGAGATGAAGGAAACCCATACTATCTTCATCCCCACAATGCTTCCGGTTCATTTTGAAATGATTGCCCATATTCTCACCTTGCATGGCTATAAGGTCAAGCTCTTGACCAATTCCGGGCACCGGGTCATCAACGAGGGGCTTAAGAATGTACACAACGACACCTGTTATCCGGCTCAGCTGGTCATCGGCCAGCTGATTGACGCCCTGGAGCATACGGATATCCCCCGGGATAAAATTGCCCTGCTTATCACCCAAACCGGCGGAGGCTGCCGGGCCTCCAATTATCTGCACCTGCTGCGCAAAGCGCTGAAAAAGGGCGGATATGGGGACATTCCGGTGATTTCCATCGGCTTTGTCAAGGGGGAGAAGAACGAGGGCTTTTCTCTGACACCGCCCATTCTCCTCAGCGCCATATATGCGATTTTCTTTGGGGATCTCATCATGACGCTGGATCACCAGTGCCGTCCCTATGAGCTGCACGAGGGCGACAGCGGCCGTGTGGTCCGCCGCTGCATCGAGGCGGCAAAAAAGCTGTTCGATGCCCATAAGCTGCCCACCTGGGGGATGGCTAAAAAGCTGATGGTGCGCATGATCGAGGCATTTGAGAAGATTCCCCGTTCCAGCCAAAAAAAGCCGCGCGTGGGAGTGGTCGGGGAAATCTATGTGAAATATTCCCCTTTGGGGAACAACAATCTGGAGGATTTCCTGCTCAGTGAAGGGTGCGAGATCGTGTGCCCGGGGCTTTTGGATTTCCTTCTGTATTGCCTGTTCAACAGCATATTTGACTACCAGATCTATGGGTTGAACGGCGCCAAGGCCCTGGCGGTCAAGCAGGTGTGCAACCTGGTGTGCGCCAAAAAGCGGGAGATGATCCGTTTAATCGAGAAGCACAGCCATTTTGAGCCCCCCTGTGATTTTGAGGAGACTGTCAAGGCCACCGAAGGCTATATCGGCGTGGGCGTGAAGATGGGGGAGGGCTGGCTTCTCACTGCGGAGATGGTGGAGCTGATTCAGCACTTTAAGGTGAACAATATCGTCTGTACCCAGCCTTTCGGCTGCCTGCCCAACCATATTGCGGGAAAGGGCGTGATGCGGGTAATTAAGGAGAAAAATCCCCAGGCCAATATTGTGGCGGTGGATTATGATTCCGGCGCCTCTGAGGTAAACCAGCAGAACCGTATTAAGCTGATGCTGGCCAATACCCGTTTGCAGGAGGATTCCCCGCAGCCTGAAAGGGATCCGGCTTTGGTGTAGAAAATAAAGTTTAGGGTCCCACCAAATAAGCAGTACAAAATGGTTATCTTTTTTAACTGTGCAAGTGGAGGAATGATCAAGTGAAAATTCAGCAAAAAGACTATTATCATGGCGCTGCATTCACTCAAATGATTGAGAGAAACAAATCGGAAGTTTACGTTCTCGCGGGTGGAACTGAGACTTGGGGGAGTGAATAATGAGAGATGTACATGTACACTTTTTACATGGAAATCCTATAGGCTATAATATTGATTTTTTTGAGGGATTCATTAAAGTCGCACAAGATGCTGGGCTTGATGAAATATATATGCTTGAGCATACCCATCAATTTACTGAGTTTGTTAGAGTATACGAACCAATAAAGTCATATAACGATTTTCAGCATAACTGGATAACAAAAAAAATGAACGGATCGATAGACGAGTACATTAATTTTATTAAAAGAGTAAAAGATACCAAGTATCCTGTAAAAGTGAAGTTTGGTCTTGAAGTCTGTTATATTTCTGAAACTGCTGACATTCTGGTAGATATTCTTGATAAATATGATTTTGATTTTCTTACAGGCGCTGTACATTGGATCGATGGTTGGGGATTTGACCATATGGGACAAAAAGAGAATTGGGACAGCAAGAACATAGAGGAAGTATATAAAAGATATTATGAAATAATGTTCCAGTTATGTGAGAGCGGTTTATTTAACGGTCTTGCTCATCCTGATTCAATCAAGTGTTTTGGTTATAAACCGAACATTGATTTAACGGAATATTATAATCAATTGGCTGTGCTGTTAAATAAGCACGGTATGTATGCTGAGAATAGTGGAGGGTTACAATTAAATTATAGCCCTGATATTGAACTCGGCTTAAATCCTCAATTATTATCTGTTCTAAGAAAAAATAATGTGAAAATAGAGACTGCTTCTGATGCGCACAAACAAAGCGATGTTGGTGCAAATATCCTGGCACTTGAAAGTATGCTAAACGATTAGTAAGCTTAGATGCTTTAAACAGATACAACTTGTGAAAATTCTCCTTGGCAATTTATTTTGAAATCAAGCAATCTGGCAGTTATGAATGATGATTTAAACTCTAAGGATCAATTTTTTCTTCGTCTGGTTTGTGGTTTATCCACAATTTATTTGCTGAATCGTAATCGAGTACAAGAACTGATTGATATTTCTTTCCAGAAACAGCAATGGCTGAGAGTGAGGAATACAGGTTCTTTAAGGGTTGAGAGTGCGCAAACCGAATTGCCGCGAACGATTCCGCATTCTGCATTCCCTGATGAAATTTTTAACCCGCTGCTATAGATTGTGTAAGCGTTTCTGTAGAAAGCCATATCATTATTAGACTGGGCCTGTGTTGGAATGGCCTTTTGCATGGGTTTGTTCCTGTTTCAATATGCAAAAGAACTCTGCATAGCAACGACTATCCAAGAACATAAAAGAGAAAGGGGATTTTTATGGCTACATTTGACGTACAGGGGAACGATTTTGTCCTCGATTCCCAGCCCTTCCGTATCCTTTCCGGCGCTATCCACTATTTCCGTGTGGTGCCCGAATACTGGGAGGACAGGCTGAAAAAACTGAGGGCCTGTGGGTTCAACACGGTGGAAACCTATGTGCCCTGGAACCTGCATGAGCCCAAGGAGGGGCACTTCTGCTTTGAGGGAATGCTGGATATCGAGGCATTTATCCAAACAGCGGATTCCCTGGGCCTCAAGGTGATTGTCCGCCCCGGGCCCTATATCTGTGCGGAATGGGAGTTCGGCGGCTTCCCCGGATGGCTGATTGCCAACGAAAATATGCGCCTGCGGTGCAACTACGGCCCCTATCTGGAGAAGCTGGACGCTTATTATGATGTGCTGATCCCCAAAATCGTCCCGCATCTGTGCACCAAGGGCGGCCCGGTTATCGCCGTGCAGGTGGAAAATGAATACGGAAGCTACGGCAACGACAAGGCCTATCTCAGCCATATCCGGGACGGCCTGAGGAAGCGCGGCGTGGACTGCCTGCTCTTTACCTCCGATGGCCCCCAGGACGATATGCTGACTGCCGGAACCCTGCCGGATGTCTTTAAAACCGCCAACTTTGGCTCGCGTCCCAAGGAGAATTTCCCGGTTCTGCGGCGGCACCAGCCCCAGGGGCCTCTGATGTGCTGCGAATTCTGGAATGGTTGGTTTGACCACTGGGACAGCGAGCACCATACCCGGGACGTACAGGACGCCGCGCAGTGCCTGGACGATATGCTGGCTATGGGCGCCTCGGTGAACCTGTATATGTTCCACGGAGGGACAAACTTCGGCTTCATGAACGGGGCCAACCGGGACGATGTGCTTAACTGTACTGTCACCAGCTATGACTACGACTCCCCGGTGAGCGAATGCGGTGATTTGACGCCTAAATACTATGCCTTCCAGTCCGTTTTAGAAAAGCATTTTGGAAAGGCTCCCCAGATTGAGGTGTCAAATCTGCCGAAAAAAGCTTATGGCCAAGTTTCCCTGACCCAGAAGGCGGCCGTGCTGGATAACCTGGACGCGCTGAGTACGCCGATTGAGTCCGCGTGCACGCTGCCCATGGAGCGGGTAGGCCAAAACACCGGATTTATCCTGTACCGCACCTTTATCCCCGGCCCCATGCCGGAGCGGGAGCTGCACATCCAGGAGGTTCGGGACAGGGCTACTGTATTTGTCAATGGAGAGAACAAGGGCGTTATCTACCGGGATCGTCCCCATGATCCCATTCTCATCGGCGCCGCCGCTGGCGAGGTTGTGCGGCTGGATATTCTGGTGGAGAATATGGGCCGGGTCAACTATGGGCCCAGCCTGCGGGATAATAAGGGCATTACCGAAGGGGTGCGCCTGGGAATCCAGTTTTTGTTCGACTGGAAAATTTATCCCATGCCGATGGAGGATCTCAGCGGCCTGCGCTATCAGGACGGCGGCTTCCTGCAGGGCCCGGCCTTTTGGAAGGGCACCTTTACGGTTCACGAAAAAGCCGATACCTTCCTGCGGGTGGATACTCTGAACAAGGGCGTTGTATTCCTCAACGGCTTTAATTTGGGCCGGTATTGGGGAGTTGGGCCCACCAAAACTCTGTATATTCCGGCCCCGCTGCTCAGGGACGGGGAGAACACGCTGGAAATTTTGGAGCTCGAGGAGCTCAAGGCCAGGGAAGTAACCCTGACGGATACCCCGGATTTGGGATAAGCCCGGTGGGATTCGCACTGACGATACCGTTTCCTGGATTCCGATACAAGACTAGAGAAAAAAGCGGCCGTGAGGCCGCTTTTTTGCGGATGATGGATTCTTTGCCGGTTCGGCAGGCCCGCGGCCTAGTGCGGGTAACAGTTCGGCTTCAAAGATACCGGCAAACTCAAAAGGAACCATCGTAATCTCTGCCTGGTGCCGCCCAAAAAAGGCGCAACTGCTGTCATTTCCCAGTGCCGCCGACAGCCAGGGAGACAGCTTCGCTATGCCAAAAATCCGGGACAAAATACTTTGAATTCCCTTGCAAACCCGAAAAGGGTTGCAGGGAGGCCGGGGCTTCTAGTATAATGGAGGAAAATCGTATCACGCTGATAAGCTGTCAGGGGATACAGCGGCCTGGCGGGGACTTGATTGGAGTATGTGGTATTCCTTCCGCATGGAGACGAAATGCCATATAGGGAAACGCTGGCGCTATGGTTCCCGGCTTGTGGTCTTGCCTGTCAACCATTTGCCAGGGGGCGCACGGGGGTTTGGAAAGAGAGTTTGTCTGTGAGAAAAGACGGGAATCGTCCGGCCCGGGGAGCCGCCATCATTTGTACCGCGCCGGGAACTTGGATGCTGCCCCAAAAACGGATATGAAGGGAGGAGATACTGATGAAAGAACCCATAGTCGAATTGCCGCGGGAGCGTTGGAAAGGATTCATCCTGCCTATCGGCTATACCACTGCGGAGTATTATGACGTAGCGGTTCACCCGGAACCCGAGGGGTTCACTGTCAATCTTTGCAAAAAAGCCTTTGAGGCTCCGATTACGCATTCCCCGCAGGAATATAACTACCCAGACAAGCTCTATGAGGAGCATTGGCCGGACGCCCGCGCCTTTGGAATTTTGAAGGACGGGGTTTTGATAGGAGCCGTTGAGGTATGTCCGGAGGACTGGTCCAACCGTATGAGAGTGACAGAATTGTGGGTGGACGATGCTTGGCACAAGCAGGGCTTGGGGCACGCGCTTCTGGAAAGGGCAAAACAGGAGGCGCAGGCCCAGCGCCGGCGGGCTGTTATTCTGGAGACGCAGTCCTGCAATGTGAACGCTATCGGGTTTTATCTCCATGAGGGCTTCACGCTGATTGGGATGGACACTTGCTGCTACAGCAATACGGATCTGCAGAGAAGGGAAGTGCGCCTGGAATTAGGCCTTTTGTTGCAGCCAGAAACCCACAGGGAATCATCACACTGGGCAAAGAGCTGAGCCGGTATCATACCCCGAATTCCATAGAGAGCGGCGGCGCTGGCGGGGAGCAGGCTGGATTTTGAAAGGGGCGGCGACTGCTGCGAAACGCTGTGAAAAAGCCCCAACAGAAAGGACTTTGATATGGATTATTTTGAACACTGGCAGATGTTTTTAAAAGAAAATGGAATGCAGCCGCTGCAAGAACCTCCCGGGATGCCAGTGGAACGGATGCTCGGGGAACACCGGGAGTTTTCAGAGCTGCTGGGGTTCCCTGAGGAGTTGCTTGGGGAATTGGACACTGCCGCTGGGGAACTGCTGCAGGACAGCCGGGCACTTTCCACGTTTTTGAGTGCTGCCCACGCCATTTTGTGGGAACAGTCCCGCGGTGACTATTCAACGCTCTATGGACTGTGGCACCGGTTTGTCCGGCAGACGTGGGGGGAGAAGGCCCCTATATTGCTGCTCTTGTTCTTTACCAGCAGTGTGCATCGAGTGTGTGATTGGTATCGCCAGCAGGGGATTTCCCGGGAAATTCTGCGGGATACGCTGCGGGATCTTTGGATCTGGGCGGATCACCACCGGCGCCACACCGGGGCGTGGGGCCTTTTAGAGGGCGGCTGGCTGCTGAACCACTACCATTTCAGGCTGTTCCGTGTTGGACGCCTGCAATATATTGCCCAGCCCTATGGCTTGGACTATATCATTTTGAGAAACCGCCGTACAGGTGGGCTGTGCGCGCTGGCACATACGGGAATGCTGCTGAGTGCCGCCGGAGAAATCGAGGAGCGCTTCCCGGTAACAACCGCTGTGCTGCGGGAGACACAAGATTGCTGGAGCGGCCATCCTGTACAGGGCGGGAGAGTCGCGCTGGCGCCGCAGGAATACTCCAAGCGGGAGTGGGAGACCGTACAGGACAGCGGCGGCGTGGTCCTGGATATGCACATTCCTGAGGATGGCCCACTGCGGCAGGAGGAATGCCGGGAATCTATGCGCCGGGCTCAGGATTTTTTTGCCCAGTGTCTGGGGATTCAGGCGTCAGGCTTTACGGTGACCACCTGGCTGATGGATGAGGCGCTGCGCCGGGTGCTGGGCGCTTCCAGCAATATCCGCCGGTTCCAGGATCTGTACGCGATGCGTCTGCCCACGGGGCTGGGGCAGGAGCAGACCATTCAGCGGGTGTTTGGGGATGAGTGGCAGCGGGATGTTTTGCACGCGCCGCACACCACATCGCTGCAGCAGGGGGTTCTCCAGGCGCTGCTGGACGGAGAGCATTTTCACGAGTATGCGGCCTTTGCGCCGCTCATCGAATAGGCGCGTTGACGGATAGGCAATGTAGACTGAGAATGTAAGCTCCCGGTGGTTAAAGGCTTTTCAGGAGCAGGAGCGGATAGTTTAGATGCTGCTTGAGATGTGTGAATCCTGCCCGGACAAAGGAAAAGAGTCCGAACGCGAACTGCGTCCAGACTCAGTCTGGCAGTTGCGAAAGCGGGATTCGAACCTATAACCGTCGGCTTATGAGCCCGATGGGCGGCTGGACTGCTCCACTTTGCGATATTAACTTTTGGCACTTTGCCCTCCGGGTTATGAGCGCGGAGGATATTTTGGAAGGAATGATGAAAGATGGAACTGAAAATAGGGACGAGCTTCGAAGTGAACGGTGTTGTCACCTGGGAGAACACAGCCAAGGCGGTGGGAAGTTCAGATTTACCGGTTTTTGCCACGCCTATGATGATGGCGATGATGGAATCGGCTGCCGCCCAGTGCGCCGCTCAGTTTTTAGATGAGGGGATGACCACCGTGGGGATTTCGATTCAGAGTTCCCATGATGCGGCAACGCCGGTGGGGATGAAGGTACGCGCGGTGGCCACCATTACAGGCGTGGATCGCCGCCGGATTGATTTTTCCGTGGAGGCCTACGACGAATGCGGCAGAATTGGAGCGGGAGTCCACTCCCGGTTTATCGTACAGGCCCAGCCGTTTTTGGAAAAGGCCAATGCAAAGCTGCAGAGAGACTAACAGGTTCCTCAAAGAATCAGCAGGCGTCCTCGTCCGGTATTGCCGGATGGGGACGCGTCTTAATGCGCCATGAAAATGACGCCATGACGGGCTGCATTCCCCAGCGTACCCGCACTTGATACGCCATCAGGCTGCCTGCGGCTTGACAAAGATTGTCGAAACAGGTATACTGATAGACGAAAATTAAACAGGGGTGCTGTCAGACGGCTGAGAGGAAGTTTTTCCAACCCGTAACCTGATCTGGGTAATGCCAGCGTAGGGAAATAGTAGAGGCCAGTGCTGACAGAGGAATTCTGCCGGCATTTTTTGCGTTTCCCTGAAGGAATTTTCAAAAAAAGGGAGAGGTGTGTTTTTGTGAATACCATGACAAGAACCCGTAAATTGGTGGAGGCCGCATTGATGGTCGCCATCGCCACTGTATTGAGCTTAATCCAATTCCCGGGGCCCTGGGTCAACGGAGGCTCGATTACCTTGTGCAGTATGCTGCCCATCTGCATCATCGCCTACCGGCACGGCCCCAAGTGGGGGCTGCTTAGTGGGCTCGTGTATGGCATACTGCAGATGTTTTTGGGGATCAATGGGCTCAAGGGTATTACCTTGGGAACCTTCATAGCCGCGGTTGTGCTGGACTATCTCCTGGCGTTTACAGTGCTGGGGCTGGCGGGGATCTTCCGCCGTGTCATCCGCAATCAGACGGCGGCGTTGGCAGCTGGCACCGCATTTGTGTGTGTACTGCGCTTTTTCTGCCATTTCTTGTCCGGCTTCCTGGTGTGGGATTCCCTGGTCGCGGCGGGTTCTGTCAACTGGACGGGAATTGTATATTCGCTGAGCTATAATGGCTCGTATATGCTGCCGGAGCTTATTATTACGACAGCGGCTGCGGCAATTTTGAGCAAACTGATTCATCTGGACAGTCCGAACCTGAAAAAAGCATAGAGGATAAAAAGAAAACCCCGGATATGTGCATTGAGCCGCATATCCGGGGTTTTTGCATGGATGGATTGCCGGTTCAGGCTATTTTACTTGGCCGTACTCTGCAGGGAAGCCCAACGCCGGCACTGTTCAATCCGCTTTCCGCCGTCGCCCTCATTTTCATCGTAGGCAAATTGTTTGAGCAGCCCGCAGGGGAATTCTCCGCACTGACCGCAGTGTTCGTGTTGTTTCTGCTGGCAGCAGGCCTTCACCGGGCAGCTCCCCCAAAAGGGATTCTCAACCTCACAGCATCCTAAGCAGCCCATGGCCTCCCGGTAGGAACATTCGCTGCATAAAATTCCACATCTGGATTCAATCATAATTTCAGCCTCCTTTTTATTCAGAATAACAGATAGAACAGGACAGCAGTATGTCATGTTTTGATACCGGGAAAGTCGGGCTGGCAGGCCTCAGCGTTAGGACGGCATTCATTCGGCATTCCCTTTTAGTTCTCATGTTCCCGCTGGAGAATCGCCAGGGCTTCTTTGCGCCTGTCTTCTCTCAGCTGCGCCGGCTCCAGAATTTCAACGGAACTCCCGAAACTGAAAATCCATTCCCGCAGATTCGAGTAATTGGCGAAATCCTGCTCCAGCAGCAGTTCGCCCCGGGCTGTTTGGGTAAAGCAGCCGATGCCGTATTCATCGATCAGCCGGTATTTCTGTGAGGGGGCAAAAAGCGCTTTTAGATGAATAGGATTCTGATTTAGAAAGTCCGAAAAATCCAGTTCATCCTCTGGAATTTCTCTGGGGAAGAAGGCAGTGCCCAGTTCTGTTACGTTCCACAGGCGGTTGAGTTTAAACAGCCGGAAGGCGTTTCGTTTGCGGCAAAACCCGAACACATACCAGGATGACCACTTGAACACAATCCGGTATGGCTCGATTATACGCCGATCCTCACCTTTTTCATAGTAATACTGAAATTCTACGAGTTTTTGCTGCTGGATGGCTCGTTTGAGGATTCCAATTTTGTGAGTCAGGGAACCTTGATAGTGGGAGGCCAGGTCGATGACGACAGTGTTGTCTGTGAGGAACTGGGAATGCTGGCCGGACAGCTTTTCAATCAGTCCAGTGAGAGCATCGGCTTTGGAAACACTGCCCAGCCCCTGCAGGGAGGCCAGGATAGTTTGGAATTCCTCCCGTGTGAGAAATGTTTTGTCCAGCTTATAGCCGCCCATAATGGAAATTCCCCCGCCGCGGCCCTGGGATGTGACCAAGGGAATGCCCGCCTGGCACAGAGTGTCAATATCCCGGGTAATGGTCCGCCTGGATACTTCAAACCTTCGGGCTAATTCTGGTGCGGTGATTTGCTCCTGCCGCAGAAGAATGGTGAGAATGCCAATTAGCCGGTCAACCTTCATATGATCACCTCGTGTTTCAGTATACAGCCAAAACATGACAATATAAAGTCCTGTTTACAAATCATTTTGCGTATGGTATCCTCTGCTCTGTCCTGGGAGCCGGCCGGGAGCAAGGTATACAGAAAACTCCGCCTGCAAACAACAGGCGGAGCTTTCGATGCAGTTATTAAAATCAGCGGTACAAGGGGCCATAGGTCTGGCAGGCCCTGTAGTCGGCGCCTTCCAAATCCTTGGTACCGAAGGCACTCCAGGCATGGGGACGGTAGATATCACAGTCGCATACATTGTGCAGGGATACCGGAATCCGCAGCATAGAGGCCAGGGTAATCAGATCCTTGCCGATGTGTCCGTAGGTGAGGGAACCGTGGTTAGCGCCCCAATTCGCCATCACGGAATACACATCCTTGAAAGCGCCGGAGCCAGTGAGGTTGGGCACAAACCAGGTGGTGGGCCAAGTGGGGTCAGTGCGCTGATCCAATGCATTGTGGACATCCTCAGGGAGAGTGACGGTATAGCCCTCTGCCAGCTGGAGAACCGGGCCGATGCCGTCCACGATGTTGACGCGGATCATCGTGACAGGCATCTCGCAGTGGGTATAGAAATGGGAGGAGAATCCGCCCCCACGGAAGTATCCCAGGTCTGCCGGGCACCAATCGGTGGCTTCGGACATTGCCTTAATATCCTCATCGGTCACCTTCCACCAGGGCTTTATGCAGCCTTCGCCGGCCTCGTTTTTGGACACGCCGGTAGCATCCAGTGCGGCGGCGCCGGAGTTGATCAGGTGGATAAAACCGTTAGCTGCGCGGCCCTCGGGAGTTTTACCGGTGACGCGCTGGACAGCCTCAGGGCTCCAGTAGGTTCTCACATCGGCAAACACGCTGGCGGTACCGGTGAGCAGCTTTCCGAAGAGCATTGCCACGCCGTTGAGGGTATCGTTCTCAGTAGCCAGGGTAAAGGGCTCCTTCTTGCCGTTCCAGTTGAAGCTGGAGTTGGTAATGGCCTCGGTGAAGTCGCCGTTGGGCAGCCAGTCGGTCCACATCCGCTGTCCCTGGAAGCCGCCCAGGATTGCGTTGCGGCCCAGAGCCTCCTCATGCCAGCCAATATCATTGAGCTTCTCATTGCCCAGCATGATGTCCCGGCAAACCATCGTCATCTTTGTAACAAACTCCCACTCCTCCGCTTTTTTCTCGGGGGAATGTTTTTTCTCAGCCGGGTTTTTATCAAAGCCCTCTTTGCAGTTGGCCTTGACCCAGGCGATGGCACGCTCATATTCCTCGTGATCATAAATCTCCAGGTGAATCCGGCGCAGAACCTCTGTCATATCTACCCACTCGGCCCGGATTCCCAGATATTTCTGGAAGAAGTCCGCGTTGCAGTAGGAGCCGCCGATTCCCATTGCCACAGAGCCCAGGCCCACATAGGCCTTGTTGCGCATGGCGCCGACCGCCGCGGCACAGCGGGCAAAGCGAAGGATTTTTTCCGCCACGTCCTCGGGAATGCTGGAGTCGGTCATATCCTGGACGTCGTGTCCATAGATCGAGAAGGCGGGCAGACCGCGCTGAGCATGGGCGGCCATAGCGGCCGCCAGATAGACGGCGCCGGGGCGCTCGGTACCGTTAAAGCCCCAAACCGCTTTGATGGTGGTGGGATCCAAATCCATGGTTTCGGAACCATAGCACCAGCAGGGGGTAACGGTCAGAGTGGCACAGACGTTTTGCGTCTGGAAAAACTGAGCGCACCGGGCGGCCTCAGCGCCGCCGCCGATGGTGCAGGGGGAGATGACGCACTCGATGGGAGTGCCGTCGGTATAGGTCAGGTTCGAGGAAATCAGCTGGGCGGCAGCCTTTGCCATCCCCATGGTCTGGGCTTCCAGGCCCTCACGGATACCTCCCCAGCGGCCGTCAATGGTGGGACGGATTCCAATTTTCGGGTAAGCCATAATAAAATCCACCTTTCATAAGTTACGTTACAGTATCGGAATCAAATAACCGAAAATAGCCTTCACAGCATGGCGCCATGAAAGCTAACGTAAACCTTGATAAAACTGTTCCGATCATTTATCCATAGTGTACTGGCTTTAGGACAAAAAATCAAGGGGAAAACTAAAAATAATCCTCCAAAAAAACTGCGGCTTTTTTGGAGGATTTCCAGCTCTCGTAGGAGTGGGGCTTATGTATTTGGAACATCGCTGTGCTTTTTCTGCTGGATGGCAGGCCGGTAGGGTTACCGGGAAATCAAATTCTTCTTTAAGGCGCTGCCGCAGAGCATTACTGTTTGGAGCCAATCATCTGGAACATTCCGGCGCCATCCCAGGAATTTGGACGATCCTCAAAACCGAACTTCCGATAGAAGGGCTCCTTTTGGGCGGCGCTGATTAGTTCCAGGCTGGCGCGGTATCCATGGGGGAGACTGGAACGAATCCAGTTTAGAATATACTCCATCAGTGTACGGCCTACCCCCATAGACTGGCGGGCTGGGAGGATGGCAAAATCCTTGAGATAGAAGGACATGGCGCTGTCGCCCAGAAGACGTGCCATCCCAATTACAGTGCCGTTATCGTATATCGCGAAGGTGCAAAGCGAATGGGAGAGGGCTTGCTGGATTTGTTCCAAACCCGGGGGATCCCAGCCTACGGCTGAAAACAGGGTGTGAAACTCCCCGGCAGTTAAGGTGTTTTCCTGGATTATCATTTGACTTCTCCTTTCCATTTGCTATGGCATTGCAAATATCATCATTCGGCTTCGGAGAGACAAAGGCCGGCCGTCCTCTGCACAGAGAAGAAACGATTCAAACAGAGTTTGATTCATCGGGTTTAATGCAATAAACTAGTAAGCGGCACATTGAAACAGTATTTTGCTGAATGTCAAGTATACATTGGCGGGAAGATTCCAGTACCCGAATCCCGGGTGTGCCAACGGCTGTAATATCTGAATATGGTTATGGCGCACAGGGATACCGGGCGCGCTTCAGAGATGGGAATTTATGATAGGCCTTGAGGGGTTATTGACTGTTCAGCCGGCTGGAGCAGACAGCCTCCGAAAGCAGGAATCGGGAAGGAAAGCTTTTTATCCCGCAGGCTGACGGTGCTTTTCGAATCCTCCTGCTCCCAGGTGGTAAGCAGAATCCGCCAGGAACCCTCGGGCAAATTCAGGCTGGGCTGCACAGGCTGGTCCGAAAAGTTTAAGAGAACCAGTACCGTGTCTCCGCTGTGGGCCTGGCGCTGATAGGCGAAAACAGCGGGATAGGCGGGCTCCGGCGTAATCCAGCGAAAGCAGGAGGCGTCGTACTCGTCCTCAAACAGGGCTCCGGTGGTGCAGTAAAGCTGCAGAAGCCGTTTAAAAAAGCTGTGGAAATCCTCATGGGCCGGATAATCCAGCAGATTCCAGCTCAGCTGTGCGGATTCATCCCATTCGCGGAATTCCCCCAGCTCATTGCCCATAAAGCTGAGCTTTTTGCCGGGATGGGTAAAAAAGTACAGATAAAAGGTTTTCAGCTGTAAAAACTGCTGCTCATAGGTGCCGGGGATCCGCCCCAGGATGGTGTGTTTGCCGTGAACTACCTCATCGTGGGACAGGGGGAGAATATAGAGCTCCTGATAAAAATAATGGATGGAGTGCTGAAACTTTTCCCGGTGGAAGCTCCTCTGTGCTGGGGAAAGGGATAGGTATTCCAGGGCATCGTTCATCCAGCCCAGATTCCACTTATAGTCAAAGCCCAGCCCGTCATATTCTACGGGAGCCGTCACCTTGGGATACATGGAGGAGTCCTCCGCTATCAGCACGAGGGTGGGGAATGCCTCATGCAGGCTTCGGTTACAGTCCTGCAAAAAGGAAATTCCCTCGGGGTTCAGGCCCCGGGCGGCGTCTCCATCCGGGTGGATCAGGTTGGAGACCGCGTCAAACCGGATTCCGTCAAAGTGAAAATACCGGCACCAAAAGTGGAGAGAGGACTTTAAAAAGCTGCGGACAAAGGGCTTGGACAGATCGAACCGGGCGCTGCCCCAGGAAGTGTAGCGCTTTTGAGGATCTGCGCTTTCATATAGGAAGCTTCCGTCGTATTGATGCAGGGAGAAAAAGTCCGTTACAAAATGTACCGGTACAAAGTCCAGAAGAACGCCAATCCCGTTGTGATGGCATAAATTGATAAGCTGCATGAGTTTTCTGGGATTATCATACCGGCTGGTGGCGCTGAAAAAGCCGCTTCCCTGGTATCCCCAGGAGCCGTCGAAGGGATGCTCCGCCAGGGGAAGAAACTCAATGTGTGTAAAGCCCATTTCCTTCACATAGGGGATCAGCCGCCAGGCCAGCTCCTCGTAGTTGTAAAAACGCTCGTCGCCGGGGATATCGCGGATTTGCCAGGAACCCGCGTGAACCTCATAGATGCTCAAAGGGCGGTTATAGTCGATTCTCCGCTGCGCCATCCACTGGCTGTCCGCCCAAGGGAAATCTTCCAGGTCATACACAATGGAGGCGGTGTCCGGGCGCTTTTCACTGAAAAATGCAACAGGATCCGCCCGATCAAAAATCTCGCCGGACAGGGTGTGGACGCGGTATTTATACATCATGCCAAAGCGGGCTCCCGCAGTTTCCGGCACAAACAGGCCCCAAACTCCGCGGGCAGTGCGCCGCATGGGCGTGCCCTGCCAATCGTTGCATTCCCCGATGAGCTCTACCGCCAAAGCGTGCGGGGCATAGACGCGAAACTGAAAGCCGGGCTCTCCCCGGCGGCGGGTTCGGTGAGCCCCGAAATACTCGTAGGCATCTGTGGAGGTACCATTTAAAAAGGAAGCAGGTTGAGCCATGCTGTTTCCGCCTTTCTGATTGTCATTCGGGACTGGCTGGGCGTCCGCTTTGAAAAATATTCTCCCTGTGCCCTATACCTCACGCCGCACTTTTTAATTTGCCATTTACGCCGTTTGGAGGCTGCAAAGGGGATAAGGCGCCGGCGCCTGTGGCTGCCGGACAGATACCTTTTGTTTCAGACTACCATCCCGGCGAAAGCCTGTCAAGAAAAACTGACTTTTCGTCATAAAATGATTTCCCGGGTCGCCACATTTTGCTGAAAGCGCCGGTCGTGCTCCACAAAGATCATGGTGGGCTCCTGGGATAAGAGCAGCTGTTCCAGCTGGGTACGGGAGAGCACATCCAGAAAGTTGAGAGGCTCGTCCCATAAAAACAGGTTGGCCCTTTGGCACAGGCTGCGGGCAACCAGCAGCTTCTTCTGCTGGCCCGCGCTGAGTTCCTCCAGGCGCTTATCAAATTGCTGCCGGCTGAAATCCAGCTTGCGCAGGATGGCCTTGAACAGGCTTTCTTCCAGCTGAGACTCCCGGATAAATTCCCGCATCTCCCCATGCAGAAACGCGGATTCCTGGGGAACCTGTGAGAGGAGCAGCCCGCCATTACGCCGGATACTGCCGGTATAGGGGATGGAAGTATCCCCCGACAGCAGGCGCAGCAGGGTGGATTTTCCTGTTCCGTTGGAGCCCCGCAGGGCAATGCGATCTCCAGGGGATACACAAAAGCTCAGATGGGAGAAGAGAACCCGTTCCCCCAGCTTAACGGTTAAATCCTGGACATTCAGCAGGGCCTTGCCGGGTACAGGCGCCAGATGCAGGCGCAGGGAGGGCGGGATATCCTGCTCGGAGAGCAGGGAAGAAGCCTCCTCAAGAGCTTTTTCTCTGCGGGATTGCAGCACCTTGGCACGCTTCATCATCTTGGCGGACTTGTGCCCGATATAACCCTTATCATAGCTGCCGATTTTGGATGCTTCCACCTGATTGGACCAGCCTTCCGTAGCCCTCGCGGCATCGGAGAGATGGCGGATTTCCCTGCGCAGGGCCTGATTGCGGCGTTCCTCGAACTGCTGGTGCCGCTGGAAATTTTCCCACCAGGTGGAGTAGTTGCCTGTAACCAATTCCAGGCTGTGCCGGTTGATACTCAGGATATGATCACAGCTGCGGTCCAAAAAATCACGGTCGTGGGACACCAGCAAAAAGCCGCTTTTTTTGCTCAGATAATCCCCCAGGCACCGGCGGCCGTCCTCGTCCAGATGGTTGGTGGGCTCGTCAATCAGCAGAAAACGATGCTTTTTTAAGAACAGGGAGGCCAGCTGCAGTTTGACCTGTTCGCCGGGGCTCAGAGAGAAAAACCGCCGGTTGAGCACCTGGGGCGTCACGCCGAGTTTGGAGATCTCCGCTTCGATCAGTTCGTCGATGGTATAGCCGTCCGCGGCGGTGTACTGCTCCAGAATATCCCCATAGGCCTCCAAGTTCTGCGGAGTGGGGGAAGCCAGCAGCGTTTCCATCCGCTGCTCCCACTGTGTAAAGGGGGCGATGATGCCGCGGCACACCGCCAGGGCCGTGGCGTCCTCAGTGATGGAAAAGGGGAAATAGTCAAAGGATACCGGAGAAACCAGGGTCCCGCTTCCAGCCAGCTCGCCGGTCAACAGGCGCAGCAGCGTGGTTTTCCCCCGCCCGTTTCGTCCCACCAGCCCCAGCTTCCAGGAGGTGTCCAGCTGAAGCGTAACGTGCTCAAAGATGGCATCCCCGCTGGTAGGGTAGGAAAAACTTAAATCCTCTATATGAATGGTAGACATAAAAATACTCCTTCCTTCTAGGTCGGGATTCGTGCCCATGCTGTCCGGGCCGAAGGACACGCCGGATCTCATTGGCACTGACCGAAGGTTTGAAAGCGCCGCCTTCAAACGGTTGGGATTCCCCGGAAGGATAAACGGAATGCTTTGGATGCAAAAAGGCCGTGGGAAACTACAACATTCCCCGCGGCCTTTCCAGAATGGTCCTGAGCTGGAAATAAAAAAAGCGGGAAACGCACGCCGTTTTCCCTGCCAGAGACAACACAAAACAAACCGCCTTCCAGCGGAACTTTGTTTCATCCTGTTTTCTAGCAAGCAAAATTGCGCACATTCCCAACTCCAATCGTTTAAAACTGATCATAAATAGAACCTTGCAAGAAACCGGCCGGGGAGCGTTGCAGTGCCCACTGCATTTAACAGGGCGGCAGCTGTCCCGGATGCCTAAGTTTCAGCAGAGGCATTATATCATATGCAGAGATGGGCTGTCAATGCGTCCTGCACTAAAACTTGAGGGGAGGCATTTTAGGCGGAATTATGGTACAATGTTCACGCAGGGCGTGGACATACAATCATCTTTGATGATTGGTGGAGTTTTGCTCACCGGCTCAAAGGCAAGGCCGGTGTTTGGCTTATGCCAAACCGCAAAACGTCCCGGTTTATCTTGGCTTTATGGTATAATAACCTCACGCCGTGAACTGAAGCGTAGCTTCAGACGGCTGAGAGAACATTGAACCACGGGTATGAAAGCTTCGCTTTCTTTTTTATGGTATAGTATTCGCGTAGAAACGGTTTAAAGGCGGCGGTGTGATGAAATGATAGAACGCCCCCGGCTGGGCCAGGTTCTGTGCAACGATAGGAGGCTGCCTGCCGAGAGAACGCTTAAAAAGAAAATTGGCGGGAATGCGGTTGTTTTGCAGGAATTTAAGGTGTCAGCGGCACCAGTATAACAGAGGAAGTGTGGGGAGAGAACTATGACTGTGCAGGCCCAGCTTGTCAAACAGGCGAAAGACGGTGACAAAGAGGCGTTTGCAAGCCTTTATACACAGCTGCAGGGAGAGCTCTACCGGTTTGCTCTGTATTCCCTGGGAAATCCCGCCGATGCTGAGGACGCTGTGGCGGAGGCCTTCACACAGGCCTATCGGGGAATAGGAAAGCTCCGGGAGCCCGCGGCGTTTCACTCATGGATGTTTCAGATCCTGTCCGCCCAGTGTAAGCGCAGGATCCGGGGGATTATCCGGGAAAAAGGCAACACAAGCTTTGAAGAGATGGCTTCCCAATTAATGGGGGACGTCCGGTTTGAGGAGCTTTCAGCCGAGCGCTTGACGCTGCTTGGCGCACTTAACAGCCTGAAGCCTCAGGAGCGGATGATTGTGCTGCTGTGCGTGGTGTATGGGTATACAGAGCGTCAGGTGGCTCAGATTCTGCGGGAGCCTCAGGGAACGGTCAGCTCCAAGCGGTACCGGGCACTGAAAAAACTGCGCCAGCGGATAGAAGGGAGGAACGCTCAGTGAACCGGAGGGAAAAAAGGGAATTGGATCAGTGGAGCCATACGTTAAAAAAGGAACTGGACAACCTTTATCGAAGCACTCCGGTTCCCACACAGGCTGTACCCGAATGGGTGAGGAAAGAGGGAAAACCGGCAGGCTCGGGAGAATCTGCCGGTAAGAAAGGTGCGTTGCGACGCTTTCGCGGATGGGTTCCCGCGGCGGCCTGCCTGGCTGTGTTGGCGGTGGGCCTGTATCTGTGGCGCCTTGGCGGAATTCCCGCTACAAATGGAACAAATATGTCCGGCAATGCGGACACGACAGGACAGCATGAAAGTTCGGACGCCGCGGCTGTGGACATACAGGCTTCTGAGGCCGTGTCCGATTATGCGCAGGTGCGTACTGCTATCATGCGCGCCCAAAAATACGGGGGAAGTGGTAGCTGGGAGGGCAGCTGGGACAGGAATCAGTACCGGCGCAAGGAGTTTCCAAAATCCGCCCAGTATGGGGAATACAAGTATTCCCTTTCCCAGGCATCAGGAAATAAGTCCCTCCTCATTACGCGTGAGGAGGATGAATCCTCCCCGCTTCAAGTTCCGCTGGAGCAGGAGGACATCTGCGGCATACTGGTGTGGGAGGATAAGCTGGTCATACTGCAGGACTCCTCCTACCGCTCCCGGCTGTCAGGCTCCCCCTATGAGCCCCTCTCCCAGGCCAGCGCCTCCGTGAGCGTCTATTCCCTGGAAAATCCCCTGGAACCGCAGCTTCAGGACACATTTGCCCAGTCCGGCTGGCTGGAGGGGGTCGAAATCCTGGATGGACAGCTCTACCTGGCGACACACTGGGAAACCACCACCAAACTGGACGGGAATTCTCCTCTGAGTGCGTATGTGCCCTATTGCAGGCGGGGCGGCGCACAGCCTGAGGCCCTCGAGCCCGGGCAGTTGCAGATGCTCACCAACCAGTATGTGTTCAGCTATGCCGTGTTCACCAGCATCGATCTGACGGATACCGGGGCTGAGCCGGTCACACGGGCTGTGCTGGGGGCTATGAACAGTTTTTATATGGCGGATGCTAAGCTGTATGTAGTAAATAATGTGGCTCCCGATACCATTAACGAGGAGGATAATTCCTATGTGATGCTGATGGAGGCCGGTTCTGATTCTCCTGTGCGTATGCAGCCTTTGGGCAGGGTGGTGGAGGAGCCCATAACCTTCAGCCGGCAGGGAGAGCGGATTTCCATACAGGCAAATGTGGCGTGGGAGAATCAAACCCTGGCAGGCCGCTGGAGCTTCCAGCCCGATTTGTCCGGCTGGAGCCAGGAGTGGTTCTCTTAAAGAAGCCGGTGGGGCCTTGATTTGCCGACGCTTTTCTCCGCTTTGGCGGGAGAAAATACCCGCGCAGCTGAGGAACGGTTTATTGGGAGCAGCCGGGATACACAAGCCTGCCCCGAAAGCCCGAAGAAAGGGCTTCGGGTGCGGGGGCATTGGAAACCAGCACATCGATTTCAGAGAGTGAACACACCCGGCACAGGAAGGAAGCGGAAAATTTTGTACTGTCACATAAAAGAATTTTGAGCTTCGCTCGGGACATCATGCGGCGCTTGAGGGCGGCTACCTCCTCGTCGGCGTCCGTCACACCTTGCTGGGCATCCACACCGCGGCAGGAGAACAGGAAGGCGTCGGCACAGTAGCGGGATACGGTCTCGGCGGCGGCTTCCCCCAAAAGGGAGGAATTGTTTTTCACCGCGCCGCCCGTGCAGATCACTCTGGCATCGGAATATTCGTTGAGAGCCGCAATGGCGGGCAGGCCGTTGGTGATGACGGTCAAATCATGAAACCCGCTCAAAAGCCGGGCGACAGCGGCGGTGGTGGTGCTGGAATCCATCATCACACAGGAGCAGCCCCGGATCAGCGGAAGCACCAGCTGGGCAATGGCTTCCTTCTTTTCCAGGTTGATACTGCTGCGCAGCAGAAACGGGGTGTCCCGGCTTCTGGTGTCCCGCAGAGCGGCGCCGCCGCGCACACGGATAATCAGGCCCTCCCGTTCCATCTGCGCCAAATCCCGCCGCACGGTAGCGGGGCTGGCATATAATTTGGCGCACAGGCTCTGAACTGTCAGCGAATCCTTTGTGCGCAGCAGGTTGAGAATTTCCTTCTGTCGTTCGTAGGTAATCATTGTTCCGCCGTCCTCTTGATTATAAATGATTGAATTTGATTCTTTTGTGATTGTTTTGATTGCTTATGCTCAAATAATACGCCAAACCTGGACGGTTTGGCAAGCCCTTATTATAATAAAACCAGAAAGCCGCGTAAATTTTGATGGTTCCGATCATTTCCATCAAACAGGCATCAGAAAAAGAGGGGGAACGAATGCTGAACATCCCCGGTTTCGGCCTGGGAATACCGCCCGCTGAAATCGGGAGAACATAAGATTGCGGGAGACTCCCGCTTTACAGTGAAAGGAAGGTCATAGCAATGACGGAACAGCAGGCAAGAGAACAGATTACCTTTGTGGCCCACCGCCTTTGGCAGATGGGCTGGGTTGCCTCCAACGACGGAAATATTTCCATTAAACTGGATGAAAATACCTTTATCACCACGCCCACCGGCGTAAGCAAGGCCATGATTGAGCCGGATATCCTGGTGAAGGCTGATGCCCAGGGAAATATCCTGGAGGCAAAGGAAGGCTATAAGCCCTCCTCGGAGTTCCCCATGCACCTGATTTGCTATAAGGAGCGGGAGGATATCACCGCGGTGGTACACGCCCATCCGCCCACAGCCACCGGATTTGCGATTGCCAATATCCCGCTGGACCGCTATACCATGCCGGAGGCTATTCTGGCTTTGGGCTCGGTGCCGATTGCCAACTATGGCACGCCGTCCACCCAGGAGGTCCCGGATTCTGTAAAGCCGTACCTGCCGGAGCATGACGTTATCCTGCTGCAGAACCACGGAGCCCTGGCGGTGGGCGTCGATGTGATGACCGCCTACTATAAGATGGAAACTTTGGAGCTGTTTGCCAAGACCAGCCTGGTTGCCATTCAGCTGGGCGGCGAAAAGGAACTGAATGAAACCCAAATTCAGGATTGCCTGAAGCTGCGGGAGAAATTCAATATGAAGGGCCGGCACCCCGGCTTTAAACGGTACCGCAAGGCATAGGCCGAAAAGGAATGATCTGAAATTGGGGCACAGGTACGCGTCAATGCTGCCGTGTCCCTGTTTCCTATCAAAGGAGGAAGCTCACATGGGAGCAAAACAGGTTTTAGCCTTTGATTTCGGCGCTTCCAGCGGGCGTGCCATGCTGGCCTCCCTGGAGAACGGCGCTATCCGCTTAAAGGAGATCCACCGGTTTTCCAATGATCCGGTAAGTGTCAACGGAACTCTGTATTGGGATATTCTGCGGCTGTTTCATGAAATCAAACAGGGGATTTTAAAGGCCAAGCAGGAGGGCGGCTTTCAGAGTATCGGTATCGATACCTGGGGGGTGGATTTCGGGCTTTTGGACGCCCAGGGAAAACTGCTGGAGAACCCGGTTCACTACCGGGACGGCCGGACCGATCATATTATGGAGGAGGTCTACCGGGTTATCGAGCCCCGGGAACTGTACCGGCGCACCGGGAACCAGCTCTTAGCCATCAATTCGCTGTTTCAGCTGGCTGCGCTCAAGGCGCAGCGCCCGCAGTTGCTCAAGCAGGCAAAAAGCCTGCTCTTTATCCCGGATTTGCTGGCGTATTTTCTCACCGGGGAACAGCACAGCGAATATACGATTGCCTCCACCTCCCAGATGCTGAATGCCCGTACCCGGGACTGGGATCGGGAACTTTTGGAGCAGTTGGGGATTCCTGCGGAAATTCTCAGAGAGGTCATACAGCCCGCGAGTATCCATGGGACGCTCACAAAGGAGCTGTGTGAGGAGCTGGGAGTACCGCCGGTGCCGGTTATCGCGGTGGCTCAGCATGATACCGCCAGCGCGGTGGCGGCTGTCCCCACGGATCAAAAGGACTTTATCTATATCAGCTGCGGGACCTGGAGCCTGTTTGGGACGGAATTGCAGGAGCCTATGATCAATGAGGAATCCGCTGCGGCCAATTTGACCAATGAGGGCGGCTTTGGCGGCACGATTCGCTATCTGAAAAACATCATGGGGCTGTGGCTGATTCAGGAATCCCGCCGCCAGTGGATCCGCGAAGGGCAGCAGGTCTCCTATGCTGATTTGGAGCGGGAAGCCCTGGCCTGCGAGAGCTTCGTCAGCTTTATTGACCCGGACGCCCCGGAGTTCGTCAAGCCCGGCGATATGCCCGCGCGTATCCGGGAGTTCTGTAAAAAGACCGGACAGCGGGTCCCCGAGAGCCGGGGAGAAGTGATGCGCTGCGTCTATGAGAGCCTGGCGATGAAATACCGCTATGTGTTCCAGCAGATTTCTAAGACCACCCACCGGCAGTTTCCGGTGATCCATGTGGTGGGCGGTGGAACCAAGGATGGGCTGTTGTGCCGCCTGACAGCTGCCAGCTGCGGAGTACTGGTTGTAGCCGGCCCCATTGAGGCGACAGTGTGCGGCAATGTGGCGGTTCAGCTGTGCGCCTTGGGAGAATTAGGCTCGCTCCAGGATATCCGCAGGGTGATCCAGGCGTCTGAATGTCCCAAAACCTATATGCCCGAGCAGCCCCAGGGCTGGGACGAGGCATACCAGCGCTTTTGCGCGATTGTTGGAAAATAATTGCGGGCGCCGTTTTGGCTATCGAACACACAAAGAGCGTCTATCCCGTGAACCTTCACGGGATAGACGCTCTTTCACATTCTCCAAATAACTGACTGAATCAAGCGCTTCGGCACACTTGGAGAGGATGGCGCACGGATGAGAAAACAGCCCTGACGGATCGTGCGCTAAGGCTGGCCTACATCCGGCTGCCTGAGGGCTTGGCTCATAATTTCAAAACGGTATTTTCGCTTCTCCTTGCGTTTGTCCGCCAGGATCCAAACCACACAGACGCCGCAGAGAAGGCTTAGTGCCATATCCCATCCATCCCACAGGGGCAGGAGCAGGTCGGGGGAGAGGTAGCAGTTGTACCGGTACAAAAACTCATCGCACAAAAATAGGCTGTGAGAAAAGAGATCCACTGCGGATTTACGGGGCTGACTCAATTTTTCGCACAGGGACGCCGAATAAATCTCCGCACCTTCCCGCTCATTTTCTCGGGCAAGCTGCCGGTGAAAGTCCCAGTACTCCTGAAAGCCATCGTGCATCACGGACTGTAGGTCTTCCAAACGAACATAGTAGCGTGGCTCGGTGTCAAAATCCAACGTTCGGGCCTGTGCTGAACCTGTAATAGGGACACCATAACGCCAGCCCTTCTCATAGGTGGGGTAGGTGCACACGCCGGTGCCGGGTTTATAATCCAGAAAAGAAAGGGAAACTTCGGTGCCTGCCGGAATTGTCAGAGCCGGTGGGGCGTCGGTACTGGGCTGACGGTAGTAGTGCAAATCCTGTTTTAAATGCAGAGGCGGAATATCATAGCCAACTGCAGGAACAGACCAGTTTACCCGGTAGCTTTCCCATTTGAGCTCTTCCATAGGCCGGTGTTCCTGATAAAAGGAGGGCATCCAGTATTTGGAGGCGTCGAACCCGCCCCGGATTGCGGCATTATATCCTGCTGCGTGGAGGACGCGGATCCCTATTATAGCGGCGGAAAGAAGGAAGTACAAACACAGCAGCTGAAAAGCGGTGCGCCTGATCCAGCGTGACACAGTCTCACCTCTCCTTTGGTTTAGTTTGATCGTTGATCCGTCGGGTATGGCGTCTTGACAGGAAAAGAGAAATACCGATTGAGAGTATTGCCATGCTAAGCAGAGTATCCCATCCATCCCACAGGGGCAGGAGCAGGTCAGGGGAGAGGTAATAGCCCATCCCGTAGAGATAGGTATCGCAGGCCAGGACTTCCCTGTTTGAAGGGGAGTTTTTTATGGCTTCCAGAAGATTCATTTGGCTGAATTGCCCTTTCCCTGTCCGCCAGCAGCTCCAGTAGGCGTCCCAGTAGTAGTCGGAATACAGCCGCTCCAATTCAGAGAGCGGGATATAGTAACGCTCAGAATGAAGGGGAAGAAGGGGTGTGGTATACCGCCAGCCCCGGGTATAGGTGGGGCAGGAGTATGGGCCCTGTCCCAGTGAATATCCATCCATGACACAGACCGTACCGGCTTTCAGCGTCAGGGATGGCTTGGAAAACCGGTTGGGGGTGTCATAGTAATGCAGATCCGACCGTAACCGGAAGGCACGAACCGAAGAGGCGGCGGCAACATTGAGCCCGGGAAAATGAAAGTCAGAGTCCCCCAGTTCCTCCATGGGGGTGTTGGCCTGGTAATGGTCGGTACCGCCGGTGAATGAAGAACTCAGCCGAAATTCAGTTTTTATTTTGGAATTATGCTGCAGGGCAAAAAATATCCGGTAACATACACAGGCCATCAGTAAAATTGATACGGCGTAAAGAAACCGTTTGAAAGGCAGTTTCATAGCAGTTTGCCTCCATGAGGTACCGCTGTCAAACCGTAGGACGGCGGTGAACCTCAGCTTTTTTTATCCCGTGGGGCCTGCTTTTCAGAAAACGACTGGCACATCCCAGGATGCAGACCGCGGCGAGAATACACAGGGCGGTATTCCATCCGTCCCATAGGGGAAGCAGCAAATCCGGTGAAAGATAGTACCCCCGCCGCATCAATTCTTCATCTACAAATAAAAGGGGGAGCTTTTCTTCCAAGGCCGCCCTATATTCTCCGCGTGTTTTGAACTGCTCCAAAGGAAACATTCTAGTTGTTCGCATACAATCGTAGAGATAATCCCGCCGGACGCTTTCCAGATCCTCCAGGCGGACATAGTAAAAGTTCGCCTCATCCCAGCTGCGGACCGGATCTTCATTGGGATATTTCAGGAAAGGAGACACCATCCGCCAGCCGGGGTCATAGGTTGGATAGGAGAAAAAGCCGTAACCGATGGGATAACGGCAGATTCCCCGCTGCCAGGCTATCAGTTCCAGCTCGGTTCCTGCCGGAATTTCCAAGTATGGTTCCGAAAATGGATCCGGCTGGGAATAATACCGCAGCGGCGCCCGCAGACGTATCACACTGGGCTGATGTGTCTCTATCTGAAGCCAGCTGTTATCAAGTTCCAGGGGGAACTCAGGCAGCTCCTCCATGGGCCGGTGTTCCAGATAATGAGTGAAGCTGGATTCCGGCCTTAGGGCAGAAAAGCTCGTCTGCAGCCGGCTGTTATGCAGCCAGGCATATCCGGTGCGCAGGAGCGGAACAGCTCCCAATAAAACGGCTGCGCCAACTAACATTTTGATTGCGCTGAGTTTCGGCTTCATTTGGGCTCACCCTTTCCAGTAGTTTTGCTTTTTTGGAATTTGCAAGCTAACGCGTTACGATTGCCGCTTTTTATTCGGAAGAAACCTCAGCTTCCTTGGGAAAAGAAAACACAGCGGCCTGCTTTTTATATCTGTAGTATAGCATATAATCCAGGAATAGGTGGTGGATATTGAAAATATTCAGTAAAATTAAGAGAATCGAATCGGGTTTTTTCTCAAGCTGTGCAGAGGGGACGCCTCAGAAAAAGTCTGGCAAGAGGTATTGGTTTCTACCACGGAGCGACGGCCGGCCCAACATCCATCCTCCGGGCGGCGGATATCGGTTCAGCTGCGGCGATGAAAGCAGGCGCTGTTTCCCCCATAAGGCATCGTCTCCTGCCACAGCTGAATGTACAAAATCGGGAAAAACGGACATTGACGAAAGCCCCCTGTCGTAGGAAACTAACTACGACAGGGGGCGAATGGTATGTTAGACAAGATACGCTCGTACAAGCGGCAGAAAAAGAAATACTGGAGATGAAAGAAGCAGGGAATTTTCCGCTGTTACGGCTCTCGATAGGCGGCGTTGTTGGCTGGGCGTTTCTTTGAGAAAGTCCAGTCAAGCTTTGTTCTGCCCCTCGCATATAAAATACAATCCGTTTACAGCCTGACCACCGTGCACATCCTGGCTTAATACTGTTCCTCAATGTGAGCATACACCGAGATGGGCTCGCGCTTATGCTGGGAGGCGCGGTGCATCCTGCGGATTTTTTCCACAGTTTCTGGATCGCCCTCGCCAGTAGCCAGATAGTGATCCAAAGCGCGATAGGGGAAGCCCAAATCCTCCTCATCGGTTTGCCCCTCCAGAAGCCCGGCAGACGGGGCTTTGGAGATAATAGCCTGGGGAGCGTTCAGATAGGCCAGAAATTCATAGATTTCAGTGACCGTGAGATCGGCGATGGGATTAAAGTCGTGGGCGCCGTCGCCCCATTTGGTAAAGTAGCCGATGTAGCGTTCGCTGCGGTTACCGGTTCCTGCCACCAGGTAACCCAGGCTCTGCCCCATGGTATAAAGCGTGGTCATACGCAGACGCGGCGCGATATTGGAGGCCGCCAACTCCCCGACGGCACAGTTGGGGGCAATGGCGTCCAGAACAGCACGTTTGGCCTCGGAGAGATCCACCGTTATACTCTCGATTCCGTACTGCCGGGCCAGTTCCAGGCCGTCCTCTCGATCCTCGCCGAAATTCCGTTTGGACTGGCATGGCAGTATGACGCCCAGTACATTTTCGCAGGCTTTTTTGCACAGGATCCCCACCAGGGCGCTGTCCTTACCTCCGGAATTGCCAAAGATAATCCCTTTTGCGCCCGACTGCGCTAGCAGGTTGCGGATATATTGTGTTCTCAGCTTCAATTCTTCTGCATAATCTCTGCCCATCGGTTTGTTCCTCCCACATCACACGCCGGGGTACCGGCGGAGTTCTTGTATTCAGTATATCGAAAAGCCTCCGGCACTGTCAACAGTCCGAAAGAGGCAAGCCTGCCCCACCCCGCAGGCCATTTTTTCTGGATTGGAATAAAAATTCCAGTTATATGGCGAAAATATGAATATCCCTTAGGATTTTGTGCATTTTTTACCGTTTGTATCCAATGAGAAAAATCATTTTCTCCCGCAGGAAAATTGACAAAGAAATCCAAAGCCGATATCATAAAAAGTAGTCATAGGCAAGTAATCTTCCGGGCAATTCAGGGAACTGATGGTTAAACGGGCCCTTATGAGGCTTCCCGGGAGAATTTTTAAGAAACGGGGAATGAATACAGTGAATCATAAAATTCGCATCGGCATCTATGGATATGGAAATTTAGGGCGCGGAGTGGAATTGGCGGTATCCCAGAACAGCGATATGGAGCTGGCTGCCGTCTTTACCCGCAGAGCGCCGGACTCGGTGCAGCTTTTGACAGCGGGAGTCCCGGTTTATTCTGCCCAGGATGTGGAGCAGTATAAGGACATGGTGGATGTAATGATCCTCTGTGGAGGCAGCGCTACAGATCTGCCCAATCAGACGCCGCGCCTGGCCTCTCTGTTCCATGTGGTGGATTCCTTTGATACCCACGCCAGAATTCCGGAGCATTTTGCCGCTGTTGATGCCGCTGCCAAGCTGGGCGGGACAGTGGCGCTGATTTCCTGCGGCTGGGATCCGGGCTTATTTTCCCTGAACCGCCTGGTTGCTGGGGCTGTCCTGCCCGAGGGCAGGGATTACACCTTCTGGGGCAAGGGGATCAGCCAGGGGCATTCTGATGCCATCCGGCGAATTCAGGGAGTCCAGGATGCCAAGCAGTACACCATCCCGGTGGAGGCTGCGATGGATGCGGTGCGCCGCGGAGAAATGCCGGAGCTTTCCACCCGCCAGAAGCATATCCGGGAATGCTTTGTAGTTGCTGCCCCCGGAGCGGACTGTGCGGCGATTGAAGCTGAAATTAAAACCATGCCCAACTATTTTGCCGATTACGACACCATTGTACACTTTGTTTCCCAGGAGGAACTCAATGAAAAGCATGGCGGGATGCCCCACGGCGGTTTTGTTATCCGCAGCGGTAAAACAGCCTCCGGCAGCCATCATATTGTAGAATACAGCCTCAAGCTGGATTCCAACCCGGAGTTCACCGGCAGCGTTTTGACCGCTTATGCCCGTGCTGTGGCGCGTTTGGCGCAGGAAGGCGCCAGCGGCTGCAAAACTGTGTTTGATATTGCGCCTGCATACCTCTCGCCTAAGTCCGGGGAGGAGCTGCGTGCCAGCCTCCTGTAAAAAACGCAATAAGTAATAGAAGGAAAACCCCGCCTGAATGGAATTCGGGCGGAGTTTTTGTACCGTAAAACAGCCGTCCTGGGTTGAATATGAGGAAAGAGAGAATCCCAGAAAGGAAAAACTGGCTTTCTGGAAAGATGGCGGCTTCAGTTCCCGGGCCGCGGTCTTATGGGTGGGTTCATTCGCAAATACCGAGGGGATCTGTTTTATGAAATCGCATTGGACAGGGGACTCTGACCGCGGGACTGGATTTTCAGAAGTCGTGCAACGCTGCCCGCGCTGAGAGGGACTGTACCGGGGAATTGAAAGGCCTTTATGAAGCGTGATAGATTGATAGCGTCCAAGGCTATAAAATGAAACGGCAGCAGCCCAGGAAAACCCGGACGGATATGCGGGGGCTGCGGGGATACTTCCTGGAAAAGCCCATTGCCAGCAGAAAAACCCTTTAAATGCTGAACAAAAGCTGGGAATAGGTGGGGAAGGGCCAGGCTTGCTGGGCTGTGAGAGTTTCCGCATAGTCGGCTGCCCTGCGCAGAACGTCCATATCGCGGAGCACCTGCTGCTGGTAGTACCTGGCCTGCCGGGAGGCATCGGCAATATCCTGGGCGGCGGCAACGGATTTTTCCAGGGCATTGCACGCCTGATGGATCCGGGCCAGGCTGTCACAGAGCTTTTGAAGGGTGTCGGTTTCATAGGTGCAGTCCAGCTGGGAATTCAGGCTTTTCTTATCCAGGGCGGCGCTGGCCAGCTTGTGGGAATAGTCCGTTACCGCGGGCAGTATCTGGTTTTGCGCCATGGTAAGCATGGTGAGAGCCTCGATGTTGATGCGTTTGCTGTACACCTCCATGAGAATCTCGTAACGGGATTTGAGCTCTGACACTGTGAAAATCTTATGCCGGGTAAACAGCTCGATATTCTTTGGCTCCAGCAGGGCGGGGAGGGCATCGACAGTGGTGGCGAGATTTTGCAGGCCGCGCCGGTTGGCCTCCTGAACCCATTCGGGGGCGTAGTTGTTTCCGTTATAGAGGATGCGTTTGTGCTGGCGGATGGTTTTGCGGATGAGTTCCTCTAAAGCGCTGCCGAAATCTTCAGCGGCCTCCAGACTATCGGCGAATTCACACAGCTCCTGGGCCACAATGGTATTCAGAAACACATTGGGGCCGGCTATCGAGAGGTTGGAACCCAACATACGGAATTCAAACTTGTTTCCGGTAAAGGCAAAGGGGGAGGTCCGGTTGCGGTCGGTGGCGTCCTTGGGAAAACGCGGCAGGATATGAACGCCCAGCTTCATCTCTTCCTTGCTGGCCTGGGGGCATTCACACCCGTTTTCAATGGATTCCAGGACAGCGGTGAGTTCGTCTCCCAAGAACATGGAGACAATCGCCGGCGGCGCCTCGTGGGCACCCAGGCGATGGTCGTTTCCGGCACTGGCCACACACGCACGCAGCAGATCCTGGTATTCGTCCACGGCCTTTATGACAGCTGTTAAAAACAATAAAAACTGTGCATTCTGCCGGGGGGAATCCCCGGGTTCCAGCAGGTTGACACCGGTATTAGTGCACAGGGACCAGTTGTTGTGCTTACCGGATCCATTGACGCCCTCAAAGGGTTTTTCGTGCAGCAGGCAGCACAGCCCGTGGCGGGAGGCCACCTTTTTCATGATTTCCATGGTCAGCTGGTTGTGATCCGTAGCAAGGTTTGTGTTTGTGAAAACCGGCGCCAGTTCATACTGGGCAGGAGCCACCTCCTTGTGCTCAGTTTTTGCAAAGATGCCCAGCTTCCAGAGTTCCTCATCCAGTTCCCGCATGAAGGCGGCAACCCGGGGCTTGATGGCGCCGAAATAGTGGTCCTCCAGCTCCTGGCCCTTGGGAGCTCCAGCGCCAAAGAGGGTGCGCCCGCACAGCGTTAAGTCCTGGCGCTGGCGTACCAGGGCCTCGTCTACCAGAAAATATTCCTGCTCCGGGCCCACGGTGGTGACAACCCGGGTGACGTCATCGTGTCCGAAGAGCCTGAGGATGCGCAGGGCCTGTTTGTTTATGAGTTCCATAGAACGAAGAAGCGGAGTCTTTTTATCCAGCGCCTGGCCGCTGTAGGAATAAAACACGGTGGGGATGCAAAGGGTATGATTCTTGATGAAGGCATAGGAGGAGGGATCCCAGGCGGTGTAGCCCCGGGCTTCAAAGGTTGCCCGAAGCCCGCCGGAGGGAAAGCTGGAGGCGTCCGGCTCGCCCTTCACCAGCTCCCTGCCGCTGAATTCCATAATGACCGAATTATCCCCGTCCGGAGAGATGAAGCTGTCGTGCTTTTCAGCGGTAATACCGGTCATGGGCTGAAACCAGTGGGTGAAGTGGGTGGCGCCTTTTTCCACGGCCCAGTCCTTCATGGCATTGGCAATGACATTCGCCGCGTTGGGATCCAGGCGTTTGCCCAATTCGATGGTCTTGCGCAGGGCGCGGTAGGTCTCTTTGGGGAGGCGCTGGCGCATGACGGGATCTCCAAATACCATACTGCCAAACAACTCCGGGATCCGGCTGCATACTTCCTGCTCGTTCATGATTCAATCCAATCCTTTCCCTGCTGACATTTTTTTATAAAAGGGTGATGCCGGCTTCCCGGCAGGTTTTCTGTGTCTGTTCATCCCACAGGGATACCTGAACCTCTCCGATGTGGGCTTTGTTCAGAAGAAGCATACAGAGCCTGGACTGCCCGATGCCGCCGCCGATGGTCTGGGGCAGAGTGGAACTGAGCACCAGGGAGTGAAAGGGAAGCTGGGCTCTGCTGGTACACCGGCTCTCCTGCAGCTGAGCCGCCATTGCCGCGGCGTCGACCCGGATTCCCATACTGGATACCTCAAAGGCACAGCCCAAAAGCTGGTTCCAGAAGAGCAGATCGCCGTTGAGGCTCCAGTCGTCATAATCCGGCGCACGCCCGTCATGGCGTTCTCCGGATTTCAGCCGTCCGCCTATTTGTTCGATAAAGGCGGTGGGGTGCTCTTTGACAAAGAGAGTTTCCCTCTGCTTTGGCGGGACGTCGGGATAACGATCCTCCAGCTCCTGGGCAGTGATAAAGGCGACCTCCCGGGAGAGGAAGGGGGGGAGCCCAGAGAATTGGGCGCACAGCGCCTGCTGGGTGTCACAGATGGCAGCCACAATCTTTTGGACCGTCTCCCGCAAATAGGGACGGTCCCGGCGTCCCTGGGGAATCACGGCCTCCCAGTCCCATTGGTCCACATAGATGGAATGCAGGTTATCCATTTCCTCATCCCGGCGGATGGCGTTCATGTCTGTGCACAGGCCGCTGCCCGGGACAAAGCCATAGCGGTACAGGGCATAGCGCTTCCACTTTGCCAGGGAATGCACCACCTGAGCCTGCCGCCCGGTTTCCAGAATAGAAAAGCTCACCGGGCGCTCCACGTTGTTGAGATCGTCATTGAGCCCGCTCGCCGGATCTACAAACAGCGGTGCGGATACCCGCGTCAGGTTCAGTGCCAGTTCCAAATTGGCCAGAAATATCTTTTTTACGCTGTCGATAGCCTTTTGGGTTTCAAACAGGGTTAATCCGTCCTTGGGCGGATAGCCCTGCGGGATTTTTGTTTTACTCATACTGGTACGCCGTCCTTTCTGCTGATGGGTGGTGCCGGCAGGAGCCGGAGAGGAAAACCGATGCAAAAGAAAAGGGCGCCGCGGGGATTTTCCCCGCAGCGCCCTTGCTGCATTACGCCGTTTATTATAGGGGCAGCCTGGGATATTGTCAATACTTTTGCAGGAAAATTTTTAAAAACCGTCATTTTGAGGTGCCGGTTGAGCTGGCTTCTTCGAATGTCTCACCGCAGCCGCAGCGAAAAAACTGAGCTGCGGCATCAGGATTCCGTTTGGGGTTCATCCGGGAAATCCAGAAGGCCTGTCCATGAAAAAAGAGGGTGCGTGCTTTTGGCGGAGGAAAAGGACGACGCAGGGCTTGGCAAAGGAAAAGAGGGGAGGAAAAATGTGATTTTTTGGAGTGAATGTTCTTGACATAAAACTTGCAGAATGCTATAATATGCGCGTGGACAAAGGCGTCCGTGAATTTGGTTTTCCAACCGCCGGAAGGCGGCTTTCGTATAGGGACTGACGAAAGGGGGAAAACTCACTTCACGGGTGCCTTTTCTTTTTTTGCCGGGGATGCCGGGCTGCTACAAAGACGGCCTGCCGGGCGCGGCCGTCCAACGGCATGGAAAGAGCCAAGGGACAAAATCAAGCGGACGCCAAGGACACAGAGATGGAGGATGAACGATGCTGAGTGCAATCACTGGGATTAACTGGGGCGATGAAGGAAAAGGGCGCATGGTGGATTTACTCTCCCAGGAGTACGACATTGTGGTTCGCTATCAGGGCGGCAACAATGCCGGGCATACAGTGGTCAATCCAAAGGGGACCTTTATTTTGAATTTGCTTCCCTCGGGGATTCTGCGGGAAGATGTAGTCAACGTGATGGGCAACGGGATGGTGATTGATCTGGAGCACCTGGCCGGGGAGATTGGGCGCCTGAGGAAGGCGGGGATCTCTATTACGCCTGAGCGGCTGAAGATCAGTGACAAGGCGGTGATTTGTATGCCCTACCACCGGGAGCAGGACTGCCTGGAGGAGGAACGCCTGGGAGACGCGCGCTACGGCTCCACCAGGCGTGGGATTGCGCCGGTGTATGGGGACAAATATATGAAAAAAGCCATCCGGATGGGCGAACTTTTAGAGATGGATTCCCTCAAGGAGCGCCTCAAAGGGATTCTGGAGTGGAAAAGCCTGACCTTTACAGGGGTTTACCACAACAAGCCCATCGACCAGCAGGCTGTGTTTGCCTGGCTGGAACGCTTTGGATCTGCGGCGGCGCCCTTTGTGTGCGATACCTCCAGATATCTGGACGAAGCGGCAAGACAGGGAAAGAAAATCCTGTTTGAGGCCCAGTTGGGGGCTCTGCGGGATATTGAGTTTGGAATCTATCCTTTTACGTCTTCCTCCTCGACCATCGGGGCCTATGCTCCCATTGGGGCGGGGATTCCCAATCATCAGCTGGACTGCTCTATCGGCATCATGAAGGCCTACTCCACCTGTGTGGGAGAGGGCCCCTTTGTGTGTGAGCTGTTTGGCGATGAAGCTGAGCGCCTGCGCCAGGCGGGCGGGGAATACGGCGCCGCCACCGGGCGTCCCAGAAGGGTCGGCCCCTTCGATGCTGTGGCCTCCCGGTACGGAGTGCGGATGCAGGGGGCCGATGAACTGGCGCTCACCAAGCTGGATGTACTCTCCGGCATGGAGGAAATTCCGGTTTGCATCAGTTATCAGGTAGACGGGCGGGAGACCACGGAGTTCCCAACCGGCGCCAGGCTTCAGCGGGCAAAACCGGTACTGAAGACTCTGCGGGGCTGGAATTGCCCGATTAGCAACTGCCGCAGCTGGCAGGAGCTGCCCGAAGCTGCCCGGGAATACATTCTCTTTCTGGAAAAGCAGGTGGGATGCCCCATTCGCTACATCTCCGTGGGCGCTGCCAGAGAACAGTATTTAGTGCGGGAGATTTAGGCCGTGTTTCGGGAGAGGAGGGGACTCTATGAGCGACACCATGTCGGAAATCCTGCAGTTTGTGCAGGAAAACGATGTCAAGTTTATCCGGCTTTCCTTCTGTGATCTGTTTGGCGTACAAAAAAACATTGCCATTATGGCGGACCAACTGCCGCGGGCGTTCCAGTACGGCATCTCCTTTGACGCCTCCGCTGTCAGCGGGTTTGGCTCTGCGGCAGGTTCGGATCTGTTTTTGGTGCCGGACTGCTCCACTGTGGCCATTCTGCCCTGGAGGCCCGACCATGAGCGGGTGATGCGTATCACCTGCTCGGTAAAAAACCCGGATGGTACCGACTTCGAGGCCGATCCGCGCAATCTGCTCAAACAGGCGGTGAACCGGGCGGCAAAGATGGGGTACCTCTGCCGGGTGGGCGCCGAATGTGAGTTTTATCTCTTCCAGAACGATGCCGCAGGGAACCCCAGCCTGCGGCCCCTGGACAATGCGGGATACGGGGACATCTCTCCTCTGGATAAGGGCGAGGACATCCGCAGGGGCATCTGCCTGGCGCTGGAATCCATGGGGATCACTCCGGAGAGTTCCCATCATGAGCGGGGCCCGGGCCAGAATGAGATTGATTTTCGCTATTCGGATCCTCTGACAGCGGCAGATAATCTTCTCGCGTTCAAATGGGTGGTGAAATCCATCGCCGCCCGGAGCGGGGCCTTCGCCTCATTTTTGCCCAAGCCTCTGTCGCAGGAAAGCGGAAACGGGATGCATATCAACCTCTCTCTGAGCCAGGGCGGCAGAAATTTATTTGAGCCCGCTGTTCAGAACTCCCCCGGGGCCAGCAGTTTTATACAGGGGATTTTGGAACGGGTGCCGGAACTTACAGTATTTTTAAACCCATTGAGCAATTCCTACCGCCGTCTTGGGGCCTTTGAAGCGCCGAAATACCTCACTTGGTCCCATCAGAACCGTTCTCAGCTCATCCGGATTCCCGCCTCTATGGGAGAGGAATTCAACCGTATGGAGCTGCGGTCGCCGGATCCAGTGTGCAATCCTTACCTGGCCTTTGCCCTGCTGATTCATGCGGGCCTGGACGGAATTTCCCAGAAGAAGGTACTTTGCGAGCCCTGCAACGAGAACCTCTATGAGCATGGGGATACCATTGCGGAATTGGGTGTGAAAAGCCTGCCGCTCTCATTGGGCGAGGCGGTCCGGCTCGCAGGGGAAAGCCAGTTTTTGCGCCAAGTGCTTCCCGCGCAGCTCCTTTCGGAGTACTTGCAGCAAAAGCAGCGGGAATGGAAACTGCTGGAACAGCTTGAGGATCCTCACCGGTATGAACGGGAGACCTATTTTACCAGGATTTGATGGATTTTTCATGCGGATTGGAAGGTTGAGAGGGCGGTACATATGCAGAAGGTACTGATGGTTTCCGGCAGTTCCAAGGGGATAGATTATTTTTCCCAGCTGCTTCGGGAGCAGGCTCCATTTGAAGTCAGCACCGCTTGTGACGGCACCCGGGCCGCCGAGGCCTTGGAGACCGAGGAGTATTCCCTGGTGGTGGTGATAACGCCGCTTGCGGACTGCTTTGGAATTCAGGCGGCGCTAAAAGCGGCGCAGACCAACGCGGGGGTTATTTTAGTGGCATCCGCGCAGCTGAGCCCGCACACTGCCCTGCAGCTGGGCGAAGAGGGGGTATTTGTCTTCTATCTTGAGATGGGGCGCAGAATGTTTGGATCAGCGGTGTCCCTGATGCTGGCTCTCCACAGGCGCCTGATACGGGAGATCCCCAAAAGCCAGAAGCTGCAGCAGAAAATCCAGGATATCCGCCAGGTGGACAGGGCAAAATGCCTGTTGATTCAGTATTGGGGCCTGACGGAAGAGGATGCTCACCGGTATATCGAAAAAAAAGCCATGGATCGCCGGGTGCCCAGAGTTCAGGTGGCAAAGGAAATTCTGGATTCGTTTGCCGTGTGAAGCGCCGCAAAAGTGCGGCACTTCAGGAGTTTTGCTTGCCAGCCGGAACGCGGCCGGCATTTGGCAAAGGCCAAAGCGCAAAACATCCCGGTCCGGTTCGGGTAAGCCCCGGCCTTATGCCGTCAACGCAAGCATCTCCCAGAGAGCGCTCGGGAAATGGAGCCGCTGCAGGGCAGCGATGTTTTTTAAAGAAATGTAATAATACCCGGTTTTTGAGGGAAGCTGAGACAAGGGTGTCCGGTTTCCAGAGATGATAGTTCCTTCTCCAATCAAGGCCAGATGCTATGCGAAAGGCCTGCCGGAGAGGGGTAGCTGCGGTTTATGCTTATGAATGAACCGGAGATAATAAAATAGCATGACAGGTTTCGACAATGGCGCCGGACTTAAAGGAAGAGATTCTCCCCTTTGAGCCTGGCGCCTTTTCTCTTTGAACAAGATAAGGCTGCTCTCTGTTTTCCCGCAGGGGGCTGCCAAAAAACTCCAAATTCACAAGACGTACAGAAATGTACGGGATGAGCAGGGCTGCCAGGGGCTGCCATCCGGGCCGGTTGAGGCAAAGGTGCGCGGCGGGCTGATTTGCAGTGGATCCTCGAACTGATGAGCGCTGGCGCAGTAAAACAGGGAACCGGCAGTACAGCTCAGGACAAATCACCGAAAGGAATGGAATTGTGATGAAGCTTTCCTTTACGAAAATGCACGGATGCGGCAATGATTACATCTATATGGACTGCTTTCGCCAGCAGGTTCTGGAACCGGCACAGCTGAGCAGGACCCTGTCCCGGCCTCACTTCGGCATTGGGGGCGACGGGCTGATTCTCATATTGCCCTCCGGGCGGGCAGACGCCAAAATGCGGATTTTCAACCGGGACGGCAGCGAGGGAAAAATGTGCGGAAACGGGATCCGCTGCGTGGCAAAATACCTCTATGACAGCGGGATTGTATCCAAACGGGATATGCGGATTGATACGCTCAGCGGCGTTAAGGAGGTTCAGGTTCATCCGCAGGAAAACGGCCCGTTTTTGGTGACTGTGGACATGGGGCCCGCAATTTTGAACCCGCCGGACATCCCGGTGCTCCTGCCTGGAAACCGGGTGGTGGAGCGGCAGGTGGAACTGTCCGAAGGACAGGAGACGATCACCTGCGTGAGCATGGGCAACCCTCACTGCGTGGTGTTCCGCCCACAGGTTGCAAAACTGGACTTGGAACAGGAGGGCCCCCGTTTTGAAACCGCTCCAATTTTTCCACAGGGAGTCAATACGGAATTTGTACAGGTGATTGGGGAAAACCAATTACAAATGCGCGTTTGGGAAAGGGGAAGCGGGGAGACCCTCGCCTGCGGAACCGGAGCCTGCGCCAGCGCGGTGGCGGCAGTGCTGACCGGGCGCTGCAATCCCAGAGAGCCGGTACAGGTAGTTCTGCGGGGCGGTACGCTGAGCATCCGGGATACCGGCACAACCATACTCATGACAGGTCAGGCACAGACAGTCTTTACCGGGGAGGTAGAATTATAATGGCAAAGTATATTTTTGTAACCGGCGGGGTAGTCTCCGGCCTTGGCAAGGGGATTACCGCGGCAAGTTTAGGCAGGCTGCTCAAGGCCCGGGGACTGAAGGTGGCGGCACAAAAGCTGGATCCGTACATCAACATTGATCCCGGAACCATGAGTCCCTATCAGCATGGGGAAGTGTTTGTCACTCAGGATGGCGCAGAGACAGATTTGGACTTGGGGCACTATGAAAGGTTTATCGACGAGGACCTCAACCAGTTTTCCAATCTCACCACGGGAAAGGTCTACTGGAATGTACTCAATAAAGAACGCCGGGGGGAATACCTGGGGCAGACGGTTCAGGTCATCCCCCACATCACCAATGAAATTAAATCCTTTATCTACCGGGTGCAGGAAACAACAGGCGCGGATATCGTCATCACGGAAATTGGCGGCACCACGGGGGACATGGAATCCCAGCCGTTTCTGGAGGCGATTCGCCAGGTATCCCACGAGATAGGGCGGGAAAACTGCCTGTTTATTCATGTGACGCTCATTCCCTATCTGGAATCCTCCGGGGAGCATAAGTCCAAGCCCACCCAGCATTCCGTCAAGGAGCTGCAGTCCTTCGGCATTATGCCGGATATTATTGTGGCGCGCTGCAACCGTCCGGTGGAGCCGTCGGTGCTGCAGAAAATTGCGCTTTTCTGTAATGTGCAGGAGGACTGTGTCATTCAAAACCTTACGCTTCCTAATCTATATGCCGCGCCTATTATGCTGGAGGAGGCCGGTCTTGCCAGAACTGTGCTGCGCCGTCTCTCCCTAAACCAGAACCTGCCCTGCGATCTGAAGGAATGGAAGCAGATGCTGCAGCGCACTGAAGCCTGTAAGCGTACTGTGCGGATTGCCCTGGTAGGCAAATATGTCAAGCTCCATGATTCCTACCTCTCCGTAGCGGAGGCTCTCAGGCACGGCGGGTTCGAGTGCTCCGCCCGGGTGGAAATCGACTGGGTGGACAGCGAGGGAATCACTCCCCGCACGGCAGGAGAGCTCCTGGGAGCAGCCGACGGGATCATTCTCCCGGGAGGCTTTGGAACCAGAGGCGTAGAGGGAATGATCGCTGCCGCTCAATATGCCCGGGAACATAATATCCCCTATTTGGGAATTTGCCTGGGAATGCAGATTGCCGCCATTGAGTTTGCGCGCAATGTCCTGGGCCTTGCGGATGCCAACTCCCGGGAATTTGCTCCCAATACCGGGCATCCGGTGATCGATTTAATGGCCGACCAGCAGGGGAATCTGCCCAAGGGGGGAACCATGCGCCTGGGGGCCTATCCCTGCCAGGTACAGCCCAATTCCAGGCTGATGCAGGCCTACAACGCACCTATGGTGCAGGAACGCCACCGCCACCGGTATGAGTTCAACAACGCCTACCGCAGGCAGTTCCAAGAGGCGGGAATGCTGCTGAGCGGCACTTCCCCGGATGACAGATTGGTTGAAGCGCTGGAGAATCCGCAGCAGGACTTCTTTGTGGGGGTTCAGTACCATCCGGAATTCAAGAGCCGGCCCAACCGGGCACACCCGCTGTTTCGGGAATTTATCAGCGCGGCTGTGTTCAGACAGGAGAAAAGCCGATGAGAAATTGCAGCCGAGAATTAGTTGGCCGGATAAGCAGGATGAAGGCCCAACTGGATACCCTGCCGCTGGCTGGGCACCTTGGGAGCCCGGCAAGGGAAAAAATTCGGGAACTGCACCGGATAGGCGGACATAAGCACCGGGATATGGCTGCGCCTTCATCTACAGATTGGAAAGGAGGAAAAATCGGTGAAGCTCAATGAAGCATTCCGAAGTCTGCCCCCCAATTACCTCTTTGCGGACATCTCCAAAAGAGTAGGGGAATACCAGGCGAAAAATCCACAGGCCGAATTGATTCGGATGGGAATCGGCGATGTGACAAGGCCGCTGGGCCCAAGCGTTGTGGAGGCCTTTTTACAGGGGGCCCGGGAACAGGGCGATCCCCAGAGGTTTCATGGATATGGCCCAGAGCAGGGCTATGGGTTTCTGCGGCAGGCTATCCGGGGCTATTATGCCTCCTTTGGGGTATCTCTGGCGGAGGAGGACATTTTTGTTAGCGACGGAGCCAAAAGTGATGTGGGAAACATTTTGGATCTGTTCGGCAAGGATAATACGGTTTTGATTCCGGATCCGGTTTATCCGGTTTACCAGGACACAAACTGCATGGACTCCCGCCGGATTGTATTTTTAAACGCAACCTGGGAGAACTCATTTTTACCCATGCCGCCCCAGGAGGAAAAGGCGGATCTCATCTATCTGTGTTCTCCCAATAACCCTACCGGAGCCGCCTATACCCGGGAGCAGCTGAAGGAATGGGTGGACTTTGCCAACCGGCAGGGTGCTGTGATACTCTTTGACGCCGCCTATGAGGCCTTTATCCAACAGGCGGAGATCCCGCGCAGCATCTTTGAGATTGAGGGGGCCGAAACCTGTGCCATTGAGTTTTGCTCTCTGTCCAAGACGGCAGGCTTTACCGGAACCCGCTGCGGTTATACGGTGGTTCCTGCGGCTCTTGTACGGGACGGGATGAGCTTAAGGCAGATGTGGCTGCGCCGCCAGACCACCAAATTCAACGGAGTTTCCTATCCGGTACAGAGAGCGGCGGCCGCGGTGTTTTCTCCCCAGGGACAGCGGGAATGCCGTGAGAACTTGAAGGTGTACCAGGATAATGCCCGCCTGATTTCCCAAACGCTTGCCGGGCTGGGAATTCCGTTTGCGGGAGGGCTCAATTCGCCCTATCTCTGGATGCGCTGCCCCTTTGGAATGGATTCCTGGACCTTTTTCCAGGAACTGCTCACCGGCGCCAATCTTGTGGGAACCCCGGGCAGCGGGTTCGGAAAAAATGGGGAATCCTATCTAAGGCTGACATCCTTTAATACCAAGGAGGCCACCGCAGAGGCCATGCGGCGCCTGCGGGCATGGATGGGCTCCCGGCGGTAGATACCCCTAGGGAAATACGGAAAGGAAGGAACCGGCAGATGCTGACGAACAACGAAGAAAACGGGCTTGGAGATAAACCCAGGGAGAAATGCGGGGTTTTCGGCGTATTTGGAGTGCCGAATGCCGCCCAGCTGGCCTATTTTGGCCTGCATACCCTTCAGCACCGGGGACAGGAGGGAGCGGGAATCGCCGTCAGTGATGGGGAAGGCCTGCATTGCACCAAGGGCAAAGGGCTTGTTCTGGAGGTTTTCAACCAATCGGATATCGACGCGCTCAAGGGCAGCAACAGCATTGGGCATATCCGTTATTCTACCTGCGGCGGGGATGAGTGGGAGAATATCCAGCCCATTGTGGCAAGGGCCAACCGTGGGAGCCTGGCAGTGGCGCATAACGGTCAGATAGTCAATGCCCAGCCTTTGCGGGACGAGCTGGAAAATATGGGCCATCTGTTTCATACCAGCAGCGACAGCGCCATCATTCTTCACCTGATCCAGGGCGGGGCCGGAAATTTGATGGAAAAGCTGCAGAGTGCCTGCGCCAGGTTGGAGGGCGCCTTTGCCTTTTTGATTCTCACTCCCAAAAGCCTCTATGCCATCCGGGATCGCCATGGACTGCGCCCTCTGGCCATTGCAACCCTGGAAAACGGCTGGTGCGCTGCCAGCGAAACCTGTGCTTTTGACGCTGTAGGGGCAAAGTTCCTGCGGAATGTGGAGCCTGGGGAAATACTCAAGTTTTCCCGAACCGGTATGGAATCCCGGTTCTATACTCAACAGACTGAGCACCGCCTGTGTGCGATGGAATATGTGTATTTTGCCCGTGAGGACAGCAGCATTGACGGGAAGAACGTCCACCTGGCCCGGCGCAGGACAGGGGAGCTGCTGGCACGCACAGACTGCAAAACCCTGAAGGCGGATCTTGTGGTGGGGGTGCCGGATTCCTCCCTGCCCGCCGCTATGGGATACAGTGAGGCCTCGGGGATCCCCTATGGGATGGGGCTGATAAAAAACCGTTATGTGGGACGCACTTTTATTGAACCCACACAGGAGCAGCGGGATTTGGCGGTGCGGATGAAGCTTTCCGCCAATAGCTCAGTGGTACAGGGAAAACGGATTGTGCTGATCGATGACTCAATAGTACGGGGGACGACTTCCAGAAGGATTATCCGCCTGCTGAGGGAGGCGGGAGCCAGCCAGGTTCATCTTCGGGTGGCGTCTCCGCCAATCCTCTATCCCTGCTTTTACGGAGTGGATATCTCGTCCAGAAAGGAACTGATCTCCGCCGGCATGGATCCTCAGGCGCTGTGCCGGTATCTGGGCGCGGACTCCCTTCGCTTTTTAAGTGTGGAACAGCTCAGGGAAGCCTATGGAGAGGCAGGGTATTGTTTTTCCTGCTTTACCGGCGATTATCTCACGCCGCTGTATGGGCACCGGGCGGATTAGAAGAATGCTGCAGCTTGGGGTTCACAAGCCGGTATTCCATCGGGGACTGCAAAAAAACGGCTGTACCAGCCAGGCTCAGGAGGATGGGACGGCCCATTTGCCCGCGAGGGCTTGTTTGGGATCGATATTGGCTCCTGATAATAGCAGCTCACAGGCGCAGCTGGCCCGGCGGCCTGAGAGACAACCGGGATGGGGTAGGGAAAAGCCATCAAAAAAGCAGGCACGAAAGTGCCTGCTTTTTTGATGACAGAATGGAAAAAGGATTCTGGGAGAAAATATAAGTGGTTTAATTTCCGTGGTTCATCGGGGCGCAGCCCTTTACAGGGAAGCGGATACGGCGGCTGTGCGAGATTTTACGGATACTCTGCGGGGCAAAATAACGTTTTGTCTCCAAAACCACCAGGGAGGAAAGCCCCAGCAGGCCGATAAGGTTTGGAATGGCCATCGCCATATTAAAGCAGTCTGCGATCCCCCATACGACCTGCAGCTTGAGAACGGCGCCCAGCATCACAGAGAAAAGCAGGGCCATACGGTAGAACAGGATGGGATAATAGGCGTTTTGAAACAGGTGGCGCAGGCACTGTTCGGCATAGAAGCACCAGCCAAGAATAGAGGAAAACGCAAAGAATACGATAGAGATGCTCACGAACATCTCCCCAAAGCTGCCGAAGCTCACGCCAAAGGCCGCACCGACCAGGGCGGAGGCGTCCAGGCCGCAGTCCGCAATACCGGAGGTCAGAATTACCAGGGCGGTGAGCGTACACATCACAAAGGTATCGACAAATACTTCAAAGATACCCAGAACCCCTTCCCGCGCCGGTGATTTTTGGGCTGTGCAGGTGTGTGCGATGGGAGAGGAGCCAAGCCCGGCCTCATTGGAGAAAATCCCTCTGGAAACCCCATAGCGCAGGGCATAGAAGGCCGCGGAACCAAAGACACCTCCGGCTGCCGCCCTGACGGAAAAAGCCTGGGAAAAAATCTGGGTAAAAACGGCTGGAATCTGAGACGAGTGGCGCAAAATTGCTATAATTGCCAGGACAAAATAACACAGGCTCATGGTGGGCACCAGCTTTTCGGAGAATCGGGCGATGCGCTGGATCCCGCCTAAAATGACAAAGGCTGCAAGCAGGGTAAAGACGCAGCCGGTGACAAAGCCGGGCACGCCAAAAGAAAAATCCAAGGCCTGGGCAATGGCGTTGGACTGCACCATACCGCCGATCCCAAAGGAAGCCGCCACACAGCATACGCAGAAAAAGCAAGCCAGGAACGGGGAAGACAGCCCCTTTTTCAGGTAAATCATCGGGCCTCCGGTCCTGTCTGAAGGGGAACTGAAATGGACAGCCAGAACAATTTCCGCGTATTTGGTGGTCATCCCGAAAAAGGCACTCACCCACATCCAGAAAATGCTTCCGGGCCCGCCCAGTGTGATGGCGGTGGCGATGCCGGAGATGCTGCCCACCCCTAGAGTTCCCGCCAGCGTCGTGCTCATGGCCTGAAAGGGCGTGATGGTGCGTCCGGTGCAATCCTGCTGAGGCGGGCGCAGAAGGTTCCCAACCAGGGCGCGGGCCACCTTGATTGGATGCCGTATACTGAAAAAACGGGTTCGCAGGGTCAAAAATCCACCGGTGAAGAGCAGCAGAAGAATGACAACGGATTCGAACATCTGCAAAGCAAAACATCCTTTCCATAGCTGGGGGATCAGTGTGTTGGATGCCCGGCAGGGCGAAAAGCGGCGGTATCATACGGGTTGGGACTGTGTAAAGAAAATTGACTTTACAGCAAAAAGTGCGGAGGCGGTCCCTCTGCGCCGCCTTTTTGGGGGATGCCGGTGCTCTGAGTTCTGCCGCCGGCAAAAGATGGAGGTACCCAAGCTCGTGAAAGCCGCCCAGCGGGGCTTGGACCCGTACGGATTTGATGAAGCACGGCAGCGCGGGCCAACAACATCCTTTCAGGCTGCGGATCCTGGCTCGCCGCTGCTGTTTCAAAGCCCCAGCGCCTTTTTAAAAAAAGCATCCCGGCTGGCTGACGCTGGGCGGTTAAACCGGCCCAGGCGGTACAGGCATTGGGGATCCCCCCTGCAGATCCGGCTGATGCGCTCCTCGCAGGAAAGGGTGACCCGAAAGCTAAGGGAGGCCAGAATGCTGTCAGAGTCCTTGGAATAAAACCCAAAGGGATAGGCGAAACAGTGTACAAGCGTGCCCGAAGCGTCCTTTAGAAGCTCCTGGGTTTGCAGGACGTCCCGGCTCAGCCGCAGGCGGTACTCATCGGTGTTCTCACCGGATAGGCGGCGGGCGCCGCTGGCGGAATCATGGAGATCATAGGAATGGTTTGCAAACTCAATAAGGCCGCTTTGGGACATTTCGCCTATCTGATCCCAGGTGAGATGGGAATACAGGACGCTGTGATCGCTGGAGTGGGAATACTCCTGGGAAAACCGCCCGATCACCGCGACCACGGCCTTGGACTCAAATTGCTTTAAAATCGGATAGGCATAGGCGTACACACTTTCGTAGCCATCGTCGATGGTAATCATCACGGGCTTTTCGGGCAGGGGGACGTTATTGTCCACATACTGGATCAAGTCCTCAGTTGTCACAGTGGTGTAGCCCAGCTGCTGAAGATAGGCCAAATCGTCCGCAAACTGCTGGGGGGACACCACATAATCCCCCAGGCGCCCCGGATCCTCCAGAAAGTGGTGGTACATGATAATGGGAATTTCGATACTTGGCTCAGCGCCGGCTGATACGGATTCCGCCTGTATGGGGTGGGTTTTCCAGGCCCATTTTGCGGTGAACACCCCCACGGCCAGCACCAGCAAAAAGCAGAGGACGGCCGCTGGCTTGCTTCCGCGCAGACGGATGACCCCAAAGCTGTGAAGCTGCCTCAAAGGACTGTCCCCTCAAGTTCCGCCGAAGTGCTGCCGCAGGCCGGCCCAAAACGGCTTTCCAGGGCGCGGGAACATCCGGCGGGGGAGTAACGCCACCAGTCCAGATGTTCGCCGGTATAGAAGTAGTGCAGGGGCTCAGGCTGGTACTGGGCGTCGAAGGCATCCACAATAATGAGCTTCACCTTCATCTTTTCGGGGATGAGGCTTTTGATGTATACGCTGGCGTGCTGGCCGGGGGCAACATCCTCCCGGGGCTCCGCAAGCCCTGCCAGATTGGGCGCCAGCTCAATGAATACGCCGTAGTCCTCCACGGAACGGATGATACCGGCTACGGTTTCCCCCGCGCAGAAGAGGGCGGCGTTTTCCTCCCAGGTGCCCAGAAGCTCCTTGTGGGAGAGGGTGATACGTCCGTCGGGATCCACCAGGCGCACCACGGCGCGGATCATTTGTCCGATGCGGAAGCGGTCCCGCGGATGGGAAATGCGGGAAACGGAAATGGAATCGATGGGAATCAGCGAGGAAATCCCGCATCCAATATCCACAAAACAGCCAAAGGGCTCAAAGTGAGTCACCTTCACCGGAATCACATCTCCGGGCATTAAGTTGTCAACATAACTGCGGCGGCATTCTTCCTGAACGATGCGCCGGGACAAAATGGCGCATGGCGCCCCGGAGGAATCGGCCTGAAATCCGATGATTTTAAAGCACACCGGTTTATTCACCTTGGAGATCAGGGCGATATCCCTGGTGGTGCCGTCCGCAATGCCGATTGCACCCTCCTGACGGGGGATGATGCCGCGGACCTCCCCCAGATCTACAATCAGGTTGTGTTCATTGTCGCACACCACGGCACGGGCCTCCAGGATTCTGGAGTGGGCGGCTGCCTCCTGCAGGGATGCCAGAGATCGGATCGCACACTGATTTTCATATGTATCTAGCAGCAGACCTTCCGGTTGATACTGGCTCATTTTAGGGACCTCCTCTTTTTTGTTCTATGGGAAAGGGGAATTCCTCAATGGCCTGCCGGAATCCCTCTTTGATAGTAAATAAACTCCAAAAAACAGCCGGCACGGGCCGAATGGAACTTGCAAAAATGCCCTTTAGCCTGCCGGAACCAGAATGAGGTTGCGTTTATTAACTACGGCTCCCTGTCTTTTCCTGACATTCATATTCCAAAAAAGAGTTTGGTATGCACACGGCAAACAAAAACCGCCAAACTGCGGTTTGGCGGTCAAAAAGTGGGGTCAGGCTCTCCACTGAATGTGGATAGCGCCCAGGCTGCGCAGTTTTGCTGCAATGGGACGGACGCTCTGGGCGGAGCAGGTAACTTTCAGCCGGCAGCTGCGCTCTGTATAGGGTTCCGGAATCGCGCCGTCATCGGACACCTGAGTGTCGATAATCGGAATATACGAGACCGCATTTCCATTTTCAGTGGAAATAGAACCGGTGCCAGGCCCGTTGTTGACATCGGCGCCGGAGGCCGCCAGCGGATAGACAACCTGGGAAAAATAATCCTCCCCGGGGTTATTGCGGCAGGAGAGGGCGACGCCGTAGATGGAATCCCTCCACTTCTGGAGTTCCCCTACGGCCAGTTCCGCAAATTCAATGCTTTCAAACTCACAGGTTAACTTGCATTCCATGTTTTGATAACTCCTTTCGGCTGGGAATATGCTGAATTTCATACAGCCCGTTTTAATCCGGGACAAACAAGCTGATTAAGCAGTACAGTTTTGGGCACAATTGGCTGAAAGAATAGGGTTTGGCTTTGAGCGGCGCTGTGCGGGACGGGAATTTATTTACGGGTATGCTCTGATAGTGTTCCCCGGTTATGCGGTTTCTATCCCAATTGGAACCTGTGTTTCTGCGCCTGGCTTTGGGCGCGGCGCTGCAAGGAACGCTTTCCCCCCTGGAAAGGGAGGCGCTTTTATGCCGGATGTGCCTGCTGCTGATTTTACATAAAAAAATGACGGGAAAAGGATAGAACCGGTTTCGGAAAAAGCTGTAAAATTATTTGCCAAGAACAGCGGAAATCTGGTATAATATTTTTCTGTAGTGCCACAGAATTCTCATACCAGGGAAAACGGAAGTTTCCCGTACTTGAATTCCTTTTTATATCATTCCCGGCAGGAAGGAGCATACCCATGGATGTAAAGGTTGGAGACGTTCTCATGATGAAAAAAAACCATCCCTGCGGTGAAAACCGGTTTTTGGTGCTGCGGGTGGGGATGGATTTTAAAATTCGCTGCTTGAAATGCTCCCATGAAGTTATGGTGCCCCGGGCAAAGGTGGAAAAAAATATCAGAAAAATTCTCACTGCCGAGGACGCCGCCAGGGAAAAGGGCTGACGGGAGCCTTTGGAATAGAACATACCTATTTGACACACGATAGATAAGATTGTACAGAGAAGGAGAACGAGTATGTTTGAAAAGCTCAAGGAAGTAGAGCAGCGCTACGAATCCATCAATGAAAAGCTGATGGATCCGCAGGTGATCAGCGACAATGAACAATACAAAAACCTGATGAAGGAATATAAATATCTCACTCCGATAGTAGAAAAATTCCGGGAATATTCCGCCGCTAAGGCCGATATGGAGGAGGCGCGGGAAATGCTGGATGCGGGAGGCCTGGAGCATGACTTCCGCGAGATGGTGGAGGAACAGCTCACCCAGAGCCGCCAGGCTATGGAGACCTTTGCGGGGGAATTAAAAATCCTGCTTTTGCCCAAGGATCCCAACGACGAAAAGAACGTCATTGTGGAAATCCGCGGCGGCGCCGGCGGGGATGAGGCGGCATTGTTTGCCAATTCCTTGTACCGGATGTACAGTATGTATGCCGAGCGCCAGGGCTGGAAAACCGAATTGCTCAACGGCAACCAGACCGAGCTGGGCGGCTTTAAGGAGGTCAGCTTTTCTCTGGAGGGGGAGGGCGCCTATTCCAAACTGAAATTTGAAAGCGGCGTGCACCGGGTGCAGCGCGTTCCGGAGACAGAGGCCGCCGGGCGTATTCATACCTCAACAGTGACAGTAGCGGTGCTCCCCGAGGTGGAGGATGTGGACGTCCAGATTGATCCCGGGGATCTGCAGATTGACACCTACCGTTCCGGCGGCGCAGGCGGCCAGCACGTGAATAAGACGGAATCCGCCATCCGCATCACCCATCTGCCCACTGGTATCGTGGTGGAATGCCAGGACGAGCGCAGCCAGTATAAGAATAAGGACAAGGCCATGAAAATCCTCCGGTCCAGGATTTATGAGGCCAAGCTGGCGGAGCAGAATGAGAAAATTGCCAGCGAGCGCAAACTGCAGGTGGGAACGGGAAACCGTTCTGAGCGTATCAGGACCTATAACTTCCCCCAGGGCCGTGTGACTGATCACCGCATCGGCCTGACCCTGTACCGTATCGAAGCCATTATGGATGGGGACCTGGACGAGCTCATTGACGCCCTGATTACCTTTGATCAGGCGGAAAAGCTCAATTCCAGCCAGGATGAATAATGCCTTTGCAATACCGAATTTTTTAAGAATGGGATGACCAGAATGAAGCATACCGAGCTCATTACGATGGAAGCGCCTGAACTGCTCAGCCAGCCTCAGGAGCGCCGAAAGCTTCAGGCTGCCGCAAAACTCCTGCGGGACGGCGGTTTGGTGGCAATCCCGACGGAAACAGTATATGGTTTGGCTGCCGACGCGTTCAATCCCGCGGCGGTGGCTGAAATTTTCAGGGCCAAGGGCCGGCCCCAGGATAACCCCTTGATTGTGCACATCAGCAGTTTGGCGATGCTTCCCAAACTTATCAGAGGAGAACTCCCCGCCGGCGCGGCACAGCTTGCCCAGCGGTACTGGCCGGGGCCATTGACCATGATTTTCCCTAAAAGCAGCCTGATACCCGATGTGACCTCCGGCGGGCTGGATACGGTGGCTGTCCGTTTTCCCAGCCATCCGGTGGCCCAGGAATTGATCCGGCTGGCGGGGGTGCCCTTGGCTGCGCCCTCGGCAAACCTCTCCGGAAAGCCCAGCCCCACAACGGCGGCTCACTGCATACAGGACCTGATGGGCCGGGTGGATGCCATTGTAGACGGCGGCCCCTGCGGTGTCGGGGTGGAATCTACCGTCATCAGTTTTGCAGAAGAAGTACCGCTTTTGCTGCGTCCGGGGGCTGTCACTCTGGAACAGCTCAGGGAGGTCCTGCCCCAGGTACAGGTGCATGACGCGGTGTACCATCAGCTGACCGGGGAGGAAAAGGCCGCCTCGCCCGGCATGAAATATAAGCATTACGCCCCTGCGGCGGATTTGATTTTAGTGGATGCCCCCCGAGACGCGTTTGTCCAATATGTCAACAGCCATGCGGCTCCAGGCGTCTATGCCATGTGCTTCGAGGAGGATATTCCCTGTCTGCGGGTGCCCTATCTCAGCTACGGCCCCAGCGGAGAGCCTGCCGTGCAGGCGGAGCTGCTGTTTGAAGTCCTGCGCCAGCTGGATGAGTGTGGGGCTGTGCGGGTCTATGCCCACTGTCCCAGTAAGGACGGCGTGGGGCTGGCGGTCTATAATAGGATTGTCCGTTCCGCAGGATATCAGATTATCACGCTGGAAGCCGGGAAAGAATACTAGATAGATGCCGTTTGGGCACTGTGCCGCCTGAAGGAGAGATGCCGGCGGAATCAGCCGGGTTACAAGCCCTTTTCGAGGTAGATGGGAAGCCAGGTGATTTTGCACAGAGCGTCCCCATTGCCTGGCGGAGGATGGACTGGGATTTCCGGCCCGGTGGAAGCCTTGCCAACACCGGGCCGGATTTAGTGGGGAATGGCGGCTGCCCTTCCGGACTGATAATTCCGTATCCTGGCGGCGCAGGCGGGGAAAGGATGAGGACAATGGAGTGTAAAATTGCGGTTTTGGGCCTCACCGGCCAGACCGGCGCAGGAAAAACCACAGTGAGCGCCTGGCTGCGGCAGGAGGGGATCCCTGTCATCGATGCGGATATTGTGGCGCGGGAGGTTGTGGCTAAAGGACAGCCGTGCCTGCTGGAGCTGGCTCAGGAGTTTTCTTCCGGTATTCTCTGTGAGGACGGCACCCTCAACCGCCGAATGCTGGGACAGCTTGTCTTTTCAGATCCCCAAAAACTGGCGGCGCTCAACCGGATTACCTTTCCGCATATTTTGGATCAGATTTCACACCGGCTCAAGGAGCTCAGCCGGGCAGGAGAACTCCTGTCGGTGCTGGATGCGCCAACGCTCTTTGAGAGCGGCGCCGACAGCCTGTGCACCTGGACGGCCTGCGTGGTGGCGCCTGCCCAGCAGCGCCTTGAGCGGATTATGGCAAGGGATTCCCTGGATCCGCAGCAGGCCCGGATGCGCATTGCCGCGCAGAATCCCCAGGAGTTCTACACCAGCCGCTGCCGGTTCGTGTTAGAAAATACCGGGGAGCTGGAAGGGCTTCAGCGTCAGGTACACGCTATGCTGGAATGGATTCGGGAGCACTGTAAAGACTGCGCGGCCCAATAGTGGAAGGCGCAAACCTGGCATTGGAAGCTTTTTCTAGGTTTGGACTTGTCAACGCCGGGGAACTGTAGTACCATAAAGTCTGAACCGACGGGACGTTTAACGGTTTGGCTTTGCCAAACACCGGCCTTGCCTTCAGGCCGGTGAGCAAAACTCCGATATGTTCACGCCCTGCGTGAACATTGTACCATAAACATTGAACCAGCCGGAGAGAATTTGCGGTTGCGCGGCAGCTGCTGCCGGTTGTCGTTTAACCGCCCGGTGAAGCTACCGGAATTCCGTGTTTTACGCGGGGGACCGGTTCCTGAATTCAGGTGAAATGGAAAGTTTTGTGTTTGGGTTTTGCCTAGCGGCAGAGTACCTGGGGTCGCGGAAAACGAGCCTACCCGTTATCCCAAACGCCTCAGAAGGCATTTTGTAAGGTATCCAGGGAGCCGCAAAGCGCCCGGGAATAGCCAAGCGAAAATGAAGTTTGGCGGGCAAGGCGCGGATTCCGGCATAATCGCAGGTTCGCGGGAAGAGCAGTGAGTTAAAAGGGGATGTGATAACCATTCGAAACGGCAAGAGAAGCCTGTGGACAACTAAAAAGCGCCGCAGATGGCCGTGGGTGGCAGCGGTCCTGCTTTTAACCCTCGCACTGCTGGCAGGCGGCACCGCCGTCTTTTTCCGGCAGGCCTATCCGCTCAAATATGACGAGTGGATCCGGAAATACTCCCAGGAAAATGACGTCCCGGTGGATCTGGTATATGCGGTAATCCGTACAGAGAGCAGCTTTCGGCCGGACGCACAGTCCAACATCGGGGCAAAGGGCCTGATGCAGATTACGGAGCCCACACTGGATTGGATTCGGTTCCGCATGGGGGAAACTGGCGCTGTATCCTATGAGATCCTGTACGATCCCCAGGAGAATATCCGGTACGGCACATATCTTCTGCGGCTGCTGCTGGAGGAATTCGGCTCCCAGGAGACGGCGCTGGCGGCCTATCACGCTGGGCGGGGTCAGGTGCTGCAGTGGCTTTCGGATTCCCAGTATTCCGCGGATTCAAAGACGATTGATACGATCCCTTTTGCGGATACCTCTCACTATGTTTCCAAGGTTCTGCGTGCCAGAAATATCTATAAACAACTATATCAACTGTAATGGAGGAATGCTTCATGAGTGAAAAGACAATGGGGGAGAAGCTGCAGGAGCAGCTGCTGGATACCCCGAAAAACGGCTACGACCGGATTGACGACGCCACACAGGCTGCCATCCAGGAGTTCAGCGAGGGCTATAAGGCCTTTTTGGACAATGGCAAAACGGAGGGCGAGGTGGTGGAATATACCATCGCAATGCTCAAGGAGCACGGTTATGAGGAATATCAGCTGGGTAAGAAATATGGCCCCGGCGACAAATTGTATCTGAATAACCGCGGCAAGGCGCTGGCCTTTGTCACCATGGGAACAAAGCCTCTGAGCGAGGGCGTGAAGATGGTGGCTTCCCACATCGATTCCCCCCGCATTGACATGAAGCCCCATCCCCTGTATGAGGACACTCAGACCGCTTTCTTTAAAACCCACTACTATGGCGGGCTGAGGAAGTACCAGTGGGTGGTAATGCCCCTGGCCCTGCACGGGGTTGTGGTGAAAAAGGACGGCACTCAGGTGAAAATCCATATTGGAGACGATGAGGGCGATCCGGTATTTGTCATTAACGATCTGCTGCCCCATCTGGCCCAGCAGCAGAGCCAGCGCACCCTTGCCGAGGGGATTAAGGGGGAAGAGCTCAACATCGTGGTTGGCGGCTGCCCCTTTAAGGACGACAAGGTGAGCCAGCGGGTGAAGCTGGCGATTGCCAAGATCCTCTTTGACAAATATAGTATTGTGGAGAGCGACTTTGTAACAGCGGAGATCACCGCTGTGCCGGCCTTCGGCGCCAGAGACGTGGGCTTTGACCGCAGCTTTGTGGGCGGCTACGGCCAGGATGACCGTGTGTGCGCCTATACTTCTTTGATTGCGGCCCTGGAGAGCCCCAACCCCACGTATACCACGGTGACGGTGTTTGCTGACCGCGAGGAAATCGGCAGCTGCGGAAACACAGGTATGAAATCGGCTTATCTCAAGCATTTCCTGGCGGATTTGGCGGCTCCCTATGGTATCCCGGTACGCAATATCCTGGATTCCAGCGAGTGCCTGTCCTCCGACGTTGCCGCCGCTGTGGATCCCACCTTCCCTGACGTAACAGAGAAGTATAACAGCGCCTATATGAACTACGGCGTTTCCATCGAAAAATATACCGGAAGCCGCGGTAAGAGCGGTACCAGCGAAGCCTCTGCGGTGTTCTTCGCCAAGCTCAGAAAGCTCTTTGACGACGCCGGCGTAGTATGGCAGACCGGCGAGCTGGGCAAGGTGGATCAGGGCGGCGGAGGAACGGTCGCTGTTTACCTGGCCGAGGAAAATATGGATGTTATCGATGTGGGCGTTCCGGTTTGGTCCATGCACGCTCCCTTCGAGGTCACCTCCAAACTGGATATCTATATGGCTTATCGGGCCTATGTGACATTTTTGAACATGAAGGACTAATTGCAATTACCGGCTGTCCGGGAACCCGAAATGGGCTTTGCATTTCGGCGAAGTGAATTTCAATCAGGCGGCCTGTTTGCAGCACCGGGGAATGAACTGTCATTCCCCGGTGCTGTTTTTTGTCGCCTTTAGGCTAAACAAAACCCCCGGTTCTGCCAGGGGCAATTAAACTAGAGGAAACCAGTAATAGGGAAAATAGTTTCGAGTTCGGTTCCTCAAGAAAAAAGTTATAAGAGGATACGCCCGAAAGTCAAAGAAATGCGGGAAGTCTTAAACAGATAAGGATGACCGGGTTTCAGTGGTAGAGTGAGCGATGCGATAATTTTTTTAGTACCCCTTCCAGGGGACTGTTCAAACCGCCAGTTCAACTGGTGATTTAATTCGGGCGCCCATGGTTTTGACAGTGCCGCTTTTTTTCCTGTGTATGCCGATGGGGGAAGGCGGCGCCTCGCATCAATCGGCAGATTCCTCAGGTATTCAGCCTGGCTGGGAACCTGTGCATCAAGCGATAGGTCCAGCGCAGCTTCGCCCGTGTACCCGCATCCGGTACGCGGGAGTCCCGGGCGTTCTTTGCGAAAGTGAAACCGGCTTGTCCCGGCTCTGTTTTTGCCGCCGCTGACCGGTGGAAAAACCACACGCAGGCGTCCTGTTTTGGCAAAAGCCCCCTGCCGCCGTATCCTGTTGGGCGGAATGCCGGCCTTTTGTTTTCTTAAGGCGGGCCGCGGTGTTCCGGATAAGGTAACCGCTATCCAGCTGAAGATCAAAACGATTTTTTTGCCGGCCTGAGTGAATCGGCAGCTGGAAAATAAGTGAAATCCCGAAAAAGGTTTGCTTATGACGTAGGGTCATAAGCTATAATACAAGAATGGGCCGCCTGCCCTTATACCAGGCTGGATGCATCATGGCGTCCCGCCGGCAATCAGGCAGAAGAAAGAGGGGGAAGCATCCTATGGAAAAAGACGAGGCAGCCCAGTATGGAACCATGACGATTGGTCAGGCGGCCAAAAAGATGGGCGTCACAGTGCGTACGCTGCAATATTACGACAGGGAGGGCCTGTTGGTCCCGTCGGCTAAGAGTGAGGGCGGCCGCAGGCTTTATACTCACCGGGATCTGGTCAAGCTGCACCAAATTCTCTCCCTGAAACACTTGGGGTTTTCCCTGGATGACATAAAAAACCGCTTGATTACTCTGGAGTCTCCCGCCCAGGTGGAACAGGCGCTTTGCCAGCAGGAAAAGGCTATCCGGAAAAAAATCGAGGACCTCACCGAATCCCTTCGGGCAACCCAGGCCCTCAGGCGGGAGGTTGCGCAGATGCAGTCGGTGGACTTTAAGAAATACGCGGATATTATTGTGAATCTGCAAATGAACAACGAATTCTACTGGCTGATTAAGCACTTTGACGATCAGACCCTGGACCATATCCGGACCCGATTCGACAGGGACAGCGGCCTTGAGTTCCTGCATACCTTCAACCGTCTGCAGGATCAAGCGCTGCAGCTTCAGGACAACGGGATATTGCCTCAAAGCCCGCAGGGCCAAAAGCTGGCAAAGGAGTACTGGGACATGGTGACCCAGTTTACCGGCTCAGATACGGGGATGCTCTCCAGGCTGATGGAAATGGGAAAAATAGAGGCTGTGGAGGACAACGGCCTTCGCCGCAGGCAGGAGCGGGCGAACGCCTTCCTTGAACCGGCGTTGGATGCCTATTTTCAGTCTGCGGGGATAAACCCCTTTGAGGAGGAAGCTAAATGACAGGAGCCATACAAGTCACTGATTTAACCAAGAGCTATGGGAATGTCTGCGTTCTGAAGGGGTTGACCTTTCAGGTGAAGAAGGGGGAGATTTTTGCCCTTTTGGGCGTGAACGGCGCGGGAAAAACGACTGCCTTGGAATGTATCGAAGGGCTGCGCAGCTATGACGGCGGCAGCGTTACGGTGGATGGGAAAATCGGGGTGCAGCTGCAAAGCGCTGCGCTGGTAGCCCATATCAGGCCGATGGAAGCCGTGAAACTCTTTGCAAAGTGGAACCGGACCCGGATAGACACTGCCATGCTGGATGCCCTTGGAATTACAGAACTGGGGAAAACACAGTATTTTCAGCTGTCCACCGGACAGAAGCGCCGCCTTCACCTGGCGCTGGCCTTGCTGGGGGATCCGGATATTATATTCCTTGACGAACCTACCGCGGGGCTGGATGTCCAGGGCAGGCTTTCGCTCCATGCGCAAATCCGCCGGCTGAAGGCACAGGGTAAAACTATCCTGCTGGCGAGCCATGATATGGCGGAGGTTGAGAGCCTGTGTGACCGTATTGCCATTCTCAGCGGCGGGGAAACCGCCTTTTTGGGTACGGTAGCCCAGCTGGCGCAAACGCTTACCAAGCGCTATACTATCCATGTTACAACCGGGCAGGGCTCAGTCAGCGTGGAATCTGAAAACATCGGGGACACCCTGCTGCAGCTGCTGGAACAGTACAAGGAGCAGAATGTCACCGTGGAGGATATCCGAATTGACAGGGGGTCCCTGGAGGAGCATTTTGTGGAGATTGCAAGGAGGGTTGGCCAATGAGCGCATTTTTATATGGGGTGGCCCTGCAGTGGAGGATGGATATCCGCAGCCGTTCGCTGCTCATCACCTGTTATGCGGTTCCTCTTGTGTTTTTTGTGTTTATGGGCGGTGTTTTTACCTCGATTAATCCCCAGGCTAAGGACACGCTCATCCAGTCCATGACCGTAATGGGCGTCTCCATGGGTGCGTTCATCGGCCTGCCGCCCTCTCTGGTGGAGTTATACGCCAGTGAAAAGCGAAAGATATATCGGGCCAATGGGGTGCCTTTGAGTTTGGGCGCTATCACCACCTGCCTGTCCGCTATGATTCACCTGCTTTTGATGGCGGGTATCCTATGCGCCGCGGCCCCTATCCTGTTTGATGCAGCGCTTCCCACAAACCTGGCGGGCTATTTTTGTTCCCTTGCGGCATTTTTAGCGGTATCCCTGAGCGTTGGGTGTGTATTGGGACTTTTGGTTAAAAACCAGGCCAAGCTCACGATGATTTCCCAGCTCATTTTCCTGCCGTCCATCATGCTCTCCGGTATCATGTTCCCGTCCGAGATGCTTCCAAAGCCTCTCCAGCTGCTGGGGGACGCTTTCCCGGCTGCCTGGGGCTACCGGCTGCTGCTGGGTGAAGGGCCTTTTTGGGAAAATCTCGGGCCTCTGGCGGGAATTCTGGCGGTGATGGTGCTGCTGTGCTGGATTTTGCTGCGAAGGATGAAACTTCGGTAGGCGCTCGGGGGAGAGAACCGCGGCTGTGCCGCCGCAGAAACCTTCGGCTTTGCCGGATACCCCCGTGCTTGGAAAAGCGGCAGAGATCGATGGAACGCCTGTGCGTTCCATGCTTTTCGGTTTGGATAAGAGAAAATTGTTATTAAATTATAAATAAATATGAATAATTCTATTTATTTCGCTGAGATTTTACCCGTTTTTACCAAATGGAATTGACAAATTCCTGGGATAAGGGTAAACTAAAAACAACTTAGCAACGGGGAAAGGAGGACGCAAGGCGTGAATAGTGCTCTTCTTTATGCGACATTTTTCTTTTTCTTTTTTAGCTTGTACTTTTTTTGCTTTGGTACAGGCTTTTTTGGACGTGCAAAAATGTTGCCGAAGAGATGCTCTCATGTTTAGTGTTCCTCGCTTTATGTGAATGTATCAGTTGACTGCGGTCGATGCCTTTGGTGACAAGGGTATCGGCCTTTTTTCGTTGCCGGGCACTAGAATTGGAGGAGAAAATTATGATCGTCGTACTCAAACAGAATACCCAGAAGGAACAAGTGGAAGAGGTAAAAAACTGGATTGGCGAAATGGGCGTGCAGGTGCACATGATCGAGGGGCTGCATACCACCGTGTTCGGGCTCATCGGGGATACCTCAAAGGTTGACATGGAGCAGATTCAGTCCAACCCCAATGTGGAGAGCGTCAAGCGTATCCAGGAGCCCTATAAGAATGCCAACCGAAAATTCCATCCCAATGATACGGTGGTGGAGATAGGCGGCCTGAAAATCGGCGGCGGGCACTTCCAGGTGATTGCGGGGCCCTGTTCTGTAGAGTGCGAGGAGCAGATCACCGAGGTTGCCAGAAGGGTCAAGGCTGCGGGGGCCGGGATGCTGCGGGGCGGTGCCTTTAAGCCCAGAACCTCGCCCTACGCCTTCCAGGGCCTGCGGGCAGAGGGGATTGAGCTTCTGCTGAAGGCCAAACGGGTCACCGGGATGCCCATTGTCACCGAAATTATGAGCGCAGAGCATCTGCCTCTGTTCGAGGAGGTGGATGTCATCCAGGTGGGCGCGCGCAATATGCAGAACTTTGAACTGCTCAAGATGCTGGGAAAAACCAATAAGCCTATCCTGCTCAAGAGAGGCCTTGCCAACACCATCGAGGAGCTGCTGATGAGTGCCGAGTATATCATGGCGGGAGGAAACCCCAACGTCATCCTGTGTGAGCGTGGAATCCGCACCTTTGAGACTGCTACCCGCAATACGCTGGATATCTCCGCGATTCCGATTCTCAAGCGCCTTTCCCATCTGCCGGTTGTTGTGGATCCCTCCCACGCGGCGGGAATTACCTGGCTGGTTGAGCCGCTTTCCAAGGCCGCAATCGCCGCTGGGGCAGACGGCCTTATCATCGAGGTGCACAATAACCCCAAAAAGGCTCTTTCCGACGGCGCCCAATCCCTGACGCCGGATGATTTCGACAGTGTGATGAAGCCCATTTGCCGTCTGGTAGACGCCGAGGGGAAAATTTTGGGCTGAAAGCCCGGAGGGAAGGTTTGCCGCCATGGAAAAACTGCTTGTCAAAACAGGCTGCCCCTATGAGGTCTGTGTGGGGCACGGGCTGCTCAGGCAGTCCGGTGAGCTGATTCGCCAGGTGTGCCCTAAGGCGAGGATAGCGGCCGTCGTCACGGATACAACAGTACAGGGACTGTACGCCCCGGCACTGATGGCTTCTTTGGAAAATGCTGGGTTATCTCCGGTGCTCTTTGCCTTTACCCCTGGAGAGGAGCACAAGACGCTGCGGACTCTGGGAGAAATTTATGAGTTTCTGGCTCAAAACGGCGTCACCCGTACCGACTGCCTGGTGGCGCTGGGCGGCGGAATTCCCGGAGATGTGGGCGGGTTCGCCGCCGCCAGCTATCTGAGGGGGATTGATGTCGTCCAGATTCCCACCACGTTTCTGGCTCAGATTGATTCCTCCGTTGGCGGAAAGACGGCAATCAATATCCCCCAGGGAAAGAACCTGGTGGGGGCCTTCTGGCAGCCCCGGCGGGTGCTGTGCGATATCGACACCCTCTCTACGCTTCCCGAGGACATCTTTGCCGACGGGGCTGCCGAGGCGCTGAAATACGGCATGATTGCCAGCCGGGAGCTCTATAAGAAGATAACAGAGGATATAAAGGGGAATCTGGAGACCATCATTCGTTCCTGCATTGCAATCAAGCGGGATATCGTCCAGCGGGACGAACGGGATACGGGCGAGCGGATGCTCTTAAACTTTGGGCATACCCTGGGCCATGCGGTGGAGAAGCATTCCCGGCACCAGATTTCCCACGGCAGGGCGGTGGCAATCGGGATGAACCTGATGACAGCGCTTACCACCCGGATGGGCCTTACCCAGCCGGGGGTTTCCGAGGAATTAAAGCAGGCCTGCCAGGGGCTGGGACTGCCCACGGACTATCCCTGTACCCTTCAGGAACTGCTCCAGTATGCCAGCAGCGATAAAAAGCGGGCAGGGGATTCTATCCGGATTGTCGCAGCGGAAAAAATCGGGACAGCCAGCGTATGGACCCTTCCGTTTGAAAAGCTGTGCGAATTGATGCTGACATTCAGTTGAGGGTAAAGCCGCTATCCCCGCGTTGGAAGGCGGGTTGGCGCAGCTGGTTGCCGGCGGGAATATCCCCGCTGTATTGAGGTATTGTCCCGCCTTCCCTGGTAAAATGGTACGGCCGCCGGATCCTTTGGGACTGCACGGGAAAAGGACTGGCTCCCGTAACGGTACAATCCCAGCCGGGGTTAAACCTGAGGCAGCCTGCCGCCTGGGAATTTCTGCCTGAGCACTGCACTGCCGGCTCACGAAGCCGTATTTTAAGACGGCGGATCCGGGTTCAGCCAGGCGCTCAATCAGCAGAGCGTTGGGAAGCTAGTAGATTTTTGCACCTTTTATTAGTCATTTAATTTCCAGGAAAGGAACACAGAATATGGATTTGTTGCTTTCGCCCGGCCCCCTGCGGGGCACTACCGCTGCAATCCCCTCCAAAAGCGCCTATCACCGGCTGGTGCTGTGCGCCGCCCTGGCCCAGGGATGTTCCCGGATTACCCCTGCGTTTGATTCCCAGGACATCCGCGCCACGCTGGGGGCCGTTCAATCCCTGGGGGCTAAGGTTGCCCAACTACTGGGTACGGGAGTTGCGATCCAGGGCGTTGGGGCGTCTCCCGGTCAGGGGCCTGTGAGGATTCATTGCGCGGAATCCGGCTCCACACTTCGTTTTTTAATCCCGGTGGCGGCTGCGCTGGGCATTCCCGCCGTATTCACCGGGGAAGGGCGTCTTCCCAGGCGTCCCTTGGACCCTTATGTGCCGGTGCTGCGGGAGCATGGAGTGGCGGTGGACTATACGGGCGAACTGCCCTTTTCCATCCGGGGACGGCTGACGCCGGGGGAATACCGGATTGCAGCGGATATCAGCTCCCAGTTTATCACGGGGCTGCTCTTCGCGCTCCCGCTCCTTGATGAGGATAGCACCATCGTGTTCACCTCTCAGGTGCAGTCCAAGCCCTATATTGATATGACGGTGCTCGCCTTAGCGCAGTTCGGCGTTACGGTGACGCCGACGCAGGAGGGCTTTTTCATTGGGGGTTCGCAGCGTTACCGTGCCCAAAGCAGCATATGCGAAGGGGACTGGTCCAACGCGGCGTTCTTCCTGTGTGCCGGTGCCATCGGCGGGAGCGTGACCTGTACGGGGCTGCGTCATGACTCCCCCCAGGGAGATAAACGGGTTCTGGAGGTTTTGCGGGATTTTGGGGCGCAGGTTTTGCACACGAAGGATGGCGTTACCGTATCGCCTCCGGCAGGCGGAGCCCTGCGTGCCGTCACGATTGACGCCGGGGATATTCCGGATCTAGTGCCGGTCCTGTGTGCGGTGGCCAGCTGTGCCCGGGGAACCACCCACATTCACAACGCTGCCCGGCTGCGCCTCAAGGAGAGCGACCGGATTGCCTCTATGCAGCAGATGCTGGAGAGCCTTGGCGTTCCTGTAACCGTAACTCAGGACAGTATGCACATCACGGGCGCTCCCATCCGGGGCGGGGAGGTTTCCTCCTGCAATGACCACCGTATCGCCATGACGGCGGCTGTGATGGCCCTGAGGGCGCAGGGGGATATCCTGCTCACCGGAGCGGAGTGTGTGAGAAAATCCTTCCCGGCATTTTTTAGAGAGTATCAGCAGTTAGGGGGAAATTATCATGTCGTCAATGTGGGGGAATAAGCTGCGCTGTTCCATCTTTGGGGAATCCCATTCCCAGGCCATCGGCGTGGTCATCGACGGCTTGCCCGCGGGGTTCGCCATTGACTTTGAAAGCCTGCGGCAGTTTCAGGCTAGGCGCGCTCCGGGGAAAAACCGGATGTCCACCGCCAGGCAGGAGGCTGATTTTGCCAACGTCCTGTGCGGCTTTCACAATGGGGTGACTACAGGCACGCCGCTGTGCGCTGTCATTGAAAACACCAACACCCGTTCCAGTGACTACAGCCAGTTTCAGACGCTGGCCCGGCCCGGACACGCCGATTTTACGGGATTTCTGCGGTATCACGGGTTCAATGATATCCGCGGCGGCGGGCATTTTTCCGGACGCCTGACGGCTCCTTTGGTGTTCGCCGGAGGGATTTGCAAACAGATTCTGGAGAGCCGCGGGATTACGGTGGGGGTGCATATTGCCTCGATTGCCGGGGTTTCGGATATGCCCTTTGACCCGGTTTCCCTCACGCCGGACACCCTTTTGGAACCGGCAAAAAAACGCCTGGCGGTCCTGGATGATGCGGCGGGAGCACTGATGGAAACCGAAATCGAGAAAGCGCGCCTGGATACGGATTCCGTGGGCGGGGTTGTGGAATGCGCGATTTTGGGGATGCCTGCCGGAGTGGGATCTCCTATGTTCGACGGAATCGAAAACCGGATTGCGTCCCTTGTTTTTGGAATTCCCGCAGTCAAGGGCCTGGAATTTGGCCTGGGCTTTGCCGCGAGCGGGCTTCGGGGCAGCGAGAATAACGATCCCTTCGTGGTAGAGGACGGGAAAATCAAAACTTCAAGTAATCATCACGGCGGCATTTTGGGCGGGATTTCTTCCGGAATGCCCATTATATTCCGAGTTGCCTTCAAACCCACCGCCTCCATCTCCAAGCAGCAGCAGACGGTGGATTTCGTCCACGGCACGCCGTCGGATTTGGTGATAACCGGCCGGCACGACCCCTGCATTGTCCCTCGGGGTGCGGTTTGTGTGGAGGCCGCGGCGGCCCTGGCTGTCCTGGATCTTCTTATGGAGGAGCGGGGGGAGATACCGGCGCCGCATACAGAAGAGGCCGAAACCATCTCCCGGGGATAAGACGGCCCGGGCACAGGTAACAGGTATTAACGTTGCGGGCGCTTGGAAACCAAGGCCCGCACAGGAAGGATGATACCCATGGATTTAAAGGAACTGCGTGCCGAAATTGATGCGGTGGATACCCAGATAGCCCAGCTTTTTTCCCGGAGAATGCAGCTGGGCGGCGCAGTGGCGGATTATAAGCGGGAGCACTCGCTGGCGGTCATGAATTCGCAGCGGGAGCAGCAGGTGCTGGAGCGGGTGAGCTCCCTGGTGGGGGAGGATTTGGCGCCCGACGCCCGGGTGCTCTTCGCCTCCATGATGGATATGAGCAAGGCCCTGCAGCACCGGCGCCTTGGACGCCCGCTGCCGCTGCTGGGACTCATTGAAAATGCCCGCAGCCTGCCCAAGCACGCGCGGGTGTGCTGCCAGGGGGTGCCCGGGGCCTTTTCCCAACGGGCCTGCCAGGCAGTGTTTGAGCATCCTCAAACCCAGTTTGTACCGGAATTTGAGGATGTGTTCCAGGCTGTTTCACGGGGAGAGTGCGAATTTGGAATCCTTCCCATCGAAAATTCCTCAGCGGGCTCCGTGACGGCGGTCTACGATCTCATGAAGCGGCATCAATTCTACATTGCCCGCAGTGTGCGGGTGAAGGTGGAACATAATCTGCTGGTGAAGCCGGGAACCACGCTCGATAAGATAACCGATTTGTATTCCCATGAGCAGGCCATCTCCCAATGTTCGCAGTTTCTGCGCAGCCACCCTCAAATCACCGTGCACCCCTATTCCAATACGGCAAAGTCTGCCCAGCTGGTGGCCCAGGATACTAGTCCCGGGACGGCGGCGATTTCTTCCCGGGAATGTGCGCAGCTGTACGGCCTCACGGTCCTGGAAAGCGGCATCCAAAATTCTCAGCAGAACTATACCCGGTTTATCTGTATCACCAGGGAGCCTGTCGTCTATGAAAAGGCCGATAAGGTCAGCGTCATGCTGTCCATTCCCCACACGGCCGGATCCCTCTATCGGGTGCTGTCCCGGTTTTCCTATGGCGGAATTAACCTGACAAAGCTGGAATCCCGCCCTATTCCGGATACAGATTTTGAATTTATGTTCTATTTTGATTTGCAGTGTCCCAAGGATCCGGGGCTGCTGGCCGGAATTTTGGAGGACTTGCAGGAAGAGCTGGATACTTTCGTGTTTCTGGGAGCTTATCAGGAGCAAAGCGAAGATTTGTAAGACGGGCCCGGCCTGGTGGTGAAACTTGGTGTTTTATACATTCAGCCGGGAGCTGATATTCGGTTTTATCATGAACAATTCAATCAGGCACAACCTTCTGCTCAGGCGGTACGAAATACGGTCGCTGCCTGTGCGGGAGGTTTTGTCTTGAAAGCCCTTGCGTCCCGGCTGTGCAGAATGCCTTTCCCCACAGCCGGGCTGATTTCGTTTTTTTCTCATTTTCAGGAGAAAGTGGAGAAAAGAGGGCTGTTTTTTTGAAAAAATCCAGTTTTTTCAAACACACTTCCCGGGTTCCGGCATAGGATATAGAGTGTAACTGGTTTCGCAATCTAGCACAGGGGACCGAAAGCCTGGGAAGAAACGCCGGTTCCCCGCGCCGGGACACTTTGAAAAACGGGAGGGGATGCTATGCGCCGCAGGGGCGTACGGGCGGGGGTTCACGCGCCGCGCCGAAAAAGCGTACGGGGGGTAGTCCATGTGCGCTGGCAGATTGTCCTGTGCGTGGCGGCCCTGATAGCCGGAATGGTTGTCCTGGATTCCGCCGTCCACCCGGCTCTCACCACCCTGGCCACCTATCAAGCCCGGGTATATGCCTCCCAGGCTGTCAACGGGGCCATCGAGGAGGAATTGGCGAAACTGGGCGTGACGTATGACGATTTAGTCCATGTGCAGCGGGATGATGGGGGGGAAGTGACCTCTATTGAGACGGATATGCTCACCATCAATACGCTCAAGGCAAAGCTCACCAATCAAATAACCGAGACGCTCAGCGGAATGGGCCAGGATGAAATCAAAATCCCCATTGGAAGCATCATCGGGGGCGGCTTTTTCTACGGACGCGGCCCCAGCATCCCCCTAAAGATGGTCCCCGCGGGGTATGCCCAGACGCAGTTTGAAAACCGGTTTGAAGCCGCCGGCATCAACCAGACCAGGCACCAGGTGGTGGTGAATGTACAGGTGAGCATCAGTATCCTGATCCCCGGATGCCCCGTGGACACCCAGGTGGAGAGCAGCCTGTGCGTGGCGGAAACCGTTATTGTGGGCCGAATCCCGGAGGGCTATACGGTCATTACCGGCGATGATTCCTCCATACAGTCCAAAATTAACGATTACGGCGCCTATGAGGATCACTACAGTATCGACTAGCGGATCGGTATGAAAGGAGCGCGGCCTCGCTAAAAACGAGGCCGCGCTCCTGCGTTTATTTGACTGTGGGTTTGCCGTAGGGGGCTTTGACGGTGGTTCTGCCCGGAATGGCTCACAACACTCCAGCGTCCCTATGGAGCTTCGGATAAGCCAAAACTTCCGTAGTCAATTCTAGTTTTGTCTATCAAGTTACTGACGTAACAGCGGGGTAAACTCAAAGCTAGGGGTAAGGCCCCTTGCTTTGTTGTCTTTGCGCACTTTTCTGCCTGAGCGAGCTTGCTCGGTCGAGGGAAACGTGCGGCCCCCGGCAGGGCTTTGGGAAGGAATTGGATGACAATTCACATGGGCGGCTTGCACCTTTTTCATGCAAATTCAGAAAAACTATACTTTTAATTTTTCCCCCAACCCGCTCAATGCTGGGAGGTGCGCTAGGCTCTATCGAAACGGTAAACCTACAGCACCTCCGTGAGTTTTGAAACAAGTTCAAAACTCCACAGCTTTCCCAAATACCTGCTGGCACCCCTTTTCTGCACGGTCAGAAAAAGGGGAAAGAGCCGCCCAAGAGGGGAAAACCCCTCTTGGGGAACACCCCCTGGGGTAGTCCCTTTCACTCAATCAGTCGAGGCTAGTAGAAAACGAAGAATCGCAAGCTCTCTCCGTTTTCAAGACCCACACCTGGGTCGATGCCGCTGATGCCGGGACACTCTCAGCTTGATTCAGGTCTTAGTCCTTCAGTGTCCCTTAGAAGTTTTGGACGAGCCAAAACTTCCGTAGTCAATTCTAGTTCTGTCTATAAAATTGCTCCTGTAACGGCGGGGTAAAATCAAAGCTAGGGGCATCGGGATGTGCTCGGCTTTGTTCTCGTCTTAGCCCCTCGGCATCCCTTAGAAGTTTTGGACAAGACCAAAACCTCCACAGCTTTTACAAAACCTGTCGTATCCTTTGTCGTTTGTGGGATGGGTGGTTAAAAGGGGAATATTTACGGAGTTTTGAACTCGTTTCAAAACTCTTAGGGGCGCTGTTAAATTTAGACAAGAACATAGCTCAGTGCACCCCGAATCCCTTCCCTCCTTTTGTGTCTTTGGGTACTTTCTGCTGGAACCAACTACGGAGAATTGAAACTTGTTTCAATTCTCATAGGGATGCTGTATGACTAAGACCAGGAACAAGCTAAGTGTATCCCGGCGGCAGGGGCTTGGGGAGGGAATTGTATGACAATTGTCATGGGGGTATAGGTACCCTTATATCAGTTTAGAAAAACTTTTCTTTACATCCCCCAGAGCGGACTATGGGCCTACCGCTGTTCCTGGTCAATTTTAATGCGCAGGAACTTCTTTTTGAGCTCCTTGGGCCGGAAGGGAATCAGCGGATACAGGTAGCTGTTTCCCGCCAGGGTTTTGTTGCAGGCCAGAATCAAAAAATCCAGGATAAAACCGCCGATATAGCCATAGATCCCGAACAGCCCCGTGGCGATTAAGAGAATCAGGCGCATGAATTTGAGGGCGTACCCCAGTTCATAACAGGGCTGCGTGTAGTTGGCGATGGCGACAATCGCCATATACAGCATGGCCTCCGCGGAAAACCAGCCGGATTTCACGGCGAAATCTCCCACGATGATGCCGCCAATCATACTCAGGGATGTGGTGAGCATATTGGGTGTGTTTAAGCTGGCCAGCTTGAGCCCGTCGATGGCAAGTTCCAGAATCAGAAGCTGCCACAGTACCGGGATATGCGGCGCTTCGTCCAGCAGGATAAAGGAGAATGTCTCGGGAACCCATCCGGGATTCTCAAGCAAAAGCAGCCAGGTGGGGGTGAGGATGAGGGTGAAAAAGCCCACGAGAAACCGGGTGAGGCGCAGATAGGTCCCGGTGATGGGGGGAAAATAGTAGTCGTTGGCTTCCTCCATGATATCGAATATCGAGGTGGGCAGAATCATGGCAGAGGGGGAGTTGTCGATGAGCAGCACCACATCTCCCTCCATAATCTGTGCGGCGGTGGTGTCGGCCCGCTCGGAATATTTGAATTTGGGGAAGGGGTTATACCATTTGTGCTGGATGAGAACCTCCGCCAGGCTCTCCTGGTTCATGGTCAGGGCCGTTATCTTAGTGGTACTCAGGCGCTTTTTGATGTTCTGGAGGAGCTTGGGGTCGGCCTTGTCCCGCAGGTAACACACCGCCACATCCGTCTTGGACCGGCTGCCCACCTGGTAATGGTTGATGCAGAGCTGCGGATCCCGGATGCGCCGGCGGATGAGCGCGGTGTTGAATACCAGCGTCTCCACAAAGCCGTCCTTGGATCCCCGGAATACCTTCTCCTTATCCGGTTCGCCGGTCTCCCGCTGGGGATAGGTGCGGCTGTCGATGAGAAAGCACTGGTCCAACCCGTCCACAAACAGGCATAGAACCCCGGAGAGCAGCTGGGTGATGACGGTGGATTCCTCATCCTCCATATCCACCTCACAGTAGGGGATGGCGGAGGCCAGAAACTGCTTGCTGCTGGTTAGCAGCGCGGCGTCCTTGAGGGAATAGAAAAATTCCATCATCTTTTCAAAAAGCGTGTCCTTGATAAATCCGTCGATAAAATAGAAGACAGCATCCCTCCCGCAGATGACCACCCGGCGCTTGACAATATCGAAATTTTCTTCGGTATGCAGCTGTTTGTCCAGGCTGCGCTGCACCGCCTCAATGGAAGATGAGAGTTTCATGTATAAAGTACGCCACCTTTTTTTGATTAATCTTGTAAAAGAACAGCCGTTCCAACTGTTCGGGAATTATTTTTTATATTCCTAGCATTCCATAGAATTTGGAATTTAGTCCGGTTTTTGCCTTGATAACCGGTTTTTTGTTTATTGCCTCAAGGTGAAGCAAAACCCATGGTTCTGCCAAAGGAAAATAAAGAAAGCCTTGCCAAAAGAAAGAAGTAAAAAGTAACATTCGTTTTTCCAAACAGACCGAAAGGGATAGGCTTACTGAAAGGAACTCGGGGATTTCTGCGGAAAGTATCACTTTCGCAGATTGCTATGGAAAACCAAAGAGAACGGCTTTCCTGGCAGCAGGCCGAGACATGCTATGATATTTTTCAGTAACCCTTGCAGGGGTCAGCTAGTTTTGATCCCTATGGGGCTGTGTAAACCGTTAGTTTACGAGTGGTTTTGATTCCTGTAAAAAACGAAGGCGTTTTTATTCTGGAAAAAGGACCAATGGCTCGTCCTATTGCAATGACGGAATGGCCCATTAAAAAATTTTTGGATTTCTATTGACAAATCGAAAACAATAGAATAACATATGAATAGATGTTCCGATGTTTTAGCGAAAGAGCAGGAGCCGCTTGAAAGAAACCGTTCAAACTTGGTTTTGTGCCTTTTGAGCCAAACAGGAACGGCTCCGGTTGGGCAATGCTGAACCGGTACAAATGCCAGAAAGGAGTGTTTATCGGTATGGAAAAACGCGAAACAGAGCAGTGCGATTTTTTGTTTGTGCATGAGAATGTGGTACAAAAGGTCCTGCAGGAGATGCCGACGGATGAAACCTTGTATGATTTGGCGGAGCTCTTTAAGGTGTTCGGGGATTCCACCCGAATTAAAATTTTATATGCGCTCTTTGAATCCGAATTATGTGTCTGTGATATTGCGCAGCTGCTTGGGCTGAGCCAGAACGCGGTCTCCCACCAGCTGCGGGTGCTCAAAAACAGCAAGCTGGTGAAATTCCGCCGGGATGGCAAGAGTATCTTTTATGCCCTGGATGACGAGCACGTCAGAAGCATCATTGGCCAGGGGATGGAGCATCTTCACGAATAGCCGGGCTGGGAAGAAAACCGGAGAAGTACCCCGGATTTTTACGATAAATACTCAAGGGGCCCTGTCAAACGTCTTGTTTGCCGGCGGCGGGCCTCTTGCCGAAACAGAAAGGATTGGTTAGAATGAAAAAGGTTTATAAACTCAGAGATTTGGACTGTGCCAATTGTGCCCAGAAGATGGAGGATGCCATTAAAAAGATAGACGGCGTACAGGACGCCTCCGTCAGCTTTCTGATGCAGAAGCTCACCCTCACCGCAGAGGACAGCCGGTTCGACGAGGTTCTCAGACAGGCGGTAAAGGCCTGCAAACGTGTGGAACCGGACTGTGAAATTCTTTTCTAATCAGGCGCCTGCCTGGCAGCCCCAAAGAATTCGTTGAGGAGGTCTTCAGCTGTCATGAGTAAAAAACAGAAAAAGATGCTTTTGAGAATTATTGTGGGACTTGTCCTGTTCCTTGCGGCCGTACTGCTGCCCCTAAAGGGAATTGCCCGCCTAGCTGCGTTTTTGATTCCATACGCGGTTGTTGGCTGGGATGTGCTGTGGCGCGCGGTGCGCAACATCTCTCACGGACAGGTGTTCGATGAAAACTTCCTGATGTCCCTGGCGACTGTGGGCGCCTTTTGTACCGGTGAATTCCCCGAGGGCGTGGCGGTTATGCTCTTCTACCAGGTGGGTGAGTGGTTCCAGAGCTATGCTGTGGGCCGTTCCAGGCAGTCCATCGCCTCCCTGATGGACATTCGCCCGGATTACGCCAATATGGAGCGTGAGGGCCAGCTTGTCCAGGTGGATCCGGACGAGGTAGCGGTAGGCGATGTCATCGTAGTGAAAGCCGGGGAGAAGATCCCTCTGGACGGTATTGTTCTGGAAGGCGCTTCCTCAGTGGATACCGCGGCGCTCACCGGGGAATCCCTGCCGCGCAATGTTCTGCCGGGAGACGATGTCATCAGCGGGTGCATCAACCAGTCGGGATTGCTCAGAGTACAGGTCACCAAGGAGTTTGGGGAGTCCACCGTGGCCAAAATTCTGGATTTGGTGGAGAATTCCAGCAGCAAGAAGGCCAAGGCTGAGAACTTCATTACAAAATTCGCCCGCTATTATACTCCCGCCGTAGTGGCGGCAGCCGTACTGCTGGCTGTGGTTCCTCCGCTGGTTTTGGGGGGCGGCTTTGGGGAATGGATTCATCGGGCGCTGATTTTCCTGGTCATCTCCTGCCCATGCGCGCTGGTCATCTCGGTGCCGCTGAGCTTTTTCGGCGGGATTGGCGGTGCCTCCCGGCAGGGAATCCTGGTGAAGGGTTCCAATTATATGGAGGTTCTGGCAAAAGCCAAAATTGTGGTGTTTGATAAAACCGGTACGCTGACCCGCGGCGTTTTCAACGTGACGGCGGTTCATCCGGATCTTTGCAGCGAGGCTGAGCTTTTGGAGATGGCGGCGCTGGCAGAGAGCTATTCCGACCATCCCATCTCCCGTTCCCTGCGGGAAGCCTATGGGGCCGATGTGGAAAAAAGCAGAATTGGGCAGGTTCGGGAGTTCTCCGGACGGGGCGTCAAGGCCCAGGTGGATTCCAAAACTGTGTGCGTGGGCAACGATAAGCTCATGGATGAGATCGGCGTTGCCTGGCATCCCTGCCACCATGTGGGGACTACTGTCCATGTTGCGATTGACGGCGTTTACGCCGGGCATATCGTCATCTCCGACGAGGTGAAGCCGGATGCCGCGGATGCCATTGCGGCGCTCAAAGCCGCCGGCGTGCGCAAAACGGTGATGCTCACCGGAGACGCCCAGGCTGTGGGCCAGGCGGTTGCCGGGCAGCTGGGGCTGGACGAGGTTCATGCGCAGCTGCTGCCCGGTGACAAAGTGGAGCAGGTGGAGCGGCTTATTGAAGAAAAACAAGATCAGGAAAAGCTGGCGTTTGTGGGCGACGGTATCAACGATGCGCCGGTGCTCTCCCGTGCGGATATTGGAATCGCCATGGGCGCTATGGGCTCTGACGCAGCCATCGAGGCGGCGGATATCGTCCTGATGGACGATAAACCCTCTAAAATTGCCAAGGCCATTCTGATTTCCAAACGGACGTTGCGGATTGTACGGCAGAACATCGTGTTTGCCCTGGCGGTCAAGGCGCTGATTCTTTTGCTGGGAGCCTTTGGGTTTGCCAATATGTGGGAGGCGGTATTCGCCGATGTGGGAGTTGCCGTCATCGCCATTTTAAATGCCATGAGGGCGCTGAATTTTAAGGACTGATATCCTTGCGCCGCGGGGCGGCAGCTTGAGAGGGAATATGCGTAAAACAGGCCGATTGGAGAGTTTGCGGGGCGCCGCGGCACTCCAAGCGGCTGTTTGAGCACAAATACTGAGGACGAGAGCTTAAAGCGGAGCTTTCAGAAAAGGGGAATGGGAATGCTGAAATTGGAGCACCTGTCCTGGGGAACGCCGGACGGGGAGGAAATTATCAAGGATTTGAACCTGACGATTGAGCATGGAAAGCTAATCGTCGTCACCGGGCCTAACGGAGGAGGGAAAACGACCCTTGCCAAGCTGATTGCCGGGATTCAGCCGGCTTCCTCAGGAAAAATCTGGATGGATGGCGAGGAGCTTACCGGCCTGGATGTTACCGAACGTGCCCGGCGGGGCATTGCCTTTGCCTTTCAGCAGCCGGTGCGCTTTAAGGGCATAACCGTGAGAAAGCTCCTGGAACTTTCCGCCGGCAAAACCCTGGGTGAGGATGAACTATGCTCCCTATTGGGGAAGGTGGGGCTGTGCGCCAACGAATATATTGACCGGGAGCTTACAGCGTCTCTGTCCGGCGGCGAGATGAAACGGATTGAAATTGCCTCTGTACTGGCGCGGGGCGCGCGTTTTTCCATCTTCGACGAGCCGGAAGCCGGAATCGATCTGTGGAGCTTTTCCAGGCTGGTGGAGACATTCCAGGATCTGCGCAGCGCCGGCAGCGGAACGCTGCTGGTGATTTCCCATCAGGAGCGGATTCTGCGGATTGCCGATGAAATCGTTGTAATTGCCCAGGGGCGTGTCAGGGCTTCCGGGCCCCGGGATCAGATTCTTCCTCAGCTGCTGGGGGATGAAAAGGGCACCCAGTGCCCCTTGGGAAAACAGGAGGTACGGGTATGAAAGAGATAACAAAAGAACTGCTCAGGATGATTTCGGATTTTAAGGGATCCTTTCAGGGGGCCTTTAATATCCGGGAGGACGGAGAATGCGCGGGACGCAGCTCGTCCAGAAATATTCGTATCACCTCCAAGACCGACCGGCCCGGGCTGGATATCCATATTGCGCCCCACACCAAGGGCGAGACGGTGTTTATTCCCGCCTGCGTCACCCACAGCGGTGTAGATGACCTGGTGTATAACGACTTTTACGTGGGCCAGGGTGCCGATGTGACCATTGTTGCGGGCTGCGGCGTCCATTCGGACGGTGAGGAGGAAGCCCGGCACAACGGAATCCACCGCTTCTTCCTGGAAAAGGATTCCCGGGTGCTGTACCAGGAAAAGCATTTGGGCACCGGTACTGCGTCAGGCGGAATCCGGCGGATTGACCCGGTGACCGATGCTCAGCTGGAGGAGGGCGCCACCCTGGAAATGGATACCGTACAGCTGGGCGGCGTGGACGATACCCTGCGTAAAACCACCGCTGTTTTAGGACCGGGGGCCCGGCTGATGGTGCGGGAGAGAATTATGACGGACCACGAGGAACACGCCCGCACGGATTTTACCGTAACGCTCAAAGGAGAGGACTGTGCAGCGGATTTGATATCCCGATCCGTTGCCAAGGGGCATTCCCGGCAGGAATTCTTCTCCAATATGCTGGGGGAGGCCCGCTGTACCGGGCATTCCGAATGCGACGCCATTTTGGCGGATTCCGGTTCTGTGAGCGCATCCCCTGCCCTGGTTGCCTCGAATCTGGATGCCCAGCTTATCCATGAGGCGGCTATCGGCAAAATTGCCGGGGAGCAGATTCTAAAGCTGCAGACGTTGGGCCTCACGCAGGAGGAAGCGCAGCAGGAGATTATCTCGGGCTTTTTGGCATAAAATTTAATCTGCACAGAATGGCGGCGGCCGGTTCACAGAAGAAATATCTGCGAACCGGCCGCCTTTTATGATAACAATAGGGGAGGCAAAGAAAGCGAAAACCGCCAAAAACCAGCACAGGGGAACTTTCTTAGAAAACTGCCGGATCGTCCAGGAGCGTATGGCGGATTTGATGAGACTGACAGCCCGGCATGGCGGCTCCAAGGGCAGCGCATACCAGGCGGACGCTCCCGGGCGGCAAAAATAAGGCTGATGCTCCGGAAGCTTTGGATGAGGGGGATGGCCTTTTTAGAAGACGCTAACGCATCCGAATCCGGTCGCGGTGTTCTGCGTTCTGCTTGAGCAGCCGTCCCACGATGCGTTCCTTGGGAAGAATGGAGGTATCCGTGTGATGAGTAAAGAACTGCTGGGTCACATCCTGGCCCGCCAGCACCCCATAGTGGCTTCCCAGTTCCCATTGGGGCATTCCCGTAACGTCGTAGACGATTCCGCTGACCGCAATATAGGCGGGCTTGGAGTTCATCCCGTTGTAGTCCCGCCGCAGCTGGCGCTGTGTGAAATAGGTTGTATCGGGCGGGGTATCCGGTTCCGCTTTGGCCGGTTTGGGCGCTTCTTGGGGAACGACAGGCTCCTGGCTGGAGAGCCACCAGGCCTCGATTGGCTGCAGCAAAGCCAACAGCCGTTTTTGCTTGTAGGGGGTGTTTACGGCGCGGATCTGCCGCTTTAGCTCGGAAAGGCAGGGCTTCACGAGTTCGGGCATGGGGTGCCGGGCCTCCAGCTCCTTCTTGAGGGCCAGGGCCGCGGCACGGATTCCCAGGCGTTTGGCGGGATTATTGATCATGCGGTTCTGTATGATTCTGTCTAGCAGAACCAGAGAATTGTGCTGGTTGAGCTTCATGGGGAATCTCCTTCCGTAATGTTCTTGACGCAGACGGGGTTTTTCCGTATACTGAGGCTAGATTTTGACTTGGCCGGCAGGGCTGGGCAAACCGGCAGGCTCTGTCTGAGAAATGCGCGCGCTGCCCGGGCCCATAGGCGGAAAGATACAGACAGAAAGGAATGGTGGAACATGAAGAAAAAATTCCTGCTTTTGGATTCCGGTATCATTGCCCAAATCCAATCGGCGCGGCTGCGTCTGGGAGAGGTGCAGAAATATGGGGGAAACCCCCTGTTTATGGAGGAGTATTTCGCTGTGCCGCCGAAGAAATGGGAAGTTCGCTATGATAACGGCTATCCTAACGTGTTCTATGATCCCCAAATCCAGAAATACCGCTGCTACTATACGCTTTTTTTGCGGGATGAGGACTCCGAGTCCGCCAGCCTGCAGGCGCGGGTGAACCGCCAGTACCAGCCGCTGGAATCCCGGGTGACGGGGCTTTGCTATGCCGAGTCTGCCGACGGACTGCACTGGGAAAAGCCAAACCTGGGCCTGGTTGAGTTTGAGGGCAGCCGGGACAATAATATCCTGATGGAATATGCCCATGGAACCAGCGTTCTGTATGACCCTGAGGATCCCGATCCGCAGCGGCGCTACAAGATGATGACCCGTTCGGATAAGCTGGATCGGGTGGCGGTTTCCTTCAGTGCGGATGGTATCCATTGGGAGGAACTCACACCCTGGCCGGAGCACAACCCCGCTGCGGATACCCATAACTTTGTATTTCGCAACGCCGATACCGGCAAGTTTGTCTTTATCACCCGGGTTTGGAATAATGGCCTGCGGGTGGTTGCCCGCAGTGAGAGCCAGGATTTCCTCCATTGGAGCGATCCCATAGAAATCTACCGCGGCTGCGGCTTTGAGGATCAGATCTATTCCATGCCGGTGTTCCGCTGCGGCCCGGTGTACCTGGGCCTGGCGTCCATCTATCATGGCGGAGATACCGATTCCCCGGACTATGACCGGGTGGACTGCCGGCTGACCTACAGTACCGATACCGTCCACTGGGACAGAGTGCTCCCCGGCGAAAACTTGATTCCCAGAGCCCGGGGAACCTACCCCGGCCCCTGTGACAGCGGCTGCATCTATGCCAGCGTTCCTGTAACGATGCCCGACGGCTCCATGCGTTTTTATTATATGGGAGGCAACGGCCAGCACACCAATTTCCGGGAAACCGGGCTGTGCCTGTGCACATTGCCCGCCGACCACTTTGCGGGATATGAGCCGGTGAGTGCCCTGACTCCCGGGATGGTGCAGACCAGGTTCTGTATTCAGGATGCCGTGGAAATTTGTGTGACGGCGGACGTATCCGAAGGCGGCTTCGTAAAAGTGGAACTCATCGAGGCAAACGGTGCCGAAACGCTGTTAGGAGAACTGCGGCAGAGCGAAATCGCAAAGCCCTTCGAATTGCCACACAGGGTGGGGAATGACGGCGCCGCACTGCGTTTTACCTTGTATCGTTCAAAAATTTACTCCTTTGATTCGCTCTCCTGCGCGGAGGATTCCTGAGAATCCGCGCTGCTGGCAGAGGATTCAGAGTCGGAACTGTTATCCGGGATCTGCTTGCCGCTGGCGTTCAGGTGGAAGTTCTCCTTATAGATGAGCTGGGAGACCGGCACAAAGGAATACCCCTGCTCCTGGGCCTGGGTGAGGATTCCGTCCAAAGCGTCCAGGGAATTCTGCTTGCCCAGATGGAACAGCGTGATGGAGCCGGGCTTTAGTTTTTGGAGCACACGCTCCTGGATTTGTTCGGCGGTGGGGCCTTTCCAGTCGATACTGTCCACGTTCCATTGGATACAGGTATAGCCCAGCTTCTCCGCGGTATTGATGACGGCGTCATTGTAGGCTCCCGAGGGTGCGCGGAACAGGGTGGGGGCTTTTCCCGTGATGGTTTCAATTTTCTGGGAGGCGCCCTTTAATTCCTCGCGGATTTGATCGTCGGAGAGTTTGGTCATGTCGGGATGGGTGTCGGAATGGTTGCCGATCTCATGTCCTGCGTCGGAAATCTTTTTGAGTGCCTCAGGGTATTTTTCGCACCAGTCGCCCACTACAAAGAAGGTGGCGGTGGCATCGTGCTGCTGCAGAATTTGCAGCCACTGATCCAGCTGGGCGTCGTCCCAGGCACAGTTGATGCCCAGGCTAATCTTCTTTTCCTCGGTTTGAACGCAGTAAATGGGCAGCTTGCCCTGTGCGTTGGCGCTTGCTGCAGCGGTTGAGCCGGCGGCCTTCCAAAGCCAGAACCCCACAGCTCCCACAACAGCCAGGCACAGCGCCGAGGCACTGATTAAAAGCGCCTTTTTACGGATTACGGCATATTTCATAGGGATACACCAGCCTTTCCATTTTCTTTTTCCTCATTTTAGCTCAGAAAAGAATTTTCTGCTGTAATGATATGAGACACACAGCCGGGATATGTTGCAGCCGCGGGAGAAATCGGGGAAAAACGGGAAAATGCCCGTCCTTTTTTCAGGCGGGCATATCCCGATATATAGTTGCAGAGGAAATCGCCGGCCCTTTTGAATTCGCAGTGCCGATGGAGCAAACCTTCTGCAGCTGGGAAATGACAGGAAAACGACAGATTTTTTTAAGAAAGCCTCCTGTTTTCTCCTTGTAACAATCACACAGATGTTTTACAATGAAGTACAGTTTTCCCCAGAGCAAATTAACAACATCCGGAGTGTACCTGCCCGGCAATGCTCTGATTTGTGGATGAAAGGAGCCGAGCCTGTGAAAAAAAGAAAAGAATCCCGCCCCATTGTCTGTGCTATCGTGGTAGCAGCCGGAACTTCCAGCCGGATGGGCGGCATCGATAAGCAATCCCTTTTGATTGGAGGAGTTCCGGTGCTGGTGCGCACGCTGCTGGCCTTTGAGGAATCCCAGCTGGTGGATGAGGTTGTGGTGGTCACCCAGCAGGAGAAAATTCCGGATTTAGCCCGTCAGATCCGGGAATTTGAATGCGGGAAGGTTACTCAGCTGGTGTGCGGCGGGCAGACGCGCCAGCAGTCGGTGGCCTGCGGCGTGAGGGCCTGCCGGGAGGATGTGCAGTACTATGCCATCCATGACGGGGCGCGGCCCCTTGTCACGCCGGGATGTATCGATCGCTGTATCGAGGATGCCTGGGAAACCGGGGCGTCCTTTCCGGGGATACCCCTGCAGGACACCATCAAACGCATCGATGAGGAAGGGTTTGTTGCCAGTACGCCTTCCCGCCAGGGCATCTTCTGCACCCAGACCCCCCAGGTGTTTTCGGCGCCTGAATATCAAAAGGCAATGGCCTTGGCAGCGCGGGAACGCCGGGAATATACGGACGACTGCCAGCTGATGGAATCTATCGGCCACCGGGTGCACATGGTGCCGGGCGAGGTGACAAACCTGAAGATTACTACGCCGCAGGACGTGCCGCTGGCCCAGGCTATTCTGATGGGGGAGGACTTCTGACCGGGGGCTGAGTTCCGTGCAAGGCACCCGGATGGGGTCAGGCCCAAGCCTGCGCTTGGCGCCGCTTTAAAAGCCGGTATGCGCCGTGGAAACCGTTGGGGTTTCGGACCTAAAAAACGGTATGGCTGGCTGCTATCGGGGAATCCGCCTGCGGGGACGTTTTTTCGCGGGACTGCGTCCGGTTTTGCCGCTGTTTGGCGCGGGCGGGTATCATACAGCGCCCTATCCTGCAGATAGAAATTTGAGGATGAAGGGCCCTCACGGAGTGCGGTTGCCTGCTGAATTCCGGAAGCGGGAACTTCGGGGAAGAGCAAGCCGGCGGAGGCCCAAAACTAAAAAAGGAGTTTTAGCAATGAGAATTGGACATGGATATGATGTACACCGTCTGCAGGAGGGCCGGGCACTGATCCTTGGCGGCGTCCCGATTCCCTTTTCCCTGGGGCTGCTGGGACATTCCGATGCGGATGTGCTGACCCATGCCATTATGGACAGCCTGCTGGGCGCCTTGGCGCTGGGGGATATCGGAGCCCATTTCCCGGATACGGACGAGGCCTACCGGGGTGCCGACAGTATCCGGCTTTTGGAACATGTGGTCCGGCTGATTGCCCAAAAGGGATACCGGATTTCCAATATTGACGCCACGGTGATTGCCCAGCAGCCCAAACTTGGGCCCCATATCCCTGCCATGCGCAGCAGGCTGGCTCAGGCCTGCTGTGTGCAGCCGGATCAGATTTCCGTGAAGGCTACAACAGAGGAGCACCTGGGCTTTACCGGCGCCCTGGAGGGCATCAGCGCCCATGCGGTATGCCTTCTGGAACCGTCGGATGCCAGCGGGGATTCTGCCGCTTTTTGATTGCGGCAAGGCGTACCAATTGCCCATCCCGTGCATAAGATAGTAAAAAAAGCAAGGGGTGAAAAAATGGGCAAGCCAACTATAATTGCCGTGGGTTCGATTACCCACGCCATGCGCGGCCAGAGCGAACTGGCAAAGCGGGGTATCATCAGTGATATTCAGCGTGTTTCCCATCTGATTCCCAACCGGGGATGCGGCTACTGCCTGAAGGTCAAGCAAAACGGGCCTCAGGCGGTGATGGTCCTCAAACAGGCTGGGATTCGGATCCTGGAAGTGGTGGACGAAGAATGACAGAGAACAGCTATGTGTATTTGGACAATGCCGCCACCACCTTTCCAAAACCGGACTGTGTAACTCAGGCTGTGGTGCAGGCGATGCAGGTATACGGAGCCAATCCGGGACGCAGCGGGCATCGTCTGTCCATTCAGACGGCCCAGCAGGTGTTCCGCTGCCGGGAAACGATTGCCGGCCTGTTTGGCCTTTCCAATCCGGAGCAGGTGGTCTTTACCAGCAACTGCACTCAGTCCTTAAATATGGCTATCAAGGGGATTCTGCGCCCCGGCGATCATGTCCTGGTTTCAGATTTGGAGCACAACTCCGTCATGCGCCCGCTGCAGGCGCTGCACAGCCGGCGGGGCGTGCAGTTTGATATTTTCCCGGTGTTTGAGGGGGATCCGGCCCGGACTGTACAGGCCTGTCAGCGGCGGATCCGGCACAATACCCGCCTGATAGCCTGTACCCATGCCTCCAATGTGTTTGGCATCAAGCTCCCAGTCAGGGAACTGGCGGCGCTGGCAAAGCGGCATAAAATCCTGTTTCTCCTGGATGCCGCCCAGACCGCAGGCTGTGAGGAAATCCGCTTTGAGGACTGGGGAATCGATCTGCTCGCGGCACCGGGGCATAAGGGGTTGTATGGCCCCAGCGGGACGGGAATTCTCCTGGTTCGGCAGGGGCTGCGTCTGGGCTCGCTTTTAGAGGGAGGAACCGGCAGCAGTTCCCTGGACTACCGCCAGCCTCAGTCGATGCCGGATCATTTGGAGAGCGGTACGGTCAATACGGCGGGAATCATCGGGCTGAACGCTGCGGTGGATTATCTGTCCCAGCAGGGAAGAGAACAGCTGCTAAACCACGAGATGCGCTTGACGCAGATGGCCTATGAAAAGCTGAGCGGGCTGCCCGGGGTGGAACTGTATACCCAATATCCAACCGCCGGGACCCATGCGCCGCTGTTTTCCTTTAATATCCGGGGAATTTCCAGTGAGGACGCAGTAGGGCTGTTGGACGCGAGGGGGTTTGCCCTTCGGGGAGGGCTGCACTGTGCTCCTGGCGCCCACAAAAAAATGGGAACCGTACAGGATGGCGCCTGTCGTATGAGCCTGGGGATCTTCAATACGGAGCCGCAGATTTTGGATTTCTGTGAAGCTGTGAAAAATATTTCGCAGCACCCAGAAAAGACGCTTTGATTTAGTGCCATCCTGTGTTAAAATAAAATTGTATCAAATTGATGACAATTCGTAAGTTTCAATAAAGGAAGTAGATTTATGGAGATATGGCTGAAGTCGATTACCAATATCGTTCGGGATATCGGTTTATTGGATATTGTGGATATCCTCTTGGTTGCATTTTTAATCTATAAAGGGATTCAGCTGGTCAAGGAGACTCGTGCCGGGCAGCTGGTGAAGGGTCTCCTGGTCATTTTTATCTCCTATTTCCTGGCAAAAATGCTGGGGCTGCGCAGTATGAAGTTTATTATGGAAAATGTGATGAACTTCGGTGTCATCGCTCTGCTGGTGGTGTTTCAGCCGGAGCTGCGCCGGGCCCTGGAACAGGTTGGACGGGCTAAAATTTCCGATTTGGGCGTTTTTTCCATGTCTCCCATGGATGAAAAAGAGGAGGAGCGTGCCTGGCGTGTGGCTATCGATGCCATCTGCACCGGGTTCCCCATGCTCTCTAAGCAAAAAGTGGGCGCTCTGCTGGTCATTGAACGCCAGACAAAGCTGGGAGAAATTATTAAAACCGGAACCATCATCAACGCCACACCCAGCGCAGAGCTCATGGGAAATATCTTTTTCCCCAATTCTCCGCTGCATGACGGCGCGGTGATTATGCGTATGGGGCGCCTGTATTCGGCGGGGTGTTTTCTGCCTTTGTCTGAAAACTATGATATCAGCAAACAGCTGGGTACCCGGCACCGCGCCTCCCTGGGCATGAGTGAAAATTCGGATGCCCTGGTGCTGGTGGTGTCGGAGGAGACGGGTACCATTTCTGTGGCGGAACGCGGCGTATTAACCAGGAATTTCAATCCGGAGACCCTGCGCAACCTGTTGGAGAACAGGCTGCTGCCGGATCACCGTACTGAGCCCGGAAAGAAAAAATCTGTCTTCCGGAGGAAAGCAAAATGAAAGAAAAGTTTCAGTGGAAGAAAATCAATTTAAATAAGTGGCTGGAAAATAAAACCTTCCTCTGGGTAATGTCCCTGATTATTGCAGTGGGCGTGTGGGGAACCATTGTATATAACCTGTATCCGGATACCACAAAAGTGATTCAAGGTGTTCCCATCACCATCAATACGCAGGATACCAGAATCCGCCAGCTGGGGCTCAATGTGATTTCCGGCAATGATACCACGGTGGATGTTTTGGTGACGGCACGCCGCTATCTGATTGACAGCATCACTGCCGACGATATTGAGGTGACGGCTCTCATGAACGGGGTGACAGCCCCAGGGGACGCCACACTGGAATTGCAGGCCACCGTGAAATCTTCCTCCAACAAGGAGTTTACCATCGAGCGGGTAACCCCCCGCAAGGTACAGGTGAAGTTCGGGCGGCTGGTAAACAAGACCTTTAAGGTGGAGGTGGACGTTTCGGGTGCCACCATTCCGGAAGGCTTTACCATGGAGACAGCGATTCCCAATCCCCTGGAGGTCACTGTCAGCGGGCCTGAGGAGGAGATTACCAAGATCAGCCGCGCGGTTGTGAAAGTGGAGGCGGACCGGGAACTCACCTCAACAGAGACCCTCAAGGCCCAGAAGATTGTGCTGTACGATGAAAATAATGAACCGATTATCAGCGAGCATCTGAAATTGGATAAGGAGTCCGCGGATGTGAAGCTGCCGGTTCTCAAGAAAAAGGAACTGCCCTTGGTGGTAAAGTTCATCAATGTGCCAACAGGTTTTGATGTCAGTAAGCTGGAATATGAGCTTTCCGCCCAGACTGTCAATGTGGCGGGTCCGGCTGAGGTGATGGATAACTACAGCGAGCTTGTGGTGGGGTATATCGATCTCAAGACCCTCTCCCTGGACAGCTCCTATGCCTTCACGGTGGAACTTCCCACAGACTTTGTGAACCTGGATAACGTAACGGCGGTTTCGGTGAACTTTGATACCAGCGGCATGAAGCAAAAGACCTTCTATGTCAAGAATTTGTCGGTAGTAAATGCCCCCGCCAACTATGACGTCTCCATCTCCACCAAGAGCCTGAGGGTAACTGTGATTGGGCCGTCCAGTGAGGTTAATGAGATGACGGCGGACGATATTGTGGCAACGGTGGATATCAGCGATCAGGAGATCCTGACCGGGGAATATAAGGCGCCTGTTAAGGTGGCCATTCCCGGCAGGGGAACCGTGTGGCCCTATGGGGATTACAGCGTCTCCATCAATGTCAGCGAAAAATAACAGAAAAATGGGAAGAGGGATTCTTCCCATTTTTTGTGCCTGAACCCGCCGGGGTATGCCGTTTAGGCACGGGGATTTGTACTGGCGGCTGGTTTGCAGGTAAAGAGATGTTCTAAACTTTGCAGGGAGGAAAAATAATGGCAATTCTGCTTTCCGATATCCGTATTTCCATGGAGCAGCCCCCCGAACAGGCCTTGGTGAAGGCTCAGGCGCTTTTGGGAGGATACCGACGTCAAATCTGTGAAAGCCATCTGCATAAGGTTTCGATAGATGCCAGGCGCCGCGGGCACATCCAGCTGGTGTGCTCCGTGGCCATTGAGATGGAGGATTCTCACGCGGAAAAGGCGGCAGTGGAGGAGCTTGGGCGGCGCGGAATTTCCGCCCGGCTCCGCCAAAGGCAGGAATTGGTTTTTACCCCGGGTTCTGTTCCGCTTTCCGGCAGGCCGGTGATCATCGGGTTTGGGCCTGCGGGGATGTTCGCGGGGCTGATTCTGGCTCAAAATGGCTATCGCCCGCTGATTCTGGAACGCGGCGACCAGGTGAAAAACCGGGTCAAGGCGGTGGAGGGCTTCTGGAAAACCGGGGAACTGGACAGTGCCACCAATGTTCAGTTTGGCGAGGGCGGCGCCGGAACCTTTTCCGACGGCAAGCTGACCACTCGTATCAACGATCCCCGGTGCGAGTATGTGCTGCGGGAACTGGTGCGCTTTGGAGCGCCCAAACAGATTTTGCACAGGGCCAAGCCCCATATCGGTACGGATCAGCTGCGGGGAGTGGTTCGGGAAATCCGCAGGGAAATTGAGCGTCTGGGCGGAGAGATCCGCTTTCTCACACCAATGACCCAGCTGCTGCTGCGTGACGGCCGGGTATGCGCGGTGAAAACACCCCAGGGAGAGGTTCCCGCCCAGGCTGTTATTTTGGCGATAGGCCACAGTGCCAGGGATACCTTCTCCATGCTCATCGAAAAGGGGCTGCCCCTGGAACCTAAGCCATTTTCTGTGGGGGTGCGCATCGAGCACCTGCAGAGCCGGGTGGACGAGAGCCTCTTCGGCGCCTATGCGGGGCATCCGGCGTTGGGCAAGGGGGAATACCAGCTCTCCCAGCGCCGGGGAGAGGACGCCGTATACACCTTCTGTATGTGCCCGGGCGGACTGGTGGTACCCTCCAGTTCTGAACCGGGAGGGACCGTCACCAACGGGATGAGTGAATTTGCCCGGGATGGGAAAAATGCCAACGCGGCACTGGTGGTATCGGTTTCTCCCAAGGACTTTGGAACAAACCCCATGGATGGGTTCCAATTTCAGCGGCAGCTGGAACGCCGGGCGTTCGCCATGGCGGGCGGGGATTACCGCGCGCCGGTGCAGACCGCGGGCCTCTTTTTGGCAGGCAAACCGGGCGCTGAACTTGGCCGGGTTGAACCCACCTACGCCAGGGGCTGTGTGCCCGGGGATTTTTCCGGGCTGTTCCCGGACAAGGTGACCCAAATGCTTAAGGAGGGCCTTAGGGGATTTGCGCTGAAAATGCGGTGCTTTGGAGATAAGGACGCCGTGCTTACCGGTCCGGAGACCCGAACTTCCTCTCCGGTGCGTCTGCTGCGGGGAGAGGACTGCCAGGCGCTGGGGGCCCGGGGGCTTTATCCTGCGGGTGAAGGAGCCGGCTATGCAGGCGGCATCATGTCTGCGGCAGTGGACGGCATCCGGGTGGCTCAGGCGCTGATCGCACAGTTTGCCCCTGGGGCGCAGGACGGATAAATTGAGACAGATTCCACGGCGGATTCAGAAGATAGACAGGAGCCTGTTTTTGAATTTTGGCAGCGGGTTCATCGTCTGGCCAAAGCGTTCCTCAAGAAAATTCCAGGAATGGTATTTCGTGGCGACAACTGGCAGGAACGGCTAATTTTCTCTGGATGCGTGCGGTATTGTATTACAGGGAAGCTGTCTCCGGCTCGGTGAAACGCGGGCGCAATCCCTGAATTTGCCGATGTGCTGCAGAGATTGCTTCAGTAACTAGGACGCAAGCAATCCCGGGCTGCGGCGATTAAGGTACCAAATACCGCTCCTCGTGAAGGCAAAGCGGTTTCCGATACCTGGAAAAGGGCCTGGCCAATAAAACTCGGAAATGCTGCGAGCTGTGGAAACATAGCTCCGCCGCCAGGAAACCGCAAATGCGGCGTTGGGCGCAGCGGCGGGGAAAAGAATATGCATAACCGCCCCAGAATGAGGGAAGACTTGCTCCCATTGGCATCCCGATTGACAAAAATGCCATGGCAAAAGTTAATAAAATGTAAATAATGCCAGAAACAAATTTTTTCTTGAGAAAAACACTTGATTTTTCCTGAAATATCGTTAAAATATATGTTAGCACTCAGATATAAAGAGTGCTAACAAGATTAAAAATACTTTATCATAACTGGAGGAATTTTGCTATGACTATTAAACCTCTTGCTGACCGCGTTGTCATCAAAATGGTGGAAGCGGAAGAAACCACGAAGAGCGGTATTATCCTGGCCGGCAGCGCCAAAGAAAAACCGCAGGTTGCCGAGATCGTAGCAGTTGGCCCTGGAACCAAGGATGTTGAGATGTTTGTAAAGGTTGGAGATCGCGTTCTCACCAGCAAATATTCCGGCACCGAGGTGAAGGTGGATTCTCAGGAATACACGATTCTGCGCCAGGATGACATTCTGGCAGTCGTAGAATAAGCGGCCCGTTTTTTTGATTCCTTTGCAGAGTTTGCAGCTTAGAATTGAAACAATAAATCAATATTGGAGGTTTTTGATATGTCCAAGGAAATTATTTATGGAGAAGAAGCCAGAAAGGCTCTTCAGAGCGGTCTGGATCAGCTGGCTGATACTGTAAAAATCACACTGGGCCCCAAGGGACGCAATGTTGTTCTGGATAAGAAATTCGGCGCCCCGCTGATCACCAACGACGGCGTTACCATTGCCAAGGAGATTGAGCTGGACGATGCCTTTGAGAACATGGGCGCTCAGCTGGTGAAAGAGGTTGCCACCAAGACCAATGATGCTGCTGGCGACGGTACCACCACCGCAACTCTGCTGGCGCAGGCCCTGGTTCGCGAGGGAATGAAGAACGTGGCAGCCGGTGCGAACCCCATGGTTGTACGCAAAGGTATGAAGAAAGCGGTTGACGCTGCCGTTGAAACCCTGGTTGCCAATTCCCAGAAGATCACCTGCTCCGATGACATTGCCCGTGTTGCTACGGTTTCCTCCGGCGATGATTCCGTTGGAAAGCTGATTGCAGAGGCCATGGAGAAGGTTACTGCGGACGGTGTTATCACCATCGAGGAGTCCAAAACTGCCGAGACCTACAGCGAAGTTGTTGAGGGTATGCAGTTTGACCGCGGCTATATCACCCCCTACATGGTTACAGATACCGAGAAGATGGAGGCTATCCTGGACGATGCCTACATCCTGATTACAGATAAGAAGATTTCCGCCATCCAGGAGATCCTGCCGCTCTTGGAGCAGATTGTCCAGGCCGGCAAGAAACTGCTGATTATCGCTGAGGATGTTGAGGGCGAGGCTCTCTCTACACTCATTGTGAACAAAATCCGCGGCACCTTCACCTGTGTTGCTGTCAAGGCCCCCGGCTTTGGTGACAGAAGAAAAGAGATGCTGCAGGATATCGCTATCCTCACCGGCGGACAGGTCATCAGCGAGGAACTGGGCTTGGAGCTCAAGGACACCACAGTCGCTCAGCTGGGCCGCGCTCACCAGGTTAAAATCCAGAAGGAGAACACCATCATTGTGGATGGCGCCGGAGACGCTCAGGCCATTAAAGCCCGCGTGGGCCAGATTAAAGCTCAGATTGAAACCACGACCTCTGACTTCGACCGTGAGAAGCTCCAGGAGCGTCTTGCCAAGCTGTCCGGCGGCGTAGCGGTAATTCGTGTAGGCGCTGCCACTGAGGTTGAGATGAAGGAGAAGAAGCTGCGCATCGAGGATGCTCTGGCTGCCACTAAGGCTGCTGTGGAAGAGGGCATTGTCGCCGGCGGCGGAACCGCTCTGATCAACGCTATCCCGGCAGTTGAGAAGATCATCAGCCAGTGTGACGGCGATGAGAAAACCGGTGTCCGCATTGTGCTGAAGGCTCTGGAAGAGCCCATCCGCCAGATCGCTGTTAATGCTGGCCTGGAAGGTTCCGTCATCATTGATAAGATCCGCCGCGCCCGCAAGACTGGCTATGGCTTTGACGCCTACAACGAGGAGTATGTGGATATGCTCAGCGCCGGTATCGTGGACCCCACCAAGGTAACCCGTTCCGCCCTGCAGAATGCATCCTCTGTAGCTGCTATGATTCTTACAACAGAATCTTTGGTTGCCGACAAAAAGGAGGAAACTCCGGCAGCTCCCGCTGCTCCCAACCCGGGAATGATGTATTAATCACGTCTCAGGTTACTGAAGAAAATAGAGAAAGCACGCCGCGGCTGCGGCGTGCTTTCTCTGTTATAATCACGGTCAAAATGAAAAATGGTACAACCAGGATTATTCCAGATCGTCAATTTTCATGCGTTCCAGTTCCTCCTGCTGAACGGATTTCCCTCTCTTTTGCTGGGCATTGTATCGAATCAGAGCCCGGATGGCAAAAAACAGGATGACGGGTATTCCAACCAAAACGAAAACCAACAGGATAATGGCAAAAATCATATTGATACCAAAACTCATAATACGGAACCCTCCCTTTTTTTGTATGCGGAAATTAAGATTTTCGCGGTGTCAAAATCAAGCTTTTCATTGAGGGCAAGACGTTTTACCAGTGAAATAAAGGGGTCGCTCTCATTGTCCAGATTGATCTTGATTTTTTGGATCAGGCGATCCAGGCGCAGCCGGACAGTGGGGTAGGTAACACCATACAGACCGGCGACTTCTTTGAGGGAACCGGATGCCAGAAGAAAATTACGGATAAAGGTGATATCCTCCTCCTCCAGGTTTGCCATCCAGTCCGGGACAAATTCGATAGCCATAGCACCACCCTTTTTGAAAATGACTTTTATAATATTGAGTATATAGTTTAATTTTATTAAAGTCAATAGTAAAATAGATTTGCAGTTTTATTAATTTTCCTTTTATGCTGCCGTGACACCCTGAGGCTATAAACCCGAACCGGAAAATAGTGCGAGGCCGGTGTGACATCTCCGAAATTTAAAAAATTGAGTTTGCTTTAATGAAAAACACACCTACTTCGCACGGATTTTGTCACACAGAAGCAAACCTTCCATTTTCTATTACATCAAGAAAACTAGGATTGTGTTTCTGGCGAACCCGAGAAGATGTTCGGCACTATTTTTGTTGCACAGGAACGGTACATTTCCCAGTTCCTATTTTTTGATGTAAAAAGAGTATACAGCCGGTTTGGTGAAATGGGATCGAACTTATTTTTATTATGAAAACCCTTGGCTTTTGTACAGCAAAACGGTGCTGCGTCTTTTTACGAAGGAAATCATGCCCAGCATTTTTGAGATGCGGGGATTATCCACCCCCAGTTAAACTGAGAGGCTTTTTCCGCCTGCTCGGCGGCATAAAAAACAGTACCGGTAAAACTACCGGTACTGTTTTTGAAAATTCAGATAATTGGCCAGGGCAGCTGAGGGCACAAAGCCTTCCGTCTTGTGGAAAAGAAAAAATTGGCCCCAAAGAACCACCGGGGAATGCCGCAGAGCTTGGTCAGTTTTGAGAAAGAATTTCCTCTACAACAGGCCGCAGGGTCTGCGCCATCCGGTAAAAGCCCAAATCGTTGGGATGGCAGCCGTCCACTGTGCAGGCATCCCGATCCTGCTTGCCGAAGAGGGTGGCCCCGTCCACAAACCAAACCCGCTTGTCGCCGGCTGCCAGTGCGTTCTGATAGGTGGCATACACAATGGCCCTGCGTTGGGCGTTTTCGGCAGGGTTGTTCTCAAAGTCCGGCTTAGTGATGAAGACTACCGGCATTTGAGGATGAGCGTCCCGCAGAACCTTAAAAAAGGGTTCATGGGTTTTCTGCAGGTGTTCCACGGTGGGGGCGTTGTGGTCGTAATCCAAAAAGAAAATGGAGGCGTCGAATTCTGCAAGAAGCTTTGCCATCGCAGGCTCGCCCTTGGCATTACCGCTGAACCCGAAGTTATAAAAGTCATAGTCGAACCAGCGGGACAGGATAGCGCTGTAGCTGTTGCCAGGCCGGGAGGCACAGCCGCCCTGGGTGATGGAGGAACCGTAAAAAACAAAGGGCTTTTTTTCAATAGGCTTTGGCGCAAGCAGAACGGCAGTGGGTACAACCCCAATTTCCAGCGAGCGAACGCCGTTATAGAGGGGCAGATTTATCAGGATTTCCCGCGGGGCGCCCGTTGTCTCCCAAAAGCCCTCCACCAAAGTTTCCCCGCTGGTCTGAGGCATGAAGGATTTGCGGTACTGATAGCCGCTGGAATGTTCCTCACGCACATACAGATCAAACCCGGAGGAACCGGTTCGCGGCATATGGGGCATATCGTCCCCGTTATACAGAGTCGCGCGCAGGGCGATAATAGGGGAATCCGTACAGAAACGCACTTTCGCGCCGGAGGTATGAAAGGCCAGCTGCTGCAGTTCCTGGGAAAACAGTTCCAGTTTTTCCAGGGGCAGGCGGCAGAAGGCGTCCGAGACGGGCTGATGCAGGATTCCGTCCACCTGGAAAATGGGGGAGGGAACCGGCTGGTAACGCAGATCCTGTCCGGCGTCCTGCGCAATTTGAAAGTTTTTGTCCAACTGCGAGAGTGATTGCGGCATGATGATTTCGTCCTTTCTGAAGCAGAGAACTGCTGGAATGAAGTTTTTACCGAACATAGGGCGGAAAATGCCCTCTTTTCGGTACAGTATAGCATGATTACCGGACAAATTCCAGAGTGTTTTCCCACTGACCTCCAGAACAGTTTCTGAAAACCGCGGCTCAGTTTGAACCGGGGTCCGCCCGTATTCAAAAGCACATTTCCGCCGTGGCATTGCCGGGGAGCGGCGCGCCGTTTGGGACTGTTCCTTCTGCCTCAGGATGGTACACCGTCTGAAGGAGAATTTTCATGTGCCGCCTGAAACATGATCCAAATTGGTGAAGGGGAAGGCGGCGGCGCCGGGAAAATCGCTGTGAAGCTTTGGAAAGTAACGCGGGAGCCGCGATAGACGATTCCGCTTTCGCTTTGAGTTCGCTCTCCTGGCATTGGTAATCCAAGAACGTGTATGGATTCAGATGCCTCGGCCTGTATGGATTGGAGGAACAAGATTCCTGGGACCGGACGTGTTAAAAGATTGACAATAAAGTATAAGTAGATTAAAATAAGTATAGTTATACCATATAATGCGAGAGCTTCACGGCACACAGCAAGATATAAAAATTAAAACTGATGGGGTGAAAAGGACTTTGCAATCGAAATTAGACAGAGCGGCACAACATTTTTCACAGATTATCCGGCAGCAGCTGGAACGCATTGAACGTATGAAGCAGGATACCGAATTTGTGGATTACACTAAACTGGATCCCATTATCATTGGGGTTTGCGGAGGAGATGGAATCGGGCCGGTAATCACTGCACAGGCACAGCGGGTTCTGGAGTTCTTGCTGCGGGATGAAGTGGCTGCGGGAAAGGTGGAATTCCGCACCATTGACGGTTTGACGATTGAAAGGCGTGTTGAATGCAACAAGGCCATTCCGGACGATGTGCTCGAAGAGCTCAAGGCGTGCCATGTGATTCTCAAGGGGCCAACCACTACGCCGCGGGCAGGGGATCCCTGGCCCAATGTGGAGAGTGCCAATGTGGCAATGCGCCGGGAATTGGATTTGTTCGCCAACCTGCGCCCGGTTAAGGTGCCGGAGCAGGGGATTGACTGGATCTTTTTCCGGGAGAACACGGAGGGCGCCTATACACTGGGCTCTCAGGGCGTGGATGTGGACGAGGAATTGGCAGTGGACTTCACTGTGACAACCTCTCAGGGAACTCAGAGGATTGCCCGCCTGGCCTACGAGTATGCCGCTAAAAACGGCAAGAACCGCGTCTCCATCGTCACTAAGGCCAATGTGGTCAAGACGACGGATGGAAAATTCCTGCGCCTGTGCAAGGAGATCGGACAGGAGTATCCCCAGATCACCACGGACGATTGGTATATCGACATTATGACGGCGAAGCTCATCGATACGAAACGCCGCCGGGATTTCAGTGTGTTTGTACTGCCCAATTTGTATGGCGACATCATCACGGACGAGGCTGCGGAATTCCAGGGCGGTGTAGGAACCGCGGGAAGCGCCAACATCGGAAAGCGCTACGCAATGTTTGAGGCCATCCATGGCTCCGCGCCGCGGATGGTGCAGGAGGGGCGCCAGCAGTATGCAGATCCCTGTTCCATGCTGCGGGCCTCCGTGCTGCTGCTGCAGCATATCGGGCGTCAGCAGCAGGCACAGCGGCTGGAGCAGGCATTGGATAGATGTATGTTCCAGGAGAAAAAATTGGTGGTGACAGGGCGTGATACCGGAGCTACCTGCGAGCAGTTTGGAGATTACGTCATGCGTACCATTGAGCAGATTGGCTGAGGAAAGAGGAATATTCATGGCAAAGTATGAAGGGGTGTCGCTGTCTGTTGTGCGCCGTCTCCCCAGGTATCACCGGTTTTTGGAGGATTTGCTCAAGGCAGGCGTTCACCGGATCTCCTCACGGGAGCTCTCGTCAAAAATGGGGCTGACAGCCTCACAGATCCGCCAGGATCTCAACTGCTTCGGCGGCTTCGGCCAGCAGGGGTACGGGTACAATGTTCCGGCGCTGCACGCGGAAATTGGAAAAATTCTCGGCTTGGATCAAGGGCTTCGGGCCATTTTAGTGGGAGCTGGAAATTTGGGGCGTGCCATCGCCACTCATATGGCCTTTGAGACAAAGGGCTTTACGCTTTCCGCCATTTTTGATTCCAGTCCCCAGGTGGCAGGGGAAAGCGTGCGTGGGCTCACTGTGCTGCATACCGATGAGATGGAGCGCTATTGCCGCGCGTATCATCCTGACGTGGCAATTCTTTGCATTCCCAAGGAGGCGGCGCAGCAGCTGGCGGAAAAACTTGTGAGCTGGGGTGTGAAGGCTTTTTGGAATTTTTCCCATTATGACATTGCCATCGAGCACCAGGGCATCATTGTAGAAAATGTCCATCTGGGTGACAGCCTGATGACGCTTTGCTACCGCATTAACAATACCGTAGACGGGGAAAAGTAGACTTTCCCAAAAAAGGGCCTGTACTCAAAGGTGCGGGCCCTTGTATTTTTTGAGGGTACATGGTACCATGAAATCAATATCAGCCGGGATGTTTTGGGGTTTAGCTTCCGTTATGTTCACGCTTTGCGTGCATATTATTGCGCAGGCGGTGAAGAAAACAGACGGTGCTCAGGCTGAACCCCCGTCTTGCGGCGTGGGGCATAAGGGACACCCCCGGTGAACAGGACGGCTCCATTATGGCTGCGCTCTGTACAACTGCCGCGCCGGCACGCATAAAGGGCATAAAATGTGTAATTGCCGCATAAAGCTAAAGTAAAAACTGCCGGTTATCAAGGTGTTCGGCGGAAAGCGGGGATTTGCATGGAAAAGGGAGCAACCTGGGAGACTTCGGTCATTTTAATTTTATTGCTCTGCCTGACAGCGGCGTGTATCGGGCTGGCCTGCCATATGGTGAGCTACCGGGAACCACAGGCTGTGGATGTGCCCTATCGGACAGTTCAGGCCCAGGAGGATGAGGCTGCGGACTATGTGACAAGGCCCGTCTACCTGTTAAACTAATGATCCCAAAGAGGAACGGATGCAATGAAGATTCTGGAAATTAATGCAGTGGAATTTTCAAAATATGGCGCTTTTATGCAGCAGCCTGCCGTGAAACCCCGGCAGAGTGGCTACGAAACCAGACGAATGAACCCGACCTCCGGGCGTTCCAATGAGCTCTGCCGTTTTGGGCAGGAGGTTTTGCTGGAACCCCTGGACGGAGTTGGCGTGCTGTTTGTCAGTGAAAACAAGCATGGATTTAAGATGTTTCTCCTGGACAAACCGGTGAAGCTCAGGGCTCAAATTTGGTTCTGCGTTTTGCCCTATCAGTGTGATTTTATCTATGAAATCTCATCCCCTGTCAGCGGGGAAACCTGTCAGATTGAGGAGTCCCTGACAGCGCAGGGGATTTATCCCAGCATTCATATCGACAGGATTTTTACCGTGCTTTATCAGGAGCACACCCGTTCCTTCCGCTTTAAGGGGGAGCGGCATCCCTACTGGGAGCTCACCTATGTGGATTCCGGTTCCATGGTGTGCACCATTGAGGGGAAGGATTTCCAGCTCCGGCAGGGGGATATGCTGCTGTTTGCGCCCAATCAGTTCCACTCCCAGCGGGCGGCGGGAAAAAACCCTTTTTCCTTCTTTACAGTATCTTTTAACATCAATCTCAGCGATCCGGCTATTCTGTGCGGCAGGGTGATAGAGTCCGACTCCAATATGCACAAGCTCATAAAGCAGATTCTCTCGGAGTACCGTATGGATATGCTCTACGCCCAGGAGATGATGGTAGCGGCGCTGACCCAGCTGATTGTCACAGCGATCCGGGCGTCTCAGGCACAGAAGCCCGCTACACACAATATTCCCTCTACCATCACCAATCAGATCAAAAACCAGGTGGTAAGCAACTGTCTGCGGATTATTGATGAAAATATTGCTTACAAGCTGACGCTGGATTTTCTCTCCAAGCGACTGTGCGTGAGTAAATCCCATCTGTCCAAGCTCTTTAAGGATGAGGTGGGCATCGGCGTATCGGATTATGTGCGGGACAGACGGTTGGAGCAAGCCAAGCATTTAATTCAGATGGGTAATTATACCATCACCCAGGTCTCCGATATGCTGGGCTACTGTTCGGTATGCTATTTTTCCACGGAGTTTCGAAAAAAATACAACCTCACCCCCAGCGAGTACAGCAAATCCATTACCGCTTGATCGAAGCGGATGCCAATCTGGGCTGTCCTGCTGTACGGTGGAAAATGGGGGAGCGGTTCCAATAGAAATGAAGCTTGGCAATATTAACTGCAACAAAAAAGCACGGCTGCCCAACAAATCCTTGGGCAGCCGTGCTTTTAACGTTTTCGCCCTGCTTATCCAGGCAGGTGCAGGAGTTCGGAGACAAAACCGATGGCAATCAGGATTGCGATGACAACTAATGTCATCAGCAGAACCTTTTTTGATGAGGGCTTCTGCCGGTTTTCATTCATAATTGCGTCCCTCTACTTTCTGCCCACGCTGCGGTACAGGTGTTCCAGCCCGTCCACCGGGGTTTTTCCCGGGATCAGGTGCACGCCGTCGGTGTAGCCCTCTTCGCGGCCGTCAAGGGCCTGAATCAGCAGCCCGCGCAGATAGGCGATACGCTCCCGGTATTGGGCGTCGCCAATTGCGTTGTGGGTCTCCTGGGGATCCGTATCCAGGCGGAAATAGAATTCCCGTCCGGTCTGGTTTTCCCAGATATATTTGTCCGTTTTGGTGACGATGAACTGGTTGGAGACCTCTCCCAGGCTGTGTTCGCCATGGAGATATTCCCGCAGGGGAGCGCCGTCCTCTATCACCGGGCGCAGGGGAGCGCCGTCCACCGAATCCGGAATGGGGGCGCCCACGTAGTCCAGGATTGTGGGCATCACATCCCGCAGCTCCGCCACTTCATGGCAGACGCCGTGGCGCCCGATGAGACGCTCAGGCCCGGAGATAAAGAAGGGGATGTGCGCGCTGCCCTCCTGGGCGCGGGCCTTGCGGTAGGTGTGGTGATCCCCCAGCATCTCCCCGTGATCGGAGCAGAACAGGAAGATGGTGTTATCCATAATGCCCTCATCGGTAAGGGCGTTGATGATGCGGCCTATCTGATGATCCACATGGGTGATGCAGGCGTAATAGCCAATCTGTGCCTGGCGGACCATCTCCTCATCCGCGATGCCGTACAGGGAGTCGATGATGCGCCCTTCGCGCTTGCAGCGCTCCGTGTCCGCCCAGTCGCCGATGGGCGGCTGGTGGATGGGCATATCCCGGTATAGATCAAAATAACACTGGGGAGCGTCAAAGGGGGGATGGGGCCGCACAAAGGAGGCAAACAGGAAGAAGGGCTTGTCCCGGTCGCGCCGGCGCAGAAAATCGATGGAGCGCTGGGCAACCCAGTTGGTGGGATGCAGCTCTTCCTCATAAGGCCAGGGGCGGGAAACCCAGGAATTACACTGGATCCCGGTGTCTGCCACGTCATAGGAGACGCCCTTTTCATTTTTGAGCCAGTAAAAATAGTCGTCCGCCACCTTCTGGCTCTCATAGTAGGGGATATCGGGACGGCGGTAGTAACCGAGAGCGCCGTCGTGGAGTTCAATGTGATCAAAACCCATCAGGTTGCGCAGGGGATGCACGTGCATTTTACCCACACACTGGGTGTAATACCCCGCCTTTTTGAGCTCCCCGGCCAGGGTGTTTTCATATCGGAAGGGCACGCCGTCCTCATAGCCCACACGTCCGTGGTGCTCCTGGCTCATGCCGGTGTGCAGGGCGGCGCGGGCCGGAATACAGCTGGGACACGCGGAATAGGCGCGGTCAAACAGCACGCCCCGGGTGGCCAGGGTATCCAGATAGGGCGTTTTAACATCCGGGTGCCCGGCAATTCCCAGGCAGTCCCCGCGCATCTGATCGGTCATGAGCAGGACAATATTTGGTCTTGACAAGTTGAACAGCCTCCTTAAAATAGGGTATTGGTTGCAGATCAGTTGCAAAGCATACGTCTCTTTAAGGATACCATACTCTCCCAAAATTACAAGATAAAATCAGGCAATGGTACCGGATACCCGCAAAAGAGGCTCCAGGCCGAGAGATAATTTGGGCTTGCGCCTTGCCGCTGAAAGAAGCGCTTATGCCGGCCCGGACGGGCCCAATGCCCAGAGAAAACCGCCCTGGGCACAGGGGACGCCCTGAAAAGATGAAAAGGGTTTGGTACAATATTACAAAACCTATTGCGGGCATTCCGGGAATTGTGATACTATAAGACAAGAATCGGCGGCGGGGAAAACGCCGCTGTGAAGGAGTTGAGTGTCAGTGAAAGAGAAAAAACAGATTGTCTTTATCATGACCGATACCACCCGGGCCGATATGCTGAACTGCTATCGGGACACCGGGCTGAAAACCCCTTGCCTGGATGCGCTGTCCGAGGAGGGAATTCAGTTTAATAAGGCCTATACCTGCCAGCCGGTGTGCGGCCCGGCTCGTTCCGCCATTTTTACGGGAACCTATCCCCATTCAAACGGGATGTTCACCAACAGCCTTGCCATGGGGGCCAATGTAAAAACCGTGGGCCAGCGGCTGAGCGACAATGGAATCCATTCGGCGTATATTGGAAAGTACCATTTGGACGGGGGCGATTATTTCGGCACAGGGGAATGCCCCGAGGGCTGGGACCCCAACTACTGGTATGATATGCGCACCTATCTGGAGGAGCTCTCCCGGGATGAGCGGGTGAAATCCCGGATCCCCGCCACCAATGAAGAGGGCATCGATGAGAGCTTCACCTATGGAAACCGCTGCACCAAGCGGGCTTTGGACTTTTTGGAGCATTACCGGGACGAGGACTTTTTCCTGGTGGTCTCCTATGACGAGCCTCACGACCCCTGCCTGTGCCCCGAGCCCTATGCCTCCATGTACAAGGACTTCCAGTTTCCCCGGTATCCCAATGTGTATGACACTTTGGAGGGAAAACCGGAGTACCAGAAGGTGTGGGCAGGGGAGAATGTGAACGCGGACAGGGATACCGTGCCCATCGGGGATCCGTACTTCTTCGGCTGCAATTCCTATGTGGACTATGAGATCGGCCGGGTGATCGAGGCTGTCAAACGCCAGGCGCCGGACGCGGTCATTATCTTTACTTCGGATCATGGAGACGCCATGCAGTCCCACTGTATCACCAACAAGGGTCCTGTGATGTATGACGAGGTTGCGCGCATCCCGCTGATCGTATATGGGTTCGATAAGGGCGTCCAGGTGAACGAGCCGGTCTCCCATATCAATTTGGCGCCCATGATTTTGGAGTATATGGGGGTCCCGGTCCCCAAGCTGATGGAGGGCAAGAGCCTTTTGCCCATGCTCCGGGATACCTCTGTAAAGGTGAACGACTATGTGTTCACAGAGTTCGGGCGCTATGAGGTGGATCACGACGGCTTCGGCGGACTGCAGCTGATGCGCGGGGTCACGGACGGACGGTACAAGCTGGTGGTCAATTTGCTCTGTACCGATGAGTTCTACGACCTGCACAGCGATCCCTATGAGATGAAAAACCTCATTGATTCCGAACACTATGCAGCACAGCGGGATCGCCTGCACGATGCGCTTCTGGGCTGGATGAACGATACCCGGGATCCCTTCCGCGGCTACTACTGGGAACGCCGTCCCTGGAGAACGGACGCACGGGAAGCCACCTGGCACTATACCGGGTATACCCGCCAGCGGGAAAACGAGGAATATGAGCCCCGCCAGCTGGATTATGCCACCGGGCTGGAGATGGTCCAGGCAGTACGCGCCAAAGTACATATTGACGAAAAGGCAGCCGATAACAGCAAAGCAGAAAAGTAAAAGGCGGGAACGCCTGTGTGCAGGGAAGGACAAAACGAATGAAGATGCAAACAACACAGACTAAGCTTTGGTACCGCCAAAGTGCCCGGGTGTGGGAGGAGGCCCTGCCCCTGGGAAACGGTAGGATCGGCGCCATGGTGTTTTCCGGCGTCCAAAAAGAAGTGATTTCTCTGAATGAGGACACCCTTTGGTCCGGTTATCCCAGAAATACCGATGCTGTGAAGGACAGCTCCGTTTTTGAGAAGGCCCGTGCCCTGGCTCTGGAGGGAAAACTCGACGAGTGCCAAACCTATATCGAACAGGAGATGACCGGCCGCTGGAGCGAAAGCTACCTGCCGCTGGGGGATCTCTGCTTAGAGTTTTTAGGCCAGCCTCAGGGGGAACCGGAGAACTACTGCCGGAGCTTGTGCCTGCATAAGGGGGTGGCGGGAGTTTCCTACACGCTGGGAGGGTATTCCTACGAGCGGGAATGTTTTGTCAGCGCACCCCATGACGGCCTTGTGATGCGGCTGAAAACAGACGCTCCCCAGGGGCTTTCCCTGAAAATTACGATGGAAACGCAGCTCAAGGGAGCCGGCAGCGTGACAGACGGCGCCCTGGTGCTGGATGCCGAGTGCCCGGGAGTTTGTATGCCGCCCTATGTGGATACAGAGCCTTCCGTTCTCTATGAGGAGGATCCCCAGCGCCGCGGCATCTGCCTGCGGGCGATGGCGAGCGTCCAGGCTGTGGGCGGAAATGTCTGCCCGGAAAAAAACGCCCTGATTGTAGAGAACGCCCGTGAGGTTCTTCTGCGCTTTACGGTAAAAACCAGCTTCAATGGCTTCGATAAACATCCCTTTTTAGAGGGGAAGGAGTATAAAAACGCCTGTGCAGAGGCTCTGGAGCAACTGAACTCCATTGGCTATGAGGAGCTGCTCCAGGCGCACCTGGCGGATTTTGTCCCGCTGTTTGAGCAGAACCAGTTTTCTTTGGGGGAAAACCAGCAGTCCCGCCTGCCCACGGATGAGCGCTTAAAAAACTATACCGGGCATGAATCGGATCCAAGCCTTATCCCGCTGCTGTTTAATTTTGGGCGCTACTTGATTCTCAGCGCTTCAAGAGAGGGCACGCAGCCCACCAACCTGCAGGGGATTTGGAACCGGCATATGCGTGCGCCTTGGAGCTCCAATTATACCGTCAACATCAATACCGAGATGAACTACTGGCCGGTATTGCCCTGTGGGTACTTCTCCTGCCACGAACCGATGGTGCGGCTCCTCAGGGAGATGTGCCAGAGGGGCAGCCATACGGCGCAGGTCTATTTCGGAGTCCGCGGGTTTACAGCGTTCCACAACACGGATATCTGGCGGCTGACAAATCCTGTGGGCACCAAGCGCGAAGGCTGTGCGGTGTTTGCCTTTTGGCCTATGGCGGCTGGCTGGCTGAGCCGTCACTTGATGGAGCAGTACGACTACACGCTGGATGAAGCCTTTCTGCGGGATACGGCCTATCCCATCCTGAAGCAGGCGGCACTATTCCTCTATGATATTCTCACACAGGATGAAACCGGACACCTGATTGCCTGCCCGTCCACCTCGCCGGAGAACCACTTCTTCTTGGAGGGTAAGGACAGGGCCGTTGCCAAAACCACCACCATGACCATGTCCATCATCCGGGACAATTTCCAAATTGTCTGCCGTGCCGCCCAAATTCTGGGGGTGGATGAGGAGTTTGCCGCCCAGCTGCGCCATGCGCTGGGACGCCTGGCGCCCTATCAAACCGGCTCTAAGGGCCAGCTTCTGGAGTGGGATGTGGAATATGAGGAGGTGGAGCCGCTCCACCGGCATACCTCCCATTTGTACTCCCTGTACCCGGGGCATGATATTTCCCCGCGTAAAACTCCCGAACTGGCCCAGGCCTGCCGCCGCAGCTTGGAGCTGCGCGGAGATGATGGAACCGGCTGGAGCCTGAGCTGGAAGATGAACCACTGGGCCCGCCTTCTGGATGGGGATCATGTCTTAAAGCTCATGGAACGCCAGCTGCGGCTGGTGGATACCAATGAGGAAAATATGCATAACGGTGGCGGAACCTATCCCAATCTGTTTGACGCCCATCCGCCGTTTCAGATTGACGGAAATTTTGGTACCGTAGCCGGCGTTTGCGAAATGCTGGTGCAGAATGAGGACGGGGTTATCTATCTGCTCCCCGCGCTGCCTCATAAGTGGAAGGACGGATTTGTCAAAGGGCTGTTTGCCAAGGGTGCTGTGAAGCTGGATTTGCAGTGGGAAAACGGTGTATTGAGCAAAGCTGCAGTGACGGCGCTGCGGGATACCGCGGTGTGCCTGAGCTATCATGGCGTCAAAAAAATGCTCACACTCAAAGTCTCAGAGAGCAGAACGCTCGAAGCCGGGGAATTTAGAAATTGACAGAAGAAAATCGGAGGGCTGATTGGCCCTTTGGAAAAACAGGAGGGAATCCCTATGAAACTAAAATTGACAGGACTTTCCCAGCAGCTGCAGTTTGCCGCGGCCCAGCTGGCGCCGCTTTTGGAGATTCAGCTGTGCGCCCCCGGGGAGGGCGGAGAGGTTGTGGACTGTTCCATGAGCTCCGAAGGCGGCCTTTCGGTAAAACGGGAGGACGGCCGCGGAACCATCGGGCTGGCGTCAGCCGCACAGTTCGGGCGGGCTTTGGGGCTCTATGTGCAGAATGCCCGCCGGCAGGCCCAGTTTTCCATTCAGGAGACGCCGGCCTATGAGTCGCTGGGCGTTATGATCGACTGCTCAAGAGACGCCGTGCTGGACGGTGAGGCATTCCGCCAGGCGGTGTGCAGGCTCTCTCTGATGGGCTACACCACCATCCAGCTGTATACGGAGGATACCTATCCCATCGAGGGATACCCCTATTTCGGCTATATGCGGGGAAAATATTCCGAGGAGGAGCTGCGGGAATTTGACCGGTATGCCTCCAATTTCGGAATTGAGCTGGTGCCCTGCGTGCAGACTTTAGCCCATCTGGGGCAGGCAATCCGCTGGGCCTGTATGCGCCCTGTCACGGACTGCAACGATATTCTCCTGGTAGGGGAGGAAAAGACCTATGAATTCCTCGACGCCATGTTTGCCTCCCTGTCCCGGTGCTTTACCAGCCGGAAAATCAACATTGGCATGGATGAGGCTCATATGCTGGGCCTGGGCAAATACCTGGAGAAAAACGGCTACCGGGATCGCTCCATGATCATGGTGGAGCACCTGGGCCGGGTGGTGGAGCTGGCGAAGAAGTACGGCTTTTCCCCCATGATGTGGAGCGATATGTTCTTCCGCCTTGCCTCCGGCGGTGATTACTATGCCACAGAGCAGCCCATCTCCCAGGAGGTGAAGGATAAGGTTCCACCGGAAATTTCCCTGGTTTACTGGGATTATTACAGTGAGAAGGCGGAAACTTATGACAAGATGATTTCCCGGCATATGGAATTCAATAACAAAATCATCTTTGCAGGCGGTGCCTGGCGCTGGAATGGCTTTACCCCCGCCAATGCCTTCAGCCTGCACGTGGGCCGCCTGGCTGCGCAGAGCTGCCGCAAATATGGCATCAAGGATGTGCTGATCACCATGTGGGGCGATGACGGCGGAGAGTGTTCGTTCTTCTCTGTGCTGCCGTCTCTGCAGTTCTGGGCGGAGGATTGTTACAATACCGATGGGGATGAGCAGTCCCTCAAGGAGCGTTTTACCGCCTGCACCGGCGGCGTTTGGGATGACTTTATGGCCTTGGATCTGCCCAGCCTCACCCCGGATAATCCAGCCCCGGGGCGCTGCAGTGTCAATCCCTCCAAATACCTGTTCTACCAAGATGTTCTCATGGGCCTCTTTGACAAGCACGTGACAAAGGGAAGCTATGCGCAGCATTACCATGAGACGGCGGAAACCCTCTTCGACGCCGCAAAGCGCAATCCCCAGTGGAAGGTGCTCTTTGAAACGCAGGGATATCTCAGTGAGGTACTGGAACTCAAGGCGGAATTGGGAGTGTCCCTCAAAGAGGCCTATGACGCCGGAGACAAGGAAACGCTGCGGGAACTGGCCCAGGAGACTATTCCGGAGGTGCTGGCACGCATCGAAGATTTCTACGAATCCTTCCGCGCGCAGTGGATGGGAGAAAACAAGGTGTTTGGCCTGGAGATGACGGAAATCCGTATTGGCGGGCTTAAGCAGAGGGTTCAGTCCGCCGCCAGGCGGGTGACGGAGTATCTGGACGGCAAGCTGCCCCGCCTTGAGGAATTGGAGGAAGAGCGGCTGTATTTTGACTGCCGTGAGGATGAATCCCTGCCCGGGGCCATCGGGCATAACCAGTGGCGCACCACGGTGACGGCCTCCGCACAATTCTAAGAGAAATTCACAGTTTAAAAGAAAAGTTCTCTGAGGGATTAAACCCTCAGGGAGCTTTTTTCTTTGCCGCCGCACAGGCAAGTAAAATCCCCGGCTTTACCGGGCAGGTGAAGTTCAATCGGGGCACAAAAGGGGTTCCTATGGAATTCTGCCTGGGTACCGTGACCTCTTATCCTCCGGAGTGGCTGGCACAGTATCGGCGCACCGTAAGGGACGTATGGGGCCAGGTGAAAAAATGGGTTTGGGGGTAAAAGGGGAAGTTTCTTGCGTTTTTCGGGAAAATCCGATAAAATAAACGAAGAACTATTTTTACAAAGTATGGATCACATGGAATCGTCCGCTGGAGCCGGCTCGAAAAACCGGCGTTTTAATAGCTCTGCGTCGGGACAGGAGTCCTTGATCGTGTTAATCGGGGAAATTGGGCGGAGGATAGGTGGAACCCACAACGAATCGATGGAGTTGCGATGGAAAGAAAAAAAGTGATGATAGGCATGAGCGGCGGGGTGGATTCCTCCGTGGCCGCTCTGCTGTTAAAACAGGCGGGTCATCAGGTGGCTGGTGTGACCTTCCGGCTTTGGGACGCAAAGGGTTCCCGGGAGGATCCCAATGTGCGGGACGCGAAAACCGTGTGCCAGCGCTTGGGGATCCCTCACTTTGTGTTGGATTTCAGGGATTTGTTCCGGGACTCCGTAGTGGAGTATTTTCGCAGGGAATATGAGGCTGGGCGCACGCCCAATCCCTGTGTGGCGTGCAATCGCTCCATCAAATTCGGCGCCTTTTTGGAGAAGGCCCGGGAGATGGGGTATGATACCGTTGCCACCGGACATTATGCTCAGCTGGTGTGGGACGAGAGGACGAAAAAGTATCTTCTGCGGCCCGGCAAAATCGAAAAAAAGGATCAGAGTTATGTGCTCTATATGCTCACCCAGGAGCAGCTTTCCCATATCCTGATGCCGATAGGCGGATACTCCAAGGAGGAGGTCCGGCAGATTGCCAAGGAAAATGGGCTGCTTGTGGCGGATAAACCGGACAGCCAGGATATCTGTTTTGTGCCAGGGGGAGACCATGCGGCTTTTTTAAGGGAGTACACCGGGCACAGCGGGGCCCCGGGAAACTTTGTGGATCCCTCAGGACGGGTGTTGGGCCCCCATGAAGGGCTTTGGAATTATACCATCGGCCAGCGCAAGGGGCTGGGCCTCAGTTTAAACGCGCCGGCCTTTGTAAGCGGAATTGACGCGGCCACCGGTGCGGTCACCGTGACCACTTGTCCAGGGGAACTGATGAGCTTCAAGGTGCTGGTGGGAAAGGTAAACTGGATGATGGGGGAGCCGCCTGCCCAGCCGGTGAACTGGAAGGTGAAAATCCGTTATGCCCACCATGCAGCCCAGGCGACAGTGACGCCCCTGGAAAATTCAGGGGCGCAGGTGGAGTTCGACAGCCCGCAGAGGGCGGTCACCCCCGGCCAGGCGGCGGTTTTTTATACGCTGGACGGCACTTTGATGGGCGGAGGCACAATCCTGTAACGGATTGGGAAAGGGAACGATTGATGGATTTGAGCGCACAGCAGGAGTTTAAACAAATTTTTACTGAAACTATCACTCGGGAGGGCTCGCAGAACCTTTTGGAATGGCTGGAAAAGACGGATTTTTATACGGCGCCGGCCAGTACCAAGTTTCATTGCGCCTGTGAGGGCGGGCTGGTGCAGCACAGTGTCAGCGTATACCACACCCTGATGGAAAAGCACTTTGATGAGCACAACGATAACCCGGAGAGCTTTGCCATCTGCGCCCTGCTCCATGATGTATGTAAAGCGCAGTTTTATAAGGTGAGCACCAGAAACGTCAAAAATGAGGAGACCGGACAGTGGGAAAAACAGCCGTTTTATATGGTGGAGGATTCCTTTCCCTATGGACATGGTGAAAAGTCAGTGTTTCTCATCGAGCGTTTTATGCGCCTGAAAACCTCGGAAGCTGTGGCGATTCGCTGGCATATGGGCGGCTTTGACGAGGCGGCCAAGGGCGGCAGTTTTGCAATCAGCCTGGCCTATGAAAAATATCCCCTGGCGGTTAAACTGCATCTGGCGGATTTGGAATCCACCTACCTGCGGGAGAAAAACACCTCGGCGGTGAACCGCCGTTCCCGGTAATTGGTTTTTAAGAGGAACAGGCAGATTTCTCTCGTCCGGTGGCAGGCTGTTTTGAACTGCCGCTAAAGCCCAGTAGGCGCGGTAAAGCAGGCGGGAAGAGCTTGTGAAAACACCGGGCTGCTTCCGGACACCCATTTGGGAAATCCGGCCTTTTTGAGCGGGACGCTGGACCCGGTGTGCAGCCGACGGGGCGCAGCTGAACTTCAGCCGAAAGGGGAAACCCGCTGGGGCTCATTCGGGACAAGCGCCCGGCTGCCAGCGGCAATGTGCGCCCCCTCGGTAATGCTGCAAAAACCGGAGCATATCAAGTACTTAACTTTTCTTTGTGCCAATCATTTAAGATTCTTTTGAACGGGAAAGGGGAAATCGACTGTGAAACAACAACCTAACATCCTTATGATTATGACGGATCAGCAGCGCTTCGATACGCTGCAGGCGGTCTATCCTGGTGCCTGGGGCCAGAAGGAGAGCCTGACGCCCAACCTGGACAGGCTTGCCCGGGAAAGCACTGTGTTCACCAACGCCTATACGCCATCCCCGGTCTGTGCGCCCGCCAGGGCCGCCATCAAGACGGGGGTGTATCCTCCCGGGTGCGGCGTGGTGACCAACTGGGTGGATTTTAAGGATACAAAGCTGGATTTTCTGCCTGCCGTCTTGCAAAAGCAGGGCTACGACACCGGCCTGGTGGGTAAGCTGCACTTTACCCCGGCGGATGGGGATTTCGGCTTTCGGTTCCGGCGCCTGAACGACGCCCCCTATTCCGTGTATGCAGATGATGACAAGACCTCGGATTATATCCGCTGGCTCAGGGAATTTTCCTTTGACAAAAAGGGAATCGATCCTGTGAGCCTGTTTGACGCGGACGAGAGCGCCTTTGACAGCAATCTGGAGCAGTTCATTGCGGGAAGCGGTTTTCGCACTCAGGAGGAGCACGATATTCCCTGGGTGGTGCGCAATTCCCAGGAATTTCTGGAGGAAAAACGGGAGAAACCCTACTTCCTGTTTGCCTCTTTCTTTGGCCCTCACCAGCCGTACCTGCCGCCTGAACCCTGGTGCAGCCTTGTAAAGCCTGAGAGCGTGGTGCTTCCAGAGAACTTCGAGGCGCAGATGGAACATAACCCTATTTTTAACGTTCGCTGCAGCGCAACAGCAAAGAGGATGCGCGAAACCTTTACAAAGCAGGATTACCAGCGGCTGATCGCCTATAATCTGGGCCAAATCGCTATGCTGGACGCCTATATCGGACAGCTTCTGGACACTGTGCGCCGCAGCGGGGAATGGGATAATACTATTGTGGTATTTCTCTCGGATCATGGGGATCATCTGGGCTCCTACGGGCTGTTTTTCAAAGGAGATATGTACGATTCCTGCTGCAAGGTACCGCTTTTTATGAAGGTTCCCGGTGTCCCGGCGCAGATTTGCAGTAAAAATGTCAATACTCTGGATACGTATGCCACACTGCTGGAGCTGGCGGGGGACGTCAGTTTCCGGGATAACCCGGTTCTGGAATCCCGTTCCCTTGTGAACCTGCTGCACGGGGACAGTTCCGACTGGGATGACGAGACCTATTCCATCTATGGAGAAAATCCCGAGACAGCGCTTTGTATGCTGAAATCCGGTTCCATGAAGCTCATCCGGCTGGGATGCGGCGAGGGGGAAGCTCTGTATGAGCTGTATGATCTGGCGGCGGATCCTGCGGAAACCCAGAACCGCTGGGAGGATGCTGCCCTTGCCGGTATCCGTTCAGAACTCAAGAAAAAGCTGGACAGCTGGTATCTCAGGCAGGCGAAGGCCTACCCCAAAACGCTGGTGCGCCACAATAAGGCAGAACAGGTGGAACAGGAGTAAGAAGCACGCTGGTTTACAGGACCTGTTGCGCGTGGCGGCATGGAGCCTCCGGATACTACTCAAATAATGGGAACACAGGTGAGAGAACCTCCATACAAGCGGGGGTTCTCTTGTCCTGAAATGGAGAAAAAGGGGAAAGCCCAATCCTGAAAGAGAACGGCTCACGCCCCAGCTCCAGCCCTTTGAATCATAGTGGGGGCGCTGAAATTCGGCAAAACCGAACCGGCGCAATCCCCAGAAAGGAATGTTTACTAGAATGGCAAAAGAAGAGATGATGAATTCACAGAAAATGGGAACCATGCCGGTGGGGCGCCTGTTGGCATCCATGTCCATCCCGGCAATGTTTTCCATGCTGATCCAATCCCTTTATAACGTGGTGGACAGTATTTTTGTAGCGCAGATTGGGGAAAACGCCCTGACAGCCGTATCGGTTGCCTATCCGCTGCAGATGCTGGTTCTGGCGTTTGCGCTGGGCATCGGTGTCGGCACCAATTCCCTGATTGCCCGCAAGCTGGGCGAGGGCTGCCGGCAGGAGGCCTCCTGGGCCGCGGAAAATGGAATTTTTCTGGCGGTTATGGCGGCTTTGGCCAGCCTTGTTTGCGGGATCTTTTTCGCAGGGGGCTATATCCGCATGATGTCCACCAATGAGGAAGTGATCCTCATGGGAACCCAGTATATCACGGTTGTGATGACCTGCTCCTTTGGAATGTTTGTGGAAATTACCTGCTCCAAATCCCTGCAGGCCACCGGAAATATGATTGTACCGATGATCTCCCAGCTGGTGGGTGCGCTGACGAATATTATTTTGGATCCCATCATGATTTTCGGCCTGTTCGGCTTCCCCAAACTGGGAGTTTTAGGCGCGGCGATTGCTACCGTTGCCGGACAGATCCTGGCGATGTGCTATGTAATCGTCATGTTTATCCGTAAGGAACACGATATCCAGGTTCACGTGAAGGGCTTTCGTCCCAGGAAGGAATCTGTTCTGGGCATCTGCAAGGTGGGCCTGCCCACCACGGTGATGAATGCGGTGGGCTCCCTGACCATTACCGGAATCAACGCTATCCTGATGGGCTTTTCCTCCACAGCGGTGGCGATTCTGGGTATCTATTTCAAGCTGCAGTCCTTTGTGTTTATGCCGGTATTCGGTCTGACGCAGGGCGCTATGCCCATTATGGGGTATAACTTCGGGGCGGACAACAAAAAGCGGTTTATGCACACGCTGCGTCTGTCCTTCATCGTGTCCTTCTGCATTATGCTGGTGGGAACGCTGCTGTTCTGGATTTTCCCGCGGTTCTTCCTGACTCTTTTCAACGCCAATGAGTCTATGATGGAGATGGGAGTTACAGCGCTGCGGATTATCAGCCTGAGCTTTGTGGGTGCGTCCTTCGGTATCATTATGACCTCTATGTTCCAGGCCATAGGCCATGGCGTAAAATCCCTGATGATGTCGGTGCTGCGTCAGTTGGTGTTTATTATCCCTGCGGCATATTTGCTGGGGCGGTTCTTTGGGCTCAACGCCGTGTGGGCCTCCTATCCCATTGCGGAGTATCTGTGTGTCATTATCTTCCTGCCGATTGCCGTTTTGGTGGTGAAAAAGGAGTTCCGGCGCAAGGACGCCCAGCAGGAACTTCTGGATATCCAGCAGCAGGAGAGCGGGACTGCGCAGTAAAACGCCTGGATTGGCAACAACTCAATATGAAGACAGCGGGGCAGTGCAATCCTTGAGATTGCACTGCCCCGCTGTTTATGGAAATGGGGACGGCGACACTATTCCTGGGAGTCAGGCTGCTCCGGTTCCTGTGGGGAAGTACCGGGCACGCCGCCTGTCAGAAAAGGAATGATCCATTCATAGCTGTGCCGTACATGGATGAAATGGGGCGGCAGGGAAAAAAAGCCGTGCAGGGCGTCGGAAACCCGGTGGATGAATACTTTGTTTCCCGCCTGGCGGAGCTTTCGCCCATATTCCTCCCCTTCATCCCGCAGAGGATCGTATTCGGCTGTGATGACAAGCGTATCGGGCTGATGGGAGAAATCTGTCTCCAAAAGCGGTGCAAAATAGGGGTTCGTGCGGTCCTCGGGGGAACTACAGTATAAATCCATATAGTCGCAGATGCGTTTGGAAGTCAAAAGAAAATCCGTACCGTTTTCCCGGATAGAATCAAAGGGGGAGGATTCCGGATGATGGTCGTTATAAGCGGCGGGATAGATGAGGATTTGCCGCCGGGGCAGGAATTCTCCCCGATCCCGTGCCATCAGGGAGACTGCCGCCGCCAAATTTCCGCCGGCACTGTCGCCGATGAGGGTGATTCTGTCCTGCTCAATTCCCAATAGGGCGGTATCCATGAAGATCTCCCGCGTCACCGCGTAACAGTCCTCCGGCGCCGCAGGAAACGGATATTCCGGCGCCAGGCGGTAGTCCACAGATACGACGATATGCCGGGTGATCCGCGCCATATTGGTGCATACCTTATCATAGCTGTCAATATTGCCGGTCACCCAGCCGCCGCCATGGAAAAAAACCAGCAGCCCCACCGGTTCAAAGCCTTTTGGCTGAAAGATGCGTACAGGGATACTGTGCCCGCCGACAGACACCTCGTGATCCCAGGTTTGATAGAAGGGCTTAAAATAGTGATGCTTTGCAATATTGATAACCTGGCGTTCCAGCTTATAGTTTTTTTTGATGTCCAAATCCGGATAGGAGAGCGCCTTGAGAGCCGCCCGCATTGCCTTATTGATTGCCATTGTGATTGACCATTCCTTTCGGGAATTGTGCCGGAGTGGGACACAAAACCTGGGTTGGATGAACTGTCTTTTTAGTTACGGCACTTCCGCCGGTGCCGTTATCTTTCATCATAGCATAAAACGTTATTTTTGGGGAGCCCCTACTGAATTTTCCTGACGGCATTTTGGCGTATTGGCCTGTTTGAGCCTGTTTTGAAAAATCCGGCCCGAAGGCTCCTTACCCCGCAGACGGATATCCCCAGCGGCAGTGACGGAATGGCTCCGTACAATAAAGGCGCCGGTTATCCAAAAATGCTTGCTCCGATGGACGCCTGGGCGCAAAAACAGCCTGGAATTAAAACAGGAACAATAAATACACCCCGGAAACATTTCCGGGGCGTTGCAGTTACAGCTTGATGGTGGTCCATTTTCCGGTGGAGAACCTGGCGGCATTCAGCGTCAGGCGCATGGACTGATCGATGAGGAACCCGAACCATGCTCCAATGACGCCCATTCCCAGAGGATAGCAGAACAGCCAGGTGAGAAGGGGACGGATAACAGCGACGCTGATAAGGGATGTGACAGCGGTAAACAGCACGTCTCCCGCTCCCCGCAGGCAGCCTGAAATCACAACCTGGGACGTTTGAGCGAAGTTGGTGACCGCGCCGATGATCATGATAATGGTGCCCATGGCGATGATATCGGCCTCATTGGTAAACAGGGAGAACAGCCATCCTCCGCCGAACAGAAAGACAAAGAAGATAACCGTGGAGATGCACACCGCCATTCTCTGGCCCACCTTGCCATAAATGGTGGCCATGTCCGGCCGCTTAGCACCCAGCTGCTGCCCCACCATAGAAGAGGCCGCAATGGAAAGCCCGTCGCCGAAGGAGAAGGAAAGGCTCATAATATTGGAGGCAATCTGATGGGTCGCAAAAGCGGCAGTCCCCAGGCCGGCAATAATTTTTGCGTACAGGAAAAAGCCGATGCGCATGAACACCTGCTCCACCATGGCGCTGCTCCCCACCTTGAGAATACCGGAGAGCGTCTCTTTATCAAATTTCCAGCTGGCTTTGAGGGTGATATGTAAAAATTTCTGGCGGCCGATGATAGAATAGCAGGCCATACAGAAGGCCACAAAGTTGCCCAGAACTGTCGCAATGGCGGCTCCGCTGACCTCCAGCCGGGGAAAGCCGAATTTTCCGTTGATGAGCAGGTAGTTGAAAATCAAGTTGATAATATTGGCCACTAAATTGGTGCGCATGGAAATTTTCGTATTTCCCACACCGCGCTGCGCCGCATTGATGGTAAGATTAATGGCGTTAAAAAAGATTCCCACCATGATGATGCGGAAATAATCCACGGCCAAGTCGATGATATCGCTGCCAGCGCCTGCAAAGGCCATGATGGGCTTTGCAAAGGAGAACCCGAACGCGGAGAGGAGCAGGGAAAGCCCGGCGCTGATCATCAAGGATTGGCGCAGGCACCGGTTGGCGCCCTCCTGATCCTGCTGGCCCTTTCTGCGCGCCACAATGGCCGTGACGCCCACGTTCAGCGAGAGAATCATACACAAAATAATAAAGCGCGGCTGGTTGGTGATTCCAACGGCGGCAATGGCATGGGAACCCAGGCCGCCCACCATCATGGTGTCTACAGAGGAAATAAGCGCCACTAGGACGGATTCCAGCGCTGACGGCCAGGCCACACGGAACATATTCTGATAAATTGCTGTCGTAGGTGGAATTTCCCCCTTGACTGCGGCGGGTTTCACCATAAACCGGCAGGAAAAAAGCCGCCGCAACAACTGTGATACCATTACATACCCTCTCCCTTACAAACAAGATTTTTAGGGCCTAATGCTTTTCTGCAATCACAATGCTATAACTTAACGTTCAGCCGCCATATGGCGGCAGCGGCGTTTCACGCCGCACGTTTTTGCCGCAACAGGTTCGCATCAGCAAAGGAAATCTGCTGATAAAATCCCACTTCGTGGGACTCGCGGGACTTATGTCCGACTGTGCAATAAGCTATAAATTTTGCGTGCAGGACAAGCAAAGGCCGCAGAAAAACAGCCGGATTTACTGCGCTTTTAGGGCAGTTCGGCTGTTGATAATTTGTGATATTACTGCCCATCCGGAGCCAAGGGCACTGCAAAGAACATCAGTTTCCGGATTTTGCATGGTTTGCACTTTGCAGGCAGGGCCGGTATAATAAAAGCAGATGCTTTCGGCGTTCAAAATGAATATACAGTCCCTGTCCGGCGTTAAAACGGGCTGATTGCAAGCGCCGCTGTTTGGTTTGCTGCAGGTAACGTATTTCCCAAATAGCTGCCGGGTAGCCGTAAGAAAGCCAAACGATGCCGTGTAAATAGTTTGTGCCTTTAATAGTTTCCTTTCAAAGTGTTTACATTTAGTTTATATGCTTTGCAAAAAATAGTCAAGCCGGGCTTGTAAAAAAAGCAACTTTGGCAACTTTCTGAAGAATAATGTTGTAATTCGATGAGCATGGGAGAAAAACAATGGGCAAATTTATCTATTCCGACGATAATAAGCGGTATCACACTTGGAATTATTATCTCAGGCACCAGTTCGGCTGCAAGGTTTTTAAGGTATCCCTGGATGCGGGGTTTACCTGTCCCAACCTGGACGGCACCAAGGGCTGGGGCGGCTGCACCTACTGTTCTTCCAGGGGGAGCGGGGATTTTGCAGGGGATCCGGCCCATTCTGTCTGCGCACAATTTTATGAGGTTAAGCAAGCGCTGAACAAAAAATGGCCCCAGGGAAAATGTATTGCCTATTTTCAGGCCCATACCAATACCTATGCCCCGGTCCAGGTGCTCAGGGAGCGCTTTGAGCCGGTTTTAAACCTGGAGGATGTGATAGGCCTCAGCATCGCCACGCGTGCGGACTGCCTTGGGGAGGATGTGCTGGATTACCTGGAGGAGCTCAACCGCAGAACCTTTTTAATCGTGGAATTGGGGTTGCAGACTATCCACGAGGCAACGGCGCGGCGCATTAACCGCTGCCATAGCTATGAGGAATTCCTCACGGGGCTTCGCCGCCTGCGGGAGAGGGGAATCCGCGTCTGCGTCCATATCATCAATGGGCTGCCCGGAGAAACCCATGAGATGATGCTTCAGACGGCCCGGGCCTTAGCCGGTCTGGATATTCAGTTTGTGAAAATCCATCTGCTGCACGTGCTCAAAGGTACGGTGATGGCAGGGCAGCTTGAGCGGGGAGAATTTTCGCTCTTGAGTTTGGAGGAGTATGTCCGGATTGTCTGCGACCAGCTGGAGGTGTTTGGCCCTGAACTGGTCATCCAGCGGGTGACGGGTGACGGCGCCAGGGATGCGCTGATAGGCCCGCAGTGGAGCCTAAAAAAATTCGTAGTGATGAATGCGATCGATCAGGAGCTGGTGCGGCGGGATTCTTGTCAATCCAAATATTTTATCCCAGGTATGGGGAAAAACCCCTGTGTTGCCGAAGAATCCCTATAAATTTCGGTCAAAATTCAAGTTGCTTTTTACAGGCGTGATATGTCATACTTAAAGTATCATCAGTAATGGAGGGATCGCTATGATGCATGAAGCACGTGCAGTGGCTCAGGAGGACTTGGCGCGCTATGCCAAGGCTTACCAGGAAGATGTAAAAAACCGGGCGATGACCCATGCTCTTTCCAAACAGTCTGTGGCGGATGCCGCCTATACGATTGCAGGCGCCGCAAAGACACAGTTTAAGTTTTCCATCGATATCCCCACCATGCCTGTAACCAATCAGAAATCCAGCGGGCGCTGCTGGCTGTTTGCAGGGCTCAATGTCCTGCGGGAAATCATCGCCAAGAAATACAAGATCAAGGAGTTTGAGCTCTCCCAGAACTATGTGGCGTTTTGGGATAAGTTTGAGAAGATCAACTACTTTTTAGAGACTGTGCTGGACACCACACAGCTTCCCCCGGATGACCGCACCTTGGCCTGGGTGATGCAGGTGGGCGTCCAGGACGGCGGGCAATGGGATATGCTGGTGAGCCTGATTAAAAAATATGGCCTGGTAAGCAAGGATGCCATGCCGGAGACCTTCCAGAGCAGCAATACCGGCGCTATGAACCAGATGATCAACACCCGGCTCAAGGAGAATGCCGTGCTTCTGCGCCAGATGGCCGCCCAGGGAGCTTCCAGAGAAGAGTTGCAGGAGAAGAAGGATGAATTTCTCAGCGAGTACTATACGCTTTTGTGTATGTGCTTCACCCAGCCCCCCAAAAAGTTTGATTTCGAGTATGTGGATGAGGATAAAAAGTACCATATCCACAGGGACATTACCCCCAAGGCCTTTTATGAGGACTATATCGGGGATATCTTGGATGACTATGTCAGCGTGATCCATGCGCCCACGCAGGATAAGCCGTTTCACCGGGCCTATACGGTCCGGTATCTGGGCAATGTGGTGGGGGGAAATCCCATCACCTACCTGAATGTCCCCATGCCTGAGCTGAAAAAGCTGGTGATTGATCAGCTCAAGGCCGGCGAGGTGGTATGGTTCGGCAGCGATGTGAGTAAATTCGGCACCGACGACAGCTGGGATGACGGCGCCTTCGACTATGCCAGCGGCTTTGGGTTCTCTTTGGATTTGCCCAAGGAGCACCGGCTGGATTACCGCGACAGCGCTATGAACCACGCCATGGTGTTAACCGGAGTCAATCTCACAGACGGGGAATACCAGGCAAACCGCTGGAAAATTGAAAACAGCTGGGGCGATGACCGCGGCGGCGTGAAGGGCTACTATCGGATGAGCGACACCTGGTTTGACCAGTTTGTATACCAGGCGGTTATCCGCAGGGATTTCTTGGATGATACCCTCAGGCAGGCGCTCATACAGGAGCCGGTTCAGCTGAATCCCTGGGATCCTATGGGCTCTCTGGCAGATTGATAGCCTGAGAGGAAAACCTCATGGGAAGGGAAGGGGTCTCATGCGCCTGAACCGAAAAAAGCTCTGTGGTGTGGGCCTGTTGTGTGCGGTTGGAGTATTGTACTTATTAGAACTGAAAACCGTGGGCTGGGGAATTCCCTGTATCTTTCACAGCCTGACAGGGCTTCGCTGCCCGGCCTGCGGGATTACCTCGGCGGTATTGGCTCTTATGGCCGGAGACTGGCGCCGTGCGGCAGCCTGCAACTATGGGCTCAGCCTGATTCTTCCTGTGCTGGCTGCCTTTCTTCTGTATTATCTGTGCATCTATCTGACCGATAGTCCCATACACCACAGGGTGCTGAACCGGTGGGCCGCGGGGTTGACCGTCTATCTGCTGCTCTGGGGCGTTGTGCGCAATTTTGTAAATCTTTAAAAATACCGCCTGTTGGGGATTTTGCAGCGGTAACCGGACTTTCAATTATTTTGAGTTGTAGGGGGAAGTTTTGTATGAACCGGAGTATTGGCGTCTCAATTCTTTTAACCATTGTAACCTGCGGAATCTATGGGCTGTATTGGATTTACTGCATTACAGAGACAGCTTGTCAGATTAATCCGCAGGAATGGCAGACCAGCGGGGGACTTACCATCCTGCTCTCCATTGTCACCTGTGGGATCTACAGCATTTTCTGGGCCTACAAAATGGGCAAGGTCTATATGGCTGTCAATGGGGGAGCTGACAACAGCATTTTGTACCTGATTCTGAGCATCATCGGGTTTAATATCATCAACTGTGCGCTGATTCAAAACGATATCAACAATGCGTATCCCCAATAAAGAAGAGCATAACCTCTGCGGTATAACGGGTTCCTGTTATACCGCTGATTTTTTGCTGACGTATGAATTATGCTGAGCCGCAATGTCATGGGAGAACCGGAAGGGTGGACTTTTATCGTGGAACCAATCTCCCCTAATTTAACTGAATTAAAACCTTAAAAAACCGAGGTGCAGTCTACTGACTGCACCTCGGTTTTTTAATCTTCGGCAAGGCACCGCGGTTTACGGCTGCCTTGGAGTATCACAGTGGGACACAAAGGGCTACTGCTGATTGGGGCGCTTGAGCAGATTCTGCGCGCATTCCCGGAGCTCTTCTTCATTTTTTATACTGATTCCGGACTGGCGGATGGTCTCCTGCACAAAGACGGGCAGGGACTGAAAATAGGCATTCTCTGCAAGATTTTCCTGAAAAGTATTTGGCATATTCCATCACCTCGGCAATAGTATTGCCCCTTTCAGGAAAAATATAAGTACAAACAAAGGAAGAGGCGAGAAAAGATTTACATAACGCCCAGCTGTTTACAGACGAAAATCCAAAGGAAAATCGTAATCGTAGAGAAAATCGAGGTGAATACCACGATATTTCCCGCCAAATCACTGTCAGAGTCCATCAGCTGTGCCATAGTGAAGGTGGATACAGCGGCGGGAGCGCCGAACATGGTGAGAAGGGGAACCAATTCCGCATCGCGGAATCCCAGAAGAATGCTGATGGGCAGGAAAACACAGGGGATAATCACCAGCTTTGTTAGAACAGCCCAGGTGAGCTTTTTCGCCTGACGGCGTACACTGGAAAAATTAAAGGAACCGCCCAGTACAATCAATGCCAGGGGCGTGGCGATTTTGGAGATATCCGTGATGGTTTTATCTACCGCGCTGGGAAGCGGAATATGCAGGGTGAGAAACACAATTCCAATCACGGACCCGATAATCAGGGGATTTTTTAAGACATTTAACAGAATTTTTTTATAGTCCGCCTTTTGGTTCCGGCATGATTCCAGCGCAACCACCGCCAGAATATTGTACATGGGAATGACCACCGCAATCATCAGGGAAGCCACGCCCACGCCCGCGTCGCCGAACAGCGCGGAGGTAACGGGAACGCCGAAGATGATAAAATTGCTGCGGAAAATCCCCTGGATTAAAGCGCCTCTCGTTTTGAGGTTGGGTTCGATTCTGGAAATAATGAAAAACAGCACACAGAAGATCACCAGGATGCTGACAGCTGCGAACAGGAGCAGCTTGGGGTTAAAAATCCCAGTTGGGTCTGTGTGATAGATATTGGAAAACAAAAGCAGCGGTAAAAACACCTTGAAGGAGACCCCATTCATGGCCTTGAGAGTGTGATCGTCAAAGAGCCCAAGCAGTTTGAGAACATATCCGAGAGCCATCATCAGGGAGAGGGGCAGTACAACGTTGAGGGACAGTATAAAATTTTCCATGAAAACGGGTCACATCCTTTTTTATGATGCCCAGGGGCTTTTCTGAAAAATGCTGCCAAAAATATGAATGGAAGGGAACAATTTTGCGTTGGTATGCATAGGCTGTAACAAAGGGATTTTATAAAACACTGCCATGAGGTAATTTTGAAGAGGTACACAGTTTATTTGAATCAAAACTGTCGAGCCAGCCGATTTTTGCACAAGCGAAACCGGCATAATTCCGGAAAGGAATGGTCAGGAATATGGGATACATAGTCTGTCTTTTTATAGGGGGAGCCCTGGGGATCTGCGTAATGGCCTGCTGCAATGCCGCTGCCAGCGGCGAACGGCGCAGAACTAAATCCAGGCCGGCAGCTCATGCCCCTAGAGATTGAGCATTAAAACTCTTTACGTTCAGCCTGCGTATGGCGGCAGCGGAATTTGACGCCGCACGTTTTTGCTGCAACAAAATCGGCAAATCAAACGCTGTTTGTGTCATTCCCCGCGATGCGGCCCACGGTGGGCCTTTGCCAAACCGCGGACGCGTTATACCTAATCGGACACGTACCGGACGAAAGGCCAGCCGCTGCCCCCATCGCGGGCGGCTGCACTCTTTGTGCGGCAGCAGGGCCGCATCGGCAAACTTCATTTGCGGATACCCCCATTCCATGAGGTGGTCCTGTGCGACACGTTAGGACAACCCGCCGCTGAGGCGTCTCTGCGCCAGGAGAAGATCTACCATACGCCCATAGCTTTTCACCCCATCGCTCTGACGGTTGGCCTTCAGATAGGTGTCGTTGACCGTATCGGAGATGTCCCCGATCAGTCCCTCGTGCCGCTGCCAATACTCGCTGTTGTCCCGCAAATCCGCCAGCATTCCAGGAGTATAGGTTTGCACCAGTTCCTCGTAGAGTGCTGGGTCAGCGGAATACAGCGCGTTGGAGGCGTGAATCAGCGCCAGCATGATGCCGCTGTACTCAAACAGCACATCGGAGGATTCCCTGCAAACCAGGTAGGCGATGAAATTGGCCTCATCCTCCCGCATAAATCCCCGCAGGTGGCTGAGTTCATGGCACATGGTGACAGGGATTAGAAAATCCGGAGATGCAATATTGACATTGGCCTCAGCGGTGAAGGGAAAATAGACGCCTGTGATATTCAGATAGGACATCACTTCGGAAAACAGGACAGGTTTTGGGGCGGAGTAGCCCCCAGCCAAAATAGGGAAACGCCTGGAGATGGCGTCATATTCCCCTGCGGCCTGCCGGCAGAGATCAAAAACAGAGCCGGAGGTTACAAGGGCGCCCTGCTGGGGGATTTGCGCGCGCAGTTCACCGGCCTGTTGAAACAATTCCCGGCAAAGGGCATTCAGTTCCTCCACCGAGGAGGGCTCCAGGGAGTATCCGGCCAAAGTGGCGAAATCCAGGCGGTTGTAGTTGAGCCCGCACAGAAACACAAAGAGAAAGTATACCGTGCTGATTCCGCAGGCGGCCCGAACCAGGAAACGCCGCCCCGCCCGCAGAACTGGTTTGAGGCCCCTCTGGAGACGCTTTCCCCTGGTGCGCCAAAGCCGTCCCAGCCAGAGGACGCCACACACAAGGAGAAAGAAAATCCCCACGGCAAACAGGAGTTCCATCAGGGAAAAGGGGACAAGGCCGCTGAGCCAGTTGAGGCAGCGGGAGAGCACCGGGTAAATTCCCTGGGAATAGATGATCTCCGTCCAGGCGGGAAAGCGCGCGGAGAGAAGGCTGCAGCAAAATGCCAGCGGCCCCAGGCAGATGAGAACAATACTCCAATAAAACCGCTTCGATTTCCTGTGCCGATTGCAAAAAGGGCCGCGCCGGAGAAACCGGGCTTTCCAACTAGGAAGCGGCGAAAGTTCTGCCGGTTCCGGGGCCCCTGTGGTTTCATGCTGAATACAGGAAGCCTCAGAGGGACACAGCGGTCGGGCGTCTTTGGAAGCCTTGAATTCTTGACTGTACATGGGCTTACAGCACCACCAGGGTGATCCCGTGGTTGGTACGGCCATAGTCCGGATCCTTAGCAAGCTGGGGGCACACCTGCAGGGCCAAACGGGCACATTCATAGAAAGGGGAAAATTCCTCTCCGGGGACAAAAGCCTTAATGGAGCCGGAGGCCTTTTTCTTCTGCAGGGTTTGGCGGACATCCCCACGGATAGCGCCGCCGCGCCCGCTGGAGCCGTATCCATGGATCAATTTGATCACCTGGATTCCGCTTGCCCGAGCGCTGAGAAGGGCCTGGGTAAGCTGGCTGTGGGCGAAACTGACAGTGGGAAGCCCCTTTTCCAGATTAATGGTCTGTATTTTCATAGTAAGAACGGCGCCGAGAGCCCCAGCGCCGCCTGTCCTCCTTCCCATTTCTATTCACTGCTGAAAATCTGGTAAAATTCGGTTTAAGCCGTTTGGACCTCTCACGGCATTTCAGCCAACCGGCGCAGCCGGCGGTGTGGTTCTCTCCAAGAGGAGGAAAATCCGAAGCCGGGAGAAGGAACCCCTGAGCAAAAATCAGAAGTATTCAACCGTAACCTTTTTTCCGGTCTTCTGAAGCTCAGCGGCCAATTCTTTAATCAAATTGAGTTTGAGCCCCAATGAAACCGGCATACCGGGATTTTGATGGGCCGGGTTCAGCGCACGGCCCACCAGGAAACGAACCTCTGTGGATTCCTCCAAAAGCATTTTCGTCAGAAGCGTGGCGCCGTCCTGCTTGTTCAGCGTATAGGTGTCCCAGGAATCGCTGCTGGCGTCCGTCATGCTTTTAATCACTTCCAACGCCTTCCCCAGGGTGAGCACGCCCTCCGTGACCAGATCGATTCCCGGAATGACGGCGGTGGGAGGTACAGAGGGGTTTTCATAGTTAATGCTGACCGTCAGTTCTCTCCCGGTGACCCGGCTGACAATTTGCGAGGTAGTACCGCCGCAGACCACCTTGAGGCCGCGGGAATTCACCAGCTTATTTACCACAACCTCATCCATCTCGGAATTCACCGGCGGCCCAACCATGATAGTAAGCGGACGGCTGGGCTTCACGGAGAGGACGCATACGGTGGAATCGTCCCCGGGCTTCTGCATATACAGTGTGTTGACGGCGGAGAGAATCTTCCGCGCCAAAACCAGAGGAGCACACTCAGGCAGGATATTCTCCTGGATGTAGGAGACGATGTTGTCATATTGCCAGCCCAAATCCAGCAGCCGCCCCACGCCGGCATGGACGACGCCGTCCGAAAAGGCGATGAGCTTATCGCCAGGCTGTGCCTGAAACTCACTGACATAGATCGTCTTGCCGTCCATTTCCTTCTGGGTCCGCTGAATAGGGGTAATCTGATTGTTTTTGATATACACCATCAGGGGATTGTCAAACTCTGCGATGTATACCTTACCGTCGTGGGTGACGCGGATGATGGTAAACGTGGAGTAGGCAATTCCCCGTTCCCGGCAAACGGGCAGGGTGCTGGCAATGGTCTCAACCGTTTCGGTGAGATCCGCCCCTTCCGAGAACATGGTGGCAATAATTTTACTGGTGAGCGTGGAGAGGATATTGGCCTTCACGCCGCTGCCCAGGCCGTCAGCCAGGACAGCCAGAAAAAAGTCGTCGCTGCGGACAAATTCCACCTTGTCGCCGCAGAGCTCCTCGCCATATTTGAACAGGCTGTCAAAAGCGGCATCAATAAACAGTTCCATGGTGACATTCCTTTCTTTCATAGCGGCAGTGCGAAGCCGGGCTCTGCATCACGCAGGAAGGGCTCCGGGCCGCAGGGATAGTTTAAGCTGTCGCAAGCGTGCAGGGGGCTTTGGAACCCGAACCTTTGCCTGGGCGTCCGGGTCAATGCTGTTCCGCGCTCAGGCTTGTGCACACTCGGGGAAATTGTCATCAGGACTGTGCCAAATCCTTCATGCTCTTTTTCAGGTTGGTCAGCGCCACCTTGGTTTCCGCGGTCGTTTCACCCAGCAGGCTGGCAATCTCCTGGGCTGCGATCATCTGCTTTTCAATGACCTTCTGCGCCATATCGATGGTGGAATCCCGCAGGCCTTCCAGGTGTTCCCTGCGGGTGAGCTCCTCAGTGACATCCTTTAAAAAGGCCAGGTAAGTATGGTGCTCCTTAATATAGATAATGGTCTGCTCAACGCTTTTTTCCACTTCCGGAAGCCAAACATTCTTTTTCACGGCACACTGGGTGTCCTTGGCCTCATCGAAGGCGGTTTCCCCGAAAAACGCGGGGAAGGGAAGCCCTGCGGCCTCGGAGAGCGGAGTGCGGAACATGGCCTCAGCCGTGGGATTCATCGACTGCAGGCACAAATTGTCGTCAAAGGCGAAGATGGCATTGGGCGAGTGCTCCAGAACGGTATTGGAGATGTTCTCGGCCCGGTCGCGGAAGAAGGGCAGGCACATATTGATGTCCGCCTTGCCCTGGTACACGGCGATGGCCTTTTCCCGGCAGGAGGCATATCCGCAGCTGCCGCAGTTGAGCTCATCCTCCGGCCGCACCTTTCCGGTTTTGGCCAGAATTTCCCGGATTTCCTCCTCCGTGGGCATCTCAGAGCGGACAAAGCGGTTGGTAAATACCCGGGGATGGGGGAAGGCAATGGAAGCTGTGGCGGCGGGATGTTCATCCTGCGGCTGTTTTTTATCGGTAATCCGGGATTCTGACAGAAGCAGCCGCCTGCGGCCTACCCGCATTGCCGGGCCGCCAAGGCATCCGCCGGAACACATATTGGCCTCCACAAAATAGCCGCTGATGTCCTCGTCTTGCATAGTCTCGAAGAGATCCATACAGCGGTCGATGCCGTCCACCGCGATGGGGCGGTAGGAGTAAAAATTCTGCTGGGGGATGGTGGCAAGGATTCCTGTAGCCTTGGGATACAGCCTGGAACGGGTGTTGACAACGCCGGCGGCCTGGGGATCCTCCTGCAAGTCCTGAGCTTCGATGGAAATGCCCTCCTCCCGCAGCCAGTCGTCCACGGTATAGAAGGTCAGCGCCGCGTCCACCAATCCGCCGGCCAGCGGATCGGAGGCCTCAAATTTTTTGGACAGGCAGGGCCCGACAAAAACCACCTTAATATCCCCATAGGTCTGCCGCATCAGGCGCGCATGGGCCATCATAGGGGAGGAAACGGGCGCCAGCATGGGAACCAGATCCGGGTAATGCCGTTCAATCATCATCACAACACTGGAACAGGCTGTGACAATGATGTTTTTCATGTTGCCGTTTTTGAGCAGATTGGCATATTCAGCAGAAGTGGCGTTAGCGCCGATGGCGGTTTCCTCCACACCGGCAAACCCCAGCTTTTTCAGGGCTGCCGAAACTTTAGCGAAGGAGGTATTGGGATACCATCCCTGCCAGGAGGGGGCCAGGGTGACGTAAACCCGTTCTCCGGCAGCCAGCATCCGGCGCACGCCCTCCACGTCATTTTGAATATATTTGGCGTTTTGCGGGCAGTTGATGATACATTCCCCGCACAGCACACACTCGTTGTCCATCACCTTGGTGTGGCCGTCCTTAAAGGCAATAGCCTTCACATGGCAGCCCCGGATACATTTATAACAGTTGCGGCAGTTGCCCTCCCGAAGTTCGATAATACTCATACAAACACTCCTTCCACTCTGCTGGTGCAAAACCCGGGATCCCCGGTTCCCCTTAAAAAACGGTATTCCTTGCGCAAATCATCCCTGTGGGGCTAAGCGTTTTCCAGCGCCTGCTTTTCCCGCTGAGCCTGCGGATAAATTTCGTCATAAAAAATCTGCTGAGCATTGGCAAACCCCACGTTCTGAATTGGGCGATCATCGGCCAGGACGGATATCCCGTTCAGGCAGCGGCCCATACAAAAGGAGGCCTTCAACGTGACAACAGATTCCAAATCATTTTCCTTAATCAATTCCCCGAAAATTTTAACCACCTGATAAGAGCCCTTCATATGACAGGAACTCCCCACACAAACGCTGACTGTCATTGTATTATTCCTACCTTTCCTTGGTACGACGCCAGAGCCGCCCTGGGCATACAGCCGGAGCTTGAAAGCGTGTTGCCCCAAACTGCCATGAAAATTCAACATACCCAATTTTTGAAAGAAAACAGCGCTGGTTTTTAATCTAATTTTACAGGATCCAGGGGAGTATTGCAACCAATTTTCGAAAGCTGCGGCAGCAGTTTTTAGAAAGAAACGGGATCGGGGCGGCGATTTTAACGGGTGAATGAAAAATTGGGCGGGCATGGGCGGTTTCATCCTGGGTAAATCCGCGTGGGAGGGCGTTTTTAGCTTGACGAAAAATGGGGAGCAGGGTATAATAAAAACAGTTTGTCAAAAGTTAGGCAATTGACAAAAATTTTGATTCCGGGGAATGTCCGGCGGATGATTGACGAAGCAGTGGAGGAGGAGAAACGGTGAAACGAGCAACGGTGGAAGTATGCGTATGTACGGAATGCCTGATGAACGGCGCGATGGAAATTATCGAGTCTGTTGAAAGCCTGGGGCAGCTGAGAAGCCAGCTGCGGCTGAAAGCACAGATTCAAATTGAAACCGCAAAATGTCTGGGCGAGCCCAAACATGGGGATAAGTCCCCTCTGGTGGCAATTAATGGAACGCTGTTTGAAAAAGCTTCCAGTGAAACGGTGATGTCCCACATTATTTCATTAAGTTCTAAGGATGTGAAACGCTGATGCGAGGCATTTATACCAATGTAACAAAAATCCGCAGACAGGTTTTTGCGGAGATTGCAAAGATGGCCTATGAGGGCGGCGACTATGCCCAGCGCTTTGAGGAAATCCCCTATAAGATTGTAACGGGAGAAATCCCTCAGTACCGGGACAGTGTATTTAAAGAGAGAGCCATTGTGGGTGAACGTCTGCGCCTGGCGGTGGGCTTGCCTCTGCGCCCCGTGGATCAGCCTGCGCCGGTCTCCGAGGGAATTGAGGAGAGCGCCATTGCCAAAAAGGTGTATGATCCGCCGCTGGTCAATGTCATCCGTTTTGCCTGCAATGCCTGCGAGGAAACCCAGTACTATGTCACCAACAACTGCCGTGGCTGCCTGGCCCACCCCTGTACGGCGGTATGCCCGGTAAAGGCTATTTCCATTGTGGACGGCAAATCCGTCATTGACAAAGAAAAGTGTATCAAATGCGGACGTTGCGCCAACACCTGTCCGTATTCCGCTATCGTCAAATTTGAGCGCCCCTGTGCTGCGGCCTGCGGTGTGGATGCTATCGGCAGCGATGAGCTGGGCCGCGCAAAAATCGATTATGACAAGTGCGTCTCCTGTGGAATGTGTATTGTCAACTGCCCCTTCGGCGCCATTGCGGATAAATCTCAGATTTTCCAGCTGATCCGCGCTATCTGCAGCGGGGAAAAGGTGGTTGCCGCCATTGCGCCGGCCTTTGCCGGACAGTTTGGCCCGCTCTCCACCCCGGAAAAGGTCAAGGAGGCCATAAAGCAGCTTGGCTTTGCGGATGTTGTGGAGGTCGCCATTGGCGCGGATATCGGCGCGGTGGCGGAAGCCAACCACTATGCCCATAAGGTGGCAACGGGCGAGGAGCCGTTTTTGGCTACTTCCTGCTGCCCGTCCTGGTCTGTGATGGCAAAGACGTGTTTCCCGGATCTGGCTTCCTATATCTCGGGTGAACTCACCCCCATGGTGGCTACTGCCCGTATGATTAAAAAGCAGGATCCCGAGGCGAGAGTTGTCTTTATCGGCCCGTGCGCATCCAAGAAACTGGAGGCTTCCCGCCGTTCTGTGCGCAGCGATGTGGATTTTGTAATTACTTTTGAGGAACTCATGGGGATGTTCGTCGCCAAGGGGATTGAATTCGGCGACATCGAGGTGGAAGAGAAAATCAACGACGCTACTGCGGACGGCCGTGGCTATGCGGTTGCCGGCGGTGTTGCCGACGCTATCAAAAAGCAGGTGAACGTGCTGTATCCGGATATCGAGGTTAAGGTGGACCGGGCAGAGGGCCTGCGCAACTGCAAAAAAATGCTGATGATTGCCAAGGCCGGAAAACGCCAGGGTTATCTGCTGGAGGGTATGGCTTGTCCGGGCGGTTGTGTGGCTGGAGCCGGAACCATCGCCCAGCCGGTGAAAGCTGCGGCAGCTGTAAAGAACTTCCAGAAGGAAGCGGCCCAGCAGAACGCCTACGACAGCCCCACAGTTCAGGAGCATATTAACGATCTGGATTAATCATTGAAAGTATTTTCCAGGAATAGGAGCCCCCAGAGGCAAGCTTTTGACTCTGGGGGCTCTTCGTGTACCGTATTTTAGGTCAGTAGCTGGGCTCCATGCCTATCATTGAGAAAAACGGAGAAAAAACGTCTTCTTTTCAATGAATCGGTACGTTTCAAAATGGGTTTGGGACTAAATCTTCGCTAATAGAGGGAACATAGAAGCAGGACACCACCAGCTGTAAGGTGATGCCCTGCTATATTTTTGGGGATACTCTTTGCCTTGTCTCGGCTGCCAAAAGAGGTTGGGATTCTCCTTGACTTAGGCTTGAGGGACGCAGTGGTAAAAAATACGAGTATTTCCTGACCTGACCCGGCAGATTGATTCCCCGCTATTTTATTTTGCATGGGCATCACCCCTAATGCGCTGCGTTAGGGGCTGGAAGAAGTCCTCAGATGTATAGCGTCTGCCTTTTCCACAGAAAAGGGCCAGACTTCGTCAAAGCTGAAGAAAGCGCTGTTCCTTTCACGCAATAAAAAACGCCTTAGCTTTTGAAGATTAAATCGGCTACATAGAGCCCGTTGGCCGCCGCCTGGGAGAGGGAGCGGGTGAATCCTGCGCCGTCGCCGATGGCATAGATATTATGGCAGCCCACAATCTGAAAGTTTTCGCACTCCGGACGGGCAGAATAGTATTTACACTCAATGCCGTACAGCAGGGTGTCATAGTTGGACGTACCCGGGGCAACCGTGTCCAGTGCGTGCAGGGTCTCCACAATGTTGTCCAGCTGCCGTTTGGGCAGGCACAGGCTGAGATCTCCCGGAACCGCATTGAGGGTAGGACGGGTGGTGGACTGCATCAGGCGTTTTTCATCTGTGCGGCGTCCATTCTCTAAATCGCCCAGGCGCTGAACCAGTACGCTGCCGCCGCTGATGAGGTTTGCCAGGCTCGCCACATGGCGGGCATACTCGATGGGATTGCGGAAGGGCTGCGTGAAGCGGATGGTAGAGAGCAGGGCAAAATTGGAATTCTGCGTTTTTCTGGACTGATCCCGGTAGGAGTGCCCGTTGACGGTGAGTACACCGCTGGTGTTTTCCGTCACTACCTGGCCCCGCTCATTGAAGCAGAACATCCGGGTGGTGTCTCCGTACTGCTTGGAGCGGTACCAGATTTTCGGTTCATAGATTTCTCTGGAGAAATCCTCCCAAATCATGGAAGGCAGCTCCACGCGTACGCCGATATCCACCTGGTTGTTGGCCAGAGGGATGGAGTTTTTCTCGCACCAGGCGGAGAAGAAGCGGCTGCCTGCCCGGCCAACCGCAAAGATAATCCGCTCAGCGCGGATGACGGCCTGACCCTCGCCTTTGCTCTGGATGGTCAGTTCGTGGGTATCCTTGTTCACGTCCGTCACCTCAGTGTCGGTGATGACATCTACCTTGTCCAGCAGGGAATGGATCAGCTGCCTCATCGTCTCGAAGTTGGAATCCGTTCCCAGATGCTTGAGCTGCGCCTGGCTCATGTGAAGGTCCTGCTGCAGGCACAGCTTTTTCAGGCGGTTGTTGGGCAGAAAACGCTCTGTGGTGGCGCCGTAGGACACCAGGATTTTGTCCGCCTGCTCGATATAGTCAATTACTGTATCCGCGGGCAGAAAATCGGTCAGCCAGCCCCCGTATTCCGTGGAAATGACATATTTGCCGTCAGAGAAGGCGCCGGCGCCCGCCATTCCCTCCATGATGGCACAGGAAGGGCAGTTGATGCATTTCTCCACCTTTTTTGCAACAATAGGGCAGATGCGTTTCTCGATGGGATGCCCTTTTTCCAAAATACAGATGGAGAGTGCGGGATTTTTTTCATATAAACGGTAGGCGGCCATAATTCCGCCGATTCCGCCGCCCACAATGGCGATATCATAATTTGTTTTCATATTCCATGTCATCCTTTCCGGCAATGGAACTCTCGGTTTCATTGCGGTTCTCTTCGTTTTAGGCACAAACAGTTTAATTATAAATACTTCCGCCCGTTTGTCAAGCCTTTTAGAGAATTTCAGAAAGAGCGGCTGTATCGTGTGGTATTGGGGGGAAGGCCGAAAACTGACGTGAATAGACGTGAATATCGGAAAGGCGGCGGCTCAAAACGATCCTGTATTTCGCAGATCATCCGGCGGGACTATGGGATTACCGGCCCCAAGCCCATAATACTTTATCGATCCTGCGTGGGGTCCAGTAATCGGTGTGATGGATCCGATTAAGTTCCCGGGCCTTGCGCTTTAACAGTTCGATTAAATACACCGCATCTTCTTCACTGATGGAATCCGGTTTGATTTTCTGCAGCGTGAGATCCGCGGCAAAAAACTCAAATTGTGCCAAGCTCTTTACAACAAACTGATCCACAGTCCCAAAGTATTGGGGAAAAAGGATTGCAAGCAGTCCGGAGGCCCCCGCAGGTCCCAGGCCTTTGATGCGCATGGCTGTTCTCAATCCCTGCCCGCTGTCGTTGAGATCAAACGAAAACAGCGCTTTTTGAATCGCTTTCAGTTCTGATAGAGTATCCCTGTGTTTTTGCAGCTGTTTTCTTGCGGTCGCCAGACGGTTTTTCGCCGTATATTTCCAGACAAAGTACTCATAGAACAGGAAATCAAAGAATTCCTCCGTATTCATGTTTTTGACTTCCTGGCTGCAAAGCGCCTCCATACGCCGTTCCAAATCGGTTTCCTTTACAAGGTCCCAATAGTGTCCCTCGGCCAAGAGCCAATCGGCCTGGGAATTTCCGTCCCAAAAATCCATGGATTTTGCCCTCCTTAATTTTATCCGCGCGCTCTCTCGATGATGGAGCCTATTTTGTTCAGAAGTGCCCGGGAGGGCGCTGATATGAAAAACAGAAAGCAGCGGAGCATTCTCTCCGCTGCTTTATTGCTGATTTTTGCTATCGGCTGGCACTGCCGGTTTTTCCATAGATTTTGGTATACACGGTCAGCGTATAGTTTGCCAAATCCACAGCGCCGCTCTTTTTAACAGAGGCAATCACCGAATTCTTTAAAATTTTCAGTTCCTCAGGGGACATCTGCTTGATCTCTCGAAGTTTGAGCGCCATCTCCTGGGGATTATTAAATACATATCCGTTGACCCCGTTGCGGACCTGATCCGCGTTGAGCTCGTCAAACCGCTGCAGCACCGGCAGACCGGTGGCCATTCCCTCCAGCATGGAGATGGAGTTGGTGTCCGAAAGGGAAGCGGTGATATAGATGTCACAGGAGGCATAGTAGGGGGGCAGATCATCATGCAGAACCTTCCCGGTGAAGGTTACCATATCGGCAATCCCCAGCTCCTTGGCCTGCTGCTCGAGTTCCTGCTTACTGGGGCCGTCGCCGATGATAATCAGGTGGATTCTGTCCTCGGGCGTTATGGTCTTGGACCAGTAGTCCAGAAGGACGTCCACGCTTTTTTCCCGGCCCAGGCGTCCCACAAAACACGCCAGCATGAGATCGTCATCCAGGTTATATTTTTCCCGAAACGCCTTTTTATGAGCGGGATCGATATTATGCGGGCTGAAGGATTCCAATTCCACCGCGTTGGGAATCACATTGACATCCTTATACACACCGGCATTGCGGAAGTATTCCTGGCACTTTTTTGAAGGCCCGGTGAGCGCGGTAGCCCGGTTGGCCAGAAAACGGGTGTAATCATGAGTGACCTTTTTTGCCACATTGATCAGCCTCTGCGGGGCCACATAGTACAAATAGTCGTCATACATAGTGTGCAGCGTATATACCAGGGGCTTTTTCAGAATTTTAGCGCAGCTGATGCCAAACAGCCCGATTCCAAATTCATTGTGAATGTGGATAATATCCGGATTAAACTGCTCGATAATTTTTAACCTGCGGTACGAAACCGGGGAAGCAACCCCATAGCCGTAAAAGCGTTTGAACTCGTGGGCGGGACAGTGCAGGACATTGTCTTTGACAAAATGTTTTCTTGTGTGGGGATCGGCTGTTACCACAAGAACCTGGTGCCCTAATTCCTCCAGCCCCTCCTTGAGGATCTTGACGTGCGTTACAACGCCGTTGATATAGGGAAGATAGGTTTCGGTAAACAGTGCCACTCTCATAGTAATACCCCTTCCTTTCCGGAAAAGTGTTAGAACAGCCCGCACACAGGGCCGCCGTAAAGTTTCGTTGTTGAGTTCAGGTAAAACACAGCCTGACTGAGCTCCTGCCCATTCGCCTGAGGCTGGCCGCTCTGTTGGCTGACCGCCCCGAATCCTGGCAGAGCCCCCTTTTGCAGCGGAAAAAGCGAGGACGCTGGGCACAGGCTTCTGATTTGGGGACAAGCCGCATAAGCTTTAACCAACGGCAGGCCGCGCAGGTATGTCGGACTGCGCCCAATGCAGCTTCGCGCCGGGCATCTGAAAATGCCGGAATCAGGATTCCCGGCGCGGCGATTGGAATACCGCGCCTGAAAGCCGGGATGCCGTACAGGTTCGCCCGGGCAAAACGTTCTATAAGCCGCCTTGTCTGTGTGAATATTATAGCATGGCAGCCAAAAAATAGGAAGTTCAAATTCAAATTGTAAGAATCAGGGCGTATTTTGTAAGAAATTTTCCGGGTTCTATTCCAGGGACAGGCTTCATATACTGGCAGAGAAATGAGAGTGGACAACCGGAAAGCGAGGGATTTTCTTGAATACGAAGGAATATCGTGTGACTCAATGGGAGTGCCGGCGGCTCACGGAATTCGACTCAGCGGCCCAATGCCTGGGAAAACCGCTTGCGGCGGCTCTGAAACCCCTGGGTACCGGGATCCGCAGCCAGGCCAGAGAAATCCGCCTGAGAGTTGGACAGCCAATCCAGCTGGATTTGGGCTCACGCCTTTGCAGGCTTTCCCCGGGAAGCTATCCGTTTTGCCCGGGTCTTCCGGAACGCTTGAGCCCCGGACAGCTGCAGGAGGCATTCGGCGCACTGTGTGAATACTCGGTCTATACCCATCAGGAAGAGCTCAAACGGGGCTACCTCTCCTTAAACTGCGGCCACCGCGCGGGAATTGCGGGAACTGCCGTTTATGGAGCGCAGGGAGAGATAAAATCCGTGCGGGATATCACCTCCGTGAGTATCCGGATATCCCGGGAATTCCCCGGGGCCTCAAAAAATATCCTGCCGGTATTGCGCCGCAGCCGTGGCGGCCTGCTGCTGGCAGGGGAGCCCGCCTGCGGCAAAACTACAATTCTGCGGGATCTCTGCTGCCAGCTGTCCCAGGAACTGCTGGTGTGCGGAGGAAGCGTGTGCGTAATCGATGAGCGGGGGGAAATTGCCTGCGCTAATTCCGGTGTGCCATACCATGATCTGGGCCCCTGCTGTGATATCCTCAACGCCTATCACAAACCGGACGGTATGGAATGCGCCGTGCGCACCCTGTCTCCCCGGTACTTGGTGTGTGATGAAATCGGCAATGAGGACGAGGCCCAGGCTGTGGAGCAGCTGGCAAATGCCGGCGTACGCCTGATTGCCAGCGCCCATGCCGCTTCCCTTGGGGATCTGCTGGCCCGCCGGGGTATGAGAAGCCTTCTCTATACCGGCGTGTTTGAGACCATCGTGTTTTTAAAAGGACGGGATCATATCGGTGAAATCCAGGCAGTTTGTGCCTGGGAGGATGTGGAAAGGAGAATGCGCGATGGTGCGTCTGATAGGAGCGGGAATACTGGGGCTGTGCTGCCTGGGCGCAGGTTTCTCTTTTGCCCGGCGCAGGATTCAGAGAGTCCGTCAGCTGGAGGCGTGCCTTCAGATGGTGAACACGGTGACCATTGAGATGCAGTACCATGCCATTCCCATCCTGAGGCTGGTGCAGTCCCTGAGCGAAACGCCAAGCCTGGCGCCGCTGCGGTTTCTGCCCCTGTGCCGGGAGAAAATGGCAGAGGAACCCTTTCCCAGGGCGTTTGCTCAGGCGCTTCGGGAGGCTCCGGGAGCATTGGAACATGAGGATTTGAGGGCTGTCTCTCTGATGGGAGAGCTGGGCTCAACGGATTTGGAGGGCCAGCAGCATACGCTGGAGACCATGCGGGAACGGCTGACAGAGCTTTTAGAGCAGGCGCGGGAGCGCCAGGGAAGGGAAGCCAAACTCTGCCGGACCCTGGGAGCGCTTGCGGGGGCCGGGGTGTTTTTGCTGGCAGTTTAAGGATACCAAAAGTAAGCCGACCTTGTGCGGTGACAGGAAGAGGAGATGTCCGGCATGAATGTGGATTTAATTTTTAAAATTGCCGCAATTGGAATCATTGTGGCGGTACTCAATCAGGTACTGATACGCGCGGGGCGCGAGGAACAGGCAATGATGACCGTTTTGGCAGGGCTGATTGTGGTGCTCATGATGATGATCAATGAAATCAGTACGCTTTTTACCACCATCAAATCCATTTTCCGGCTGTGACGCCCAATAAAAGGAAGGGAAGTGAACGCCGTGGAGGTACTCTCCGTTTTGGGAATCGGCCTGGTTGCGGCGCTTTTGTGCGTGGTGCTGCGCCCGCAGCGCCCGGAGTTTGCCCTGGTTCTCTCCCTGACGGTTGGGGTTTTAATCCTCTCCCAGCTCGTTTTCAGCATTGGGGAAATATCCCAGGAAATCAGCAGCCTTTTAACTGCCACGAATATCTCCCAGGAAAACATTAAAATACTGCTCAAATGTCTTGGCATCTGCCTGCTGACCCAGTTGGGCTGCGAGGCGGCGCGGGACGCGGGGGAATGCGCCGTGGCGTCGAAAATTGAAATGGCGGGCAAACTTATGATTCTGGCGGCCAGCCTGCCGCTGTTTTCCCAAATTCTCCGTATCGTCTCCAGGCTGTTGTAGCGCAAAGCGTTTTTGCCCCTGTATGGCTTTTGGTGTGATAAAAACGGGAGTTTGGCTTCCTTAATCAAAGGGTGTTTTCTCCGTGCTTTATTTGACTGATAGGAACCGGGGAAAGGAGCTAAGGAACGGCACGTAGGGAAGCCGGAAAAACGGGGGAGGACAGCACACGCCTTAAATCCGGCAGAACAATGATACAGATGTCCTGCATAGTACGATAGGCCTTTGCGGTTGGGGAAAGCCCGGCCGGGCCAGGAAGAACCGGCTGATGCCGGGAAAAAGAACGGAAACGGAGTTGCGTTTGGAATTTCGGCGCCGCGGCTGGGGCCGCAGGACATCGGGCCAGCGCAAATCCAGGAAAGGAGTGGGGATGCCATGAAATGCTCCGCAGCCTGCCGGCCGCGCCGGCCCTCCGGGAACGGGGAGATGAGAAGCCCGGTTCGCCGCAGCCCCGGCGGCCTGCGCATCGGAGCCCTGCTCGTGCTGCTGCTGGTTTTGCTCACGGGGTTTTCTATGGCTCCGGTATCCGCACAATCCGCAGAAAACACGGAGGAATACTCTTTGGAACAAACCCAGCAGCAGCTTGAGGGCCAGCTTGAATCCAGCGGAGCGGCCCAGCTGCCTCAAAAGCTCACCAGCGATACCCAGAAGCTGATGCGGAAGTTGGGGATTGATTCCATCGATTTTCAGACGATCCTGCAGCTGAAACCCTCTGACTGCCTGTCACTGGCAGGGGCGGTGGCGAAGGATGCGCTCAAACAGCCTCTGCGTACCCTGTGCCTGCTGCTGGGGGTCATCCTGCTGTGCGCCCTGGCGGATGGGCTTCGCCAGGGGGTTACCAGTGACGGAGCCCTTACGGTATTTCGGGTAACGGTTCTGCTGTGCGTATCCGGCGTGCTTTTGCAGCCGGTGATGGACTGCATTCAGCGGGCGGCACAGTCCATCCAGGATGGCGCGAATTTTCTCATCAGCTTTGTACCGGTATTCGCCTCCATCCTCACCGTGTCCGGCCGGGTAGTATCGGCGGGAGCCTATCAAACCCTGCTGTTTGCCGCGGCGCAGGGTGTGGCCCAGCTGGCCGCCCGTATGCTGGTCCCGCTGCTTGGGATTTACCTGGCGTTCTGCATTGTCAGCGCGCTGGCCCCGGATTTCCAGCTGGGAAAGGCAGCGCAGTCCGTGAAAACCTTTGTCTCTTGGATGCTGGGGCTGGCTGTAACGCTTTTTGTCTCATTTTTAGGATTGCAGAGCTTTGTGGCCTCCGGGGCGGACACCCTGACGCTCAAAACTGCGAAATTTGTCCTGGGGAGCGCCATTCCCGTTGTAGGCGGTGCAATTTCAGACGCCCTGTCCACCACTCATGCCTGCATTGGGCTGCTGCGCACCTCGGTGGGTGTCTATGCGGTTGCGGCTGTGTGCCTGACGCTCTTGCCTATCCTGATGGAGTGCATCGTGTGGATTGTGGTGATGAAGCTGGCCTCCATCGCGGCGGATATTATGGGAATTGCCCCGGTATCCCAGCTGTTTTCGGCAGTGCTCAATACCTTCGGGATTCTCATTGCCATCCTGGCCAGCTTTTTGCTCCTGGTTGTGGTGACTACAACTCTGATGATGATGGTGGGGGTGGGAACATGATGGATTGGCTTCGCCAGTGGGCGCTGACCTTGTGCATCACTGCTGTGGCGGGCGCAATGGCGCAGATGCTGCTGCCCAAGGGAAATGTACAGAAGGTGTGCCGTATCGCTTTGAGCGTATTTTTTCTGTGCTGTATGGTTTCTCCCTTCGCTTCGGGGCTTGGAAAGCCGTCCGGTACGGCCCAAAGGCAAAGTGAGGCGGCGGTATCCCGCAGTACAAAAGAGCTGGAACAGGATACTCAGCAGGCGGTGCTGGATCAGCTGGAGCAGCGGGTTGAGCAGAGCCTCATGGAGGGACTGAACGCGCAGGGGATAATTCCGGTGCAAATTCAGGTCACCATGAATACCGAGCGGACAGACCAAATATATATTAGTAAACTCACGGTAATTCTGCCGCAGTCCCAGCAGGCCAGCGCCCCAAAAGTCCGGGAGTATGTGAAGGGGCAGGCGATGCTTGAGCCGCAGATCCGCTATGTTTCTGACAGTGAGTAAAAGGGAGAGAAAAATATGGGAGCCATGAAAGAAAAGATACGCAGTTGGAAGGAGTCGCTCAAGGAGAACCCTCAGCGGAAAATCCGGGTACTGGTGGTGCTTGGGATGATTGGTATTCTTTTGATTCTGCTCTCTGAATGCCGGGGGCCGCAGAAAAAGGAGCAAACCGCCTCTTCGTCCGATTCCGCTTCACAGCCCCAGTATGCGCAGCAGCTTCAGGAACAGCTCAAGGGAATGCTGGAAAAAGTTGACGGAGTGGGAAAAGTGGATGTGATGGTGACCTTGGAAAATAACGGGGAAACCGTCTATGTCAAGGAGGAAAAGAAATCCACCGATACCCAGCGCAGCGCGGACGCCGGATCCGGAGAGACCATTCAGCAGAGCCAGCAGCAGGAGGACAGCTACATTTTTGTAGACGCCGCGGACGGTTCCAGGACGGCCCTGGTGCAAAAACAGCTTCAGCCGTCGGTGAAAGGCGTGGTGATTGTCTGCGACGGCGCAGGGGATATCAAGGTGCAGCAGCGGCTGATTCAGACGGTGAAAACGGCGCTTAATATCAGCAGCAGCCGGGTTTGTGTGCTTAAACGGGAGGCCGCCACGGCTTCCTCGAAATAAAATAACAACCAAGGGGAAACAGGAGGAATTGCAATGAATATGGTATTACGCAAACGGCACATAATTTTGGCGTCTCTGGTGCTGGCTTTGGGGGTGGCGGTCTACCTGAATTATCAGTTCGCACAGACAGGCAATAATTTTGTCCAGACAGCCAATTCTCAGTCTACAAAAAATTATGGGGATGCCCAGTTTGTGGATAAGTCGGTCAGCTCCGAGGCGCAGGAGGGGGAATCCTCCTCCCAAGCGGATTCCGCTTCAACTCAGAGCGCCAGCGAATACTTTACCGCCGCCCGCCTGAGCCGGGAGCAGTCCCGGGACGAGGCTGTGGAGACCCTGGGCCAGATGATAGCCCAGGAGGGTATCGATCAGCAGCAGAAGGACTCTCTGACCATGCAGGCCACTCAGATTGCCCAGACCATTGAAACGGAAAGTAAAATCGAAAACATGGTAAAGGCCAAGGGCTTTACAGAGTGTATGGTGTATTTGGATGGTGAAAACGCCAATGTTTCGGTGCAGACCGAGGGGCTTCTCCCGGAAGAGGCCGCCCAGATTAAGGATATCCTCCTGCGGGAAACCGATGTCCCGGTGCAGAATATTTCTATCGTCGAGGTTAAGTAACGCCGCCTGGAAAAAGACAATACGGAGGGCCTGAGGGCCCTCCTTTCCTTTTCGGCGCCGTCTGGCCGGCGACAGCGGCTATGGGGGATTTTTGGCGGATGGGGCCACCAATAGGTATGCGTATAAGCAGCTTGTTTGTTTGCGCCGGGATTTTTGAACCTGACGCGGATACTGCAACGGGGAACCAAGGACGCACTGCCTGTTGGAAGAAAGAAAAAACGGCGTTTATGAATAGGAACTTATGGGAATCCTCCTATACAAGCCCGGGAATAATTCGATAGGCAGCGCGTACTTTTAGGGGTTGTAACCTGGATTTTTTATGGTATAATATTTGCATACGGTGTGAATATTAGGGGGATTCTTTCATCGGCCTAAAGGCAAGGCCGGTGTTTGGCTTCGTCAAAGCGCAATACATCCCGGCTGGTTCCGGATTTATGGTATCATCAGACTAAAGGAGGGCACATTTATGCAGAATATCAGCCGCAAGCCCAATGTGGGAAGCTTAAAAATTTCAGAGGAAGTTCTCGCAACCATAGCCAGTTTTGCAGCCAAGGAGGTTTCCGGTGTTGCATCCATGGCTTTGAGCAATCCCGCCAGTATCAAAAACTTTCTGGTGAAATCGTCACCGTCCTCCAAATCAGTCAAAATTGAACTCAATGACGATGTCGCTGTTATCGATGTGTATGTAAACTTAAAATATGGCGCGAAGATCCCGGAAACCTCCGAGGCTATCCAAACCAGCGTCAAGGAATCTGTCCAGAATATGACGGGAATTACAGTATCCAGAGTAAATATTCATGTTGAGGGAATCACGTTTGAAGATACGCAGGCGGCACAATAACAGCGAAGCCCTCCAGGCGGTATAAGCCGGAGGGCTTGTTTGTGTCTGGGGAGTTTTTCGCCCTGCGCCGCCATTTTTTGCACCTTGTCAATACCAATAAAACCGGAGGAAGACGAACATGACGAGACGAGAAGCCAGAGAACAGGCCTTTATGCTGATTTTTGAAAAAAGTTTCCATGATTTGCCCATTGAGGAGATCATAGAACAAGCCACGGAGGACCGGGACATTCAGGTGGAGGCCTTTGCGCATACCTTGGTATGCGGCGTAGTGGAGCACCAGCAGGCGGTGGATGCCCTGATTGGGGAGAATCTGAAAAACTGGAAGATGGATCGCCTGTCGCGGGTCGTTCTTGCAATTCTGCGGATGTCCGTGTATGAGATGCTCCACCTCCAGGAGATCCCGGTGAGCGTCACCATCAATGAGGCGGTGGAGATTGCGAAAAAATATGCAACTCAGGAGGATGCCGGTTTTATCAATGGAATCCTGGGAGCTATCGCCGATAAGGAAGAGCAAAAGGCAAAGGAAGCGGTGCAGTGATGCCGGAGCAGGCGTTTTCTTCGTATGTCTTAGGGCTCGACACCAGCAACTATACTACCTCGGCGGCTCTGTACGACTGCCGCGCCAACAGGGTGCTTCACCAGAAAAAGCTGCTGCCGGTTAAACCCGGGGAGGTGGGTCTGCGGCAGAGCGACGCCGTATTCCACCATGTGCGCCAGCTCTGGCAAGTCATGGAAGAGCTTTGCGGAGACGCCCAGGCTCCCCTGGCTCCTGCGGCGGTTGGAGCTTCCGTGAGGCCCCGGGACCAGGAGGGCTCCTATATGCCGTGCTTTTTGGTAGGCGAGAGCTTTGGGCGCTCGCTGGCACAGCTGGGTGGGGTCCCGTTTTACAGTTTTTCCCATCAGGCGGGCCATGTTGCGGCCGCATTGTATTCTGTGGGGCGCCCGGATCTGTTTGAACGCCGTTTTCTGGCGTTTCATTTGTCGGGGGGAACAACGGAATGCCTGCTGGTGGAGCCGGGCGGGGAGAAAACGCCGCTGGCCATCACCAAGCTGGCGGGTTCTCTGGATCTAAAGGCCGGACAGGCTATCGATCGCGTGGGCGTTGCCATGGGGCTGCCATTTCCGGCGGGCCCCGCCATGGAGGAGCTTGCGCAAAATTGTCCCCGTACTTTTTCTGTGCGCCCGGTGATGAAGGGGATGGACTGCTGCCTGTCTGGAATTGAAAACCAGTGCAAGGCCCGGCTGGAGCGGGGAGAATCCCGCCAAGAGGTGGCGAAGTTCTGCCTGAGCAGTATTGGTGCCGCATTGGAACAGATGACCAGCTTGGCGTTGGAAAAGGCCGGGGAACTTCCGGTGGTATATGCGGGCGGTGTTATGTGCAACAGGCTGATTCGCAGCCGGATTCAAGGGCGGTTTAGCTCCGCGCTGTTTGCCCAGCCGCAGTTTTCTGCGGACAATGCCGCCGGAATCGCGGTGCTCACCGCAAGACGGCTGGAGAGATAAGGGAGCGTTTTATGGCTGGAATACAAGTGCTGACAGTATCGCAGCTCAACCGGTATGTGAAAACAAAGCTGGAGGAGGATCCCCTTCTCCATGGCATCTTTATTAAGGGAGAAATATCGAATTTTACCCGGCACCGCCTGTCCGGGCACTGTTATTTTACCCTCAAGGATGAAAAAGCGGCGGTAAAATGCGTCATGTTCGCCTCACAGGCGCGTTCTCTGCGCTTTGAACCGGAAAATGGCCTGGCGGTTGTGGCTGCGGGGAATATTTCCCTGTATGAACGGGACGGAGCCTATCAGGTATATGTGACAGATTTGATTCCCGAAGGGCTGGGAAGCCTGCAGCTTGCCTTCCAGCAGCTGTATGCCCGTCTGGAGCGCCAGGGGTACTTTGACGCCGCCTGCAAAAAGCCCCTGCCCCGGTATCCGCAGGTAATCGGCGTGGTAATGTCCGAGCATTCGGCGGCCTTTCAGGATGTATGCAATATTGTTTCCCGGCGGTATCCGGCGGTTAAAATCCTGCTGCACCACTCCTCTGTACAGGGACAGGATGCCCCGGCCCAGCTGGCGGCCGGGGTGAGGGCGCTGGATACAAGATGTGACGTTATCATTATCGGCCGGGGCGGCGGTTCCTATGAGGATCTGTGGTGTTTTAATTCTGAAGAATTGGCCCGGGTGATTTTCTCGGCAAAAACCCCGGTTGTTTCGGCGGTGGGCCATGAGACGGATTTTACCATCTGCGACTTTGTCAGCGACTGCCGGGCTCCCACCCCATCCGCGGCTGCGGAGCTGGTAACCCCGCAGCTGGAGCATCTGCTGAGTATGCTGCAGGGATACCGGGAAACTATGTTTGCGCGGGAGGTTCGTTATCTCAATGAGCAGTCTCAGCGCCTGGACGATGCCTTTGTGCGGGTACGGCGCTCGGCATTGGGAAAGATAACCGCAAATACACAGGCTCTGTATTCCTGCAGGGACAGGATTCAGCGGACATTTAGAGCACTGCTGCAGAAAAAGCAATACCAGTTGGCCGGGGCGGCCGCCCGTTTGGAAGCGGCAAGTCCGCTGCGGCGGATGGCCGCAGGCTATGCCAGAGTTCAGAAGGACGGACAGGGAATCCGTTCTGTAGGGCAGCTTTCTCCCGATGATGAAATTCTAATTCGCCTGGCGGATGGGGATGCCTCCGCCAGAATAGTCGCCATAGAGGAAAGGTGGAAGGGCAATGCCAAAGAAAAAGCTGAATTATGAGCAGGCGCTGGCCAGGTTGGAGGAAATTGCCGCCCTTTTAGAGGGACAGGATGTTGGCTTGGAGGAATCTCTCAAGCTGCTTGAGGAGGGCAATAAGCTGGCGTTGGAGTGTGAGGCCATGCTCAAGACGGCAAAGCTGACCATCGAAAAGGACGCGCAGCCCGATGGGGATGAGGGGGAAAACCATGAGAGCGTTTAAGGATGAACTGAATTGGTGCGCTGGAGAAATTGAGAAAGCATTGGATTATTTTCTGCCCGGCGTCCAGTCCCGCCAGGGCGTTGTGGCCCAGGCGATGCGCTACAGCACCTTAGGCGGAGGAAAACGCGTCCGGGGTGTTTTGGTGATGAAGTTCTGTCAGGCCTGCGGGGGGGATCCGCGCCAGGGCTTGCCCTTTGCCTGTGCTTTGGAGATGATCCATGCCTCATCCCTCATTCATGACGATCTGCCCTGTATGGACGATGACTGCCTGCGCCGGGGCAAGCCTTCCTGCCATGTTGCCTTTGGGGAGGCCAATGCGCTGCTGGCAGGGGATGCCCTGATTAACCTGGCGTTTGATGTGCTCTCCAGCGAGGAGTCCGTCAAAGCTGTCGGGGCGGAGAACGCCCTGAAGGCGGTAAACCTGCTCTCACGTAAGGTGGGAGTGGACGGCATGATCGGCGGCCAAGTGGTGGATTTGGAGAGCGAGGGCAAATCCATTGACGAGGAAACTCTTGAGTACCTGCACCGGCTGAAAACCTGTGCCCTGATTCAGGCTGCGGCGGCCTTGGGCTGCATTGCGGCAGGGGCCTCCAAGGAAAAACTGCAGCTTGCGCTTCACTATGGGGATGCCTTGGGGCTTGCTTTCCAAATTGTGGACGATATTCTGGATGTAACCGGGGATGTGGCCCAGCTGGGAAAACCCATCGGCAGCGACAGCGAGCAGGAAAAGACCACCTATGTCACCCTCAAGGGGCTCAACGGGGCCAAGGCCGACGCCGCACAGTGCACACAACGCGCGCGGGAAGTGCTGGACGCTCTGGGGCTGGAGGAAGGGTTCCTGTACGAATTCACGGATATGCTGTTAAACCGAACGAAGTAGAACGGGGGGATAGAGATGTTAGGCCAGCTGTTGAGCAATTGTTTTATCAATGTAGCCGTTGTGGCTTGGCTGTCGGCACAGATCCTTAAAACCCTGTTTACGTTTCTTCGCACAAAGAAATTTGACCCGGAGCGTCTTGTGGGCGCGGGCGGAATGCCCAGCTCCCATTCGGCCCTAGTGTGTTCCCTGACGGTGTCGGTGGCGCGGGTTGTAGGCTTTGCCTCGGCGGAGTTTGCCATCTGTTTTGCCCTTTCGGGAATTGTTATGTATGACGCCATGGGCGTTCGCCGGGCCGCCGGAGAACAGGCAAAGGTTCTCAACCGCCTGGCACAGTCCGATGAAGAGGAATCCACCAGCCAAAAGGCGCTCAAGGAGCGCCTGGGGCACACTCCGCTGGAGGTGCTGGGAGGCGCGCTGTTGGGAATCTTAGTGGCTGTATTAATGCCGATTCGATAGGGCACACAGGCGCGAAGCTGATTAGGCAGTGCAAGGATGTACAGAAAAGAGGACGATGGAATGGGACGAGAAAAGCTCCTGGACTCAGTGAACTATCCCAGCGACCTGAAGGGGTTCACCGGTGAAGAACTGGCGAAGCTCTGTGAGGAGATCCGGGAACTGTTAATCGAAACAATTTCACAAAACGGAGGGCATTTGGCTTCAAATCTTGGGGTTGTGGAACTCACAGTGGCGCTTCACCGCGTATTTGAGACGCCCAAGGATCAGATTGTCTGGGATGTGGGCCATCAGTCCTATACGCATAAAATACTCACCGGGAGAAAGGATCGCTTTTCCACTATCCGCCAGCAGGACGGCCTGTCCGGCTATCCCAAGCAGGCGGAAAGCGAGCACGACGCCTTTGTGGCAGGCCACAGCAGCACTTCGATTTCTGTGGCGGCCGGCCTGGCCCGGGCAAAAACGCTGAAAAAAGAGGACGGGCATGTCATTGCCGTCATCGGGGACGGGGCGCTCACCGGCGGTATGGCCTATGAGGGGCTCAACAATGCCGGGCGCTTCGGGGACAGGCTGATCGTGATTCTCAATGACAACGAGATGTCCATCTCCCGCAATGTTGGAGGCCTGGCCCGGTATCTGAGCAAGATACGTTCCAACCCCGAGTATTTCAAGCTCAAGGACAATATGGAGCGTTTCCTTTTGCGGATTCCTCTGGTGGGCCGGGGGCTTTACCGGTTTTTGTACCGTACCAAGGCCATTGTCAAGGAGATTGTCTATCACAACACTACCTTTTTTGAGGAGATGGGATTTGTCTACCTGGGCCCGGTGGATGGGCATGATCTGCGCAGCCTGTGCCGGATCCTGCGGCGCGCAAAGCGTATGCAGCGCCCGGTTCTCATCCATGTGGAGACGAAAAAGGGCAAGGGCTACCAGTTTGCCGAACGCAAGCCCACAGAATTCCACGGGGTTCCAAAATTCGATGTGGATACCGGAAATCCCGACGCTGCGGCGTGTGATAGCTTTTCCAGCGTCTTTGGCGACACCATGGAGGAATTGGCCCATGCGGACGAGCGGATCTGCGCAGTAACTGCCGCTATGGGACAGGGAACCGGGCTTAAAAATTTTGCCCGGGATTTCAAAAAACGCTATTTTGACGTGGGAATTGCAGAGGCCCATGCGGTAACCTTTTGCGCAGCGCTGGCTTCCCGGGGGCTGCTGCCGGTGTTTGCGGTATATTCCTCCTTTTTGCAGCGGGGCTATGATCAGATTATTCATGACTGCGCCATCGAACGGGAGCACGTGGTATTTGCCATTGACCGTGCCGGTGTGGTTGGCGAGGACGGCGAAACCCACCAGGGGATTTTCGACGTATCCTTTCTCTCCAGTATCCCGGGAGTGGTGGCCTATGCACCGTTTCATTATATGGAGCTGCGAAACGATTTAAAGCGCTGCCTGTACCAGGAGGACGGCCCCTGTGCGGTTCGCTATCCCAGGGGTTCCCAGGGTAAGGCCCCCAAGGGCTACGAGTTCCAGGTGGGGCTGGATTACCATCTGTTTTCCCAGGGCAGAGCGGATATTCTGCTGGTGACCTATGGACGCCTCTTCCAGGAGGCTGCCAATGCGGCCATATCGCTGCGGGAGCAGGGCATCGGGGTCCATGTACTCAAGCTCAACCGGATCCTCCCCTTTCCCCAGGAGGCTTTGGAGGCGGCTCTGCGGTATCCCCGGGTGTTTTTTGCCGAGGAGGCCTTCGAGCGGGGAGGCGTTTCCCAGACCTTGGGAGAGCTTCTGCTGCTGCACCAGTATTCAGGCACCTACCGGGTTCGTGCTGTTACGCAGTTTGTCCCGCAAGCCACGGTCAAAGCGTCGATTGAGCGCTTGGGGATGGACGCCCAGTCCCTGGGGCTCTGGATTTTGGGGGAGGTGGGCCGGTGAAGCAGCGGCTGGATGTATTCCTGCTTGAGCAGGGCTATGCCCCGAGCCGGGAGAAGGCCCGCAGCCTGATTGTGGAAGGACAGGTTTACCTCAATGGGCAAAGGGTCCGCAAAGCCGGAGCGCCGGTTCAGCCTGAGGACAAGCTGGAGGTTCGCGGCGAGGGGCTGCGGTATGTCAGCCGGGGCGGGTTAAAGCTGGAAAAAGCCCTGCGGGTGTTTCCCATCCGGCTTCAGGGGGCAGTGTGCATGGATATCGGTGCCTCTACAGGCGGGTTTACCGACTGTATGCTTCAAAACGGAGCCAGCCGGGTGTATGCCATTGATGTAGGCACGCAGCAGCTGGCACAGGAACTGCGAAACGATAAACGGGTGATCAACCTGGAGAATACGAATTTTCGTTATGTTACAAAGGAGCAGGTTCCCGAGCCGGTGGATTTTGCCAGTGTGGACGTCTCCTTTATTTCCCTGAAGCTGATCTTGCCGGTGGCCTATGGGCTGCTTCGGGAAAACGGCGAAATGGTCTGCCTGATCAAGCCTCAGTTTGAAGCGGGCCGGGATAAAATCGGGAAAAAAGGCGTTGTCAAGGATCCGCAGATACACCAAACCGTCTTGGAAATGATAGTATCCTTCGCACAGGCTCAGGGGTTTGCTGCAGCGGGGCTGGAATATTCTCCAATCAAGGGCCCCCAGGGCAATATTGAATACCTGATGTACCTGAAAAAGCTGCGGGAAGCGGCTGAAACTGAGGTGTCTGCCCTGGGGATCGCTGAGTTGGTACAGCGTTCCCACACATTGGATCGGGAGTGAAGGCTTGGAGATGGAACATACCATGAAAAACTGCTGGATGCTTGTGAATTTGGAAAAAGAACACGCCCCGCAGTGTGCCTGCCGGGCGGCTGAGCTATTGCTGGAATTGGGATACCAGGTTTGGATGGAGGATACGCTTTTGGTGATCGATCCGCCCAGGGCAGTACGGCTTTCCACAGCGCAGCGATGCCTGTCACAGGCCGATTTTTTAGTGGCTGTCGGCGGAGACGGCACCATTATCCACACAGCCAAGTACGCGGTCCAGCGGGATATTCCGCTCCTGGGAATCAATGCGGGGCACCTGGGTTTTTTGGCGCAGCTGGAGGCGCACGAGGTGGAGAAGCTCCCCGAGCTGCTCACATCCGGATGCGAAGTGCAAAGCCGGATGATTCTGCAGGCCAGGGTCTTTTCCCAGAGCGGGGAGGAATTGGAGCGTGTCTGCGCGCTCAATGAGGTTTTGCTCTCTAAGGGAAGCGCCGCCAAAATTGTGGATTTGGAGGTCACCTGCCAGGGAAAACCGGTGAGCAGCTACCGGGCGGACGGCATTATTTTATCCACGGCAATCGGCTCCACAGGCTATGCGCTCTCCGCCGGCGGCCCGATTTTGGACCCTTGTGTGGACTGTATCTCCATGACGCCGGTTTGCCCCCACTCCCTGTTTGGACGCTCCATTGTGTTCGCACCGGATCAGGAGCTGCGCATTCAGGGAAAATACATCAACAATACAGAGTCCCTGGTGCTTTCCATTGACGGGGAAGCCGCCAGAAAAATCCACCCAGGCGACTATGTGCTGGTGCGCCGCAGCGAAAAACGAGTGAAGTTTTTATGCGTAGAGGGAAGGGACTTCTACGAAATATTAAACGAAAAAATTATGACAAGAGGGTAGAAAGATGAAGAGCAGGAGACACGCTAAAATCTTAGAACTGATTTCCGAATACTCCATTGATACCCAGGAGGAGCTGCTCAAGTGGCTGCATGACTCGGGGTTTAATGTCACCCAGGCCACAGTGTCCCGGGATATCAAGGAACTGCGGCTGGTGAAATCCCTGTCCGGGGATGGACACTACCGGTATACCACCGGAGTATCCGATAAGCGGGAAAATATCTCCTTTAAGTTCCATGCCATTTTTAAGGAATCGGTTCAGACCGTGGATTTCGCCATGAATACCGTGGTAGTGAAATGCTATACCGGTATGGCAAACGCGGCCTGCGCCACTTTGGATTCCATGCACTGGGACGGCGTGGTGGGAACGCTTGCCGGGGACGACACCATTTTTGTCCTGATGCGGGACCCCAAGGCCGCTGAGGATTTCGTAGGCGTACTCAAAAAGCTGCTCAATGTAGAATAGAGAAGCCTTCCGCAGGGCTTTTCCAGAATCTTTCTGAAAAGCGGAATGGGTTTATCAGAAACAGGAAAACGCCGCCTTTCAGGACGATGGGCCGGCAAGTCCTTTTCCAACAGGGATCCGCCGGAAAAAGTCTGTATCTGCGGCTTCTTGGTGATTTTCATTTTTCTGAAATGCTCGAATGGAATGGGAGGGAAAACGGTGCTCAGACAGCTGGAAATTGAAAATATTGCCGTTATCGAAAAGGCGTCTGTCTCCCTGCATGAGGGGTTTCATGTGTTTACCGGAGAAACCGGCGCCGGAAAATCCATCTTAATCGACGCTATCAATGCCGTTTTGGGCGGGCGAATCCGTAAGGACCTGGTGCGTACGGGCGCCGCAAAGGCCACTGTGCAGGCACTGTTTGATGAATTGGATCCCCAGGTGGTGCAGAGTGCTGCCCAGCTGGGCTATCCCTGTGATCCCGGGGAAAATTCCCTTCTTTTCATGCGGGAGTTTTCTCCCGATGGAAAATCCTCCTGCCGTATCAATGGGCGCCTGGCGACAGCTGCGATTCTGCGTCAGCTGGCGGGAAAACTGATTGATATCCATGGCCAGCATGATAACCAGGCGCTCTTAAAGGCGGAAAACCACGTCCATTTTATCGATGCCTTCGGCTCCCTCGGGGAGGAAGCCGCCCGGTTCCAGGAGAGCTTTGCCCGGATGAACGAGCTGAAAAACCGCCTGAACCGCCTGCAGATGGATGAAGCCGAAAAGGAACGGCGCATCGATTTGCTTACCTATCAGCTGGGGGAAATCGACGAGGCGCAGCTGACCCCGGGCGAAGACGAAACTCTTACGGCACAGCGCCGGATGATCCAGAATTATTCCCGGATTCTCCAGCAGGTCAATGAGGCCGCCCAGGCCCTGGACGGCTCTGACGATTTTGACGGGGCTGTGGGCCTTTCGGAAACCGCTGCCCAGGCTCTGAGCAGCGCAGGTTCCTTTGACGAGGCCCTGCAAAAGTTGGGGGAGCAGGTGCAGGGGATCTGCTATGAGCTCCAGGAGGCCAATTCCCAGTTGAGGGATTACCTTTCAGACTTTGAGTTTGACGATTCCGCCCTGGAGGAAATCGAATACCGGCTGGATCTCATCTATAAGCTCAAGCGCAAATATGGCTCCACCATCGAGGAAATTTTGCAGTTTGCCCAGGACTGCCGCCGCCAGCTGGCTGAGCTCACCAATGTTCAAGAGGAAACTCAGCGCCTGGAACGGGAGCTGGAGCAGGCGAACCACCTGGCGCTCAGGCAGGCCCAGGAGCTCACGCAGCACCGCCGGGAGGCCGCGCACCGCTTTGCAAGCCAGGTGAGCCGGGAATTGGCGTTTTTAGATATGCCGTCGGCACAGCTGCAGGTGTCCTTTACCTTTTGCAGCCTGAGCCGCCGCGGCGATTATGAAGTGGAGTTTTTGGTATCCGCCAATGTGGGCGAGCCGCCGAAACCGCTGGCGAAAATAGCCTCCGGCGGTGAAATTTCACGGATTATGCTGGCAATGAAAAATGTGCTGGCGGATACGGATTTGGTTCCCACCATGATCTTCGACGAGGTGGATACCGGCGTGAGCGGGCGTGCCGCCCAGAAGATTGGGTATAAGCTGCGTGAGACGGCGCACAATAAGCAGGTGATTTGCGTGACCCATCTGCCTCAGGTGGCCTCCCAGGCGGACTGCCATTATCTGATTGAAAAATCCGTCCATTCCCAGCGCACCTATACCCAGGTGCATGAGATAGAAGGGGAAGCCCGTGTGCGGGAAATAGCCCGCATGACCGCCGGAGACAAACTGACGCCCGTAGCCTTGGAAAATGCCCGGGAGATGCTGGCGCAGGCTGTCCCGGCTGCCAAGCAAACAAAAGAAAAGGGTTGACAACTTTTTTTGCCGTGTTATACTGTATTGGTACAGTGGTTACAAAGTTAAAATGGCGCTGAAGAGAAGAAGTAGCAAAACGCTTTTGGTGCAGAGACCCCTTGGCTGGTGAGAAAGGGGACAAAAGGTTTGTGAATACATCTCGGAGCTGTTGGCTGAACACAGTTTCTGTCAGTAGGCCCAACCGGGGGATGCCCGTTATTGCATCAGGGTATGTTAGTACCTGTTAAGGCCGTTTTCGTGAGAGGATGGCAAGCCAGAGGTGGTACCGCGTTGATTCGCCCTCTGTCCGCAGCAGTGCGGGCAGAGGGCTTTTTGTCGTTTCACCGGGCTTGCAATCCAAAATAGATAGAACGGGTACAGGGAATCAGCGGAAAACCATCACATCTGAAAAGAAAGGAACGAGAAGCATGACATTGTTTGAAGAACTGCAGCGTCGCGGGCTCATTGCCCAGATGACAAACCCCGAAAAAATTCAGAAAAAGCTGGATGAGGAGAAAACTACCTTCTATATCGGATTTGACGCCACCGCCGACAGCCTGCACGTGGGGCATTTTTTACAGCTGGTCGTCATTGAGCATATGCAGCGCCATGGGCACCATCCCATCCTTCTGCTGGGAACCGGCACCACCATGGTGGGCGATCCCACCGGAAAGACCGATATGCGCAAAATGCTCTCCAAGGAGGAGATCAACCACAACGCTGAGCGGTTCCGCCAGCAGATGTCCAAATTTGTGGACTTCGATAATGCCACCATCCTCAAAAACGGTGACTGGCTGCTCCAGGTGCGTTACCTGGATTTCCTCAGGGAAATCGGCGTGCATTTTTCCGTCAACCGGATGCTGACGGCGGAGTGCTTTAAAACCAGGCTGGAAAAGGGGTTATCCTTTATCGAATTTAACTATATGCTGATGCAGAGCTATGACTTTTTGCATATGTTCCGCAATAACGGCTGTACGCTGGAATTGGGCGGGGACGATCAGTGGTCCAACATCCTGGGCGGTGTGGACTTGGTTCGCCGGGTTGAGGGCGAAGAGGTCTGCGGCATGACTTTCACGCTTCTCACCACCAAGGAAGGCAAAAAAATGGGAAAAACCGAGAAGGGCGCCGTGTGGCTGGATCCCGAAAAGACAACGCCCTACGAGTTTTTCCAGTACTGGAGAAACGTGGACGATGCCGATGTGATTCACTGCATGAAGCTGCTCACCTTTGTGCCCATTGAGGAAATTGAGGCCATGGAGAGCTGGGAGGGAAGCCAGCTCAACCGTGCCAAGGAAATTTTGGCCTTTGAGCTGACCAAGATGGTCCACTCCGAGGAGGAGGCCCAAAAAGCCCTTGAGGCGTCCCGCGCCCTGTTTGGCGCCGGGGCCAGCCATGCGGATATGCCGGCAACTCAGCTTGAGGCACAGCAGGTGGGAGAGGAAATCTCCGTCATCGATGCCCTGGTGCTTGCGAAGCTGGCTCCCTCCAAGGGGGAAGCCCGGCGGCTGATTCAGCAGGGAGGCATTGCGGTGGATGACGAAAAGGTTACGGAAATTTCCGCCGTTATCCCGAAATCTGCCTTTGAAAAGGGCCATGTTATCCTGCGCAAGGGCAAAAAGGTATTCCATAAGCTGGAAATCTCTCGGGATTAACCGTTACGCACGTTGCTTTTTTTGGTGGAAAAACCCAGCCTGGCGCTCAGCGGATCCCATCAGGACGATAAACAGCGGGGATTCCGGCATGATACCGGTTTCAACGAAAAAGGCGGCTGCCGGGGAAGTTTTCTCCGGGGCCGCTTTTACGTTTTTCTTGTTCGGAGTTTCATAACCGTGCCATAACCTGATGTCCCGGAAGGCTGCCGGTTGATTCCGCGGCAGCACCGGCTGAGGAAAATTTGACCAATTGGCGGGTGCTGCCAGCCGCCCGGAGCCTAACGGCTCAGCCCAAGTCCGCAAAAGCCAATGCACACTGTCGAAGATGCAGCTTTCCTGTCAGGCCCGCAGCATCCTGCCTAAAATAGCTTGAACGCATCAAATAAATCTGCCGGCTTGACACGCCTGCCGCCTGAAATTAGAATGAAGGGAGAAGCCATTCCCTGCTTGGGAAATACGGTGGGGTAGTTGGAAACTGTGAGGGGGAAGTTATGGACTATCAGCGGCTGATTGACGAGTTTGTGGCAATGAGCAGGAAGATTCTCTCTCCTGCCCTGACAGGGATTTATCTGCATGGTTCCCTGGCGATGGGATGCTTTAATCCGCTTAAAAGCGATATCGATCTGATTGTAGTATTGGAACGCGGCGTCACAGAAAAGCAGAAGCGGGACTTTATGGAACAGGTGGTAGCGCTCAACGGCCGCGCCCCGGCAAAGGGGTTGGAACTCAGCTTGGTAAAGCGGGAGCACTGCAGTCCATTCGTCTATCCCACACCCTATGAACTGCACTTTTCGCCCGCGCATCTGCGGTGGTTCCGGGAAGATCCAGATGGCTATATCCAGCGGATGAAACGGTATAGACCGGGATTTGGCGGCGCATTTTACTGTCATCAACCGGTATGGAATTGTGCTGTATGGCGAAGAAATCGGCAAGGTATTTGGAGAAGTGCCCAGAGAGGACTATATGGACAGCATTTGGTACGATATCGAAAACGCGGCTCAGGATATTGAAATGGACCCGGTGTATGTCACACTGAACCTTTGTCGGACCTTGGCCTATTTGAAGGATGATCTGTGCCTATCAAAAGCGCAGGGCGGCCGCTGGGGGCTCCAGCAGCTGCCCCGGCAGTACCATGAGATCGTGTGTGCGGCGCTGGAGTGCTACGAATCGGAGCGGGCTATGGAATGCGATGGACCTGCACTCAAGCGGTTTGCCCAGGATACCCTTTCGCAGATCCGGCGGCGGAGGGATGGGGCAGGGGAACCCCACCCCATAGAATGCCGGAATGGCTCTTCGCGGGAAACGGTACCGGTGACAGAATGAGCCCGGTTTCCCAGGTGAGTGAACGGGGGCAGCGGAATGGCGTCTGCCTGTAATGACTCTATTTTAAACAGCAGGGAGGAAGCGTCTTGAGTGAGATGATGGAGTTTGCCAACAGAGAGGAATTCAGAAATTGGCTTCAGGCTCACTGCCTTTCGAGCACCGGAATCTGGATTTTGTTTGGAAAATCCGGCGGGCCGAAAACAATCAGACCAGGTGAAGCGCTTGAGGAAGCCCTGTGCTTCGGCTGGATTGACGGGCAGATGCAGAGCATCGATGACAAAACCTATCGAAAATATTTTTCCCTGCGCAGGAAAAACAGCAAGTGGTCCCCCAAAAATAAGGCCTTAGTGAAAAAGCTTGAGTCTCTGGGGAGTATGACGGATTATGGCAGGGCAAAAATTGAGGAGGCCAAACAGAACGGCCAGTGGGATGCCCCGGCCCCTGTGGAGGTTACTCAGGAAGAGATAGCCGTTTTAGCCGGCTTGCTAGAGGAAAATGAACCCGCCCATACCAATTTTCTGGCAATGTCCCAGTCAGTCAAAAAAACCTATACGCGGGCATTCTTTGACGCAAAGACACAAATTGGACGTGAGAAACGGCTTTTATGGATAATTGACAGGCTCAATAGAAATTTAAAGCCGATGTAATAGAATACTTAAAAAACAAAGAATCCCTGCCCGCGGTGCCGGCAAAGGTTTTGCGTTACCAGGTAGGTGACAGCGAGAAACGGTGAAGTTTTCAGGGCGTATTCCGGTAGAAATGCCGGAATGGCTCATAAATACGGGATATGGCGGAGAATAAAACGTTTTCATCCTCTGGTACCTATGAAAATCAGCGCGGTTGCCGCTTACGATAGTGCCCACCGAAGCCCCGCTTTGTCACCGCACGGTTGAAACGGCAGAAAAAAATGGATTTTTTCTTGACAAATCAGAGATTTTCCAGTATCCTAGAGAAAAGCTCAAAATACGTTGATGGAGACGGGCGTTTCCCTCTTTCCTGCAGAGAGCTGCCGGGTGGTGTAAGGCAGTGGAAATGGAGATCAGCCGATCCCTCCGGAGTAGAGCGCTGAATGCCGTAAGGCCAGTAGGCGTCTCCGTAGTGGCCGCGTTAGGGCCAGGAGTTTAGAGGAACTCTGTTAAGCGGCAGGATTGTGATCCTGCAAATTGGGTGGTACCACGGGTAAATTAGGCTCGTCCCAAATTTTGGGACGGGCTTTTTTGTTTGCGGTCAAATGGCTTTCAGTGGAATAGGCCTGAATTTGAAAGCCGGACCGGCACAATTCCCAGAAAGGAAGGATTGTCAAAATGGAAACAAAAATTATGGAGATTGCTCAGCGAATTCGGGAGCTCCGGGAAATTCTGGAAATTCCCCAGGAGGAGATGGCCGAGTATTTAGGAATGGATACGCAGACCTACCGCCGCCATGAGGCGGGCGAAGAGGACTTTACCTTTACCTTTTTATTCCAATGTGCCAACCGCTTCGGCGTGGACATGGTGGAGCTGGTGACAGGTGACCGTCCAAAGCTGTCCTTCTATTCTATCGTCCGAAAGGGACAGGGGCTGCCCATCAAACGCCGGGAAGGCTTTGAGTATCAGCATATGGCCCATCTGTTCCGTAACAAGGAGGCTGAGCCTTTCGTGGTAACCGCGCCGTACCACGAGGAGGAGCAGGAGAAGCCCATCCACTTGTCCCACCATGAGGGCCAGGAATTTGATTACATCCTCAAGGGCAAATTAAAGGTGCAGATGGAAAGCCATGTGGAAATCCTCAGTGAAGGAGACGCCATCTACTATGATTCCGGATATGGTCACGGAATGATTGCCACCGGCGGCGAGGACTGCGTGTTCTTGGCGGTGGTACTGAAAAAGGATCAGGACGGCTCTGCAAAAGAACAATAAACCGGGAACGCCGCTGGGCGGTTTCCCATGGATTTTATAGGAACGGGTGAAAGATATGGATCAGATGGAACTATTTTATCAGCGCTTTTGCAAGGTTGGGTTTGACGAGCGGGGAGTGCTCAGCTCCTTTACGCCGGATTACCCTGAGACCTATAATTTTGGATTTGATGTGGTGGACGAAATTGCCAGGATGGATCCCAACAGGAGAGCCCTGCTGTGGTGCAACCTGCTGGGGGAGGAGAAAACCTTCAGCTTCTCCGATATCAGCCGGGCCAGCAACCAGGTTGCCAATATGCTGCGGGACTGCGGCGTGAAAAAGGGCGACAAGGTGATGCTGATTCTCAAACGGAATTACCAGTTCTGGTTCTCGATGATTGCCCTGCATAAGCTGGGGGCTGTGGCGATTCCTGCAACGAACCTGCTCACTACCAAGGATTTGGTTTACCGCTTCCAGGCGGCGGATGTAAACGCCATCATCGTCACGGCGGACTGCCCGGTGGCGCAGTATGTGGACGAGGCGCAGCCCCAGTGCCCCAGCCTGAAGACAAAGCTGATTGTCCGCGGCGAGCGCGAGGGCTGGGTCAGCTTTGATTCCCGGATGCAGGAGTATCCGGACACCTTCCCGCGGGGGGAGACCTTGGCGACCGATCCCATGCTGATGTACTTTACCTCCGGCACCACCGGATACCCCAAGATGGTGCTCCATGACCAGACCTATTCCATCGGGCACATCATCACGGCGCTGTTCTGGCACAACATCAAGCCCGGCGGGCTGCACCTGACAGTTTCCGAGACAGGATGGGGCAAGGCCGCCTGGGGTAAGCTGTACGGACAGTGGATTGCCGGCGCAACCGTCTTTGTCTATGATTTTGACAAGTTTGTCCCGGACGATCTGCTGCACAAGATTGAGAAATACAGAATCACCACCTTCTGTGCCCCGCCCACCATCTACCGGTTTTTTATCAAGGAGGATCTGAGTAAATACGATCTCTCCTCCCTGAAATATGCCACTACGGCTGGTGAAGCGCTCAACCCCGAGGTGTTCAACCGTTTTTATGAGTACACCGGATTAAAGCTGATGGAGGGCTTCGGACAGACGGAGACCACCCTGCTTCTGACCAACCTGGTGGGAACCAAGCCCAGTCCCGGTTCCATGGGAAAACCCTCGCCCATGTATGATGTGGTTTTGGTGGATGAGGACGGCGCTGAAGTATCCCCCGGCGTTGTAGGGGAAATCTGCGTGAGAACCAAGCCCGGCCAAAAGCAGGTGGGCCTGTTTATGGGATACTACCGGGATGAGGAAAAAACCGCTCAGGCCTGGCACGATAACCTTTACCATACCGGAGACACAGCCTGGAAGGATGAGGAGGGCTATTTCTGGTACGTGGGCCGTACAGACGATGTCATCAAGGCCAGCGGATACCGGATTGGCCCGTTTGAAATCGAGAGCGTGCTCATGGAGCATCCGGCCGTTATGGAGTGCGCGGTAACCGGCGCGCCGGATCCGGTGCGGGGCCAGGTGGTGAAGGCTACGATTGTCCTGACGAAAAATTATGTTCCCTCTGAGGAATTGGTGAAGGAACTGCAAACCTATGTAAAAAAGCAGACGGCCCCCTATAAATATCCAAGAATTGTGGAGTTTATGGAGGAACTTCCCAAGACCATCAGCGGAAAAATCCGCAGAGTAGAGCTCAGGGGAAAATCCAACGGATGACAGTTTGATAAAGGGAGTTCCCGCTGCAAGGGCAGCGGGAACTCCCTTTTTGCCGCCTTTAGGCAATTTGCCCGGATAGCCGGAGCCGCCTTGGGGACAGTAAAACGGTGGGGGATATCTGGAAAGATAGGATACGGCGGTGCCGCTGTACGTGGATTGCCTTTAAAGAAAGTTGTTCGCTGACCGGCACATAAAGTTGTAAACGAACTATTAATTTGCATTATATATTAATAATTTAATTGACAAATTATAGAATTGAGGATATACTATACTTAAAGCGGAGAAAAGCCGCTGTGTTTTCATATCAGTGAGGTGATAATTTGAGCGGAACTTTTCAACGTGACGGTTTTTGCCGTTTCAGCCTCCAAAAGGAAAGCCGCACAATCCTGGAAAGGAAGGACAATAAAAATGGGCAAAAGTGTATACAGCCTGGTTCTCAGTGATGAGGTGGTGGCGGCTGTGGATGAGATGGCCTTTAAACTGAATGCCAGCCGTTCCAGCCTGATTAATCAGGTGCTGGCGGAATATGTCTCCCTGGTAACCCCGGAAAAGCGGATGCGGGATATCTATGAGGAGCTCTCCCAGCTGCTGCTCAATGAGGGCTACCAGGTGGTGTCCCAGCCTTCGGACTCCATGCTCTCGGTAAAAAGTGTTTTGCGCTATAAATATAAGCCCACCATCCGCTATTGTGTGGAGCTTGCCCGGGAACAGGGGGAGTCCTTCGGGGAAATCCGGGTTCTCTCCCGAACCCAGTCCCAGGGTCTGCTGGAGGCTCTGGAGGATTTCTACGGGCTCTGGGTCCAGCTGGAGAAGGCCTATTGGCAGATGAGGAAAACTCCCGGCAAGCCGGTACAGTATATCATTGAAAACGGGCGCTTTCACCGCCAGTTCCGGCTGTCTCAAGCCCGCAGGCCCCTGGATGAGGAAGAGGTGGGAAAGGCCATCGCCGAATATATCCAGGCCTTCGATACCGGCATTAAGCTCTATTTTTCTCTGCTCCATGAGCCGGCGGATGCCCGGCGCCAGGTGCAGAAGGTGTATTCTGATTATGTGCGCGGCGCCCAGCTGCCCATTTAAGCGAAAGAGTACCCTCAGCTTTAAAAAATACGATTCCAATATGCAGAATAACAGGTTCATTTGAAAGGCAGTTCCGTTTCTAATCTAAACGTTCTCTGCCCGTGCAGTGCCTTCGGCTCAACGGCACGGGAATCGCAGAGGGGAAACGGCAAAAATTTCGGAAAGGAAGGTAGTATCTATGAATGCTCAAAACTTTACCCAGCGCTCCCTGGAGGCGCTGCAGGATGCGCAGAATCTGGCAATACAAAAATCCAATATGCAGATTGAACAGCCGCACCTGGCCTATGCCCTGGTGACCCAGGAAAACGGCCTGATCGCCCAGCTGCTTACCAAGATGGGCTGCGACGCAGACGCAGTGGCAGGGGATTTGATGGCGCAGATTGACCGGATTCCCGGCGTCACCGGCTCCGGACGGGAACCGGGGAAAATCTATATCTCCGCGGGGGTGGACAAGGCCCTGGCGGATGCCCAGTCCCGGGCGGATTCCATGAAGGATGAGTATGTCTCGGTGGAACACGTCATGTCAGCTCTGATAGACGATGCCGAGCCTGCGCTCAAGAGTGTCCTGCAGCGGCACCACATTGAAAAGAACACCTTCTTAAAGGCGCTGATGGCGGTGCGGGGAAACACCCGGGTGACAAACGATTCGCCGGAAAACACCTATGACGCCTTAAAAAAATACGGAACCGATCTGGTGGAGAAGGCCAGGAACCAGAAGCTGGATCCGGTGATTGGGCGGGACAGCGAAATCCGAAACGTCATCCGCATTCTGTCCCGGAAAACTAAAAACAATCCGGTTCTCATCGGAGAGCCCGGCGTGGGCAAAACCGCCATTGCCGAGGGGCTTGCTCTGCGGATCGTGGCGGGAGATGTTCCCCAGGGCCTGAGGGATAAAACCATCTTTGCTTTGGATATGGGCTCACTGATTGCAGGAGCAAAGTTCCGCGGCGAGTTTGAGGAACGCCTGAAAGCGGTGCTCAACGAGATTAAAAAGAGCGAAGGGCAGATTATCCTTTTTATTGACGAGCTGCACACTATCGTAGGCGCGGGAAAAACCGAGGGCGCCATGGATGCCGGCAATTTGCTCAAGCCTATGCTGGCCAGGGGTGAACTGCACTGTATCGGTGCCACTACTCTGGACGAATACCGCCAGTACATCGAAAAGGATGCGGCCCTGGAACGCCGTTTCCAGACTGTATTGGTGGATGAGCCCACTGTGGAGGATACCATCGCCATCCTGCGCGGGCTCAAGGAGCGCTATGAGGTGTTCCACGGCGTGCATATCCAGGATCAGGCGCTGATTGCCGCCGCCACGCTCTCCAACCGGTATATCACCGACAGGTTCCTCCCGGACAAGGCCATCGATCTGGTGGATGAGGCCTGCGCGATGATCCGCACGGAGATTGACTCCATGCCCACGGAGATGGATGAAATTTCCCGTAAGATCATGCAGTACGAAATTGAGGAAGCCGCTCTCAAGAAGGAAAAGGATGAGCTCTCCCAGGCCCATCTGCGGGAAATCCAGAAGGATTTGGCCGAAACCCGGGCCAGCTTCAACGAGATGAAGGCCAAATGGGAAAACGAAAAGAACGCCATCTCCAAGGTGCGTTCCCTGCGGGAGGAGATTGAGCAGGTCAACGCTCAGATTGAAAAAGCCCAGCGGGAATACGACCTGAACAAGGCGGCGGAGTTAAAATACGGAAGGCTGCCTCAGCTGCAAAAGCAGCTTCAGGAAGAGGAAGCCCTCACCAAGGACAGACAGGAGAACACCCTGCTTCGGGACAAGGTAACCGAGGAAGAAATTGCAAAAATTGTAGGCCGCTGGACTGGGATTCCCGTCTCCAAGCTCATGGAAGGCGACCGGGAAAAGCTTTTGCATATGGAGGGTATTCTGCATGAGCGGGTCATCGGCCAGGACGAAGCCGTACAGAAGGTGAGCGAGGCTATCCTGCGTTCCCGCGCCGGAATCCAGGATCCCAACCGGCCCATCGGATCCTTTTTGTTCCTGGGTCCCACAGGTGTGGGAAAAACGGAGCTGGCCAAGGCCCTTGCCGAAACCCTGTTCGATGATGAGCGCAACATCATCCGGATTGATATGACGGAATACATGGAAAAACACTCCGTCTCCCGGCTGATTGGAGCGCCTCCCGGATATGTGGGATATGAGGAGGGCGGCCAGCTCACCGAGGCTGTACGCCGCAAGCCCTACTCCGTCATCCTGTTCGACGAGGTGGAAAAGGCCCATCCGGATGTGTTCAATATCCTGCTTCAGATTCTCGACGACGGTATCGTGACCGATTCCCAGGGCCGTACGGTGGACTTTAAAAACACCATCATTATCCTGACCTCCAACCTGGGTTCGACCTATCTTCTGGAGGGAATCGGATCCGACGGGCAGATTAGCGACGAGGCCCGCGCCCAGGTGGATGCCATTGTCAAGCAGCATTTCCGCCCTGAATTCCTCAACCGGCTGGATGAAATCGTGTTCTATAAACCGCTGAATAAAGAGGAAATCAGCCGGATTGTGGATTTGATGGTGAAGAGCCTGAGCAGGCGTTTGGCCGAAAAACAGCTGACGGTAGAGCTCACCCCTGCCGCCAAGGAATTTGTAGTAGACGGCGGATTTGATCCCCACTACGGCGCGCGGCCCATGAAGCGCTTTTTGCAGCGCCACGTGGAGACGCTCATCGCCCGCAGAATTATTGCAGGCGACATTGAGCCCAACGACCGCCTGGTGGTGGACTGCCAGAATGGGGAACTTACGGTGAAAGCCCAGCGCGGCTAACGCCCAATGTTCCATTAAAGGATAGAATACTCTTGGAGGGATGCACAAAGGCATCCCTCTTTTTTCTTGTAATCCGTCCGCTTGTCAGGAAGAATTGGCCCTGCTATACTGAGGCTGACAGCCGAAAACGTCTCTCTCTATATAGGAAAGGATGATTCAGTATGGTTCCTGAAAGTATTTTTACAATCAAAGGCAGGCCTTTTTATCCCATCGGGGTACAGGCTCACAATAACTCTGGATATACGCTCGGGCAGCTTGAGCCGGTTTGGAAGGCCTGCGAGCTCGTCCATGCCAATTCCGTGGCTATCGCGGTGTCCTGGGAGAGAATTGAGCCCAGCGAGGGGAAGTTTGATCTGGATATTGTCCGGCAGATACTGAAGGAATGCCGAGAACGTTCCCTGAAACTAGTGGTTCTCTGGTTTGGAACCTGGAAAAACGGACACATGAAATATGTCCCTCAATGGGTAAAACAGGATCATCGGCGGTTTCCTAGGGTGAAAACCCACGATGGCTATGAGATTGCCAACCTCTCCACCTTTAGGGGCGAGACGGGAAAAGCGGATCAGCGCGCGTTCTGCGCTCTCATGGAGGTTCTGCGGCAGGAGGATCCGAACCGGGAAACCCTCCTGGCAGTTCAGGTAGAAAACGAACTGGGAATTGTGGGGCGTTCCATTCGGGACTTCGGCCCCGAGGCGCAGCGGCAGTATGAGTCCCCGGTGCCGCAGGAGCTTCTGCAGCGCATGAAGGACTGCCCCGACGAGGAGATAAGCCGCACCTGGCGGGAATGCGGAGCCAAAGAGGCGGGAAGCTGGGGCGAGCTGTTCGGACGCAGAGGGGATGAGCTTCTGCAGGCGTACAGTATGGCGCAGTATGTGGACGCGATAGCCGCGGCGGGCAAGGAGATTTTTCCTGTTCCCATGTATACCAATGTGTGGCTGGACAGGCAGGGCTTTGATATCCCCGGCATCAACTATCCGGCGGGCGGGCCGGTGGTGTGCAACTTGGCGGTGTGGAAATGGTTTGCACCCCATCTGGATATGATCTGCCCGGATATGTATATCGGAGATCAGCGTCATTATGAGGAGATTGCAGACGCCTATGCCAGACAGGACAATCCCCTGTACATTCCGGAAACCGGCAGCGGTATGCCGGCGGCCTTAGGGGCGTTTCGGGCGGTTGCGCAGAATGCGCTGAGCGGAATTCATTTCTTTGGGGCGGAAAGCGCCTTGCAGGACGGCGTGCTTCACCCCAACGCAAAGCCGATGGCGGAGAATTTTCAATGCCTGCGGGCCGTGGAACCTCTGCTGTACTCTCTGCGGGGCAGCGGGAAAATTGCAGCGGCCATTCAGGAAGAATTTGCCGATGAGCAGCAGCTCCACTTTGACGGCTGGGATGTTCTGGCCCGGTTTGGGGACTTTCCCCGGGGAGGGGACTGCCGGCACCGGCACAGCGAACCCACCACTAAACGGGGGCGCGCGCTGATTTTTCAGCTGGGGCCAAATGAATTCGCGGCCTGTGGAATCGGTGTCTCCCTGGCGTTTCGCAGGCATCCTGCTCCACTGGTGGGTAAGGTTCCGCAGATGGACTGGCAGCAGGAACACTATATGGACTATCTTGTGGTGGAGGATGGGCGCTATACCCCGGATGGAAGCTGGAAGCCCGAATATCTCCGCAACGGGGACGATACCGATTTCGGCGTATACCTGTTCCCCGATAACGGTGCCACCAGAATTGTTTTGGAACCGTAGTTAGGAAAGTCCCCCGGTGCATACCGGGGGACTTTTGCCGATAAAACAGCCGGTGATGCCGCGGGGACGTGCCGTCTGCAGAGCCTCCCCTTCCCAAGGGGACGCTTTCGGCCCTTTTTGCGGTTATGGGAAGCAGAAGGGAATTCCCCGAAAAGCAAATGGAGTGCGGGAAAATTTTCCTAATTCCAGAATGCTGCCGCACAGCTTCAGCCAGCCTGGTGCCGTATTATTGATGGAGAGGCGGGAAAGCACAGGCCTCTTCTTGTGCCGGGATGTCAATAATACCAGAACTCCAAATATAGATTCCCTGCGCTTTGAAGGGGAAAGGACGGCAGCGAAGGGAGCGCAGGATGATGTTCAGGAAAAGGCGCGATAACGCTGCTCAACAGATTATGCTGTGCCGAAAGGAAGCAGAATATCCGGGCGGAATCCCTTGATTCTTTGGAAGAACAACAGACAGTTCGATTTCCGAACTTTTTATGAAGGAATAGTAAAAAAGTTGCGGCGCCTCCCGGGAATGTGATATACTGTAGAAGTTATCAGAAAAACAGCGGCATCCGTCAGGTTTTGCGGGAAATTCCTCTAAACAGTTACCGCAAAAGAGCTCCTGGGCAGGCATAAAAACACCCTTGTCCCGATAGATATGGAATAGGACAGGTCTTATGGTCCGAATTTCAAATCGGGAGGAAGAAAACTATGGAGCGTATTGAACACAGAAGAGCCCAAAGCCGCCCGGCGTTTCAGTCCTTTTTCCGCAGGAACTGGCCGATGCTGGTGTTGGCGGTTCTGTTTTTGCTGGGAATTCAGGTTGGAACCATCTGCCTTGGGCAGACGGCAACCGGCACTCTTCAGCAATTTTCCCTAATCTGTTCCAAATATATCCAGGCCCGCCGGGAAATGACCTTTTGGCAGATGTTTCTTTCCTCTCTGGGGCCGCAGGTTTTACTGTTCCTGCTGGTTATGTTTTTGGGATTCTCGGCAATTTCTCAGCCGCTTTTATTGTTTATCCCGTTTTTTGATGGGCTGGGAGTAGGCTTTACCGCCGCATATCTGTATGCGGGGGCCAATACCCGGGATCTGTTGTTCGCCATGCTGATTCTCATTCCGGCGGCGGTTCTTTCAGGATTCACCCTGATGCTGTCCTGCCGTTCCGCCCTGTATCTGTCCTGCTGCTTTTTTGTCAAGATATCCGGGCAGGGTTCCCGGGAGCTGCTTCCGGTGATCCGGCGGTATCTGGCGCAGTTTGTCTTTTATTTTGGATTGATGATGGCGGCCGCCCTGCTGAATTCGGGCGCGTTTTATTTGGAATTTCATGTTTTGGGTATCACCTGATAATGGTTTGGAGTGGGTAAAAAGGTATGACTGAATATTTGCCGGAGTTTGCCGAATACCTGAAACAGCGGGGAAAGTCGGAAAACACCGTTCAGGCCTATGTACGGGACTTGAGCGCCTATTTGGCTTATACGGCTGCTGAGGCCGGAGAATCCGAGGAGTATGGAGAGGCCCAGTCGCTTGCGCGGTATGTGCGGTATCTGGAATCCAGCGGTCGCACGCCGGCTACAATTTCCCGTTTTTTGTGTTCTATGAAATGCTTCATCCAGTTTTTAGGCGGACAGGTCCCGCCGGAATTTCTCAAATGCATGGAACGGCAGGTCCAGGGTCCGCCGCCGGGTGTTCCCGATGTGCTGACGCCCCAGGAAATCCTGCTCTTTTTGCAGGCGCCGGATTGCTCAAACCCCAAGGGCAGACGGGATAGGGCGCTGCTTCAGGTATTCTATGCCACGGGTATGCGCGTCTCCGATTTAGCGGCTTTGAATTTCGGCGATTATGATCCAAATGAGGAAGTTCTTGCCTACCGAAACCGGGATATCGTCCGGGTAATTCCGCTTCCCATCCAAGCGGTGGATGCTCTCAACGAGTATTGTGCCGATCATCCGGAGCTTAGTGGGGATGCCCCTCTTTTTGCCAACCGGAAGGGAGAACGCATGACTCGCCAGGGAATTTGGAAAATTGTGAAGGCCTACTGCCGCCAGTTGGGGCTCAATAAGGAAGTAACCCCGGACACCTTCCGGCATTCCCTGGCGCAGCATATGCTGGAGAACGGCGTGCTGCACAGCCAGGTGCGCCAGATGCTGGGGAATTCCTGTATCCTGCATCAAAAACCCCAGAGCGCGCAGGCGAAAGCTTAGAGGAGACGTAACGTTTCAGTTTCCGGTATTGGAACAGCCATGCCATCAAAGTGCAGCCTGGAAACAGGGAAACGCCAAGGGTTATAAAAATAAACCATCGCCTGGCAAAATAACAGTTTTGCCAGCTTTAAACCGGAGTGTTCCGGGAACAAGACGTTAAAAAGGAGTGCTTCATTAAAATGGGACTGTTTTCAAGTTATTCTAAAGAGGGGAAGGGTGTCAGTAAATATACTCCGGAAAAGACGCGCTTTGCCGACTTTATCGAGCTGGTAATCCGCAAATTCGGCAAGCTGATTGAGCTGAATTTGATGTTTTTGCTGGCTGCTGCCCTGTTTGCCCTGGTGCCAACCCTCATCGGCTTGTTTTTTATGCGCAAGTCGGCCTTTTTCTTCCAGTTCCTGTTGGTGTGCGGGATGATTCTGGCATTCAGCGGCCCTGCCATGGCGGGAATGACCTATATCCTGCGCAACATCGTCCAGAAGCGCACCTATTTTATGATTGCGGACTTTGTGGACAATATCAAGGAGAACTGGAAACAGTCCCTGGCGGTCAGCCTTTTGGAATCCGTCCTGGCGGTTATTGTAACCCTGTCGCTGTCCTTTTATTGGACACAGTCCTCCAGTAACAGCATTATGCTGATCCCTATGGTGGTCACGGGTGTGCTGGCTTTTATTTTGATCTTGGCCTCCTTCTATCCCTATCTGATGATTGTCACGTTGGATCTAAAGCTCTCCGCCATTCTGAAAAACTGTTTTATCTTTGCCATTGTGGGCATGAAGACCAACCTGCTCACCCTGCTGTTTGCAGGCGGCCTGAGTTTTCTGGTCATTTGGTTTTTCCCGGTTTCGCTGCTGCCCATGATTGTCTTTGGATTCTCCCTGATTGTGTTTATCGTCTGTTACAACTCTTATCAGTATGTGGAAAAATATTGTGTAAAGCCTTATTATGACCAGCAAAAAGAGGAAAACGGCGAGGAAGAGGATGACGAAGTCATCTTCCAGGATACTGTTGGCCTGCCTGAGGATAAGGAAAGTAAGTAGGAAAGAGATAAGGGGGCTGCGCAGCAAGCTGCGGCCTCCCTTTTTCGGATTGCAGCATTGATGCAAGAGGCTGTAAAAGGCCCGGCGTAATGGTGTTTTATGCCAATGAAGATGGAATCGCAGCGGCGTAAAGAGAACCCGGCTTTCGATACTGCCCAGCCGGGCAAGCTGCAAACAGGAAGGAGCATTTGATTGGACAAGCAGGTGCAAACGAACCCCGCCAGCTTCAACCGCAAATATGTGGAGCTTTTGGCGAGAGAATACCCAACCATTCAAAAGGTGGCGGCCTCCATTATCAATTTGCAGGCCAATATGGATTTACCTAAGGGAACCGAGCATTTTATGAGCGATCTGCACGGGGAACATGAGGCCTTTGAACATATTCTCAACAATGCGTCCGGCGTTATCAAGGAAAAAGTGGATCTGGTTTATGCCAATACGCTCTCCAACACAGAACGCTCGGAGCTGGCAACACTCATTTATTATCCGGAAAAAAAGCTGGAACTCATAAAAAAGGATAAGCGGGATCTCAAGGATTGGTACCGCATCACCCTGCACCGGCTCATTGAAATCTGCCGTGTGGTGGCTTCAAAATATCCGCGCTCCAAGGTGCGCCGCGCCCTGCCGGAGGATTTCGACTATATCATCGATGAACTGTTGCATACCAATGATGTGGAGAACAAGGAACTGTACTATGAGCGCATCATTGCCACGATCATCGATATTGACAGGGCCGACGCCTTCATCCGCGCCTTGGCTGAGCTTATCAAGCGCCTGGCGGTGGATCGCCTGCATATTGTGGGGGATATCTTTGACCGGGGCGCAAGGCCGGATATTATCCTGGATTCCCTGATGGAGCACCACTGTGTGGACATTCAGTGGGGAAACCACGATATCCTCTGGATGGGAGCCGCGGCGGGCAGCCTGGCCTGTATTGCCAATGTCCTGAATGTCAGCCTGCAGTACAGCAACCTGGATGTCATTGAAATCGGCTATGGCATCAATCTGCGCTCGTTGATCCTCTTTGCCCAGGAGGCCTACGCTAAGGATGACTGCCAGTGCTTTGCGGCACGAAACATTGCGCCGCAGCGGCATTTCGAAAAGAAGGACATGACCCTGATAGCCAAAATTCACAAGGCCGTGGCGGTCATGCTCTTTAAATTGGAAGGCCAGCTGATTCACCGCCATCCGGAATATGAGATGGAGGATCGGCTGCTCCTGGATAAAATTGATTATGAGAAGGGGACTGTCCTGGTAGAACAAACAACATACCCCATCCGGGACTGCCATTTTCCCACCGTGGATCCCAAGGATCCCTATGCCCTCACCAAGGAGGAAGAACGCTGTCTGGATGCGCTCAAGATGTCCTTCATGCAGAGCGAAAAGCTGCAGCGGCACGTGAGGTTTCTCTATTCCAAGGGCGGGCTGTACCGGTGCTATAACTCCAATCTGCTGTTCCATGGCTGCATCCCGATGAACGAGGACGGCAGCTTTGCTTCCATTCGTTTTGACAGCCAGGCCCTTTGCGGAAAGCCTCTGATGGACTACGCCGAGGCCATGGCGCGCCGGGCCTATTTTGGGGAGGAGGGCTCTCAGGAGCAGCGGCAGGGACAGGACTTTATGTGGTATCTCTGGTGCGGCAAGCTCTCGCCGCTGTTTGGGCGCAATAAAATGTCCACCTTTGAAAAATACCTCATCGAGGATCCCAGCGTGCGCCAGGAGCCGAAAAACGCCTACTATTCCTTTACCGATGACGAAGAGGCCTGCAGCCGAATTCTCCGTGAATTCGGCCTGGACGCCGCAACCTCCCATATCATCAACGGCCATGTGCCGGTAAAAACCAAGGATGGGGAGAGCCCGGTGAAGGCTTCCGGTAAGCTGATTGTCATCGATGGGGGCTTCTGTAAAGCCTACCAGCCCACTACGGGAATTGCGGGCTATACGCTGATTTACAACTCTCACGGGATGCGCCTGATTTCCCATGCGCCTTTTGATACAGTACAGACCGCCATCGAGGAAAATAAGGATATTATCTCCACCTCCAATATTTTTGAGACTGTCAACATCCGCAGAAAGGTGGCGGATACGGACGAAGGCGCAGTGATGAAGGAGCGGGTGGAGGACCTTAAGATGCTGCTCAATGCATACCGGCTTGGTATTGTCAAAGAGCAGGCCCACAGCAGCCCCTATGGCGACCGGGAATAGAAAATACAGGTGTTGATGGAAAAAAGCGTTCAAGACAGGCGTTTTTCCTGTTGGGTTTTGTCTCAAATTAGGAGGAGCTTCTATGATTTTTGACAGATTAGAAAATGCTGCCCAATATACCAGTGAAACTCCCTGTTTAAAACAGGCGTTGGCCCTTCTGAGCCAGCTGGATCTGCAGGCACTGCCGATGGGCAGAACAGAAATTGATGGAGATCGGTTGTTTTTGCAGGTGCTGGAGGCGGAGACGCTCCCTAAAAGCCAGAAGGAATTTGAGTTTCACCGCCGGTATGCGGACATCCATGTGATGCTCAGCGGCGCGGAGCATATTGAGGTGGGGGCTGTGGGACAGCTGCAGGTCACAAAGCCCTATTCGGCGGGTGCGGACATAGGGTTTGGCCGTATGGATGCGCCGCTGTGCCTGGATTTGGTCCCGGGATGGTTCTGCGTGTGCCTGGCGCAGGACGCCCATTTGGTGGGCGCTATTTCCCAGGCTCCTGAGGCCCGGGCCGATCACAGGATGAAAAAAATAGTCGTAAAGGTACGCCTGGATGGATAGAGCGCCGTTTTTTACGGAAAGGCATTTCCTGTCTTTCACAGCCTGTTATGGAGGCTTATCTCCTATGAGTGAGCTCACAGGAGCGGGAATCGTTTCAGGCGTATGAACCAGGAAGAGGGGGCATCCAAGGTGAGATGAATTCCTCTGTGAAAGCCGGCTAATGGCTAAAAATCGCAACGCCTGTCTGCCGCAGGACGTTCAATTTGACAGAAAACACAGAAAACATAGTTCCGGGAGGTTTTTTGTTGGGATATTCAATTACTGAACACTTCGATTCCGCTGCTCCCCAAAAACGGTGGGGGCTCTCCTCCAATCTGCTCAAGGGGATCCTGGCGGTTGCAATGGTACTGGATCACTGCTACTTTTATCTGGAGAATATGCCGATAGGGTTTGTCTATCTGGGACGGCTGGCGGCGCCGGTATTTTTCTTTTTCATGGTGGAGGGTTTTTTCCATACCCACAGCCGAAAGCGCTACCTGCTGCGGTTGGTCCTCTCCGCCTGTGGAATGGCCTTCGGCAATTTTATTCTCAACCATGTGCTGGGCCTGCATCAAAAAATCAGTCAGAACTTTTTCTTTTCCCTGGCGCTGGGCCTGGCAATTCTCTGCGTAATTCAGTATATCCAAACACACCGGGCCTACAGGACCTATCTGCTGTATCTGCCGGTTGTTATCTTCTTATGCGCTTTTATGCTGCTGACTGAAGCGTCCGTCTTTGGAATTATGTTCACGTTGGTGTTTTATTTCTGCCATGGGCATAAGGTGCGTTTGAGCATTGTATATCTTGTATGCTCGCTGGCGCTCACACTGGGCCTGGCGTTTGGGCCTTTGACAGCGGAATACCTGTTTTACACCGATCCGCAGTGGATGATGATTTTTGCCCTCATCCCCATCCTGCTCTACAACGGCACCCGGGGAAGGCAGTCGAAGGGGCTGCAGGCTGGATTTTATTGTTTCTACCCGCTGCACATCTGGCTTATCTACATCTTTAAATACCTGGTTCGGTGATATAGGGTGAGACAAAACAGGGTTTAGGAGACTGGCGGCAGCGGAGTTCTGCCGCCTTTTCCGCTGTCCCGGCAAGATTAAGGCGGGGAAAGGCTTCTTTCGGAAAACGCAGTTTCTTGCTCCATGGGATGGATTGTGCTATAATTTCGGTGAATTTATCAGTAGTACAAATCCGCTGCCATCGAAAGACGGACGCTTACAAACAGGGAAGGAGGGAAAGAATGTCAGTTTTGTCACAGGAGGAAAGCCTGCGTCTGCTGGAATTAAAAGAGGATGTCACTCGAAAAAAGAAGCTGGAACGCTCCATTCAGCGGGAGAGCCGCCGTCTTGAGGAACTCCAAAGCCGCTGCCGGATGCTGGAGGAGCAGCTCAAAAAGGAAAACCTGGATGTGCAGCGGCTGCAGCAGATTAAGTTTTCTACCATTGCTGCCCGGATTTTCCGCCTCTATGAGGGCCGGCTGAAAAAGGAAACGCAGGAGGCGCTTCAGGCGCAGTTCCTGTGCCAGCAGGCTCAGGAGGAATATCGGGAAGCGCAGGCAGAAGTACAGATTTGGCGCAAGGAACTGCAGCAGTATGATGGCGTTGAGAAGCAGTTTGAAGAACTCTACGCGCACAAAAGGCGCTGCCTGCTGGAACAAAGGGGCCAGGACGGCGAGCGGCTGCTCCTTTTGACGGAACAGCGGGATCAGTTGGCATACCAGTACCAGCAGACAGCGGAAGCCTATCATGCGGCCAATGAGCTCTCAAACGTGCTGCATCGCGCACAGGAAGAATTAAGTTCCTGGCTGCATCAGAGAGAGAACGGTTCCTGGCTGTCCGAACTGCGCAGCACGCACTCCTCCGAGCGCCTGGATTGTGCCCAGGATTATCTGCGGCAAATCCGTGAGGGACTGCGGCGCCTGAACCGGGAGATGGAGGATTTGCAGGAGCAGTACCGCCCTGAGGATTCCCTAAAGCAGATTCTGCGGATGGAAGAAAACTGCCGCCAGGGCGTTCTGGTGGACCGCCTTGCCAGGGATGAGCTTCGCTCCCTCCAGGAAACTGTGAATGAAATGCAGATGAAAATTTCCCATCTGGCCAGCCAGCTTTTCGGACAGCGCGAACACATGAACGGCCTTCTTACAGAGCTTGAAGCACAGATGGACGGGATTGTCTTAGGCCCCCAGGAATGACTGTCCAAAAGCACGGCTTTTCCGGTTGGACGCTGTCGGGGCTTGGCTGGGGATGCTCAGCTGCATTGGCAAGGATGTGGAATAAAATTGGGGGAATTGAGCAGCCAAGACGGTGCAGCCGGCTCCCTGCTGCGAGAGTTCCTTTTAAAAAGCTGTAAAAATGCTTGATTTTACCGGGAACTGGGTATACTTTTGGATACGAAGGAAAATTTGCGCTGGAACAGGGGCCGGCGTATCCAAAAGGGGCTTCCATGAATGGCGTCCCGGCGGGGGCTTAGTTTTGCCCGGCGATAAACCCGGGGCAGATTTCACGTGTGTACGGCAGGTCCCTCTCCTTTTATGCAATTAGCTTCATTTGGCAGGAGAGGAAATGAAAATAAAACGGCAATTCCGGTTGAAAAATGAACCGGAATCAGATAAAATAAGAAGGATCTTGTTTTCAACAAAAGTTGCAGGGAAAAGCTTCCTTTTTTTATCCGATTTTGCCTGATAGAAAGGAGCGTTTTGTCTGGATCGCGTAAGTTGGAGAACAAGGGCAGTCAGGATAGCCATAGCGGCGGCCGCCATTGGAATCGTGGTTTTTGCGGCGCTGGGCCTGTACCGCAATTCCCAAAACAGGCGTATGAGTACCTCGGTGGACTTCATTATGAACACGGTTGTGGAGCAAAAACTGTACGGCGCGCGTTCCCAGCAGGCAGTACAGGCGGTTTCCGCCATGCTGCGCCAAGTGGAGCAGAAGGTTTCCCTGCATCTGGAGGGCAGTGAGATTGACGCCGTCAACCGAAATGCGGGAATCGCGCCGGTTGCGGTTTCGCAGGATGTTTTTGATATGCTCAAAACGGCAAAGGAATATTCCGCCCGGTGTGATGGGATTTTCGATTTGACTATCGCTCCGCTGGATTTGCTGTGGGGAATCACCTCGGATTCTCCCCGGGTACCCGCCCAGGATGAAATCCGGCAAGCCCTAACCCATGTGGATTACCAAAAACTCATTCTGGATGAAACAGCGCATACCGCCTATCTAACAGAGCCGGGAATGGCGATTGATTTGGGCGGGATTGCCAAGGGGATCGCCGGGGGAATGGTGCGCCGGGTTGCTGAGCAATACGGGATTGAAAACGGGTATGTCTCCATCGGCGGCAATCTCACCATACTGGGGAAAAACCCTGAAAATGGGCAGCAGTTTTTATTCGGCGTACGGGACCCCCGGGGAAATCAGAATGAATATATTGCGACTATCTATGCCCCGGGAAAAATCATGGCCACCAGCGGCGACTATGAGCGGTATTTTGAGCAGGACTCCGTGCGGTACCACCACATTCTGGATCCCCGTACCGGCTATCCGGCCGACAGCGACCTGATTTCCGTAACGGTTCTCACGCAGGACGGCGGCCTGGCGGACTATCTTTCCACCTTGTTTTTTATTTTGGGCAAGCAGGCCGCACTGGAGCATATCAATGATGAGAATCTCCAGCTGATCCTGGTGGATAAGGACTATCGAGTGTACTATTCGCAGTCCCTGGAGGGGGTGCTTGAGCCCAATCCCGAAGCGAAGGCCTATACCTTCTGCAAAAGCTGAGGGGGCGCAGCCATGCACATGAAACGAAATTTGACTGCCGGGCGGGCCAGGCGAGTGGCTTTCCTGGGCCTGATGTTTGCCCTGGCCATGGTGCTCTCTGTGCTGGAATGGATGCTGCCGGTTCTTCCGGGGCTGCCGCCGGGGATTAAACTGGGCCTTTCCAATATCGTCACCATGTATGCGCTTTTTTTCCTGGGAATTTCGGACAGCTTTCTGTTAGCTGTGCTCAAATCCCTGTTTGTATTTCTGACGCGGGGCGCTGTTGCCGGGCTTCTCAGCGGTGCCGGCGGGCTGTTATCCGTCTGCGTTATGCTGGTGGGAATCAAGCTGTCCAGGCATACGATCCCCTATACGCTCATCAGCGTCTGCGGCGGCATTTTTCACAATCTTGGGCAGCTGCTCATGGTCGCTCTTTTGATGGGCAGTACCATTGCGCTGTACTATCTGCCGGTGATGCTCCTCTCGGGGTTCGGGATGGGGCTTGTTACTGGGATTCTGCTGCGTACACTGCTGCCGCATTTAAAGCGGTTGGAGCAGTCGGTCTGCCGTGGGCAGGGGAAACCCCGGTCGCAGGAGCGAAAACTTTAACTTTGTTTGTCATTTCCGCTGGAAGCGGGTTAGTTTATATGCACGGGAGGATGTCGAAGTGTCACTATTCAAACGAGCACTCAGTGGCGTCAAAGTACCCCACTGTAAAAACACCCAGGAATCTGCCACTGTAGAGATGCCGGTTCCTGCGCAGGTTGCCCTGCCCATGCTGCAGCATATGGGCGCGCCCTGTAAGCCCTTGGTAAAGGCAGGGGATCATGTAAAGGTCGGGCAGCTCATCGGCGACAGCGATCAGTTCCTGTCCGCCAAAATTCATTCCAGCGTCTCCGGGGATGTGGTGAAAATCGAAGACTACATCAATCCCACCGGAGTACGTACCCAGTGTGTGGTGATTAAAACGAATGGGCTGCAGGAACCCTCTGAGGAGATTGCCCCGCCGGTCGTCAGCTCACGGGAGGATTTTCTGAAGGCTGTCAAGGAGTCCGGCCTGGTGGGCCTTGGCGGAGCCGGGTTTCCCACGGCGGTGAAACTCAATCCCAAAAACCCGGATCAGGTGGATACGCTGGTGGTAAACTGTGCGGAATGCGAGCCCTATATCACGGCGGACTACCGGGAATGTATGGAAAACGCCTCCGGGGTCTTGGATGGGATTAAGGCCGTCATGAAGTACCTGAATCTCAAACAGGCCTATATCGGCATCGAGGACAACAAGCCCCGCGCCATCGAATATATGCGCAGCTTGATTATCTCCGGCGATCCCATCCAGGTGGTGCCGCTCAAGGCCAAATATCCCCAGGGTGCGGAAAAGGTCATCATCTATGAGACCACCGGGCGCGTCGTCATGGAAGGGCAGCTGCCCGCGGATGCCGGCGTCTTGGTGATGAATATTTCCAGCGTCGCCTTTGTCAACCAGTATCTGCGTACGGGGATGCCCTTGGTGTCCAAGCGGCTGACAGTGGATGGTTCCGCTGTCAAGGAGCCCAAGAATGTCCGGGTCCCGCTGGGAACCTCCTTTGAAGACGTCCTCAATTTCTGCGGCGGTTTTAAAGAGGAGCCCCGCAAGGTGCTGATGGGCGGGCCTATGATGGGAATTGCGGTATACTCTCTGCAGACGCCGGTCATTAAGAATAACAACGCCATTCTCGCCTTTGCCGAGGCTCAGGCCGTAACGCCGGAGGAAACCGCGTGTATCCGCTGCGGACGCTGCGCCAGGGCGTGCCCATTCCATCTGATGCCGGCTTCCATTGAACGGAGCCTCAAGCAGGAGGATGCCCAGGCGCTGGAGAAACTGAAGGTCAACCTGTGTATGTCCTGCGGTTGCTGCGCCTATGTCTGTCCTGCCAAGCGGGATTTGGTGACTTCCAATAATATGGCGAAAAAGTTTCTGCGCGCCCACGCGGCAAAAAAATAGTGTTTCCATGCAGCGTATTGAGAGCCTGTTTGAGAATTAAGATATTGTACTTCGCATCGGTATCCTTAATTCTCAGCAGAAAAGCCGCTGAAATCTAAAACCGACACTTTGAGGCTTATCGTTCATAGGCAAAGTTTCGGTAATGTTAGAAATTCCAGGCACGATCCAGGGAAGGAAAGCGTTCTCCCAGATAACTGTCCATCTGTTTTCGTACGGAATCTGGCTTTCCTTCAGCGGGAATAAAAATTGAGGTGAAAACAACTGTGAATAAACTAATCGTGGAATCATCCCCTCATCTGCGGGCTCCGCAGACTACGGCCTCGGTGATGCGAAATGTCATTATCGCATTGGTGCCGGCCGCCATTGCCAGTGTACTCATTTTTGGATGGCACGCGTTTTTTCTCATTGCGGCCTGTGTGGCTTCCAGCGTCCTGTTTGAGTACCTGTTCCGAAAAATCACCAAAAAGAGCAATACCATCGGGGATCTCAGCGCCATTGTTACAGGACTTCTTTTGGCGATGAACCTGCCCCCGCAGCTTCCCATCTGGATGGGCGTCATCGGCTCCTTCGTGGCGATTGTCGTTGCCAAGCAGCTGTTCGGCGGCATTGGCCAGAACTTTGCAAATCCGGCGATTGTGGGCCGGATTGTGCTGCTGATCTCCTTTGCCACCCCGATGACCAGCTGGATGCTGCCCTCCCTCCAGGATGGGAAGATTTCTCTGGTGGCGGGCGCCACACCGCTGGCCTCCGGTGCCGAAATCCCCACTATGCTGGAAATGTTTTTAGGCCTGCGGGGCGGCTGCCTGGGTGAAACCTGTATTCTCGCTCTTCTCATCGGCGGAGTTTTCCTGATTGTAACAAAGACGATTTCCGCGACAACGCCCATTGCATTTTTGGGAACCATGGCAGTGATGGCACTGTTCTTTGGGCAGGATCCCATCTTCCAGCTGCTCAGCGGCGGCGCCGTGCTTGGTGCCTTCTTTATGGCCACCGATTACTCCACCTCACCCACAACCGAGGCAGGAAAGGTAATTTTCGGCATTGGATGCGGCGTTATCACGATGATGATCCGTACTTACGGTTCCTATCCGGAGGGCGTGTCCTTCTCCATTCTCCTGATGAACATTTTGACTCCGCATATTGAGAAACTCACGCGGACCAAGCCGTTTGGAGGGAAAAAGAAATGAAAATAATGAAAGACTTTGTACTGCCTTCTTTGGTTTTGACCCTCATCTGCCTGGTTGTTTCCGCTGCCCTTGTATTTACCTACCAGTTCACCACCCCTTATATCGAGGAGGCCGCAAAGCGGGAAGCGGATGCGGCGCGAATGGAGCTTCTTCCCAAGGCGGATGGATTTTCTCCGGTGGAACTGGAGGAAATCGAGTCCGTTACTGAGATCTATAAGGCCAACAACGGCGAAGGCTATGTGATTGCCGCCACCTCCAAGGGATTCGGCGGTGTGATGAATGTAATGGTCGGTATTGATAAGGACGGCAAGATCTCCGGGGTCAAGCTGATGGAAAACGCGGAGACCGCCGGGCTTGGCTCCAATGTAGGGGAGCCCGCCTTTACCAGCCAGTTCATCGGCAAGGATTCCGATCTGCAGGGCGTTGAAAAAATTTCCGGCGCCTCCATTTCCTCCGCTGCCTTCCAGACCGCGGTGCAGAACGCCTATAAGGGCTATGCCGCCGCCACGGGAACAGGGGAGGAGCAGGTGGATCCTAAAACGGAACTGTTCCCCAATGTTTCGCAGTTCACCCCCATCCAGGTTGATGGAGCCCAAGAGGCCTATCAGGCCGGGGAGGAGGGGCTCCTTATCGTAACGCAGGGGGAGGGCTACAACGGCCCTATTACCGTCATGACAGCCTTTGACTTAAAGGGTTCGATTCTCGGGATCCGTGTAACAGAGCACAAGGAGACGCCCGGTGTCGGTACAAAAGCCATGGACGAGGCCTTTACCAGCCAGTTTACCGGCAAAACCGATACGGCGGGGATCCAAACGGTGTCCGGCGCCACATTCTCTTCCAAGGGAGTGCTTGAGGCGGTCAATCAGGCCACAGCACTGTTTGAGAAAGCAAAGGAGGCTCTGAAATAATGGAAAAGAAGAGCAATTTAAGCGTGCTTCTCAATGGAATCATCAAAGAGAATCCTACACTGGTGCTTCTGTTGGGAACCTGTCCCACCCTCGCGGTTACAACCTCGGCTCAAAATGGCCTGGGAATGGGGATTGCCACCCTGTTTGTACTGGTGTGTTCCAACCTGGTGATTTCTCTGTTAAAAAATGTGATTTCGGATAAGGTCCGAATTCCCTGCTATATCGTCATTATTGCGGGCTTTGTAACGGTTGTTCAGCTGTTCCTCAAGGCGTTTGTACCCTCCATTGACAAGGCGTTGGGCGTATTTTTGCCGCTGATTACGGTTAACTGTATTGTGCTGGGGCGCGCAGAGATGTTCGCCAGCAAAAATAAGGTTTCGGCCTCCATTATGGACGGTATCGGAATGGGTCTCGGCTTTACGCTTGCTTTGTTCCTGATGGGAAGCATCCGTGAGATTCTGGGAACCGGCAGCTATTTCGGCCTTCAGCTGATTCCTGAGGCTGTGGCCCCCATGCTCATCTTCAAGATGGCGCCCGGAGGATTTTTCGTCTTTGGCGTCCTGATTGCCTGTGTCAATAAATTTACAAAGAAGAAGCCCGGCAAGAAAAAGACAGGATGTGCGGCGTGTCCGTCTGCGGCAGCCTGCGGCCATGCTTCTGAGGGAGGGTGCTAATCGATGAAGGAAATTTTAATTATTCTGGTCAGCGCCATCTTGGTGGATAACTTTGTATTGTCCAAGTTCATGGGAATTTGTCCGTTTTTGGGCGTATCCAAAAAGCTGGATTCCGCTGTTGGAATGAGTGCTGCCGTTATTTTCGTCATGGTGCTGGCAACCGCCGCCACCTGGCCGATTTACACCTATCTGCTGGCGCCCAATGATTTGGGATACCTGAACACGGTTGCGTTTATCCTGATTATTGCCGCGCTGGTGCAGCTGGTGGAGATTATTATGAAACGGTATCTTCCGGCGCTGCATAAGGCCTTGGGCGTATACCTGCCGTTGATCACCACAAACTGCGCGGTTTTAGGTGTGACATTGCTGAATATTGACAACACCTATAATTTTGTACAGTCCATTTTCCATGCGCTGGGCGCTGGAATCGGCTTTATGCTGGCGATGGTTTTGTTTGCCGGAGTACGGTCCCGTCTGGAGGGAGCGGATATCCCGGAATCTTTCAAGGGGATGCCTTCCACGCTGATTGCCGCTTCCATTGTCTCAATCTCCTTTATGGGATTTTCCGGAATTGTGGAAAATCTGTTCCGTTAACAGGACTTGGGCGCGGTTTGGCCTTAAAGTTTCAGTGAAAGATTCCATTCAAACAAGAAGAAAGTGACGGGGAGAAATACCGATGTTTGGTTCATATGTTTTACCGATTCTGGTAATTTCAATTTCCGGTCTCCTGGCGGCTATCATATTGGTGATAGCCTCTAAATTCATGGCGGTGAAGGTTGATGAAACCTTTGAAGCTGTGCGGGAGTGCCTGCCGGGTGTCAACTGCGGCGCCTGCGGCTATGCCGGCTGTGACGAATATGCCCACAAGGTGGCTGCGGGGGGAGTTAAAACGAATCTTTGTGTTCCCGGCGGCGACGAAACATCCAAAAAAATCAGCCAGGTTTTGGGTGTGGAATTTGAGGATGTGGTGGAACAGGCGGCGTTTGTCCGCTGTTCCGGAGACTGCGGCGCTACCGACTACATCATGGATTACCGGGGACGCCAAACCTGCGCGGCCTGCAATAATTTCTACCAGGGGCGCGGCAGCTGCAGTCATGCCTGCCTGGGGTTTGGGGACTGCGTCCGGGTGTGCCAGTATGATGCCATTCACATTGAAAACGGCGTGGCCGTGGTGGACAGGGAGAAGTGTACTGGCTGCGGGATGTGCGCAAGGGAATGTCCCAATGATCTGATTGCGGTTGCCGATGCCACGAAGGCCTATTATGTAGGCTGTTCCAGTACGGATAAGGGCGCGTTTACCCGAAAGGTGTGTTCCAATGGCTGTATTGGCTGTAAAAAGTGTGAACGTACCTGTCAGCATGGCGCCATCAAGGTCGAAAATAACCTGGCCTCTATCGACACCACGTTGTGCGTCAACTGCGGGGAGTGCTTTGGCGTATGTCCCACCGGCGCTATTAAAAAGGCGTTTTAGGGTGTTTTGGGGTAGTGAATCCGTTTTTGAAAGAAGGGTTCACTCACAGAATTTCCTGCCCTGGCAGAAATGCGTTTGTGCAGCGATATATGCCGACTCTGCTCAAAGGCCTCCGGACTTATAAGTCCGGAGGCCTTTCTTGTGCTTCCTGAAAATTCCTGAATTAAGAAGGCAACTCGATACGTAAGCTGTCCAAGCGCCGAAGTGCGTATTGGCCCAATGTTCTCCCTCGTCAACTGCAAGAGATGCGAGGGTCTTTGCGGGCGGTGATTTTCGGTAGGGAGGGCGTAGAGTAATATGCCAATTTTTAGAAAACAAGAATCCCTTTTTCTAAAAGTGAAGCTTTCATTTTTTCAAATCGTATGGCATTCTGTACCCCGATATCTGCACATGGCAGTATCGTTTTATAACCGTTTTTAACGGAATTGATTGCGGTGTTTGCAATACAAGAATTTCATCAATACCTATCATTTCTGTCTCCGTAATCCGATTTTTCCTCAACATCCCTTGCAGCTCAGGATTAGAAAAAAGCACTGACTCTTTCTTTGCATAGTATAGATTCAGAGCAGATGTTCAAATTCTCTGCCAACTCTTCTGTTTTCTTGCCGCTCTTGAGCCTTTTTGTGTTTTTACAGATACAATAAATTTCTTGTCCATGGTTGCCTGTTGCAGCCTCTCATTTATGCGGGCAAGCGGGAACGACGAGTATTTTTCTATATAACCCTCCTGCAAATCGACAATGCTCCAGCCATACTTTTTCTCTCCCTGTCAAACCCCAGTTTGTAGTGCTGGGCTTATCCGCCTTGGACGAACAAGCCTATAACCCGCTTTTCCATTTTACGCTTGGCCCGTATGAGCTCGTCTGTACGCAGTTTACAAAAATCGGTCAAATCCTAAGCCTGCACAGGAAGCACAGCTCACCTGGAAGAGGCCGCAGGGAAGACGCCGCTGAGATCAAAGTCCGGAATGTAGGCGTCAACAGCGGCTTCCCTCTGCTGGGTATAACCATTGGAGAAGCCCAAGCGCTCCAGCTCCTCAAGGATTTTTCGGTATTCATAGGTGGAAATCCGCCGGTTGATTTCCGGATAATCTCCGCTGTGGTAACAGGGAAGATATTGGCTCATTACACTCACAAGAATGTCCTCGCCGGGCAGATTTTCATGAATCCAGCGCAGCAGCTGAATCGAATCATCCTTCAGGGAGGGCATCGCCAGATGACGGATGATAAGCCCTTTTTTCAGCAGTCCCTGCGCGTCATATTGTGCCCGTCCCACCTGGCGGTACATCTCCAAAATGGCCTTGGAAGCCACAGAAAAATAATCCGGGGCCCGGGCATATTTTGCGGAGGCCTCAGAACTGTAAAATTTGAGATCCGGCAGGTAAATATCAACGACACCCTCCAATTCCCGCAGAATCTCCACGCGCTCATATCCGCCGCTGTTGTAGACAACCGGTATCCTCAGCTGAGGACGGGCAAGCTCCAGTGCTTCCAGGATCCAGGGGACATAGTGGGTCGGGTTCACCAGGTTGATATTGTGCGCGCCCTGCTCCTGGAGCTCCAAAAACACCTGGGACAGGCGGGTTACGGAGATCTCCGCTCCAAAATTCTCGCTGCTGATAGGGTAGTTTTGGCAAAAGCAGCAGCGCAGGGGACATCCGGAGAAAAATACGGTTCCGGATCCACGGGTTCCGCTGATACACGGCTCCTCCCAGTGGTGAAGAGCAGCCTTTGCCAGCTTGACGCTGCTCCCGCCCTGGCAAAAGCCGGTTCCGGTTTCGCGGTTGGCTTTGCATCTGCGGGGGCACAGCTCGCAGGAGGAAAGGGAAAATGATTTCATGGGGAAACCTCACTTTGAAAAAATCATCGATCTGCCGGCGCGATTGAGAGCTTAAACCATATAGCCCTGTCACCGGGCACACCGTTGCCTCCTATAGGAGACCCTGTCTCAAAAGCCAAAAGGGAAGCTAAAAACCGAAAATCACGCATTCTCAGCTGGGGAAAAACCCCGAATTGAGCGGTAACCAACGGCGCATATCCAGTACCCAAACAGCCGAAGCATATTCCGGGTATGGATAAATTCCGGCGGCCCCATATCGGCAAAGATGATTTTATTATATACCTCCAAAGAAACCCGCGCAAGAGAGCGCCTCCCCTATAGGCTGCGCACCGGCCTTTGAAAGAGCCAGCACAGAGAATAGGGGAGGCACAAACCTAATCTTATGTTGAATGGGACGTCCGGCTGCGCGATAGGTTCCTTTTGCGGCAAGATACCGGGAATCTCATGCAAAGGGTGTTGATCCTTTGCATGAGGGCTTTACAGGCAAACTGTCATGACGCAATCCGGATTTTTAAGATCACGGCCCCAGAACTGAAAATTACCACGTCTGTTGGTATGCACAAATGGGCCCGTCAAAAAAGCGGATGGAGGAATCAGGAGATTTTCTCCAGTTCCACTCTCAGATGCTTAATAATTCGCTTTTCCAGCCGGGATATGTAGGACTGGGAGATCCCGATAATATCGGCCACTTCCTTTTGCGTGTGTTCCTTGCCGTCCAAAAGGCCAAACCGCAGCTGCATGATGATGCGTTCCCGCTTTTCCAGCCTGTCTACGGCCTCGCGCAGAAGGGTTCGTTCCACATCCTGTTCGATGTTTTTGTTTACCGTATCGCTCTCTGTTCCCAGAATATCGGAGAGGAGCAGTTCATTGCCGTCCCAGTCGATGTTCAGCGGCTCGTCGATGGAGATTTCGTTTTTTTGGGATTGGCTTTTGCGCAGAAACATGAGAATCTCATTTTCAATACAGCGGGAGGCGTAGGTGGCCAGTTTAATATTGCGGCTGGGACAAAAGGTGTTGACCGCCTTAATGAGACCAATGGTTCCAATGGAGATCAAATCCTCCACACCAATGCCGGTGGATTCAAACTTGCGGGCAATGTATACCACCAGGCGCAGGTTATGGACAATCAGCGTCTGGCGTGCGGAATCCTCATTGCGCTCCAAAAGCAGAAAAACCTTGGATTCCTCCTCCCGGGAAAGCGGAGGGGGCAGGTTATCCGGACCATTGATGTAGAAAAGCTGATCGCCGCCGGACAGCCGGACCAGAAAAATCTGAAGCCGTGTGTACAGGAGCTGCCGTATTTTTGTTATCAGGGATACCGTCATTTTTCCTCATCCTTTCTGTCACAGAGTGCTGACGGCTGTTTTTTTCGTCTTGGGATGGGAGGCTTTCTCCAGCTTTGGGTGCAGCAGGATGGTGCAGGAATCATGGAACACTTCCAGATTGCTGATTCCAATCAGGGCGCGTCCCACGGGGACAAATCCCCTGTCCTCCTCCACCAGAAGATAATCCGGCGTGAAAACCGGCATCATGGTCCCGGAGCTGGCGGTATGGCAGGGAATCAGCCGGATGCCCGAGGGAGGCTGTACGGTGATGGGCTGTGATAAAAAGGCCCATTCCTCAGCGGATAGAAGCTCCCGTACGGCTTTTCTGGAAACCACCGCCACCGGAGTTCCGGAAAAGGGATCCAGCAGGGTGTTTCCCGTATCCACAAATCCCCTCAGATGGACACAGCGTCCGTGATAGCCCAGGCGCACCTCCAGGATTCGGGTGTCCGTCCGGTTTCGAAAGAGGAAGAACACCAGTTCGCTGCAAAGATAGGCCAGAACTGTTGCGGCAATTAAAATGGGAGCGCTGATGTGAAAATAAACAATCCCATTATAAAAGAACATACGGTTTGGTTTTAAAAAGATCCAAACTGCCAGCATCGCGCCGGCAAAGAGAAAGTTGGCCCCAAAAAACAGGCAGCATTCTTTGATGAGAGGGCGCATTCCCCGATAGGGCGCGGCAATGAAAACCATCAGCAGGCACATGGCGGGTTTGGAAAGGCCCAGGATTGATGCGGGCAGATGCGGAATAAAAATGATCAGGGAATACAGGGCTCCAACTGCGGCTGCCAGCAAAAGACGTCCCCGGCGCAGGGGAGCCTGGCTGATGCGGATGCTCAAAAACAAAAGGAGATAGTTGAGGATTAAATTGATACTCAGAAGAATATCTACATAAATTTTAATTTTCATGAGGGGTTGCTCCTTTGCTTTGGCCTGTTTTTAATTATAGCGCTCAACCGGGGAGACATTCTGTAGGATTTGGGCAGTCGATTTAAGGGGGCTTTGTGTGGTTTCAGGTCACCTTTTTAAGGCGGAGGCATAAACTGATACAGGATAGGTTTTTATCTGTCCTTCCCATCGCAAAAAGAAGTCCATAAATATCAAATCCCGGGTTTCAGCCCTTTGAACTGGCTATATTAGTCCCCAAATAGGCTCTGGAACCCGGCAAAATTCCAGAAAGGAATGAGCATTGCAATGGATGATTATTGTCAAGTTACTGATTTCCCGCAGACCTTCTGCCAAGTAGACGGCCAATCCGTCAGCGAACAGCTCGGCGACGAATTTCAGGTTTGCAGCAGAGACAGACGCCGCTGCGGCCCCATCCCAACAACGGATGGCTTTTCCTGCGCATCCTGTGAAAATATCCCCATCAAACGCTTCTGTGAACGGCCGGTGCACCGTGTCTGCTGTGATTCCGACGGCTGCTGCGGATTGTATCCGGAGGCCTGCCGCAACCGGTTTTGGCCCGATTTCAGCCATCCCCGGTTCCTGTCCTGCGATCAGCTCTATAACCGCTGCCCGCGAGAGAACCAGTCCTGCGGCTGCTATGAATCCGAGTTCCGTCCCTCTGTGGACTGCGATTAACCCCTGTCCACTGTCCTTATAATGTGAAAAAGCGGAGCCGAAGCAGGCTTGCCATGTGCGGCCGGCCTGGGCTCCGTTTTATTTTGTTTTGTGGCCGTCTGGACAATTTCAACAAATAAACTGGGATAAAGTGGGTGAAAAGCTCTTTTTTGTCCCTGGCACTTGCCAGGGCAACGGGGATGCAGTAGTATAGATATGATATTACGTGTCGGTTTAGAACACGAAAGGAGAATAAACGATATGGAAGCTTCAAAAGAATTACTCCAGCAGGTGGATTCCTGGATTCTGGCCCATCGGGACGAATTCATTCAGGATTTGCAGACACTGGTGAATATTAAAAGTGTCGCCGAGTCGACTCCCGGAGAACACCCGTTCGGCGAGGGGTGCGCCGAGGTTTTGGACAAGGCTTTGGAAATGTCCAGCCGGTATGGCCTGGATACCAAGAACTATGAGTATTACTGCGGCCGGGCATCCTACGGGGACGGGGACAAGGAAATTGGTATTTTCGCCCATCTGGACGTGGTTCCCGAGGGCAACGACTGGATTTATGAGCCCTATCATGCCGTGGTAAAGGATGGCTTCATGATTGGCCGCGGCACAGCGGACAATAAGTCCTCCGCCATCGCCGAGATGTATACCCTGCGGATCCTCAAGGATTTGGGAATCAAGACCCGGCATAAAATCTTTGCGTTTTACGGGTGTAATGAAGAAGTCGGCATGAAGGACATGGACTATTACCTGGAGCATGAAAAGGCTCCGGTCTTTGGTTTCACGCCGGATGCCGGTTTCCCGCTGTGCTATGCGGAAAAGGGTATTATTACCGCTGATTTTGTCTCCCGTGAGATTGAGGGAAACCTGGTGGACTTTACCGGCGGGCACGCCTCCAATATGGTGCCGGATTACGCCAAGATTGTCCTGTCCGGCGTCAGTGAGGAGCAGGTAAAGGCGGCAATTGGCTCAGACGAGCATTTTACCCTGCATATGGACAACGGCAATGCCGTTATTGAGGCCAAGGGGGTCTCTGCCCACGCGGCCGGGCCTGACAACGGGGTAAACGCCATCTACCTGCTGTGTAACCTGGTTTTGGAAAACAACCTGATCACCGGCAGCGCCAAGGATGCGGTTGCCTTTATCCAGCACGTCCTCAGCGATTGCCATGGCAAATCCCTTCAGGTTCCCTTTGAGGATGATATCACCGGAATTATCACCCATGCGGGCGGCATGATCCGCTTCCAGGACAAGAAACTGCGTTTAAATATCAATATGCGGTATCCGGTCAAGGCGGATCAGGAGCTCCTGGAAAAGAATATTTTTGCGACGGTGGAAGGAGCCGGCTTCACAGTCGAGAACTTCGACAACAGCACTCCGCAGTATGTACCTGTGGACCATCCCGCAATTCAGGCTCTCATGGATGTGTGCAGGGAGTATATTGATCCCAACAGCGAGCCCTATACGATGGGCGGCGGAACCTATGCCCGAAAGATGCCGATGGGCGTGGCCTTCGGCGCGGGACTGCCCAACACCCCCAAGCTGTTCGATATTCCCGGCCACGGCAGTGCCCACGGCCCTGATGAGTACATCAACATTGATATGGTGCTAAAGGCAATTCGAATTTTCATTATTGCCCTGCTGCGCCTGGATGAATTGGAGTTTTAAGTCCGATAAACGAGAGGGGACCGGCTTTGCAGGTGTGTAAGGCCGGTCTGTCTTGTTGCCGGTGACAAGAGGAAGGAGCGCAGGATGGAATTTCGTTATGATACGCAGCTTTTGATTGAAGGGACCAACCTGGATGAGGACGCAATCAATGAGTATTTCACCGAAAATTTTAAAGGGGACTGCCTTTTGGCAGTGGGGGATGAGGATCTGATCAAGATTCACTTCCATACGGATGAGCCCTGGAAGGTGCTGGAGTATTGCGCCTCCCTGGGAGAAATTTTTGACATTGTGGTGGAGGATATGGACAGACAGGCCCGCGGGCTCAAAGGCTGATAGCGGTAGCCGGCGCTGGGAAACGCCATCTGCGCGGTGATTCTCCTCAGTACCTCAGCAGCCGAAAAGCCGTTGCCTTGGGGAATAGGGGTGTACTGTCTTAACTGCCGGCGGATGTTTCAGCCCATACCGGAATCTTAAAACACCGGCAGCACTTGTGACACCCAACGTAACCGGGCTCCGGTCCCGGTGCCAGACCGTCTATGGCGGATAACGCGCTGTTTGCGGCCTGCGTCGGCTGAAGCCTGCTGCAGGTACCCCCGTTTGTCAAGGCGAAAGCCTGGGTCAGCCGATAGGGGCCATAGTACCGGCAGGTATTTGAAGACACACTAAATTTTGTCGCTTGAAGCAACTTGCCCTGGGGCCCATAAACGGCAGTCCCGCCGTCTAAATAGTGCCGCTTTCAGGTTCCGCACTCTGCCGGCAATCCCCGCTTCGCCTGGTGCTTGCAGAGAAAACTTTTTGCGGGGCACCTCCGTCGGCAGGAGGGCGGCTTCCCCGGCAATATGACAAAAAAATTCCGCAGGAGTATTCCTGCGGAATTTTTTTAATTGGTTTATTTTTCAGCCATGTCGTTAGAGGCGGGCGGGCTGTCCTCCCCGGCAGAAAGAGACTGGGCTGCGGCGGGGGACACCGCAGCGGCTTTCTTCTTGCCATAGCGGCTTACAACCATCAAAGAGAGGTAGATAATCCCCAGCACCAGAAGAAATTTTCCGAAAAACATCAGGGTATTCAGCTTATTGTCCGGCGGCTGGTAGGAGGGCGCAATAGCCGCAAGGTCATAGGGGTTTTGCAGGTGTTCCGCCGCATATAGGGCAAGAAGCGCTTCCTGGGTTGCTGTAACGGAGCTCTCTCCGGCACTGGGTGTCTGGGCAAAGCCTCCGTCGTCCCGGGAAAAGCTCAAAAGGAGCGACACCGGCGTTTTTCCTCCAATGAGAAAACGGCTGTCCGAATTGGACACTCCGGCGGCAGAGAGCGCCTGAACCAGTAATGCCGTATCCATTCCGGTTTTTGGGGAAAATTCAGACTCTGCAAGGTACGCTACGGCTTTCTCTGCCGCCTGGTTGGCCTGAGGGGTGGAGTAGAAGGAGAGGCCCAGAAGAGCATACTGAGTCAAATATACATCGGATGCACCTCCCAGCTCGCTAGGAAACCCGCCGTCCTCGTTTTGAAAGGAGAGAAGCGTCTCCAACAGAGAATCCCGGTTCCATTTCTCATAGGAAAAGGAATCCTGAAACAGTTCAGCCGCGGCGATACTTAAAAACAGCCCTTGCGTCTCATTGGGAAACACCCCGTTGAGATTGCGCTGGTTAAGGCGGGAAAACAGGTTGACGGAATCGATATTGGAGGGATCCTGTTTCACGGCGCCCAAGGCCACAATCGCCCCGCCCAGCTCTGCCAGGGAGGCGTCGTCTTTTGAGTCAATTTCATTGGTGAGGTGCAGAATTTGGCCGTTTGTGGGGGAAAAATCGTTGATGACACTGGCAGCGTAATAGGGAAGAGTAAGGTCGTCCGTGTGCTTTTGCAGGTATTCCCAGGCAGCTTTCTTTTGCTCCGTATAGGTTTCCGGCGAGGCGCCGGCAAAAAGGGTACCGCCCAAAACCGCAATGCAGCACAAAAGGGATAGAATTTTTTTCAGCATAGCTACACCTCAATCAAAAGAATCAGTGAAATTTTCTCAGGAATTTGGGACGGAACCACCGGACATAGGATACTACCAGCCGGGACAACGCGATATCATACACCAAAAAGGCGATGTTGCCTGCCGCAAGCAGGACAGGGATGGTATACAAACCAAACGTGGAATCCGTGAGAACATCGTTCAGGCCCAGGATATAGATGATGAAGAGGTAGGATGCCACCATACACAGGTTAAACAGAGCAAATTTCAAGAACCACTCTAAAAAACGGGAGTGCAGCCGTTCCAAAAACGCTTTGAGCACCGGGTAGAACCCGAAAAAGCCCAGATACATGACCGCGGCTTCCCTGTCCGGGGCAATGAAAACAGCCAGCAGGGAAACTGCGGCATACACGCCCAGCGCCCAGCGCCAGCCGCTCTCCACCACCACTGCAACCAGCAGAATGCCCGCTGCGGCCGGAAGAATATAGGTGGCAAAGGGGAAAACGCCCGTCAGGAGCAAAAACAAAAGAGAGAGGGCGGCAATCATGCCGCCCAGTGCAACCTGTGTACTGCGTCTCATATTGTGACTCATTGCAGCATCATTCCTCCCTTAGCAGCATAGGCCGTTGCCCAAACAGTCACAACAGGCCCACATGGCACAGCAGTCACATAAATCGCAGCCGCCTGCGGCCGGCTGTCCCGCTGTCCGGTAGCCTCCATAGGGACTGGTGCCGGACTGCTGGCGCCACATCATTTGATTGAGTGCGGCCCGGTATTCCGGATTGTTGGGATTCATGCTGACTGCCTGGTTGAAATGGCGCAGCGCCTGATCCAGCCAGCCGCGGGTATAGAACACGCTGCCCATGAGAAAATACCATTCCGCATCCCGCCGGGCTTGAGGCACCCCATCCAGAAGCTCCTGGGCCTCGGCAATCCGCTGGCTTTGAATCAAGCGGCGGATATCCGCAAACTGCGAGGAACCCTGGGACTGATAGCTGCCCGCACCCTGATACCCTTGGCTGTAGCCATAACCGCCCGCAGTCTGTTGGGAACCCTTGCGCATCTTTTGAATCTGCTCGTAGGCCTCGTTGATTTCCTTCATCTTTTCCGAGGCCAAATCGGCCAACGGGTTATTTGCATAGTTATCAGGATGGTATTTGCGTACTAAATCCCGGTAGGCCGATTTTATTTCGTCATCACTGGCATTACGGGATACGCCGAGAACTTGATAAGGATCAGACATACTTTTTCTCCTCCCGAGACCGGATACTCCGCACAGCAGAGGGCAGTCCCTGATAGATAATATTTTCAAGTATCGGCCCAAACCGCTGAATATCCAGCAGCTCATAGGCCGAGGCCAATTCGGCGGTTGTCAGGTTCAGGGAACCCATCGCCTGTGTTTTTTGCTCTTCCAGGGTAACCTGAGGGTTTTCACTGCGGCTGGAACACAAAAAGGGATTGTAGTTGCCTTTTTTGGTGTCGTCGGCCAAATCATCCAGCGCGTCGCACAGATAGACATATCTTCCCAGCAAATACCCCAGTCGCTCCAGAACACGCTTTTGCATGGGGTCGTCACTCAACCGGGAAAAAACCAGGGAAAGCGCCTGGGCCGTCGGCTCTGCCGCCTCATCCACATTGGAGCATTGCGCTTTTTCCAACTCGGTTTGGCGCAGCATCATCTGGGAAAATGCGGCATCCAGCTCCGGCTGGGCCTTCGCGGCCTTGCGGCGGGCAGACGCGGCAAAAGGGTACAGGAATATGGCGGAGAGCTTTTCCTTCCAGCCGCGATCCTGCAAGCTGTCCCGCGCTTTATAATAAACCAAAAGGGTAGCGCACAAAGCGGAATAGTCCAGAATAGGGTTGTCCTGACAGAAGGCCTTCTTTTTCAGCGGGTTTACCGGACAGCGCCCGGGAGCAAAGCAGGGGGCGTCCTCTTTGTTCAGGGAAAGGCCCAAAACAGCCAGAAAGGTAAAATCATAGCTCAGGGTAACACGTGCAAAGGGACCGTACAGACGTCCAAGACTTCGGCACAGCCCACAGTAGATGGCCTGATAGGTATCAAATTCCCGAATACGAAGATCCGCACGCAGGGGTTTTATATAGCCGAACAATACAAGGCTCCTCTCAAGCAAACCATTCGCTGATTCAAGTTTGGCATCTCCAAAGAATGCCGAAAAACAGAAATAACGCTCCTTTTTAGGGAAACAAATTCATTTTACCTTAAATATATGTGGGATGCAATGAAAAAAGTGTAAATATTCCATTCCAACCCAGGGTTTCCCGATTATGTTTGGCGGATTTTGAAGGGCCGGCGGGGCAGGAACAATTGACAGACTCTGAAAAAAACCATATAATTAATTCTATTGTGCCGCATGAGTGACATAGAAAATAGTACGCAGTTTCCATTAAAACATCAGTCCCGCTGAACTGTTTTTTGTATCTCTCATGCGGCGGATTGTCAGGTTTCTTTCATCTGCTGCATTATTATTGTACCAATTTTTTTACCTGTCATGCGGGGAGCCGCGCAGGTGCGATACCTGGGCATGATTCGGAAAAGATAAGAGAGTAGGGAATTGCAATGAGTACATGGATGCTGTTTGTCCTGGCGATTGGTTTGTCGATGGACGCTTTTGCCGTGTCAATTTCGGACGGAATGTGCTATAAGGGCATGAAGAAGACGCAGGCCGTGAGTATCGCGCTGGCATTCGGGCTGTTTCAGGGGCTTATGCCGCTGCTGGGATACCTGGCGGGATCCACGTTTTCCAGCGCGGTCCAAAACATCGATCACTGGTTTGCTTTGATTCTGCTTGGATTTATCGGCGGTAAAATGGTGGTGGAGGCAGTCCGGGAACTGCGCTGCCCCGAGCAGGCACAGGAAAACTGCAAGGAATTTTCCTACCGCCTGCTGCTGGTACAGGCAGTGGCCACGAGTATTGATGCCCTGGCTGTAGGCGTCAGCTTTGCGCTGATGAATGTGAATATCTGGACGGCCTCTTCCTTTATTGCATTGGTTACCTTTGTGTGCTGTATCATCGGCGTTTTTATGGGAACCCGTCTTGGCTTGCTGCTCAAGCAGAAGGCGGAAATATTCGGCGGACTTATCCTGATTGCCCTGGGAATCAAGATTTTTGTGGAGCATATGTGGCTGTCCTGAATCGTTGAGGATTTCTTTCTGCTGGGAGGGAAATCCTCTTTTTGCTGTCGGAGAACGGTGCGGCGTCTTCCGCCTTGGAAGGCCCTGCGCTTCATAGGCCGGATATGTTGATTTATAGGGAAAAGGATGGTACAATTAGGAAAATTCCTTCTTCGCAGTTGTGTCTTCAATGGGGCCGGCCTGTATTGGAATCCCGATGAAGGGCAGTTGCAGAACGTGTATTGCGGCAACGAGTAAAACCGGGTGTGTCTGCTGTGCCCGCCGGCTCCGTTTTGGACGGTGCGGCAGTAGGCGAATTGGGCTTGGCTTTGGAGGAAACAATATGATAACGGTAAAAGAATGCTATGCGCAGATCGGCGGCGACTACGAGGATGTCCTGCGGCGGCTGAGCGATGAGGCGCGGATCAAACGCTTTTTAGCTAAATTTCTGCAGGACAGCAGTTATGCGGATTTATTATTGAACACAGAACAGGGAAATGCTCCGGAGGCTTTTCGTGCCGCCCATTCCCTCAAGGGAATCTGCCTGAATCTGGGCTTGAGCGCCTTGGCGCAGTCCAGCAGCCAGCTGACGGAGGCTCTGCGCGGGTGCGGGGAGTTCTCAGGCACAGCCCGGGAACTGCTGGAGCGGGTCACTGCGGATTATGAAAAGACAGTCCGGTACATCAAGCTGCTCATAGAGGGCTGAGAGGAAGTTGGGAAGAGGGTGAGGACTTTGGAAAAACGGCACACGCTTTTGATTGTGGACGATACGGAGATGAATCGCTCGCTTCTGGCGGATATGCTGGTAACGGATTATGAGGTTCTGGAGGCATCCAACGGCGTTCAGGCCGTGGCTATGCTGAATAAACATCATGACGAGATTGCCCTGGTGCTGTTGGATATCGTGATGCCGCAGATGGATGGCTTTGAAGTGCTGACCGTGATGAATAAAAACGGCTGGATCCACGATACGCCGGTCATCACAATATCCGCGGAGACCTCATCCAGCTATATTGATCACGCCTATGATTTAGGCGCTACAGATTATATCAGCCGTCCCTTTGATGAAAAAACCGTCCAGCGCCGTGTGCGCAACACAATTATGCTCTACAGCAAGCAGAAAATGCTGGAGGGTATGGTGGCCGAGCAGATCGTGGAGAAAGAAAAGAACAACTTTCTCATGGTGGAAATCCTGAGCAATATTGTGGAATTCCGTAACGGCGAAAGCGGCCTGCACGTGCTGCACATCCGTTTGATTACGGAAATTCTCCTGCGCCAGCTGCTCAAAATCACCGATCGCTATCCTATGACGTCTTCGCAGCTCTCGCTGATTGTGAATGCTTCCGCTCTCCACGATATCGGAAAAATTTCCATTCCCGAGGCCATTCTCAATAAGCCCGGCAAGCTGACGGCTCAGGAATTCGAAGTGATGAAGACCCACAGCGCAATCGGGGCGCAGATCCTGGAAAACGCCCCCTACCGTCAAAACGTGGAGCTGGTCCGGGTGGCCAGGGATATCTGCCGCTGGCACCATGAACGCTATGACGGCCGGGGATATCCGGATTCCCTGAAAGGGGAGGAAATTCCAATTTCAGCGCAGGTGGTCGCCCTGGCCGATGTGTATGACGCACTCACCAATGTACGGGTATATAAGCCCGCGTTTTCCCATGCCACCGCGCTGAATATGATTCTCAACGGGGAATGCGGCGCGTTTAACCCCATTCTTCTGGATTGCCTGAAGAGAGTCGGCCCCCACTTGGAGGAGGAACTGAAAATACGTTCCCTCAATGGAATTTCGGATGTGGAATCCTGGCAGCTCACCAGCAGGATGATTGCTAGCGGACAAGCCTCCAGCAGAACGCTGGCCCTCCTGGAACAGGAGCGCATCAAATATCAGTTTTTTGCCTCTATGTCCAATGAAATTCAATTTGAAATTGACCGGCGCACCGATATTCTCACCATGTCCCAGTGGGGAGCCTCACAGCTGGGGCTTAGTGAACTGATTGTCCATCCGGAGGAGGACGCCAGCCTGTTCCAGGTATTCCGCAGGGAGGACTACCTGGATTTGCAGAAGCGCCTGAACCAGGCCACCCCTGAAAATCCAATTGCCGGGGGCGTCTACTGCCTTCAGGTAAAAGGGCAGAGCCGCTGGTATAAGGCGGTGGCCCGTCCTCTCTGGCTGGGGGAGGAGCCCATGGAGGTAATCGGCTTCATTGGGAAATTTATCGATATCCATGAAGAGCATATGCGCCTGACACAGCTGCGCAGAATGGCGGAGCAGGATTCCCTCACACAGCTGTATAACCATATGTCTGCGCGCAAGGCCGCCCAGGAGGCGTTGGCTGTGGGGCAGGAGAAACATTTTGCCTTGATTTTGTTTGATCTGGACTTCTTTAAGGATGCCAACGATCAGTATGGTCATATGTTTGGGGATCAAGTCCTGCAGCACGTGGCCCAGACGGTATTGTCCAATACCCGCAGCGGGGATATTGCCGCCCGGATTGGCGGAGATGAATTCCTGATTTTCGCTGAATACAAGGAGGAGATCGAACCGTTTGTCCAGCGGATCTTCCATTCCCTGCAGGGGAAATTCCAGGATTTCCAAATTACCGTGAGTATGGGTGTTTCCCTGTTCCCCCAAAACGGTGCGGATTATGAGGGGCTGTTCCATACAGCCGACCAGGCATTGTATTCTGCTAAGAAAAACGGCCGGGCGCAGTACCACTTCTACAATGAATCCATGCATGAGCTGCTCTCCGTTCTTTCTCCGATGGATAACTGAAAACCGGGAAAACACATTGAGAGTATCAGCCGCTGGGGCAAGCCCCGGCGGCTGTTTTGCGTGAGGGAACAGGCGTCCCGAACCCATTGGAGGCGGCCTTTGGGATACCCCGGGCCGGTTTGGCCCTGTGCGCATTTCGATACCGGTCAGCGGCCCAAAGGCCGGAAATAAACCTCCGGATTTAGCGGCATAACGGCCGGCAAAATCGGGAAATCTGCGCGGGAACAGCACCATTTCTTTGATACCTGAACGGTGGTTTTTTGCAGAATCCAGAGGTGAAATTCCCCGCCGGCACCAGGAAGAAAATTTTGTACAGATCGCTGTGCTTTTTGTTGTGCGCTATTTCCTCTTGAAGATTTTCAATATCTAGTATATACTTGCTGTTAGTGACACAATATTTGGAAGGAAGGCAGAGCCGATGAAGGAAATTCGGAAGCGCAATGGAGCAGTGGTTCCATTTCAGAGCGAAAAGATAACACGGGCTATTTTCAGAGCAGCCAATGCTGTCGGCGGAAACGACTGGGAGAAGGCGGAGCTTCTCACCCAGGATGTGGTGCGCCTGGCAGAGCAAAAATACGGGGACTCCATTGCGGATGTTGAGGCCATCCAGGATCTTGTGGAAAAGGTTTTAATTGAGAACGGCCATGCCAAAACCTCCAAGGCATATATTCTCTATCGGGAAAAACGCCGCAGCGCCCGCGAGGCCAACGCGCTCATCGGCGCTACCATCGAGATGTTCTCCAAATACCTGGGAGATAACGATTGGCGGGTGAAGGAAAACGCCAATGCGCAGAAATCGGTCAACGGAATGAACAACTATATCCGGGAGACCTTTACCAAACAGTACTGGCTCCATGAAATTTACCCCCAGTCCATCCGCGACGCCCATCTCTCCGGAGATCTGCATCTGCATGATCTGGGCTTTTTCGGCCCCTATTGTGCCGGCTGGGATTTAAAACAGCTCCTGACAGACGGCTTCGGCGGGGTGGAGGGAAAAGTGGAATCCAGCCCGGCGAAGCATCTGCGCAGCTTTTTAGGGCAGATCGTCAATTCCACCTTCACCACCCAGGGCGAAACTGCGGGCGCCCAGGCCTGGAGCAGCTTTGACACCTATTGCGCCCCCTTTGTCCGCTATGACGGGCTGGATTATCCGACGGTCAAGCAGGCAATACAGGAGTTTATTTTTAATCTGAATGTGCCCACCCGGGTGGGCTTTCAGTGCCCGTTTTCCAATCTGACCTTTGATATCCACCCGCCGCGCACCCTCCGGGATCAGGCGGTCATTATCGGCGGCGTGCCCCAGGAGGACACCTATGGAGATTTCCAGGCCGAAATGGATCTCATCAACACCGCTTTTTGCGAGGTAATGATGGAGGGCGACCGCAAGGGACGCGTGTTTACCTTCCCAATCCCCACCATCAATGTGACGGCGGATTTTGAGTGGGACAGCCCGGTGGTCAACCGGTTCATGGAGATTACCTGCAAATATGGAATTCCGTATTTTTCTAATTATATCAATTCTGATCTTTCTCCCGAGGACGCGCTTTCCATGTGCTGCCGCCTGCGGCTGAATACCGGGGAGCTCCGCAAGCGGGGAGGAGGGCTTTTCGGTTCCAATCCGCTCACCGGCTCCATTGGCGTGGTGACCATCAACCTTCCGAGAATCGGGTATCTGTCCGAAACAAAGCAGCAATTCCGCGGGCGCCTGCTGGAAATGATGGAGCTTGCCCGGGAGAGCCTGGAGATCAAGCGCAAAACTATCGAGGAGCAGACTCAGCGCGGGATGTACCCCTATTCTGCCCATTACCTGCAGAATGTGAAGGATCGCACCGGCAGCTACTGGTTCAACCATTTTAACACCATTGGGCTCATTGGGATGAACGAGGCCTGCCTGAACTTTTTAGGGGAGGATATCACCACACCCAAGGGCCAGGAGTTCGCCCTGGAAACCCTGGACTTCATGCGGGATACCATCACCCGGTTCCAGGAGGAGACCGGTCACGTATACAACCTGGAGGCAACTCCGGCGGAGGGAACCAGTTACAGCCTCGCCCAGCTGGACAAAAAGAAATACCCGGATATTCTGACAGCCGGCGAGGAGGAACCCTACTACACCAACTCCACCCAGCTTCCGGTTGGCTTCACGGACGATATCTTTGAGACTCTGGATTTGCAGGATGAGCTTCAATGCAAGTATACCGGCGGCACGGTTCTGCACTTGTATCTGGGCGAGCAGATCCGGGACATTGAGGTTGCCAAGCAGCTGCTGAAAAAGGCGTTTACCAATTATAAGCTTCCCTATCTCTCGCTGACGCCTACATTTTCTGTCTGCCCGGAGCATGGCTACCTCAACGGCGAGGTCTATACCTGTCCGGACTGCGGAAGAAAAACTGAGGTGTGGAGCCGGGTTGTCGGGTACCTGCGGCCGGTACAGAACTTCCATAAGGGAAAACAGGAGGAATATCGCCAGCGTAAAAAATATGTCATCCGGAAAGAAGAATTGGCAGTATGAGAATCGGTGGCATTCAGAGAACCAGTACCCTGGATTTTCCAGGCGTGCTCAGCTGTGTAGTTTTTACCCGCGGATGTGATTTGGACTGCTTTTATTGTCATAACCGAAGCCTTCTTGGGCAGGGGGACTGCATCTCCCAGGAGGAAGTGCTCCATTTCCTGCGGCGGCGGCAGGGCCTGTTGGACGGCGTTGTGGTAAGCGGCGGGGAACCGGCTTTGCAGCCGGATCTGAAGGAGTTTCTAATCCAGGTTCGCAGCCTTGGGTACCGTACCAAGCTGGATACCAACGGGCAGCATCCCCAGGTGCTCGGGATACTCATCGGGGAAAAGCTCCTGGACTATGTGGCTGTGGATATCAAAGCGCTCCCGCGGGATTATAAGAAGGTATGCGGCGCCGGAAGCTTTCAGAAAATTCTGGAATGCCTGCAGCTGCTGGAAACACACGGTGTTCCCTATGAAGTACGCACGACGCTGTATCCCGGATTTACAATGGAGATGCTCCGGCAGCTCTTGTCCATGCTTCCTCAAATGCCCTGCTGGCGGCTGAATATCGTACGCCGCCCTCAGCTGCTGAGGGCATCGGATGAACCCTGGTTTGAACAGGAATCCCTGACAGCGCGGCTCCTAATCAGGGCACAGCCACAGCTGCGGGAGCTTCAGCCGAATTTAATAATACCCGAATGAAGCTACCAGGCTGAGGCCCGCCGGTTTGCGGGATTCCAACCGCGGTAGCGCCGATAAACGGCGGATACCGGCCCAGTGAAATACCTTAATTCCAAAAGACCCTCTGAGACAGGATGATTCCTGCCTCGGGGGCTTTGCCATGCCTGAAAAAACGGTAATCATACTCCTCAGAAAAGGCAAGCCTGCCTGATTCATTGATTCCACAGTTGCTCCAACTTCTCTTAAGGCTTTCCCCTTCGCAGGCAGGGCCCTTCCCAATCGGGGAGAAAGCGTCGGGGCCGCACCTTCCTGTGCCCTTAGGGAGAGGACAAAACCAGCGGGAAAATAGGAACAGAAAAATTGACGGCAATATTCAGAGATCCTAAAAATCATCCCACATTTCTAAAGAGAATCCTATACATCCGGCGCTGCGGCATGGTATACTCTATTTAAATTCCTAAAAGCTCGGGGCCGCGCGGCGTTTATTCTGCAGCGCGTACCTCGGGCATACAACCGAATTGAATCTGGCTCAGCCAATCCTGCCAGGGCGCCCCGGCAGGATTGGCCTGCATCATATCAGGAGGAAGCATCGTGAAAGAGGGTTTACTTGCCGTTAGTTTTGGGACAAGCATAAAGCGGGCACAGGGGAGCATCCAGGCAATGGAGTCGGCGCTGCACAAGGCATTTCCGCAGCTGCCGTTTTATACCGCCTATACCAGCCCTACCATCCGCAGAATTCTGGCTGGCAGAGGCCAGACAATTTCAGATTTGGGCAGCGCTCTGGAGGAGATGGCCGGCCAGGGAGTCCAGCACGCCATCGTCCAGCCCACTCATATGCTCTGCGGGATAGAATATGAGAAAATGCAGGCTGTTATCGATGAAAAGCGTTCAATTTTTCGTCGGGTCACCTTTGGACGGCCGCTCCTGTCCGGAACAGAGGATCTGCTCCGGCTGGCCGAAATCCTCAGCCAGGAGTATCCCCAGCAGGAGGAGGAAGCTCTAATCCTCTTTGGGCATGGTACTGAGCATTTAACTAATGCGGTGTATCCGGCTTTGCAGACGGTGTTTCATATGAATGCGCGAAAAGATGTCCTGGTGGGAACCGTGGAGGACTGGCCGGGCATCGAGGAAATTCTGCAAGAGCTCAAGGAACTGGCTGTTCCAAAGGTGCATCTGGTACCGATGATGGTGGTGGCAGGAGATCATGCCTGCAATGATATGGCAGGGCAGGAGCCGGACAGCTGGAAAAGCCGGCTGGAGGCTGCGGGGTACCAGGTGCGCTGCACGCTCAGCGGCCTTGGAATGCTCGGCGGCATTCAGCAGATGGCGGTGGATCATCTCCGGGAAAGCCTTGGAACAGCCTCGAACGATTAAAATAGAGAAATCCCCTGTCCGCCAGGACGTTGCTGCCTTGGCGGACAGGGGATTTTTTCTGATTGGCGAAGTACCTCCGCCTTAGCAGCGGCGGGAACCCGAGAGAAGTGCTCGGCGGAATCCCAGTTATACCCGCGTATCTCCCGGCGCGGAAAACTGCCCGCGGTATTCCCGGATCTCCTCACGCTGCTGAGAGGTTATGGAATGGGATTCGATTATTTTGCATAAGGCCCTGTAAAGGATTTCCCTGTCCAGGCTGGAATCGGCAAAATAGGCCATTGTTTCCTGCGGAAAGGAACAATAGAACAGGGACAGCGCCCAAGCCACTGCCATTTTGGCATAGTACCCCGGATGGCGGACGCCATCCAGGTAGGCAATACAGCGCGAATAGTATTCTGGGCTGCGGTAGTAGTTGAGCAGCATCACCACCGCGAACCGGACGGTAAATTCCTCCTGCGCGTCCCGCAGAGGGGAGAGATACTCCCAAAAGCCCTGGGGATTCTCCTTAGGCATTTTCAGGGAGGAGCAAAAACTGTCACAGATGGACCAATTCCGGATTTGAGGCAGGTAGGCAGTTACCGCCTGAAGGCGTTGTTCCCATGTACCCTTGGCGTAGCCCAGAATCATGCCCTGCAGCAGAACCTCTTCAAATGAGGTCCCCCAATCCTGGATAAGGTATCCCTGCCAGTTCTCTCTGGCCAGACGCTTGGCCAGCTTGCGCAGCTGCGGCAGACGCACCCCCATAAGCTGGGTTTCTCCCGGAATCAGGGAGGAAGCGAACCTTTGATACCCTGGTTCTGCAAGGCCTTCAAGAATTTGGATGATTTCTCTATTGGTCATCATGGCATCCACACGTCAGGAGGTTGAACACCGCCTGGGGGATTTGGGCGGCGTCTGTGACAACGATATCGGCGTCCTGCACCTCCTTGGGCGCAAAGCCATAGGCGCAGCCGATAAAGGGCAGGGAATTCTCAAATGCGGCAATTTTATCATAAAACCGATCCCCCACCATGACAGCCCGCCGGTGAACCGCTCGTTCCAGGAGTTTTTTCAGGGTATCCTCCTTCTGAAGCCCCGGCTCAATGGGCTGGATGTAATCGATGGATTCCAGAAGGCCAAGCTCTGTGAGAACCAGCCGGATATACCGCACCGAGGCGTTGGAGCATACGGCTGTTCGCATTCCGGCGTCCCGAAGAGCGTTGAGCATTTCAGGAACATGGGGAAAAGCGGCCTTGTTTTGATGCAACTCCTCCACCTCGTATCTGGCATAGGCGTCCAGATATTCGCACCTCTGCCGGGCAGTGAGATCCGGAAGCTTATTGCTGAAGAAATCATCGTTGCTGGCGCCGAACGAATCCAAAATGTCCTCTTCGCTGAGATGCCGTCCAAATTGCTCCAAGGTGCGCTGATGGGCTCTCACCGCGTACAGCTCCGTGCGGTTGAGGGTGCCGTCTAAATCAAAGACAACAAGATCATGAAGTGCCATAATATCCTCCTGAAAATAAAATTAAGAAAAAGGAACTCCCGGCTGGGGCCAACCCTCCCGGGCTTGTCCGCCGAACAGCAGGCCGTGCGGCGTCAAAAAAGCAGCGCGCCCCGCCCAGGCTGAAACACAAAGGGCGTTTTGAAAGCTCCGTTGATGTTGGAAAACAGGTCGGCCCTTGCCAAACGAAAGCTGTTTTCTTCTGTGTGCTCCGGCATATGGGAAGCTGCAGGCGCTTTCCTGTGAAACCCGGAAACTGATATTGGCTTTTTGGCTTTCGGGAATCCCTTTTTCACCGTTTTGCAGGAACACGGGGCATGATACCCGGCGTTTTTATTCCAATGCAAGAAAAAATGTGAAAAAGCCCTGTTCATTTCCTGGAAAATTCGCTATAATTTATTATAACAGTTCCCGTGTGGATTGACAAATTCCCCACAGGGCCTTATGAATGAAAAACGGAGAACCCGGGAAAGGAATGAATCATGGAAAACCAGGTAATCTTTAAAACCAGCCTGAGTGGTTTTAATAAGCGCGAGGTGCTGGATTATATTGACGAACTGACACGCTCTTCCAAGGCTGCCGTAACCGATCTGGAAAAGAAGATGGAGGATATGCAGCGGGAAAACGCCTCCTATCTGCAGCAGCAGGAGGAACATCTCAGGCAGTTGAATGAAATGACCCAGGAGCTTCAGGAAAAATCCTCCAAGGAATCGGAACTGAATGCTATGCTCTCTTCCCTAAACGAGGAATTGCAAAAGCAGCAGGGAATTCTCAGAGAAAAGGAAATGGTAATTGCCGGACAGGAAAACCGGATCCAGCAGCTCCGGCAGCGTTCCGAGGCACTGGAGGAAAAAAACCGGAAATATGATGAAGCCGCCGGACAGATTGGACAGGCCATCCTGGACGCCAAGGCCATCGCAAAAAAAATTGTAGAACAGGCCAATGACAGAGCGGGCCTTGTCAGCGAAAAGGCCAAGGAGACCGTAGGGTATATCTTCAGCGATATCACCGCGTTCCAGGGCGAGATGGATGTGCTTAAAAAGAGCGTCCGCGATACCTTTTTGTCCATCAACGAGCAAATCGATCATGCCCAGCAGGGGATCGATGAGGTCGCAAAAAAGTATGAGGCCATGATTAAGGCCGATATTATCCGGGGCCAGGAGGCTCTTCAGAAAATGCCCGAGGAGACCCCCGCGGATGTACAGCCCGATGCCCAGGAGGACGCTGCGCCGCAAGAGGCGCCTGAAGATCCCCAGGCACCCCACGATACCATCTATATTGCAGCACAGGCTGCCGGCTGAAAGGGCGAGCGGCGCGCCGGGACTCAGCCGGTGTCCCGCGAAATCCAGTATGAAAAACCTCTGCCCAGGCTGACAGTGCCTCGGCGAAGCGTTTGGAATAAGCTTCGCCGATGGATATTGGGATGGTAAAAACAACTGCAAATACCGGAAGGGAGCGACCTGCCATTCAGACTCGGGAATATCGCTGTAATACCAGGGAACTCAAAACGCTGGCCCCTCAGCTGCGTGCCGGCGACAGGATACTTTTAAGCGGGACGGTTTACACGGCCCGGGATGCGGCGCATAAAAAGCTGTCCGCGCTTTTGGACGAGGGAAAGCCGCTGCCGTTCAGGCTGGAAGGCGCTGTCATTTATTATGCCGGGCCTACTCCGGCACCCGCCGGGCGGCCCATTGGTTCCTGCGGGCCGACTACCTCCGGACGTATGGATCCATATACGCCCCGGCTTTTGGATTTAGGGCTTACCGCTATGGTGGGCAAGGGAATGCGTTCCGCCCAGGTTCGTGAGGCCATCCGGCGCAATAACGCCGTGTATCTGTGCGCCCTGGGCGGTGCGGGCGCGCTGGCCGCCAAATGCATCACAAGCTGTGAAGTAATCGCCTTTGAGGAGCTGGGGTGCGAATCGGTAAAACGCCTGGAGTTTGAGAATTTTCCCCTTATTGTGGGAATTGACTGCCAGGGCGGGGATGTGTTTTCCCACACACCGTCCAAAGGGGTTCGGTAATGCAGAAATTTGGTAAGACGGGCAGCTCGCCGCTTCGGCGGATTTGAAGTGTCTGCCTGTCTTTTTCTGCGCAATCTCCCAAATACGGCTTTGCCGGTCCTTGGCGCGGATGCCGGGCCATGGATGGGAAATAGCCAAAAAACTAATCTCCTGAGCTTTGGATGTTCAGAAAAAGAAAGGGCTGTTATAGATGAAACAGGAATTCAAATTTTCAATGTTACCCGGCGAATGCTGGTATGGGGCCTGCGCGCAGAGCGGCTTTGAAATGCCCTTTGACGAATCCAGCAATCACACTGTGCAGCTGGATCCCAATGTTACGCCCAACCAGGCGGCGCCTTTGCTGTGTTCCAATCTGGGACGGTATCTCTGGTGCGAGGAGCCCTTTGATCTCTGTGTAAAGGCGGGAACCCTGATTCTCACAAGCCGCGGCATCCCTGAACTCCATGAGGGCTTTGGAAGCCTGCGGGGAGCCTACCGGCAGGCGCAGAGTCAGCATTTCCCGGCCAGCCAAAAAACACCGGCGAAGAAATTTTTCGTAAGGCCCCAGTACAACACCTGGATTGAAATTATGTACCACCAGAATCAAAAGCAGGTTTTGGAATATGCCCGCAGCATGGTGGACAACGGCTTTGAACCGGGTGTGCTGATGATTGACGACTGCTGGAGCGAGTATTACGGCTGCTGGGAGTTCGATCCGCTCAAGTTCCCGGATCCCAAGGCGATGGTACGCCAGCTGCATGATATGGGCTTTTCCGTCATGCTCTGGACCTGCCCGTTTATCAGCCCGGATTCCAAGGAATTCCGTGAATTGGAAGCGATGGATGCCCTGGTAAAAAATAAGGATGGGGAAGCTGCCATTATCCATTGGTGGAACGGCTATTCTGCCGCCTTGGATATGACCAATCCCAAGGCGCAGGATTGGTACGCCGAAAAAAACCAGCTTTTAATGGACAGATACGGAATCGACGGCTTTAAGATGGATGCCGGGGACGGATATTTTTATCACTATGAGGATCAGATGGCGCAGCCGGTAGGGCCCAACGGCCAAACCGAAGCATGGGCGCGTTTTGCAGCGAGATATGAGTACAACGAGCTGCGTGCCTGCTGGAAAAACGGCGGCCAGCCTCTCATGCAGCGCCTGGCGGATAAAAACCACAGCTGGGGCACCGGCGGAATTGCAGGGCTGATTCCCAACGAGTTGGCACAGGGGATCATCGGCTGCGCGTTCAGCTGCCCGGATATGATTGGCGGCGGGCAGTATGCCGATTTCCAGCCGGGGGCGGTGCGCTTCAGCGAGGAATTGTTTGTTCGGTATGCGCAGATTGCGGCTTTGATGCCCATGATGCAGTTTTCCGCTTCGCCGGTGCGGGTTCTCAGCAAAGAAAATTGTGAGATTGTACGCAATATGGCAAAGCTTCATATGCAGTTTGCCGATACAATCTGGGCGCTGGCTGAGGCTGCGGCACGCACCGGCGAGCCCATCGTACGGTATCTGGAGTATGGATTCCCGCATCAGGGCCTGGAGCATATCACGGATCAGTTCATGCTGGGGGAACATATTTTGGTGGCGCCCGTGATAAAGGAAGGGCAGCGGGAGCGCACTGTCGTATTCCCGGAGGGGACTTGGAAATCCCCGGACGGCAAAACCTATACAGGCCCCTGCGAGGCCGTGGTGCCTGCCCCCTTGGAGTGCCTGCCCTATTTTGAGCGCTGCGGGGAATAGCCAATGTGTCAGGAGGTAAAAGCGGTGAAATGTGAAAATTGCGGCAATGAGTTTGAGGGGAAGTTCTGTCCAAACTGCGGCGTGCCCGCACCTGAGAGCTTGTCTGTGTGTAAAAGCTGCGGGAAAGAGTTTGCAGGGCGGTTTTGCCCTCATTGCGGCGCTCCTGCCGGGCCGGTGACTTGTCTTCGCTGCGGCAGGGAATTTGAAGGCAGGTTCTGCCCGTCCTGCGGAACTCCGGCGGGAGAGGCTCCCGCATCTGCGGCTGTGCCGCCGGCGCAGGCTGTCCCCAATATCATCATCAATAACGATAACAGCAGCAAAAATATAAATACCAACGCTAATTTGAACCAAAACGTCAGCCAAACAGGCTATGATGCCGGATACCGCTCGAGGAAAAGCCGCGTGGCGGCGCTGATTTTGTGTATTATCTTCGGTGTGCTGGGGATCCATCGTTTCTATGTGGGTAAAGTGGGGACTGGCATCCTGTACTTTTTCACCGGCGGCCTGTTTGGAATCGGCTGGCTTGTGGATATTATTACAATCGTCACAGGTTCCTTCCGGGATAATTTGGGCTTTCCGTTGGTCTGATTTGGCCGGATTCGCAGGAATTTCCCTCCAAAGGATCCCTCTTGTCCAAAGTTTTGTCTGCCAAACAGGGATGCCAACTAATTGGTGTCCCTGTTTTCGCGGGTTTTCGGCAGAAAAGTTTGAGATCCCCTTGCAAATAACGACCAAAAAAGCTAGAATATAATTATTGGCGCTTTAAATGGCTAAAAAGAAACAATGGTATCCATCAGGCGGCCTGCCCGGGCCGTTTTTTGATCTGTAGCGATACGAAATCTGGGAACCCAATATTTTTACCCAGGGAAGGGCGGATGAAAATGGGCGCTTTTTTCCAAAAGGAAATTGAAACCATGCCCCGCAGACAGCTTCAGGAATTGCAGCTGGAAAATCTGAAGTGGGCGGTTAAGCACTGTTATGAAAATATCAAATTTTATCACGACCGGCTGGATGCCGCCGGTGTCACTCCCGAGAAGATAAAGACCCTCTCGGATCTTCAGTATATTCCCTTTACCACAAAGGCGGATATCCGGGATCAATATCCCTTCGGCCTGTTTGCCGTGCCAATGCGGCAGATTGTGCGCCTGCACGCCTCCAGCGGAACAACGGGAAAACCTACCGTTGTGGGCTATACCCGTAAGGATTTGGACACCTGGTCCGATTTGGTGGCGAGAATTCTGGTAGCCGGCGGAGCCACACAGGATGATATCGCCAATATCTCCTTTGGGTACGGGCTCTTTACCGGCGCCCTGGGCCTACACGGCGGCCTGGAGAAACTGGGTGCCACTGTGGTGCCGTCTTCCAGCGGCAATACCCAGAAGCAGCTGATGCTGATGAAGGATTTCGGCGTAACCGCGCTGATTGCAACTCCCTCCTATGCCATGTATATGGCGGAGACAGCCCAGGAGCTGGGCTATAAAAAGGAGGACTTCAGCCTGCGCCTGGCGTTTCTGGGTTCCGAAGGCTGTACGCCGGAACTTCGGGAGAAAATTGAAGAGGCCTGGGGCATCTTTGTAACGGACAACTATGGCATGAGCGAGCTAATGGGCCCCGGAGTATCCGGGGAATGCCAGTACCGCCAGGGCCTGCATTTTGCGGAGGATCATTTTATTCCTGAAATTATCGATCCCGACACCCTGCAGCAAAAAGCGCCGGGGGAAACCGGGGAACTGGTCATCACCACCATCACCAAGGAAGGCTTTCCCATGCTGCGGTACCGTACCAAGGATATTACCCGCCTGAACTACGAGCCCTGTCCCTGCGGGCGCACCCATGTGCGTATGGATAAGGTAAAGGGCCGTTCCGACGATATGCTGAAAATCCGGGGCGTCAACGTATTCCCGTCCCAGATCGAAAGCGTGCTCATGCCCATTCAGCAGATCAGCGCCAACTATCAGCTGGTGCTGCGCCGGGAAAATTATACGGATACCCTTCAGGTAAATGTGGAACTCAACGACGCATCGCTCCTGGAGCGTTATGCAGAGCTTGAAAAATTGCAGAATACGGTTCATAATCAGCTGAAAACTGTGCTGGGAATCGAGTCCAAGGTTTTATTGGTGGAACCCAAGAGCCTGGAGCGCTTTGCCGGAAAGGCCAAGCGGATTGTGGATCTCAGAGAGGAAAAGGAGGAGCCTAAGAAGTGAAACGTTTGATGTTGGGAAATGAAGCTGTTGCCAGAGGCATCTATGAGGCTGGATGCCGGGTGGTATCCAGTTATCCGGGAACTCCCAGTACGGAGATTACCGAATATGTATCCTCCTATCCGGAGGTTTATGCAGAATGGGCTCCCAATGAAAAGGTTGCTGCAGAGGTTGCCGTAGGTGCTTCAATCGGCGGCGCACGTTCCTTCTGCGCCATGAAGCACGTTGGGCTCAATGTTGCCGCGGATCCGGTGTTCACCGCCTCCTATACGGGAGTAAACGGCGGAATGGTGCTCGCCGTTGCGGATGACCAGGGGATGCATTCCTCTCAAAATGAGCAGGATTCCCGCCACTACGCCATTGCGGCTAAGCTGCCTATGGTGGAGCCGGCCGATTCCCAGGAATGTAAGGATTTTGCAAAAGCTGCCTATGAAATCAGCGAGCGCTTTGATGTCCCGGTGATTCTGCGGCTCTCGACCCGTGTTTCCCATTCCCAGAGCCTGGTGGAGGAGTGCGAACGCCAGGAAGTGGGCGTCAAGGACTATGTTAAAAACCCCGGCAAGTATGTCATGATGCCCGGCAACGCTAAAAAACGCCATGTGGTCGTAGAGGAACGCCAGAAGGCCCTGGCCCAATACGCCGAGGAGTGCCCGCTGAATACGGTGGAATATAACGGGACCAAAATCGGTGTTATCGCCTCCGGGATTGCCTATGAATACGCCAGGGAGGCCCTGCCTGAGGCCAGCTTCTTCAAATTGGGGCTGATTAACCCCATGCCGGTCGAACGCCTGCGGGAATTTGCCTCAAAGGTGGAAAAGGTTATCGTCATCGAGGAATTGGACGATATTATCGAGACCCACTGCCGTAAATATGGAATCCCCGTTGTGGGAAAAGAGCTGTTTTCCAATATCGGCGAGTATACGCAAAAAATGATTCGGGAGAAATTGCTGGGGGAGAAAACCGAACTCTTCCAGTTCCCAGAGACTGTCCCTGTGCGTCCGCCGGTCATGTGCCCGGGATGTCCTCACCGGGGGCTCTTCTATGTGCTGCATAAGCTGGGCGTGATGGTGAGCGGCGATATCGGCTGTTATACCTTGGGAGCAACTCCGCCCTTGAACGCCATGGATTCCACCATCTGTATGGGAGCCTCCATCTCCGCCTTGCATGGCTTCAATAAGGCACGCGGGCAGGAGAGCGCCCAAAAGGCAGTCGCTGTCATCGGCGACAGCACCTTTATGCACTCCGGTATCACCGGGCTTATCGACGTCACCTACAACGAGGGAATTTCCACCATTATTGTGGTGGATAACTCCATCACCGGTATGACCGGGCACCAGGAGAACCCAACCACCGGGCGTACCCTCAAGGGCGATATCGTGGAGAAAATCAGTATTGAAAAGGTCTGCGAAGCAGTCGGCGTCAAACGGATTCGGGTTGTAGACCCCAATGAACCCAAGGAAATGGAGCAGGTATTGCGGGAGGAACTGGCAGCGGCGGAGCCTTCTGTGGTAATTTCCCGCCGCCCGTGCGCACTGCTCAAATATGTCAAGGCTAAACCGCCGGTGAGCATCGACGCCGGCAAGTGTAAAAAATGTAAGGCCTGCTTTAAGATTGGCTGTCCTGCTATTGTCATGAAGAACGGGCAGGTAACGGTGGACACCACACTCTGCGTGGGCTGCGGCCTCTGCAGCAAAATGTGCGCGTTTTCTGCAATTGAGGAGGTACAGGCATAATGGAAAAGACGAAAAGTATTATGATCGTTGGCGTTGGCGGACAGGGCAGCCTGCTTGCCAGCCGCCTTCTGGGCAATATCCTGCTGGGAGCCGGCTATGATGTCAAGGTCTCTGAGGTTCACGGAATGTCTCAGAGGGGTGGTTCTGTCGTTACTTATGTAAAATACGGCGATAAGGTTTATTCTCCCGTTGTCAATGAGGGGGAGGCGGATATCGTTATTTCCTTCGAGCTGTGCGAAGCTGCGCGGGCCCTGCCGTATTTGAAACGGGATGGCAAGCTGATTGTCAATACGCAGCAGATCGATCCCATGCCGGTAATTACCGGTGCCGCCGAATATCCTCAGGATATTGTAGCAAAACTCCAGGCTGCAGGTGCGGATGTGTTCGCCTTTGACGCCCTCACCCTGGCGGAACAGGCCGGTTCTGCCAAGGCCACCAATGTGGTGCTCATCGGCGCTATGTCCAATATCCTGCCCTTCAGTGAGGAGGAGTGGGATCGGGTGATCGAAACGACGGTTCCACCCAAATTCCTGCAGCTAAATAAAACTGCGTTTGCCCTGGGAAGAAGCCATTCTCAGCTCAGGTAAGCCGTTGACAGCCGAGTGCCTTAGAATTTCCCCCCCCTGTCAAGGGTCCTGGCACGGTTGTTCTTATGCTGTCGGATCGTTGCAGGGCTTTGCGCTCCAAAGGTTTTGTCCGCAGCTTGCAAAAGGCTCCATCGCCGTACGGTGAAGCCCCTGGGTAATTCACAAAATAAAAGTCCCGGATGAAACTCCATCCGGGACTTTTGCTGTTTATCATAATATGGAAAAATCTCTGGTACAGGAAGTGGTGTGTCAACACCAAGATAACTTGATGTAATGAATATCACTCCTCTTAGTGAGTCGGTGTAGGAGATAAAACTGTGCCATCTTCACTGAGCAGATATATCACGAATACTTTGTTTATCTGTGCAGGGTAGGATTCAGCTATTTCTCCGTTATAAATAACGCGAACTCTATCACCAACCTTAAAAGTAGGAAGGGTAATTGTTGAAATAACATTCAAGGATACATATATTTTATCTGCTGATTTGATTTCGCCCGAACCTGCATCTGGCTTTACTAAAATGCTGTTGTCATTTACTTCAAGCACTTCGGCATTGAAATACGGATTTGTGCCAGATTGTACATCTTTAGTTTCTGTCGGCTGGAAAACTGCACCATCAGCCAATGAACAGCTCGGCATTTGAGAGGATTCATCTGCCGCAAAAACGAAATTTTGACGATTCTTCTTAAAGGTGTACTTATATTTGCCATCGTCGGTTTGAGCCACTATAAAATCATCATTTTCTTCATAAGTTCCCACGGCAAAATAACTGCTTAACAACGAAAACGAAAAAGAGAATGTTTTGCTTTGCGGCTCAAGCAAGAGCTTTGCAACATCACTTCCCGATAAGTATTGGTATGCCAAGGAAGATTCCGAAGGTCCGATTACAATATTATTTGGTTCATCAACACCACCGATGGCTGAATTTGTAGTATTGAAATATTCTTTCGCAGATTGCCTGCATTTTATTTCCTGTTCCTTTATATAGCGCTCACTGTCAAAAGCCTGGGCCCACAAAACTTCTGGGAATTTTTCTTTAATATCACTTTCATAATAACTGCCGTCTCTTGGTTCCCAATATTCTCTTAACTCATAGGAGCTTATTCCATTTTTATTTTGCGCAATCGTATTGGTAACCGTAATGACAGTCGGAATATGTGCGGCCGCTTCAACTTTAAGGCTATCATTTTTATAACTGTATTCCTCATAGTAAACCCACATATAAAGCGTCGTATCTGAAAGCGACTTGTCAATTTTCAGAATATCATAGTCAAGAGCAGCGAAATTGTTATCGGTTTGCTCTGATTTATGGTGTGCCTTGATTTGCATATCAAGAAATACTTGAAGCTTGTCATCCAGATCGTCTGCATCATAAGTTTTGGGATTTGTCAGCAGGCATATAGCTGCTGCAATACAAACAATAACTGCTGCAATGATAATCCAAAAAGCAGGTTTTTTATAGCTTAACACACCTTTCACCCTCTCTTTTACGCCCGTTTCTCCGAAAGCAAGAGGACAGGCGGAACTCATTTTACGGGGTACGCTGCAATTGATGAGAGCGTTGGAATACGGCTTTTTTACCTCTGTACCCAATTGCCGAATCACCTTTTCATCACAGGCAAGTTCAATATCCTTACATAAAAGGATATACGCTGCCCATAAAAGCGGGTTGAACCAATAAACAGAGAGTAACAGGAAGCCAAGAGGCTTCCATATATGGTCTTTGCGCTTTAAATGCGCTTTTTCGTGGGATACTACAAATTCCATATCCGATTCATTCATTGAGGAAGGCAGATAGATACGAGGGCGAAAAATGCCAAGAATAAAGGGTGTAGAAATATGATCGCATAGCCATACATTTTCTTGCAGCGGCATCGCTTCCCGAACCTTACTATAGATACGAAGATAGCTTATCAGGGTATACAGCAGCATTCCGATTATGCCGGTAATCCAAACAACAGAAGCAATGAACATAACAGTCTGCACCGGATTCACGCTGTCAGCAGCATTTGAAATTAGAGAATTGGAAAGAATAGGGTTTACTATTTCATTTAGAATTGGAAAACCGCTGTTAATAGCCGGACTTTCTGCCGTCAAAATGTTTTGAGGGATCGGTTCAGCACTCGGAATTAGACTATATATGCTTTCCCAAGAAAACGGAACGATTAGGCGAATAGCAACAAACCCCCACAATACGCCCATAATCCACTTCGGCGCTCTTTTCAGCAGAAGCCGAAGTAAGATAACAGCAAGAACAATCCAGCTTGCCGTAAGACTCATATTCAAAATTTTAAGAAATACAGTCTCCATAATCACCCCTCCTCATATTCAGCAACAATTTTCCGCAGCTGTTCTACTTCCTCGTGCGTGAGATCCTTTCGGGCAGTAAATGCAGTGAGAAATGCGGGGAGAGAGCCGTTAAAGGTTTCCTCCACAAATTTTTCGCTTTGCATAGAATAAAATTCTGCCCGAGAAATGATGGAAGTCACTGTGCCTTTATTATTCTGGAAAATCCCTTTATCGCACAATCGTTTCAGAACAGTATAGGAAGTGGTTTTCTTCCACTTCAGTTCTTCCTCGCTTCGTTTGGCCAGCTCAGATGATGAAAGCGGTTCATTTTGCCAAATAATATCTGCAAATCGGGATTCAACTACCCCCATTTGTAAATCTGCCATTATAAAAAACCTCCTCGTCAGTCTACATCTTGTAGTACGGATTTATACTACAAGATGTAGTACGCTTTGTCAAGCAATTTTTTATAAAATCGGCAGAAATTTCTCCCTGCCCACAGTATTTATTTGTCGAATATATCTGCATTCACAATCTCAGTTGCCCAGCCGAATGTTATTCGTCTTTCCAGTCCACATCTGAACACTGTGCAGTTCTGCCATTCCTTTTATTAACCGATAAAATTTATCCATCAATATCAGACAAGGTAACGATGTTTGATATATTCGCAAGTGTTGCTGTCCTCAAATATCAATAGGGGGCAATATTCTTTTTCGATGGGTTAATGTCAGGCAAGGCAGCTGGTAATTCCCTTGATGGCCCCATCGTATATGAGTTTAATTTCAATTAGAAATTTTAGTTTTAGATTTTCTGTAATATACGGTACAGATTGTCTTGACCACTTGTTTTTATGGAACCTCATACTCGGCCGGACTCTGTATTTTTTGTGGGAGTCTAATTGGGAATCTATGTTGGGGGCAGACTGCATTTGTTCGTCTCCCGCACTTGCCACGCCTATGCAACTGCGGTATAATAAAAACAGCAGGCGGCTGCTGCCTGCGTAGTTTTTGTTAAGCGGCAGGTTATTAGAAGGGCAAAATACCCGGTAGGGAAGCTGGGTTTTATCCAACAATTCATGTGTCAGGAGGGCTTCAAATGGCTGTAAAGCAAATTTCTGTTTTTGTAGAAAATAAGCCGGGAAGGCTTTGCGAGGTCACAAACATTTTAGAGCAAAATCACTTGGATATCCGGGCACTCTCCATTGCGGATACCACCAATTTCGGTATTTTGAGAATTATTGTGGATGATCCCGATAAGGCCCAGGCAGTCCTGAAGGAAACCGGGATGATGGTCTCCATCACCGAGGTCATCGCGGTGGGCATTACCGATCAGCCCGGCGGCCTGGCGGCTGTCCTCCGCCTGCTCAATGAGGAACAGGTGGCAGTGGAATATATGTACGCGTTCATCAGCCGGGAGGAAAAAACCGCCTATGTAATTCTGCGGGTGGAAAACATTGAATACACCACTCAGGTTCTTCAGAAGCACCAGGTGCCGCTTTTGACGGATAAGGACATCTACGAGATGTAGCGGGGAAGGCTGCCCGCAAAAGGAACATAACACAGGAAGTAAAACGGCGTACCCCCGCGGGGGTACGCCGTTTTGATTATGGCTGCTATCTTCCGGCCGATAAATATCCCTGTAAGCCGAAACACAGCCGCCGGTACATGATTGGTTACCTGAGCTCAATTTTTCGAACCGGAACGGCCCTCTCAAGGCTTACGGAAACACAATCCCTGGGGATTCCCCGTTCCAGATACACCCTTGCCGATGCCGCCAGGGGAGATACCTTCAAAATCAGCGGCTTCCCCTCCTTGAGGCTGTCATAAAAACGCCTGAGCCCCAGTTCAATCGGGGTTCCCATGTTGAAGAAATCATACACCAGCTGCTGTCCGTCATAAATCTGCAGAACATCCCCCGCCACAGCCAAAAAGAGCCGGATATCCTCATACTTTTCCATAAGCTCCATTGGAACAGAGAGTTCAAATTCCCCGCACGAATCCACAGAAGGCGTGAACAGAAACCGGGTGAGCGGATTTTGTTCTGTAATTGCGGGAACCGCTCTCGGCAGGATGGAAATTTCCGGATGTTCCAGGCTGCCAGGAAGACGGTATTGGGTGAAAATGCCATCCCGTACAGCCCGCCGGGGCAGTGTGAGAAAACGGGGATCCGGCCAAACCGCAATGGAAGTACAGGGATCCGGGTTCTGCTGCTGAATCCAGGCCTCAGCCTGGGTGAAAAATACCGGATCCGTGCAGAGGACCGCATAATCCCCTTTTTCGCCGGTGACATGGGTCAGGTTCAGAGCATCTTGGAAGGGGAGGACCACAATACTGTACCGGTATCCCAGCTCATCGGTAAAGGTGAGCGCCCGCTGCCGGGAGGGGGCGATATCGGCGTATTCCGTATAGGTGCAGCCGGGCTCCTTTTTTGCGGTTCCACTGCAGGTAATCGGCAGCCCGTTGGGCGCAGCAATCCGCACGGGAACTCCATCGATGGCCGCAAAAAAATAGATCTCCTCCTCGGGCGTATGGACGCGCGTAACGGGCTGGGCCGTAAGATAGGGAAACACACGCTCCCCAAAGGAGAAACGGAAGGGAAAAAATCCGGCCCGGTTGGCAGGGATGCTGAGGTTGGAAATGAGGATTTGCTCCTGGGGCAGCTGCAGCTGGATCTGGACATTCGACACCGCCTGCAGCGCGTAGGTACGCATATAGGTGGTGAAAAACACATACCCGTAGGTGCCCCCGTCAATACCGCTGGTAAAGCTGCGGGCCATAAAGCGGGGCGTGCTGGGATCCGTCAGAGAAACAGGGGCACTATCCGGGGAAACAGGCTGGCACACAGCCAGGGAATGCTCATTCTCCCGGATAAAGCTGTGCAGCAGCCGGTAATAGGAATAGGAGGGCTTGACAAAGCCAAATTCACCGATAGGCGCCTGAAAATCATAGCTGACAACAGGCAAGTCATTGGGGTACTGGGTTTCTCGGGATTCCTGGTAGGTTTTTTCGCCGTTCACCGGGTTATATCCGCCGTGAAACACATAGTACCCCGGCAGATTGTTACCCCTGGCCAAGGTGGTAAGCGCGGAGGTATAGACATCCATGGGGTCAATGACAGGGCGCCTGTGGTAGGTCACCTGAACGCCCGGCCCCAATTCGCAGGTAAAGTAAGGATAGTCCTGCAGGATCGACTCATCAGAAGAATTTTCCAGGGCTTTCATTTGATCATTACCGATGTTATTGTTATTGCGTCCAGACTGAAAGCAATAATGAGGCGAAGGCGCAAGCGGGTCGCAATCCTGCTGCCAGGGAGCCTCCGGGTATCCCCCGAAGATGGGAACCACCTCATTTTCCGGGAACGTCCCAATACAGCCCGGCCCCCATCCTGTCACCGTGTAAAGAGGAACCCGGAATCCCGCTTGCTCAGCAATGTTCTTGAGCATTGCCAGGTGCCGCGGGTTGAAGGGAAGCTCGTTTTCCAGCTGTATCCCGATGATAGGCCCGCCGTCACAGTAGAGAAGCCCTTTGAGCTGGCGGAAATACTCCTGAAACAGCCGCCGGACATAGAACAGGTACCCCTCGTCATTCTCCCGGAGAGGGAAGGGCTTGCGCAGGAGCCAATCCGGAAATCCGCCGTTTCTCATTTCGCCGTGCACCCAGGGCCCCGGGCGCAGGAACACCTGCAAACCCAGCTTTTCGCAGAGCTTGACAAATTCCCGGACATTCCGGTTCCCGTTAAAATCGAAAACGCCTTCCTCCTCCTCGTGGTGAATCCACATCAAATAGGAGGCAACCACGGAGATCCCGCAGGATTTCATTTTGATGAGCTCCGTTTCCCACTGCCGGGCGTCGTAACGGGAATAGTGGAATTCCCCCATGATGGGGATAACGGGCATGGAGTCCCACACAGCATAGAGGTTATTCACCTCAAAGCGGATGCCGTCGGCGGAGGTGTCTCCCATTTTCAGGTGGCCGCTGCGCAGCGGCCGTGCGTTTGAGGTACAGGAAAAGGTCAGTTTCAAGGTGTATCATCCTTTCGGTGTGGGATATCCCAAAACGGGGCGGCGGGCCCTATTCAAATAAAACGCCGGTGTTACAGCAGTTCTTCATTATATACAGCCCGTGCGCCGCCTACAAATTTGGCACGGGTGCGGGCAAAGGTGACATGGGCGTACCCAATCTCGCGGACAGCCACCCGTACCGGAACCGCCACCTGGCGCAGGTGCATCCCAATCAAGGTGTCTCCGATATCCATTCCGGCCTGCGCACGGATATTCTCCACTGCCACAGGCTCCGCCATGGATTCATAGACACAGCTGGCAAAGGAACCGCCTGCCTTGGGCTGGGGAACCACATTGACCGGCTCCAGATGATAGGCCTGAGCGCAGGCTTTCTCCACAATCAGGGCTCGGTTGAGATGCTCACAGCACTGGGCTGCCAGAAACAGGCCGTTCTCTTTGAGAATGGGGGAGAGCGCCTCATAGATGGCCGTCGCCGTCTGCAAGCTGCTGTGGGTTCCTATTTTTTCTCCCAGAACCTCGCTGGAGGAGCAGCCCACCACCAGAATATCGCCGGGCTGCAGCTTGGCCTGGCTCAGGAATTCCTGTACGGACTGGGACACCTGCCGGGAAATTCCCTCCAGAAACGCCTCTCCCTTTTGGGGGGAACCGGGCAGCGCTTCCCAGGGCTCCAGCACCAGTTCGCCGAAAAATTCAGGCCGGTGGAAGTCTGGAGTGGGGTTGGCAATGGGGCTCCAGCTGCCGTAGTGCGGGCTGTCGGTATCGTCGCCGCATTTATAGAAGTTACCCTTTAAAACGCTTCCGGGGACAAAGGAATCCTGCCCATAGACAGCACGGATAAAGGACAGGGGAATCTCAATTTCATATTCCCAGTGATCATCAAAGACAGAAGCATTGACCTTGGGCGGCGTCAATCCCATCTCCCGCACAGAGGTTCTGCTGCTGCGATCCTTACCATAAAACAAAAGCAGCGTCCCCTTGGAATTGGCCTCAAAGTTGAGATAGCCTGTGGAGGCGGCGTTGGGGAAGAAATTGACGAAAAACTCCATGCAGCTGTCCTTGCACACCATATCGTCGGGATTTTCGTACTTGGCCAGGGGACTAGTCTCATAGCAGGTCATTTTCAGCCGGAACCCTTTTTCCGGAATAAAGCACAGCTGCCCAAACACCTTGGGACGGTAGGAGCACCCCCAAGTGTAGCTTTCTACAGGGGCATGGGGGATTTTCTCCCAACATACAGGTTCGCTGACAGTAAATACAGAATACCTCATCATTCAATTCCTTGCCTTTCTTATCAATTTAAAAACACAGCTGTGAATGGGGCCCGTCTGCATCGGATGCAGCCGGCAATCAGGAAAAGCCGTTTCTTTCGTAATCATACCATTCTTATACCATGGGATCAAGCAAAAGGCCGCATGGATTCCAGAGAAAAAATGTCGGTGGCTTTGGTGGAAAAAACGGCGGAGTTTTTTGCCTCATAATATAAAAACATAACTCTATCATAAGAAAACGTAACTATCACCCGCCTTTTCGTTGTATAATGGAAGCGCAAACAATCAGAAACTGTCCAATTTGCCCACAAGCTGTTTGGACGGGAAGATGAACTATCACCGTTTCGCTCGGATGGGAGTCCGGTACGGTGAAATAACGAAAAAGGGATGAAAGTTATGGAAAAGGTACTGAAGGTTTCTACCCCCAGCCGCATCTGCCTGTTTGGCGAGCACCAGGATTATCTGGGCCTCGAGGTAATTGCCAGCGCAATTAACCTGAGATTCTCTACCACTGCCACAAAGCGGGACGATAATATCCTGCATATTGAAATCCGCGATGAGTCCATCGGTGAGCTGGGCGCCCAGAACACAGAGGGCAAATATGAGATCCACGAGGTGGATCTTTCCAAACCCATCGTATATGAAAACAGCCGGGACTACTTTAAGAGCGTTGTCAATGTGCTGCGCAAGGCCGGCTATACCGTTGGCGGCGCCAATGTCCGCATGGATTCCGAAATCCCCATCGGAAAGGGAATGTGCTCCTCCACCACCATGATTCTCGTCCTCACCAAAACCCTGGCCGAACTGTATAACCCCGGCCGCGGCGATGCCACCGAGATGGCAATGCTGGCCTGGAAGGCTGAGGTTGAGGAATTCAATGAGCCCGGCGGCATGATGGATCAGTATGCCTCTGCTCTGGGAGGCCTGGTACATCTGAACTTTGCCGACGGCAAAACTGCCGCGGAGAAATTGGATGTCAGCCTGAAGGGCTGCTTCATCCTCTTTGATTCCCTGCAGAGAAAAGACACCATCAAGGTTCTGGGCGATTCCAAATACGCCACCCAGGATGCCCTCAAGGAGCTCGCTCCCTACGGCATCACCTCCATCAAGGATTTCTATCACAATCCTGAATTGGAGAAGCATATCGATACCCTGGACGAGTTCCATCAGAAGAAGGTGCGCGCCAATATCTCCAACTACAAAATCCAGCGGGAAGCCCTGGAGATGTTCGAGAGCGGCAATGTGGACGATGTAAAGCTGGGCGAGTTGCTCAACGCCCATATGGCCAACCTGCGGGACGGCCTGGGAATCTCCACTCCCATCATCGATAAGATCCTGGAGATTGCGCTGGCTCACGGCGCATACGGCGGAAAATTCAACGGTTCCGGCGGCGGCGGATGCCTGTATGTCTACACCGCCCGGGATAAGGCTGAGGAGATTATGGCAGCAGTCAAGGAAGCTGGCTATCCCGGCATGATCCTCAACCAGGATCGCGGCCTGAGCATTGATAGCGAAAATTAAGCGCTCTCATCTGATACGCTGCTGAAGTTTTGGGAGCGAAAGCAAACCGGTGGGTATGGGCTGTCCTCGGACAGCCTGCACCCCCTGTGGCGCTTTCCTCCACAAACTTATGCCCGGTCAGGCCGGGATAAAATCCAAAGGCGGCTGGGCGGAGTTTACCGCCGGCCGTGTTTGGCAATTAGGAGTGAAACGAATGAGAGCCATTGTTTTGGCGGCTGGAAAGGGCAAACGCCTGCTTTCCGAACAGCATGATATGCCGAAGGTTCTGCGCCAGGCCAATGGGAAACCGCTTCTTGGCTATGTGATGGACAACCTGTCATTTTTAAGCCCCCGGGCTGTCACCGTTGTGGTAGGCTACCGCCGGGAATTGGTGCAGGATTATCTGGGGGATGGTGTCCAGTATGCCATTCAGCAGCAGCAGCTGGGAACCGGCCACGCGGTCAATGTTGCCAGGGCGCTGTTCGAGGATTATGACGGGCCCGTATTGGTGTGCTATGGCGATATGCCCCTGCTCAAGCGGGAGACCTTCCGGCAGATGCTGGATACCCATCGGCAGCAGCACAACGACTGCACCATCCTGACAGGCGTTTCCAACCGGGGCTATTCCTATGGGCGGGTTGTGCGCGCACAGGACGGCGGGTTCATCACAGTGGTTGAGGAACGCGACTGTACCCCCCAGCAGCTTTCCATCAACGAACTGAACGTCGGGGTCTATGTCTTTGACAGCAAAAAGCTGTTCCATGTGCTGGGACGCCTGAAAAACAATAATAATCAAGGGGAGTACTATTTGACAGACGCTCCGCAGCTGATGATGGAAGACGGCTGTCGAATTGGAACCTATACCATTTACGATGACGATGAAATCCTGGGAGTCAACACCGTTGAGGACCTGGAGCATTGTGAAGCAATTTTGCAAAGGGAGAAGACAGATGATTAAATTTGGTACTGGCGGATTCCGCGCTATCATCGGAGACGATTTTATTAAGTCCAATGTCGATCTGCTGACCCAGGGCTTGGTCAACAAAATGATTCGGGAGGGTGTGCAGGACAGCACCGTAATTATCGGCTATGACCGCCGGTTCCTTTCGGACATTGCCGCCCGGTGGGCCGCTGAGGTCTTTGCTGGAAACGGCATCAAGTCTCAGATTATCAACTATGACGCGCCTACCCCCATCATTATGTTCGAGGTAAAACGTACGAAAGCCAAATATGGTATGGCCGTTACCGCCAGCCATAACCCGGCGGAGTACAATGGTATCAAGGTTTTCACCGAGGGAGGCCGGGATGCCACTGAAATCGTCACCAACGATATCGAGGCTGAAATCGCAAAAATCACCCATGACGATGTAAAACGCACGGAGCTCAAGGAAGCCATGGAAGCTGGCCTGATTGAGTACATCAATCCTATGAATGCCTATTTGGACAGCATTTTGGCCATTCTGGATCAGCAGAAGATCAAAGAGAAGAATCTGAGAATCCTGTTGGATCCGATGTTTGGTGTAAGTAAATCCTCTTTACAGACTGTTTTGCTGACCTGCCGCTGCTCGGTTGATGTCATCAATGACCGTCATGACGCCCTGTTTGGCGGTAAACTGCCGTCTCCCTCCGCTGCAACGCTGGTTCGTCTGCGTCAGATGGTTGTGGAGGGCGGATATGATATGGGTATCGCCACCGACGGCGACGCCGACCGTCTTGGAATTATCGATTCCAAGGGCAACTTTATCCATCCCAACGATATTCTGGTGCTCCTGTATTACTACCTGGTAAAATTCAAGGGCTGGAAGGGCCCGGCAGTGCGCAATATCGCCACCACCCATCTGCTGGACAGAATGGCTGAAAGCTTCGGCGAGGAGTGCTATGAGGTTCCCGTGGGCTTTAAGCATATCTCTGCAAAGATGGATGAAAAGAACGCGGTCATCGGCGGTGAGAGCTCCGGCGGCCTGACGGTACGCGGCCATATCAGCGGTAAGGATGGTATCTATGCCGCCGGCCTGCTGGTGGAAATGCTCTGCGTCATCGGCAAGCCCCTGGTGGAAATCCTCGATGAGATTCATCAGCAGTTCGGAACCTTTGAGATGAGCGAGTTCGACTGCAAATTCAGCCTGGAAAAGAAGGAGCAGCTCCAGGAACTCCTGTTTGTGGAGAAAAAGCTGCCGGAATTCCCCATTGAGGTGGAAAAAGTCTCCTATATGGACGGCTGCAAGGTGTACTTTAAGAATGGCGGATGGATTATCTGCCGCTTCTCCGGTACTGAGCCGCTGATCCGTATTTTCTGCGAGCAGTCCAACGTTGAGGACGCTGAGAAGATTACAAAAGTAATGCGTGACTTCCTGGGCCTGTAAACCAGATTGACAGTAGGAAATAAAACCAGCCGCAGCGGAAGAATTTCTTCCGTGCTGCGGCTGGTTTTTTTGTAGCTATTAATCCCCCGGAAAAGCTGGGGAACGCCAGAAACTTCGGTGTTTCTATAGAATAAGAAGCAGGCGGCCAGGGAAAAACGGAACCTGGAACAGTCCCATTTGCTCGGGGATTTTTCATCCAATTCTCTTTTAGAAAGGGAAAATACATGGCAAATCCGTTTTGTGCTTCTCAAACAGCCCTGACAGAGAGGAAAGTACGGCATCAATCAGGATGGAACCCGGTTATGGCAGCTGAAAGAACTGTTCGTAGAACTCCTCAGTATCGATCTGGAATTCATGGTGATTCAGGTAGTTGAGATGTTCGGCATCCGTTTTGAATTCAAAAATCAGCTTATAGGCGCATAGGGCCTGAAAGCGGTGGCCGGTTGCCCGGTTCTGGCGGTTGGTGCCGTATTTGGTATCCCCCAAAAGCGGATGGCCAATCCAGGCAAAATGAGCCCGAATTTGGTGGGTTCTACCCGTTAGCAGATCCACCTGAGCCAGAGAATAGCTGGAGGTTTCCTCTAAAATCCGGTATTTCGTCAGGATAGTCTTTGCGCCCGGATGGGGAGAGGCAAAAACAGTCACCTGGTTTTTCTCACTGTCCTTTCGCAGATACCCGGTGAGCGTCCCGCTTTTTTGTTTGAGAATTCCGTGGAGAATGCAGAGATAGAGCTTTTTAAGCTCTCGATCCTTGATTTTCTGGTTCATAACTCGCAGCGTTGCCGCATTCTTCGCCGCAATGACAATGCCGCTGGTATTGCGGTCAATTCGGTTACACAGCGCAGGCCGGAAGGAATTCTCCTCCTCCGGAAGATAGTCTCCTTTTTGGTATAAATAGTGCTGAATGCGGTTGATGAGCGTATCCACCGTTTCTTCATCGCTTTCATGGACAACCAGCCCCGCCGGTTTATTGACTAAAAGCAGGTTTTCGTCCTCATAGACAACCTCTAATTGTACTGGAGCCGAAAAAAAGGCGGTATCCTGTGTTACGGGCTCAAAAAATTCATCGTTTAAATATAGGGTCAACGTATCCCCCACGGCAAGGCGGGTGGAAATTTCACACCGCTTCCCATTGAGCTTGATTTTTTTGAGCCGTATGGACTTATAGAGCAGCGATTTTGGGAGACGGGGAACCGCCTTTTGTAAAAATTTGTCCACACGCTGATTACTGTCATTCTCCGTTATCAAAAAGGATTTCATACAAAAGCCAGCCTTTCCTTCATTTTTTCTTGACCCTTGGGCTGTCAAAAGATATTGCCTGTTTACGCCCTGTATCAACGCTCGCCGCCAAAAGCGCCCCCTGTACATCCCGGCGTTTCAGCGCCCTTTTTTCGGATCGGTATTTTCCTCGAAACGCCCAATCTTCCATCTTCACGCCTGAACCAGATGAGTCACGTTCTGAGAGCTGCGATAGCTTCCGATTCGGCTAATATCGCCTGCCGCGCCGCCGTATATTTTCACTGCAATAAAATCGGCAGGTTCAAGTCGGTTTTCATGCGTCCCCGGGATGCCGAACCAGGGAGGGAAGTCCTGTTGTTCCTGCTCCGCAATCAGCATGGTTCCATAAAAACCAACGGGGAGTTTTGCGGTTTGGCATTGCCAAACACCGCCCATGCCTTCTGGTGCGGGTGAGCAAAACTCCGAAATGTTCACGCCCTGCGTGAACGTTGTACCACAAAGTCTGAACCAACGGGGAGTTTTGTGGTTTGGCAATGCCAAACACCACCTATGCCTTCTCGGGCCGGTGAGCAAAACTCCAAAATGTTCACGCCCTGCGTGAACGTTGTACCACAAAGTCTGAACCAACGGGGAGTTTTGAGGTTTGGCAATGCCAAACACCGCCCATGCCTTCTCGGGCCGGTGAGCAAAACTCCAAAATGTTCACGCCCTGCGTGAACATTGTACCACAATTCCCTCCTATTTTCGAATGAAAATCGCCGGATTCTATCACAATCCCTTTTCAAGAATGCGGTAATCCGGTATAATAGGGCAATAGAACATCTGACAACGAGGGGAGAGGGACTGTTGGCGCACGATGGTCACCGGGAACGGACAAAAGAACGGTTTCTTGCAGAAGGGCTCAAGTCCTTCGCTCCGCATAATATTTTAGAGCTCCTGCTCTTTTTTGTAATTCCCAGACGGGATACCAACACAACGGCACATGAACTGATGGATACCTTCGGTTCGCTTTCCAACGTGTTTGACGCCCCATATGAGGAATTGCTGAAAGTGCGGGGCGTGGGAAAATCCGCGGCGCTGCTTATCAAGCTGATTCCCGCACTGAGCAGCGCGTATCTGAACGATAAGGTAGATGTGGGAATTCAGCTGGATAATTCGGACAGTCTGGGCAAGTTCTTGCTCCCAAAATATATCGGGCAAACCAAGGAGCAGGTATACATGATCTGCCTGGACAATAAGTGCAAGCTGCTTCACTATAAAATGATTTCCCAAGGCTCTTTCAATTCGGCGTCTTTGAATCTGCGCGATTTTGTGGAGTTCGCCCTGCGCTGCTCTGCCTCGGCGGTAGTGGTATCCCATAACCACCCGCATGGCTTTGCCATCCCCTCCGAGCAGGATTTAACGGTCACCCGTAAGCTGCAGGAGGTTTTGCGCCCCTTTGACATCCGGCTTTTAGATCACATCATTGTGGCGCGGGATGATTTTGTCTCCTTGGCGGATTCCGGATTCTTCGCCCAGGTCCCGCAATAGGCCAACACCCGTGTACGGATGCTTCCTTCTCAGAACCGAAGTGCAATCTGCATAATAAAAATAAAACCTCCGTTTGCTCCACCCGAATACAGTTCGATAGCTGTATCCGGGAGCAAAGGAGGTTTTTGAATTGAGCCAGTATCAGTTCCGGCATCGAATGCCCCGAAACGCCTTTGGCTGTATTTCACAAAGCGCCTGCCGGTTTGCGGCCCCAAACGCTGGAAGACGCCCGGTGTCATGAAGCCCAAGCCATCCAGGGGAAAAAAACCGTGTCCCGGGTTATCCTCATACTCCTGCCGGCACCGTCTCATGCCGTCCTAGGGTCCCATATGAAGCCGCGGATGCCGTTGGCTGAACATAGATACACTGAAATTCCCAGCGCCGGGACAACTAAAATTCCTTAGCGGAATAAATTTTAACGGATGCCGCAGCGGATACCCCCAGCAGGGCCAGCCCTGCAATGGGGATGAGATAGCAGTGTGCCGCCACGAGCTGGAGAATCTGGCTGCTCCAATCCTCGGAGAGGGAGGCAAGAGCCCCGATACCGGCTGAGATGACAATCACGGAGAGATAAAACCACATCCGTCCTTTTTCTACGCCGAAGTGAAACAAAATCGGATAAATGACTGCGGAATACAGCAGTCCAATCCCCAGGATAGTACACACCGTATAGCTCAGGCTCTGCCAGTTGGGCGAACCCTGGGCGCCCAGTACAGTTATCGCCAAGTAGAAAACAGCTCCGATTCCAAGGGAAATCAGGGAAAGCAGATACTTGCTCAAAACAATATCCCTGCGGGAATAGGGCATCGTGAGCGCATAGTGATCCCAGTGCGTTCGCTCATCCAGCCCCATCACCGTGATGGGAAACATGGCCAAGAACAGGGCAGGGAAAAGAGAGAAAAAAGCGTTTCCGGGAAAAAGAGACACAACAAAAAAGAGAACGGGAATGAACAGCATATACTTGCACTGTTTCCAAATGATAAACCAATCCTTTAAAAGCAGTCCTCTCACAGCGAGTTTCCTCCTTTGGCTAAAAATATAATAATCTCCTCCAGAGTGGGCTGCTGGGTTCTGCAGTTGCCGGGCAGCCTGCCGTTGGTGAGCTTTTCCATATCAATCAGCGCCTGGGTTCCATAATCCGTCTCCCGTACGCCGCATATGGCCTGCTTATCCAGGGATTCCAGCTGCGCTTTTGTACCGGAAACCGTTAGAAAACGCTCTGAAAGCCGATCCTTTTCCTCGCAGAAAAGCAGCTTTCCCCGGTGCAGGAACGCCACATAGTCACACAGCTTCTCCAAATCGCTGAGAATATGGGACGAGATGAGAATGGAATGATCCTCCTTGCGGGTGAATTCATAGAACAAATCCACAATTTCGTCCCGCACAATGGGATCCAACCCGCTGGTGGCTTCGTCCAGGATGAGCAGCTTGGCATGGTGGGAGAGCGCTACCGCAATCGCCAGCTTCATTTTCATCCCACGGGAAAAATTTTTGAAGGGCTTATCCTCGGGGAGGGAAAACCTGCGAATCAGCGCAGAGTATTCCCTTTCATCCCATTTTTTATAGGTGCGCTTCATCACGGCGTTCACTTGTCTGGCCGTAATGCTCTCGGGGAAATAGGCCTCGTCCAATACCACCCCGATGTCCTCCCGGACACTGTCAAACCCGTTTTGTATTTCTTTGCCCATCACAAAAATTTCACCGCTGTCCCGGCGGATCAAATTGAGAATCAGCTTAATCGTGGTGCTTTTTCCCGCTCCATTTTCTCCAATCAGCCCCAGGATACATCCGCTGGGAAGGCGCAGATTCAGATTCTCCAACGAGAAATCCGGATAGCGCTTGGTGACATTTCTTATCTCGATTGCATTCATCTTAGGTTATTCCTCCTTGGTCAGGCAGTCATACATCTGGGCCAGATCCTGCCGGCTCAGGGAACAGGCTGCCGCCAGCTGAATAATCTCCAGCATGGCCTCTTCAATTTTTTTCAGATTCATCTCCCGGATGAGCTCCACATTTTTTTCCGCCACAAAGCAGCCCTTTCCCGCAACGGAATTGATAAATCCTTCCCGTTCCAGTTCATCATAAGCCCGCTTGGTGGTAATTACACTGATGCGCAAATCCTTCGCCAAATTCCGGATAGAGGGCAGGGGTTCTCCTGTTTGCAGCTCACCGGAAATAATCAGTGCCTTAATCTGAGAGTAAATTTGGTCATAGATCGGCTGGCTGCTTGCATTGCTGATAAAAATGTTGATGGTGATCACCTTCTTTACTGTTCATATACAGTATATACAGTTGTATCAGCTGTGTCAAGAGCATTGCTGAAGATTTTTGATCCAGATTCTTCATTCAGATTCCGTTTGCGCTGTTATGCGAATATGGGGAAATGCGTTTGTTTTCCGGCCGGACAGTAGGTGGGGCTGCTTTCACTGAGCCCGCAAAAAAAGGAAACCTGCCTCAGCTGGTTTCCTTTTTTATACGGCTGACTGTGCTGTGCGGGAGGGTAATCCCCGGATGCGCCGGGAAAGGCCTGGATCCTCTGTACCTGTTGCGCAGCAGCCGGCACAATGCCCATGTTAGGGGTGACGAAACGTTCGGCGCTGCCGGAAATTCTCACTGAAGAACGCTCAGGGAAGCTGATCGTCAATTTCCATCCCCGGAGCCCATAGGAGCCGCCTGTCGTCACTCTGGGCTCCCTGAAGATATACCTTGGTAAGTTCTGCGCCGTCACCGTCCTCCATGGAGATGAGAGAAATCACCCAGCTGCAGGTCTCTTCGGAATTTTTCGGCCAGCTCAGAAGGGGACGTTTGAGCTGCACCATCAGTTCATATTCCGTGTGGCTTTCGTTATAAACATTCTCAGTCACAAACGTTTGGTACCACGCCCCCTGGGGCAGTGCCACCGAAAGGTTCAGCTCATCCTGAGCCGTTTGGAATACATGGATTTCCGCAGGCTCAGATGGGGAAAAGACGCAAAACGGTTCCACAAACAGGAGAATATAGGCTCCTAAAAGGCTCCCCGTTACCGCCAGGGTACATAAAACGCCGATCAGCCAGTTTTTCCATTTCACACGTTTTAAAAAATCCCCAAAGTCCTTGGCTTCCCGCTGCGCTGCTGTGGGAAGGGGGGACTGGAACTCCTCGCTGAGCTCCCTGCATTGGGGACAATTTTCCAGGTGCTCCCGGATCAGCTGGCAGGTCTCTTCACTGGCTACGCCGTCCAGGCAGCCGGGGAGCAGATCCTGCACAATGCAGCAGGGCAGGTCTTGTTTCATATCGGTTCTCCCTTCATCAATTTTTGTTTGGCACGGTAAAAATTCACCCGTGCCCAGGTTTCAGAGTGACCCAGAATCTGGCCAATTTCAGAAAAGGAAAGCTCGCCTGTAATTCTCAGCCTGACTACCTGCCGGAACGGCTGATCCAATTCTTGAATCCGGCGGTACAGTTCCCGCCTGTCTTCCTGCAGAATCAGCTCGTCTTCCAGGTTGGTGCCGCAGGGGTATTCTCCCTGCTCCTCCAACGATAAATCCCCCCGGGAACGGCGTTTGAGCTCTCGGTACCACAGGTGTTTGGCAATTTGGCACAGCCATGCAAAGGGCTTGCAATCCCCGCGAAAGGATGAAATTGCCTTTGCCGCCTGGTAAAAAGTCTCCTGGGCCAACTCCTCTGATATTTCCGGATCCCCGCTCAGGCAGAAAAGATATCGGTAAACCGCCTTGGCGTATCCTTCATAAATATCCTTCATATCCGGCGGCATGGGCTTCTCCTCCTTTCGTTACAAATGATAGGAGACCAAAACCAGAGTTTCGTTACAGTTCTATTGAGTTTATTTGATGAATCGCTGTAAAATTTCATGGAAACAGTCAAATAAGGAGAGCCGGTGGGTTTCCACCGGCTCTCTCCGTTATGATTCATTATCTAATCCCTATCGGCATATCCCTGCCGTGATAGCCTTGGACAGCCCAACCAATCGCTTCACAACCCGTTTTATGAACGCATTTCCCAGCCGTCTTACGTTTTGGCATCATTTTCCGGCAGCCTGTGTGTCACCGGGCGGATTTTTTTGTCGCATGGGCCTTGATGGCTTCAAAGCTCTCCGCGCTGATCACGTGCTCCATCCGGCAGGCATCCTCCGTCGCCACCTGGGGATCCACCCCCAGCGCGGTCAGCCAGTCCGCCAACAGGGTATGCCGTTCATAGATGCGCTCCGCAATCTCCCGTCCGCCCTCCAACAGGGTAATATATCCATCCGGGCTCATTTCGATCAGCCCGTTTTCCCGGAGGTTCTTCATCGCAACACTGACACTGGGCTTCGAAAACTCCAGTTCATTTACAATATCGATCGAACGGACCTCTCCCTTGCGGCGCTGCAAAATCAAGATAGTTTCCAAATAATTTTCAGCCGATTCCTGTATTTTCATTGCCTATCATCCCGTTTCTTTTGTAAATTCTCGGTTTATCTCCCGTGGCGCTGACGAGCTGCGCCATACTCTTCCGGCCGCGGGCTGCCCGCAGCACTGGGAACCCCTTCTTGCACAGAAAAACATTCCCTAAGATAGTACCCAAACCGTTGTTTATAGTATAGTGTAGCATACATCCAAACGAAATTTCAAGTCGGGAAAGATTTTGTTTCTTTTGCCAATTCTGGTTCCGGAAAACCAGAGAGGAAAAATTTTGAATTCCCACTTGACAGGAGAGTTAGTTTGAGCTAACATAATATTGGTTAGTTTAAGCTAACGGATAACGACAGCTGCACACCAGCAGAGGAAAGGCAAGGAGTGACACATGATGCCGCTAACATTAGCAAATATCGGGGAAGAAGCCATTATTAAAAAAATCGGCGGAAATCCTCAGGTTCGGGCACATCTGGAAAATCTCGGTTTTGTCACCGGGGGAAACGTGACCATCATTTCTACCATGGGCGGAAATTTAATCGTCAATGTCAAGGAGTCCCGCGTGGCAATCAGCCGCGAAATGGCTGGCAAAATCATGATATAGGCGTGATGCAAAGCGCAGCTGCCAAAAGCTTTCCCGTCTGCTCAGCGGGCTTGCCGTACCCGTGCCTTTCACAGCCCGGGGGTGCGGCAGCTGCTCCCGCCGCGGATACAGGGCAGCTGCATCATCCTGTTGCTCTGCCCGCAAACGCACCGTCACGCGCAGTAGATGCCGCGGCGGACTCGCAGGCTGCGCGCTTCAAACCTGTCAGGCGCCGGCGCTAATTGCACCGGCATCCATCGGCAATAATTCCCGGAAAGGAAGGATTTTTATGAAAACGCTCAAAGAGGTACCAATTGGCAGCACTGTCACCATCGTGAAGCTCCATGGCGAAGGGGCTGTAAAGCGCAGAATTATGGATATGGGGCTCACGAAGGGAACCCAGGTCCATGTGCGAAAGGTGGCGCCGTTAGGGGATCCCATCGAGGTGACCGTGCGCGGATACGAATTATCCCTGCGCAAAGCCGATGCCCAAATGGTTGAGGTGCAATAGCCACCATTTTTTAAACGCACAGGTTAGTTTAGACTAATTCAGTAAAAGAGGGGAAGATAGACAGTGGAATTGAGAATCGCCCTTGCGGGCAACCCAAACAGCGGAAAGACAACTCTGTTCAACGCGTTAACAGGTTCCAACCAGTTTGTCGGCAACTGGCCGGGCGTAACTGTGGAGAAGAAGGAGGGGAAGCTCAAGCGCCATGACGATGTAATTATCACAGATTTGCCTGGCACTTATTCTCTTTCCCCATACACCCTGGAGGAAGTGGTCGCCAGAAACTATCTAATCCATGAGCGCCCGGATGCCATTCTCAATATTATCGACGGCACAAACCTGGAACGCAACCTGTATCTCACCACCCAGCTCACGGAGTTGGGAATTCCGGTTGTAGTTGCCGTCAACATGATGGATGTGGTACAAAAAAACGGCGATACGATCAATATTCCGGAGCTCTCCCGTCAGCTTGGGTGTGCGGTGGTTGAAATTTCGGCTCTGAAGGGAACCGGAATTCTGGAGGCGGCCGAAGCCGCAATCCAGGCGGCAAAAACCACGAAGACAGTTCCTCAGCACAGCTTCAGCGGGGCGGTGGAACACGCCATAGCCCATATCGAAGAAGCGGCGGTTCACCATCTGCCCGAGGAGCAGCAGCGCTGGTACGCCATTAAAATTTTCGAGCGGGATGAAAAAGTGCTGGAACAGCTCAAGCTGAGCCAGGAAATTCTCGCACACATCGGGGAAGATATCCAGGCCGCCGAACAGGAACTGGACGATGACGCCGAAAGCATCATCACCAACGAGAGGTACCTGTATATTGCCTCCATCATCAAGGGCTGCTACCACAAAAAGAACCGGGGAAAACTGTCGCCCTCTGATAAAATTGACCGGGTGGTAACAAACCGCTGGCTGGCGCTTCCCATCTTTGCGGTCGTGATGTTTGTCGTCTATTTTGTGTCCGTCACCACTGTGGGAACCTGGGCGACCGATTGGGCCAACGACGGCGTGTTCGGAGACGGCTGGCACCTGTTTGGAATCGGTTCCTCCGCCTATGAAGAGGCAAGCGAGGCCTATACGGAACCCGGTGCGATAGTACAGGCCTTTGAAGCCGCGGCAGAAAACGCCGGCGTCAGCCCTGAATCCGCCGCTGGCCTCACCGCCACAGCCTATCTCTATGATGATGAGGGCAACGTGGAAGCGGAAATTCCGGTTACATACGAGAGCTATCGCAAGGCCGCCGAAATCGAGGAGCCGGATCCGGCCCAATACGGCGTATGGGTGCCGGGAATCCCGGTATTGGTGGAAAACGGGCTGGATGCCGTCAACTGCGCTGATTGGCTCAAGGGGCTGATTTTAAACGGGATTGTGGGCGGCGTCGGCGCGGTGCTGGGATTTGTCCCGCAGATGCTTGTGCTGTTTTTGTTCCTGGCCTTTTTGGAAAGCTGCGGCTATATGGCCCGTATTGCCTTTGTGATGGACCGTATCTTTCGCAAATTCGGGCTGTCCGGCAAATCGTTTATTCCCATGCTCATCGGTACCGGCTGCGGTGTGCCGGGAATCATGGCCTCCCGGACCATTGAGAACGACCGCGACCGCAAGATGACCATTATGACCACCACATTCATTCCCTGTGGAGCAAAGCTCCCCATTATCGCCCTCATTGCCGGCGCGCTGTTTGGAGGCGCCTGGTGGGTTGCGCCCAGCGCCTACTTCGTCGGGATCGCCGCCATCATCGTCTCCGGTATCATTCTGAAAAAAACCCGGATGTTCGCAGGGGATCCGGCTCCCTTTGTCATGGAACTGCCCGCATACCATTGGCCCACTGTTTCCAACGTGCTCCGTTCCATGTGGGAGCGCGGCTTCTCCTTCATTAAAAAGGCTGGGACCATCATTCTGCTGTCCGCTGTCATCCTGTGGTTCCTGCAGGGCTTTGGCTTTGAAAACGGAAGCTTCGGTATGGTAGAGGATCTCAACCACTCCATCCTGGCTGTCATCGGAGGCTGGATAGCCCCTGTGTTTATCCCGCTCGGCTGGGGCCATTGGCAGGGCACTGTGGCCACAATCACCGGCCTGATTGCCAAGGAAAACGTTGTGAGCACCTTTGGCGTCCTGTTCGGCGGACTTGACGAAGTTGCGGAGAACGGCTGGCAGATTTGGGCAAATATGCGGGAGGTTTTCACTCCTCTTGCCGCCTATTCCTTCCTGATTTTCAATCTCCTGTGCGCTCCGTGCTTCGCCGCAATGGGGGCCATCAAACGGGAAATGAACAGCGCAAAGTGGACGTTGTTCGCCATTGGATACCAGTGCGGCTTTGCCTATGCCGTCTCCTTGGTTGTCTACCAGCTGGGCCTTCTGTTTACCGGGCAGGGAAATCCCGCGGGAACTCTCTTCGCGCTGGCCATCACCGCTTTCCTCCTGTTCATGCTGCTGCGTCCCTATCAGGAGGGCAACGCCCTGCACAAAAGGGCGCGCGTGTAAAGGATGCGTTCCCAACAGCACGGGATATGCCATACTCAGATAGAAAGGATGTTTCACTATGCTACACTATCTTGCAGCCAACCTCGGTACCATTTTTCTCTCTCTTGCGGTTCTGGCAGTCGTCGTTTTAATTGCCGCAAAGCTGGTGCGGGATAAAAGGAAAGGGCGTTCCTCCTGCGGCTGCGGGTGTGAAAATTGTCCGTCGGCTTCCAGCTGCCATGGCAGTACAAAATAGCCATGGCCGTTTGGGGAATATAAACCCCTCATCCGGCGTTTTCCTTTGCGGCTGATTTCAGTCCAATTTCTTGTTAGCCCATTTCCCATCAAGGAAAAGCACTCCGGCGCAGCTGGGCGCCGGGGTGCTTTTCCATTTTCGTTCGGATACGATTGCTTTCCTTTCTTATAAAAAGCAGGGAAGGCCACTGGAACAGAAGTTTTGGCTTCTGCTGCGGCGGGCAGAGGAGAAACCGGCATCCCGGCGAAAAGTTGCACTTTCCCTCTTTTTAAGATATAATTTACACTGTATTGATATGAACACAGGCTGTATCCAAAACCGGCGGCATAGGTGTTTTGGATTCTCAGGATAGCGGCCCGCAATATAACGGGGTTTCTATAGTTGTTTGTGGATCAAGAGTGTACGGGATTGAGGGATGACAATGACAGGCCGGAAAACTATCCTGGTAGTAGAAGACAATGAACTGAACCGGTTGATGCTCTGCAGCATATTAAACGAAAAATACTATGTGCTGCAGGCGGAAAACGGGAAGATAGCGCTCGATATCCTGGAGGGGAACAAGGATAAAATATCACTGATTTTGCTGGATATTGTGATGCCAGTGATGGATGGCTATACCTTTCTCAGTGCTGTCAAGGCAAACCCGGATTATTCTTCAATTCCGGTTATTGTCACCACCCAGAGCGGGGGCGAATCGGACGAAGTAGCCGCACTCTCCCATGGGGCCACCGACTTCGTGGCCAAGCCCTATAAACCCCAGATTATCCTGCACCGTGTGGCCAGTATTATCAGCCTGAGAGAATCCGCCGCGATGCTCAACCAGTTTCAGTATGACCGGCTGACAGGGCTGTGCAGTAAAGAGTTCTTTTACCGCTGTGCACGGGATATGCTGGATCAAAACCCCCATACGGACTATGATATCCTTTGCTCAGACATTGAAAATTTTAAGCTCATCAACGACGTCTTTGGCATTCCGGCCGGGGACCGTCTTTTGTGCGCTATGGCGGAGCTGTACCGCGGGCTTGCCGGGGAGCGGGGCATCTGCGGACGCATCAGCGCGGATCAATTTGTCTGTCTGATAAAACGGGACTTACCCTACACCAATGAGCTGTTTTTGCACGCGGCCGATCAGCTCCACACCAGATCCAATGTCCAGAATGTTGTGGTAAAGTGGGGAATTTATTCCGTGGCGGATCGCCGTATCTCCATTGAGCAGATGTGCGATAGGGCGCTTCTGGCCGCCCGCAGCATCAAGGGGCAGTATGGCAAACACTTCGCTTATTATGACGACACGCTGCGCAATAAACTGCTGCGGGAGCAGGCAATCACCGACGAAATGGAAACCGCGCTCAGCCAAAACCAGTTTGAAATATATCTGCAGCCCAAATACCGGATTAAGGATAACCGTTTGGTAGGTGCGGAAGCGCTGGTGCGCTGGAAGCACCCGGAATGGGGCATCCAGTCCCCGGGGGAGTTTATCCCCCTGTTTGAGAAAAACGGCTTTATCACAAAGCTGGATCAGTTTGTCTGGGACAGGGCCTGCGCGATTCTGCGGGATTGGGACAATAAGGGCTGCGAGCCCATTTCTGTCTCGGTCAATGTATCCCGCGCGGATATTTATAATGCGGATTTATCGGAGATTCTCATTCAAATCGTCCAAAAATACCGCCTTCCGCCCTCGCGCCTGCATCTGGAAATTACTGAGGGCGCCTATACGGAGAATCCGGACCAAATTGTGGATACGGTCAGCCGTCTGCGGGATTTGGGCTTTGTCATTGAAATGGACGATTTCGGCAGCGGGTATTCCTCGTTAAATATGCTCAACCGGATGTCTCTGGATATCCTGAAGCTGGATATGAAGTTTATTCAAAGCGAAACAGCCAAGCCTGTCAATCAGGGAATTCTCCGGTTTATTATGGGCCTGGCCCGGTGGATGAACCTGGGTGTGGTTGCAGAGGGCGTGGAGACTCTGGAGCAGCTGGAGCGCCTGCGGGAAATCGGCTGTGACTTTGTGCAGGGCTATTACTTTTCCAAGCCCCTGCCTCAGAAGGAATTTGAACAGCTGTTCAGCAGCTGTACGCCTCTTGTCAGCCTGGAGGCCCCAAAAAACGCGCGTTCGTCCGCACAGCCGGCCAAGTATCTGCTGGTGGCCGATGAAGATGCAGGCTACCGGGAATTGGTGCGGCGGACATTTGCAGGGCGGTACCAAATTCTTGAGGCCTCGGATGGTAAGGCGGCGCTGGCTGTTCTAGAAAGCTGCGAGCACAGGATTGCCGCCGTCATTTTGAGCTTAACTCTGTCGCGGCCGTCCGGCTTCGCCGTATTGGAAGTGCTTCGGCGAGAAAAAGCGGTTTGGGGCATCCCAGTTATCACCACCGCGCCGCCGGATGAACGCCTGGAAGCGATGGCGCTGGAACTGGACGCCGATGATTTTATCTGTAAGCCCCATTATCAAAAAAGCCTTGCAAAGCGTGTCCAGCGCGCCATAGAAATAACCGCCTCCCGGGAACAGCAGAGAATGCTGCGGGACGATAGCTGCCGGGATCACTTAACGGGGCTTCTCAACCGCCGGGGATTGGATGCCGCAGCCGGCGCCCTGTGTGCCGGGGACGCGCCGCTGGCCGTGTATTTGTTTGATTTGGAAAATTTAAAGAGTATTAATCAGGCCTATGGCCGGCTGGAAGGCGATCGGCTGCTCATCCAGTTTGGGATGCATCTTCGCGCCCACACCCGGGAATCGGATATTCTGTCCCGTGTTGGCACGGATGAATTTATAGTAGTGATGAAGCATATGAGAACCGCCGAAAGCGCCCAGCAGAAGGGAGAGGAAATCTGCCGGGGAATCCGGCAGGAAAACGCCTTGCAGAAAATCCCGGCCATTATCTCTGCGGGTGCGGTTCTCTGGGATTCCCAGGAGGCGGTTGAAGGTGTATATCGCCGTGCCCAGCGGGCGCTGAAATACGCCAAGGAAAAGAAAAAGGGCGGCTGCTGGCTGCTGAAAGGATGAGGCGTATGCAAACAATTGCAAATATCCTGCGGGCGTTCTGTAAAAGCTGGTTTGAATGCAGAAACGCGGCAGCCGCTCTCGATTTCCTCCATGAGGACGTGGCGTTCGTTGGAACCGGCGCCGACGAAACTGCGCGGGGTAAGGCCCAGATGGCCGAATACCTCCAAAGGGACGTTGAGGAAATCCCGGAACCCTTTGCTTTTCAGCTAACCGGCATTCATGAACAGCGCATCACGGATGATGTGGTCAACTTTTCTACGGAAATGGTTCTGAAAAATTCCCTGTATGCCTGGCATCTGCGGGGGTTCTTTGTTTTTGTATCGGTCCAGGGGCGCTGGCTCATACAGAGCCTCCATTTTGCCGAACCGGGAAGCAGCCAGCAGGGCGGCGAGCACTATCCGCGTACCCTGGTGATGGAAAATATTGCGCGGCAGCGCCAGGAGCTTCTCAACGATTCCCTGGCGGGCGGTATGATGGGCGGCTATATGGACGATGGCTTCCCGTTCTATTTTGTCAACCGTCAAATGCTGTGCTACCTGGGGTATCAAAGCGAGGAAGAGTTTGTAGCAGATATCCAGGGTAAAATTTCCAACTGTATGCACCCTGAGGATCGTGCCATGGTGGACAGCGCCGTTGAGGCGCAGCTTTCCAATGGGGACGAGTATGTTGTGGAATACCGGATGAAGAAGAAGGACGGCTCCTATATCTGGGTGCACGATATGGGCCGGAAAATGACCGCCGAGGACGGGCGACCGGCCATATCCTCCGTCTGTATTGATATTTCCAGCCAGCGCAGGGCGCAGCAGGAGATCCTCCATCTGTACAACAATATCCCCGGCGCTGTGTTCCGGTGCCGGTTTGACGCCGGGTTCTCCATTATCGAGGCAAACGACGGCCTTTTTGACTTTTTGGGGTATACCCGTGAGGAATTTGCCGCTATGGGCAACTGTATGTCCTCGGTGATTTATCCGGAGGATCTGCGCGTCATGGAGGGGGTTCTCCGCAAACAGCTCAGGCACGGCAGCACCATTCACAACCAGAACCGGCTGATTTGTAAGGACGGCAGTGTCAAATGGATTTCCATTAAGGCCCAGCTGTTTACAGAGGAGGATCAGGAGGAGTATTTCTACTGTGTCTTTGTGGATATTACAGAGGAAAGGCTGCTGCAGGAGCGGGTAAGGGAGCTCTATGAAAAGGAGCTTGCCTATTTCACCGAGACTTCTGCGGCCGGCGGCAGCATCCAGGGGCGCATTAACGTAACGCAAAACAGGGTGGAAAGCTATCTCTCCACTGCGGACGTTGCCGTGGCCAATGTAGGGGATACCTATGAGAAAGCCATCGAGAATCTGGCAGTCTCCGCAGCGGATCCGGCTCAAACGCAGCGGATCCTCACCACTCTTTGCTATGAAAAGGTCCTCGCGGACTTTGCCAGCGGAAAAACCGACTATCACTTTGAATTTCTGCGCAGGCGCAATAACGGCGGGGCCTTTTGGGTCAGTACCAGCCTGCGTTCCTATCAAAACCCGGAGACAGGGGATATCATCCTCTTCTTCTATAGCTTTGATATTACGGAAAAGAAGCTCCAGGAGCAGCTGCTGGACCGTATCGCCGAATTGGACTATGATCTCATTGCGGAAATTGATATGATCCACGATACCCATCGCCTGATTTCCCTTTCGGAAGGCCGCGGGGATACCATTCCCCAGCATGGGAATTTCCAGTATGAAATCCGCAAAATTGCCGATAAGTTCATGGACGAGCCCTCCAGAAGCGAATATCTTGCCAAGCTGGACTTCGACTATATGCGGCGGCAGCTGGAAAAACAGGATATCTACACCTTTGTGGTTGAAATGCGGGATCTTCAGGGCAATAGGCGCGTCAAACGCCTGCAGGCCTTTTATATCAGCAAGGAATTGGGGCGCGTCTGTATGGCGCGTACGGATGTGACGGACGTTGTCCGCCAGGAACAGCGGCAGAAGGAGGAACTGTCTGCGGCATTGGCGGCGGCCGAACAGGCCAATGCTGCAAAATCCGATTTTCTTTCCCGGATGTCCCACGAAATCCGCACCCCCATGAATGCCATCATCGGAATGAGCACCATCGCGGCAAAGTCCATTGGAAACGATGAGCAGGTGGCGGACTGTCTGTCCAAAATTGGGATCTCCTCCCGGTTTCTGCTCTCGCTTATCAATGATATCCTGGATATGAGCCGGATTGAAAGCGGAAAAATGCTGCTGAAAAACGAAAAAATCCCAACCGAGGATTTTATCAATGGCATCAATTCTATCTGTTACGCCCAGGCCGCCGCAAAAGGTGTGGACTATGAGTGTATCCTCGATCCCGCTCTGGATGATTTTTACATCGGCGACGCCATGAAACTGCAGCAGGTGCTGATTAACATTCTCAGCAACGCCATCAAATTTACAGGCGAGAGCGGGAAGGTGACTTTTTCTGCGTCCCAGCGCAGAAAAACGAAAAACGACGCTGTACTCCGGTTTATTGTCAACGATACCGGCGTGGGCATGGAGGAGGATTTTCTTCCCCATATTTTTGAGCCCTTTTCACAGGAGTCCACCGGCACTACCGCCCGCTTTGGAGGCACCGGCCTGGGCCTGGCAATCTCCAAAAATATTGTGGATATGATGGACGGACGCATCACCGTTCGTTCCATTAAGGGCATCGGGTCGGAATTCACCGTAGATGTAAAACTTGGGATTACAGAGGAGGAAAAGCTGCGCCACAATCAAAAACGGGCGGGCCACAGCTTTTCTCACCTGAAAACACTGGTTGTGGACGACGATGTGGCAGTCTGCGAAAGCACGGTTGTCACCCTGCGTGAAATGGGAATCAAAGCGGAATGGGTGGACAGCGGCCGAAAGGCGCTGGAACTGGTGAAAAACCTGTGGCAGAGCGGCCGGTATTATGATTTGATTCTGATCGACTGGAAAATGCCGGAGATGGATGGGATTGAAACCGCCCGCAGAATCCGCAGCGTTGTCGGCCCGGATGTTACCATCATCATTATGACAGCCTATGACTGGGTTGCCATTGAGCATGAGGCCAAACTGGCGGGAGTCAATCTTTTAATGAGCAAGCCCATGTTTAAGTCCTCCCTGATTTCCGCCTTCTCCCGGGCACTGGGAGAAAAAGAGGAGCAGCGGTGCCGTCAAAGCTCCTACTACGATTTTTCCGGAAAGCGCATTCTGTTGGCGGAGGATAACCAAATTAACACAGAGGTGGCTGTGATGCTTCTGGAGGACAAGGGCTTTACTGTGGACACTGCCGAGAATGGCCTGCGGGCTATGGAATACTTCAGTAAATCCCAGCCAGGGTATTATGACGCCATTCTTATGGATATCCGGATGCCGCTGATGGATGGGCTGGCGGCAGCGGTCAATATCCGCCATTTAAGCAATCCGGATGCCAAAACCATCCCCATTATCGCCATGACTGCCAATGCCTTTGACGACGATATCGAAAAGAGCAAAGCTGCCGGGATGAACGCCCATCTGGCAAAACCTATCGAGCCTGAGCAGCTTTACCATACGCTGTATAATTTCATTTTTGAAAAGGAGGCGTAAGAGGATGCCGAGTCTGCGGGAACTGTTGGAACATTACGGTGTGGATTACCAGGCTACAATGCCGCGCTTTATGGGTAATGAGGGGCTTTACAAAAAGCTGCTGGGGATGCTGTTTCAGGATGCGAATTTGGAGAAGCTGGGCAAAGCCATTCAGGACGGCGATTTAACCGCTGCCTTTGAAGCCGCCCACACCCTCAAGGGGGTTGCCGCCAATATGGGATTAACTCCCTATTATCAGGCCATCTGCTCCATAGTCGAACCGCTTCGCTGTGGGGAAGCGCGCTGCGACTACCCGGAATTGTACCAAAATATCGTGGATGAATTCAAAAAGGTTGAGGCGCTCTATGCAAGCGTCAGGGAGGGGGAATCAGCGTAATGCAGGATAACCTTCTCTTTGCAGACCAGATAGCCACCATCTTGGACAATGCGCCTGTTGCGGTGCTTGTAAGCGCGCTGGAAACCAAGGAACTGCTCTATACAAACAGCCTGGCCAAATAACTATTTTTACAGCAGTCAATCCATCAGACAGACACCTGCTATCATGTGGCCGGCTTTGATGCGCCATGCCCGTTTTGCCATGCCGGAAGTATGAACCGTTCCCAACTGCAGGTGAGGGAATTCTGCCATCCTGTAAACGGCAGGGTATACCAGCTCAGCGGAAAAATTATCGATTGGTATTCCCAGCCGGCCCATATCGAATATATTATCGATATTACGGAAAAAAAGAAGGAGGAGGAGAACACCCGTTCTTTGAGTGCGGAACTGCAGGCCACCTTCAGCAGTATTCCCTGCGGGCTGTGTGTCTACCAGTTTGAGGGAACCCAGATAAAGCCCCTCTTTCATAATCCGGCCTTCTATAAAATCATGGGCTACTCTCAGGAGCACATTCACAACATTGAATCCAGAACAGAATTCCTGGGTGTCCATGAGGAGGATCTGAACTGCCTGAAGGACTGCATCTTTGAGGCGGTTCAAACCAACGGGGTGTTTCAGCATACCTACCGTGTCTGGAACGATCAAAAACAGGCCTACTGCTGGATTCATCTGGAGGGCTCCGTAAAGTCCCAGGGGGACGGCTCCAAGCTGCTCTATGGCGTCTACACCGATGTAAGCCAGCAGATCCGCCTGGAACAGGAATTGACCCAGGCAAACAGCGAGATGCGGGATATCGTCAATGCCATTCCCGGCGGCGTTGCCATCTATAAGGCCTCCGGTATCTTTGAGACCGTTTATTTTTCGGACGGGGTCCCGCAGCTGACCGGTTATACCGTCGCCGAGTACCAGCAGCTTATCAAGGGCGACGCCGTACAGATGACCTATTGGGAGGATACTCCCACCGTGATAGCCAAGGCCAACGAGGTTATCGCCACCCATAATACCGTAAAATTTGAATTCCGCAAGCTGCACCGCAATGGGCAGATTGTCTGGGTTCGGGTTCAGATGAAATGGATTGGCGAGCAGGACGGCTGTCCTCTGCTGCACTGCGTCTTCCATAATATCACCGATCTCAAACAGGCGCAGCTGGAAATGAACCATTTGGTGAACTCCATCCCTGGCGGTATCGCAAGCTATCGCGTGGAGGGGCTGAGGTTTATCCCGACCTTCTATTCCGACGGCGTCATGGAGCTCTCGGGCCATACCCGCGAGGAATTCCGCGATTTAATCCAGGGAAACGCCCTGAATGCAGTCTATGAACAGGATCGGGAACGGGTTATGGCTGCGGTAAAAGCAGCCTTGCAAACCGGCAGCGTTTTAGACGTTTCCTACCGGTTGCGCCATAAGGACGGCGGGCTAATCTGGATCCATCTCAACGGCAGGAGAATGGGCCCGCTTTCGGAATCCACACAGTTTTATGCCGTATTTACCGGGATGTCCGCCGAAACAAGGCTCTTCCAAAGTATCGCCAATGAAATGGCGGATGGAGTCTATGTGATAGATAAGGAATCCTACGAATTGCTCTATACCAACGAATCCAAACACCTGTTCGCCACAGGGCAGAACTGCACAGGGCAAAAATGTTATCAGGCCCTGCACGGCAAGGATTCCCCCTGTTCCTTCTGTACCTTAAAAAGCCACGCGCCGGACGGGGAAGAACATGAGATGCACGTCGAGGGTACGGATAACTACTACACCACGCGCTTTCGGGAGATTGTATGGAACGGAATCCCCGCCTATGTCAAATATATCCGGGATATCACGCAGGAGGTCCAAACCCGCAGGGAAAAGGAACGCCTAGAGCAGTATTTCCAAACTGTTGTCAAAAATCTGCCCGGCGGCGTTGCGGTGGTCCGCTATGAAAAGGACGGCAGCATGGTTCCGGAATTCCTGTCGGATGGGTTTGCCGCCATGACAGGGATGTCCTTGCAGGCCGCCTGGAAGCTGTACCAGCAGGATGCCATGGCCGGGGTGCACCCCGACGATTTAAACTGGGTGCGCCAGCAGATGGACGCCTATATTGCCGGCGGGGACAGTACCTGTGAGATTATTTACCGCCTTCAGCGCGGAGACGGCGGCTATAATTGGGTTAAAAATAATCTTACCATGATTCAGAACGAGGAAGGGGAAAGCCGCGTCTATGCCGTTTATAACGACATCACCAGGGAAAGGGAAGAGCAGGAGCGGGTTCGCCAGCAGTATAACCGCCTGATTATGCAGCACTACCGCACCCCGGGCCCCAACGCCCTGATTATCGGCCACTGCAATATTACGCAGAACCGGATTCTGGAAATCATTGATTACACCAACTCCGCCTTGCTGGAAACCTTCGGAACCAGCCGGGAACAGTTTTTCACCGGGATTTCCGGCTTAATTCCAGACGAGTCGGAGCGCCGCGAATTTCTGAGCATTTATCTGAATGCCCCCGCGCTGGCAGCCTTTGCCCGCAACGAGACAGAGCGGCTTTTGGAGTGCTTCGTTCAGCTGCCGCAGGAATCCCGCGGCAGGTATGTCCAGTTTAAAATGAATATGGTCACAACGCCTGACAGCGGTGGGGTCACCGGAATTTTAACGGTGACGGATATCACGGAACAGACAATTTCCCACCGGATCCTCCACCAAACCTCTGTGACCAGCTATGACTTTATTATTGATTTAAACCTCTTTGAGGATACCTACGCCGTTTTAATCCGCAATAAAAACGCCCGCTGCGTTCCGCCGCAGCACGGCCGTCATTCCGAACAGATGGCCAAAATGCTGGATACCGCCATTGTCCCTAAGGATAAGCAGGCGTATGCCAGCGCCCTGGCTCCGCAGGAGATTCTCCGGCGTCTGCATGAGGAAGGAGCCTATACGTTTTCCTTCTCCATCCTGGATGAGCATGGGGATATCCGGACAAAAAATATGACCGTTTCCGCCGTGGATCTGCGCCTTGGAAGGGTTTGCCTTGTGCGCACCGATATCACAGAATCCATGCGGGAACAGCAGGGCCTGCTGAATATGATGGCGTATACCTTTGAACTGCTGGTGTTCATCGAGATTACCAGCGGCCGTTTCACAATGTATACCCGTCAAACCGTGCTGGGGAATTTATCTCCCTATATCATGGAAAACTACAATGATTCTGTGGAGCGCCTGGAGGAATTCTATCTTTCCGGCGAGGGCTCCGCACAGGTAAAAGAACAGTTTAACCTGCATACTATCGTCCGGCGCCTGGAGGAAAAACCCTCGGGGTATGACTTTGTGTTTCCCTATCGTTCCCAGGACGGCGTGCGCTACAAGCAGATCAACGTGCTGTGGGGCGATGAAAACCACCGGACCGTCTGTATGGTACGGGCAGACGTTACGGATATGCTGGCGGAGGAACGTCAAACCAAGAAGGCCCTGGAACAGGCACTGGTCCTGGCAGAGGACGCAAACAGGGCCAAAAGCGATTTTCTCTCTTCCATGAGCCATGATATCCGTACGCCCATGAATGCCATCATGGGGATGACCGCCCTTGCGGTGGCCCATCTGGACGATTCCTCCCGTGTCGCAGACTGCCTGCACAAGATCTCCATCTCCTCCAAGCATCTTCTGAGCTTAGTCAACGACGTTTTGGATATGAGTAAAATTGAACGCTCTAAGATTACGCTCAACCGGATGAACATTTCTCTGCCGGAGCTTTTGGAGCAGCTTTCCGCTATCATGACGCCTCAGGCCAGAGCGGGAGGTATCCAGTTCGAGCTTCACACCCGGGAAATTATGCATGAGCATTTTTATGGCGATCCCCTGCGGATCAATCAAATTTTAATCAACATCTTGAGCAATGCCATCAAGTTTACTCCGGAAGGGGGACGTGTCACTTTTCTGGCTCAGGAGATCCCCCCGCTTCACGCAGGGGACAAAGTCCGGTTCCGCTTCACCATCGAGGATACCGGCATCGGTATGTCTCAGGAATTCCTCTCCCATATTTTTGTTCCCTTTACCCGCAGCAGTACTGCGGCCCAAATTGAGGGGACAGGGCTTGGCCTGAGCATCACCAAGGGCCTGGTGGATTTGATGGGAGGCACCATTACTGTCGAAAGCCAAGTCCATCAGGGAACTGTCTTTCAGATCGAACTGGAATGTGAAACAGCCCAGGCCGATGACGCCTCCCATACCGCTGCGTATGATACAGGCTCTGACAGCCCGGCCGGTGGGAAGCTGTTTGAAAAACGTCGGTTCCTGGTAGCGGAGGATAATGCCATCAATGCGGAAATTCTCTGCGAGCTCCTGGAGATGGAGGGAGCCGCGTGTGTGCTGAAAACCGATGGCGCCCAAGCGGTACGGGAGTTTCAGGGCACCCAGCCCGGAACCTATGATGCCATCCTGATGGATATTCAAATGCCCGAGATGAATGGATATGAAGCCACCAGGGCCATCCGGGAACTCTCCCGCCCCGATGCCCAGGAGATCCCCATTGTCGCAATGACGGCGAATGCCTTTGCTGAGGATATTCAGGCTTCCCTGGACGCCGGTATGACTGCCCATGTGGCCAAACCCATCGACTTGACGGTGCTGCGCACAACGCTGAAAAGAGTGCTGGGGCCAACGCAAGCCTCCTTGGAATGATAGGGGAATTTTCCGTTGGATTCCCACTGGCATTCATTTTAAAGCTCCATTTTATCAAGAAGAGAGCCGGTATTCGCACCGGCTCTCTTCTTTTGTCTTTTCCCACATCGCAAGCGCCAGTCTTGACTGACAGGTTCAGGGTATTCCACCTTTTATAAACTATTGGCACTGCCTGTTTATTTGGGGCGCTTCCTCCTTTTCCTGGGAGAGCAGCTTTTTATAGGTAAAATCCATTCCCAGCGCTCCCAGAGGAGCGGTCAGCAGTATGGCGGCAACAGCTACCGATAGGACAATCTGCCCGCAAGGAAGGCCCATTGCCAGCGGGACAGAGCCGATGGCCGCCTGGACAGTTGCCTTGGGAAGATAGGCGATAACGCAGAACAGACGTTCCTTCCACGTTAAATTTGTTTGAATCAGGCAAAGACAAACGCCGAAGGCCCGAAAGCCCAGAGCCAGCACAATCATGGCAACCGCGGCCAGCCCGGCGCCCATTGTATAGCGGATATCCACAGCTGCGCCTACCAAAACAAACAGGAGAACTTCAGCCGCCAGCCATAGTTTTCCGAATTTTTCCGACAGACGGCCCGAAACCGGGGACGGGCACTTTAACTTGAGCACGCACGCCATACTCACAACTGCCAGAAGGCCGGATAGGGCAATCACTCCGCTCAGCCAGGTTTCAATGGACATCAGCAGAAACGACACCCCTAAAACTACAATAACCTTCATGGAGTTTCGGATGGTCCGCCGGTTGACAAATGCAAACTCAAAAAGAAAACTCAGCCCATATCCAGCGGCTGTTCCCAAGGCCACGCCAAGTATCATCGATATGGGAATATCGGCAAAATCCAGCAGCTGCATGATGCCGCCCTGCGCCATACTCAGAAACGTTGAAAATAAAACAATCACAAAGATATCATCGCAGGAGGCGCCTGCCATAATAAGCTGCGGAATCCGCTTCGCCGTTCCATATCTGGTCTCCATGAGCTGTACCATACGCGGCACCACAACCGCCGGGGATACCGCGCCCAGCACAGCCCCCATCACAGCGGCCTCAATTCTGGAAATTCCCAAAATTGAGGGTGCCAGGAGCACAAACGCCAAAATTTCACAGCAGGCCGGAACAAAGGCCATCAGCACCGCCGGCCGGCCCACCTCTTTTAAATCCTTCAGATTCAGGGATAACCCGGCCTTGAGTAAGATAATGATCAGGGCTATCTGCCGCAGCTCGGAAGAAATGGAAAGGATAGAAGGATCCAGATAATCCAGCACATAGGGGCCTAACAAAATTCCGGTAACCAGCATCCCGATAATCCGAGGAAGCTTGATTCTCTGGCAGATGGAGGCCATGGAAAGGCCCACAAGAAAAATAAGCGCAAGTGACGGCAGCATAAAAAACTCCTCCTCAAACGCAAAAAAGCTGATGCTTTCTGCGATAGTAAAATCACAGAAGTCATCAGCCCAATCGGCGGTTTAGGTTTCCCAAGGGAGAACTTCATTCCCATTTCATACACAAAAGGCCCGAAAGGACACAATTGTATCTGTTTTCATAGACATTTTATACCAAGTGCCTGTAAATGTCAATCCCTGCACAGTACCTGTTTCACCTTGTTTATCTTCTTTGTTGCATCAAAGAACACTCGCTTTTTAGGCTTTGAAGAAGTCCGGCCCTTTTGTGTGGAAAAGGCAGACGCCATGTGTCTGAGGACTTCTTCCAGACCCTAACGCACCGCGTTAGGTGATACCTATATTTCGTATTCTTTCCGTACAAAAGGGCGGAATGCTATTTTTTATTGCATCAAAGGAAAACCGAAGGTTTTCACACCCGTGCAAAATAAAATAGTCCAGAAACATCTGTTGTGTGCAATCCGATCACAATACTATTTTTTATATAGGAACTGAAAACGGGGAGAGAAGGGAAAATCCGTCGGCTGCTAAATCATGACCAGCCGTTTTCAGGCGATATAATACCCTGGAAAGAAACCGCCGGCCTGGCTCTCAAGGGACACGGTACGGGCCCCGGCACGTCCCCGGTCCCACTGTCCGTTACCGAGCCTATACAAGGAAGCGCCGGTTGCGGGTTCTGCATATGAATGCTTCAAAAAATCTTCCATATAGGCTTTGCCGCATCAACAGGAGGAGCCGGCTGCTCCGCTGACGTCAGCCGGCTTCGTCCTTTTTCACGGCTCTGTTCAAACCCGGCGTTTCCTCACAATCGGTGTATGGGGGCATTTTGTAGTGAATCCTGACGTGTTCGAGTCTCGCTGGTTTTCCGAATTTGCAGCGGATTCATTCGCCGCAGGCGGACAAAAACCCGCTTTCCCCTCTCAACAGCGAGTCATTTTCTGACAAGGCAAATCCCTTTACATAAGTCTTTGCCCGCTTTGAAGGGCTTGCGGTAACTGTACGCGGTACGTTTTTCAATTTCTGCCAACCATTGCGGCCAGGCCCGGAGGGGCCAGGGTTTTTTAAGAGCGGTACCGGCTTAAGAACTATCATAACTGATACATCCTGCTATGTTTGTAAAACGCACATCCTTCTTTTTGCAGTTGCCCGGAAAACCTTCCCGCAGCTTATCGGCCACAGTGAGGGAACGGTTCACCGCGGCCCACACAGCAGGGAACCATCTAAGCAGAGTTTGAATCGCCGGTTTATTGCAGCATAAACGTGCGGCGTTAACCGATGCTGCCATACGGCGGCTGAACGTTAAGGTTTATAACCTATTACACAGCCGGACATAAAGTCCCGATAAGCTCCGTAAAATGGAGCTTTGTCTGCTGACAAAGCGTAGGGATGCCATGCTGTAAACTGGCATCGTACAAAACGTGCGGCTGTCCGCGATGCGGGGCCGATTATAAAAAGCCCAGCGGTGTGCGCTATCCTCATTTCGAAGTTGGAGAACTGCGGCTGATCCCTGAGTCCGGTTCGTGTGTACCATATAAAAAAGCGCCGCTATATCCCATAGGCCCTGGATAACCGGTGCAGCACAGCCGGTCAGGCAGCCATACTGTAAAAGCATGGTTCTCTATGTAATATAGGTATTTGATATTTTTGACCAATCCAGATACAATTTCCCTAAGGAACTTTCACCTTGTAACTTGAGGGGGAATCATGATGCGGCAAATAGGTGACCGAAAACGCCCGATAACAGCTTGTTTTCTCTGTTTTTTAATCCTGTCCCAGTTTTCTTTGTTCATTTCCTGTCGCTCCGGCTTGGATTCCGAGTCCCAGCAGTCCAGTTGTGGGACAGCCGCCGGTACATCTGGGAAAACCGGCGAGGATAGGGAAGTGGTGCCGGTTCTGATTACAGTACAGGACCGAAACTATCAAGCGGTGCTCTACCAAAATGAAACGACAAGCGCCCTTCTGGAACTGATGCCGATGATTTTACCCATGCAGGATCAATATGGTGCCTGCAAAAGCTACGTTTTACCATACTGGCTGCCTGTCAATCCACAGAAAATCCAGGAAGTTCATCCGGGAGAATTGATGCTCTATGAGGGGGACCGCCTCATGCTGTTCTACGAGGGCTTTTCCGGTACATACCAATATACTCCCCTGGGATACATCGAAACCCCATCCGATCTGGCAGAAATATTCGGAGATACCGATGCCCTGGTCACCTTTGCACCCCAGTCATAATCATCAGCAAAACCGGTAGCAGCAGTAAGCTCCGAAGGGGCAGCCGGCAAACAGTTCCAGATAAACTGGAAAAATCCGCTTGCCTGGAAACAGGCAGGCCTGTTCCAATGCTGTTTTTTCTTGGCCTGTCGCCCAGCCCTTCAAGCAGACGCTTTTTACGGGACGCCTTAACCGGTTCAGCCGGCGCTTCCCATAACAGTGAAAGGAGAAACCTATCAATGAGAGCGAAAATCTTCTCTATGCTATTGTTCTTGTGCTGCATTACCGCCTATACTGCCTGTTTGGGAACCGTGATTCCCTATAGCAAGGCCTCCGGGAACCCCAATTCAGGCTGCACTGCCTGTTCTGCTCAAATATCATCCATACAGGGAACCGATGCGATCCTCTCAGCTGCGCACGGCGCTCTTCATGCGCAGCTTCTCAAACGGATTAGCCTGCTCAGTGGCAGTGGCGCTTATCACCAGACAACAGAAATAGCCATTTATCCTTTCCGCTAAATTTATACCTACACACATTGCAGCGCCCGCCAAGCCAATATGGAAATACCGGCTCCGGTGAATCGTCAGAGCGGCCGGTTGTCATCCAACAGGCGGCGTCATGCTCGAATCTGTTCCTCCATGCGGATGGCTTCACAGGATTCATGCCCATTCAAAATTTTCCTTCCCTGCGCCTGCTTCAAAGTGATATTTCCCAATGCCCAGGTCGATTCCGGCGAAGGGGCCGCTGCCGCAGGTGAGCGTGACTTTGTTTGCATCCCCATAAACGCGAAAAGCCTGCTTGTTCCGTGCTGTGGGGGCCAGCAGCAGGGACGCCACTCCATCCTGGAACCATTGGGGAGCCGTGCCGTTATATGAACTGATGTCCGATGACGCTTTGGATTTGTGGGGTATGCCCTGGGTGGCGCCATAGCCCACGGCGATAATGCCGTTCACCCGAAGGCCGGTTCCCGTCAAATGGTTCGCCGCCCCTTTGGCGTTAAACATACCGCCGACCCACCAGGTGTTGAGCCCCAGGGTATGAGCAAAGAGCATCGCATCTGCGCCCCAATATCCGAGTGATTCATCCGCATCCAATTGGTCCGGCCCGGCCAGGATGATGTAATTGTTCAAATTTTTGCTGATGAGCTTCGCCATGGCCCCCAGGCCATCGGTATTACCGGTTACCAGGGTCAAACTCAGTCCGCTGGCCCGGTTATCCGCCTGTAGCCGCTCCCGCAGCTGAGCGCAAAGCGTCTCCGGTATAGGCTTATCCAGATATTTGCGCACCATGTGCCGCTTTTCTATAGCTTCTTGAATCGTCATCAGGATTCCTCCTTTTTCATGTAAAACTTATAAAGGTTATGGTAGTCTAAAGTAACGGGCTTTCCCGGCGCTTTTTCAGAAGATACATTGCATAAGCTGTGGCATATTCATGTATGATTTTGCGTTCAAAATAGTAAAGTGTCATGAATTCAGCCGTCGCGGCCAGTACACGAATACCAGTTATCACAATGCCCATTATAAAGCTGGAAGGGGAAAGCTCGTCATTGCTGATAGGACTAAATATGCTCCAATTGTTGCGCGCGGGGCAGCCCTGTGTTCGTAAGTAGTATAACCTCTGCTGAAGCAGTGCACAAGGGACTTTACTGCTTTCCTTATATTTTTGAAATGATATAAAATCTCCTTATTAGATTAGGCACAAAAAAGCGGTCAATCCTATAGACCAACCACTCATTTAATTGAATATGAAGGTATCCGCCTACTTTAAAAACTCCATTACTTCTTCCAAAGAACCTTTCCCTAAGGTAAATTGCTCTAATTTTATGTATCTTTTTTCTGCAATGGTTTGTTCTTTTTCACAGCACTTCTTTACAATTTCTTCCTCACCGTCTAATGACCTGTTCACGTTTGATTTTGTCTGATAAGCTTCAAAATATCTTATACCAAACCTTCTTTGAGACTCTGCATTGATATGAATACCATCTTGATTGGAATACAAGTTTTCTCCAGTTACAAAATAACAATTAGGATTATTTTCTGCATATCTCAGTAATTCCTGATTAATCAATTCATACTCTACACAGCTCCTCCCAAATGCAGATTTTCCCAAATAATCACCCAAACCACCAATAAGGAACGGAGCTTTCAAAACACCCAGTTCTTTTCTGAAAGAATTAACCATGTTGTTAAGTTTATTATAATAGTCTTTATATTTTGCACTATTGCTATCACTTTCTCCTTGATGCCATAAGATTGCAATCAGTTCGCTAGTTTCCATGGCAAACTTCGCCTCACTAATTGCATGACGGAATAAAGCTCCTTCCACATTCCATTCATCAATAGAACTGCCGCCTTCGGCACAAGGAATTAGTCCAATTTGTTCACCCTTATTTGCATTACACCATGCTTGTGCAAATGACGCTGCTGGTCCAACGCCAGCAACCGATCTATCGAAGTGAATCGGTTCTGTCATCATCTGCCATCTGCCGTTTCTCAGCATAAGAATATTTTCGTTATAAATTGGTGTGACTTCATGAATAAATCCACGCCCTGCCATATTTGATTGTCCTATCAGTAAAACTGATTTCATTTTTAATCTCCTCCAAATTCTAATCAATAGCGATATTTTACACCTGCTAAATGCTTTACTAAATTTAATTTTTAGATTCTGATGTGCCAGACCATATCTTTGCATATCCCAGAATGTCAGCGTATCACATAGATCCCGGCAATACAAGTTAAACTTACGAATAGGCCACAATATACTTTTATTGTCTTTCTCCATCATGGAGAGGGGGATTTTTTAACCTATTTTGCAAATGCCGCTTGACATTGCGGCACAGGCATCCGTAATTTTGTAGTTTTAATAACATACCAACCCCCACCGAGATGGCTTCCGCCTCTTTTATGAACAAATAATTGCGATTCTGTTATAAAATCATTATTATTTGGAACCATAATAAAAACATTTTTCCTGCCCAAACTAAACAATATCATTGTCCGCCGCAAAAAACAATAGAGGATACCCCACTGTCATATGGGCGCACCGACACCGAATTGCCCTTGGGGCCCTCAGAGGAGGTTTGCATGAACAGACTGATCATTGAGCGTGTCATTGGACGTGAAATTCTGGATTCCAGGGGAAATCCTACCGTAGAGGCCGAAGTGCACCTGCAAAACGGTACGATAGGCCGGGCGGCGGCTCCCAGCGGGGCGTCTACCGGTGAATATGAAGCGCTTGAACTGCGGGATCAGGATAAAAGCCGTTACTGCGGCAGGGGAGTCAGAATAGCCGCTGAGAACATCAGCACCAGGATCCATCAGGTTCTCAAGGGAAGGGATGCCTCGGACATCTATGCCGTGGACAGGCTGATGCTCGCGGCAGACGGGACAAAGGACAAATCCAGCCTGGGCGCAAATGCGATTTTGGCGGTCTCAATTGCCTGTGCGAAAGCCGCAGCACTGGCTCTGGATCTGCCCTTATACCGCTTTCTGGGAGGTATAAACGCCAATCGTCTGCCAGTGCCCATGATGAATATTCTCAATGGAGGCGCGCACGCAGGAAATACCGTTGATGTACAGGAATTTATGATCATGCCCATCGGAGCCAAAAATTTTTCCCAGGGGCTGCGTTGGTGTGCGGAGGTTTATCACACCCTGGCCAAGCTGCTCCGCGAGAACGGACTTGCCACCTCTGTGGGGGACGAGGGAGGCTTTGCCCCGGATTTATCCTCAGACGAACAGGCCATTCAGTATATCCTCAGAGCCATCGAGCAGGCAGGATATGTTCCCCAACGGGACTTTGTGCTGGCGCTGGACGCGGCCGCCAGTGAATGGAAGTGCGGCGAACAGGGAAGCTATCTTTTGAAAAAAAGCGGAAAGCGCTTTACCAGCGACGAGCTGATTGCACACTGGAAGGAGCTCTGTGAAAAGTACCCTATTTATTCCATTGAGGACGGCTTGGATGAGGAAGACTGGGAGGGCTGGCAGAAGTTGACGAAGGAACTTGGCCGAACTGTTCAGCTGGTGGGAGATGATTTATTCGTCACCAATACCCAACGGCTAGCCAAGGGTATCCAGCTGGGCTGCGGCAACTCCATTCTCATCAAGCTCAATCAGATTGGAAGCGTTTCCGAAACTCTGGAGGCAATCAAACTGGCTCATCAGGCGGGATATACCGCCATTGTGTCCCATCGGTCCGGCGAGACAGAGGATACCACAATTGCCGATTTGGCTGTTGCTCTCAATGCCGGCCAAATTAAAACCGGCGCTCCCAGCCGCAGTGAACGGGTAGCCAAGTATAACCAGCTCCTCCGCATTCAGGAAACCTTGGGGGAATGCGCCGTATATCCAGGTTCCTCGGCATTTCGTATTGAGCACCATTGACCTCAAAAAGCCTGCCCAGCGGGGGCCGGCGCACGCCATATTTTCTTTTATAAAAGCAGTAATGTGCCGCGAATCTTCCTTCTATGCTGTCTACAGACCGCTGCATCTATCGGCCAACCATGGATCCCGGTATCCCCACCGGAGCTCACTTCTCCTTTTAATGCCCTAATTGGAAGCGTGATGGAAAAGCAGGGGGTTCGTATAAGGCCTGCAATCTCTGGAAACTTTACTGAATAGTCCCCACAAAGCTTTCTGCGCCAGAAAAAAACACTGACAGCTCCAGATTTGCAGGGAAGCGTAAAACAGCCTAAAACCAGGCTTGATTCCTGATTTTAGGCTGTTTTGGCACTATCCTGGCGCTATCATTGGGTTGAATATTCAGAAATTCTCGGTGCTGCGCCAAGCTCCCGCCTAAGGCAGTCCAAAAACTTATTGGATGCCTTGGGAAGGATTTGATACTTTTTCCAGACAAGATTCATACCGATCTCCAATTTGGGATAGAGCGGCCGGAAACAGAGGTTGCTGTCCCCAGTGGTATTGATCAGTTTATCCAAGGTCAGCGCATAGCCCATCCCCTCGTCTACCATGAGCGAGGCATTGTAAACAAGGTTATAAGTGGCCACAATATTGAGCTTTGAGGTCTCCCGCTTCATCCAATTGGAAAGAGGGCCTCTTTTTATTCCCTGACGGGAGACAATCAGCGGTTTATCCCATAAATCCTGGGCAGAAACCGCCTCCTTTCGGGCTAACGGGCTGTCCTTACGCATCAAAACACCCCAGACGTCACAGACCGGAATCCGCAGAAAATCATATTTTGCCATATCGGTGTCACCAAGAAGAATAGCAAAATCAAAAAGTCCCTTGTCCAGGCGTTCCGTAATATCCATAGAATCCCCGCTGACGATATGAAATCGGATTTGGGGATAGTCCGCCTGCAGTTTTTGGGCCAGACGGGCTATCAGACGAATTGCGTCCGTCTCGCCGGAACCGATGTAGATATCACCGGCAGCAATATCGTCCGACAGGGAAATTTCATTCTCTGTCTTCTGGACCAAATCTACAATTTCCTGTGCCCGCTTACGCAGCAGCATCCCCTCCTCAGTGAGGGTGATCTTCCGCGTTCCCCGAATCAACAGCTGCTTTCCCAGTTCTTCCTCCATATCCTTGAGCTGTCTTGAGAGCGTAGGCTGAGAGAGATGCAGGGATTCAGCGGCGCCGGAGATGCTCTGTTCCCGGGCAACGGCAAGAAAATATTGCAGTACACGAAGTTCCATTTTAATCACACCCTTTCAGTTCATTTATAACTCACCTAGAGTGTAGCATTGGATTCGATGCCCGTCAAGCATAGAATATCAGAATTTATAAGATATTACTATAGATAAAAATACCGCAAGGCCACCTATCACTGCAACTTTGTGAAACAGACCGAATCACAATGGTAGAGAGAACCTCTGCACTGGCGCAGCGTTCCAGTCTCCTAAGAGCCGTCATATTTCAGCGCCCGGTTTCTGTACCTGCTGTCCTGAAAAATACTAGAAAACGTTATTTTCCAATCTGCGGCAGGTTTTGGGGAAAATCTCAGCCATGTGAAACATTGAAACGATGGACTCATAGTGGCACAACGCTTACCGCGAAGAAGGCAGCGTCCATGCATTATCCTTACTTTCTGTTGGATAAACGGCACAATTTAAGGCTTAAAATACAGAAAGGCAGACTATACTCCTGCTGAGAGTCAGAATAAATCCCGGAACCCGCATTGGTATGGATTCCCTTGTTCGGAAAGTAAACAGTATAATTTTAAAAATTGAAAAACAGGACGAAAAATGCTATAATTTATCGGTTGACATCGGGAATTTGCAGGTGTAAAATAGCTCTTAGAACATTCGTTCTGAACAGAACAGACAGACGCCACATCAGCCGGATGAAACGATAAATGGAGAATGTTGCCTATGAACGAGCATAACGAATTGAAGCCCTTCAAGCTGGTTTCCTCCTATCAGCCTACAGGGGATCAGCCCCAAGCTATCGCCAAGCTGGTGGATGGTGTTTTGAAGGGGGATAAGGAGCAGACGCTTCTGGGTGTTACAGGTTCCGGAAAAACCTTTACTATGGCCAACATTATTGCCCAGACAAATCGGCCAACGCTTGTACTGGCCCATAATAAAACCCTGGCAGCTCAGCTCTGCTCGGAATTCCGGGAGTTTTTCCCGGATAATGCTGTGGAGTATTTTGTATCGTACTACGATTATTATCAGCCGGAAGCCTATATTGCCAGCACGGACACCTACATTGAAAAGGACAGCGCCATCAACGAAGAGATTGAAAAGCTCCGGCATTCTGCTACCTCGGCGCTGTCGGAACGCCGGGACGTTATCATTGTCGCCAGCGTATCCTGTATTTACAGCTTGGGAGACCCGATTGACTACCGCAACATGGTGATTTCCCTGCGCCAGGGGATGCAGAAAACCAGGGAGGAGCTCACCAGAAAGCTGGTGGAAATCCAATATGAACGAAATGACATCAACTTTGTCCGCAACAAATTTCGGGTGCGGGGAGACGTTGTTGAAATTTTTCCTGCCTATTCGGGGGATACGGCGGTAAGGGTAGAATTTTTTGGCGATGAAATTGATCGCATCTCAGAAATCAATGTGCTCACCGGCGAACTCAAAAATATTATCTCTCATGTGGCAATTTACCCGGCGTCCCATTACATTGTGCCTATGGAGAAGATGCAGGCTGCTATCCAGGTGATCGAACAGGAGATGGAGGAACGTGTAGCCTACTTTAAGGCCAACGATAAACTCATCGAAGCACAGCGTATCCGGGAGCGTACCAACTATGATATTGAAATGATGCAGGAGATCGGGTTCTGTAAGGGGATTGAAAACTATTCCCGCGTCCTCTCGGGACGGCCAGCCGGAAGTATGCCCTACACGCTGTTGGACTATTTTCCGGACGATTTTCTGCTGTTTGTGGATGAATCCCATGTAACTCTGCCGCAGGTTCGGGGAATGTATGGGGGAGACCGGGCCCGCAAGAAAAATCTGATTGATTTTGGGTTCCGGCTGCCCTCGGCCTATGACAACCGTCCGCTGAATTTTGACGAGTTCTATTCCAAGCTCAATCAGATTATTTTCGTCAGTGCCACACCGGGACAGTTGGAGCGGGAAAAGAGCGCGCAGATTGTGGAACAGGTCATCCGTCCTACAGGGCTGTTGGATCCACAGGTCATTGTCAAGCCGGTGGAGGGCCAGATCGACGATCTCCTCTCGGAGATCAATCTGCGCACCGCCAAGGGACAGCGTGTCTTGGTGACGACCCTCACCAAAAAAATGGCAGAGGATTTGACCGCCTTTTTGGATTCCATGGGCGTCAAGGTGCGGTATATGCACCACGATGTGGATACTATGGAACGTATGGAAATTTTGCGGGATCTCCGTTTAGGTGAATTTGACGTGCTGGTTGGCATCAACCTGCTGCGTGAGGGCCTGGACATTCCGGAGGTATCCCTGGTGGCGATTTTGGATGCTGACAAAGAGGGCTTTCTGCGTTCGGAGACCTCATTGGTGCAGACCATCGGCCGTGCTGCGCGGAATGTGGAGGGCCAGGTGATTATGTATGCGGATTCCGTAACGCCTTCCATGGAGTATGCCATACGGGAAACTTTGCGCCGCCGTCAGATTCAAACCGCTTACAATGAGGAACACGGCATTGTGCCCAAGACAATTCAGAAGGAAGTCCGGGACGTCTTGGAGATTTCCATGCCAAAGGATTCCGGCAAGTCCAAGGGAAGCTCTTCCAAGAAGAAACTCAACAAAAAGGAACGCGAAGCCATGATCGAGCGCCTGACAATGGAGATGAAAAACGCCGCTAAACTTCTGGAATTTGAACACGCGGCCTATCTGCGGGATAAAATCAAGAAATTGCAGGCAGAAAAATAGATAAGTGGAATAAGTAAACCAGAAAAAGGAGATTTCCATGGCAATTGACAAGATCATCATCAAAGGAGCACGGGAACATAATCTGAAAAATATCAATGTGGAGCTGCCGCGGGATCAGCTGATTGTGTTCACCGGACTTTCCGGCTCTGGAAAGTCCTCACTGGCCTTCGATACCATTTATGCGGATGGACAGAGGCGTTATGTGGAGAGCCTTTCTTCCTATGCCCGTCAGTTTTTGGGACAGATGGAAAAACCAGATGTGGATTACATTGAGGGATTATCCCCGGCAATTTCCATTGATCAAAAAACCACTTCAAAAAACCCCCGTTCTACCGTGGGAACTGTCACGGAAATCTATGACTATCTGCGCCTGATGTACGCCAGAATTGGTATTCCGCACTGTCCGGTTTGCGGTAAACCCATCCGCCAGCAGACGATTGACCAGATGGTAGATCAGGTTTTTGCTCTGCCTGCAGGAACCAAATTTTTGGTTCTGGCTCCGGTCGTCAAGGGGAGAAAAGGGGAACACGCCAAGGAATTCGATGCAGCGCGCCGTTCCGGTTTTGCCCGGGTGCGCGTGGACGGGAATATCTATGATCTCCAGGAGCAGATTCCTATGGAGAAAAACAAGAAACATAATATTGAAATCGTTGTGGACAGGCTTGTGCTCCGGGACGACATCCGCTCCCGGCTCTCCGATTCTCTGGAGACTGCGGTAGGGCTTTCCGGCGGCCTTGCATTCATCAGCGTGGTGGACGGAGAGGACATGGTTTTTTCTCAGAACTATGCCTGTCCCGAGCATGGAATCAGCATCGACGAGCTCAATCCCAGAATGTTTTCCTTCAATAATCCTCTGGGCGCCTGTGAGAAATGTACCGGTCTGGGGACTTTTATGCACGTAGATCCTGATTTGGTCATCCCGAATAAAAAGCTCTCTATCCGCAAGGGGGCTATCAAGGCCAGCGGTTGGTATTATGCTGAGGGCGGTGTGGCCCAGATGTATTACGAGGGCCTGGCGGCACACTATGGCTTTTCCCTGGACACCCCCATTCAGGATCTTCCCAAAAAGATTGTGGATATTCTGTTATACGGAACAAATGGTGAGAAAATCGCTCTGCAACGGGAAAGCAGCAATATCAGCAGTACCTACCAGTCGGTGTTTGAGGGCATCGTCAATAATTTGGAACGGCGTTTTCGGGAAACCAGCAGTTCCTGGATGCGGGAGGAAATCACCTCCTATATGAGCTCCGTGGTATGCCCCTCCTGTCACGGCGACCGATTGAAAAAGGAATTTCTGTCCGTCTTGGTAGGCGGTATCAATATCAGTGAATTCTGCAAAATGTCTGTAGAGGATGCGCTGCAATTTTTGGATACGCTCAAGCTCACCGACATGGAACAAAAAATCGCCAATCAAATTCTCAAGGAGATTCGGGAGCGGCTGGGCTTTCTCAAGAGCGTGGGCCTGGAATATCTTACGCTATCCCGCGCCGCAGGAACACTTTCCGGCGGTGAGAGCCAGCGCATCCGGCTGGCAACACAAATCGGCTCCTCGCTCACCGGTGTCCTCTACATTCTGGACGAGCCCAGCATTGGCCTGCATCAGCGGGATAATGATCGCCTCATCGGAACTTTACGCAATCTGCGGGATTTAGGTAATACCGTCATTGTGGTGGAGCACGACGAGGATACCATGTATGCCGCCGATTATATTGTGGATGTGGGGCCGGGGGCCGGTGTCCACGGCGGTGAAATTGTCTGCGCCGGTACGGTAGATGACATTAAAAAATGTGAGAATTCCTATACCGGGCAGTATCTCAGCGGCCGAAAGAAAATTGAAATTCCCGCTGTGCGCCGTCCAGGCACGGGTAATTATCTCACTATCAAGGGAGCGAAAGAAAACAACCTAAAATCTATCGACGTAAAGATTCCGCTGGGAACCTTTACTGCTGTTACTGGAGTCTCCGGTTCCGGAAAGAGTACACTTGTCAATGAGATTTTATATAAAACTTTGGCTGTCCGGCTCAATGGCTCCCGCCATAAGCCCGGCCACTGTGCGGAAATTATGGGTATTGAAAACCTGGATAAGGTGATTGATATCGATCAGTCTCCCATTGGACGCACCCCCCGTTCCAATCCCGCCACCTATACCGGTGTTTTTACCGATATCCGGGAACTTTTCGCCAATACAAACGATGCAAAGGTCAGGGGATACACGTCAAGCCGGTTTTCCTTTAATGTAAAGGGCGGGCGCTGCGAGGCCTGCGAAGGCGATGGTATCCTGGAAATTGAAATGCATTTTCTGCCGGACATCTATGTACCCTGTGAGGTCTGCAAGGGCAAGCGGTATAACCGGGAAACTCTGGAAGTGAAATATAAAGGCAAGAATATCTACGATATCCTGGAAATGACAGTGGATGAGGCGGTGGTTTTCTTTGAAAATGTCCCCAAAATCCTCAGAAAACTCCAGACTCTCTCGGAGGTTGGTCTTGGCTATATCAAGGTTGGCCAGCCCGCCACTACACTTTCAGGTGGTGAGGCACAGCGGGTAAAACTGGCTGCAGAACTCTCCAAACGGCCCACTGGGCGTACCATTTATATTTTAGATGAACCCACCACCGGCCTGCATACGGCGGATGTGCACAACCTGGTCAATGTTTTGCAGAAATTTGTGGACAGCGGTAATACTGTTGTGATAATCGAGCATAATTTGGATATGATTAAAACAGCGGACTATATTATCGACCTTGGACCGGAGGGCGGAGACCGAGGCGGAACCGTAGTTGCCTGCGGCACGCCTGAAGAGGTCGCCAAATGCAAAAAGTCCTATACCGGACAATACCTGAAGCGGATTTTAAAATAGGTCTTATCTGATGAATTTTTTAAGAAATTTTAGTGAACCCTATTTACAAAGCACTACTAATATGGTATATTTTTATCAATCCAAAATAAGATGAGAAATGGAGGAACTGAAAATGAAAAGCTATGTTTGTACTGTCTGTGGATACACCTACAATGAAGCGGATGGAGATCCGGAGAACGGCATTGCCCCCGGCACCAAGTGGGAGGATATCCCGGACGATTTTGTCTGTCCAATGTGTGGTGTTGGCAAAGATTTGTTTGAAGAGGCCTAAAACAGTCTCAAGGGCGAAGGACAAAATGGTCCTTCGCCTTTTTTATAAATACTACAATCATTTTTAGAAGGGAAGATGCTTATGGCGCTTTATCAGGATATAACACAGTTAATTGGGAATACACCGCTTCTCGAACTCAAAAGAATAAAAGAAAGCTGCGGCTTTGGGGCAACGGTGTATGCAAAATTGGAATGCTTCAATCCGGCATCCAGCGCAAAGGATCGCGCAGCACTTTTCATGATCCTGGACGCTGAAGAGAAAGGCCTAATTAAACCAGGCGCCGTTTTAATTGAACCCACAAGCGGCAATACCGGTATTGCCTTGTCCAGCATTGCCAGCTCCCGCGGTTACCGCTGCATTATCGTTATGCCGGATAGTATGAGTATCGAGCGAAGAAACCTAATCCAGGCCTACGGCGCACAGATTGTCCTGACGCCTGGCTCTCAGGGGATGCCCGGGGCCATCGCCAAGGCTGAGGAACTGCAAAAAGAAACACCAAACTCCTTTATTCCCGGACAATTTATCAACAAAGCAAATGTCCGGGCGCATTACCACACTACCGGCCCGGAAATCTGGAGAGATTTAAACGGCAAAGTAGACTGCTTCGTCGCCGGCGTAGGAACGGGCGGTACCATTTCCGGTGCCGGAGCCTATCTGAAAGAGCAGAACCCCTCCGTCACCCTGGCGGCTGTGGAACCGTCAAAATCCCCGGTTCTTTCCGGCGGAGCCAAAGGCCCCCATGCAATTCAGGGAATTGGGGCAGGGTTCATCCCGGAAATTATGAATCGGGAACTTGTGGATGAAGTGATACAGGTACAGGATCACGACGCTTTTTCCACCTCCAAACTGATGCGGCAAACCGAAGGAATTTTGGTTGGAATCTCCTCCGGTGCGGCATTATGGGCGGCACTTTCTTTAGCAGCCAGGCCGGAATACAACGGCAAGAATATTGTTGTGCTGTTGCCGGATACCGGTGAACGCTATCTGACGGTTCCGGGCTTTTTGGAGGGCCGCAAGGATTAATCCAACAACGTCTTTAGTGTAAAGTTTTTTACCGAGCCATGTAAAGAATTAGTCTTTACATGGCTCGGTGCCTTTTTAAAGATTCAGCCAACCGTCAGTAATACAGTAATTTCAGCGTTCCATTTGTTCCGTGTCCTGATGCAGCCGGTATCCGTTGGCATGTTTTCTTCGGTTTTATTTGAAAGTAAAGGAAATGTAGGGTATAATAGGACAAGAAGTATCGTTCGGCACCGGTTATAAAAAATTGAGATATTTGGAGAGTGAGGGTATGTCAGCTATCTTTAAAGTCAGTCTTGCCAAAATTATTAAGGAACTCAATTTGCAAACCCTGTATCTGCCCAGCGACGCCAAGGAATTCTATATCAGCAGTGCGGATATCAACCGTCCCGGCCTGCAGCTGGGAGGATTTTTCGAATTTTTCGATCAGGAGCGCGTTCAAATTCTGGGAAAATCCGAATTTGCCTATCTGGAGCAGTTCCCACAGGCAGAATTGGCGAAAAAATTGGAGGATTATTTCTCCCGCCGGCCTCCGGTAGTCATTATTACTAGGAATCTGGAAATATTTCCGGAAATGCTGGAATACAGTAAAACATATGGAGTTGCTCTTCTGCGCACCTCAGAAGCCACCTCCACCTTTATGTCTACGCTGATTGCCTTTTTAAATGTAGAGCTGGCCCCGCGCATCACCCGCCACGGCGTTTTAGTAGAGGTGTACGGCGAGGGAATACTGCTTCTGGGGGAAAGCGGCGTAGGAAAATCCGAAACCGCCATTGAGCTTGTCAAACGCGGGCACCGGTTAATCGCCGACGATGCGGTGGAAATCCGACGGGTATCCAGCAAAACTTTGGTGGGCTCCTCCCCGGAAAATATCCGCCATTTCCTGGAGCTGCGTGGAATCGGTATAATCAACGCCAGGCGTATCTTCGGTATGGGCGCCATTAAGGTGACGGAAAAAATTGATATGATTATCCAGTTGGAGCTCTGGGATCAGAATAAGGTATACGATCGTATGGGCATGGAGAACGAGTATAATGAAATTTTGGGAATCAAGGTTCCCAGCCTGACTGTGCCTGTAAAACCAGGACGGAACCTGGCAATCATCATTGAGGTTGCCGCCATGAACAACCGTCAGAAAAAGATGGGTTATAACGCCGCGCAGGAATTGCTCCAAAAGCTGGGGATGATTGAACCCGGCGAGGACACCTCCACGGACTGGGATGCCTATTAATCCAAGAGAATGTAAAATACAAACGGGGAGCGAAGAGTCATGAAATACTATCTGGGAATTGATTTAGGCGGAACCAACATTGCCGCCGGTGTTGTGGACGAAGACTATCGGATTGTTGGCAAAGCCTCTATTAAAACGAGGCTTCCGCGGCCTGCGGCTGAGATCTGCGATGATATGGCAAAAGCCGCAAATCTGGCTGTGCAGGATGCCGGCATTACCCTTGACGCCGTACAGTGGGTGGGAATCGGTTCTCCCGGAACCGCGAACACCGATACCGGAATCTTAGAGTACTCCAATAATCTGGATTTTCATAATCTGCCAATGAAGGCTGAGATGGAAAAACGCCTGAACAAAGCCGTTTATATTGAAAATGACGCCAACGCCGCCGCTTATGGAGAAGCAATTGCCGGTGCCGCCAAGGGCAAACGAAATGTAGTTGCCATCACGATTGGAACTGGTATCGGCGGCGGGGTTATCATTGACGGTAAAATATACGGCGGCCAGTTTTTTGCCGGTGCCGAACTGGGGCATATGGGAATCGTCTACAACGGACGTCCCTGTACCTGCGGCCGCCGCGGCTGTCTGGAGGCCTATGCTTCCGCCACCGGCCTGAAGGCTCTGACCTATGAGGTGATGCAGGAGCACAAGGAATCAAAAATGTGGGAATTGTCCCAGGGCAATCCAGAGAACATCAGCGGCCGCACCGCTTTTGATGCCATGCGGCTGGGCGACGATGCCGGCAAGCTGGTGGTGGAGCGGTATATCGAATACTTAGGATATGGCTTAGCAAACTTTGTGAATATCTTCCAGCCAGAAATCCTGGTAATCGGCGGAGGCGTCTGCAATGAAGGGGAGACCCTTTTGGCCCCGCTTCGCAAATACATCGATGAGCATACCATGGCAATTTCCCCACAGGTCAACACGAAGCTGATGGTGGCTCAGCTCGGCAATGACGCCGGCATTATCGGCGCTGCCTTTTTAGGGCAGATGCAGCAGTAATCCTATCAAGAAAACCTGATGAATGTGAGAGATTGTATGAACCATTGGAAAGAACTTTCAGCTTTGTGCCGGCAGCTTGGCTGCTGCTGCAAGTGTGATGAGCCCATGTCCCTGCACACCTCCTTTCAAATCGGCGGGCCGGCAGATGCTTTTGTCGATCCGTCCCAGGAGTCCCAGATAGCTGCCATCCTTCAGTTTGCCAAACAGAAGGGGATTCCCTGGCGTGTCGTCGGAAAGGGTTCCAATCTCCTGGTAAACGATGCGGGTTACCGCGGGCTTATTATACACCTGGGGGAAGCCTTTTCCGCTATGGCACTTAAAGGAGATACCATGATCGAAGTCCAGGCAGGTGCTTCTTTGGCGCAGCTGTGCTGGTTTGCCTACGAACATGGCTTAACCGGTCTGGAATTTGCATGGGGGATCCCAGGAAGCGTGGGCGGCGCCGTTTATATGAACGCCGGAGCCTATCAGGGTGAGATGCAGCAGGTGGTGCGAAGTGTACACCACCTGGATTGTAACGGGAGATTCGGAGAGTATGAGTTGGATGAACTGGATTTTTCCTACCGGCACAGTATCTACCATGACGTGAAGCATACGATTCTCTCCACAGTGGTCCAGCTATCTCATGGGGATCCGGAAGAGATCAAAGCAAAAATGGATGATTATATGGCCCGCAGAAAATCCAAGCAGCCGCTGGAGTATCCCAGCGCAGGCAGTACCTTTAAACGCCCGCAGGGAGGATATGCCTCCGCTTTAATTGAGCAAAGCGGCCTGAAGGGTGTCCGGGTAGGCGGCGCAATGGTCAGCCAAAAGCACAGCGGGTTCCTGATCAATGCTGGAGGAGCCACCTGTCAGGATGTTTTGGATCTGATTAAGGTGGTGCAGAAAACCGTACAGGAAAAAACAGGCTTTCAGTTGGAATGTGAAGTGGAACGCCTGTAAACGATTCGCATTGGGAATTTAAAAGGAATGGCGGGGTTATTTTGGAATTTGTGATTGTCTCCGGAATGTCGGGCGCCGGAAAGTCCGGAGCCGTCAAGGCTCTGGAGGATATCAATTTTTACTGCATTGATAATATGCCGCCGAAGCTGATCCCCAAACTCCTGGAATTGTCCTTACATTCCAACGAACGCCAGCTGTCAAAAATTGCAGTAGTTATGGATATCCGGGGAGGGGACATCTCCCGGGATCTCTTTGAGGTGCTCAGTGAACTGGATCATCTGCAGTGCCGGTATCAGATTCTGTTTTTAGACGCAGATGATGAAACGATTATCCGGCGCTATAAGCAGACCCGGCACAAACATCCTCTCATCGGAACCGGGCTGATCCAGGTGGATTCTGTCTCGCAGGCCCTCACACGGGAACGCGAGCTTTTGGAACCCATTCGCAGGCGGGCGGATTATACGGTGGATACCTCCATGTTTTCAGCAATGCAGCTCAAGGACTACATCCAGCGGCTTTTCTCCCGCACAGAACGGGAGTCCCTGCTGATTCACTGTATGTCCTTTGGGTTTAAATATGGACTGCCCTCTGACGCAGATTTGGTATTTGATGTCAGATGCCTGCCCAACCCCTTCTATATTCCCAGTCTCAAGCCGAAAACCGGCCTTGAGGAACCCGTACGGAGTTATGTCATGCAGTGGAAGGAATCCCAGGAGTTGTCCCGGCGGCTCAGCGAACTTTTGGACTTTTTAGTACCTCTCTATCAAAAGGAGGGGAAAAGCCAGCTGGTGGTGGCGATTGGCTGCACGGGAGGTATGCATCGTTCGGTGGTCTTTTGTGAAATGCTGGCTAGCCATCTCAACGAAACAGGCTATCGTGCGCTTGCAACCCACCGGGATATGGAGAAGAGCCTGAAAAAATAGGGAGGAAGATGATTTGTGTCCTTTGGATATGATGTAAAAAAAGAACTTCTCTCCCGGGCGCCCCGGCGCAGAGATTTAAAATTTTGTTTCACCTATGGTTTATTTATCATGGGAAAGCATTTCTCCAAAAACGGCATTTCTATCCATACGGAACATAAAGAAATCGCCGATCTATATGCGGAATTTATCTTCGATTTCGTTGCGCTGCGTTCCAACATTTCCATTACGGAACACCATAAACGCAACGGAACTATTATTTACCTGGTGGATATTGAGGACTCCGAGGACAGGATGCGGGTTCTCAATTTCTTTGGATATTCCGGGGACGAGCTCAACCGCAGGATTTTGCTCAGCCAGGTGGAAAACACGGAATTAGCCAGTGCTTTTCTGGCCGGGGCCTTTTTATCCTGCGGCAGTATCAGCGATCCCCGAAAGAGCTATCATGTGGAGTTTGTTGTGGATCACATGAAGCTGAGCCAGGATCTGGAATATCTAATGACGCAGGTGTTGTGGCAGCCCAAGGTTATCGGTCGGCGTGGTTCCTATGTGCTATATACCAAGGATAGTTCTCAAATTGAGGATTTAATGACGTTTATGGGGGCTGTGCAGTCCTCTCTGGAGCTTATGAATATCAAAATTTATAAGGAGCTCAGGAATAAGGCCAATCGGGTGACCAACTGTGAAACCGCGAACATTGATAAAACCATCACTGCTGCCTCCAAGCAGATTGAGGATATCCAATATATCGCTAATACCAAAGGGCTCAGTTTCCTCGGGGAATCTTTGGAGGAAGTGGCGCGCCTGAGATGGGAAAATCCTGAAATCTCCTTACGGGAGCTGGGTGGAATGCTCTCTTCGCCGCTGACCCGTTCCGGGGTGAACCATCGGCTTAAAAGGATCTCGGCCATTGCGGATGAAATGCGCCAAAGACAGGGAAGCGCCTTGAGACGCGAAGGAAGTTCCTCACAAAGCGCGCCCTGAACGGATATGCCCCGCCATGATAAACCAGAAAGCTGTCATTTTGCGGGATAAAATCAGCTGATTTCCGGAAAGGAACGGTCTTTAAAAAATTATGGGAAACTTTGTCCATCTTCATGTGCATACCGAATACAGCCTTTTGGATGGCGCCTGCCGGATTGAACGCCTGGCTGGGCACCTCAAATCCATAGGGCAGGATTCTATTGCCATCACCGACCATGGCGTGATGTATGGGGTTATTGATTTCTATAAGGAATGCAAGGCCAATGGGATTCATCCGGTGATCGGGTGTGAGGTGTATGTGGCTCCAAGAACCCGTTTTGATAAGGTACACCGGGTGGACACCAGCCCGTATCATTTGGTGCTTCTGTGTGAAAACCAGGAGGGATATCAGAACCTGATAAAGCTGGTTTCAGCCGGTTTTATCGAGGGATTTTACTCCAAGCCAAGGGTGGATAAGGAACTGCTGCGCAAGCATCATCAGGGCCTGATCGCGCTGTCAGCCTGCCTTGCCGGAGAGGTTCCCCGGCGTCTGCAGGCCCGGGACTATGAGGCGGCAAAACAGGCTGCTCTGGAATACCAGGAGATTTTCGGAAAAGAAAATTACTTTTTGGAAATTCAGGATCATGGAATACAGGAGCAGCGTCTGATCCTCCCGGAAATTATCCGGCTCTCCCGGGAAATTGAAGCTCCATTGGTGGCAACCAACGATGCCCACTATATTGAAAAAGCCGATGCCAAGATGCAAAATATCCTGGTACGCATCCAGACCAATACCACGATTGAAGACGAAGGCGCTTTGGAATTTGAGACTGAGGAATTTTATTTAAAATCCCGCGAGGAGATGGAAACTCTCTTTTCCCATGTTCCCGAGGCGCTGGACAACACACTAAAAATTGCACAGCGGTGCCAGCTGGATTTTGAATTCGGCGTTACCAAGCTGCCCTATTTCAAGGCGCCCGGCGACGAGGATAACCTGACCTACTTTAAGCGCCTGTGCTATGAAGGACTGGAGAAAAAATATGCCGGGCGGCTGAGCCAGGACATCCGTGACCGGCTGGACTATGAATTATCTGTCATTATCAAGATGGGGTATGTGGACTACTACCTGATTGTGCACGACTTCATCGATTATGCCCGCAGCCACGACATTCCCGTTGGTCCTGGACGGGGTTCCGGCGCCGGAAGTCTGGCTGCCTACTGTATTGGAATCACCGGTATCGATCCGATGCGCTACCAGCTGCTCTTTGAACGTTTTTTGAACCCAGAGCGTGTGAGTATGCCGGATTTTGATATCGACTTCTGCTATGAAAAGCGGCAGCGGGTAATCGACTATGTGATCTCCAAGTATGGCTCCGACCATGTATCTCAAATCGTCACCTTTGGAACCATGGCCGCCCGCGGCGCCATCCGAGATGTAGGACGGGCGCTGGCGATCCCCTATCAAAAAGTGGATTCCATCGCCAAAATGGTGCCCATGGAACTCCATATTACGCTCAGTAAAGCGCTGGCAACATCCAAGCAGCTGCGAGAGCAGATGGAGACGGATCCCCAAACACGGGAACTCATTGAAATGGCTCAGAAGCTGGAGGGAATGCCGCGCCACTGCTCCACCCATGCAGCCGGCGTGGTGATTACCCGGGATCCGGTAGACACCTATGTTCCGCTGCAGAAGAATGAGGATTCTATCGTCGCCCAGTACCCTATGACTACGCTGGAGCAGCTGGGCCTGTTGAAATTTGACTTTTTGGGGCTGCGCAACCTGACGGTCATCGATGATGCTCAAAAGATGATCCGCCAACAGCAGCCGGACTTTAAAATTAATGAAATTCCTTTGGACGATAAAGCTGTCTTTGATATGCTCTCCCAGGGAAAATGCCAGGGTGTTTTTCAGTTTGAATCCGCGGGAATGCGCCGGGTTTTAATGGATCTGAAGCCGGAATCCCTGGAGGATTTAATTGCGGTTATTTCACTGTACCGGCCCGGCCCCATGGATTCCATCCCCAAATATATCGCCAACCGCCACAATCCTCAGCGGGCAACTTACCGGCATCCGCTTCTAAAGCCCATTCTGGAAGTCACCTATGGCTGCATTGTCTACCAGGAGCAGGTGATGCAGATCTGCCGGGAGCTGGCGGGCTTCTCCTATGGACGGGCTGATCTGGTGCGGCGTGCCATGAGCAAAAAAAAGGCCGATGTTATGGAAAAGGAGCGCAAAAACTTTATCTATGGCATCCAGCGGGAGGACGGGAGCTTCGAATGCGTTGGTGCAGTGCGGAATGGAGTGGATGCCGAGACTGCTAACGCCATCTTTGATGAGATGAGTTCCTTTGCCTCCTATGCCTTCAACAAATCCCATGCGGCGGCCTATGCCTATGTGGCCTATCAGACTGCTTATCTGAAGGTTCATTACTTCCGGGAATATTTTTCGGCGCTGCTCACCAGTGTAATCGACAATACGGACAAGGTCATTGAATATATCGAAGAATGTAAACGGAACGCTGTCGCCGTTCTGCCGCCGGATATCAATGAGAGCCAGCTCAACTTTACAGTTGCCAACGGAAAAATTCGGTTCGGGCTGCTGGCGGTGAAAAATCTGGGGCAGGGGATTATCCAGGCAATTTTATCTCAGCGGCAGCAAAACGGACCGTTTCACAGTTTTTATGAATTCTGTGAGCGCCTGTGCGGGCAGGATCTCAATAAACGCACCGTTGAGAGCCTAATTAAATGCGGCGCATTGGACGGCGTCAATGAAAATCGCCGGCAGATGCTGTTAAACTTTGAAACCATTCTCACGGGAATTGAAACTACACGTAAAAATAATTTGGAAGGGCAGATTAACCTGTTTGATGTCGCCCAGGAAAGCCAGCAGACGGTTCACGAATATGTGATGCCTCCCTGCGAGGATTTCTCTTTTAAGGAAAAGCTGAAAATGGAAAAGGAGGTTACAGGACTGTTTATCTCCGGGCATCCCCTGGATGAGTACCGGGAGGTCATCGCGCAGCTGTCCCACTCTGATCTGGCGGATTTTATTCAGGAATCCACGGATTCTCAGGAGGCCCTGCGGATGGATGGAAAGCGCACCACTGTGGTGGGCGTTATCATCTCCAAAAATACAAAAACCACTAAAAATGGGCAGACCATGTGCTTTACACAGCTTGAGGACGCCACTGCCTCCGTAGAATGCCTCGTTTTTCCCAATGTATATGAACAATCCTCCCATCTCCTCAATGCAGGGGATATCGTAGTCATCCGGGGAAAAATTAGTGTTCGCGAGGATGAGACTCCCAAGATTATCGCGGAACAGGTGACTCCGCTCACCGACATAGGTCTTCCGGGAAAAAAGCCAAAACGAACCGGGCTGTATTTGCGTGTCCCATCCAAGGACAGCCCGCTTTTTGAGAAGGCCATGAAATGGATCCGCGTATTTGACGGGAATGTCCCTTTGTATATCCGTTTCAGTGATACCGGCAAACTTATGCGGGCTCCGAATGCCTTGTTTATTGACTATAACGAGGTCCTTGACCGGCAGCTTAGGGAAATTCTAGGAGCTGAAAATGTGGCGCTGATCTCATAAACGCAGATTGATGCAGTGCGTTTTCAAACACCGCCGCTCTGATCAAAATTATACCGGCCATATCCAAACGCCGGTATGGAGCCTTATCTTATCAAAATGTATCAAAAAACTCCCTCGGCCGATGCCGGGGGAGTTTTGTTCATATAGGAAAGATAATACTCGAAAACTTATATCCTGCCCAACTATACCTTTCGGACAAACGAGGTGCGGCACTTAGGGCAGGTTATAGTAATTCTGCCTTTTCCCTTAGGCAGACGCAGAGTTTGATGGCATCCCGGGCATTTAATAAAACAGTGGTCCGTGTCCTTACTCCGGGCTTTTTTCCGGCTGAACCAGTTCTTAATACCCCGAAACCAGGAGAGGAATTTTTGATTTTCTGCATAACGTTTTGCAGTTTGGCGGGACAGCGTCCGGAAAATGGCATAGGCCAACGGCACATAGGATAACAGAAGGAATATCCACAGACGGCTGAACTGCCCTACCAGAGAGAGCACCAGGGCAGTACACAGCAGTACCAAAGATAATATGTCCGTACCATAACGGCCCATCATAAATCTTGATAACCAACGGCGAATCATAGACAAAAAACTCCTTTATTGTGGCTTTATGAACTTACACAGCTTGCATTCTATGGTTCCAGACAAACAGCCGCCTGCTGAGAGGCGTTGAGGATATCCATGAACTCCTCTCCGGTGATTGTTTCCTTCTCCAAAAGATAATGCGCCAATTTGTGAAGCACTTCATTATTTTCTTTTAAAATCGAAATTGCTTTTTCGTGGGCCTTTTGAATAATGGTTAAGACCTCGTCGTCAATCCTAGCAGCCGTTTGCGCCGAGCAGGTGAGGGAAGCATCTCCACCCAGGTACTGGTTGCTCACCGTTTCCAGCGCCATCATATCAAAGCTTGCGCTCATGCCCAAACGGGTTACCATGGAGCGCGCCAGCTTAGTTGCCTGCTCAATGTCATTGGAGGCGCCGGAGGTAAAGGTTCCAAAAATCAATTCCTCCGCAGCCCGTCCGCCGGTTAATGTGGCGATACGATTGAACAGCTCTTCCTTCGTCATGAGGACCCGATCCGTCTCATCCACCTGCATGGTATATCCCAGCGCGCCGGAAGTTCGGGGGATTATGGTTATCTTATGCACCGGAGCGGATTCACTCTGCCGAGCCGCTACCAGCGCATGGCCAATTTCATGATAGGCCACAATTTCCTTCTCCTTTGGCGTTATCACGGCATTTTTTCTCTGATAGCCTGCGATGACAACCTCCACACTTTCCTCCAAGTCGCTTTGATTCACCTGTGTACGGCCCATGCGAACGGCGCGCAGGGCGGCTTCATTGATAATGTTAGCCAATTGAGCGCCGGAGGCGCCGGAGGTTGCCCTGGCAATAGCGGTAAAATCCACCTGATCCTCCATCTGTACTTCCCGGCTGTGTACTTGCAGAATGGCCTTACGTCCATTGAGATCCGGCAGCTCCACGGGAATCCGCCGGTCAAAGCGCCCAGGACGCAGCAGGGCAGGATCCAATGAATCCGGACGGTTTGTGGCACCCAGGATTACCACTCCCTTTTTGCCGTCAAATCCATCCATCTCGGTTAAAAGCTGGTTGAGCGTTTGTTCCCGCTCGTCGTTGGAGCTCAGAGCATTGTCACGACGTTTGCCAATGGTATCGATCTCATCGATAAAAACAATACAGGGGGCTTTCTCCTGTGCCTGTTTGAAGAGATCCCGCACCTTCGCCGCGCCCATTCCCACAAACATCTCCACAAATTCCGAACCGGAGATGGAGAAGAAGGGGACATCCGCCTCACCGGCCACCGCTTTGGCCAGCAGAGTTTTTCCTGTACCGGGAGGGCCCACAAGCAGCGCGCCCTTGGGCAGAACCGCTCCGATTTTTTGGTATTTACTGGGCTCATGGAGAAAATCCACAATCTCTGTCAGCGCCTCTTTCGCTTCATCCTCGCCGGCCACATCTGCAAAGGTTTTCCCGGTTTGAGCCTGTACATAAATCTTCGCATTGCTTTTCCCAAAGGTCATGGCGTTGGGTCCGCCCATTCGCTTTTGCAAAGAGCGCATCATCAGCTGCCCAATCACGGCAAAAATCACGATTGGCAAAATCCATGTGAGCAGAAAACTCACAAAGGGCGACATCTCCTCCTGGACAACCGCGCCAAAGGTAACTCCGGCCTCTTCCAGCCGGGTGACAAGCTGGGGATCATTCATCAGCCCGGCTGCATAAATAATCTCCCTTCCGTTTTCGTCCTTTTCCAAATACAGAATCTGGTCATCCTGCTGCTGTACCTGTTCGATTTTTCCCGCCTTCAAATCGGCGAGGAAGCTGCTGTAATCAGCCTCGCGTATCTGTGCGCGCATCAGCATAGGAACCACAACCATATTCAGGACCAAAAGGATGATCAAAACCAAAATCGTATAAAATATCAGTGGTTTTTTCGGCGTTTTCTGTTCCTGCATCGCTCTTTCTTCTCCTCCCCATTAAAAGAAACTGCATCCTAAGAATCCCAGTCTTATTTATCATGATACCCAACAGGAAATAACCCTGAATGAACAAGTTGCAAAATTACTATGAATAGCAAAGTATTGAACGGTGGTTTTTCAGGAAATCAGGTGTCAAAATCAAATTAAAACCAATACCAAGCTGTCATATTTCCTGCTTTTCCGGTTATACTTGAGAATCACCTGGGAATCAGCTATAGTAAAGTAAAATAATGCGAAGGGGAGGAGGAATTCCAAATTGGCAGACATCCAGTTTGAAAGCCATATCAGCGACGAGATAGGATTTCCCGTGGAGGTCCTGATTCAGGACAGTGACAGAGGACCCATCGAGGTGGCAGAGCACTGGCACACCTGCTTTGAACTCCTATATTTTCTGGAGGGGCAGGCCCTGCAATGGATTAACCGGGAACAGTCCACAGCCCGTCAGGGGGATATTGTGCTGATTCGAAGCGGGGATATCCATGCCATCAAATGCCCCGAACAAGTTCATACCCGAATTTTTGTCCTTAAATTCATGCCGTCAGTGATCGATCTGCGGTATCAGAACTCCCGGCAGCCTCGCCACTTGTTCGGCTTTCTAAACCAAAAAAAAGCACTCCTGTTTACTCTCCCAACCCAGAACAGCAACGGGAGATCCAACAAATTCTGGGGGAGATTGAAACAGAGTACCAAAGGCGTCAGAAGGGGTTTGAACTCTGTATCCGGGGACTAATTCTTCAGCTGGTGGGCTTATTGGTGCGCAGTCAAATTCTTGTCACGATTCCAGGCCTATTTGAACCTGAAAGTTTTGAGCAGATGAATCTGGTCATTGATTATATGGAGCAGCATTTTTCTCAAGAACTGTCTCTGCGCGATATTGCCGCTCTGACCAACATGAACTATTCCTATATGTCCCGCCTGTTTAAAAAGCTGACCGGACGCAACTTTAAACAATATTTGGATTATATCCGTGTCTCAGAGGTGAGCCGGATGATCCTGGAGAGCCGGCGGAGCCTGACGGATATCTCAGGAGCCTGCGGCTTTTCCTGTCCGCAGGCTATGACCAGAACATATACCCGAATGCTCGGATTTGCGCCATCGGAACTGAGAAAGGTAAAAAAGTGAGAAAACAAGGTCAAAAACAGAATTTCATTTTCCCTGATATTCCGGTATTATGATTTTGTAAACCGGGCGGCTTTTAGGCTTGCAGCGCTCAGTAGGAGTTCCTGTGGAATTCTCCGGCCGTCACAAAAGAAATAGGGAAGATGAGAAATTTGAACAAATACACCTTTGAACCGGATTACCGCCACATTGAACAGGCAGCCAGAAATCAGCAATCCTATCGTCTGCCGCTGTATGAGCACATCATTTGTGAGGAAATGATGGAATCTATTCTTGGAGTCCAATTTTCCCAGCTAAAAAACGGGAACCACGCTGAAAAGGCAGAATATTTTAAGCATTACTGTGATTTTTTTCGCAAGATGGGCTACGATACGGTTTCCTATGAGGAATGTATTGGACCTGTGATGCCGGCAAGCGGCGCCCTGGGAGGCCATGTGGATCCGGTGATAAAAACACGCGACGATTTTGAACGGTATCCCTGGGCGCAGATCCCCGATTGGTACTTTGAGCGGTACTCCGAAAATTTCGCGGCTCTCGCTGAAGCTTTGCCTCCGGGGATGAAGGCAGTCGGCGGGATTGGCAATGGGGTTTTTGAATGCGTTCAGGAGCTTGTGGGTTATATGAATTTGTGTTATCTCCGGGCGGACGATCCAGAACTCTACCGGGAGCTGTTTCAAATGTTGGGGGATGTCTGTCTGAAAATATGGGAACGGTTTCTTTCAGAGTTCGGCGACAGTTTCTGTGTGCTGCGCTTTGGGGACGACTTGGGCTTTAAAAGCAACACTCTTTTGCCTGGGCAGGATATTAAAACCCTGATCATCCCCCAGTACCAGCGGATTATCCATGCGGTACATACCTATCATAAGCCGTTTCTGCTGCATTCCTGCGGCTGCATCTGGAATGTGATGGAGGATCTCATTGAAACTGCAGGAATCGACGCCAAACACTCCAATGAGGACCAGATTGCGCCATTCCCCGTCTGGGTCGAGCGATATGGCGATAGAATTGGCAACTTTGGAGGAATCGACACCGACGCTGTTTGCCGTTTGAGCCGTCAGGATATGCGGGAGTATATCCTTCAGGTTATTCGCTGCTGCCAGGGCCATGGTGAGTTTGCTTTCGGATCCGGAAATTCAATTCCCAGCTATGTGCCGGTGGAAGGCTATCTTACCATGGTGGAGACAGTCCGCGAATTCCGCGGAGATTTTAAATAAACATCCAGAGGAGGAAAGCATTATGATCCGAATCCAGGGAGAATTCAGACCGATTCAGGAACTGCTGGCTCTCACCGGCAAAGAACATCTGACAAAACTGGAAAAGCGTATCCTTGCACAGCTGAAATTTGTGTGTTCTCTGTCCGAAAAAAACAGCGGATGCTATGACAATCTCATCGGCAGGGTTCAAACGTTTCTGACCGGGCAGTACCATAGCTGCGGCTGCCTGGCCAAAGATGCGGTTTCGGCCGCAGAGGAAATGCTCTCTCCAGCCGCACAGGAGGCCAAAACCTACCGGTTCCTCTGTGTCGCCCATGCGCATATCGACATGAACTGGATGTGGGGCTACGACGAAACCGTAGGAACTACGATTGACACTTTCCGCACAATGCTGGACTTAATGCGGGAATATCCGGATTTTAAATTCTCCCAATCCCAGGCCTCTGTCTATCGTATCGTGGAGGAACACGATCCCGCTATGTTGGAGGAAATTAAGCAGAGAGTGCTGGAAAAGCGATGGGAAATAACCGCCTCTACCTGGGTGGAGACTGATAAAAATATGCCAAGTGGGGAGAGTTTATCCCGCCATATCCTCTATACAAAATCCTATCTTTCCCAGTTGTTTGGGCTGAACCCCAAAGATTTGGAAATCGATTTTGAGCCTGACACTTTTGGGCACAGCAGAAATATTCCGGAAATTCTGGCAGGCGGCGGTATCAAGTACTACTATCACTGCCGCGGACAGGTAGGGGAGGATATTTTATACCGGTGGAAAGCCCCTTCCGGCGCGGATGTGATTCTGTACACGGAACCGTTTTGGTATAACTCCGGCATCGACGAACATATCGCAGATTATGCCACGGAACTGGAGCGCATCACCAACAGCAAAACCCTGCTCAAGGTGTATGGCGTGGGGGATCATGGCGGCGGCCCTACCAGGCGGGATATCGAGGCGCTCATCGACATGAACTCCTGGCCGGTTTTTCCCAGCTTTCAGTTTTCCTTCCTGAAGGATTACTTTAAGGCCATTGAGGCGCAAAAGGCTCGGCTGCCCGTTATCGATGACGAGATTAATTTTCTCTGTGACGGATGTTACACCACCCAAAGCCGCATTAAAGAGGGCAACCGCAAGTCGGAGCGGCTGCTGCAGGAATCCGAGGCTTTTCATGTGCTCTCAGATGTGTACACCAAAGGCCATTCTCCCATCCGGCTGTACCGAGGCGCCTGGGAAAAGGTCCTCTTTAACCAGTTTCATGATATTCTTCCGGGTTCCGGCGTAACACAAACGAGGGAGTATGCTTCGGGACTGTACCAGCAGGTATTTGCTGCGGCTGAGACCGCCAAAAAAACAGCCCTCCGCAGGATTTGCGATCGGATTGACACCTCCAGGCTGATTACATCCCAGCCTACTGCCGACAGCCTCGGCGCAGGAGGCGGCCCCGGATTCGGTTTTTGCGGACGGGGAATGGGGCCGCAGAGGGCCTTTGTCCTATTCAACCACGAGTGTTATGACCGTACCGAAACGGCCGAACTAATCCTGTGGGATTATGAGGGTGATTTGGACGCTATCACGGTAAAAAACAGCCGGGGTGAGGATGTCCTCTTTCAAACTTTGGAGTGCAAGCAGAATTATTGGGATCATGAATACACCAGGCTCCTTATCGAAGCGGATGTTCCTGCATTGGGATATGCGGTCTACACAGTAGTGCCATCTTCCGATGCCGGCAGAAAAACCTCCTTTATCAATGATATGCGGGTTCAAACTCCGGATGAATTTATCCTGGAAAATGAACTGCTCAAGGTACGCCTGAACTCCCTGGATGGTTCTCTGGCCTCTGTCATTTATAAGCCCACAGGACGGGAATTGGTAGATCCCACTCGTCCAAGCGGAATTTTCCGGTATGTCCGGGAAGCCGGTCCCAAAGGGGTCACCAGTTGGGACAAGACTATGAGCGCCTGGTTCACCGGACGGTACAACCGCATCGAGAGCGCCCATCAGCACGTTCAGATGAAGAGTGTCTGGAATGGGCCGCTGCGTACCCAAGTACGGCTCGAAGCATCATTTGGCGCGTCCAGGCTCACAGCGGATATCTTTTTGGATAAGGGGAGCCCTAATCTCTGTTACTCGCTGGACTGTGACTGGCGCGAATTCGGCTCGGCGGACGAGATCCCAGCCCTCAATTATTACTTACCTTCCGCCGTTCCCTGCGCTGAATACCAGTTTGATATTCCCTTTGGCGTCATTATCCGGCAGGGTAGGAATATGGATCTGCCTGGCAATAGCTTCGCCTGCGCTGTAACGAAACCAGAACGTCTGATGCTGATTACCAAGACCAAATATGGGTTCCGATGCCATGAGGACTCCCTCTCGGTGACACTGCTTCGTTCTGCCTGTCATCCGGATCCCACTCCTGAAATCGGTATGCACCACATAGAATTTGCCATAGCAGTTATGGACGAAGGACGGGATAACCGGCAGCTTCTGTACCATTCCAGCTGTTACAACCACCCTCTATCCGCTGTTTCAACCCCGGCTCATCCAGGCACTCTTCCAGCTGTCGGCAGACTAATGTCCATAGAGAACGGCACTGTCTGTGTCTCCAGCATCAAGGCTCCGGAGGATGGCAGCAGCAGTATCCTGGTACGGCTGTATGAAGCTGATGGACTCAGCGGGGAAGTTCGCTTTTCTTTTGACTTTGAGCCCCAGAAGGCTGTATTTGTGGATCTTTTAGAACGGGAAACTGCCGATGAACAGGAGATTTTAATTTCCAACCGGCACATTTCCTTTAGCATTGGAGCCAATCAAGTCAAAACACTAAAGATATATTACCAGAAAAAATAATCCAATTGGGAACCGATGCACAAAACACACAGAGGGTAGGCGGCCCTCTGTGTGTTTTTGTGCTATAAGCAGTCTATGGTAAAACTCATATGGCACCTGCGCCCGTCAAACGCTGCTTCTGGGTCATGCCGTACTCCAAGCCATATCGTCCCCAATGGGGCTATGGGCTGTATCCAGGCGAAGGATACTCTGCTCTCTGTGCGGCAGTTCGTGGTGGTGCCAGACAAGCTGGTAATGCTCCACCGTGTTGTGGTGAATATCAAAGTGGAAGGGGACGTTTCCATGAATGAGCAGTTTTTTCTTTCTGGCTGCGCAGTGCAAGCCAACGCACCCGTTTATGTCCGCCATTTTCCGATGGGGGAGAAGATGTAAATGCTGCCGAATCGTTTCTCTTTTCTTTTTTCTCTGGAAACGATAATTTCAGCAAAAGTGAATAGTGCAAAAAGAAACGACAATCTTCTTACGAAGATTGTCGTTTCTTTTGGTGGAGACGGTGAGACTCGAACTCATTACCTCTACAATGCGAATGTAGCGCTCTCCCAGGTGAGCTACGCCCCCACAATTACTGCGAAAATTATTATAGCATAGCAGAGAAGAAAAGGCAAGTCTTTTTTCGATAATTTTCTAAGCCCGAAATTCCCGCTGTTTTTTGAGCTGCCGAACATCGGTTCCATAAAAATAGAGAAAATCATAGTTCCCAATGAGCCGGGATACAATTCGGGGAGTATACTTTTTCTCCAGCTCACTCATGGACAGATTGGTATTGATAATCACCGGACGGCGCTCGCTGATACGGGTGTTGATAATATGATAGACAATAGAATTGGTAAAGGAAGTGTCAAATTCTGCGCCCAAATCATCCAAAACCAAAAGGGGAGCCTCCAGGAGATGATCCAAGGTATCCGTGGAGTTTCCGCCAGAGAATTTGTCCCGCTCCATCCGGTTCATCAGATTGAGCATGGAGCCATACACAGCCGGAACTCCCTTTTTGAGCACCTCATTCACAATGGAAAGGGACAAATGGGTTTTTCCAAGCCCTGTCTGTCCCAGCATCAAAATACTGGGGGCGTATTCGTCAAAATTCTGCGCGTAGTGCCTGCAGTACTCCAACACCTCCTGCATTTTCTGACGGGGAGAAACTCCCAGGCCAGCACTTACAGTATCCGGATAAAAGCTCAAATCAAAGGTTTGAAAAGTACAGTCCTGAATAGAAGAAATTTCATTGAGCTGCCGGTAAGCATACTCCTGCAGCAGGGCGTTCAGGCACTGGCAGGGCTTGGCGTCAACATAGCCCGTATCCTTACAGAGTGCGCATTGATGGCCCTCCTCCAGGTAATTATCAGGATAACCCCGGGAGCGTAAAAGTGCGCGCTGCTGCTCCTGCAGCTGTTCATTTTTCAGCCGAAGCCCTTCCACCAGAAGGGGAACATCCTCGGCGCCGGAAAAGACCGCCCGTACCACAGCAGTACCTGTACTGGCCAGATCCTGTTGAATCCGGGAAATCTCCGGAATTGCCCGGGAAACTTCCTTACGGTGCAGTTCCAGTTCCCGGGTACTCCTGCGCCGGCGTTCTTCAAGTTGGTTGAGCGCGTATTCATAGGCTTGTTTGGAATATTTCATGTTCTATAAAGCTCCTTCATATTTCGGACACAGGGACGTTACATCTTCGGTTTGTTGGACAGCTGTGGTGTGGAATTACGCATCATCTGTTCAAATTCATTGAGATTGTAGGAGGCCTCCGGCTTCTCCCTGACCTGAGGTGTGCTGTGTGTCCTGGCCTCTCCAGCAGCGGCCTCCGGTGTTTTGATCCCCTGTTTGTGCCAAGAGAGCAGGATAGAGTTGATGTAGGGAAAGGAGAGCTTCTGAATCGCCTCAATGGTGCGTTCATACGCCAGTTTAATCAGGCGGATATCAAACCCATATTCCCGAAACCAGGTATGGATGTAGTCACGTTCCTTTGGGATCAATCTGCGATCATAAATCCCAAAGGCACTGCGGACCAGTTTTTCATTTTCACTGGCCTCCAAAAGCTCAGAGATATACCGTTCCGCCTTTTCGTGGGTATCAATCCCTTTTTCGAACCAGGCTAGGGCCGTCCTTTCAATGTACCGCACATTGGTTTTTCCCTTGGATTTGCAGTATTCCTCCACCATCAAAATTACGTCAATGGGAATTCCTGCCCAATCGTATAGGGAAACAATCGAGGAGATGTCGGCCGCCGTGAGTGTCTTGCACAACAGACGCTCCGATTCATGGAGCAGAGCCTCTACATCAGGATTCGTTTGAATAATCGTTTCTATATCGCTGCCAGTCAGCTTGGAGGGCTTGGGAACCGGTCCCTGGGGTGTTTTTTGGGGAAGCTCTGCCGGGGGTGTCTGGGAATCCGATGATTTTTCCAGCTGTGGATTCTGGGGAACGGGTTCTTTTTGGGAAGCAGCGGCCTCTGCCGGGTCAGCCCTGAGCAGACCCGCCTGCACCCAGTATTGCAGTGCCGCATGTACCTCGGCGGGTTCCAAGCAGAGATCACGGGCCATCTGTTCTATATCAGCATTTTGATCCGGTGCGCGAAGCAACAAAAGCAGGGCCTTTAAGGAAGCCGCTCCACAGGTAAGCAGATGCTCATCGACAACGGCGGATGGAACCGCAAACAGGGGAGAGCATTTGCCAAAATCCAGGCAATACCGCATGAACAATCCGCCTTTCATACAAAAAATCACAACCTATTTTCGGACAAAAATATCATAAATATTATACCAGATTCTTTTCCTGTTGTCAGTGTTTCCAAGATGATTGTCTAAAAAGTAAATTCATTCATTTAGGGCTTGCAAGTAAACTGTTTCCATATTATAATTAATTCGTGTTAATTTATTGACGAAAAATCAGTGATTACATCCAATAATTGGAGGTTAACTTTCTATGGAAAAGAAAATACAGACAATTGGCGTTTTGACAAGCGGCGGTGATGCGCCGGGAATGAATGCTGCGATCCGTGCTGTTGTTCGTACGGCCATCAATCGCGGGATGCGTGTTGTTGGAATTGATCACGGCTATAACGGACTGATCCGTGGAGAAAATGATCCTTCTGTTCTCCATGAAATGACTCTGCGTAGTGTCTCTGATATTATGCATCGGGGAGGAACTATCCTTTATACCGCCCGCTGTAAGGAGTTTAAAGAGGATGCTGGAATTGAAAAGGCGAAGCAGGTCTGTGTCCAGCAGGGGATTGATGGGATTGTTGTAATCGGCGGCGACGGTTCCTTCCGCGGCGCCAGGGATCTCTCCCTGAAGGGAATTCCCTGTATCGGAATCCCCGGAACCATTGATAACGATATTTCTTCCTCTGAATATACCATCGGCTATGACACCGCTATGAACACCGTTGTCGAGTGTGTGGATAAACTGCGGGACACCTCCCAATCTCATGATCGCTGTTCTGTTGTTGAGGTAATGGGACGCCATGCCGGCCATATTGCCCTCAATGTAGGTATTGCCTGCGGCGCCACTGCAATTTTGGTACCCGAGGTTCCCTTTGATCTGGATCGTGACGTTGTCTCCAAAATGCATGAGGCTATGGAAACTGGAAAGCATCACTTTGTCATCGTGGTGGCTGAGGGTGTTGGAGAGACCTACAGCGTGGAAAATCTGGCAACAGAAATTCAGGAACGTACTGGTGTGGAATCCCGCGCAACCGTTCTGGGACACATTCAGCGCGGCGGTTCTCCCACGGTGCGGGATCGGGTTCTCGCCAGCGAGATGGGCAACTACGCTGTGGATCTTCTGGAGAAGGGGATTGGTAACCGCGTTGTAGTCATGCGTGATAACAAAGTGGTTGATTTGGATATCCTGGAAGCCCTCAACATGACCAAATCCATCGATATGAATTTGATGCGGGTTGCAGAGGAAATTTCTATTTGACAAAATAACATAAGAATATTAAATTCTTTTTATGTTGTGCAGAAAAGAATAGATAGGTACGGGCGGTTGCAGACTGCCCGTATTTCCTTATTTCAAAACGCTTTGTGTGCCAGTGGGACATCCTGTCAGATTTAACTCAAAAATCCTGGCAAGAAGACGATTGAGGCCGGTTCCAAAATTAGCCGAGCCTTTCTTTTGTGAGCGCCGGGGCAAAGTGATATATGAAAAAAAGCTCAGTTCCTCTTGTGACGCGGTCCTTGCAGGCTGCTGCCAGCTCCGCCGAGGGCATAGGCATAATAGAATGACATTCAAGCAAATCCAAAATACAGCATTAAATTTCACTTATTAAAAATAGTTTTTTCTTTTTTGAATGCTATTTACCTTTTTTATAAAATCTGTTACAATACCAAGTAGAGCAATTTTGTATTGCGTTATTGCGCAAAGACAACTGTTAAGCTAAAGGTCAAACATTTTGCACAGAGCAGAGAAAGGGTGGGCATAGACATGGAAAAATCCAAGGTTTATTTTACAAATCTTCGAACCGATCTAAATACCAATTTATTGGAAAAGTTGGAAAAGCTGATTAAACGCGCAGGGATTGGAACGATTGATTTTAAGGATAAGTACGCCGCAATAAAAATCCATTTTGGCGAACCCGGAAACCTGGCTTTTTTGCGTCCCAACTATTCCAAGGTCGTGGCCGACGTCATCAAGGAGATGGGTGGTAAACCGTTTTTAACAGACTGTAATACCCTGTATGTTGGCGGCAGAAAAAATGCGTTGGATCATCTGGAAACCGCCTATACCAATGGTTACAGCCCCTTTTCAACCGGATGTCATATCCTGATTGGAGACGGTCTTAAGGGGACAGATGAAACTCTGGTGCCCATCGATGGGGAATATGTTAAAGAGGCAAAGATTGGCCGTGCCATTATGGATGCGGACATCTTTATCACTCTCACGCACTTTAAGGGGCATGAGCTTACCGGCTTCGGCGGTACTCTCAAAAATATTGGTATGGGCTGTGGTTCCCGTGCCGGAAAGATGGAAATGCACAACAGCGGTAAACCTACCGTTGATGAAGAGTTGTGCATCGGCTGTGGAATGTGCCGCAGAAATTGCGCCCATGATGCAATTTCCTTTGACAATAACCGTAAGGCGCATATCGATCACAGCAAATGCGTAGGCTGCGGACGCTGCATCGGCTCCTGTAACCGGGACGCAGTAACTCCCGCCAACGACGAATCCAATGACATTCTTAATAAAAAGATTGCGGAATACACTTATGCGGTATTGAAAGACAGGCCTAATTTTCATATCAGCCTGGTTGTGGATGTTTCTCCTTACTGTGATTGCCATGGGGAAAACGATTTACCGATCGTTCCAGATGTGGGAATGTTTGCCTCTTTTGATCCGGTCGCCTTAGACATGGCCTGTGTTGATGCCTGTAACAGCCAGCCCATTATCCACGGAAGTGTCCTGGATGGAGAACGGGAGAATCTGGGGGATCACTTCCATTCCACCCACCCGGAAACCAACTGGGAAGTGGGGATTGATCACGCTGTCAAGTTGGGGCTTGGACATAAGGAATACGAACTTATTGAAGTAAAGTAGTTTTTCTGTTTTTAATTCTACCCCAAAAGCATAGGCCCTCCGGAATTCCGGAGGGCCTATTATATTTCTTCAAAAAATCGCCAAATAGTTGTAAAGTTATACTCTTGTCATCATAAGCACTTATGCTTTATGGGGTTTTGCCTTATTTCCCGTGACTGTCTTCCTCTGTCTCCTGATTTTCACTTGTCATTTCGCCCGACAGCGGAGAGCGTTCCATCGCACTCCGCAGCTGGTCATCGGAAACATGGGTATAAATTTGTGTTGTAGATAAATTGGAATGTCCCAAAATTTCCTGCAAAGCACGAATATCTACCTTACCATATTGATAGAGCAGGGTAGCAGCCGTATGTCTCAACTTGTGGGCAGAATACCCTTTTCCGTCCAAGCCTGCCTGTTTTAAATGCTCGGTAACAATCTGTTCTACGCGCCGTGGTGTCAAACGCGTTCCCCGGCGGGAAAGAAACAAAGCGGATACTCTGCGTTGGGCCGCTACCTGAGCGCGGTAGGGAAGATACTCCTGAATGGAGGACAGACAGGCGAGATTCAAATAGATCTGCCGTTCCTTATTTCCTTTTCCAAGGATTCGCAGCGCATTGGAATGGACCTCGCCGCACTGAATCCCTAAATCGCTGATATTGATGCCCACGAGTTCAGAAAGACGCATTCCACAGTTGAGAAACAAAGTCAGAATACAGTAATCTCGGGTTTGAATAAAGATATCCTGTGAAGAACTCGCTTTTATTACTGATTCCTGCGGTGCTGCATCTGCCGTTATCTCTGTGGGCTCCGGAGTTGTTTGCGAAGATATTTGTGAATTATTTAACAATTTTTTGCTTTCATCCAAGGACAGGTATCTGGGAAGACTTTTGCGTATAGACGGCACTTCCAGTTCCAAAACCGGATTAACTGTGAGATAGTTTGTCTTTGTAGTTAAATACTTAAAAAAAGACCGCATACTGGAGACCTTACGGGCACGTGTTGCAGAATTATTGCTTCGACCAGACAATACATAATTAAGGAATTCATAGGCATCCGATAAGGTTACTTTTTTTAAAAGCTCAGGGTCAAACTGCGCAATGGATTCCTGTTCAATCATATCCAGTTCAGAAAGCCTGCCTGAAAACTTCATCTGCAGAAACCTTAAAAACAAACGCAGATCAATATAGTAGGCTTCCACAGTTCTTGCGGAACGGCCCTTAATGGATTCCATATAAAAGAGAAAATCCTTTAAAAAGGACGGGCAATCCTGAAGTTTAAGTAAATCCAACGGAAATCAATCCTTTCTGCGATATGCAAAAGCCTTACATATAAATCAGTCATTTATAAATATAAAATAGAAAGAAAACAAAGCATAACATAAAATAAATTCGAACTAAGACACAGCAATATTCAGCGAATACAAATTTCGCCTTGAGCCTTATGTATAATTGGCATGGACCAAGGACCTGGCTTTCTGCGATTTCCGCTTCCCTCTATTTCGTTAAATTTCTATTTAGCGAAATAGAGTATTTCTTCTTTTCCCTTAGTCTATGTTGTTCCTCTTGCGAAACAAACTGATTTTATGTGAAGCCGATTATTGTTGTGGTCACACTCTATCATCTGTCAATCCTCCCTATCTACATCTATCTGCGGCGAATCCCATTCCTATATTGAGTTTCAGGTCGGAGTTTTTTCTTACTGTAAAAAGAATTATCAAAGAAAGATTCCGTAAACATCTTTGGCGCAGGCCTTGCTTATCCTTGATTATAATTCAGCAAATTATTTCTGCACCGAATTTGTTCGGTGTTCCGGCACCTGTTTTCGAACCGCTCCAAATGCCTGCGCAATTGTCTTAGCGCCTACCAGGCATATCTGTTTCTGAATTGAAGCCGGAACCGCTTCAATACACTGCTCCGGCAAAATACAGGTATGAAACCCAAGCCGGATGACCTCCTGGATTCTTTGAGTAATATGGGAAACGCTCCGCAGTTCCCCGGCCAATCCAATTTCGCCAAAGGAAACGACATCCTCTGGAATACAGATATCTGTCAGACAGGACAGCAGAGACAGCGCGACCGGCAGATCAGAAGATGGATCGTCCAGTTTAAGTCCGCCGATTATGTTGATATAGGCATCCAGATTCCCAAAAAAGTACCCCATTCTCTTTTCCAAAACCGCCAAAATCAAAGACATCCGGTTATAATCATACCCCGTGGCATTCCTTCGGGGCGTTCCGAACCCGGTTTTGGTTGCCAGCGCCTGCACTTCAGCTAAAATTGGTCGGCTGCCCTCCATGACACACGCCACTGATGTTCCAGATACGTTTTCGGGCCGTCCGGCAAGCAGCATCAGGGATGGATTTTCCACCTGTTCCAGGCCAGTGTCCTTCATCTCAAAAACACCGATTTCATTCGTGGACCCATAGCGGTTTTTAACCGCCCTCAGGATCCGATAGGACAGATTGCGCTCCCCTTCAAAATATAGGACAGCATCCACAATGTGTTCCAGTACCTTTGGGCCGGCAATGGCACCGTCCTTGTTCACATGGCCCACCACAAAAATAGAAATATCCTCGCTCTTGGCCAGTCGCGCCAATAAATTTGTACACTCCCGGACCTGGGAGACACTCCCACAGGAGGAATTGAGCGCCGAGGTACTAACCGTTTGGATGGAATCTACAATCACCACATCCGGATGCTGAGCCTGGATGGTTCTCATAATTACATCAATATCGGTATGAGATACCAACAGCAGATTAGGAGAACTGACCCCCAGCCTTTTGGCTCTCAGCTTAACCTGATACCGGCTCTCTTCAGCGGAGATATAGAGAATTTTTAAGTTTTCATCCCCTAGGAACTGACAGATCTGCAGCAAAATAGTGGACTTTCCAATACCGGGATCTCCTCCCAGAAGAATCAGGGAGCCCCGGACAATTCCGCCGCCTAAGACCCTGTCCAGTTCCGACAGACCGGTTAAATATCGGTGTTCCCGCTCCATATTGATTTCATCCAGTGAGAATACATCCGCTGCGGGACCATTAGAAATTCCGAATCCCCCCTGCGCCCTGGATGCCTTGGCAGCGGAAGTACCTACCGGTATCAGCTCCTTAACTTCCTCGGCGAAGGTATTCCATTCTCCGCAATCAGGACATTTTCCATACCATTTAGGGGTTTCAAATCCGCAATTGGAACAGACGAAAACATTTTTATATTTTGGTGGCATGACGCATTCCCTTCCCTTTTGTTTATTGCTCAAATAAAGCTACCGCAGACAATCACTCAGTACCCCCGGCACTATCTTCGCTACGCTATTTTGATGGAGCAGCTGTCCGCAGAGGATGTTTCTTCACATCCGAGTCTTCATGGTACATCTTATACAGGTTAAGCATACCAAAAAACAGGCAATCGGTCAAATGTTCTTTTAAAACTAAAACCACCGCATTCTAAAGTATACCATAAAACCGTATCAGCAATGGCGGGCATAACAGAGTTGGAACAGCCCTGGCCGCCAAATTTTCAGGAAGCGTGAGAATCTTTCTTTTGAGATTCTGCGAAAGCCCCCAAACCAGCAACAAGACAATAAGGCCGGAGAAAAATTCTCCGGCCTTATTGCTCATCCTATGGATCATCACAAAATTCAGGCGGCATCAAATTGCAGCAGAGAGAGCAAAATCGTGTACGCTACCTGATTTTGATAGCCATCCTGCTGAAGCTTCTGAGCCTCCTGCGGATTAGACAGGAATCCGCATTCTACAAGGACCGCAGGAACCTTGGCATTATAGATGAGATATACCTGATTGGTTGCTTCTTTAATCTCCCGCTCGTTCTCCGGCTGAATACAGGCTTTAAAATTGGCCTGTAAAATTTGTGCCAGCTTCTCGCTGCTGGGATCATTGGGGCCATAGAACATCTGTGCACCGCTGTACTGGGGCTGTGTAAACTGATTTTGATGGACACTGATAAAATAGGCATTTTCCGTTTGTTCCAACAGCTTCATTCGGTTGAGAATATCGGTTCTCTTTTTTTCCCGGACTGTAGCGGCATCATCGTCTCCAGTGGAAATATCTTCCTCTCTGGTCATAATCACCCGGTATCCGTTAGCCTGCAGCATAGTACGCAGCTTCAGCGCTATGGAAAGATTGATATCCTTCTCAATCACTCCGTCAACCCCCACAGCGCCGCCATCCATTCCCCCGTGCCCAGGATCCAGTACGATGACTTTTCGCTCCGAAACACCGCTGCCCGCAGCTATCGTACGAATTGCCTGTGGAATTTGAAACAGAAAAATACCAACTGCAATCAGAACCAACAGTCCCCCAGCTATGAGAAACAGCCGGGTCCGTTTTGAATGAAAGGACACTATCACTGCAATCACCTCATAGCAGAATATGATGAGATGATGCCTTGATATTCAGAAAATGGAAACTTTTAATCCTTTTTAGACTTTTTCTTGTTCCGGTATACCAATCCATGCGTAATGTCAATTCTATGGAAACCGAAAATATAGGATACGCCGCAGATAATGGGGATTATGAGGTGATAGAGTGTGACAACCACAATCTGCCACCACTGGATCTGAGAATCCCGGACGCCGCCGACGAGCTGCGCAACTAAATTCATGCCTGTCGTGGAGATAAAGTCCGTATCCCGAAATGGCACTACAGCATTAACCATCACAATCAGGTGGGAATTCAGGACACGATAGACAAAATCCCCATAGTCAAAAATCCCTGTTTTCGCCAAAACCAGAAGAACCGAGGTAAGCATATAGGGAATCATTACCAGCGCGCCGATTTTTGCTCCCCGCCATAAATCCCGCTTCATGCGGCCCACATCTACGATATTCCGATCCCGCTCCCCTTCCGTCCAAAGGATGGAGTATAAAAACGCTCCGAAAATCAGAATGGAAAACAGCTGGAGCAGGCCTTGTACAAAACCGCTCTCCGACAGGGACATTCCGTTCACCAGCATAAAGGATGATAAAAACATCGCCACCAGTGAAATGGCAAAAGTGAAGAGAAAGGATCGCAGATAGGATCTTTTTTTCACAGTCAATCAGCTCCTCAAGATTCAGTGTCAGGTTTTATCAGCAGGCTGTCACACCGGATGCCGTTTGGCGATAGATTGCATATGCTCCTTCTTAATCCGGCGGCTTGCCCTGGTATAGGGCAGCAGCCTCTGATAAATTTCTTCAATATCCTCCCGCAGGAGTACCTTTCCATGGACACGTCTGTAATTCCGGCGGATTTTCGATAGCCTCATTACCCGGTAGGTATCCTGCCTTAGCTTCAAATTCCGCATCCCGCACCCATCGCTCAATACTATCCAGGAATGGAACAACGTGTCCTCCTCCAGTTTTAAAACCCGCATCAAAGCGTGGATATGAGCCCGATTCTGCAGGATAGGGTTATAAAAGGAAAAGGAGTTCTGATAGGAGGCGTGAAACCAGGTTCTGGAGTCGTCATCCCCTGATAGATGCCCGCTCATATTCTTGTTTTCCACTACAAATATACCCTTGCGGCTAATCAGAATCAGATCGATTTCTGTTGTAGTCTGGTTCGCCCTGGGAATATATACATTGCTCAGGATCCGTTTTCTTCCCGGAAGCTTTTTCACTTTTTCCAAGAGCATCTGCTCCCCAAGAAGTCCCGCCGCATCCGTACGCGCCTTCTTCTCTTTGGCCTGCCTGCGGATTCTCAGCCTTCGGCGGATCCACAATACACCAATGAGAAGAAGCAGTAGTATGACCAAAACGGCAATCATCTGAATTTTCCACAATTCCATCAACTTTGCACCCTAAGTTCCTGTTGGCACAACGTCAGCGGGACGTTGTATTGGGCCTGCGGGATCCATTGCCGCCGCGCCTGGGTGCGCCTGGACGTCCTCCAGAGCGGCTGGGTTTTTTCTCAAAAAGGGAGACCTCTACCCGGTTCCCCAGAATCCGCCGCCCGTTGAGCTCCTTTACAACCTGTGCCTGCTTGGCTTTGGGAACCTCCACCAGCGTGCTCTGGTCAGAAACCTCAATTTTTCCAACCTCATTGGCATCAAGCCCAGTATGCTGCCGGATAGAGCCTAAGATATAGTTGGGAGCCGCCTTCTGCCTGCGCCCGATGGAAAGTCTCACCCAAGCACTTGCCGCACCGCCGCGGGAATTCTGCTGGTTTGGCTTCTTCGTCTGCTCCACCCATAGTTTTCGTGTGGCAACCGGAGAAATCGTGATACGGCGTTCCTTGGCAATTCTCTGAAGGAGAACCGCACACAGCTGGGATAAGTCCCTGCCTTCCTGTGCGAACTGTTCCACCAGCTGCGCATACTCCGGAAGTACAGAGTCCGTTTGCTCCAGCTCTTCCTGTATGGCCCCCATCAAACGCTGCATCCTCTTTTGAGTAATCTGGTCCGGGGTCGGCACCAATCCCGGCATAATATGTGCGCCGGTACTGTGCATAATTTCCACCAAAAGCCGCTCCTGCTCGCGCCCGCTCAGAAGCGTAAAGGAGGTACCCTCCTTACCAGCACGTCCGGTACGCCCAATCCGGTGGATATAATATTCTGTGTTCTGAGGAATATCGAAATTGATCACGCAATCCACATTCTCAACATCAATTCCCCGGGCCGCCACATCAGTTGCAACCAGAATTTTGGAATGCTTCGCTTTAAAGCTTCCCATAACCTGGTTGCGCTGAGCCTGTTTTAAATCCCCATGAAGCCCTACGGCGGAAAAACCATGCCGGCTCAAATCCTCCGCCAGCACCTCCACCATAGCTTTGGTGTTGCAGAAAATGATACTGCACGCGGGCATATAATAGTAGAGCAAAAGATGCAGCGCATCCGCCTTACGCCCTACCGGCACATTGTAGTAGTACTGTTCAATAGAATCCACAGTCTTGTACTTGGACTGAATTTCAACAAATTCCGGATTGTTCTGGTACTGCCGGGTAATCCGGCGAATCTCCGGCGGCATCGTAGCGGAAAACAACACGGTCTGCCGCTGTGCGGGTGTCTGGGAGAGAATCGTCTCGATATCCTCCCGGAATCCCATATCCAGCATCTCATCCGCCTCATCCAGGACCACCAGACGCACCTGCTCCAGGGAAAGGGTTCGCCTGCGGAGATGATCCATCAGTCTCCCCGGCGTACCGATTACCACCTGCGCTCCCCGCTTTAATGCGGTAATCTGACGATCAATCGGCGCACCGCCATAGATACACACCGATGTGATCCCCTTTACAAACTTGGAAAACCGATCGAACTCCTCCTTGGACTGGAGCGCCAGTTCCCGAGTGGGGGACAGAACTAAAACCTGGACCTGCTTTAAGGCGGGATCCAACTGTTCAATTGCCGGAATTGCAAAAGCAGCTGTTTTTCCGGTACCTGTGTTGGAGCGGCCAACCACATCCTGCCCATTCATAATCAGCGGGATGCTTTTCGCCTGGATTTCTGTGGGAGATTCAAATCCGCAGGTACGGATGGCCTGCAGAACCTGCTGGGAAAGCTCAAGGGATTCAAAAGTAGTTTGACTCATTCATTAACCTCGACTCTATCATTCATTTATAGGCTAAACCCGAATAACCGGGGAGCCCTCTGTAATCCATGTCTAAACCAAGACGTTTCTCAATTAAGACATTTTATTATTATACCACACCTGGGCCGATAAGGCCAGTGCTTATCCTGCTTCTCTTCATTTTAGAAAAGACAAGTTGTTTTCCAACCTCAAATAGATGCCGGTTCGATGGGAAAAAAATTATTAAAAATATATAGACGCTCCCTGCGGTTCCCTTGAGAAGTTTCCGGCAATGTGCTATGATAAACAAAACACTTGTTCTTTCTTCTCATAAAAGAATGTGGCTTACTCTGTGTTTGGTTTTATCTGGAATTTTTAAACTATCCTGAAGGATATAAGTTCCAAGAGATGCCGTCCTTTCCCAAAAACCGCAATGAAACCTGCACGTTTGTCTACCATAGTCAAAGCATCCCTCTTTGAGAGATGAAAAACAGAAATGAGGGTTAATGATGAATCCCGAATTTATAAATCTGACGGAGCAAAACCTGACTGACGAACATCTGTGCTGCATTATCCGCAGCAAAAAGCCTCATCCGGGAGTCCAGGCAAAACGCTTGTGGCTTTCAGAACGGCTGAAAGAGGGCCATGTCTTTCGAAAACTCAAGGCAAAGGCCACGGTTTTTATCGAATATGCCCCTCTGGAAACCGCCTGGGTTCCTGTTATCGGGGAGAACTATTACTATATCTATTGCCTTTGGGTTGAAAGCGGCTATAAAGGAAATGGATATGGACGGCAGCTCATGGAATACTGTATTGCCGACGCCAGGGAACACGGTAAATCCGGGATCTGTATGCTGGGGGCAAAAAAACAAAAATCCTGGCTGTCTGATCAATCCTTCGCCAAGAAATTTGGCTTTCAGACTGTGGATACAACCGAATCCGGGTATGAGCTGCTCGCTCTCTCCTTTGACGGCACCGTTCCACGACTGGCGCCCAATGCCAAGGACGAAAGGATCCCAACTCAGGAATTGACGATATATTATGATATGCAATGTCCTTATATCTATCAGAAGGTGGAGGCTGTCAAGCAGTACTGTACGGAAAATAATATCCCAGCTTCCTTTCATTTGGTGGATACTCTGCAAAAGGCCAAGGAATTGCCCTGTGTGTTCAATAACTGGGGCGTATTCTATAAGGGCAGATTTGAGACAGTCAATCTCTTGGATCTTGGTTATTTATCCAGAATCCTCAAGAAATAATCGAGTTAAATCCCCCTTTGCTTTCCCCTATCAATTTGGCCAAAGCTCTTTTCCCCTCTCAATATCACGAATGGATTTGCCGGCTTTGGGTACCATGTAAACTTCCTGTACGATTGGTGCAGGAAGTTTTTTGTTTATTGCCTGCACTTTCCAAACTCACGAATTCTACTGGCAGGCAGCAAAGAACTTTCCCCTGCGATACAAGAGAGCTTGTTTACAGGTTGTGCATCACGCTCACGACATGGGAAAAGTTTCGATTCCCTTTTAAAATCCATACCGGTACTAGGCCCCTTTACAGTCTGGAAAACCGTGAGTTCACCGCTAATTTCAGGATTATTGCTGTTGGGCTGCTGCATTGGGATTGGGCCAGATGGTGTATTACTAAAAAACACGGCCCTTGCGGAATGGTTGGCTTCATCCCGCAGGGCCGTGTTTTTAAGATAATCCTATTTTATTGTTTCACTAAAACCCGGATATCGTAGGGAGTCAGCGTTACTTCGCCGCTCAGGATATCCCCGCTTAGAAGCTCCTCATAGGTTCCGGGCAGCGTCAGGGTACGGGGCTCGCCTACAAAGTTCTGTATAAACAGATATTCCCTGTCCCCAATCCGCCGTCCGACTGTAACCCCATGGGGCAGCGGCGCCGGCAAATTCGGGACTATTCCAGCTTCCTTCACCAGCTGTTCAAAGAAATCACGCTGGAAGGCGTGCTCATTTCGGGAGGCAATATAATAGGCTTTTCCCGCGCCAAAGGAATTGACCGTCACGGCGGGGCGTCCCGCATAGAAGTCCTCTCCATAGGTGTACAGCGGCTGAGCAGTGCTGCAATGGATTAGATCGCACAACTCGCTAGCCTGATAGCTCTGTGCCAAACCGTTTTCCGCCATGCCGGCTGCCGCCTGGATGGTGTTATGCTCCCCATCATACAGGGAATCGATTTCCTCGCTGCGCAATCCCAGGACCTCCATCAGCCCATCTCCAGGCATACCGCCCAGATAACAGAGATCTGTGGAATTGACGATTCCGCTCCAGTAAGTGCTTACAAAGGTTCCGCCGTTCTCTACAAACTCGCGGACTCTCTTGGCAAATCCGTCCCTCAACAGATAGGTCATCGGCGCAATCACCAAGCGGTAAGGCGTCAAATCGCAGGTCATGTCAATGACATCCGTGGACACTCCCTGTTCCCACAAAGCGCGGTAGTGATCTAAGACGGTTTCACGGTATTTAATACCACAGTTGCGAGGCCCCTGGGAATCCGCAACCGCCCAGGCATTTTCCACATCAAAAATAACCGCTGCCTGTGCCTGGACATTGCTGTCATACAGGCACTGGAGTTTTTCCAAAGCTTTCCCCACTTGGGTGACGTCCCGGAATACCCGGGTGTCGCTCTTTCCGTAGTGGTCCAAAACGGAACCATGGAACTTTTCAGAGGAGCCCCTCCCCTTACGCCACTGGAAATACTGGACAGAATCGGAACCGTGCGCCACCGCCTGCAGAGAGGAGAGCAGATGCATCCCCGGGCGCTTTAATTTGCTGACAGGCTGCCAGTTGGTTGCGCTGGGGCAGCTCTCCATAAGCAGGAAGGGCTTATGTTTAAGAGAACGCATCAAATCATGATACATGGCAAATTCTGCCGCCACCAGGGTTTCATCTCCAGGCGAATGCCACAGAGGATAGGCGTCCCAGGAGATGACATCCACCTCATTTTTAATGACGTGATAATCCAGCCCGTCAAAGTACATCATCATGTTGATAGTGGTGGGAATCTCAGGATTGACACTCTTAACTGCCTGTACCTCATTGTGAATGAAATCCGCAGTCTGCAGGGTGGTAAAGCGCTTCCAATCCAGGTTTAACCCATGCACCAAAGTCTCTCCCCTGGCGGAGGGAGACTGAATCTGCGACCAATCCGTATAGGTGTGGCTCCAGAAATGGGTCCACCAGGCATGGTTCAGAGCGTCCAGCGTCTTGTATTTTTCCTTCAAATACTCCCGAAAGGCCGCCTGGCACAGCTCACAATGGCACTCTCCGCTGTACTCGTTGGAAATGTGCCAGAGGATCACCGCCGGATTCCCGGCATATCTCTCAGCCAGCTTGGTGTTGATCTGGCGTACCTTTTCCCGATACACAGGCGAAGTCAGGCAGTGGTTGTGCCGCTGTCCAAACAGATTGCGGTGCCTGTCCTGAGTTACCCGCAGCACCTCGGGATACTTCTGTGCCATCCACTGCGGCCTGGCGCCGCTGGGTGTTGCCAAAATGGTGTAAATTCCGTTTTCATACAGCCGGTTGATAATGGAATCCAGCCACTCAAACCGATAAACGCCCTCTTCGGGCTCCAGTGTTGCCCAGGCGAAAATTGCCAGGGACATACAGTTGCAGTGGGCCTTTTTCATCAGCCGGATATCTTCTTCTAAAATCTCCGGGCAGTCCAGCCACTGGTCCGGGTTATAATCCCCGCCGTGAAGCATCTTGGGGAATCTTGGAGTGAGAGCTTGATTGCTCATTTTCACAAACCAATCCTTTCTTTAAATCGGCGATATATACCGTCCAGGCCCGTCACCGCCCGGCGTGGACGGTACAATCCCGCAGCTCTGTTTAGTTTTGAATGTATGATTGCGACTGTGCCGGTCATACGGAAAGCTTTATTTCGGCCAAATGAAACACGTAAAGGTAAACGCTTCCTCACGCAGCTGGTACTGCTCCAACAGCTGCGGGCCGCAGGAATTGGAGCCCACGCCGCTCATTTTGTAGTCGATGCAGACAACTGTATTCCCACAAGGCGTCAGTTCAAAATTGTGAGGAGTGTCCGTGAGCTGTTCCTGGGTATAGGGGCTCACATTGAAGCTGAAGGAATCCTCCGAGAGGACGTTCAGACTGTGTGTACTGCTGGTAATATGCAGCCGTTCCGTACCCAGATGGCTGGAGTTCTCCTGCGGGAAGATATAGTCCTCGTGCATTTGCTGGACGCTGGCAGAGTATTCGCCCATTTTGCTGGCAAAATTCTTATCCCAATAGGCCTCAAACGGGCCCTGGCCGAAATAAGTCACGCCGTCAAAGGACTGCGGCAGGAACAGCCGTACGCCAAAACGGGGTAAAAATGGCATCAGCCCATCCCGCTGGGCCTGGATGTTCAGCTTTACCATCCCATCCGGGAAAACGGAGAAGGAGGTTTCCATCTGTACAATGGGCCCCACCACCTTTGCCAGAACCGCAGACTTTGCCAGAATGGTCACGGCGCCGGTATCCTCCTGATGAACCTGAGAGCTATAACACCGGCTGAATGTCCTGTCATAGCGGGCGGCACGCCAGGCTTCCGCAACAGTACCGTCGTTATCCGTCGGAGCCCGCCAGATATTATATTGCATCGGGCTCTCTAAAAGCTCCTGACCCTTCACCAGCATACTGGAAAATACGCCGGTATTCCGGTCAAACCGATAGGAGAACGTTTCTCCTGCAACCAGAATGCTGTCCTCATCCTCATTGACGCTGAGTTTTCCCGCATCCAGACTGGGGAGAATCCTCGCGCGCTCCACCGGCAGGCGCAGCTGATCAAAGCCCAGTTCAAAGCCAGCCGGTGTACAGGCCTTCTCCTCCTTCTGCAGATAGGTCAGCGTCAAAAAGGCACTGGCCGGTGCTTTGGGAAGCGTATAGGGAATGCAAATCTCCTTTTTCTGGTGCGGACCGATATGCGGCAGCTCCAGCTCTCCGGATTCCAGACACGTCCCGTCTGCCATGACCTCCCACTTCAGGCGGATTTCCTGGGCCAAATCAGAAAAGTCCAAAATGTTCCACAGGGTGAGCAGGCCCTTATGCAGATCCACCGCCTGCGCTCTCGCAGGCCGGTTTACATTTTTAAATCCAATAAGACCGGTATGCACCGTACGGTTGGGATACACCAAGCCGTCCACGCAGAAGTTCCCGCAATGGGGATCTTCTCCATGATCGCCGCCATAGAGGAATTTCTCCCTGCCATTGGCATCTGTACCGGCATAGATGGCGTGATCGCACCATTCCCATACAAAAGCGCCGGCAAACCGGTCATGCCGGTGGATAACCTGGAAATAATCCTCCAGATCCCCGGGGCCATTGCCCATGGCATGGCAGTATTCGCACAGCAGATAGGGCCGCTTTTCATCCTTTAGGCAATGGAACCGGTTATTGGTCCAAACCTCTTCACCGCTAAAAATCTTCTCCTCAATAAACTGCGGGGAGGAATACATTTCGCTGAGCACATCCGTCACCGTAATATCCGGGTGTGTACCCTCGTCAATAAACATGGATTCATAGTGCAGAAGCCGGGAGGGATCGTACTCCTTCACCCAGCGTCCGGCTCTGACAAAGCATTCCCCGTAGCCGGACTCATTGCCCATAGACCACAAAAGAACACAGGGGCGGTTTTTATCCCGGACTACATTGCGCTGAATCCGATCCAGAATGGCAGGCGCAAAGCGCAAATCCCCGGCGATATTCCCATAATAGGTATTGTTATAGCCGCCGTGACGGTTTACCACACCGTGGGCCTCGATGTCGGACTCATCGATAACATAGAACCCATATTCATCGCACAGCTGGCAGAACAGGGGCGAATTGGGATAGTGAGAGGTACGCACCGCATTGATGTTGTGCTCCTTCATCAGCTGCAAATCCCGTTTCATATCCTGAAGAGTAACGGCATACCCCGTATAGGGGCTGCTGTCATGCCGGTTGACCCCACGGAACTTGATAGGGCTCCCGTTAAGCAGCAAAACGCCGTCCTTGACACTGATTTCCCGGATTCCCACCCTCTCACGGATCCACTCGCCGTTGGCATGGAGGACCAAAGTATACAGAGCGGGATACTCCGCATTCCAGAGCTGGGGATTCTCAACCGCAAAGGACACCGTCTCCTTGCCGGAAACACTGGCAATCTCCCGGCCGCTGGGATCGAACAGCTGGTATTCCACATTAAAGGGCTCTCCGGAGAAGAAAGGCTCTATCTCCACACGGGCACCCTCCTGAGTGAGAGTTGTATGTACAAAGTAATCCCGCAGGTGCTCCTGCTCCCGTGCCAGCAGATAGACATCCCGGAAAATCCCGGACATTCTGAACTTGTCCTGATCCTCCAAATAGCTGCCGTCGCACCATTTGAGCACCAGCACATAGATAGAATTGACGCCCGTCCTGACTGCCTGTGTAACATCGAATTCACTGGTGGAATGGGACACCTGGGAATAACCCACAAAGCCGCCGTTGACCCACACATAAAAGCAGGAATCCACGCCCTCGAAGTTCAGATAAATTTTTTGGTTGTCCCAGCCCTCAGGCAACACAAATTCCCGCGCATATACGCCGCAGGGATTATCCCGCGGGACATAGGGCGGATCAAAGGGAAAGGGATATTCCACATTGGTGTACTGCTGCTGATCATAGCCATGGAACTGCCAGTTGGACGGCACCGGAATCGTCCGCGCAGAAAACTCCTGAGGATTCTGCAGATAGAAGCCCTCCTCTAAATCCCGAAGGCCTCGCTGGCTGTAGCGGAACTTCCAATCCCCGCTGAGCAGTGCAAATCTGCCGGAAGCTGTGCGGTCCAATTCCAATTCTTCCCGGTTCAAACAGGGAATATAATACGAACGGTTAGGCTGAGTATGAATATGCAGGATGTCCAAATTCTCGTAATAGTTCGGTAAATTCATTCTTTTCCCCACTTTCTGATAAGCTTTCGGGATAGTACCCCTCATGAAATGATCCCGTTTTAAAAGGCCCAGGGAACCGCCTTTATAGCAGGAGGTTCAAAGGGCCTTTCCGTTGCCTTGATTATAGCGGATATTCCTGAGGATAGCAATACAAAACCGCGGAGTTTTTCACTGTTTTATTTGCCGTTGAATGTTTCTTGTCCGAATGTGCAGTTCTCTGAAGCTTTTCTGCCTCAGTTTTAGGATAAGCGGTAGCGTGTTTGCCAAAAGGCCAGCACCTTTCAAAAGTCTATTCTCCCCTGCCGGCAGCGGGTACTCTGAGTGCCGGGAGGTCCACAAAAACGCAGCTTCCCAATTTTTCACACGGAACAAGGGAATACAAGCTTAAATCTTAAATATAGAACAAACAAATGAAAGTAACTTTCAGTCAGCGCTGCCAGCGGAACAGGCGGCTTATATTGGCCCAATTTAGGCGGATACCCGCTATCTCTCCTTTGGGCTTTCCGGAAATCCACTGCATAAATTCAAACACCGTAAACGTCACAAGGCGGTTTCTGCCGTTTTAACCGTGAATCCTGTTTTCGAAATCAGATAATACGGCTTATTGCCTCAAAGGCACTGAAAACCGGAAAAGGGAACCGGCATACCAATGCCAGTTCCCTTTTTCAATCTGCAGCAAAGCTCTGACGAATTTATATCTGCCGGAACTATTCTACGCAGTGAACACTTTCGAAGGACTAAAGGACCTCATAATTGCTGGAGGCGTCCTCCTTAGTGGCATATTCGCTCACTTTGAGTACCCGCACTTTCAGAGGCTTAGTTCCCATATTAATTTCAATGACATCATTTTCCTTCACATCGTAGGAAGCTCTGGCGGGCTTTCCGTTTACGGCAATCCGCCCGGCATCGCAGGCCTCATTGGCGATAGTTCTGCGTTTGATTAAGCGGGTTACTTTCAAATACTTGTCCAGTCTCACAAAATTTCCTCCCCAAACATCCAAATTACAAAATTAAAAGAGACTCCCAGGTTCAGGCAAATCCGCATAACCGCTGATTCCCGCCTATTCCCAAAAGCCTCTCTCAACACGATAAAACCGCAGACAGCTTATTTTGCGACAGAATCCTTCAGAGCCTTACCAGCCTTAAATGCCGGCAGCTTGGAAGCAGGGATAGTGATCTCCTCTTTCGTTCTGGGATTGATTCCCTTTCTCTCAGCACGGGACTTTACCTCAAAAGTACCAAAGCCAACCAGCTGAACCTTATCTCCCTGGGCAAGAGCCTCTGTGATAGCCTCAACAACGGCATTAACAGCCTTCTCGCTGTCCTTCTTGGACAGTTCAGCCTTCTGAGCTACTGCAGCAACCAATTCAATCTTTGTCATTTTATTTCGTCCTCCATGTAAAAATTATATTCTATTAACAGACTAAAATCATCTGTCATTCACTTTAACTTCCTGCCAAAGCTGATCCAATTCCTCCATGGAAGTTCCAGGCATTGGAAGATCTTTCTCCTTTGCCAATTCCTCCACCTTGGAAAAACGACGGATAAACTTATCACTGGCTCTTGTAAGGCACTCCTCGGCGTCAAGACCGCTCAAACGGGCTACATTCACAACTGAAAAGAGCAGATCACCCAGTTCCTCTTCAATCTCCTGCTCATTTTTGCCCTGCATCGCCTCTTGGAGCTCCTGAGTTTCCCTGGGAACACATTCCAAAGCCTGACAGGCGTCAGCAAAATCAAACCCTGCCCGTGCCGCCCGGTGCTGTATCTTAGAACTGCGCATCAATGCGGGGAGCACTCTGGGAACACTGTTGAGAGAATCGGTAAACGTTTCCTGCTTCTTCTCCTCTTTTTTTATGGCATCCCAGTTCTTTAGAACCTCCTGAGAGGTACTGGCCTCAACATCGCCGAAAATATGGGGATGCCGAAGTACCAGCTTTTTGCAGACACCATCGCAGACATCGTCAAAGGTAAAGCCGCCCTGTTCCTCCTCCATACGCGCATGGAATACCACCTGAAGAAGGACATCCCCCAATTCCTCGCGCAGGAGCACAGGATCCCTGGAGTCAATGGCCTCTACCGCCTCATAAGTTTCTTCCAAAAAGTTTTTGCGGATGCTCTCATGGGTCTGTTCCCTATCCCAGGGGCAGCCCTCAGGAGAACGAAGAATATTCATGATAGCGAGAAGATCCTCCATGGTATATTGGTCCTTTTTCTGAAAATCAATCGCCATCGGAATCCCCTTCCTCTGCATTTCATCCCAAATCACATGATTTGACAACTTCTTTGGACAACAGTAACTATATTACCCTATTAAACCTCTTTTTTCAAGTATTTTTGCAATTTTTTCCCCCTTAGGCAGCATTACCACGTCGTCCCGGGCAATTCCGCGGATTAAAAGGATAGCAAGCGCGTATACACACACGCCGATCAGGATAGCCAGAACCGTAACGATACTGGGGGAGCCAATTACTTTCCCCAGCAGCGAATGGGAAACCCAGGCAGAGGCTGCACACAGGCCGCCCGCCACCAGGGGCTTTATAAACACACTGAGAAAGTTGATACGGATTCCGGTGGATTTACTCAGCGCTATGAGCGCCGCCACCACAATGAAAGCATAACAGACCACCGTTCCATAAGGGGCACTGTGGATATTGATACTGGGAATTGCCACAAAAATAAAATTGATAATCAGCTTCAGGCTTCCGCCCACCAGCATGAAGCGTACCGGCAGCTTTTCCTGGCCAATCGCCTGCAGAATGCTGTTGATGGGAGTTGCCATGGAGACAAAGATGACGGCGATGCCCAAAACCTGCAGCATGGGCGCAGCAATTGCGGCCTCCTGGGGCCTGGAGGGGAATAAAAGATTGAGAATCGGGCCGCTGAGCGCAAACAACGCCAGCCCCGCCGGCACCGCTATCAGAGAGGTAACTCTCAATACGCTTTCCACATTGCGCTTGGTAGCCTGAAGATTTCGCACAGCCCACGCCGAAGCCACATTGGGCAGGGCACTGACACCAAAAGTGGTGGTGATAGCCGGAACCAGGTTAAAAATGGTCAGCGCTGCGTTATAGGAACCGTACAGGTAATTGGGAATCCGGGACTGCTCCATTCCGGCGGGAATGAGTCCCTGATACATTTTCAGAAATTCCGCCGAGTTGCGGCCCATTGCAGTCTGCATACGGTTCATCAGGGTGGTGAGGTCAATTAAGGAGGTCAGATTGAGTACCAGCGCCCCAAGACAAACAGGAATCGCAATGCGGATCAACTGCCGGGTGAGTGCCTTGGAGGAACGCGGTGCCGGTGACGCCCGCATTTCCTCCTTACTGATGCCATCTCCGCGGATTCGATGGCGAATCCACAGATATAACGCGCCCACAAAGGTACTGAGGGTCACGCCTCCGATAGCTCCGGCAGAGGCATAGGGCAGCACGGCCTGTTTGGCCTCTTCCAGGGACGACACCGCCTTGCCGAACACCATTTTGGTGGTTTCATATTGGTTCAGGCCGATATGGATCATCAAATAGGCCAGCGCCACGCCGAACACCAGCTTGGCAATGGCTTCAATGATTTGGGAAATTGCGGTAGGGTACATATTGCGCATACCCTCATAATATCCGCGGTAGGCCGACATAATGCAGCAGAAAAACACCGACGGCGCCATAACCAGGACAGAAATCAGCGCCTCCTGGTTTCCCACCATTTTTACAAACAGATTGGAACCCAGCAACATGATAATCAGGCCGATGGAACCGGTGACAAAAAACAGCGAGGATGAAATTCCCATAATGCGCCGAATGTCCCGATAGCGCTTTTTCGCCATATTCTCTGAGACCATCCGCGCAACCGCAACAGGAAGCCCCGCCACAGCCAGGGCATAAATCGGGTTGAACAGGTTATATGCCGTGTTAAAATATCCGAATCCCGTTCCGCCCAGCAGGTTCGTGATCGGAATTTTATACACCGCTCCGATTATCTTCACAATAATCGTTCCAACAACCAAAATTAAGGCCCCGTGCAGGAAGTTCTGCTTTGTTCGTTGTGCCAAAGTCGTCCACATCCATTCTTGTCATTTTTTGCAGTTCTTATACGGCGTCAATAAACCGTCCGCCGTCAAGGAATCAGCGGTCCAAGAAGGTGTCAAGGGGCTGATTAAAAACGGCCATCTCCTCTTCTTCCTGGAGCTGTGAATCACAGCTGTCCGCCGGCTTTTCTGCTTTTAGCTGAGCCCCTGCTGCACTTTCCTGCTGCTTTCCGCATTTGGCACAGTAATTCTGATCCGGTTTTACCGGTGCGCCGCACTGTGGGCAAATTTTCCGATGCTGACAGGACCGGAGTTTTTCTTCCAAAGCCTCCAGCTCCTCGATTTGCTTTTGAATGTCGGCAATACACTGTGAAATGACCGGCTGCACATCCCTGCCGCTCACATGGGCATGATAGACAAGCTCTCCTAAATGCTCAAAATTTCTGCGGATCCCCGCCTGCAGCTGCGCGCTGCCCAGTTTCAGCCTGGAAACGTCGAGAACTTCCCCTGCCTTTTTGCCTACAAAATCTGTCACGGTTTTCGCCTTATTGACCAGTTCACCGATAACTTCCATCCCAATCTTCCTTCCTTTCCGGAATTGTGCCCGCTCCGCGTGCGCGATCTCATTCGAATTCTCAGAATTCGAAATGGCACAAAATGACGTTTAAAAGTCTTTCTTCAAACGCAGGACCGTCCCCGGCGCCGAGTCCAAGTTTCCCACTCCGGCGCCGTCCATTGTGAAAGCGCTGCCCAATGCCGCCTTCGCGGAAAGGGTTTTGTCTGATTATAGGCGATTCTTTCCAAGAATTCAAGCACCAGGTTATACTCCGTCTCCTGAGAATCTCTCGTTCCTATTTTATGAATTCGTGCAGCAGAGATTCCGCCGGAATCTCCTCCTTGTCGATATCATCAAAATAATCGAAGATCTCATACAGCTCATTGAGTTCTCTGAGTTCAGGTCCAATTCGGTATTTATTCTCATTGAGGATGGTATACAGAAAGTGATGGAATACACAGCCCTCATAATTCAGCGTAGAATCAATCCACCAATCCGCCTGATCCTTAAACGGCCTGATGTAAAGTTCTTCGCCTTTGCAGACATTCCCCCACATTTCCGTGGTTCTCTCCAGCGGCTGTCCTCTGAAATGATAGTCCCTCACCAATCTGCGCACATAGCGGATCGTTCTGGGAGAATAGACTATCCTGTCCCGGTAGGTAAACTGAGTGTTGACGCTGACATACAGCTTTGCCATCGACTGTCCGAACTGGTTTTGGGAAAACAGCGGGTTCAGAGCATGGATTCCCTCCACAATCAAAATACTTTCAGCGCCGATTCGAATGGTCTGCGTTTCGTCGGAGGGACTGTCAATCGCAAAATCAAAGATGGGGAAATTGGTACAGCCGTACTCATATAGCTGATCCATACAGGCATTGATACGTCCCACGTCTAAGGCGTAGACGCTTTCATAGTCCTCCGTTCCGTCCTCCAGAAGCGGAACGTTTCCCCTGCCCAAATAAAAATTGTCCATGGACACAACCGTGGCGTGGATCCCCCGGCGTTCCAGGCGGTTCGCCAAAAAATTGGCGGTAGTGGTTTTGCCGCTGGCAGAGGGCCCGGCTAAAAACACCACCCGTTTACCGCTTTCCAAAATATCAGTCACAGTCTGCTCAAGCTGATCAGAGTACTCTTTTTCGCATTCATACACAAAATCCCGGGGGTCCAGGTAGACCCTCTCATTGATCTCCTCCACCGGGACGGTCCGAATCATCTTTGTATCTCTCATAAAATTCCGGCACCTGCCCTTTTCTAGTCAGTATATCGTCAAAACGGCTCAAATATTCATATGGGTATTTGAAGTTGAATATGCGCTGCAGATAGGTTCCGCCGGGCTGACGCAGCTTTGTCACACCGCCGGCGCCCACTGCCAGAATGGAGTGGGTTTCATCCATGATATAGACATTGTACAGCCCTTCCTTTCCCGGCTTGCAAAATCCCACATTCTCCATGTTGCCCATGGTGTTTTTCTGCCGGTACAGATAGTATGGCCGCAGGCCCTGCTCTTCAAACCTTTGGTAGGCATATTCCAGCATAGCGGCTACTGTTTCATGCTGCTGGCGGTATACCCAATCTGGCTGGCGGGCCAGATCCGCCGCACGCTTGACGGACAGGGTATGTAATGTGACATTTTCCGGATCCAGCTTCAGAACACCCTCTATCGTCTGCACAAAGCTCTCATAGGTATCCCCGGGCAGCCCGGCGATTAAGTCCATATTGATGTTGTCAAATCCCATTTTCCGAGCGAGGGCAAATGCCTCCAAAGTCTGCTGTGTGGTATGCCTTCGGCCAATTTCCTGCAAAACGCTGTCGCTGAGCGTCTGGGGATTGATGCTGATGCGGGTAATGCCCGCGGCTTTGATAGCCTGCAGCTTTTCGGGGGTGATAGTGTCGGGGCGCCCGGCCTCCACGGTATACTCCTGAAGATGGCTCAAGTCAAACTGTTCTTTGATGGTATCAAAAAGCCTCTCGAGCTGTTGGGCTGTCAGCGTGGTGGGAGTCCCGCCGCCGAAATAGACGGTTTCCAGGCGCAGCCCCAGCTGTTTTACCTGATCCGCCACCAGCCTGAGCTCCCGGCATAAGTGATCCACATAGGGTTCCATGAGCTTTTTGGTCTTTTCTACAGAATGGGAGACAAACGAGCAGTACCGGCACCGGCTGGGACAAAAAGGAATCGACACATACAGGCTGAAGGAGTCTCTTCCCGAACGGGAAATAATCTGCTTTTCCTGGTAAGCGGTAGTGATTGCCAGCTGGGTTTTCTGCGGGCTGGCATAATAATCCCGCTGAAAAATCTGCTGAATTTCCCTGTCATCCTTGCCCTGCTCCCAAAAGCTGTGCACCAGGCGTACAGGGCGGATCCCCGTAAGAATCCCCCAGCCAAGATGGGTGCCCGTCAGCTTTGAGAGTATCCGGTACACCATGCGCGCCAGTTCCTTCTCACAGAAGCTGTCATAATCTTCCCTGGCATTTTGAACCTGGGCCTGCTCGTCATGCACCCTCTCATCCAGACGGACCTGCACGCTCAGCCTCGTTGTTTCTTCTGTGCGGGCTGCCCCGGTATAGACATAGTTCTCGCCGCTGGGAGCCTGCGCGTGTACTACCTCTATCTTCTGGTAAAAGAAGAACATCCGGCACAGGCATTCCATCTCATAGTGGTAAGTGTGTCCATCAATAAACAGCGTCATAGCTTTCCTCACTCAGCATAAATGGGTTTTCCAGCTTCTCCCTGGATAGTGTGGTCTGCTCCCCGTGGCCGGAGAGAATCCGGTATTCCCCCGGCAGCTCTTTGAGCTTTTGCAGGGAGCGTATCAGCAGAACATGATCGCCGCCATACAGATCCGTGCGGCCAATCGAGCCCTGAAAGAGCGTATCCCCTGTAAAGAGTATATCTTCACAGGCAAACACGCAGGAGCCCGGCGTATGGCCCGGCGTTGCAATCACTCGAAATTGCAGTTCATCCACAGTGAGCACATCGCCGTCCTGGAATTTTTTATCTGCGTCGATGCACAGCGCATCCACAACAGGCATATAGTAGCCGGTGTAAACGCTTTTCGGCTCTTCGAGCATGAAGGCATCCTCTTTGCAGACAGCCACCGGCACCTGATATTTTTTCTGGAGCGCTTTGACAGCCAGAATGTGGTCAAAATGGCCATGGGTCAAAAGCAGCAGCTTCAGGGTCAGGTTCTGCTCTCTGAGCACCTCTTCAATGCGCTGGGGTTCATCCCCGGCGTCAATTACAACAGCATTTCCCTTCTCAGAGGCCACAATATAACAGTTCGTCTGAAATTCCCCTAAAATACGGCGGTAGATTTTCATTGCACTGACCTTCCTTTCTGTTATCGGCTCATTGTTACATTTGGTCGGTATCTAAAATGAGGGTCACCGGGCCGTCATTCTGAAGCTCTACCAGCATATCCGCGCCAAATTCTCCGGTAAACACATTCTGTACCTTATTTTTACGCAGCCAATCCACAAACTCCTCGTACAGCGGCTGTGCCATGGACGGTGCTCCGGCACTCTGATAGGATGGCCTTCTCCCATGGCTGCAGTCCCCGTAAAGAGTGAAATTGGAGACAACCAGAGCCTGACCTCCCACGTCCAAAAGCGAGAGGTTCATCTTATCGTTTTCATCTGAAAAGATTCTCAGATTGGCCACCTTTCCGGCCAGGAATTCAGCCTGCTTGGAGCTGTCCTGCCCAGACACCCCCAGCAGAATCAAGAACCCCTGCCCGATATGTGCGGTGCGCTTTCCCTCAATCGCAACGCTGGCCGATTTCACCCGTTGAATGACTGCTCGCATAGACTAGATTCCCCTCTTTTTTACTGGTAGGCACGCTGGGCGCTGATAACCCCTGCTGTGCGTTTAAACATCCCCAGGATGTTGTTAAGCTGTTCCAGATTGCTGATACTGAGCACTAAATTGATTCCAACCTGATGGTTCTTGAGCTCCCTGGCATTGAGCGAGTGCATCGGAACCCGGGAATTTGCCAGGGCGATACTGATATCTGCCAGCAGCCCGGGGCGGTCATCCGCTACAATATCGATGGCGGCCTTGAAGGATTCCCTGACATCACTCTCCCAGTGGGCGGGCAGCCAGCGGTCCTTTTGCTCCTCATTGTCCACCGAACTGGTGACATTGATGCAGTCCTTCTTATGGATGGATACTCCATATCCCCGGGTGACAAACCCGATAATCTCGTCTCCGGGAAGAGGATTGCAGCATTTGGAAAATTTCACAAGACAGCCATCCAGACCGTCCACAATCACCCCGTTGGATACTCCGCTCTTCTTGGGCTTTACAATCTGCTTTTCACTTTTCTCAGACTCGCTGGAACGGTATTTCTGCTGGAAATCGTCCTTAATCCGCGGCATAATCCGGGAGAGCAGCACACCGCCGTAACCAATCGCGGCCAAAAACTCATCCCGGGAGCTGAAATGCTGGCGTTTGGCGATATCCAGGATAAATTCTTCCATCTTCTCATTGTCCAGAGAGATAGAATTGCGCTTGAATTCCCGTTCCAATTCGCTGAGGCCCTCGGCAATATTTTCCTCCCGCCTCTCCCGTTTAAACCAGGTGCGGATTTTGTTGCGGGCGCCGCTGGTTTTCACAATCTTAAGCCAGTTCCGATTGGGTGACTGGTTGGACTGGGTGATGATTTCCACAATCATGCCAGTTTTTACCTCGGTGTCCAAAGAGACCATCCGCCCGTCGATCTTGGCGCCCACCATCCGGTTGCCCACCGCGGTATGGATGGCATAGGCAAAATCAATCACCGTGGAACCGATGGGCAGAGCCACTACATCCCCCTTGGGAGTAAAGACAAAGACCTCCTCCGGGGCCAAATCTGTCTTGATGGAGCGCACGATATCCTCCACATCCCCGGACTCCTTCTGGCTTTCCAAAAGCTGCCTTACCCAGGCCAGGCGCTCCTCCATCTTATCCTTATTGTTGCCGCCGATCCCTGCCTTATATTTCCAGTGGGCGGCAATTCCATATTCCGCCGTATAGTGCATATCCCAGGTACGGATCTGAACCTCAAAGGGAATGCCCTCCTTATCCAGAACCGTGGTGTGCAGGGACTGGTACATATTGGGCTTGGGAGTGGAGATATAGTCCTTAATACGGTTGGGGATGGGCCGGAACATATCGTGGATAATGCCGAAAATACTGTAGCATTCGATCACCGTATCCACAATGATGCGCACGGCGTACACATCGTAAATCTCTTCAAAGGTCTTACCCTGCATATACACCTTGCGGTAGATACCGTACACGCTCTTGACCCTGCCCTCAATGTGCGCCTTCTGGTTCTCCTTTTCCAGGCGCTCCTGGATACGTTCCTTGATGTTATCCAAAAACTTCACCCGTTCCTCCTTGCGGAGCTCCAGGTTCTGCTCGATTTCATTATACGCCACCGGATCCAGCTGGCGCAGGCAGAGATCCTCCAGTTCCTCCTTGACGCTTCGGATTCCCAAACGGTGGGCCAGCGGCGCATAGATATCCATGGTTTCCTTGGCGGTATCCCGGCGCTTCTGCTCCTCCCGGTACTGGATGGTGCGCATATTATGCAGACGGTCCGCCAATTTGATGATGACAACCCGTACATCCTGGGCCATCGCCAGAAGCATCTTGCGCACATTTTCCGCCTGGCGCTCCTCCTGGGTGACATATTCCCCGCGTTTGCCCAGATTGGTAAGCTTGGTCACGCCATTGACCAGCAGCGCCACATCCTGGCCAAAAATCTTCTTTACATCCTCTGATGTGATGGGAGTATCCTCCACCACATCATGAAGCAGGCCTGCCACAATGGTATCGCTGTCCATCCCCAGGCCCACCAGAATAATGCTGACCGCCAGCGGATGGATAATGTAGGGCTCTCCGGAACGGCGCTTTTGTCCCTCATGGGCCTGACAGGCTATTTCATAGGCCTTCTGGATTCTGTCGATTTCATATTGTTTTCCGCTGTTTTCGATGGCGGTTATCAGTTCTTTCCAGGTATCTTTCATACTCCTACCAACTCCTGCTCCTGCCTGAGATTCCCCTCATGTTTCACAGTGCGCTCCAGCTGCCGCAGAAGGGGCGCACAGGCCAAGTCCGCTTTTGGCGCTCCCGCAACGGGCGCCGCCATGAGCAGCTCATCCGCGGAATTCCTTTTCTGCGTAATGAGCCCCAACTCCTCCAGGGCGTCCAGGGAAACCCTGGTTTTTGCATAGGATACCGACGGCTCCTCCAGCTGCATACGCTGGGCCAGAAGCTCGTAATCGTACTGTACCGGATTCTTCCGCAAATACCGGAACACCATGGCCGTCTCCTGCCTGGAAGGCAGGCACTGTGCCGCCTCATCCGCAGAGAGTTCTTCTCCTGTTTTTAAGCGCTCATAGAGCTGTTTGGATTCAAAGAGCTCATTCTGGCGGCATTTACTGCAATGGAGGTCCAAAATCCGGATAGAAACCCGGCGCACCCCCATATATTCATTTTCCTCACACTGCACAACACAGTCCAGCTCTTCCCCTATCTGGTAGGGGAATTTTGCTGCGGGCATTCCGAAATAGAGAGCGGGAAAACTCTCCTTATTCTTACGCAGCCGCAGTTTGACGTGCTTGCCCTCCGAGAGAGGCTGAACCTGCTCCAAAACCGTATGCCGCAGGGCAAATACCGGCTCCTCGTTGCCGCAGCCGAAGGGCCCCAGCTCCGAAAGGCGGGAGATCTCTTCCAGCGTCAGCTGGGAGGGTGTCACCAACCTGTCAATTTTTAGTTCCAGCAGCGGCATTACGCCAAACTTCCTGCGGGCATAGTTGTTCATTCTGACGGCAAACTCCCCAATATGCTCCGGGGCCAGGCTGAACCCTGCCGCCTGATTGTGCCCGCCGAACTTTGTCAGGCAGTCGCCCACCTGGCGGATTGCCTCGATAATGGAAAAGCCCTCCACGCTTCTGGCGGAACCGCGCGCCTCCTTTTCCTGCACAGAGATAAGGATGCAGGGCTTTAGATAGCGCTCCACCAGCTTGGCGCAGACAATCCCAATGACGCCTGGATGCCAGTTCTCCCCCCAAAACACCAGCACACGCTGGTTGACAGCCTGGGGATTTTTCTGGATTTGCTCCTGGATCTCTTCCAGCACCTGCTGCTCCAATTCTTTTCTGTGGGTATTGGTACGCGAGATTTCACCCGCCAGTTCCAGGGCTTCTTCCTCATCCTCGCACAGCAGAAGCCGCACAGCGTCCTTTGCGTCAGCCAGACGGGACACCGCATTGATACGAGGGGCCAGCCCAAAGGCCACATGATGGGCCGAAAGGACCTTGTCCGCAAGCCCGCTCACTTCCAAAAGCGCCCGAAGGCCGGGATTGTCCGTATTTTCCAAAATGCGAAGCCCATAGGAGACGATAGCCCGGTTTTCCCCCACCAGGGGAACCACATCCGCCACGGTTCCCAGGCATACCAAATCCCCATACTGTTCCAGCATACTCTCGCCGGTTTCATCTCCCTCCAGCGCACAGATGAGCTTGAAGGCCACCCCCACTCCCGCCAGCATTTCAAACCCAGCGGGGCAGTCCTTGCGGTGCGGATCCACAACGGCAGCGGCATCCGGCAGCTGCTCGGGGGGCTCATGGTGATCCGTCACCACAACGTCCATCCCAAGTTCCCCGGCATAGGCCACCTCCTCAAAGGCGGAAATTCCATTATCCACTGTGATAATCAGCTGTACGCCCTGTTTGGCAATGGCACGCACCGCCGCCCGGTTCATGCCATATCCCTCCTGGTGCCGGTCCGGGATATAGAACATTACATCCGCGCCAACGGTTTCCAGATAATTGTATAATACGGTTGTAGACGTAATTCCATCGCAGTCGTAGTCCCCATAGATGCAGATCCGCTCGCCGTTGTCCAACGCCGACTGTATTCTCTGCACCGCACGGGCCATATCCGGCAGCAGCAGAGGATCCTTGAAAGGAGCCAGTCCCAGGCGATCCTGTGCCTGCTGAAGTGTGCGCACACCCCGGGCTATCAGGATCTGCGCGCACAAGGGACTGATGCCCAATTCCTCACAGAATTGAGCGGCCAAACCCGCAGACGCCTTGGAATCATAGGGGAGCAGCTTCCATTTTTTAATCGGCATAGGATACCTCCGGAATCATAATAGTACTATTTTAGCATTTTCCGGTAGGTAATTCAATCTTCCTCCCCTGTTTTCGCCCAAAAAGGTCTAATTAGGCCTCTGTTTTTCCATCCTAGCCCACGGCATAGTCAGATACGCGAATGGGCGCCCCTGTGTTTAGTATCCCATACGGTACAGCCCATCACAGATTTTTTTAAAGATAGGCGCCGCGTAATCACCGCCGGATTCCATCCCCTCATTGAGCACAACAATGGCGTATTTAGGTTCTGACGCCGGATAAAACCCCGCGAACCAGGCCTGCACAATCTCAGTACCGTCCTCTCGGTAGGTTCCGGTCTGTGCCGAGGCTGTTTTTCCACCGGCACCGCCCTGGATGGGTTTTGCCTGTTTTCCGCTTCCCTCTTCTACAACAGCTATCATATTTTCCCGGATCACCTTAGCCGTATCCTCGGAAAAAATCCGGGCGGGCTGTACCTGGGGCTGATCCTGTGCCAAGGCCTGTCCCTGCTCGTCCGAAATGCCCTGCACCAATCTGGGAGTGACAGCATTTCCGCCATTGGCAATGCTGGAAATCATTTGGGCTATCTGCACCGGGGTCGCCATCAGGGTGCCTTGTCCAAATCCAAAGTTGGCGACAGCTGCCGGATTGCGCAGCTCCGAACCGCTTGGAAGGCTGCCCGCAGCGCTTGTGAGGACATCGGGAAGCAGCACCGTTTCACGGCCAAAACCCATTCGGGAGGCCATGCTGGAAATTGGGGAGCCGCCCAAGAGCAACGACAGATGAATAAAGAACGGGTTGCAGGAGGACTCCGTCGCGTGCTTTAAATCCATATAGCCGTGCCCCTGACGCCGGTGACAGTGGAAGATCTGCCCATCCACGTCGATTTCTCCTGTGCAGGTATAGCCTAAATTGGGCGAGATCCCCGATTCCAGGGCAGCCGCAGTGGTGCACAATTTAAAGGTAGAGCCCACATTATAGGCTCCCATAGCCCGGTTAAACAGAGGGCTGTCCTCCCGGTTCAGGGCGCTGGCCACATCCTTCTGGGAAAAGGTGGGGTAGCTGGCGCTGGCCTTGATATCACCGGTGTTGACATCCATCACCAATACGGCGCCGGAATCAATGCGTCCCTTGGCGGCATTCTGCACAATCTGCTGGATATTTCTATCCAGGGTCAGCACCACTCCCCTGTAGTTATCCTCCCCCTGGCGCTGAATCTCAATACTGTCCTCCCCCAGCATCTGCCCGGCCGCATTTACCGCATAGCGGATTGTAACAGTGGAGCCATTTTCCTTTAAAAAATCCCCGTAGGCCTGCTCCACGCCGCTGACCCCTTCCCCGTCGCCGTTGAGATAACCGATAATATGCGCGGCCAGCCCGCCGTCGGCTTCATCTGCATACCGTTCCTGCACGGGAAAAACCTGTACGCCCTTACACACAATATCCAAAGTATCCACCTGGATAAGAAAAGGCTTGCCCGCCTCCAGCAGTTCCAGTAGTTCATCCCGGGACTGTACATGGTTCTCCAGCGCCTGATAGCTCTGCAGAGTGGGAGCTACCGCAGCCAGATAGGTCGTGTCGGCATTGACAAAGGACTTAAAGTTACAGTCATAAATTTCGCCCCGCCGCTGGGGGATTTTTAAGGAATAGGTGCCATGGGTCTGCGCAACTTGGGTCAATTCCTCCGTCTGAATCAGGGAGGACAGACGGAAAAACAGAAAACCGAACAGGCAGATAATGACGAAAAACACAGAGATGATTCTGCGGGACATGGTGACAGCTCCTTTCCAATGTGAAACGTCAGACAGCAGAGGATTGCGGACAATACATACAGACGGTTTGAAGTATCCGCTTGGAAACTATAAAACCGCCGTCCAAACTGCCGCACAAACGCCGTAGTGACAGCTTAGCAATATAATGACCATCAAAAGACAGCATCGTCTCCTGGGCCAAGAATCGGAATCTGCCCAAGAGCCGAATCATAAGCAGAATATTGCAGTTTTACAGATGTTTTTGCAGAATCCTTCCGGAAACCGCAGGCCTTTCGGGCGTTTACTAAGAGTATGGACAGCCCGCCGCCTTTTATTGCAACAATTGCCGTTCATTTTCGAAAACTTTACGTTTCATATCTTTGAATCAGCCGCAATCCATTTTGGAATGGGGACAAATCCAGGTTTTGACTTCCAAAGGCTTGCACGGCAATTTCGCCATCAAAGCATTGTTTTCCTGCTCTTTTGGGGAAGATTCAGAAGCCGGGTTCCTGCGTTGCTTTTGCCCAAGACAGATTTTCCCAAGGCGCCAAGCGTTTTACTGGCACAGGCACCTTGTTTCAGTAAATCCGAACCCCGCTGTTAACACGATGAGGTTTGCACCGCACATTTCACAGCTTTCAAACACACTTTGGCGCTGTAACGGCAAAACGGCCCGTCTGCGGCAGCAAGTACCGCAGACGGGCCGTTTTATGGTTCTGATCTTCTATTTGAGTTCCACAATGGTGACGCCGGATTCTCCCTCGCCAAATACTCCCAAACGGAAGGTACGTACACATTTATTTCGTTTTAAACAGGCGTGCACCGCCTTGCGCAAAACGCCGCTTCCCTTTCCATGGATAATGGTAAGAGTTTTCATGGAGGACAGCACGCAGTTGTCAATAAAGCGCTCCACCTCCATAATAGCCTCCTCAGCATTCATACCACGCAAATCCAGCTCTGTATCGACATTTCGTTCCAGCTTACTGGTGACATTGCGCGAAACGCTGCGGGCAGTGGACATGGTAACTTTTTTCTTATCCAACAGCTTGAGATCCGAAATATGGACCTTTGTTTTGAGGATGCCGGCCTGCACAGTCACATTGCCCGCACCGTCCGGATCGGTGAGGACCGTTCCATCCCGATGGATGGACATAATCTGCACAGCATCCCCGCGCTTGAGCTTTCTGGGCGGTGTATAGTTGGAAATGTTCTTCTTTGTCACCGGATCCGCCAGGTTCTGCAGCTTTTTCAGGCTGGTACGCTGACGGGTTTTCCCCTCGATTGCCAACTGAGAAAAGGCCTCGGAGTCCTTCTGTTTGCGGATTTTGTCCAGTTCCTCCAAAAGAGCCTCCGATTCCTGGCGAACCTGGGAAACAATCTGCTGGGCCTCATAGCGGGCGCGCTCCAGAAATTTCTCCCGCTCATTCTGAAGGCTCTGCTGCTCCTTTTGCGCTTCGGCTTTCAGCTGCTGTGCCTCCAAACGCGCCATATGCGCCGCCTGGATGTCCGCCTCCATGGACTGCCGGGACTCCTCCAGACGGGATACTACATCCTCAAACCGGGTGTTTTCCTGGGTAATCAGCTCCTTGGCCCGCTCTACAATCTGGGTGGACATCCCCAGCCGTTCAGAGATGGCAAAAGCATTGGAACGCCCCGGAACACCGATAAGCAGCCGGTAGGTAGGCCTCAGGGAGGCCACGTCAAATTCGCAGCAGGCGTTTTCCACTCCCGAGGTCTGAAGCGCGAACACTTTCATCTCCGCATAGTGAGTGGTGGCCGCAATTTTAGCGCCCTTTTCCCGCAGAGTCTGCACGATGGACACCGCCAGGGCCGCACCCTCGATGGGATCGGTTCCGGCACCCAATTCATCCAGAAGCACTAAAACGGAGCCGCCGGTCTGTCCCAGGATATCAATAATATTGGTCATGTGGGCGGAAAACGTAGAGAGGCTCTGTTCGATACTCTGCTCGTCGCCGATATCCGCCAAAACATGGTCGAACACGCTAATCCTGCTGCCGTCCGAGGCCGGGATCATCAGTCCGCACAGCGCCATCAATGTAAGGAGGCCCAGCGTCTTTAAGGCAACAGTTTTTCCTCCGGTATTCGGGCCGGTAATCACCAGAGTATCAAAGTCATCCCCCAGGCGGATATCGATGGGGACAATTTTTTTCGCGTCAATCAGGGGATGCCTTGCCTTTTTCAGTTCCAGAACACCGTCCTGCCCGATGACCGGGACACTGGCCTTCATATTCTGCGCCAGGCGCGCCTTGGCAAAATAGAGATCCAATTCCACAACGCTCAGATAGCTGCCCACAATGCTGTCGGCAAAGCTGCCGGCCTCCACAGAGAGTTCCAGGATAATGCGGTCCATTTCCGCTTTTTCCTTGGCCTGCAGCACCTTCATCTCATTGTTGGCCTCCACAACGGACATGGGCTCAATAAACAAAGTGGCTCCGCTGGCAGAGGTGGAGTGGACCAAGCCCTTCACCTCACCGCGGCATTCGCTTTTCACCGGGACCACAAACCGGCCGTCCCGGATGGTGACGATGGGCTCCTGTAAGTATTTTTGATAGGTACTGGAATGAATCATCTTGTCCAGCTGCTCCCTCACCCGCACACCGGCGCTGCGGATTTTCCGGCGCAGGTCCGCAAGAGCGGGGCTGGCGTTGTCCGCCAGCTCATCCTCAGAGAGGACAGCGGCCTCAATACGCCGCTCCAGGTATTGGTTGGGCTGCAGGGATTCAAAGAGCATATCCAGAGAAGTCTCCTGATCGTCGCCGCAGGCTCTGCGCCAGTCCGAAAGAGAACGGATGGTCCTGAGCACATTGGCAATATCCAGCAGATCCCGCAGAGTCAATGCGGATCCCTTCTGGCCCCGGCGCAGCTGCTTCGTCACGTTTTTCAGCCCATAGATCGATGGCGTCCCAAAGCGTGCCGACAGCATAAAGGCATCGGAGGTCTTCTGCATCTGGCGTACCGCGGTCAGGTAGTCAAAGGTAGGCTGCAGGGAAAGGGCCATGGCCCTGGAGTCCTCGCAGTTGGCGCAGCCGGCCAGCTGTACTAAAATTTTATCGAGCTCAAGAGCCCGCAGGTGTTTTTCAAGATTTGTCATAATCGCTCTCCTCGTCAGAATGAGAAGCCTCCTCCCCATTCTGTGTGCCTCCCGCCTGCCCCGCAAGAGGATCGGGAAGACAGATGGAATGGTAAAAATCCAGGGTGGAAAAATGGTGCTCCAGCTTCTGCATTACATACTGCTCCGTCACCCGTCCAAGCTGTGCCAACGTCTCCTCGGGGATCCGGAAGGAAAACAGCTTTTCAAAGTCTGAGAGCACAATATGCCGCATGGCCGTGAGAACCGTGGGATCGATCCACTGTGCATCCATTGGGATTTCAGCTTGTTTGGCGCACCCCTCGCACAGTATCTCCCCGCTCCCCGGCAGAAAGAGCATCGCGGGTGCCTCATAGCAAAGGCATTCCCGGCACCCCAGTAAATTCGGCATAAAACCACATACCGTCATCAGGCGCAGTTCAAACAGCGGCTTGATAAAGGTATGCCGGCGTTTATTTTGATCCAGCATGTACAGGCAGTTCAGCAAAAGCCGCAGAATCTGCCGCGAGTCCTCTGTCTGCGGAGCCAGATAGATACACAGCTGCGCCAGGTAATTGGCCAGCGAATAATTTTCCAGGCTGCGGGACAGCCCTAAAAAGACGGTTTTTGTCTCCGCCGTATCCACAAGGCAGCGCTCTTTTGACTCATAGAGTATAAAATCCGAGTAACACAGCTGCTTGGTTGCTGCGGACATCCGGCTTTTCATCCGGTCCGCCCCGCGTGCAAACGCGTACAGCAGCCCATGTTCCCCGGAAAGAATCGTCAGCAGGCGGTCGCTGTCATTGTAGCGTACCTCCCGCAGGACGATTCCGTCCGTTTTGATCTGCATATCGTTCCTCTCCATGCACCTGCTGAGACAGCTGTGTCCGGCCTCTCAGCGCAGTGAGATAGGATAAGTAATCCTCCACTTTTCCGGTATGCTCAAACTGGCTCCAGAGCATCAGCTCCTCTGGCTCTTTCATCTGAAGACTCCTCCTCGCCCCTAAACAGTCTTTTGGCAATAAACTCAAAGAGGCAGCCGGTTGTCCCTATGCCAAGACTGGCAGAGATACCCACCGGCGGGCCGCCTGCGGCATCTGTATGCTGTCAAGCCGCTCGTACTGCGGTTTTCCTGGCTTCACTGAGCCAGCCAGTCAAAACACAGCCTCTTTTCAGTTCATCCAATCTATGTTCAGTTTAACCCGAGGGGGAGCAAATATCACAGGAAAAGCCCACCGGTTTTCTCAATCAGCGGTATCCCATATTTTTAATTTGCACATCGTGGTTGCGCCAGTCGTCCTTCACCTTCACCCAGCACTGCAGGTTCATATGGATGCCCAGAAAATCCTCCGCATCCTGCCGGGCCTGGGTAGCAATCTTTTTGAGCATGGCTCCGCCCTTGCCGATGATCATCCCTTTATGGCTGGCACGCTCACAGTAGATGACAGCCTGGATATCTGTGATTTCGCCGTTCTCGCGCTCCTTCATGGAATCCACTACCACAGCGGTGCCGTGGGGAATCTCCTGGCTCAGGTTGCGCAGCAACTTTTCCCGGATAATCTCTGCTACAATCACCCGCTCCGGCTGATCGGTCATGGCATCGTCCGGGAAAAAGTGCGGCCCTTCGCAGGCGTACTCCTCCAGCTTCTCCAACAGCAGCGGCACGTTTTCCCCTGTCTTGGCCGAGGCGGGAATGACGTGGCCGAACTCATAGCGGGAGGACATATCGGCAATCTTTACGATGAGATCGTCCTTTTTTTCCAGGGCATCCACCTTATTGAGCACCAAAATCACCGGCATATGCAGCTTTTCAAAGGATTCCAACAGGGTTTTTTCCGCCTCGCGGATTTCCCCCATGGCCTCCGTGACCAGCACCGCAACATCCACATCCGCCACGGACTCGGTCACCTGCTGGTTCATATAGTCGCTCAGCTTGCTTTTGCGCCGGTGCAGTCCCGGAGTGTCCAAAAACACAAATTGGGTGGCGCCCCGGGTAAGCACTCCGGTGATCTTTGTCCTGGTGGTCTGAGGTTTTTCCGAGACAATGGCCACCTTTTCGCCCACCAGGGCATTCATCAGGGAGGATTTACCCACATTGGGCCTGCCGAATATTCCTACAAAACAGGATTTACTCTCAGGTATCCCGTTCTGCGGTGTCGCTTCATTCATAATTTTCTTTTCCTTTCTTTCACTTGTACCTCGAAGGCAGCTATGAAATTCAGCCGTCTTCACCCAGAGAAAACAGGTCTCCCGGCCAAACAAAACCGCCCGTTTCTTTCTCATCAGATAATCAGAGATTCTTTGACAGGTGGAAAAAGACAGCGTACAGCACTGCCGGCCTAACTGTCAAACCCTCTTGTTTCTTTCATCGGGAAAGCCGGCCTGAGCCTACAAAGAGAAGGCTGTCTGATCCTATTAATATAACGGATCCCGAGCAGTCAGACAAAAACCCGACGACCCCATGGTTTTTATCAGCAAATGCAGGTTGCCGATGAGAACCCGTTGCAGCAAAATCGTGTTGCACAAAAAGTACAACTGCACACGATGCGGGCCATGACAGCCTTTCAGCCGACACAGAACCGATAAGTTATAACCTAACGTCAGCAAAACTATGTTTGGCTGTGCCGTCCGTATAACGGCAGCGGCGTCATATAGAGTTTGAATCACTCTCCGTTATGGAGGTCACGGTGAGCCTTTGCCCCAAGTGGCCGATAAGCTATCAGTTTGTCAGGCACTATGTGGACTTACCGTTTCCTAAAGTTCCACAAAAAGCGCCCGATGCCAGGCTGGATTTGTGATCAGGGCGCAAGCCCGCAGCCGCTGTCATTCCAAAAGCACAACTACTGCTTCTTTGCGCGCCGGAACCAACCGCTGATGGCCCTCGGCCCGGCAAAAATAAACACACCGCTGCACAAAAGCGCCGCCAGCAGCGCTGCCATTGCAAGAGGGCTGTGAATCAATGCCTGTCCCAGCTGCAGGAACATGTGAGGCTTCCAAAACAGCCGCACCCCAACAACCGCAGAAAAAAAGGCCGCCACCAACACCGCCCCAGCTGCAATATCCTTGCCCAAACCGGCCAAAACATGATACTGCGGGGAACACAGGTTGATAACGGTCTCCAAGGCAGTATTGACCATTTCCAGCGCTATCACAAGCGCCACACACAGCAGAATAATACATTGCTGTGTCAGCGTCAAGTCAAACAGCGGCCCCAAAAAGGCCAGGTACAGCGCCACAGTAAGATGAATGCGCATATTGCGCTCATTGAGAATACACGTCCAAATTCCCCGGGCCGCCCAGCAAAACGAGCGTCCCAGGGAACGAATCGGCTTATTTTTCATTGCCGAATGCATAGCTTTCACTTCGGCCAAGGCCCAAGCGATTCATCACTTCTTCTTCCTTTTCCCGCATACGCACAGCCTCAAGGCCGGCCTGCTCATGATCATAGCCCAGCAGGTGCAGCATGGAGTGCACCGTCAAAAAGCCCACCTCGCGCTGCAGGGAATGCCCATACATTCTGGCCTGCTCCACCGCCTTGGGCATGGAAATTACAATATCTCCCAGCATATAGGCGCCGGTTTCCTGGTTCTGGTCATAAACGCCATTTTCCCCCAGAGGGAACGACAGAACGTCCGTGGGAGCATCCTTGCCGCGGTACTCATTGTTCAGCTGGCGAATTTGATCGTTGTTGAGAAAACTCACGCTGATCTCAGCGCCGCCCTGGAAATTTTCCATCCGCAGAACGGCATTGCAGCACCTGCGGATTAACAGTCTCATGCCAGTGGGGATTTTGACTTCTTTCTGCCTGTTCGAAATTGCTACTTTAATACTATCCATGGCTATCTGTTACGTTTGCCCTCCTCATAAAATTTTTCATACGCCCGGATGATGTCCTGCACCAGCCGGTGGCGTACCACGTCCTTTTCATTGAACCGGACTATCGCAATATCCTCTACATTGCGAAGCACTTTGGCGGCTTCCACCAGGCCGGAGCGCCTGGAGTCCGGAAGGTCAATCTGTGTAATATCACCGGTAATCACTGCCTTGGAATTAAACCCTAACCGGGTTAAAAACATTTTCATCTGCTCCGGGGTGGTGTTCTGGGCCTCGTCCAAAATAATGAAGGAATCGTCCAATGTGCGCCCTCTCATATAGGCGAGCGGCGCCACCTCGATGCTGCCCTTCTCCATATAGCGCTGATAATTTTCCGCGCCCATCATGTCGAACAGCGCGTCATACAAAGGCCTGAGGTATGGATCCACCTTGTTCTGCAGATCCCCTGGGAGAAAGCCCAGCTTTTCCCCGGCCTCCACCGCGGGACGGGTAAGAATAATCCGGTTGACCTCATGGGCACGGAACGCACGCACGGCCATAGCCACCGCCAAATAAGTTTTGCCGGTGCCGGCGGGGCCGATGCCAATAGTGATGGTATTGTCCCGAATACTGTCCAGATACCGCTTTTGTCCCAGGGTCTTAGCTTTTACCGGGCGCCCCTTACAGGTGATACACACACAGTCGTCAGCCAGCGCGGATATTTTGTCCTCCACACCGTCCGCTACCATAGCAATGACATACCGTACGTTCTGCTCCGTAAGCTGTTCCCCTTTTTCCAAAAGCGCCAGAAGCCCACGGACAGCCCGGCTGGCAAGTTCAACCGGCCGTTCCTCGCCGCTTAGCTTAATCTGGGTTCCCCGGCACAGGATGTCAACCCCATATTCCTGTTCTAAAATCCGGATATTTTCATCCAAACTTCCGAACAGCGCCAGCGCGTGTTCCATCCGGTCTATATCTACCATCTGTTCTACCATGAACCAGCCTCCCAATACTGCCCATTTTCACAAGCCGGACCCTCTGCGCGCCTGCACAGAAGCGGTTGGAATTTCTCTACAGTTTAACTAGTATTTTGCCTGAAAAAATCTTTTTTATAGCCATTTCCAAACCTTTTCTCATTATAGCATATTTCGATTCAAAGTGTTATCTAATTTATGAACAAAATAGAGATTTCGTAAACTATTGCAAAAACCGTGGCGGTTTTCCCGGCTAATTGTCTAATTCCCACGCCTTTGTTCCCCATTCCCGAATTTCCCGACGAAGAAATGCCGAGAAAGACCTACTCCTTCTGAGGGGAATCCTGCGCCACATAGACCTCCTGTTCCTGGGCGATATCCTCCTCGCAGCGGTATTCCCCCTTGAGGATTAATCGATCCTGCGTCAGGCTTCCCGTCACCTGGCGGTCCAAAATCTCGGCATCCCGCAGCGCCTGCTCCTCCTGCTTTTTAAGCAGGGCCATGGCCTCCTCCTTGGCCTCATGCTCGGTGAGCACAGTAAGTTCCTCCCGCATAGGAGTGACCGTATATTCGATGATGGTGACGCCAAGGGAGGTAAACGGCAGATTGAAGCGCCTTTCCTGCCGCTGCACCTGCATAGCAGGGGAAATGGAGCCCAGGTACAGGGGAATTTCCTTTCCAAACAGCATCACACTGCGCTTGACCCGGCTCTCCCCATCCGGCACCCGCGTCTTTTTTTCCAACGGGACCTCAACCTCCAGGGTTTCTATCGTCTGTGCGATCACCTTGGCTCTGGCGTGTTTAAAACTGGTTTTCCCGGCCTTATCCTCCATGATTCCGCTGACGATCAGATCCCCCGCACTCACTGTATCCCCCAGAGCCGCCACCTTCTGCCCGGAATACACCTCCATGCGGACAATCTGCCCGTCCTTTTTGGCAATAACATTGCTTACCTTGTCATCATCCGGGTACATTTCAGGCGGCATCGTACGTTCCTTGACCTCCACGGTAGCGGTACTGCCCTGGATATTAATGGCAATCCAGGAGAGCTCCTCCAACTCCAGCATGGCTTTATTCTGCAAATCCCGCACATCCACACTGCTGCTGAAGGCGCCTACCCGCAGTCCATACTGCTGCAGGACCTCCAATATTTCCTGGGAGGACATGGTTTCATTGCCTTCCACCTTAATATTCCAGATAAACTGTCCCATCACCATCAAAAAAAGCAGAAATACCGCCGCTCCGGCAGCCAATCCATACCGGCGCCGGTAACGTTTGGTCTCAAAGGGCGCACCGTGTTTTTCCACAATCCGCAGGCGGATCATAGCCTTCTTGGCCAGATGGCGCATCCGTTTATAGTCCGCGGCCCGGGTGCAGGCGGAAAACACCTCCCGCTCCCGCCGAATATCCCAGATGCTGATGCCCTCACGGACAATTAGGTTAAGAAAACGCTCTACAAAAGCTCCCGTTGCCTCAAACCGGACATATCCGGTGGTCTGACGCATCCAACGTACCAATATCACGGTGGTTCCTCCTTCTTTTTTTCCTGTCTGTTCCCATTGGTTCTCCCTGAAAACAAGCGCTGTGTTTGGGCATCATTGCAAATGAACTGAAAACAATTCTATACACGGCGCGTATCGAGTATAGGATATTGAAGCCGGCATCACATATCATCCGCGCGGACGCGTGCGATGGAGATTTTTAGCAGTTTCTTTCGAGAATGCAGGTATTCCTGAGCCACGCCAGGCTGTGCAGTGGGCCCCGAATTTATTTCATGAAAATCCCGCCTGGCATTGGCCGAACGCGGCCGCTCTCTCAGGTTAAAAACTCAATGGAATGAAAAAAGCCCTGGACAATAACATTCTGTCCTGTCAGGCATTTCATAGTGAGATCCCGTCCGGTAAACTGCAGCATCATGGCTCCTAAATTCAGCCGGATGGTGTTTTCGTCATATTCCAAAACCCCCTGGCACCCTTCCACGATGGCCTCCCGGTTCCCCATCAGCTCTATCTGCGGAGTATCGGAAAATATTGTCCGCGGCAGTTCCAGAGCCTGTGTCACTTTCCCCAGTACATCCCGCTTTTCCTCTTTTATCTGTGGTTTTTCTCCTGTAGCTCTTCGGTTGCGCGGCTCCCGTTTTGCCCTCACCGCCCGTCAACCCCTTTCTCCAAGTACACTTGATAGGGGCCCGATACACCTTCTCCCTTTTGCGGCCTGCTTTTAAAACTCAGCCGCTGACAGAAATCAACCCCTATAGGATTTTTATGGCTGGTTTTCTGGAAATATGATTTCTCCGTTAAAATTGAGCGCCGCTCTTGACTTTTACAGGAATCCATACTATCCTTATAAACGAAATGTGCATATGCACAATATTATTCCGGACGGCATCTGTTTTTAAGGAAGGAGGCGGTCGGGCTGGCTCGTAGTAAAAAACGGCGTAAAATTTGTTTTGCCCCTCAAAACCGGATGTTCTATACCCAGCTGGATTGTTCCCAGACCGTCACCCTGCTCTTTGAGGAACTGGAAGCCCTGCGTTTATGTGATTTTGAACACATGGATCAGGACTGTGCCGCACAGAATATGGAGGTATCCCGCGGGACTTACCAGCGGATTCTGCGCGCAGCGCGGGAAAAGGTGGCGGACGCCCTGTGCAGCGGAAAAAATATCCGCATCGGCGGCGGCGCCTGTGAAATATCCGATTCCGCCGGCTGCACCTGCCGTCAGAGGTGCCGCATCTGCCGCAAAACTGTGTCCCCCGCCTTTGCGGATCATTTCCCCGGCAATAGAATCCCTGGGCAGGAACCCCCGGCCCAAGAACAAAACAAAAAGGAGCATCAGTAAAATGGAAGAGCAATCCTGCACGCACAACTGTGAAAGCTGCAGTGAGAATTGCGCATCCCGTCAGAGCCCCCAGGACTTTCGGGAAGCCCCTCACGCAATGAGCAAAATTAAAAAGGTAATCGGTGTCGCAAGCGGCAAGGGCGGCGTGGGAAAATCCATCGTCACCTCCATGCTGGCAGTGGCGCTCAACCGCCGCGGATATAAAACCGCCATTCTGGACGCCGACATCACCGGCCCGTCCATTCCCAAGGCGTTTGGCATCCACGGCAAGGCCCAGATGAACGATTTCGGCCTGCTTCCCCGTTCCAGCAAAACCGGAATTGATATCATGTCCATCAATCTCCTGCTGGACAACGAAAACGATCCGGTAATCTGGCGCGGACCGGTACTGGCCAATGTGGTCAAGCAGTTCTGGACGGATGTAATCTGGGAGGACGTGGACTTTTTGTTTGTGGATATGCCTCCCGGAACCGGCGATGTCCCCCTGACCGTATTCCAGTCCCTCCCGGTGGACGGGCTGGTCATGGTAACCTCTCCCCAGGAGCTGGTTTCCATGATCGTTTCCAAAGCGCTGGGTATGGCCGAGATGATGAATATTCCCCTTTTAGGGATTGTGGAAAACATGAGCTACCTCAAATGTCCGGACTGCGGCAAGGTGATTAAGCCCTTCGGCGAGAGCGGTATCGACGCTGCCGCCAAGGAGCACGGCACCCAGGTTCTGGCTAAGATGCCCATGGATCCTGCTTTTGCGAAAAACTGTGACCAGGGCCTCATTGAGTTGTATGAAGGCGATTTCCTGGAAACAGCCGCCGACAAAATCGAGAGCCTGCTCAAATAACGCAACCGCATCAGACAGGATTTTTTAGCTGGCACGTCTTTAAACCGCCGGTTGGAAATTCCTGTGTATCTCAAGCAAAAAGGAGTCGATCTGTTATGTCTGTTATCGCTGTGCCCGCTTCCTTTGCGGATCACAATATTTTCGGCCATTTTGGAAAATGTGAAGTTTTCCAGCTGTTTACCGTGGAGGATGGCAAAGTTGTATCCAAGGTTGCCGCTCCTACGAACGGCAAGGGCCACTCTCAGCTGGCTGGCTTTTTGGCTGCCAAGGGCGCGGACACTGTACTGTGCAGTTCTATGGGCCAAGGCGCCTATGAGATGCTCACCCAGAGCTCCATCCGGGTTATCCGCGGCGCCGCCGGGGATATCGACACCGCTGTCGCCCGGTATCTTGCCGGTGAGCTTTCCGACAATACCGCCGCCGTTTGTTCCCACCACCACGGGGAACATGGCGCCTCCCACTCCTGCAACTGTTCCGGGGGCTGCCATCGTTAAAATTGAATCCCATTTCAAAAAGCTGCCGGTAACGTTCCGGCAGCTTTTTACATTGCTGTGGCCCCACTGGAGCATTCTAGCATATCCCCAGCCTCGTTTACTTTTTTCAAGCTGCCAAACCGGCTTTTCTAAACTATCCCTGTTGTTACACCGACATAAGGCTCCCTATCGTTTTCACCCAAGATATCAATTCTGCGTGGTAAAGGCTTCGGAACATTCTCCAAAATATCTGTCCACCTGTGGATGACTAAACCCGCTTGAGGTATCCAAGCGTTCCGAACCAATCGGTCCTTGTAGGAATTTGACAAAAAATCAGCTTATAAGAATTGAATCTTTCCAATTATTTGGTATAATGGAACTATTATTTTGGGGGAAATCCCAAAAAGGAAGAGGGCGCCCGCCGTGCTGGAAATTATCGTCTTACTGTTTCTCGTCTGGATTATAAAATGGGGCCAAAGCAAGCTGTACAAAAAATATGGACTGAAGAATCTCAGCTATACCTGTTCCTTCAGTACCACAGAAGCGGCCCAGGGTGACGAAATCGAACTCATTGAGGTGGTAAAAAACAATAAGTTCCTGCCGATTCCCTGGTTTAAAACCGAGCTTATCACCTCCCGCTGGCTGCAGTTTGCCGATGCGGATTCCACAGTGACTCACAATACCAGGTTTGTCCCCAGCTTTTTTCTGCTCAAAGGTCATCATCAGGTGACCCGGCGCTGGAAGGTCACCTGCCTGAAACGGGGTATCTTTGGTTTTAACCGCGTGGTGGGGACCATGAGCGATCTCTTCGGGGAAAATGCTATTTCTCAGGGATTCCCCGTGGAAGCCAGCATCACCGTATTGCCGCTTCCCCTGGATTTCCATCAGTTTTTGTATTCTCCCCGAGATCTAACCGGGAATATTGTGGTCAGGCGCCACCTGGTGGAGGATCCCTTCTCCATCTCCGGCGTGCGCGAATACACCCAGCGCGATTCGATGAACCGGATCAACTGGATGGCCACAGCGCGCCAGCAGGCCATGATGGTTCACAATTATGACAGCACCTCCCAGCAGGCTGTAACCATTGTGCTCAATATGCAGTCCAGCCGGTATGAGCGGGGCGGTTCCTCCCGCAGCAGCCAGATTGAAATTGCAATCCGGGTGTGCGCTACCCTCTTTGAGGAGAGCTTAGAAGCGAATATCCCCTTTCAGTTTATGTCCAATACTGCTCTGGGTGAAGATGAGCCGGATGTGCTTACAGAGTCCCACTGGGGCGCTCAGCACGTGCTGGACTGCCAGCGCCTGCTTTCAGCGCTTCCTATGCGCAGCACCCGCTTCTTTTCTGAGTTTTTAGAGCAGGAATATTCCCGGATCGATTCCACCGACATCGTCCTGGTTTCCATCTATCTCAGCGAGGAAATACTGGAATTCGCACGGCAAAAACAGCAGGATGGAATCCATGTAAAAATTATTATTGCCGCAGGGCTGGAAGCCAATCAGTTCCCGGACGACTGCGACGTGTTCTGCCTGTATGATGAAATCGACGAACGGGAGGGGGCGCAGGCCGATGCTGTTTAAGATACTCAAATTACTGGCAATCCCCTGTGCGCTGAGCGTCGTTCTCCCCTTTTTGGACACCTACCGTATCGCCGCCCTCCCAGCACAGGAACAAACCGGATATTTACTGCTGGCCTTGGGTGCTATGCTTGGGTTTGGGGCAGCCGGGTATCTGATAAGCTGGGGGCTCTCCCGGCTGGACTCCAATCTCACCATCCAGCGCCGCCGGGTGTATGATGGCTTTTTCTCTGCAGTCTTTTTGGCGGGCCTTGAATTCTTTCTGCCCTGGAATGGCTTTATCTCCGGGCTGGGGAACCTGCTTTTAGGGGCAACGGCAGTTTTATCCTTTCTGATTGCCGGTCATGCGTATTTTCAGGAGTATGGTGAAGTTTTTAACAGAAAAATCCTATACAGAAATTTAAAGATCCAGGTGAGCTGTATGGTGTTTTTCTTTGTGCTTCGCCCCATTCTTGTTTTTTCCAATGGCTGGCGGCTCAGCCTGGATTATACCGCTTCCCTCGTCGCCATGGGTATTGTATTTTTTCTGTACTTATTTATCGGCAACCAAAACGGCATCGACTTTCTGATGCGCCGCGGGCAATATAAGATGGCCAATCTCCCGCCGAAAATCCGCAGGTATAACCTACGTCTGATGAGTATCGTTGCGGTTCTTTTGGGGGCGGTTCTCTTTTTGCGGGAGCCGCTGCTTCGCCTATTAAGAATTGTAGAGGAGTATGCCTACCGGGCTTTCAGAAAACTTATTCAGTTTCTGTTTTCACATGACTCCAACCAGGGTACAGATTTTTATGAGCCTGAAGTTCAGGCCAACAACAGCGGCATTGGCTTTTTAGACCGCGGCTCCAACCAGTTGGGCTGGCTTTGGAACACCATCGCGATCCTGATTGTACTGTTTTTCCTCTACTATTTCCGTCGTGAAATTCTCAGTTGGCTGGAAAAAGTTCTGCACACGATCTCCCGTTGGATGAAAACCCGGCGCAAAGGCACCCGTCAGATGAGTCGCCGGCGTAAATTGGAGGAAAATGAGTATTATTCCGATGATGAAACTTTTCTGGAATCCTCAGTTGAGGACAGCCTTTCCTCAGGCGAACCGCTGAGTATCCGCCGCTGGAAACGGGATTACCGGCGTTATCTGCGAATGTCCCCCGGAGAATCCAGGCTTATCAGCGGTTACCGCCTGATTCTGCGCTGGCTGCTCCTGAAGGGGGCTAAGCTCACCGACAGCCAGACCGCCAATGAAATTTTCCAGCATAACCATGTGAACTACCGGTTTGAGGATTTCGAAGCCGTTACCAAAGACTATAACCAGGCTCAGTATCAGGGCCGGTATTCCGACGAACAGCAGCGGCACTTCGATCATGCTCTGCGTGAGCTGGCTTCACGGATATAAAGAAAACCCTATTTGGACGGAAGGCTCCTGTATGCTTCCATTCAAATAGGGTTTTCTTGTTTACAGTATGATTTAACGTACCGTTCTCTCAAAAGCATTTTTGCGCATGGGCGCCTTCGGGCCGCATAGGTTCTGCCATCCCCTTAAAATATACGCCTTACAACTCATGGGGCGGATAATTGGCCCTGACAATGGAGCGGGAATTCCCGTCTATCATCCATTCATGGATTCCAGTGTCACCGGTTCGGAAGTAAATTTCTGATGTAACCGGAAGCCGGAGAAAGGAGCGGTACAGCTGGTTGATCATCCCGCCGTGAGTCACAACGGCAACCGTACTGTCCGCACTGTTTTCCGAAATAATTTTCGATAACATATATTCAGCTCTGTACCGAAACTCCAACAAACTCTCCTGCTCGTAAACGGCTGCGTGCGGCGGCACTTGTACCTGGGGATATTTTTCCATAGCGACACTGTGCTTTAGCCCTGCCAGCAGCCCGTTATTAAATTCCATGAGGCGATCCTCAAATAGTAAAGGCGCGTTTGTCTTCTCCCTGAGATGCTCGGCAGTCTGTGCCGCTCTTTTTAAGGTGCTGCAATAAATTTTATCGATGCGATACCTTTGGGACACATAGTCGCTCATGGCCTGGGCCTGCTTGTGCCCGCGCTGAGTCAGTGAAAAATCCGCCCGCCCTTCATGCACGTTCAGGATATCTGCTTCACTTTCACCATGCCGAATCACCAGAATTTTCCTGAATAACACCTCCATCGTTTTTGAATGATTCCCTTATTCTATCTCTTAAGAGAAAACGAAACTTTCCTTTAAACTAATTTCTTGTTCATACGGTATCCGCCTTATTTTGGTTTGTGGCCGAAAGTTTCTATCTTATAACGTTCTGACCTGCCGGAATCGCTTGCGTTTTGATGGCAAGCAAAACGGCGGCCGTACCCCATGTCCTTTTGCCGTTCGAGGCAACTACGCCATCTAAATCTGCGCTGTGGAAAACAGCGTGAAGTTACCATATCATAAACCCATATCAAACGCAAAGGAAACATGAAAACCTGCTTTTCGAGATTCCCTTGGATTTCCCCGGAACCCGAGTAAGCCCTAAATGGGGAGCTGTCCATACTCCTCAGGTTCAGACTGAATGGTATTCACGTCCCTTCCTGCCCCAAAGCCTATAAAACAGCGTACTGCTTCTCATACGCCCATAGTATTTTCCTCAACCCATTACGTTTGGACCTTACGGTGAACGTTTTCTTCGGTGGAACCAGAGGTTTTTTCCGCAAAAATACAGGAACACAAAAAACGAGAGCCGGGGCAAAAGCCCATGACTCTCGTTTACAGAACTCCCAGGAGTTTTTATTAGAATCTATCGTGGAAGGTGCGGTTAATCACATCCAGCTGCTGCTCCCGGGTCAGCTTAATAAAGTTGACCGCATATCCGGATACCCGGATGGTCAGCTGCGGATACAGTTCCGGATGCTCCATGGCGTCCAGAAGCACCTCGCGGTTGATGACATTTACATTGATGTGGTGCCCCTGCTCTGCAAAGTACCCATCCAGCAGCTCGCTGAGGTTTTCAACTCTCTGCTCCCCTTCCTTACCCAAGGCCTGGGGCACAATGGAGAAGGTGTAGGAGATTCCGTCCTCACTGTAATCATACGGCAGCTTAGCCACACTCTTCATAGAGGCTACACAACCGTGGGAATCCCGTCCATGCATGGGATTTGCACCAGGAGCAAAGGGTTCCCCAGCCTTTCTGCCATCCGGGGTGGAGCCGGTCTTTTTACCGTATACCACATTGGAAGTGATGGTGAGAATGGACATGGTGGGCTTGGAATCCCGATAGGTCTTATGGCGGGACAGCTTATTCATAAAGTTGCGCACCACACTGACGGCGATATCATCCACGCGCTCATCATTGTTGCCGTATTTGGGATAGTCCCCCTCAATTTCAAAATCAGTGATCAGCCCCGCTTCATTGCGGATGGGTTTCACCTTGGCATATTTGATGGCGGACAAGCTGTCAGCCACAACGGAAAGTCCCGCAAGGCCGCAGGCGGAGGTCCGCACGATGTCTTCGTCATGCAGCGCCATCTGAAGCTTTTCATAGCAGTATTTATCGTGCATATAGTGAATGATATTCAGTGTGCTGATATACAGCTTGGAAAGCCACTCGCAAACTACATCGAATTTTTTGATTACTTCGTCGTAATCCAGGTATTCGCCGGTTACCGGCGCCAGCATGGGGCCCACCTGATCGCCGTAGCGCTCGTCCTTGCCGCCGTTCAGCGCATAGAGAAGAGCCTTCGCCAGGTTGGCGCGGGCGCCGAAGAACTGCATCTGTTTGCCGATACGCATTGCGGATACACAGCAGGCGATGCCATAGTCGTCTCCGAACTTCTGGATCATCAGATCATCGTTCTCATACTGCACAGACGAGGTTTCGATAGATACCTTCGAGCAGAAACGCTTGAAGTTCTCCGGCAGGCGCACACTCCACAGGATAGTCATATTGGGCTCCGGAGCCGGGCCCAGATTGGTCAGCGTATGCAAAAAGCGGTAGGACATCTTGGTGACCATGTGGCGTCCGTCCAGGCACATTCCGCCAATAGATTCTGTAATCCAGGTGGGATCCCCAGAGAACAGCTCATCATAGGCGGGAGTACGCAGGAACCGGACCATTCTCAGCTTCATAATGAAATGATCCACAAATTCCTGAATCTGCTCCTCGGTATATACGCCCTCGTCCAAGTCGCGCTGCGCATAGATATCCAGGAAGGTGGAAATTCTGCCAATGGACATCGCTGCACCGTTCTGCTCCTTGACAGAACCCAGATATGCAAAGTACAGCCACTGGATGGCCTCCTTGGTATCCTTGGCGGGCTCAGAGATATCATAGCCATAGGACTGAGCCATCACCTTGAGTTCTTTGAGAGCACGGATCTGCTCGGAAATTTCCTCCCGCAGACGGATGGTGGGGCTGTCCATAATGTCAAAAATAAGGTTTTTCTTGGCTTCTTCCTTCTCCTGAATGAGCTTATCCACACCGTACAGAGGAACACGACGGTAGTCGCCGATAATGCGTCCCCGTCCGTAAGCATCCGGCAAACCGGTGATGATACCGGTGTGACGGGCCTTCTTCATCTCATCCGTGTACGCGTCGAACACGCCGTCATTATGGGTTTTTCTGTATTTGAAGACTTCTTCCACCATGGGATCCATCTTTTTACCATAGGTTTCCAGGGAGCTGCGCACCATACGAATTCCGCCGAAGGGCATAATCGCACGCTTGAGCGGGCCATCCGTCTGCAAGCCGACAATGGTCTCCAAATCCTTGTCGATGTAGCCGGGTTTATGGGCGGAAATGGTAGAGATAGTTTTTTCATCAATATCATATACGCCGCCGCGCTTATGCTCTTCCTTCATCAATCCGGAAACCTCGTCCCAGAGCTTTACCGTATTGGCAGAGGGAGCCGCCAGGAAGCTGTCATCCCCGTCATAGGGGGTATAGTTGGTAACAATAAAGTTGCGAACATTAATTTCTTTGTTCCAGTCGCCTTTTTTAAATTCCATTTCAGAATTCCTCCTTGAGCTTTTGAATGGACGGCATCAGCGCCGCACCTTAGCATAATCCCCCAGTTTCCTTCAAAAACTGTTTCCGAGCAGAGATTGTGCCAAGGTGCAACGGGCTATACAACAGATTGTATAGCCTAATCATAAAGGTGTACCTTATGTAGTTATCATACCAAAAACATCTACATTTTGTCAAAGGAAAATCCCCCAAACTATAGTTGGAAATTTCTGTGCTTTTGTATGCTTTTACCTTAGCTTTCCCCTGGTTTCCTGTTTTATTTCTGCATTCTACAAAAATTTTCTTTTCTGTTTCAGACTTCTGGCGAAAACGGCGAGAAACATGGTTTTGCGGGTCATTTTCCATTATTTCCTAATTTTTCAAATATGAAAGCATTGTCATTACCGAGTCGCTGGAATGGTTGCCCTTTGCAATCACCTCAGGAATTTTGTGCACTGAAAGCTGGGTTCTCTGTTTTGCCTGCGGCAAGGAAGCGATATCGGGCATACGAAAAATAACAGAAGGATTGCTGTGATTGTATCTTCCCTCCCCTTTGGTAAACACTCGAACGAGATAAAATATCAATTACACCTTACGAAAGAAAATTGAAATCAGCAAAGCGGCGTTGAGCGCCGGCGTAAACTCAGCCAGTTTGAGCCGAATTGCCGGAAGACTGGCGCACGCTGCCGAACCATAATCTTTCCGATGCTGTATCATTTGACCCCTATAAGGAATCCCCCTGCAAACAAAGACGGCCGGAATCACCGTCCGGCTGGGAACCATGGCGGTCCAGTGGGCCATTGCTTCAATCCTGGCAAAATCGGAAGGATTTTCCTGCCTATTCGGCGACAGCAAAAAGCTGACAGACACCTTTGTGCCTGCCAGCTTTTTGACATAAACAGATCGTCTACCGGGCTTTGGTATAATCATTGCAGGCCTCGATATAGGCCTTGATGTTCTCCCACGGAACTTCAGGCTCCAGGAGATGGGTCGGCGCCACCAGAAGGCCTCCGTGCTTCCCGGCAATATCCAAATTGCGGAATACCGCCTCCCGTACCTCCTCAGGAGTACCGAAAGGCATGGTAGTCTGTGTTCCGATGGTGCCATGGAAGGAGATCCGATCCCCGTATTTGGCGTGGATTTCCTCAAAGTCCATACACTCGGGCTGCACCGGATTGAGCACATCCACGCCCACCTCAATGAGATGCTTGATAAAGGGTTCCACAAATCCGCAGGAATGGTAGAATATTATCACGTCCGGATTGATAGCCCGGGCGGCATCAATGACGCGTTTGATCCGGGGCTTTAGCCAGGTGCAGTACAGCTCTTCGCTCATCATAATGGTCTTTTGCATCCCGATATCGTCGCCAAAATATAAGGTATCCGCACCGGTCTTTACAAAAAATTCGGCTCGCTGGATCGCCAGCTCAGTGACCTTATCCAAAACAAAGGCGGCAGTATCCTCTTCGGCCATCATGTCCATCATCAGCATCTCCATGCCGCGAAGATACCAGGCGGTTTCCCAAACGGTGCACTGCATATTGCCGCAGATCACCTTATCCTGTGCCTTGAGGGCAAGATTATCTGCCAATGTCTTTTCAATGAGTTCCTGTGAGGCCACAAACTCCGGGAATGGGTAGGCCTCCATCTCCTCGACGGTCTCCATCTCCTCCAGCGGATGGCGCATATGGGTCATGTGCATGGCCGCGGCGCTGCCCGGCTCGTTGGCAATCCCGTAGATGTCGATAGTGGCTCCCTCTTTGAGGTTGTCATAGTATTTCCGGAACTTCTCCGTGTCCGGATCCTTCACCGGGATTCCCGGCGCATTGATCATCGGGGTGGGCGTGAAGTGAATCTCCTCCAGCAGCGCCGCGATTTTATCTGTGCAGGTTTCCTGCAGAAACGGACACAGATCATAGGATGCCGGAACCCGCTCATACCCGGTACGGCGGATTATCGAAAAGAAATTTTCCCGCTCAGTCATAACAGCTACCTCCTGTTGTCTGTTTTGGTTCTACTCCCTCTCCTGCGGCAAAAAGCCGAAACAGGTAAGAATCTACCGCTTTCAGAGGAAAAATCATAAATATTTCCCTTGTTTCTTAGGATAATTCCATGGTACACTGTGAACAACAAATTGTGTATGGGAATTTTGGTGATAGAACTTGTCAATTTTGGAAAATTTCCCGGAGCGTTTGCGCAGCACGGATGTCTGCTACCGTTTTGTGGGAAATAACAGCATTCAGGGCAATCTTTCCTGCGGGTTTTTATGCAAGCCGGATGAAAGCGGTTCCAACCGAGATATCATATTTGACCATTACGGCGGGCTTCTTCTGCTGGACGGCTCCGGTGTGTATGAAGGGCCCGACGGTGTACGCCGCCAGCTCTCCCCCGGCAGCTTTATCCAGCGTCTGCCCGGTGTTTGCCACTCCACCTGGGTGAATCCGGACGGCCGCTGGCTGGAATTCTTTTTATGCATCAGCAGCCAGAGCTATGAAAACCTGGCCCAGATGGGCCTGATGAGCCGTGAAGAAGTGCTGTTCTGCGAGGAACCTCAGGAGTTTGTACCCCGTATGAACCGTCTGTTGAGTACCATGAAGCGTTCCGGCCAGGGTGAACTTGTGCCTTGTTTTTTTGAGGTACAGGCGCTGCTGTGTGAGCTGACAGCCCGGTGCACCCAGCCACAGTCCGGCATGACCCTGGCGCAGGAAGCCTGCCGCATTATTGGACAGGCCAAGGGCAGGATTGGGGCTGAAGAGGTGGCCCAGCGGCTTGAGGTTCCCTACGAAACCCTGCGCAGGGAGTTCCGGGCTGCAATGGGGCTTCCTTTGGGACAATATGCCATCCAGGTGAGAATCAACGAGGCCAAAGCGCTTCTGATGCACACCCAGATTCCTCTGGGAGAATTGGCCCTTTCCCTGGGGTACCCGGACTATTTTTCCTTTTGCAAGCAGTTTAAACAGCACACCGGCACTACGCCCCGCCAATTCCGCAGTATGCGGTAAATGGGCAGTCTCCTGTCCCTACGAAATGAGTGCAGCCTATCTGGGGCGTACGGCTGTGGGAACTGGCTGAGTATGATGCATCCCGGAGGGTATCAGGTTGCCGCGCTGGCGGCTGAGGAATGTTGCCTCAAACACTTTTCAAATTGACGCGCCAAAAAGGATTTTCCGGAGCAAAACCAACAGGAGAGCGGCTATTTGCCCCGCCCTCCTGTTTTTGCGCGCACCTTTTGATGTCCCCGGCCCGCAGCAAAAACCAGTACCGGGGTTTTTGCTTAAGCTTGGCCACAGGGCCGCATTTCCACCGGACAAAGCCGAACGTACGCGATGCCCAACCGGCGTTCTGCCCAGGGATAGCTGGCGTATCGGGTTCCAAACCTATGAAAAGCCCTGAAACCCTCCTGAAGCCAGCGCCGAGTGTGAAAGCTTACAGTGAAAACCTGCCAATTCAATCCTGCGGCCCGGTTGCCCAGACACTCAGGCATTTTCCAGGATAGTGCGCAGTGCCTGTTCAAATTCGGCGTCCTGCTGAGGAGTACGGCGCTTCGGGCCCTTGGTTCTTCCGCCCGCGGCGCGGATCTTTTTCCCCATATGCCTGGAAAACAGCAGAGCGTCCATGTTGGCGTCCGAATACTCCATCCCGTCCTGATTGATCGCCCGGCATCCCCTTGAGAGGGCCAGCGCCGCCACGCCATAGTCCTGGGTGATGACAAAATCCCCTGGGGACAGCTGGTTCACCAGCACCAGGTCGGCGGAATCTGTTCCCTTTTCGCAGAGAATCACCTGGGCTTTTACATTGGAAAACTCATGAGAGGTATCGCAAACTAAAACAACCGGAATTCCCAGTGCATTGGCAATTCGCAGAGTTTGGGGAACCACCGGACAGGCGTCCGCATCCACATATAGTTTCATTGACTGAACTCCTTCCTGTTCCCGGATTCCCTGACCGGCTTGCTCTTCCCGGCGCGTCCTCTGGGAACCCAGTTCTAACGCCGCCGGGAAGATACGCCCAATTTCTGCTGGAATTCCCACAGGTCATGCACAGGCTGCGCCATTTTCAAATAGGCGTCTCTCAGGACCGGCTCAGTGAGCAGCAGCCTGGCTGCCCGACGCACCTTCCTTCGAAATCCAAAAGACACCTTTTGGTTTGCGGCCGCAATCGGGCACACCGCCCTGGCCCTGGGATCCAGGATCAAGTGGATCCTGGTTTGCCCCTCACGGCATTGAGGCAATGGAAACAGCGGATAGATACGGCAGGCAATCGGCCTTGACTGCCTGGAACAGCGCCCGGAACAAACGGCATATTCTTCCCCATCCTCATTGTAAGAGAAAGTAAAACAGCCGCCGGAACGCTCCATCAGCTGGCGCTCTTCGGGAAACAGCAGCATTCCTGCGTGCTCATCCCCTCCGCAGCATCGTCTCGAGCAGGCGTCGCCGCAGTCTGCTTCATAGGGGGCCGCATCCTCAAGCACCTCCCAAACCCGCCGGAGAACCCGGAGCGTCCGCTCCGATTGGGATTGGGTTCCGGATGGAATCCCCGCCGGCTTCATCAATATCCCAGCTCCTCACCCACTAAAATCACCTTGACGCGCCCAGCCTGGCGTTGATGGGACATGACCACATAGCTGCTGCAAATTCTGGCGTCCCCGCGGCAGTGCTGGCACACGCCTGTTACAGCACAGGGCGTCTTGCAGGAAAGCCGCTTGGCGTTGGCTGGGGCCGCAATCTGCTCCAGGCGCTGGACGGCATGGGCCAGATCCGGAACAATTTTATTATATCCGGCTACCACGATCACACTCTTGGGGCCATACAGCATGGCAGCCACCCGGTTGGAATTGCCGTCCACATTGAACAGCTCCCCCTGTTCGGTGACAGCGTTGGAGGACGCCAGGTACACATCACAGAAAAAGGTATCCCGATAGAGCTTTTCAATCTCCTCAGGCGTAATTCCAGGGCGCGCCCTATCCAAAAACCGATACTGCCCGCTCTGCCGGACCGCTTCTAAAAGCCCGCATTCTGCAATACTCATCGAACCGCCGCAGGAGATTACATCCCCCTCATGCAGCAGCCCCAGGGCAATTTGCCGGGCTTCCTCCTTTGTAGGAGCATAATAGGCTTCCATCCGGTTTTTCTTCAGCTGCTCCATCGTGCGCTTAATTCTCTCTTCCACTACAAACCGTACATTTTCGTCCATCAGTACCGGCTCCCTTTCGTCATATTTTTTGTAAATTCATCATAGCACAAATTGATGAATTTGCAAACAATCGCGTATACCATCCTATCCCAGGGACAAACTAGAAATGCATGGATCTCAAAAAAAGGAGGCGGCAGACGATGTCCAAGGAAAAAAAGAATGCCGATCAAAAGAAATCTTCTCACAGTAAGGATTGCCCCCCGCTCACAAAGCAGGTTATCAATCAAGTGATCCGCATGAAATCCTGTAAAACCGATCCCCAGGGCAGCTATACCGGAAAGCCCGTCAATCCCTATGAAGTTCCTGTTCAGGACGCCGATGATCTTTAGAATCACCCTCCGCCAGCCGGAGGGTGATTCTCTTATCCCATATTGCAGCCCTATCCCGATTGCTTATGGATGATACCGGCGATACATGGAGGCTTTTTCTTCCCGTTTGTGGTACAATATTCGCGTGGAAGGCGAATATTCAATCATCTTCGATAATGCAATCATCTTCGATGATTGGGGGAGATTTTTCTTGCGGTCAAGCAACGGCCGGTATGCAGCTCACACTGAACCGAGAAACATCCCGGTAGGTTCTAAAAGTATGGTATAATAAACGCAAATAGCGGTAAAAACGGCATTGGCCGTTTTTGCGGATGCGTTTCTTTTACCGTTCTGGTAGCAAGCCGATAGGCGGCTTGCCTTTATGGTACAATGTTCACACAGAGTGTGAACATCTTGGAGTTTCGCTCACCGGACTGAAGGTGTGGCCGGTGTTTGGCAAAGCCAAACCGCAAAACGTCCCGGTTCTCTTAGACTTTATGGTATATAGTGTTGATTTGCCAGACGCCGTCCGCATAAGGTTTGGTTAGCTTTTATTCTGCTTTGGTGTGGGGTTCCTGGCTTTGGGGTCCGCTAAAACCTCCCAGATTGCACAACCACGCCATCTGCGGCGGACGGAAACGGGCCCATACGATGCCAAAGTTCCTTCGCCTGTACGGTAAATCCGCTATAATTCCCGGAAAGGACTGACAATACGATGAAAACTGAAATTTTATGTGTAGGAACGGAACTGCTCCTGGGAGACATTGTCAACACCAATGCCGCCTATCTCTCCCGGGAGCTGGCACTATTGGGGGTTGAGGTCTACCACCATACGGTCGTTGGGGATAACCCCCAGCGGCTGGCCCAAGCGCTTAATATTGCCTTTTCCCGTTCCGATACTGTCGTGATGACGGGAGGGCTTGGCCCCACCTACGATGACTTAACCAAGGAGACTGTAGCAGACTATTTCCATTGCCCTTTGAAACTGCATCAGCCTTCACTGAATGCCATTGAGGATTACTTTGCCCGAACTGGCAGAGAACTCACAGAGAACAATAAAAAACAGGCCATGCTGCCTGAGGGCTGCACGGTATTTCCCAATTCCTGCGGCACTGCTCCGGGCTTTGCCCTTACAGTGGAGTCCAAAACGGCGATACTTCTTCCCGGCCCGCCCAGCGAAATGACCGCTATGTTTGAGCTGAGCGTGCGCCCCTATCTGGAAAAACGTTCTCAGAAAATCCTGGTTTCCCACAATGTGCATATCTTCGGCTTGGGAGAATCCCATGTGGAAAGTCTGTTAAAGCCCATGATGACCTCCTACTGTAATCCCACCATTGCTCCCTATGCCAAGCAGGGAGAAGTCCGTATCCGTGTGACGGCAAGCGCAGGCAGCCCTGAGGAGGGCGATCGGCTGATAGCCCCGGTTCTCGGCCAAATCCAGGCCGCGCTGCCGGATGTGGTCTATGGAATTGATGTGGACAGCCTGCAGGGTGCTGTAGTTCAAACGCTTATGCAGAGGGGATTGAAACTTGCCACAGCCGAAAGCTGTACCGGCGGGCTCATTTCCAAACGGATTACAGAAATTCCGGGCTCCTCCCAGGTATTTGACTGTGGGATATGCAGCTATGCCAACTCCATAAAGGAGACTGTATTGGGTGTTTCCCGCCAAACCCTGTGCAGGTATGGCGCCGTTTCTCCCCAAACGGCCCAGGAAATGGCCCGGGGGGTTCGCAAACTCGCCGAGGCCGATATCGCTGTTTCCACTACAGGCATTGCAGGCCCGGACGGCGGAACGCCTGAAAAACCGGTGGGTTTAGTATACATCGCTGTGGACAGTCCCTGGTATTCCCAGGTTATGGAGCTTCATCTCAGCCGCGGGCGCAAAAAGGAACGGGAGGATATCCGGTATCTGGCCTCTTCCCATGCGCTGAACCTGGTCCTGCAGGCGCTCAGGAAGGCTCCCCAGCCCGATGAGAGCGATTGTGCGGAGCTAAAATAGTTCTGCATCGGGAAGTTTACATCATCCTGATGCCCTTCATTCCACGAATCCGGAGTTTGCCGGGACATAACCAGTACAAACTCCCAGGAAAGGAGAAACCGACTATGACAGCCTCAGAGCAGCTGCAAAAACAACAGGCCGCTTGGTTTTCCCAGGGCGCAACCCTGGAACTCACCCATCGAATTGGTGCGTTGGGCGCGCTGCAAAGCTGGATTCACTCCCATGAGGACGAAATTTCCAGAGCTCTGGCTGAGGATTTGGGCAAGGCCCCCGCAGAGAGTTATTTTTCAGAGACAGGCATGGTGCTGCAGGAGCTGCGCCATACTCTGCGCCATCTCCGCCGTTGGGCCAAGCCCCAAACTTCCTGGGGCCCGCTTTCTCAATTTCCCTCTCGCGTTGCCAGAATAGCCCAGCCCCGGGGCACCGTTCTGATTATTTCCCCCTGGAACTACCCCATCCAACTGGCGCTCAATCCCCTGATTGGCGCGCTGGCTGCGGGAAACACCGCTGTTATCAAGCCCTCAGAGTATGCTCCCGCCTGTGCCCGGCTGCTGCAGCAGATGGCGCAGGAGGTCTTTGAGCCGGACTATGTCCAGGTGGTATGCGGAGACGCCGGCGTTTCCCAGGAGCTGACACAGGCCGGCTTTGATCTGATTTTCTTTACCGGCAGCACCCGGGTCGGGCGGCAGGTGATGAAAAGCGCCGCCGAAACCTTGACTCCCGTGGTTCTGGAGCTGGGCGGAAAAAGCCCGTGTATTGTGGATGCAACTGCCAATTTGGAACTGGCGGCACGGCGTATTGTTTGGGGGAAACTTCTCAATGCCGGACAGACCTGTGTAGCCCCCGATTATGTCCTGGCGGATAACCGTATCAAAGAAAAGCTCCTGCCTCTTTTAGCGGATGCTGTCCGGGAGCTCTTCGGGGATACGCCGGCTAAGCATCCGGACTATCCCCACATCGTCCATTTACGGGCCTATGAGCGCCTGGAACAGCTGATTCCATCCGAATCGGTGTTCTGGCAGGGCGACCATAACAAGGATACGCTACACCTTGCCCCGGTGATTCTCCGGGATGTCCCGATGGACGCCCAGGTCATGCAGGAGGAAATCTTCGGTCCTATTCTTCCGGTAATCGGCTATAACAGCCTGGAGGAAGCCATTCAGATAATTGCCCGGCATCCCAATCCCCTGGCACTGTACCTGTTTACTGAGGATAAGGGTGTGAAACGCCGTATTCTTCGGGAGTGCTCCTTCGGCGGCGGCTGTATCAACGACACCATCGTTCATCTTGCTACAGAGCTGCCCTTCGGCGGTATCCGGTCCAGCGGGATCGGCGCTTACCACGGAAAAGCCAGCTTTGATACCTTTTCCCATTACAAAACAGTGCTCCAAAAATCCACGCGGATGGATCTCCCGTTTCGCTACCCGCCCTATACGGATCAGAATTTTCGGATGGCCCGCAAGGTTCTGCGCTGATTGTCTGGTTTCATAAAGTGTTTACTCAGGGTTCTATTTGACATACCATCTTCTGGTATTCGGGCAGATGACGTTGCTGTGCTAAAAACCCCGCTTTTTCGGTTGAGTTCGAAAAAGCGGGGTTTTTCCGTCATATATAAAGAGGACAAGGCCGGGCCACAGGCACTCATTAATATCTCAGCCGGGCGATGTTATTATCGCTGGTATAGTTCATAAAATTATAAAGAACCAGTACCCTGTCAAAGGTTTCAGAGGCGAGCAGCTCCTTCATTCCGCGGATAGAGCGGGGATCCACCACAACTACCTCGTCGAAGCTGTAGGTAAAAAACGGCGCCAGGCTGTTGGAATAGGAGTCCTTGATAAGCAAGAGCCGACTGGTCTTCCCTTCCTGCCGGTTCAGGTTATTTTCGCTGCGGATCACCGTCACCCCATTATTTCCCTGCAAAAAGGCGGCGTATTTGTCCCGGGTTTGAAACTTGGCCCGGTCGTACAGGCCGTCCGCCTCTTTACCGTCGATGGTTACAGAACTCACGGGGATGTCAAACCAGTCAATCGTGTCCGGCTGGGCAGAGAACAGCTTGCTCTTGGAATAGAAGGTGCCGTAAAATCCCTCAGCCTTTTGCCGGTACGGCTGCAAATCCTCCCAGGACACCGCCTGAAGCCCCCAGTCCTCCATCAGGGCCTGATAGGCCTGATAGGCTCCATAGGTGGTCCAGTGATGATCCGTCCGGTAGTATATCTCCTCATTTTTATACCGCTGCAGCACCTGGTTCATATCAAAATGCTCCACGGACTCCCCGCTGGTTTGCTGGTAAATTTTATCAATCCAAGGTGCCTGATGGACATTCTCCAGCCCATAGGGCAGTTTATCCGAAAGCACTTCGTAGGCGCTGGGAATAATGGAAAAAGTGATGGGTGTTCCCTGCGGCAGTAAAGTGAAAAACTCACTGAGGTACCGGTTGTTCTTTTCCATCTGTTCCGGATTGAAGGTGGTATATTTTTCGAACATATGCCCATCTTGGCCATAGACAATCCCGTTGTTTTCCGTTTTTCCGATGGCGGATTCCATACGGCTTTTGATATCGATCCAGAAATCCCGGGCAACAAATTGATCGTTCACATACTCTTCGTATTTGGCCATATAGGTTTTACTGGTATCCACACAGGATTCCAGAGAAAATTTTGGTTTCTGCGTCAAAGAACGGTTTTCCATCTCGGAATAAGTCCTGTGCGGGGCAATAAAATCCGCTGCAGTAAGCCCCAGAAGCAGTACCGCAAACAGCACCACCAGAGGATACCGTCCCAGAGACCGTATAAATTGTTTCATGATTGTGCCTCCCTAGGTCTTTTTCAAATCCCTCACTGCATCTTTCTGCGCAAAGAAAAATCTAAAGCGTCCGCAGCATCGGGAATATCCAAAGTTCTGACGTGCCTTTTCAGTAGACAAACAGTCACCATATACGCCCGCAAGTCACATCTTAGCCCGGCGGCTTTCCTTTGAGCGCCGCCAGCCTTTGCATATCCCCGTACTTCTGCCTATGGGATGCTTTATCCGGCGTAAGAGCCTCTGCCACCGGCAGCCATCCCGAAGTATCACCGAAGTCCACAAACGCTGAGGTTTTCCTTGTTCTCGTTTTCCTGCGGACCAACTATGCATTCCGCTTTCGGGTTTCAGCTCCAATTAAAAACGGAAATACAAAAACGGATTATAAGTTGCATCCACCAAATAGGCCACACACAGCAGGAATAACAGAACCAGCACCGCATAGTCCAGCCACTTGACCCGCTGGATTTTCCGATACAGCCGTTCAATGAGTGGGGTGGAGCAAATGCAGGCCGCCACAATCGTTACGGCGTAGTTGCGCAGATAATAAATCCAGTCCACACCGCCCTTAAAGGTAAACATCGTGGTGTACAGCTGCCCCAGCTGAGACATATCTGTCACAGCAAACAGCGCCCAGCCCAATAGCAATAAAAACAGTACATAAACCCGGGAGAGAACCTTGGAACGCTCCAGATGCGGCAGCAGAAATGCCTTTTCCAGAACCAAAAACACAAAGAAGAACAGTCCCCACAGGACAAAGTTCCAGCTGGCGCCATGCCAAAACCCAGTGGCAGCCCACACCAGGAACAAATTCAGATACATTCTGGGCTTTGATACCCGGTTTCCGCCTAAAGGAATATAAATGTATTCCCGAAACCAAGAGCTCAGAGTGATGTGCCAACGGCGCCAAAATTCTGTAATGCTGCGGGAAATATAGGGGAAATTGAAGTTCTGCGGAAACTTAAAGCCCAGCATCCGTCCCAGGCCGATAGCCATCTGGGAATAGCCGCTGAAGTCAAAATAAATTTGCAGCGAAAACGCTAAAACCCCCAACCAGGCCAGCGGCGTGGAGATTGCCGTATAGTCCATCTGCTCCACCTGAGTCCAAAGAGCGCCGATATTGTTGGCAATCAGCACCTTTTTGGCAAGACCGAACAGAAACACCCGGATTCCCTCTTCAATGTCTGCCAGGGTAATTTTTCTGGACTTGAGCTCCCGGTTAATATCCGTATATTTGACAATCGGCCCTGCAATCAGCTGCGGGAACAGCACCACAAAAGCGCCGAAATCAATGATATTGCGTTCCGCCTGCACCTTGCCGCGGTAAACGTCGATGGTATAGGATAGCGCCTGGAAGGTATAGAAGCTGATTCCCAACGGCAGCGTCAGATTTTCCAGGAGTCCAATTTGCGTATGCAGCAGCGCGTTGATATTGGAGATAAAAAAGTTGGTGTACTTAAAAAACAACAGCTGGCCCAGGCTCACTGCCAGAGCAAGCGCCATCGCGCTGTTTTTGACCCAGCGTTTTTCAGGGTTTTGACGGATAAGCAGTCCTGCGCCATAGTTCGCCAAAATGGTGATCAGCATGATGGGAACATAGCGAACCTCACCCCAAGCGTAAAAAAACATACTCACGGCTAAAAGCACGAAATTTTTCAGCTTCTTAGGTGCCAAATAGTATAGAATCAGCGCTATCGGTAAAAACCGAAAAATAAACATGATACTGCTGAATACCATAAACTCTTCCAATTCCTCCTGTCAATTTCCAAAGGGCTGTCACCAAAAAAGGACGCCGGAAACACCCCGGCATCCTTCACACTGTCTCAAAACGGCCTCACCTGCCGAGGCAGCATCCAATTGCGGCGCAAACTTATTCAAAAAACGTATCAATAACGCCCTTAGCCTTCGCAACGTCCTGGGAGAAATTTAAATCCTCGTCGTTATAATCCCCCTGGGGCAGCATCCCTACACAGAGAAAGAACACACAATCCCCCTGAACATAAACCTCCGACGCTTTTGCGCGCTCATAAGAACCATTGACCGGGTATTGCTCAAACTGGCTTTCCAAATCGGCCTTGCGTTTTTCCAGCCCGGATTTGATGGCATCCACTTTATCGGCGCTCTTGGCCTTAACAGCCAAAACCGCGTCCGAGTTGGTCATACTCATGGAGTTAGTGCCATAGAACTCAGCAACATCCTCCGGATTGACATAATACTGCTCATTGAGCATATTGGAGTCAATCTCAGCGGGCATCGCCACAGCGCCGTCCTCTCCGAAATCCTCATCAATTTTCTGGCAGATTTGTTTCATGGTAGTTCCAGACTTTAAAGACTTTCCCTTTGTCTGTCCATTGGAACAAGCGGTAAACGCGAACATTCCCATAACTGCGGCCAGCAGCACTGCCATGATTTTTTTCATTCCAACCGTTCTCCTTTGTATTTTAGAGTCATCTTCAAGATTAAAGCCCCCACTGGTGAACGCCAATGCAATTCAACCGAGCAGAGATAACGTTTTTATTTTATCCCATTTCCTGATAAAATACAACAATCCGTCAAAACTTTATAATTTTTAAGAAGAGACCTCTCAATCAAAAAAAGCGTCATGGATGGCGGACAGAGCACGTTTGGAATCGGCGCGCTCGATCAAAACGGAAATCTTAATCTCACTGGTAGAGATCATCTGGATATTGATGTTGGCTTCCCCCAGTGCCTCAAACATTCTGGAAGCCACACCGGAATTAGTCTGCATTCCCGCACCCACAATGGAAACCTTGGAGACATCGTCATCACAGACAATCTCCTGGACGCCCATCGAACTGCAAATATCCTTGAGCGCATCCAGCGCCAGCTGTTTCTGGGAAAGCGCTACCGTAAAGCTGATGTCCTTAGTGCCATCCCGTCCGATGGACTGCAGGATGATATCCACGTTGATTTTTCTGGCAGCCAGCATGGAGAACAGCTTAAAGGCCATTCCCGGCACATCCGGTACCCCGATAGCGGAAATCCGGCAGACATCGTCGTCCTTTGCCACACCCTTAATCAGCATCTTCTCCACTTTGACAACCTCCTTGACTTTTGTCCCAGGCTTTCTCTCCAGGCTGGAGAGAACCTCCAGCTCCACATTATATTTTTTCGCCAGCTCCACAGAACGGTTATGCAGCACCTGCGCACCCAAAGTGGCCAGCTCGATCATTTCATCATATGTAATTTCATCCAGCCTCTTGGCATTGCGCACGATCCGGGGATCTGCGGTGTAGACACCGTCCACATCCGTAAAAATCTGGCACACATCCGCCTTCAGGGCAGCCGCTATGGCAACCGCGCTGGTATCAGAACCGCCGCGGCCCAGAGTCGTGATATCATCATATTTATTGATTCCCTGAAATCCCGCCACAATCACGATGTTGTTTTTGCCAAGCTCATTTTCCAGCCGCTCGGTATCCACCCGGTGAATCCGTGCGGAACCGCAGTTGGAATCAGTGAAAAAGCCTGCCTGCCAGCCGGTCAGGGACTTTACCGGATATCCCATGGCCTCTATTGCCATCGCCAACAGTGAAATGGAAATCTGCTCACCGGTGCTCAGCAATACGTCCATCTCCCGCTTTGAGGGGCTGGGGTTAATTTCTGCCGCTTTCTCAATCAGATCGTCCGTAGTATCCCCCTGCGCGGAAACAACAGCCACCACGCTGTTTGACTGCTCATAGGTCTCGGTGATAATCCGGGCCACATTGAACAGACGTTCCTTATCCCGGACCGAGGTACCGCCAAACTTCTGTACCACAATACCCATGCGTTATCCTTTCCTCCTATCACCCATCCCGGAACCCTGCCGGAACGGGTTTAAACTGCTTGTACTAAAAAACTAATCATCCAGAACATCCATACAGCTGAGCATCTGGATTCCCATCTGGCCCAGCTGCTCCCTGGCCTGGGAAACCGCATTCCCTGACAGGGGATGTGTGATGTAGGCGCGCTGCTCCGGGGGTTCCCCACCGCGGTACAGGCGTTTCTGGACCTGCAGAAGCTCCTGGGCACGCTGCCAATGGGCGCAATCCGTTCCCTCAAGCCTGACATAACGGGCGCAGGACACCGTTTGAGCATCTTCCACAATGGCTTCCCCGGTATCCCGCCAATACAGCGTGCTGCAAGTATCAGAGGCCTTGGCCGCATCAATGATATCGGCCACAACCGCGGAGGCCGTGGGCAGCTTTCCAGCACCCTTTCCGTAAAACACCACGTCCCCAGTGGCGTCGCCGCGCACAAGGATCCCGTTGAACACATCGTCCACACTGGCAAGCTGGCTGTCGCCAGAGAGGAACATCGGCCCTACACAGACGTCCAGCTTCCCGTTTTCCAGGCGCTTGGCACGCCCTATCAGCTTGATAACGCCTCCCCAATCCTCCGCATAGGCGACATCCTGGGGCTCAACCCCCTCAATCCCCTGGGTGGGGACATCCTGAGGATATACATGGCGCCCAAACGCCAGGGACGCCAGAATACAGATCTTGCGGCAGGCATCCAAGCCCTGTACATCCGCGGACGGATCCCGCTCCGCATAGCCAAGCTGCTGCGCCAGCGCCAGAGCATGGGAAAACTCCATCTGTTCCCGGATCATCTTGGTAAGGATAAAATTCGTCGTGCCGTTGAGAATTCCGGCGATCTCATCGATTTCATTGGCAGCCAGGCACTGGTGCAGCGGACGGATGATGGGTATCCCGCCCCCTACGCTGGCCTCAAAAAAGAAATTCACATGATTGCAGCGGGCAAGCTCCAAAAGCTCGGCGCCCTTCTGCGCCACCAGTTCCTTATTGGAGGAAACTACGCTTTTTCCCCGTTCCAGGCACTCCTTTACAAACTCAAAGGCCGGATGCAGCCCGCCCATGACCTCAGCCACAATGCTGATCTGTGGATCCGAGACAATATCCTCAAAGTTTTTTGTAAACTTATCCTCATAGCCGCAGCCGGGAAAATCCCGCAAATCCAGTATACGGGTTATCTGGACATCATCCCCGATTTTTCTGCGGATACTCTTGTAATTCTTCTGGAAGACCTCCACGACTCCGGAACCCACAACACCGTGGCCCATCACCGCTATTTGTATCATAGTCTCACTTCTCCCGTTCTTATTTCCCGCGTGCTTACCGGGCTGAAACCGTCTTCACATCCACAACCCCCGGAATTTTCCTCAGCCGGTCGATAATCTCCTCTTCCCGGAACTTGGCCCGCTGCAGCTGTGCCGATATCGTTACCGAGGCTACTCCGTCAATGGGAATATTCTGGTTGACTGTCAGGATATTGGCATTGGCCTGATATAATTCCTGCATCACTAAAGCCAGGATACCGGGCTCGTCCGTCAGCATGGTATAAAAGGTCACGATACTGTCCGTCAGCCCGCCGTCATACAGATAGACGCTGTCCTTATATTTATAAAAAGCGCTTCGGGAAATTCCGGCAGCTTTTGCCGCCTCAGAGGCATTTTTTACCTTCCCCTGGGACAACAGTTTTTTGGCAAGAACCACCTTATAAAAAACTTCCGGCAGAGCCTCTGTCTGAACCAGAAGATACTTGGGCATACTTTCCAATCCGTCCGCCCCCTAGGTACAACTGTGTTTTATTTCACAATATTTAAACTATATCATTCCCAAAAATGATTCTCAAACGCCGATATAGGCTAAAATTTGCCGATATTCAAAAGTATTCCCCGATTTTTTTCAGTTTAAGGCCAAATCCTTGTGTTTTCTCCAATAATCTTTCGTTTTTATGTATTTTTTTTATCTTCTCTCGGGAAGCCAAATATTTCCCATCACATTTCACAAAATCCTTGAGTTTTTCCCTGGTTTTTTCTTCGTTTCCTGTTTTTTGAGATACTCCCAGGAATTCACCCAGCTGCCCAGCGTATAGTGCCGCGCCTTTTCCAATATAATAAAGTGGTATCTCGCTTCGAAAAAAGCTACTGAAAGGAGGTCCTGCCGGTGAATGTGGAACGAAAACGAGCCTTTTTAATCAATCTCCTCTTCTTTTCCTCCATTGCCCTCCTGCTCTTTTGGGGGATTCAGTACGCCTTCGGGCTGCTGCTGCCCTTTTTAATCGGGCTGCTCATCGCCTTTTGTTTAAAGCCTGTCATCCGGATGATCTCCAAGGTGCTCCATATCAAAAGGAAGGCTTCCGCTGTCCTGGCCATATTGGCGGTGTATGCCCTGTTCTGCGGCCTCATTTGGATTGTGGGCAGCTGGCTGTTCGTACAGCTGACCATTTTTTTCCGCCAAATCCCCACTCTGTTTACTCAGAGTATCTGGCCGGTACTGGAGCACACCGCCCAGGAGCTGTGCGGGGTAATCTGCTCTGCCACCGGACTCGCCGACTATGAGGTGGCCGCATTCTTTCAGGAAAAGCTCCCTGAGCTGGTGACCGGGCTCTCATCCTGGGCGCTCAACTTTCTTTCTCAGATTGTTTCCAAACTGCCCTCCGCGATTTTGGCCATTGTCTTTTCCATTATCTCCTCGATATTCATCAGCCTGGACTATAACAATGTGCTGGCCTTTCTCACCGGGCAGATCCCCAAGAAATTCCGCAGCTGGCTGTTCGAAATCAAGGACTTTATGGTCAACACCGCTTTTCGGCTCATCCGCGCCTATATCATTCTCATGGCAATCACCTTTATTGAACTCACCATCGGCCTTTTAATCCTGCGGGTCCCCATGGCCCTGCCTGCAGCTTTTCTGATTGCCTTTGCCGACTTTCTCCCCCTCATCGGCACCGGGGGCGTATTAATTCCCTGGGTTCTCTTTGAATTTCTGCGGGGCAACTACACATTCGCCATCTCGCTGGGGCTAATCTACGCTATTATGGCAGTGGTCCGCAATATTATCGAGCCCAAGATTGTGGGCGGACAGGTTGGGCTGCATCCCCTGGTCACCCTGTTCAGTATGTATGTGGGGCTCAAGCTCTTTGCCTTCGCCGGAATGATTCTGATGCCTATGCTGGTGCTGATTGCCAAGATGCTCAACGACACAGGAAAGCTTCACTTATGGCGCTATTGTTCCCATGAAACAGAATAATATTTCTCTGAAAGGGCCGTCAGGATTCCCGCAGGATATGCCAGACATCGTCTCCGGAAAATCCGCAGCTGCGGTACAGCGCCTGCGGATTACTGGAGCTATTGAGCTTTCCGCTGACCGTAGCAAACCGCGCCGTTCCCCTCATGGACGACAGCACCCGGCAGACCATCGCCTTTCCGATATGCCTGTGCCGGTACTCCGGCAATACCTGCACCCACTCCAGGCTTACCTCCCTAGCCTCGCTGTCATACTGCGCCATGGCGCATCCAACGCAGTCACCCGACGCTTTTTCTTCCATCATAATCCATAGGCACGGGCGGTATACAGGCAAGGCCATCTCAGCGGCAAGCTGAGAGCCCGTGACAGAGATATCCGAATAAGAGCGGTTGATGATGTCTGCCATAATTGGTATATCCTCCGGCTTTGCCTGCCTCATATGGAAACCGGGCGGAGATTCATAACTGCGCCACGGCTCATTTGCGGTTAAATCGCACAACAGACGAAAATAGGGTTCATCCGTATACCGCTGGATATCCTCAGAAGCCATTTCCCCGTCATGAACAATTCTGATTCCCCGGGGCGCAGATGCCTCCCTGGCCTTCCAGTAAGGCAGGGAAGAACGTTGACAAGGCGCCTGTAAATATTCCTTTAAGGTCACTAAAACCCACCTCCCAAGCATAAGAGAAGCAGCTGGATCTGCAATCCAGCTGCTTCCTTTTTCTCAATATTAAACCTCTTTGGGTAAAATCTGGTTCATCAGAGCACCTACTACCACCGCGATGAACAATCCGGAGAAATTGACTCCAAAAATCTGAACCCCGCCTGACAAGCCGATTCCAATCACCAGAATCAGCGCCACAATGATCAGATTTCTGGAATGGCTGAAGTCCAGATCCGCCTCAGCAAGGGTGCGCATTCCCACAGAGGCAATCATACCGAACAGCAGGATGGAAACGCCGCCCATCACCGGGGAAGGAATGGTCTGCAAAAGCGCGGCAAACTTTCCGAACAGGCCCAGAACCACGGCCATACCCGCCGCAATCTCCAGGACAAAGGGATCATACACCTTCGTAACCGCCAAAACGCCGGTATTCTCCCCATAGGTGGTGTTGGGAGGGCCTCCCACACAGCCCGCAACCATGGTTGCAAGACCATCGCCCAGCAGTGTACGGTGCAGGCCGGGATCCTTGAGAAAGTCCTTGCCCACAACAGATCCATTGGTAGTGATATCCCCGATATGCTCCATGAATGTTACCAGCGCGATGGGGGCCAAGAGAATGATGGCGCTCCACTCAAACTTGGGAAGCGTGAAAAAGCCGCCGGAAAAATCCCAGAATTTCGAAATCCAGGGCGCAGAAACCACCGGGTCAAAATTGATGAGCTTTTCGGCTGCCGGGAACAGAAAATCATGGGCAACCGATGCCAGGTATCCGCCGAAAATACCAATGAGTACCGGGACCAGTTTGAAGAAACCCTTGGCAAAGATGCTCAGCAGGATGACAATGCCCAGCGTAATCACCGCGATAGCCCAGTTCCCAGAGGCCATATTAATGGCGGTGGGAGAAAGCGTCAGGCCGATAACCACAATGACCGGGCCGATGACAACCGGCGGGAATATCTTTCGGATACGCTCCACTCCAATAAAATAGATGATAACTGAAATTGCCACATAGATAAGTCCGGCGATGATAACCGCGCCCTGCACATAGGGGATACGCGCCGTGTTGAAAACGGATCCGCCGGCCTCGTCCGTGTGCATCTCCATAATCAGCTGAATCGCCCCAATGTAGGCAAAACTGGAACCTACAAAAACCGGGACCTTGCGTCCAGTGATCAGGTGAAACACCAGCGTTCCCAGGCCAGCGGTAACCAGGGCAACCGCCGGGTTCATTCCTGTCAAGGCGGGAACCAAAACCGTTGCGCCGAACATGGCAAACAGATGTTGGAATCCCAGCAGGAACGTTTTGACACTGAGTTTTTTCTGCATGGTTTATTTTCCTCCTCCAGAGCACAGCACAAGAATGCCCCACAGCAGCCCAGCTGCGAGAACATTCCTGAAAGCTGACACCATTTTGGTGATAACCGCCCTGTTTCCTGTTTTTTCGCCTATTAAGGATACTCTAATTTTTACGGCTCTGTCAACGCCTGGGCGGGATTTCTTCCTGCTTCTCCCTTTTGAACCGCAGGCCGCTTTCACTTTTGTTTATTTTGACCCATCCCCTCCAGGCTATCCGCCCATTATTCCCCTGCCAAAGCCATTACCCCATCATGCTTACTTTTCCCCACATGGCCCCTTGGATTCTCAGCCTGTCCTTGCACTTCACTATAAAAAATAGTATTTTTAGTCATTTTATCATGAAAGTGAAATACGCACTATTTTTTAATCTCAATCGCTCAATCGGGCTGGTAAAACAGGCCTTGCGCTCAGTTTCCCAGTTCTTTTGGCCCAATGTTCATGCCCGGACTGTCCAGCCCCTTCTGGGAAGCCGGTTTTCTGTGCGCTGCCCATGAAAACCCAAGGGAGAGAAGCAGGGTTCCCCCCTCCGCAAACAGGACGGTCAGCCAGACCCCATTAACCCCCAGCAGCGGAGTCAGGAGCATCAGCCCCAGCACCAGCAGTACGATACCGCGGGCCGTACAAATTGCCGTGGCATAGCCGGACTTCTCCGAGGACTGAAAATAGTATAAATACATGGTATTGGCGCCGGTAAAAAGCAGAGAGGCAAAATACAGCTGCAGCGCCGGGATACTCTGGGCAATCAGCTGCCTATCGTCTCCGGCAAAAAAGGCGATAATTGGTTCAGGGAAAAACAGGCACAGCACGGTTGCCGCTATGGAGAATACCGCCGCGGCAAGCTGGGAAAGCCTGCGGGCATTTTGCATCCTGGCCAGGTTCCCTGCGCCGCAGTTCACGCTGACCAGCGGCTGCATAGCCTGTGCAATACCGTAATAGATACCTTTGCAGACATAGGCAATATTGGAAATGATGGCATACACCGCCACCGACAGCGTCCCGCCTACCCGCAGCAAGACCGCGTTGAACAGATAGATTACAAAACCGGAGGTCAGTTCCAAAAGCCCGGCACTGCTGCCATTTTTTAAAATCCTGATAAGCTCTCCGGCATTCCAGAACCGCCGCGTCAGGCGCAGGGTATTATTGCTGGTGAAAAAATGCAGGCAGAGCAGCAGCGTAGTCACAATGGGAGAGATCGCCGTGGCCAAAGAGGCCCCGAACACACCCCAGCCCAGGCCGAATACAAACCAGAAATCCAAGATGATATTTAAAACATTTCCAGCAACTACGGCAGCCATCGCCAGCCGGGGGTTATGGTCATTGCGCACAAAGATTTGAAGGCTGCTGGAGAGAATAAACGCCCAGCTGGCGGCACTCACAGGCACCAGATATTCCAAAACCAGCGGCAGAAGTTCCTCACTGGAGCCCAAAAGCCGCACAAAGGGCGCTGCAAAAAAAGTGCTTGACAGCGTAATTCCGATGCCCAGCAGGAGATTGCAAAGAATCGACAGGGTAAAAACAGACGGTACCCGCCGTGTGTTTCCCTGTCCCAGATATATGGACATGGTAGTAGCTCCGCCGATCCCCAGCAGAAGCCCTACGGCAGTAAAAATTGTATAAATGGGCATGACTAAATTCAGGGCTGTCAGCCCGTCGCTTCCCACGCCGACTCCTATCACCATTACATCCACCAGGCAGTACAGGGATTGGGAAAGCATCCCCAAAATGGTGGGAATCAGATACCGAAAATAAACCCGGGAAACCTTCCCTTCCAATAAGTCACGCTTTTGCACAGCAGTTTCATCCTTTCCTCTGTATTTTTGGCGCAAAAAAAGCTGTGCCCCTGCGCGGCTGTCAGAAATCAATCTAATCAGCCGCCCGAAGGAACACAGCATCTTTACTCTGTCTTTATTTTATCAAACTTTTTTTCTTGTTTCCACCCTCATTTTCCAGCATTTATCCTCAATTATCGAATTGGCCTGAAGTATGCGCGGGAATACGGAGGATTTCTCTGGGTTACGCCTCCGCACGGTGTAAACGAGGTTCCTTTACACCGCAGCATCGTTGGTTTTCCCCAGCCTGAATAGTTTCGGCACTGGGTTCCCATACTAAAACCGGAAAACCGCTGCCCGTACTGTAAATTCCACCGGCGGCGGTACTACGTTCAGAAGGGAGCCATGAGTCACTTGAAACAATTCCTGTCCGGCCTTTTGGGGGCCGGTATGCTCTTATGCCTAAGCGGCTGCCAATGGTTTGGCAGGCCGGCTACCACGCCAAACCAGCCGAAAGCCAACTCCCCGGAATCCGACCCATCCATTTCCATCACGGTTTTGGCATCCTCGCCTCTGCAGGACGCCTTTGTGGAGCGTGCGGCCGAACAGTTCTGCAAAGCCCATGATAACGTTTCCATCCATGTGGAATATGTTAAAGAGGGGGAGGATTATGACGGGGCCCTCACCAAAGCAGTGCGTGAGGGCAGCGCACCGGTACTCTTTATGCTGGACGGCGCCCAGGATTTGGAAAACTGGAAGCCCATGCTGGAGCCCCTCTCTGATGAAGGGTGGCTGCAGCGGGTTGACAAATCCGCCCTTGCCGCCATAAATGAAGAAGGAAAGCTCTACGGCGTCCCTGTGACAATTTCTGGGTTCGGTTTGGTGTGCAACCAGGCTGTGTTCCGCAGCGCGGGGATCGATCTCACAGAGGTGACGGATTTTGAGAAGCTTCGGGATGCCTTTTCCACCCTGGGGAAAAAAATCAAGTCCGAAGAACTTAAAAGTCAGTGGGAAAACCTGGAGAGCGTCAGTGAATTTCCGGCTGCCAGCTCCTCCTATTTAAGCGACTGGGTTCTGGGTTCCCTTTTGGGCATAGAGTTTGACACCGCAAGCCAGCTGATGCAGGCCCAGAGCTTTCCTCTCAAACACAGTGACGGGCTCAAGGCCCTGGTAGATCTGCAGGCCGACTACAGCCGGTACGCCCAGGAAAAAGAAAAGCTCAATGTCATAACCATGGACGATGCCTCCATCCACGGCCTGGCTACCCACCGCATCGCAGCGGTTCTGGCCTCCAATGAAATTTATACCCCAATTTCCGATGCAGACGCCACCGCCGCCCAACAGCTCACCATGCTGCCGGTTGCAATCTCCGGCAGCAAGCAGGACAGTATTCTGGTGGGAGCCCCCGCCTACTGGTGTATCAATGTCAACGCGCAGGATACCCAGAAAATTGCCGCCAAGGAATTCCTGCAATGGCTGTACACCTCGCAGGATGGAAACCAGCTTCTGATGAAGGAGTACCAGCTGCTTCCCATTATAAAAAACTATCCAGGCCAGCCGCCGGAAAGCCCGTTGGCGGCTGCCGTGTTGGAATATATCCGGCAGGGCAGAACCATTCCCTATGTCTCCTCCGGGCTTTCTCAGGAAGCAGGCAGTCAATTTGCCCACGGCGTGCGCAGTTATCTGTCCGGTGACGCTACCTGGGAGGAAGTCCTCTCCCAGGTAGACGAGAAGCTCTCCAAAGACAGCGGCGCTGTCAGTTCGGAAAACTCTGAACCTTAGCGCGAGCGCGGACTGCACAGGCTTGTTGGGTGGGATGGCCCGGCGGTATTTCGAAAGCCGCGCCTTCCCTGCCCCGGCCGCTTAAAATTCGGCTTCTTTTTCAATCGGATGGCGCAGCCTGCTCTGCAGCGCCGTATTCCGGATCCGGCCTAAAACATATTGGCGGGAATTTTCCCCGCAGAGAGGTGGAACTTCAATGAACCAATCCTTTTCGGAAGAAAAATTCTGGACTGCAATTCAAATACACCTGGCCTCACGCTACGGCGTTGGATGGGACGACGCCGATACCATGGAACGGTATGATGCTGTAGGCGCCGCTGCCGTAAGCGCACTCTTTGACACCTGGCAGCTAAGCCGCAACGCCTGTGCCCAGGGAAAACGCGCCTATTACCTGTCTATGGAATACCTGATGGGACGCGTTATCGACAATAACCTGTTCTGTGCGGGGCTGCGTACAAAGGTGGAACAGCTGCTCCAGCGGCACTGTGCCTCCCTCTCCGATTTTGAGATGATTGAGGACGAGGCCCTTGGAAACGGCGGACTGGGCCGTCTTGCCGCCTGTTATTTGGACAGCGCAGCTGCTCTTGGCCTTCCCCTTGATGGATATGGCCTGTATTTTGAGTTCGGATTGTTCCGCCAAACTCTCTCCGGAGGATTTCAGCAGGAACAGGCCGATCTGTGGAGCCAGAGCGCCGATCCCTGGCTGTTATGCCGCCGCTCTCAGGCCGTCACAGTGCAGTTCCGGGATTTCCAGGTGCTGGGGATCCCCTACGATATGCCCATTATCGGCTACCAGGGCCAACATATCAACACCCTGCGCCTTTGGAAAAGCTGTCCTATTCCCCAAGAGGAACTGGACCTCTCCTGTATGAACGCCGGGCGCTTTGAGGACGCAGTGAACAGAAAAAACCAGGCGGAGCTTCTCACGAAAGTTTTGTATCCGGACGACAGTACCCCTCAGGGGCGCCGGCTGCGCCTGATGCAGGAATACTTTCTTTGCAGCGCCTCCATTCAGGATCTCATGCGCCGCTTTCACCAGGAACATCCGGGTGAACCGCTTGCCAATCTAGGGAATTGGCTTGCTGTCCAGCTCAACGACACCCATCCGGTCCTGGCTATTCCGGAACTCATCCGTGTGCTCACGGAACAGGAGGGCCTGGAGTTCTCTCAGAGTATCCGGATTGCCCAAACTGTCTTTTCTTACACCAACCACACCATCATGGCCGAAGCCCTGGAGCAATGGGACGGCGAACTTCTGCAGCAGGTGGCCCCTAAAATCTACACCATTATCGCCGAACTCAACCGCCGGTTTTATCAGGTTGTCTGCGGGCAGTCCAAGGAGTACCTGTGGGGCGATGTGGATATCCTCCCCCAAAACCGCATCCATATGGCGCGGCTGGCCATGGCGGTGTGCCATCACGCCAACGGCGTGGCTAAAATCCACACGCAAATCCTGCGCGAACAGGTGTTCTCCAGATTTGAAGAGCTCACGCCCGCAAAGCTTCTCAATATTACCAACGGTATCACGCCGCGGCGCTGGCTGTGCGAGGCCAATCCCCAGCTTTCGGGCCTGATTTCTTCCTGCCTCGGCACCCAGGACTGGATATCCGATCTGCGCCTGCTGAAAAAACTCTCCCACCTGGGAACGCCCCGGGTTCTGGCTTGTTTTGAGGAGATCCGCCGTGAGAAGAAACGGGAACTGGCAGCCCTATTGCGCCGGCGCCAGGGCATCCTCTGCCAGGAAGCCGCCGTATTCGACGTGCAGGTCAAGCGCCTGCACGAATATAAGCGGCAGCTGCTCAACGCCCTTTCCATCTATGCCATCTGGCAGCGTCTTCGCCGGGGGGAACTCCCCGCTTTGCCGCAGACCGTCTTTCTCTTCGGCGCCAAGGCCGCTCCCTCCTACCGCCGGGCCAAGGCAATTATCAAGTTTATCTGTGAGCTGGGGCGTGCCATCGGCGAGGATCCCCTGGTACGGGATACTATCCAAGTGGTATTTTTGGAAAACTATGACGTCACCTGGGCGCAGGCTGTCATTCCAGCCGCCGATATTTCAGAGCAGATCTCCATGGCCGGTACGGAGGCCTCGGGCACCGGGAATATGAAGCTGATGCTCAACGGCGCTGTGACTCTCGGAACCCTGGATGGAGCCAATGTGGAAATATTCGCCCAGGCCGGGGAGGAAAATAACTATCGTTTCGGCGCCACCGTGGAACAGCTGGCGGCCTGTGATTACCGCCCCTGGGAAATGATTCAGCAGAACCAGGAGCTGCGGACGGCTATTGAGTCCCTGGTAAACGGCGCCTTCGACGATGGCGGGACAGGGATGTTCCGGGAACTCTATGAGGAACTGTGCCGCCAGGACCGTTACCATGTTCTGGACGATTTCACCTCCTATTTGGATAAAAAACTCCAGGCTATCTATAACGCCTCCGCCGATACTCCCAAGCGCTGGGCGAATTTGTGCGCCGCAGGTGAATTTTCCTCTGACCGCGCCATTCAGGAATACGCGGATTCCATCTGGAAGATTCGTCCTGTTTGTGAAAACAGCGCCCGCATTCGGGTATCCTGACGGGCCGTTCTTTAATGGATACACCTGCCGTCCTTGCGGCGCGGGATTGTTCCCGCAGCAAATCAACTTATCAGCAAGGCCCGGCTTCAGCGTATGCCGCGATGCCCATAAAAAGCTTAAATGCCGTGTATCAATACATGATACACGGCATTTTGACAGGCAAAGACGGAAAAAGGCACTCCTTCCTTGTTTGGCGCCAAACCAAAGTCCGGTCCCAAGCGGCGGCCTCCTGCACTCCTACAATCCACCGGGAGCTTTCTAATCTATAGATATTTCTGCATATAGAATTCCTTCAAATAGGTGCCGTCTTTGAGCTTGAACGCATTTGGTTTTTCCGAAACAACCTTGAACCCATATTTTTCATACAAGTGCCGCGCCCGATCATTTCCCTCTATGAATTCAAGTTCCATTATTTCCGTACCTCTTGCCTTGGCGGCGGCAATCAGTTCCTCAAACATGGCGGAGCCGATGCCAAGATTCCAATAGTCCTTGAGGAGCGCAATTGCAACTGACGCTCTGTGAGAGGTTTTTATACCTCCCATAAAACTGATCTCACAGTTGCCGGCCACCTGGCCGTCAACATAACAAGTGATTCCCAGCGTGTCTGGTGAAGTCCGAATGCGCTTTACCCACGCCTCCTCCTGCTCAACGCTGATGTTCCATTCTTCCGGATATCGGAGCAGGAAGTTTGTTTCCCCACAGGCCTTTTTAATGAAGTTGAGCATCTTTTGCGCATCCTCAACACAGGGGCTTTTTAACGCCGCTGTCCTGCCGTCTTTTAATTTGATTTGTTTTTCAGTAAAAATCACCTATCTTATCCTCCCTGTTCTTCTTCCATGTGCACAGCATAAAGCCCAAACGCATCTGGAACGAATCTCGTCCCTAAACCCATGTTTGGCCCTATATATCCGCACGGCGGCTGGCTTCATAGCAGCTTTAAGAATCAGCGGTCTGCCGCACTCGCAAGGGTGTGAAAACCTTCGGTTTTCCTTTGATGCAATAAAAAATAGTATTGTGATTCGATTGAACCCAACAGATGGTTGGATACTATTTTTTGTTACAAGGGTATGAAAATCTAACGATTTTCTGTTTATGTAATTAAGAAGCTTTTGCGCGAAACAACGGTCAAAATAAACCGCGAGTCAAATAATTTAAAACTTTCAAATGAAAGTGAAACCAGGTGTCAGTCCTCAGACGGGCAGGCACCTGGTTCCCTTTTACTGTTATGCGCCTTACAGGCCGTTTACCACGTTCTGGGGCTTACCGTCCAGGAAGGACTTCAAATTCTCATAGCTAATCTCATTGAGCCGGACTCTCGCCTCATAGGGCGCCCATCCGATATGCGGGGTGAACAGGCAGTTCTTTGCCTTGAGAAGCGGGTTATCCCCCTTCATGGGCTCCACATTCACCACATCGATGCAGGCATAGCCCAGCTTTCCCGCATTCAGCGCATCCGTCACATCCTGCTCATTGATAAGCGGGCCGCGGGCAGTATTGATTAAAATGGCAGTATCCTTCATCTTCGCGATATTCTGGGCGTTGATAATCCCTTTGGTCTCCTCAAACAGCGGGCAGTGCAGGGAGAGTACATCAGAGCGGGAGAGCAATTCTTCAAGGCTTACACATTCCACCTCATTGTCCTGGAACTCCCGGCGGGAATGGGCAATCACCTTCATACCGAAAGCACGGGCGATGTTTGCCACCGCCTTGCCGATGCTGCCATAGCCCAGGATACCGAAGGTCTTTCCCTTGAGTTCGATGAGCGGGTAATTCCAAAACACAAAGTCCTTGCTGTTCACCCACTCCCCCTCGCTGACAGCGCGGGTATGCTCGCCCACATGATGGCACACCTCCAGAAGATGTGCAAACACCAGCTGTGCTACAGAGTCCGTACTGTATCCCGGCACATTCGCCACAGGAATCCCCTTCTCCCGGGCTGCCTGCACATCCACAATGTTGTATCCGGTGGCCAGAATTCCAATCCACTTTAATTGGGGAGCGGCGTCCATACTCTCCTTTGAGATAGGAGCTTTGTTGGTAAAAACAATATCCGCCTGTGCAATTCTCTGCGCAACCTCATCCGCAGGGGTTCGGTCATAGACCGTCAACTCCCCCAGTGAAGCGATTTTATCCCAGCTGAGATCACCGGGATTTGCTGCGTATCCATCCAGTACTACAATTTTCATAGCTGAGGCCCAAAGCGGGCCATCCCTCCTTTTATTTGGCATCAGAACAGGAAATTCTTCCTATCCTGAGAGCTTCCGATTTCCTTCTATATCCCACTAATCCAGTTCCAAACGGCTCCACGCCAAATCCAGGCACCGTTTCGAGGAGGCTATCACCGTCAAGGGGTCCTCATCCTTCCAGGGCTTGACCTCAAAGCTGATAATAGGCCGCTTGCCCTTTCCCAGGTAGCCTATCTCAAAGAGTACCTTGAGAAATTCGGTAAGCTCCTCCACGGAATTCTCGCTGTTGGGAAATCCGAACCGTGGATGGGCGTCTCCAAAGGCCTCGCAGCCCTCCTGAATAACCGCGTTTCCAATATGGACATGGCGGATATACTCCTTCACCGGCAGCAGAGATTCCCGGATGCTCTCGTGCAGGAGCGGTACATGGCTCAAATCCACCAGGAGACCAAAGTTGTCCGTCTCCTGCGCCATCTCCCGGGCAAAGCGGGCGGCCAGGGGCGCCGGCCCAATCAGGCTCTTTTTATCCATGTCATAGTCAAACACCTCAAGCAGTACCGGCATATCCCCCTTGCTTTTGGCATAACCGCACAATTCCCTTACGGTTTTTTTCAGGGCCTCAAAATGCTCCTCCAGTCTCTCGGAGTCATACTTACCACTGAGAAAGGCAAAGGCGCAGGCGTTCATCTCATAGGCCTCGTCAATCCCCGCCTTCAGGTTCTCCACAGCAGCAAGCCTGAGGGGCTCTTCCAGCGTATTGGGATTGTCCCCCGTTGTGAGAAGCCGGGGCTGCCCGCCATAGCCCACCGTTAAACCGGACTGCTCCAGCAGATGCCTTACCCGCTCCCGAACTGCCGGATCCTGAATCCAGGTAATCTCAACCGCGTGAAAATATGCATCCCGGGCAATGGCCGCCACTGTCTCTTCGATATCCGGAGAATCCCCCTTCATCGTGTTGGGAAACGCCATAAAATGGATAATTCCCGGCTTAAAATACTGCAGCATGGATTCCTTCATTTACTTACCGCTCCTCCCCAAAGCTGTACCAACCTGCCCACACCGTAACGTATTAGCTTTCAGCGGTACAGCGTATCAATTTGACTCTTTGCATTCCAATGATGGCGCGAACTAATTTTGCATTGTGGAATTTAGATTTCATTATAAGCTATTATAGCATAGATTTCCAGAAGATTCAAGCGATATCCTTCCAATTTTGTAGGAAGTTTTAAAATTCAGTTCTGCTGGGAGCCAGGGCTGAGTTCCAGCCTTAAAAACAGTGTTTTTCCCTGCGGCGTATCTCGGTAAACGCTGCTTTTCATCCGGAATCCGGCGGCCTTATAACACCGAAGAGCCCGGGTGTTCTCAGCGCGCACCTCCAGATATGCAGGCCTATGAGGATACCGGCTGTTCAGCGTCTGTTTAATATGCTCCATGAGTGTTTCCCCTAAGCCCCGGCCGCAGAACTCAGGCGCCAGCCCAAGGCCGACAGCCACCCCCGCGGGGCTGTCGATCAGCCTGAAATAACCAACCAGTATCCTATCGCTGCGAACACTGTAGAATTGTTCCCGCCGTTTGGTTTCCTGCACCATCCCCCATCCCTGCGCCGCCATCTGCCTCCAAGAGGGGCAGTTGTAACAGTCATAGGGCGCGGGATAGCGCCATTGGCAGACTGTTTTTGCGTCCTGAAGGGTGAACTCAAAGACACTTAGTTCCATTGCTGTGCCTCCTCCCTGCGCCGTTTTTACAGCCATCGGATTGTAACCTCTGTTTTGTCAGGAGCGCTGGGGGTTCTTGAGCGCATTGGGAGACTGTTTTCTGCCATGTAAACTCAAAATTCCTCCAGCTATGATGCCTGCCGCACAGCAGCAAGTCCATATGATCCACATGGAGTTTAGGCCAGTTCCATACTCCCACTGAAAACTATATCCAAATAGAAATCCGGCTATATAACCGGCAACCGTACACACGGGCAAATACGGATTCCGCATCACAATTCCAGAGATCACCACCACAAGACTGTCCACGATGAAGAGCACCATCGGCCACTCCTTCATCCCATGGTACTCAAACAGCGGATAGCGCAAAATGAGATATGCCGCAGTCAACGAAACAAAGGACAGAATCCCCGTTAATCTTTTATTCACAATAAAAGGCCCTCCGTTCACACTTTCTTAACAACAGCCCAATTTCCCTGCCTTTCTAAAGAAAAAAGGGCAAAAGCCGTCATGCTCCGCCCTTTTTCCAAAGTCTTTGTGTCAGTACCGGACCATGGGCTTCCCACAAAAGCCCTGTCTATTTCCGGTTTTTCCTGAGCCTTTTCAGCAGGCGGCGCAGGCCGTGTTCCTTAGTACCGGCCCCCGCTGTGCCAGGGGCTTCCTGCGCCAGCCTGGCCCGTTCATAGGCCTGTCGGGAAAAATACAGCTGGCTGTCCAGAGGCTCCTCCTCGGAAGTGACATGGAGATACTCCCCATCCGGCTGCTGGACACGGCGCTTCACCGTATCCCGCATCATTACATCCAGCATCTCCAAGAGCCGCTGGCGCAGTGCCGGGGACTGAATGGGCGCGGCCACCTCAACCCGCCGTTCCGTATTGCGGGTCATAAAGTCCGCCGAGGAGATATACACCCGCTGGCGCTCACCCTCTCCGAACACATAGATTCTTGCGTGCTCCAAAAAACGCCCCACCACGCTGTGTACTGTAATCGTATCCGTATGTCCTGGGATCCCGCTGTGCAGGCAGCAGATTCCCCGGATAATCAAGTCGATCTTCACCCCGGCCTCCGATGCCTCGATGAGCTTATCAATCAGCACCTTATCGCTCAGGGAGTTGAGTTTGATGACAATGCGCCCGCCGGCCGAGCTTTTGGCACAGGCAATTTCCCCGTCAATCATCTGGATCACCTTGCTCTTCAGGCACAAAGGCGATACCAGCAGCTTTTTGGAATACTCCACCAGGCTGCCGATGGACAGGCAGTTGAACACGATGGAGGCATCCGCGCCGATATCCCGGTCGGCGGTCATCAGGGAATAGTCCGTATACAGACGGGAGGTTTTTTCGTTATAGTTCCCGGTTCCAATCTGAGTAAAATACTCCACATGGTTACCAACCTTGCGGGTGATGAGCAGCAGCTTGGAATGCACCTTGTATTCATCCAGGCCGTAAATCACCGTACAGCCCGCTTCTTCCAGCTGTTTGGACCAGCCGATATTGTTTTCCTCGTCAAACCTGGCCCGCAGCTCCACCACCACCAGGACGTCCTTCCCATTCTCCGCAGCGCGGATCAGGGCGTCTATCACCTTGGAATTGGACGCCACCCGGTACAGCGTTATCTTGATGGATACCACGCTGTTATCCTGCGCGGCCTCGTTGAGCAGCCGGATAAAGGGCTCGATGCTCTCATAGGGGTAGCTGAGCAAAATATCGTTCTTGGCAATCTGCCGCATCATGGGGATATCTCGTACAACGGCCGGAGAGTTCTGCGGGGACAGCGGTTCATAGAACAGATCCGCCGAGGTTTCCCGGGAAATATGATCCTCCAATTCTCCCACAAAGGAAAAATCCAGCGGGCACTTAGTGATGAACACGTGCTCCTGAGAGAGCTCCAGCCTGGCGCACAGGGTTTTCATCAGTTCCACATTGACGGAATTATATAGTTCCAGGCGTACCGCTGTGAGCTTTTTGCGCTTTTTCAGCAGTTCCGACATTACATAGCGGAAGTCCACATCCTCATCGTACAGGGCTTCCTCCACATTGATGTCCGCATTGCGGGTCACACGGAAGATGGTTTTATCAAGCACCTTATAATTTTTGAAAACCCGATCCGCAAAGAGCCAAATCAAATCCTCCACCAGCACAAAGCGCAGGCTGCCGGAGGGCGCGGGCAAAAACAGCATTCTGTCAAAGCCGCCGCTCACGGGGATAATTCCCAGCTTCACAAAATTCCCCTTGGTAGCCAGATGGACCCCCACATACAATTCCTTGTTGCGCAAAAACGGGAAGGGGTGGTGTTTGTCGATGACCTGGGCGGAGAGCAGCGGCATGACTTCCGCCGCAAAATACTTCTCCAAAAATCCCAGTTCCTCCTTGGAGAGGTTGGAAAGGCTCACCTGCTCGATATTGCGGGTAGCCAGCTGGGACATGATATTAAAATATGTGTGATCCTTACGGGGAATCATCTGCTTGGCCCGATCAAAGATTGCCGCAATCTGCTGTGCCGGCGACATCCCGGTGCGGGAATCCGGGAGCGGACGCTTGAGCAGGGTTTGATCGTGCAGCGATCCCACCCGTATCATAAAAAACTCATCCAGGTTACTGGTAAATATGGAGACAAACCGCAGCCGCTCAAACAGGGGCACGCCCTCGTCCTGCGCTTCCTCCAAAACCCGCATATTAAACCGCAGCCAGCTCAGTTCCCGGTTTTCATACAGCTGCAGCCGGTTAAATTCTTCTGCCATTCTTCCCTACTCTCCCTGTTGATTCATTCGATTCTCTGCCAGCGGCGTGCCAGAGGCGCCGAGGACATTGGCCGTTAAAAAGCCCTCTCTCACACCGGTGCGTACAATCTGGATATTCTTAACCCCCATTGTCTTGGCAATGGCCTTGAGCACCAGCATTCCGGGGATGATGGTATGGGCGCGCTCCGGGATTACCTTATTGAGCAGCTTGATGCCCTCCATGCCCATATTCCGGATTGTCGCTATCATCACATTGATGTCCTCAACATCCACCCGGTAGTCCTGAACCGGCATTTTTGTCGCCACCATACTGCGGTGGAGCTTCGCCATAGCTCGGGCTGTTCCGCCCATGGCATACAGAAGCTCCCCCTGGGCCTTCTTAAGCGGCGCCTGGCGCAGCAGCTCCTTGGCATGGCGGTACAGACGCTGCGCTTCGCTTTTCCGGGGCAGCAGCCCCTTGACAAAATCATTGTACAGCTTCAGGCAGCCAATGGGCAGGCTGACGCACTGGGTGAGTTCCTTCTGCTGCAAAACAAAGATCTGCCCGCTGCCGCCGCCCACATCACATCCAACGGCATCGGCAAGCTGCGGCTTTGCACACAGCAGCCCCAGGCTGTCATATTTTGCCTCCTCCTCACCGCTCAGGCACAGCACCTGCACACCCGTGCGTTCCTGGACAATCCGGCAGACATAATCCGCATTCTTGATTCCCCGCAGGGAGGCCGTGGCAAAGCAGAACTGCCGTTCACACTCCAAAAGGGATGCCAGCTTTGTAAACTCCTCCAGGGAATCTACAATCCGCTCCAGCCCCTCGTCGCTGAGCACCCCGTCGTTCACATACCGGATAATCCCCAAAAAGGCGCTCTCATTCACCAGGGTGGTAAAGGAATTGGCCTCCACAGCATATACCACCAGGCGGATGGTGTTGGATCCCAAATCGATAATGGCGCAACGTCCCATAACTGCCTCCTAAATTTTACATGATGAAACGCAACAATACAAATTTATTATACGGGATATTCTAACGCTTTTCAATTAAATCTTGGTTAAATTTGTCATATTTTTATGAATTATTTCCTGATTTTTGATTGAATCAGCGCCGCCATTCCCAACACCGAAATTTCCCCGCCGGCAATCCCATTCCCCGTCCGCCAGAACACCGGGAATTCTGCCCGCTTTTAATCCAATCCGGTACCGTTTTGTAAAACATTTGCCCCCGCCGCTCAAGTCAACCCGCCTCCCCGCCACCCTATCGCGCACCGCCTGCCCTTTCCCTGTGAGCTTTTTGATTCCGGATTCAGGTTACCCTTTGGGCGCATCCGGGCGCCGCCTGTATCCCCAAAGGGAAATGGCCCCCCGGTCTGCGTATGCAAACCGGGGGGCCGTTTTGGCTAATTCAGCCGTTTATTGGAGGATCTGCTTAGAGTTCCTTGGTTCCGCGTTTTTTCTGCAGAACCGCCAGAGTTCCCAGCAGTACGCAGGAGGCTCCCGCCAGCATCAGAACCAGCATTGTGGAAGCACCGGCATCGCTGGTGTCGGGAGTTTTGGAAGTGTCCTTATCGCCGGAACTGGTTCCTTCAGACTGAGAGGGCTCAGTGGAAGAACCGGAACTGGAACCGGGCTCTTCTGTCCCGGAAGAGGAGGAACCAGGCTCCTCAGTGCCGGAAGAGGAGGATCCGGGCTCCTCTGTGCCGGAAGAGCTGCCCTGTTCTTTAGAATACGCCAGCGCATAGGTGGAATAGGAGTCCGTGGTAAAGCTATACTGGTTACCGCTTACATGAGTCAGCGGCAGCGTATCCGCCACACCATTGTGAATCCGCACGATATAGAAGGAAGTATCCTCTGTGATAAGTTCCTCTGGAATCAAAATGGTATAGGTGACTGCTTCTGAGAGTTTTGTCATCTTACCGATGACCTGATCATCCGCTTTCAAAAGGACGCTGATATCCAGGTACTGCGCGATGTTGTCGTCCCCTACCTTTGCGGCAACCAGATTTTTATCCGTGCTGGAAAGACTGCTCTCCTCCACAGGGGTCACAATAACCTGAGTGGAGATTGCCTTATTTTCCTGGATTGCCTGTTCGATTTTCTCTGCAACCGGAGTGCTGTCAATACTTTCTACGTTCTGCAGGGCAGCGCCGCTTCCCTGCTGCTGAACAGCCGCAACCAATTCATTGACCTGCTCTTTGAGCACATCGGCAGAAGTATCATCGGCAACGCCTACGGTGACTTCCTTTACAGGCTCGCTGGGATCTACGGTCGGGACCTCAACCTCGATGGTGTGATCCGTGAGGGTCACATAGGACAGCTGAGTGCCTCTGAGCAGGCTCAGGTTATCCGCATCTGCCTGCGCGGGAGTGTAGCTGGCATCCGGTTTTTCGGACAGTTCGATGCGAACCGGCGCAGTCTCATTCTCGGCGACGATTGCCGGATGATTGGGATTTGACGCCGCATAGGCATTCTTGAACGCCTGAACTTCGCCGGGATAGAACTGGAAGCCCGCATAGATGTCGTTATACTTGACACCCTTGCCGATGGTGATATCAATCGCCTTGGCCTGTCCATAGTTCACATAGCCGATGCTGCTGGACCACCAGCCGGTGTTGCTGGAATCTTCGTCCTTGTTATAGATAGACCCCGCATAGATACTGCCCACGGAACCGCCCTTCAGATTCAGAGCGGCTTTTCCCGTGATCATGGTTCTCTGCGCCAGGCAGATTCCATTGGTGGTGCCGGCGGTCATGTTGAGCGTGGCGTTCTTTACTTCGCCGTTGGTTCCGCCCAAGATAATTCCGGCCTGTACCGGGCTGGTCTGCGCATCGAAGGTTCCGCCGTCAACAGTAATCGTCACGTTCTCCGTGCAGGTATACCCGTAAGTTCCCGCAATCGCAGAAAAATTTCCGCCTTTAATGGTGATATTGGAATTTACAACCTTGTAGGAGTCTCTGGCATCGTAGGAGGCTGCGCCGGGGCCCACAACCGGAGAATCCGTGCCGCTCTTCACTGCATTGTAGCCCTGATTGGCGAGCACCATGCCAATGCTGCCGTCGTTGACGGTAATATTGGAATTTTTGATGGAACCCGAACCGGCGTTGGAGCCCACTACGACACCCAAATCACCGCTGTTGACGGTAATGTTCACCGTTTCGTAATTCTTGCCGTTTTCCTTGCTGCCCGCGAATACATACCAATTTTTCTGGGTGGAATCCAAAACCTGGGTAAAATTCTCGGCTGTCGCTATCGTTTTTCCTTGAGCATTGGTGGAGATAACCAGGTCGCTGCCATTTGCAAACAGGGCGTTCATTTCCTTGGAGCCTTCCCAGACAGTCCCGGTTGTAGGAGTCGCCGGTTCGTCATAGCTCTCGGCCGCGCTCACCAGCTGTCCCAGTGTTCCCGGGATCAATGCGGCTGTCAGGCACAGAGCAACCGCACAGGCCGCCAGCTTTTTTCCTTTTGTTTTCATAATTTCTCCCTCTTCTTGTCGTTCATTCGGGTGATGGTCAATCTTTAGGCTATCATCTCCTCTGAAAACCCCGCCGCACTGCATATAAACAGCAAAACTTCCGGATTGTGGAGACAAAAGCAGAC
>JAETPU010000038.1 GCA_021771035.1 Marvinbryantia formatexigens | reverse complement strand
CAGAGGCGAAACAGCTCGACTCCAAATCCATGCAGTATATCCTCGGTATTATGAAAGAACTCAATAGCAGAAAGTAAGCGGTCACGGTGCTGGCCGCTTTATTTGTAAATTTTTTTCGTACCCCTTGCATAAATCCCACAAAGTGGATATACTATAAGTAAGAAAGTGAGAATTTCCTACTTTCAAACTAAAAGCAAAGGAGATGATCGTATGCTGGCCGAATTGCGTCAAAAAGCCCAGGTCACAATTCCAAAGGAAATCATCGTTAAACTCGGTCTGTCCGAAGGCGATAAACTGGACATCTTCGAGAAGGACGGTTCCATCTGCATCATGCCGGTGGTTGTCTACCCCAAAAAATATTTAAGCGAGCTTAAAGAAGAAATCGGGGATGTAAAAGCAAAAATCGCATCCGGGGAGCAGCCTGTCTTTGACAGCGTGGACGCCCTGTTTGACAAATTGGAGGCGGAATGATGGCGTATGAGTTTACCTTTACGCCCCGTTTCCAAAAGCATTTTAAGGGTCTGACCGTACAGGAGAAGAAGCAGCTTAAAAACAAGCTGGAACTTCTGGCCGAAAATCCTTCCCATCCGTCGCTGCGCACTAAACGCATCCAGGGAACCACGGATCTTTTTGAGTGCAGCGTCAACATGGACATCCGCATTATCTGGTATTACGAAGGCGACAAAATGATTATCCTGGTGGACGTAGGGCATCACGACATATTAAAGCAGTTTTAAGCAGCAGGGCGGTACGCTATGACAGTGTACCGCCTTTTGCTGCCTTCTGCCTTTCTTTTATTGTACCCTGCAATCTTCCTGATATGCCCAATCTCACTACCGGCGATAATTCCCTAATTACTCTCTAAAAGTCACTTTTTTATTTTCCTGTACTTCCAAATCCGCCTGTGCCGCGCTGCTCGCCAAGTTCGGTAACAAAATCCGCGATCACAACCGGGGTGATCACAAGCTGGCCCACGCGGGAGCCTTTGGAAAGCTCCTGCGTCTGATTGCTTACATTACTGATGATCGCATGGATTTCCCCACGGTAGCCGGAATCCACAGGAGGCAGTTCACAGACCAGCCCTTTTACCGCCATGCTGGTACGTGGGAACACATAGCCCGCATAGCCGTCCGGCACTTCAATCCCGAATCCAAGAGGAACCTTTGCGATCTCTCCCGGCTGCAAAGTACAGTCATAGGGCATGTAAACATCCGCGCCGGCATCGTTCCCATGCGGACGGAAAGGGCGGCGGCCCTCCGGCACGCCAAAGTCAATCAATTTGATCTTCATGCGCGCCTCCTTCCGAAAGTGCCGGATAGTCCGCTTTCAGAAGATCCTCCGGCGTCATGTCCGTGCCTATTTTTCTGCCGCAGGCCATTTTCCCCTCCAGGCATTTGTCCCGTTGGCAGAACGATCCTGTAAGGCCAGGGGCAAACAGCGCCGGGCTTAAAGCATAAAGCTCCTGCCAGATTTCCAGGAGCACGATCCGGGTTTCGTCCGTATTGCGCCGGCATACCCGCTGGCCGATGATGTGTTTCCACTGATAGGGCGTGGCGCTGATCATCAGCACATTCCGAAGCCCCTGGGGTGTGGCATAGCCCGCCGCGTCATGGCCGATTCCCTCGGCACACAGCTTTTCGTAACAGTCCATACCTTCGTGACAGCTTTTTAAGTACAGTTCCCGGACCGCAGCCGGGGCGGCCAGAATCTCATAGGGTACGGCAAAATCCGCCTGCCCCGCATAATTGCTGTACTGTAAGGACGCGCTCATAAACTTTACTTCGTTCTGATGGCGCGTGATCTGCGACAGGAACCGCCTGCTTGCCCCCACAACAGCAACGGTGATCACCGCAAATTTCTGAACCGTGGGGTGCGGAAGGCCGCTGATTGCCGCCACGGTATTTTCGCTGAATGATTTTTCATAAAGAGCCATCAGATCATCCATTGTGGCAATCCGGTGGCCCCTTTGCGTGAGCCGGGCGGCAAAGACCATGTTTTTCTCGGCCTCTGCAACCGCCTGACAGTTTAATATTTTTACTTCAATCCGTTTGATTGGTATATCCCTCCTTTACAATAGCTTTCAGTAAGAACAGATAGTTGAGACTGTCTGTGATCTTTTCATTCCATGTACTTAAATCGTAATCCGTATCATCGTCAAAGCACATGTCATACAAGCTGCCGCCGCCTTAAAAGCCCCCAGCCGGTCCGTATCGTCCCCGGTGTATTCTTTGGTTTTCCGTTGCAGGATTTCCCTGCATAAAGCCACCTGCTCGTCAAAGGCAGCATTGACTTCCTTTTGTGTGATATGGCATCCCTCCTTTGAAAATGAACTGTCCCGAATTATGTCTATTATTCGGGACAAATTTATATAAAGTTCCCGGCATTATGCGCTGGGAAGGTAGATCCAGTCGTGCATCAGGCACACGCTGGGTTCGTCCTCCCTGGGAACCAGGCGGTAGGTACATTCCCCATACACGGTCCGTTTGTCCTCAATCTCCATGCCATACGCCTTATAGAAGCGGTATTCCAGGTTGGAAATGATACAGCGGAGCGTCTGCAGCGCCTCCCGCTGTGAGGTCACGATCAAATCCCGGTCAATGCTGCGCTTTAAGAACAGCAGGGATTTATAAAGCTGTACCTCTGTCCGGTAAGGGCGGCAGTTCATATGTTCCAGCCAGTTGCTAAAGGCTACCGGCCCGCTCTGGATCACATCACGCTCCGGGTGGTAATACTCGTAGCAGTCCAGGTTTGCCGTGTTCAAAAGATAGAGCATTTCCCGGACCTCATTTTCCGGCATATCATAGAACCGCAAAAGGGAGCGGTACAGATGGACGTAGCCGGGTATTGAAATAATGGCATTCACCATAGAAAAATCCTCCTAAATAGCAGGTGCGGGAGCAGACAGCCCCCGCACCGGTTTCCCATATTCTTGTTAATCGTTTACAGCCGCCAGTTTTCCCATGACAATGAAGCGGCTCGCGCCTCCGGGCGTACAGGTGGAAAGGGTCAGCACCTTGTCACTGGAAGTCACCGTAACATCGGTTTCAATGACAGAACGGCCCGCCATTTCAGAAAGCCATGTGGTGTAGGCCCCGTCATCCTTGAAGCTAAGCCTCCAGGGGGAAGTGTCGCTGCCGGACTCGCTGGGTTTTGCTACAAACGCCGTGAAAATTTCCACGACATAGCCGCCGTCAGGGGTGACAAGATACATCTGCGGGTGTCCGTCATAATAGCTCTGTTCGTCATACTCATTCAGCGTGGCGAACATGGAGCCGTCCCGCATATTGTGGCCGTAGATAATGGTATTGCGGTCCGAAAAATCCTCCTGATTTTCATAATCCGCAAACAGGCAGCCCGTCTTATTATAGGTACCGTCATACAGGTGGTGCAGGTAATACTCGTTGTCGTCTGTCTGCGTGACCGGGTAGTTAATGGCCGTATCAGGAAGGGTAAGCCACCCGATGATGTCCGGCCCGGTTTCCCGGAGCGCATCAAAATCCACTGTGGGGAGGACCACAGAAGGGTCCTCCCCGGCAGGTTCCGTTTCCGTATTATCGTCCTCCGGCGCTTCGGTCTGCTCCGGCAGCTCTACATGGGAAGCAATGTCCTCATAGGCCCCGGCGCTCTCGGAATACTGGTTAAGGTCGCGTACCATCAGAAACCCGCTGCCAAGTGCCAACAACCCGCAGAGGGAAACCACCGCAATACCAACAACTTTTCTCTTTGGGGTATTTCTGCTGTACTTGCCCTTTTTGAAATAGGCTGCGGCAAACAGCCCGCCGCCAATCACAGCCAGCGCCAGGAGCCCGCCATACAGGAAAATGAAATTGTCATCCCCAGTCTGCGGTACCGCTTTATCAGGGTTAGATGGTGTGGACGGATTGGACGGTGTTTTCGGATTATCCGGGTTATCCGGGGTGGTCGGTTTCTCCGGCTTTTCATTGAAGAACTGGACCGTTGCGGTTTCGTCTGCCTTGATCTCCACGGTGGCAGCGTCAGGAATGATATAGTCCCTGCTTGCCCGGTTGGAGATTTCCGTTACGGTATAAATGCCAACACGCAGCCCTTTGACCTCGATCACGCCGGATTTTGGACTGGTAAAGGTCTCACAGTAGGAGCCGTCTGCGCTCTTGACCTCAAAAGCGAACCCATCCTTGCGCCCGTCACTGGAATCCTTTGTAATCTTCAGGTTCCCGCGGTACGCCTCATTGGTAAAGCCCCGTCCGGCCTCACCATTTTCCACAACCGCAACCTGGCCGTCCTCTGTGATGGCAAAGTAGTAGGCGTTCTCGTCAAGCTGGTAGCCCTCCGGTGCCTTGCTTTCCTTCACAAAGTAGCCCTTTGCCAGAAGGCCCTCCGCGGTGTGGTAGCCTGCATCCGATTCTTTCAGTGTGCCGATCTTCGTATCTTCGGAATCAAATTCCTTATTGCCATTGGCGTCCTCATACAGATCGAATACCGCGCCGTAGAGGAAACGCAGGAAGGTGTTGTTATCTTTGTCCTCTTTCTTCACAGAAGAAGGCTCGTCTACTGCCTCGGTTTTCATCACCTGCACGCTGCCGCGGATCAGGGTATTTTCCACTTTGATTTCAATGCGCTGGCCGTCCACACCGATATAGATATGGTGCTGCTGCGGGCTTACCGTATAAAGTGCCGGAGAGGAAATTTCCTTTACAATCCAGTGGCCGTAAGGGATATTCTCAAAGGCAAAGCTGCCATCCTCGGCAGTGGTGACAGTAAGCAGCGCATTTTCCTCGGTAAATTCTTCCGTGTCCGGCCTGAATAATCCCATCAGTGCCCCGGACAGCTTCACATCTTCGCCGCCCTCCGGGTTTTCGCCGACTTTCACGCCGTCCACACGCCCGCGCAGCAGGTCGTTGGAAACAACCTCGCCTTCATTTACAAGAATCTGCACCAGCGCCGCCTCCTGGCCGGCATACTCAAAGACAACCGGATATTCGGTATCAGAGAGGATATAGGCGTTGTTTGTGGTGCGTTCCTTCACATAGTAGCTGCCAAAAGGCAGGTCGGAAGCAAAGGAAGCGTCATAGCCGCCCGCCTCATTCGGGTCAACGGAAACCACCTCTAAAAGCCCGCCAGCCGGAATTACGCTGCCGTCAAGAGCCGTCAGGTCTGCGGAAGCATACAAGCCGAAAGAAATATCTTTGTATTCCTCATTCATGCCAAGCCCAAAAAGATCGTCCGTTTCCAGTGCTTTGAACAGGCTCACATCCACCTTCTGACGCTCGTCATAAAGTCCGATGGCGGTCTGCGTTACTTCCACAGTTTCACCCGCATAAGTAAGCTCGGCATATTCCGGCTGGGTATTTAAGACCATCCCCTCCGGCGCCTGGCGTTCCTCCAGACGGTAGCGGCCCAGATAGAGAAGCCCGCTCTGGGCGGTTCCATCCTCCACGGTGGTAAGGGTTTCCACAACCGTATCTTTTGCCGCCCTGAGCGTTCCGTCACCGGTATAAATATCTTCATCCGCGATCACGTCATAGACTGCGCCCGGCAGCCCCATGACCTCATACACCGGCTGGTACAGACCATCGTTTTCCTGGACGGAAGCGAATACCTCGCCGGTCTTGGTGATGGTAAGCTGCCCCTTCTGCGGCATATTATACTGCGTAACCGTGACAACGGCCTCGCTGCCGTCAATGGTAAACGGCACCGGCTCGCTGGAAAGTACATACCCGTAAGGCGCCGCCACCTCGTAAAGCTCATAATCCCCGGTGTGCAGAGGCTCCGGCAGCATCAGCCAGCCTTCATCCGATACATAGAAGGTATCAAGGGTTTCCGGGTTCGGATAGTAAATATCCTGGGTGACAAATTCCCCGGTAGACAGGTCCTTGATCTGGAAACCGGTGCCCGTCATGGGGATAATATTGCCGGTCTCCGCGTCGCATTTCTCCACACGCAGCCTTGCGGTAATGGTGCGGTTATTCAGGATATAACTGTAAGTCTGTCCGTTGGAGGAAATAAAGACCGTAAAATCCGGGATAAACGCTTTTCCTTCCTCGCCGGAAACCTGGTGGATCGTATAATGGCCGTAAGGGAGCATTTTGGAGGAAGCGAAGCCGTCTCCATCGGTGGTGAGCAGATCACGCTCGCTTTCCTTTGCCGCATCATAGTTGCCTGCCGCCTTCAGGTAAACCTCAAAGACCGCACCGGCCTCCGGGCGTTCAATGACGCCCTCATTGGGTTCGTCCGTATTTTCATCCCCGGACACATCCGGGTCCAGGTCGTCCGTATGCTTCACCAGCTGGATATTTCCATAAATGACCGTTTCCGTAACCTGGTTTTCCGTGGTATTCAGTTCCACTTCATACAGGGTCGGGGAAGCGCCCACCTCATAGACCGTATCGTTTAAGAGGTAGCCGGTGCTGGGATCAATCTCCCTCACCGTCCAGTTATCACCGCAGACATAGTAGCGGGTCATAAAGCTGCCGTCCGGCCCGGTGGTGTAGGTGTCTACCAGCTCGCCATTGTTATAAATGCCATAAGTCGCCCCGGCAAGGGTGGCGTCGCCCTGGGCGGTGCCGGTATCAGCGTCGCTCTTTACCGCATGGACGCGGAACTTTTTCAGGATATTGCTGAAATGCACCGTGGAGGTCTGGCCGCTTTCAATGGTGACATACTGCGCGGAAGGGGTCACATAACGGTCCACCGGCAGCTCTTTCACCAGATAGGTGCCGGGCAGCAGCTTTTCTTTAATCTGCCCGTTTTCTCCGGTAGTGACGGTTTCATCCACTTTATTTCCCAAAATGTCCGTGCCGGAGATATGGAAAGGAATCCCGGACACAATGCCGTCCTCGCTGGTCTTGACAATCTTTGCGGTGCCATAGGTTTCCGTCTTAATCTTTACAAAGAAGGAAACCGGGTCGCTGGCACCGGTCATCATAGTCTGGTAGCCAGGACGGCCCCAGATCAGCATGTCGTTGGCAACCGGAATATTCTTTCGGAATTCAAAGGTGACAGGATCCATAATCATGTTCTTGCTGGTGAATGTGTACTTGTTCCCGTTTCTTGTGACAGAAACGCCGCTGCCTTTCAAAGTCTCCAGGTCGATTTTCAGGTTATTGGTGTCCGTGACAGTCAGGGTATAAATCTTCTTTTCCGTGTCCCATTTCAGTTCCAGCTCCGGCGCTTCGCTTTTCTTCGTGGAAGTAAAAGAGGGGACTGTAGAATGGGATGCAACCTGTGAAAGAATCCAGTTGTAGGCTTTTTCCGCAGGACGTCCGGCAATCACGCTGAAATACTGGTTGGCATCTGCATGGCCGTTCCCGTGCCGGCTGTAAGGGTCGCTCCGAAGCTGCTGCTGGTATTCCCAAAGGATGATCTGTGTGGCTATTTTGTAATCGTCCTCGTTAATGCCGGACACAGGGAGGGAGGCGCCGGGTTTCCAGCCGTAGATTGCCGTGAGGGTGATCCCCCGTCTTGCCTCGGAAGGGAGCAGGTTTAAGTAATTGCTGTTTGTGCCGCTTTCCGATGTATAGGTATTGTCAGAAGTGTTATAGGCAATGCCGCTTTCCACACAATATACCTGCTGGCTGCTCCCGTCCGAAGCTGTCAGCATATAGTGCCGGTAAGCGTTGCCCCCGGAACTGCTGCGAACATCCATCGTTCCATCAGAATTGTAAACAAGGTAGGTGTAAGGCGCCGGCGCATAATAATGCTGTCCGTCAGACCCTACATATTGATCGCCCAGCCAGGAGCTTGCTTTCTGTCCCGGCGAAAATGCGAACGCCTGGGTAGGGATCATCCCAAAGACGCATACTGCGCAAAGCAGAAATGCCAGCAGCCTCTTTACGCCGCTGCGGTAATGGGTATTTGTTTTCTCCATGAAATATCCTCGCTTTCTTAAAATAGTAAAGGACAGCTTTACTCGCTGTCCTCCTGTTCCTTATTGATTCTGTCATCAAAATCATCTTCGGAGAGATATTCCGGCTCTCCATAGGCTTCATCCGGGTCAAAGCCTTCGCCGTACCCGTCATCCTCGAAATCTTCGTCATCCTCTGCCTGCTGCTTCGGACGGACGATCTTTACATAATAGCCAACGCCGCCTACCGCAAGCAGGGCAACGATAATAAAGATAATCGTGCCGGCGCTGCCGTTGTCCTTTTTCGGCGGTTCGGTCTGTGCGGGTTCCTCTGTTTCCGCAGGTCTTTCCTTTCCGGTGCAGCCTTTGAGGTCATTCTTGCAGACCGAGCAGGCGGTATTGACTTCGCCGGCTTCGCATTTATCCGTACAGGTGCAGACGTCCTCTGTTGGAATTACGCTCATGGTTCCCTCGTTCTTTTCCGCCAGGGCCATCAGGTCAGCTTCGGTAACACCATTCAGGAAGTAGACGTTGTTGTCGTCACGCTTGCCGTCAATGATAAGATAGAACACATTTCCGGCCTCGGTGGTGATCGTGTAAAACTGCTTATCGTCACCCTCGCCAGTAGCTTCATCCAGCACTGTGCCGGTTCCCTCCGGGGTAAACGCGCCATCCGGGATAGAGGAAGTGGTTTCCGTTTCTTCCTGGGAATTGGAGCTGCCGCCATTTGTGCCGGAGGCTGTATTGCTGCCGGTATTGGTACCCGCATTAGAACTATTCCCGGAAGCATTACTGCCTGAATTGCTGCTTTGGGCGTTATGATTGGTACTGCCGGAAGAAGCAGCCTGGACCTGTGCCGGTTTTACCGGCTTGCTGCTCTGGTTCTGCTGCACCGTTTCCGCAGGTTTTTCCGTGGGCGTCGGTTCCTCATAATAGGGATTTTCAAACTTCACGGTCTTTGAGCGGTTCCCGGCATAATCCTGGGCATACACGTTTACCTGTTTTCCTGTGCCGGCATAATCCTTTAAGGTGACGGTAGCCGCCCCATTGGTCAGGGAGTTGATACGGTTCCCGTCCACAAAGACCGCTTCTACGCCGGAATTGTCGTCGCTGCTTTCTACTTTCAGCGTACCGCCGTCCAGAGAAGCCGCAAGCTCCGGCGGTGTGGTATCTTTGTCCCCGGCAGCATAAGCCGTCAGGGGCAAAGCGATGGCGCTTATGACAAGCACAAGCGCCAGTAGCAGAGAGATTTTTTTAGTCCTCATTCATGTCCTCCTGTTTCTTAAGCGGGCCATCTCCGGACGGAGCGGCCTGCTGCGATTTCAGAAATTCGGCCAACTGCTGGGGCGTCAGATGGAAGCTGCGGGCAATCGCCACATAGTCGGTGTTCTCCAGCTCCGTTTTCTGTTTTTCCAGGTCGCGGAGCCTGGCCTGCATCTCCGCAATCTTGTTTTTTGTCTTGTCGATCTCTTTCTCCAGTTTTTCAATCTTAGGGTTCAATTTATTACCTCCAATCTGTCAGGGCAGACGCCCAAATGTATAAAAGTGCTGCTGCCAGTAGCTTGTGTTGATGTTTGCGTAGGAGATCGGGTCCCC
>JAETPU010000037.1 GCA_021771035.1 Marvinbryantia formatexigens | reverse complement strand
AAAAAAATTTACAAATAAAGCGGCCAGCACCGTGACCGCTTACTTTCTGCTATTGAGTTCTTTCATAATACCGAGGATATACTGCATGGATTTGGAGTCGAGCTGTTTCGCCTCTGCGATAAATTCCCGCAAGGCTTCGGGGCAGGTGTTACCCTCATCAAAGAATTCCTGCGGTGTTACACCCAGGTATTCACAGATATAGAAAAAAGACTGCATGGCGGGAAGTGACTTTTTGTTTTCAATGTTGTTGATGTAGTTGTTTGCCTGTCCTAACGATAGAGACATATCGCGCGCAGATACGCCTTTCTGTGTCCGCAGCTTTGCCAGCCGTTCCGGGACAAAATCTTCATACATCGCCTTCACCTCCCATTCTGTAATAGATTGTACCTCACGACCTTGCATTATTCGCAAATGGAAAAAGGGTGTTTTCGTTGACTTGCTAAATTAAATCTATTACAATATGAAAAGTGAAGAATAATACCTATCGGACGGAGGAATAAAAATGGAAGGAAAGACCTGCTGTGTCACCGGGCACAGGGATTTACCCCAGAAAGAGATCAACTATGTAAAGACCGCTCTGCGGCGTGAAATTGATTCTGCTGTTGCGGACGGGTTTACCCGCTTTATGAGCGGCTTCGCAGACGGCGTGGACCAGTATTTTGCCAAGATTGTACTGGAGAAGAAAAAGACAAATCCGGTGCTGGAGCTGATTGCTGTCATTCCCTATCAAAAGCGCCTGGACAGCCTGATGGCAAAGGGCCGGACTTATGAAATGCTGGAGGCTTGCGCGGATGTTGTTGTCATGCAAGAGAAATACCACCCCAGCGTCTATTCCCACCGGAACCGCTACATGGTAGAACACTCTGACCGGGTGATCGCTGTGTATGACGGGAGGGAAAAAGGAGGCACGGTGAGGACAATCCGGTTTGCCCACCAGATGAAAAAGGTACTGCGGGAAATCCCTGTCGGGGAGATTGTTCTGCCAGGCCAACCCATTGCGAAAAGAAAATGAAAAAATGGATAACTGATACTTGATGATGCGCTCACTTTTCGGTGGGCGTTTTTCTTTACCTATTTTTTAGGAGGATTTTTTATGTGGAACATGATTACACACTTTCTTACATTCACCGGGGGAATGTCTGCCGGCGTTGTGCTGATGTGTCTTATGCAGGCCGCAAAGCAGGAAGATGAATGGTTAGAAAACAGAAAACGGGAGGAAAACGAATGAATCAGGAATTTGCAGAAAATATAAAAAACCATATCCGGGAATATCTGCCGGTGGATTATCAGGATGCAAAGATAACCCTTGAAAAAGTCACCAAAGGAAATGACCGGATTCTTACAGGGCTTATCATCCGAAAGGATGATGAAACGGCTGCACCGTCCATTTATCTGGAACACTATGAGGAACAGTTTGGCAAAGGTCGCCCGATGGACGACATTATGAAGGAAATTGCACAGATAAAAATGGAAAACAGCCTGGAACTTCCTATTGATGTGAAAGGACTTCAGGATTATGAAACAGCCAGGCCGCTGCTTGCGATCCGTCTGTGCGACCCGGAAAAGAATCAGGAATATTTGAAAGATAAACCCCATACCGCATGTGGGGAACTGGCGGCAACCTACCGTATTCAGATCATGGAGGACAGCAGCGGAACGGCTTCCGCTGTTGTTACAAATGATATGTTGAATCTTTGGGGAATTACACCAGAGCAGCTTCACCACGATACGGTGTCAGCAGAAAACGCCCGGAATCCTGTCTGTTTATACACAATGGATGATGTAATGTCAGAAATAATGCTGTCCGTAAAGCCTGAGAATCTTTTTGAACAGACGGAACCATTAGAATCTGAAATGATACCTATGTATATCCTGACAAACCAGAATAAAGTAAATGGCGCCGGGGTTCTGGCAAGAGACGGCGTACTGGATAAAATCGGCGAGCTGCTTGGTTCTGATTTTTATGTCCTCCCATCATCGACCCATGAAGTTATCCTTGTACCGGATAACGGGAATATGCAGACAAAAGAACTGGAGGATATGGTAAAGGAAGTCAACGCTACTCAGGTTGCGCCAGAGGATTTACTTTCCGATAAAGTACAGTATTATGACCGGGCAGCAAAAACCCTGGGGCGGAAACAGGAAAAAGGACTATTGGAACGTCTTTCCGAAAATAAAGCACAGGTACAGGAAAGAGAGGCAAAAGCACCAAAAGAAAGACAGAAAACCAAACAGGAACCGAGCTTATAAGGGGCAGCGGCTATGCTGCCTTTTCTAATTCAAAGAAATGGAGGTTACAGGAATGAAGTTAGTAATTGCGGAAAAGCCCTCCGTCGCCATGTCGCTGGCGGCGGTTCTGGGTGCGAATGAGAAAAAAGACGGCTACATGGAGGGCGGGGGTTATCTGGTAAGCTGGTGCGTGGGACACCTTCTGGAACTGGCGCAGCCGGAGGCTTATGGGGAACGGTATGCCAGATGGCGTTATGGTGATCTGCCGATTCTGCCGGAAACATGGAAATATGAAGTGCCGAAGGATAAGAAAAAGCAGCTTGACCTTCTTTGCCAGCTGATGAAAGACAAACGGGTGGATTCCGTGGTATGCGCTACGGACGCCGGACGGGAGGGCGAACTGATCTTCCGTCTGGTCTATGAACACGCCGGATGTAAGAAACCGATGGAACGTCTCTGGATTTCCAGTATGGAGGATGCGGCAATCCGTGACGGGTTTGAGCACCTGCGTCCTGGCAGCGACTACGATAAGCTCTATGACGCGGCGGTCTGCCGGGCCGGGGCTGACTGGCTGATCGGTATTAACGCCACCCGGCTTTTCTCTGTCCTGTATGGCGTCACGCTGAATGTGGGGCGCGTCATGTCGCCCACGCTGGCCCTTCTGGTACAGCGGGAGGCAGATATTCGGGCATTTACGAGCAAGCCCTTCTATGTGCCGGAGATCACCTGCGGCGGCTTTACTGCCTCTGGGGAAAAGCTGTCCGGGAAAAATGAAGCTGAAAAAATCTGTATGGACTGTGACGGGCAGGGTGCTTTAGTGCTATCCGTGGAGAAGCAGGTCAAGACGGTGCAGCCGCCCCGCCTGTATGACCTGACAACTTTGCAGCGGGAATGTAACCGCATTTATGGCTATACGGCACAGCAGACCCTTGATTATGTGCAATCCCTCTATGAGAAAAAACTGGCGACCTATCCCCGGACGGACAGCCAGTATCTGACTGAGGACATGCAGGCAACCGCCGCCTCCCTGGTTCTCTGGCTGCGGGATTATATGCCCTTTGGAAAAGGCTGCACAGGGGAACCTGATATTGACCGCGTAACGGACGGCAGCAAAGTCACCGACCATCACGCGATTATCCCTACGGTGGAGGTTGCCCGGACGGATTTATCGGAGCTGCCTTCCGGGGAGCGGGATGTACTGACGCTGATTGCCGCAAGGCTGCTTTCTGCCACGGCCCAGGCGCACCGGTTCGAGGCGGTGACGGCGGTCCTGGACTGCCGGGGTAATTCCTTTACAGCAAAAGGGAAAACCGTATTGCAGGCCGGATGGAAGGAAGTGGAACGCCTCTACCGCATGGGATTGAAACAATCCAAACCGGAGGATGACGAGAGTACGGATGCTTCCCTTCCCATGCTGCAGGAGGGGCAGGTTTTTGAAACGGTCTCTGCCAGCGTCCGGGAGGGCAGAACCTCCCCGCCGAAACACTATACGGAGGATTCCCTTCTGGCAGCAATGGAGACCGCCGGAGCCGGGGATATGCCGGAGGATACCGAGCGTAAAGGATTAGGCACCCCGGCCACCCGTGCGGCTACACTGGAAAAACTGGTCTCTGCCGGATTTGTGGATCGGAAAAAAAAGCAGCTTATTCCAACGGAAAAAGGTGCGAACCTGATTCTGGTGCTGCCGGACAATATCAAATCGCCTACGCTCACCGCAGAATGGGAATCCATGCTGAAACAGGTGGAGCGCGGCGAGCTGGCCGCAGAGTCCTTTATGGAACAGATTGCGGATATGAGCCGGACGCTGGTAAAGGAGCATACCGCCCCGGAGAAACGCTTTTCCGGTCTGTTCCCGGATGCAAAAAGAAACGGAGGTGAGGCTGTCGGCGCCTGCCCCCGATGCGGCGGAACCGTATATGAGGACAAAAAAGGATTCTTTTGTGATAACCGGGACTGTGCCTTTGCGCTGTGGAAAGACAATAAATTCTTTTCCGGAAAGAAGAAATCCATAACAAAATCCGTGGCGGCGGCCCTTCTGAAAGAGGGCCGCGTTTCCATGTCCGGGCTTTACAGCGAAAAGACGGGAAAGACCTATGACGCTGTGGTGCTGCTGGATGATACAGGCGGAAAATATGTGAATTTCAAGCTGGAATTTCCGGCTAAGAAAGGCGGGAAGAAATGAACGGGCCGCCCTCACGGGAATTAACCAGGCAGGAACGGGCGGCGATCCGAAAGCTGGTAACAGACCTTTGCGCCAACCATGACAATCAGGATAGGCTCTGCCTCCCCTTAGACTGTCCCTGTTACATGCTGCATAAATGGTGGACCGGCTCTTTCTGCCGGTATTTTCAGGAGGCGGTGCTGCCGGTGGACCCGGCGCTGGAATCTGCCATTACCGGCGAGGACACTTCCCTGAAACAGAAAACATGCCCGGTCTGTGGCAGGTCATATCTTCCCACCACCAGCCAGGCCTATTGTTCGGATTCCTGCCGCGCCTTTGCCAGACGGAAATCCGAGCGGGAACGCAAGCGCCGGAGCAGAAAAAATTAAAGGTAATATGTCCGCAACTTAACCAAAAAGAGGCTTGCTTTTCAAGGCTTTCGGGCCCCAGTTTGAGGGGCGGCTGTATAAGAATACTCTGACGCCCCGAAACGGGTCTAAGTTGCGGACAAATAAACAAACGGGAGGGATGCGGATAGAAAAGACAGCGATTACAAAAGAGCTCATGCGGATTGATGCCAGGAGGCAGATAATTGATATACAGCAGATTGATAACCGGCGCTTTATGTATAACCCCAAAACCGGCATATTGGTCTTAGGCTATCAGTATGCAGCTACAAGTACAATGGTTTCCAGCCATGCCAACGAACTGACCGACGCCGGGATCACAAAAGGCTATGACGATTTTGTCCGGGGCTGGATCGGCACTGGCGGAGACTACCCCAAAGGGGTGATCCACTTTGCCCCCTGTGTAGATAAGAGAAATATCACGCTGTTTGACCGGGCTTTTGACACACTGAAAATGTTTCAGGGAAACGGCGCACTGGCGGGCACGGTGGTCCGTGGCTTCGGGGAAAGCTGGGAGCAGCCGTTATCCGATATTTTTACGGATATGCGGGAACCGGAGCAGAAACCCTCTGTCCGCAGGCAGCTAAAGAAACAGCCGGAGGCAAAAGCCACCCGGCAGAAAACCAATCATCAACAGAAACGATAGGAGGCGATTTTTTGAATATCAATACGATCACAACCGATGACCTGCGGCGCATGGAAGGCAAAGACGGCCTGATCCTGCAGGGCTGCGGCGGGGATTTGAAGGAATGGGTGGACGGGATCAATGAGATGTTCACCGAGGCAGGAATTTTGAAGGACGGCAGTAAATTTGAGAATGTTTCCACTTTCCAGTATGGAGAGCTTACCTGTCTGCTCTACCCTTTCGAGGATGTAAAGCTGGACATTGGGAAACTTGCCATGTGGCGATTGCAGACCCATGATACTTTCGGCGGCACATGGCTGTCCGATTTTGTACCGAACCGTCTGGGCGGTTTTATCGGGGAGCCTTCGCCGGAGCCGGAAAAACCGGATTGTGCGCTGATCGGCCAGGATGGCAATATCTTCAATCTGGTAGGCATTGCGGCTCGTACCCTGCGGGAGCATGACCTGAAGGACCAGGCAAAGGAAATGAAGGACCGGGTGTTTGCTTGCGGCAGTTACGGGGAGGCGCTTTGTATCATTGGGGAGTATGTCAATATCACGGATTCCGAAGCGGAGCCGGAGTACAGGCCTTCTCTCCGGCAGCAGATAAAAGACGCAAAGCAGACGGAGACGCCCCAAAAGCAGAAACCATCAAAACAGCAGGAACGATAAGGAGGATCAGAATGGGAAAAGAAACAACCTACGGCGTATGGGCGGTGCGCAGCGGCGCTTCCATCTTCGGCCATGCCGAGGCGTGGTGCAAGGAAGATGGAAAGCCTTTGGAATTTGACTCCCGCGAGGCTGCGGAGGCTTACGCCAGGGAAATGAACAGCAAAACCTCCACCAATGTCCATTATTACGCACAGGAGAAAGAACCGGAGCCGGGCGCCGTCAAAAAGACTTCCGCGCAGGCACAGCCGGATTTGGATGCCCGCGCCCATGACGAAGTGATGCCGAGAAATGACGCGGCAGAAAAGCAGAATGAGATTCCCGGCAGACAGGTCATGCCGGAGGCGGACCCGCTGGTGGAAATCCGCTCTGCGGTCCACAGTAACTATGTGGGCATGGTTGCCATGCTGGGTGCGGACAACCGGGTGTACCTGGGGCGTGAGGAACGCTGCCACTATCAGGATATGCAGGCATCTTATTATGACAATCAGGACGGCTCCCTGTGCTTTGTCTGCGACCAGCCGGATATGTACTATTTTCTCTATGGTGAGGGCTGGGCGCATACCCAGGCGGAAATGCTGGAGCGCGGCCTTTCCCTGCGCCAGTATGAGGAATTTGCAAGGCTTCGGGACGGCGTGCTCTCACAGTTCACACCAAGCCGTGAAATCCTGTTCGCCGGGCAGCCCTTCCAGCCGCCGGAGAGCTATCTGCGTAATGCGGAACTCTACGAGGAAGGACAGACCGGAAACTATAATATGCTGGATGGCCGGCTGAATAATGAGCCGCCGGAACGCCCTGACTTAACGGACGGCCAGACCTATGAGGAAATCCGGGAGCTTGCACCGGAGACTTTGCCGGAGGAAAAACCTTCCCTGATGGAGCGGCTGAAAGCGGAACGCCCGGAGCATGAGGCGAAACAGGCAGCGCCGCCTGTGCCGGAAAGGGAACGCTGATGGCGGCGGTAAAATTTGAGGGCGTGGATGTGCTGGACTTTTTAGGGAAGGTTGTAGAGCTGCACACGCAGCATTATAAGGACGATTTTGATATTGACAAGGAACTGATACAAAATCTTGCGGCTTGCAGAAATGGAGAAAATGAACAGCTTTTATGGATGTCCAGGACCTGCGGCACTTACTGTTTATGGGAAAGGGATGTTTACCTGCAGGACAGCCACGAAAATAAGGTGTGGCGGTTTTACCA
>JAETPU010000012.1 GCA_021771035.1 Marvinbryantia formatexigens | reverse complement strand
AAAATCAGCTGAACGGATGCTTCCCGGGGTGAGCCCACCAACAGCGAATTTATCGCTATGATCTCCGACAAACTGCGGCTGAAACTAAAAATCAGCTGAACGGATGCTTCCCGGGGGAGCCCATCAACAGCGAATTCATCGCCATGATTTCCGACAAACTGCGGCTGAAGCTAAAAATCAGCTGAACGGATGCTTCCCGCGGGAAGCCCACCAACAGCGAATTCATCGCTATGATCTCCGACAAACTGCGGGTGAAGCTGAAAATTAGAGAAGGGGAAATCTCCCCAAAAATCGAAAGCACGTTACGGAATCTTCCATGAGGAGGACGCCGCAAGGTGCTTTTTCGTTTGGCCGGGAAAGCTGCCGGATCCGCCCGCAGGGGGCGCCCCGCCGCTTCCAGTAATCGAGCCAAGTGGGATAGTGACAGCAAATTAGCGGATCTGGATGCCGATTAACGGAACATGAGCTGTTATGGGCAACAGGGCAAATGAGGCGGGCAGCAGAACAATCGGTGCGTCCTGGGGCTTTGCCAGCGGTTATGGTTTGACTTAGAAACCCATAGGGAGCCCCCGCGTTTTTCGGGGATTTCGATGTCAGACTGCTGTTAGCCGGACTTGTGTCTGTTTGAAGGGCAGCGTTGCATTTGACTATGGGAATTTTGAATTTCAAGCGTGTTGTGCGCACGAAACTGGACGGGGATACAGGACAGTTGCCAAACCGGCATCCTCAGCGGGGATTGGCAGAAGCAAAGCGGATGTTCCATAAAAAATTTAGAAGGGGGATTGGAAAAACTGTGAAAAGCAGTTATAATAAATTTAACAGTAATTCTTCTGTTTCTTTTTAAAAAATAGATAATATGCAGAGGGTTTCTGCGGGAGACTGGGACCTAAAACCTGTGTGCCACGAAATAACCGGCGAAGCCGGGGGTATCCGGGCTGAATGGTGTTATCCTAGGAAGGGGACGGTTCGCGTTTCATAAAACAGCCGACAAGCGTTGGGAAAAAGCGGAGGAACCGGGCGTTCCCGATTTTTGATGCTGAAGCTGGGTTTTGCGTGCCGGACTGTGGTATTGGCTGCCGGAGAGATCCTGCAAGGGCGTCTCCGGGTGGGGAAAGGACGGTTATCACGATGAAAAGAACGTCGAAGCTGGCGCTGGCGGCAGTGGCTTTGAGTGCGGCGCTATCCCTGAGCGGCTGTGTGGGGGACGGCATCGAGCCCGCCAGCAATGCCTTTGATCCGCCGGCCAATTACGATATGAAGCCGGTTATCTATCTGTATCCCCAGCAGCCTACGCAGGTTTCGGTGAAATTGGACTATGCCGGGGAATTCACCTGCACCTATCCGGAGTATGGCGATGGATGGACGGTGACCGCCTATCCGGACGGCCGCCTTTATAACCACGCGGATGGAAGGGAATATACTACCCTGTTTTGGGAGGGGCGCAGCCAGGTTGAGTATGATATGCGAGAGGGATTTGTCGTTTCGTCGGAGGATACCGCCGCGTTTTTGGAGGAAAAGCTGGAGTTTTTGGGGCTGAATGTGAAGGAGCGCAACGAATTTATCCTGTACTGGCTGCCGCAATTGCAGCAAAACCCCTACAACCTGATCTGTTTTCAGCAGGATGCCTATACACAAGCTGCAAAGTTGTATTTGGATCCAGAGCCGGACAGCCTGATACGGGTTTTCATGACATATCAGGCGCTGCAGGAGCCGGTTTCGGTTCCCGAGCAGAACCTGGCGCGTTCAGAACGCAGTGGTTTTACCGTGGTGGAATGGGGCGGAAGAGAAGTACGCTGACAGCGGGCGGGGAGCGATTGGTTCCTTTGGATAGGAGGATACCAGCGGCGCCGCCGGATACCATACAGAAATTGAACAGAAAAATCGGAGGGAATATTCATGCTGGAACAAGTGAATCTGGAGAAAGCCATATCCAAGGAAAAATATAAGCCGGAGGCAAAAGCGCTCAAGGCCAGGCTGTCCGGGCTGCAGCAGAAGGTCAAGGAGGCCAAGCTGCCGGTTTTGGTGCTGTTTGAGGGATGGGGAGCCGCAGGAAAAGGCAGCCTGATTTCCGATGTCATCCTGCAGCTGGATCCCCGGGGATTCAAGGTGTATTCCACAGCGGCGGCAGAGGAATTTGAACGGCGGCGCCCGTTTTTATGGCGGTACTGGAATTTGATCCCCCAATATGGGGAATTTTCCGTTCTGGATCGCAGCTGGTACCAGGAAATTACGACAGCCAGGGTAGAGGAGAAGATCGGCAATGAGGAGAACTCCCGCCGTATCCAGCGTATCAATACCTTTGAAAGACAGCTGACGGACGACGGCTATCTGCTCATCAAGTTCTTTTTGCATATTGATAAAGAGGAGCAGAAAGAACGCTTTGAAAAGCTGGAAAAGGCCTCGGTGACCACCTGGCGGGTAACCCGGCGGGATTGGTATCATAACGAGCACTATGCGGAATATTATACGGCCTTTGACGAGATGCTGGAGCGGACCAACACCCCCAACGCACCCTGGCAGATGATCTCCGCTCATGATAAATATAATGCCTCCCTGGAGGTGTTCCGCACCCTGGTGACCCAGATTGAAACGGCGCTGGCAGCACGGGAGCAGAAAAAATCCATGCCAGTGATGACGGGGGATGCCATTGACTACGGAAATTTCAATTTGGTGACGATGCCTAAGCTCAAAGATATCTCCCTGGACTGCACCATCGAAAAGGAGCCCTATGACGAGACGCTCAAAAAGCTGCAAAAAAAGCTCAAACGCCTGCACAATGAGATTTATCTGAAAAAAATCCCGGTGATTATCGCCTATGAGGGCTGGGACGCTGCCGGCAAGGGCGGAAACATCAAGCGGGTTGCGGCGGCTTTGGATCCCCGCGGCTATGAGGTGTGTCCGATTGCGGCGCCGGATAAATACGAATTGGCCCATCACTACCTGTGGCGGTTCTGGAAGCATATTCCCAAGACCGGGCACGTGGAGATATTTGACCGCACCTGGTATGGCCGTGTGATGGTGGAGCGAATCGAGGGATTCTGCACGCAGGAACAGTGGCGGCGCGCCTACCGGGAGATCAATGAGTTTGAGCGGGAACTGCATGAATGGGGAGCCGTGATTGTGAAGTTCTGGATTCATGTGAGCAGGGAGGAGCAGCTGCGCCGGTTCAATGACCGCCAGAATACACCGGAGAAACAGTGGAAGATCACGGATGAGGATTGGCGCAACCGGGAAAAATGGGACGACTATGAGCAGGCTGTGGATGAGATGATCCGCTATACCTCTACAGATTTTGCCCCCTGGACCATTGTGGAATCGGAGGATAAAAAGTATGCCCGCATCAAGGCGTTGGAGGTGCTGATTGACGCCATTGAAAAGCGCCTGGAGCAGGCTGAAAAAGAGGAAAAAAAGTCCGGGGATGAAAACTCTCCCCAGGAATCCCAAAAGGGAAAAAAGAGTGGGAAAAAGGACAAGGGCAAGAAGAAATGATGCCCTTATCCCTGCGATAGGTTCCGGAATGTCTGGGGCTTTCGGGGAATCTTTGGGCCGCAGTTTCGCCGGGGATCGCACGGATTTCCCCCATTTGGGGGACTCTACCAGTGCTCCGGCTGATGGACGGGATACCGTACGGGGTCCGATGCGCCGCGGGGCAAAGCCGGGCGCTGTTTTGGGTCCTCGAGCCCGCCGGCTGCCGTGCGGCCTTTTCAGCGGAGCACGGTAAATGGCCGGGTTTCCTGCTTGATGGCGGAAAAACGGTAAGGAAAAGCCGCGCTTTTAGCTGTTCCATCCTGCCGGGGATATCCTGCCGTCTGTTTTAACACTGCGGGCAAGCCGGCGCTTGCTGTGCTGACAGTTGCCGGGACTGGGAATCTCAGCGGTACACGCTGCTGTAAAAAAACTGCCGTCTGGCTTTGGGCGCAGGCGGCAGTTTTCTGCCTTGATGCGGCACGCCGCCGGATATGCCGTCACTGCGTTTTTGTATGCAATAAAAATCCCTCCGGGTTTACCGGAGGGATTTTCAGCAGAGACAGTCCAAAAGCGGAGGTTTACAGGAAGGAAGCCCGGCTTTCGTAGATATTGCTCACCAGTGACCAGTGGATCAGGGTGGTCCAGGCATCGAAATAGTCGGCGCGGCGGTTCTGATAGCCCAGATAATAGGCGTGCTCCCACACGTCCACTAAAAGAAGAGGGACAAATTTGCACAGGTTCGGGACATCCTGGTTGGGCGTGGAACAGATGGAAAGCGTTCCCTCGGCGGTTGTGACAAGCCAGGCCCAGCCTGAACCGAACTGGCCCAAAGCCGCCTGCTTGAGCTGGCTTAACAGCTGTTCTAAATTCCCAAAATCCCGCTGGATGGCGTCCTGAAGGCATTGGGAGGGCTTGCCACTCTGCTGGGCGGGAGCCATACAGTCGAAATACAGCTGGTGGTTAAATACACCGCCCGCGTTGTTGCGCACACCGGTGCAAAGCGGCTGTGGCAGGCTCTCCAGCCTGGTGAGCAGGCTGCGCAGGGAGAGGTTCTGATACTCCGGATAGGGAGCCAGGACCTTATTGAGATTGTCCACATAGGTTTGCAGGTGCTTGTCGTGGTGGAAGTGCAGCGTCTGGGCATCCAGTGCCGGGGCAAGCGCCTCATAGTCATAGGGCAGCGGTTTGAGTTCAAAGGGGTACATACAGCTCATGCGTGTCATCCTTTCTCCATGAAAAAATAAAAAGGCTACTCTTTTCAGTATGTCTTTCCAATGCAAAAATATCCCAATAACGGCGCGTCCTTGTTAATTTTATCTGAACCCATGTCTTGAAAGCGTAAATAGCGCAAAGCCGCCCCCGCCGGTTCAATCCGGCGGGGGCGGCTTTCATAATTGGTGTTGTGAGCAGTTACTTTGGGGATTGCTTGTCAGCGGCGTTTAGAAGAGATTGACAGGGCGCTTTCGGATTTGAAGGACCGTCTGTGAGCTGTTTTCGGCGCTGCCGGGACTGAAAAAGCGTGGCTTTCGGGCCGTAAGCGTGTTTTCAGGACTCCGGCCGAATATATGGGGCAATGGTGCACTCGTAGCTCATTCTGCTGGGATGCAGGGGGGACCGCTTATTTGTTCCTTCAATGCAGAACAGCTTGTCCTGATATTCCCGCAGCATTTGCAGGATTTCTTCTTTTTCTTGCCTGTAGGCGGCGGAGACACCCCACACGATAAAAATGGCGTCGGCACTCTCCAGGACGTCCCGGTACCGGCTGAAATCCGTCCGGGAAAGACGGTTGATGCCGTCCTGGTTTGTGGAATAGGTCTGAAAGATGTTGAGCATCGTAAACTGCGAAAAACCGTAGGTGTCTAAAAACCGCGCGAGCGTCGTCAGGGTCTTGTCGCTTCTGGTATCGTTGGCCTTGCTGGGATTGATCCCGATTGCCACCGCTGTCCGCGTCCCCTCGCTTTCCCAGCTCACCGTCAGGTTCGCCCGGTCACGGTTTCCGTTGGAGTACGCCCCGTCGTGAGTTAAAACCCGCAGCCCGGTATTGGCCTTGTGCGATTTTTCAAACATATGGAAGCCCCCCTTTATAACGTTATAGATCCCTGGGAACCAATAAGGCGCGCTGCTCTTCTGTTAGTGCAGATCCCGAATCATGGAGCGGTAGTCCAGAAAGTCGAAGCCATATTTTAAATACAGATGGGAGGCCCGGTCATTGGAGGCGCTGATCTCCAGCCGGTGGCGCGCAGCGTCGGGGTATTCCCGGAAAAGCCACTCAAAGTATTGGGAGCCCAGCTTGCGGCAGCGGTACTCCTCCTTAATATAGAGTTCCTCGCTCCAAACGGTCAGTCCCCCGGCCTCATTGCTCCAGGTGAGAGCCAGCAGGCCGTATCCTACGATAACGCCGTCCAGTTCCAGCATAACACCCCGGGCATAGGGCGTATTGTCCATAAGGGCATCGAAGGTTTTTCTGAAGTTTTCCTTGGGGATTGTATGGCAGACGGCCTCACTGGAATAGAACTCCTGGGACATGGTGTTGTACTCTTCCCAGTCCTGAGGGATGAAATCGCGAATTTTCAGCATAGTATCGTTCCTTTCTATCGTAATACCGGCTAAGTGCGGATTAAATGCGTGATTACGAAATTGATGCGGCCCGGGCTTTGAACCGGGGCAACAGGGCGGTAATGCCCGCGGGCACAGGTGATGCAAGGCACGGCTCGGACAGGATGCCAACCGCTTTTCGGCCGCTACGGCGGGATTCCGAAATGCTGGACTGTATCCCCGCGTTCCCTTAGGGACGAAATAGTATGCGGTTTGACTCCGCCAAACACCGGCCATATTCTAAGACCGGTGAACAACCTGTGATTCACGTTAGTGAAGATGGTTTCATAATACCTAAATGAAGCCGGGATGTTTTGCGGTTCAGTTTCAGACGAACACCGGCCTTGCTTTAGGGCCGGTGAGCAAAACTCCCGAATTCTCAAAGAGAACTATATGTTCACGCCTCGCGTGAACATTGTATCATATTCCTTTGTTCCATTCAAATTTTAGGCCGCCAGCCGAAGTTTAAACCAGATTTTAGGTTCGTGCGGTATACTGGCGGTACAGTCCAGGAGCGGTCCCAATCAGCAAAGTCACGGCTGAGTGAAGATTTGGGCGTGATACCCTTCAAAAACGGGCGGCAGCTGTCTGGCGGGCGAAAGCCAATCCCACAGCACAGCCGTAGCCGGTAACAGGGCCAGGCTGAGCGGGAGCTCTGAATCAGGGAGGAACAGTATGGGCCAATATCAAGACGTATTTAGACGGGTCGAAAAAAAGTACCTGTTGCCGCAGGACGCCTATCAGGAGCTGTCCCGGCGTTTAAAGGGGGCTATCAAGGAGGATGAATACGGAAAAACTTCTATCTGCAACATCTATTATGATACTCCGGACAGCCGGCTGATCCGGGTATCATTGGAAAAACCGGTTTACAAGGAAAAGCTGCGGCTGCGCAGTTATGGGATTCCCCGGGAGGATTCCACCGTATTTGTGGAACTGAAAAAGAAATATAAAGGGGTGGTGTACAAGCGCCGGGCGGATATGACGCTGGTTCAAGCACGGGCCTTTTTAAACCAAAGGCTCCTCTTGCAGCCACAGGCAAGCCAAATTCAGCGGGAGATAAGCTGGGTGCTGGGCTATTATCCCAACCTGGGCCCGGCAATGTTTGTATCCTATGAACGCACGGCTGCCTATGGGATAGAGGATCCGGGCCTTCGTATCACCTTCGATGAACATATCCTCTACCGTACCCAGCAGTTGGATCTGCGGGCTGGAATTTGGGGCAGGGAACTGCTGAAGCCCGGAATGCGGCTGATGGAAATTAAAATCGGCGGGAGTATGCCGCTGTGGCTGGCTGGGATTTTGGACGATCTGCATATCTATCCGGTATCCTTTTCCAAATACGGCGGGGCGTATTGTCAGCTGCTGCAAACGGGGAACGGCACAACCAGTCACACAGGAGGGAATGTCAGTTATGCTTCATGAACTTTTTTCCAGTATCTATGGGATCAGCGCCGCCACACAGTTTTCGGTGGGCGGGTTCTTTCTGAGTACCGTGGTTTCTCTTGTTTTGGGAGCGGGAATCGCCGCAGCCCATGGGTTTCGCAGCCGGGGCAGCAAGAGCTTTGCCATTACGCTGGCGCTTCTGCCCTGTATCGTGCAGATGGTGATTATGCTGGTCAACGGAAACCTGGGCACCGGCGTTGCCGTGATGGGGGCATTCAGTTTGGTCCGCTTCCGTTCTGTCCCCGGCACCGCAAAGGAGATTACCAGCATTTTTCTGGCCATGGCAGTGGGGCTCGCTACGGGGATGGGGTACCTGATGGTCGCGGTTGTGTGTGCGGCGATTGTCGGGGGAATCAGTATGCTGATCACCCTGCTCCCCATTGGGAAAGCCTCTCAGGGGGAACGCCAGCTGCAAATTACCATCCCCGAGAGCTTAAACTATTGTGAGGTATTCTCCGATCTCTTCGAAAAATATACCGCCTCCTGCCGGCTGCAGCAGGTCAAGACCACAAATATGGGCAGTTTGTTTAAGCTGACCTATCAGATTGTCCTCAGGGAAGAACACCGGGAAAAGGAGTTTATTGACGAACTGCGCTGCCGCAACGGAAACCTGGAGATTTCCTGTTCCCAGGCGCCCACATCTGCGGAGGGGCTCGTTTGATGCGGGTTCCTCAGAGGAAAACCGCCCGCAGAAAACCTTATACCGGACGCGGTTATGAAGTCCTCCTCATGGGTTTGTGCGTTTTACCTGCCGCCAAAACACCGTGAGCGGTGCCCGGCGGGACACATTTCGGGAGCGGGTATCCGGACGAATCCGAAAGCTCCCCCGCAGGGCGTGGACAGATGTACGGTTTCGATGGACCGGAGGATGACCGGTTGAGACACAGGCCGGAATTCAGACGCCGCCGCAGCGCAGGGCGTCCCAGGTGGCGTGCTTTTGCGGTATCTGGAATCCACATGGCCCTCAAACGGGCATTTCACTTGGGAAAGGAAGGAATGACAATGAGAAAACAAAAAGCATGGGCCCTGTTGCTGGCAGTGCTGCTGATATCCCTGGGTGGATGCGCAAGGCAGGAGGAGGCGTCTGAGCCCTCCTCCCAGGAGACCTTATCGGAGCAGACAGAAACCGTGAATCTCTCCGCCGAAACAAAGGAGGGGATTGACACCAGCTTTTCCTCCCGGGACTTGGACATGGGCTATGAGGAGAGCACCGCCTCCAAAATAAACCTGAACGGCAATCAGGTGTCCATTCAGGGAAACGGGGCCTCCTATTCCGACGGTATCATCACCATCAGCTCCGAGGGAACCTATCTTCTCAGCGGGACGTTGGACAACGGACGGATCGTGGTGAATGTGCCGGATACCCAGAAGGTGCAGCTGGTGCTCAAAGGCGCCGATATCTATTGTGAGGACAACGCCGCCATCTTTGTCCAGCAGGCGGACAAGGTGTTTATCACCCTGGATTCCGGCACCCAAAATACCCTGTCCAGCGGTTCCAGCTATAATTTGGGAGAGGATGACAGCAATGTGGACGGCGTAGTGTTCAGCCGTGCCGATTTAACCTTCAACGGCACGGGGAAGCTGACAATCGACGCCCAGTATCAGCACGCCGTTGTCTCAAAGGACGACCTGGTGATCACCGGCGGTGAGTATGTCATCACAGCAGCCGGCGGCGGGCTGTACGGCAAGGACTGTGTGAAAATTGCGGATGGGACGTTTACCATCGATTCGGGAACAGACTGCATCCAGTCCAGCAACGCCGAGGAGGCCTCACGGGGATATGTGTACCTGGCGGGCGGAACCTATACCCTTACGGCGGGGACCGATGGGATTCAGGCCGAGACGGTTTTGCTCATCGACGGCGGGGAGTATACCATTGCCACAGGCGGCGGCAGTGCCAACGCCAGCGTAACTTCCAACGGCGCTGTCAACGCCTCATGGGGGATGTGGGGCCGGCAGGCGCCGGGGGCAAACCAGACTTCGCAGCAGGAGGGCGATGCCGCCAGCGCCAAGGGGCTCAAGGCATCGGGAAACCTGGTGCTGAACGGGGGCACCTTTACGATTGATTCCTCTGACGATTCCATTCACAGCAACGCCTGCGTCATCATGAGGGGCGGCAGCTTTACCATCCGTTCCGGGGACGACGGGATACACGCCGACGATTCCCTGGTGATTGAGGACGGAACGGTTCAGATAGATAAGAGCTATGAGGGCCTTGAGGGGCTCAATGTAACTGTCAGCGGGGGCGATATCCGTATCACCGCCAGCGATGACGGCATTAACAGCGCCGGCGGCAGCGATACCGGTATGATGGGCCGTCCGGGACAAAACAGCTTTGGAACCGCATCCGCCGGAAGCGACGTCTATCTAAAAATAACCGGCGGGACGCTCTGGGTGGATGCGGGCGGAGACGGCCTGGACAGCAACGGGGATTTGGTTGTGGAGGGCGGCGTTATCTATGTCAGCGGGGCATCCAATGATGGAAATGGGGCTTTGGACTATGATGGAACCGCGGATATCAGCGGCGGTACGATCCTGGCCACCGGAATGAGCGGTATGGCGCAGGGATTCTCGGATTCCTCGTCCCAGTGCTCCATTCTCCACAATTTCGGTTCCACAATTCCCGCTTCCCAGACGGTAACACTCACGGATTCTTCCGGGAATACCCTGGTGAGCTTTACGCCCTCCAAGAGCTTTCAGTCGGTGGCCGTCAGCTGCCCGCAGCTAAAGCAGGGGGAGAGCTATACTCTGACCGCGGGTTCCCAATCCGAGACGCTGACACTCAGTTCCACTGTCACCTCCAACGGCGGTGGCGGGATGATGGGCGGTGGAGGAATGCAGCCCGGCGTCCGGGGGAGATAGCCCTGTTCGGATGAGATGCCCCAAATTCCTTCGATACCATAGAAAAGGAGAGGCCTTTGGTTGAGGTCTCTCTTTTTTGTACCCGGCGGGATAGGGGAGTCAGGGCGGCGTGGGCGTCTCAGCGGAGCCGGCGGCGTACCAATATGCCGGGGAATGAGCTCATAGATACCGGCGCCCGCCTGCGGTGGTGAAGGGTTCCGGGAGGCGCACCATTCTTGAATGCCCAGGCGGCAGAATCCATCAAAAGCCGGGGCTTTAGCAATTTTTGCGAGATTTGCAGCAACGGACGCTGTTTTCCTTGCATTTTACCAACGTTATAATAGAGGTAACTTGAGAAGCTGTATGGTGCCGGTTTCCAAAGGAGCCGCATTGAAGGAGAGCGCCCCGGCCCTGTGCCGGGGAAGGCCTCCTTGCCGGCGGCTTTTGGGACTCCCAAACGCACTCAACAAAACAAGAGAAGTTTGAACTGTTACAGAAAGGCGTGGTGCTTGCATGAAGCTGTCATTCCGCTGGTATGGAAAGGACGATCCGGTAACCCTCGATTACATCCGGCAAATCCCCAATATGAATTCCATCGTCACGGCGGTGTACGATGTCCCGGTGGGCCAGGTGTGGCCTCAGGAGCGAATTGACGCCCTCAAGGCGGAGGTTGAGGCCGCGGGGCTGGCCTTCGACGTCATCGAGAGCGTACCGGTGCATGAGGATATCAAATTGGGATTGCCCACAAGGGACACCTATCTGGAAAACTACTGCGAAACTGTCCGCCGTCTGGCAAAGGCCGGGGTAAAATGCATCTGCTACAATTTTATGCCCGTCTTTGACTGGACCCGCACCCAGCTGGACCGTCTGCTTCAGGATGGCTCCACCGCACTGGTGTACTACAAGGAGCAGCTGGAGAAGATGGATCCCCTCTCCGGGGAATATGCTCTGCCGGGCTGGGACGCCAGCTATCAAAAAGAGGAGCTGCGCCATATCTTCCAGCTGTATTCCCAGGTGGATGAGGGAAAGCTGTGGGAGAATCTGGAGTATTTCCTGAAAAAGGTGATCCCGGTAGCCGCCGAGTGCGGTGTCAATATGGCGATTCATCCGGATGATCCGCCGTGGAATATCTTCGGGCTGCCCCGGATTATCACCAACGAGCAGAATCTGGATCGGTTTTTAAAGCTGGTGGACGATCCCCACAACGGACTTACCTTCTGTACCGGCTCCCTGGGCTGCGCGCAGTTTAACGATATTCCGAACATGGTGGAAAAATATTCCGCTATGGGCCGCATCCATTTTATGCATATGCGCAATGTGAAGATTCTGGATGACGGCAGTTTTGAGGAGTCCGCCCACTATTCCGCCTGCGGTTCCTTGGACATGGTGGAAATTATGCGGATTCTCCATCATAACCACTTTGACGGGTATCTGCGCCCGGATCACGGACGGATGATCTGGGGAGAGACCGGGCGTGCCGGTTATGGGCTCTATGACCGTGCGCTGGGGGCTTCCTATCTCAACGGAATTTGGGAGACGCTGGAGAAAACCCAGGATACCCGGCAGAAATAGCCGATAACAGGACGATACCTGCGGCCTGAACCGGCAGGAACCCGGAGCGGGCCTTAAACGGAAGGAGCGCAACAATGAAGTTACCGCTGAATATTGATTTAAAGGATAAGGTTGTGGTTGTAACCGGCGCGGGCGGCGTACTGTGCAGTATGTTTGCCAAGGCTGTGGCAGCCTGCGGAGCAAAGGTGGCCCTGTTAGATATCAACCTGGAGGCCGCGCAGAAGTTTGCGGATGAAATCTGTCAAGAGGGCTTTGTAGCCAAGGCCTACAAGGCCAATGTTCTGGATAAGGCCGTGATGGAGGAAGTGCACATCCAGGTGACCCAGGAACTGGGCCCCTGTGATATTCTCATTAACGGCGCGGGGGGAAACAATCCCCGGGCCACCACCACCAAGGAATACTATTTCCCTGGGGATTTGGACGAGGATATCGCCACCTTCTTCAACCTGGAGGACAGCGGGGTGAACTTTGTGTTCAACCTCAACTTTATCGGAACCCTGATTCCCACCCAGGTGTTTGCCAAGGATATGCTGGAAAAGCCCGGCTGCAGCATTCTGAATGTATCCTCGATGAACGCGTTTACCCCTCTGACGAAAATTCCGGCCTATTCCGCGGCAAAGGCGGCCATCAGCAACTTTACCCAGTGGCTGGCGGTGCATTTTTCCAAGGTGGGCATCCGGGTGAACGCCATTGCGCCGGGCTTCTTTGTCACAGCGCAGAACCAGAAGCTGCTTTTCAATGAGGACGGCACCCCCACGCCCCGCACGGATAAGATTCTCTCCGCCACGCCCATGGGCCGCTTCGGCGAGGCGGAAGAACTGCTGGGCACGCTTTTGTTCTTACTGTCCCAGCAGGCCGCGGGCTTTGTCACCGGTGTAGTGATTCCGGTGGACGGTGGGTTCAGCGCCTATTCCGGCGTGTAAGAAAAAGCGGGAAGAACTGGGCTTGTACATTGTACGGCAAGCCTAAATTTTCCTCGGCTTTCACAAATCCTGTGATAGTCCGGTATCGTTTTCAAAGGTAATGAGGTTCCGAAGGGGAGAGAGGAGATTTGAAATCCTCTCTCCCCTTTGGAGTCTTTGAAAGCTTTGCGCTGGCTTTCCTGCGGAGAATTGAAACTTGTTTCAATTCTCCGTAGTTGGTTCCAGCAGAAAGTACCCAAAGATAAAAAGGGAGGGAAGGGGTTCGGGGCGCACTGAGCTATGTTCTTGTCTAAATTCAACAGCGCCCCTAAGAGTTTTGAAACGAGTTCAAAACTCCGTAAATATTCCCCTTTTGACCACCCAGCCCGCAAATGACAAAGGATACTACAGGTTTTGTAAAGGCTGGGGAAGTTTTGGGTTTGCCCGAAACTTGGGACACTGAAGGGCTAAAACCAGAATCAAACTGCGAGTGTCCCGGTGCCCCCCTCCTTTGATGAACCCCCGGGTCACGGAAGTAACTCGATAGACAGAACTAAGAATTAGCTACGAAAGTTACTGAACATGGGAAACAAAAACTAAATTCGCATCAGCGGCATTAAAAAGTTGAGAAAGTTTACTTTCTCAACTTTTTTCTAGCCTGGACTAATTGAGTGCAAAAAACTGCCCTGAAGGGGGTGATACCCAAGAGGGGGAACACCTCTTGGGCGAATCTTTGCCTACTTTCTGTTCGGCAGAAAGTAGGGCCGCCTGGCAGGGCTTGGGGACGGAATTGGATGAAAATCCGCGTGGGTGGTTGATTCTCCAATTCTTCCCAATGTATATTGAGTAAAACCACAGGAAATCGAATAAAAATTGGATCAAAAATAAAATGGCAAAATTCTTTTTGAACCATTTTATATTAAAGTATTGACTTTTGTTCCCCATAAATATATACTACATTTGGGGCACATAAGTTGGGAGGTGTTTTTCTGCCACCAAAAAAGAAGATGGGGCGTCCAACTGATAATCCGAAACGGCATGAAATTAAGGCCCGCATTGATGATGAAACTCACAAGATCTTAATAGAGTATTGTGAAGAAAAAGGAAAGTCAAAGGCGGAAGGGATCCGGGACGGAATAAAAAAGTTGGAACCTGACATCACAAAAAAGTAGAAGAAGCGGCTCGCCCTCGTCAAAGCTAAAGCCGCTTCCCACACGCCAGTCCCGCTAAATGGCAGAACATGACACAAATAGTATACCATGTGCCATGCTCCCTTTCAAGCGGTACTGGCAGACCAAAAAGAAAGGACTGCTAGTATGAATATTGACTGTTTGAGTTTCTATGCTGCTTTGCTGGGAAAATGCTATGACTACCAGAAGTATACTTCAGGGAAGGGGGCTTTGGCGTGACTTCTATTTTGGAGGAGTTATATTACGGAAACGTGAATCCATCTGACAGACCCGCGGTTCACAACGCCCAATTAGACGAAGCCGATCTCCGGATTGAGAAGGAATACCAGTATTTTTCCTCCAAGCTGTCCGAGGAGGACAACGCCCGTTTTCGGGAACTGGAGAGCCTTTATGCAGAGGTTTTTAGTTATTCTGAGGTGGACGCCTTTTGCTGCGAGATTCGTCTGGGGGTGTCCCTGATGTGGGAGATATTGGCGCCGGCGTATTCCGCCCTGAAAGTATAGCGAAATCCGTGATATTTGCAACGACACAGAGGAGGCTTCCGCAGGGGGCCTCTTTGCTGATGCCGGGATTTCCGGCGTTTGGGATGGCACAGAGGCCTCGCCGGACTGCATCGCTTCTCTTTGAGGGTAGTTGACGGTCCATACGCTCGGCGCAGCCTGCCCAAAAAGAACCCGGCGGGGCCAAGAGAGTACGGTACAAATTTTTTCAGTAAAATCATGATTTGTAAGTCCCAGGCATACAGATAGATTGTCCGTGTTCGTTAGAGAAGGAAAATGCGGGAATTATGGAACGGGCCTGCGTCATTTGGAACAAACAGGGAGTTTTGAGAGGAAAAACAGGGAAAACGAAATTTTTACTCGTTTGGTCGCTTGTTCTGTCACAGAGAAGATGCTATAATAGGAACAAAACCGGCAGGAGGTGATTGATTGCTCGAATTTAACCATCGTATCAACATTATTACAGGACATTACGGCAGCGGCAAGACCAATTTTGCCGTGAACCTGGCGGTTTGGCTGCATCAGCAGGGGAAAAAGGTGACCCTGGTGGATTTGGATATTGTCAACCCCTATTTCCGCTCCGCGGATTTTAAGGGTGAGATGGAGGATATGGGAATCCGCATGGTGGTGCCCCAGTTCGCCAATTCCAACCTGGATATCCCGACTCTCACCAGCGAGGTGAACATTTCCCTGTTTGACAAGGAGGCCACGGTCATCTTTGACGTGGGCGGCGACGATGCCGGCGCTACTGCGCTGGGACGATATTCCGCACAGATCAAGGCGGATGACTATGCACTGCTTTATGTAATCAATTCCTATCGCTACCTCACCAGATCCCCGCAGGAGGCGATAGAAATTCTCAGGGAGATTGAGAGCGCATCCCGGCTGACCGGGACCGCAATCATCAACAACTCCAATCTGGCGTACGAGACGAGAGCACAGGATATCTTGGAATCCATCCCGTATGCCCAGCAGGCGGCGCAGGCAGCCGGTTTGCCGGTATTGTGCCACAGTGTAGAACGGGAATTGGCCGAGTCCCTTAAGGGGCAGGCTGAAGACATTTTCCCGGTTGACATTTATGTGAAGGCTCCCTGGAGTAAATGAGTATTTAATGGAGGTGACAGGTATGGCAAAGGTAACCATCAATGAAAATGTCTGCAAAGGCTGCGGATTGTGCGCAGAGGCTTGCCCGAAGAAAATTATCGAGCTGACCAGCGAACGTCTGAACAGCAAAGGGTATTACCCGGCGCAGGTCATTGATATGGAAAAATGTATCGGCTGCGCAATGTGTGCGACGATGTGTCCTGACAGTGCGATAACAGTGGAAAGGTAGTGAAAAAATGGCAGAGAGAGTATTGATGAAGGGCAACGAGGCTCTGGCTGAAGCTGCAATCAAAGCAGGCTGCCGCCACTTCTTCGGATACCCAATCACCCCACAGACAGAAATTTCCGCATATTTATCCAAGAGAATGCCGAAAATTGGCGGTACCTTTTTGCAGGCAGAGTCTGAAATTGGTGCTATCAACATGGTATTGGGTGCTGCCAGCGCCGGTGTGCGTGCGCTGACCTCCTCCTCCTCTCCGGGAATCTCCCTGAAGACAGAGGGAATTTCCTACATCGCCGGTTCCGATGTGCCCTGCGTGATTGTCAACGTACAGCGCGGAGGCCCCGGACTGGGAAGCATTCAGCCTGCACAGTCCGATTATTGGCAGGCCACCAAGGCTCTGGGCCACGGCGATTTCTTTGTGCTGGTGTACGCTCCGTCCACGGTTCAGGAGATGGTGGATCTCATGTTTAAAGCCTATGACAAAGCGGACGAGTACCGTATGCCCGCCCTCATGCTGATGGACGGCGTTCTGGGCCAGATGATGGAGCCGGTGGTTTTCCCGGAGGAGGACAAGACCGACCTGCCTGAGAAGCCCTGGGCCACAACGGGCCACGAGTTTAAGCGTGAGCACAACATCGTCAACTCCCTGTATTTGGAGCCCGATGAGCTGGAAGCAAAGGTAAAAGAGCGCTTTGAAAGATATGATTACATCAAGGCACACGAGGCTGAGGCTGAGGAGTACCTGATGGAAGACGCCGAATATGTTATGGTGGCCTATGGCGCAACCGCCCGTATTGTCAAGGGCGCTGTCAATGCTGCCAGAGAAAAGGGCATCAAAGTGGGTATGATCCGTCCTATCACCCTGTGGCCGTTCCCGGTTGAGAGCATCAACAAGGCCTGCGCATCCGCGAAGGAATTCAAGGTTGTGGAGATGAGCATGGGCCAGATGGTAGAGGATGTAGAGCTCTTTGTGAAGGGCAGAGCTCCGGTGAGCTTTTATGGCAGAACCGGCGGCGTTATCCCGACTGTTGCTGAGGTTACCAAGGCAATTGAGGAAATGGCAGGAGGTGCAAGATAATGGCAATTGTTTATCAGAAGAGTAAATCATTGACCGATGCAACCCTGCACTATTGCCCCGGTTGCACCCACGGTATCATTCATAAGCTGGTTGCCGAGACTTTGGATGAGTTAGACATCCAGGGCAAAACCATTGCGGTTGTTCCGGTTGGATGTTCGGTTCTGGCTTACAACTATTTTTCCTGTGATGTTGTCCAGGCTCCCCATGGACGTGCACCGGCTGTTGCGACCGGCGTACACCGCGCTCTGCCGGACAATGTAGTCTTTACCTACCAGGGCGACGGCGATTTGGCCGCTATCGGTACTGCTGAGATTGTTCACGCTGCAACCCGCGGTGAGAATATTGTGGTGGTATTCGTCAACAATGCCATCTATGGCATGACCGGCGGACAGATGGCTCCCACCTCCCTGCCCAACCAGGTGACACAGACCACGCCCTATGGCCGTGATGTCAATACCGCCGGATACCCGGTTCACGTGTGTGAGATGCTCTCCACGCTGGACGGCGTAGCCTATGCGGAGCGTGTTTCCGTACATGATGTGTCCCATGTGCGCAAGGCCAAGGCTGCCATTAAAAAAGCTTTCCAGAACCAGCTGGGCAAGAAGGGCTTTTCCATTGTTGAGGTTCTCTCCACCTGTCCTACCAACTGGGGCCTGACTCCGGTGGAGGCCACCAAGTGGCTTGCAGAGAATATGATGCCCTACTATCCGCTGGGCGTTTACAAGGATAAGACAGCAGAGGAGGCGAAATAATGGCTACACATAACATGGTACTGGCTGGATTCGGCGGTCAGGGTATCCTTTTCGCCGGCAAGGTTATTGCATACTGCGGCCTGGTGGAGGATAAGCAGGTTTCCTGGCTGCCCTCCTATGGCCCTGAAATGAGAGGCGGCACAGCCAACTGCAGCGTGTGCATCTCTGACGATCCCATTGCGTCCCCCATCATCGCCAACCCGGAAATCCTCATTGCGATGAACGGGCCGTCCTATGAAAAATTTATCAATAAGGTGGTGCCGGGCGGCATTGCCATTCTGGATTCCACTCTGGTTACCCAGAAGTGTGAGCGGGACGACATCAAGGTGTTCTATGTTCCGGCAACCCGTTTGGCGGTGGACGAAAACCTCAAGGGCCTGGCCAACATCATTTTGATCGGCAAGCTCCTGAAGGAGACTGGCTTTGCGGCCTATGAGTCTGTGGAGAAGGGAATCCGCAAGTGTGTTCCCGCCAAGAAGGCTCACCTGGTGGAGGGCAACCTGCGCGCCATCAAATTGGGAATGGAGCAGTAATCTGCTGTACATACGATGAAAATCCCCGGGATGTCCATGGACATCCCGGGGATTTTGCTGCTTTGAGGCGGAAAGTGGGCGTATTTGATATCACAAAGCGAATGGAAACCAACAGTTACGGCTGCTGTGAAACGGGAACTGGAAATTGGGTAATCTGGGAATCTCAGGGATTTTCCGCAAAAGATCCCGCAAGGTTCTTGACAAAAATTTGCAGGAAGGGTACACTGGTACAGGGCAGAGTTAGATAAGGCAAACTCTACGAAAACTCTGCTTCCATTCTGGATTAAAGCAAAAAAGGGGCGGACGGGCAGTATGACGCTGGACCAGCTTGAAATTGGAAAAAAAGCAAAGATAGTAGCGGTCAACGGAAAGGGCGCTCTGCGCAGGCGGCTATTGGATATGGGGCTGACTCCCCACACACAGGTAATGGTACGCAAGGTGGCCCCCATGGGGGATCCCATCGAACTGCATATTCGCAGCTATGAGCTCACCATTCGAATCGATGATGCCAAGGATATCGAAGTGGAGGAGGAAGCTCAATGATTTTTGCACTGGCAGGCAATCAAAACTGCGGGAAGACGACACTGTTCAACCAGCTCACCGGTTCCAACCAGCACGTGGGGAATTTCCCCGGAGTGACGGTAGAGCGCAAGGCGGGCGAGATCCGCGGGCATCGGGAAGCCACTGTAGTGGATTTGCCGGGGATTTATTCGCTGTCCCCCTACACCAGCGAGGAAATTGTGACCCGGGATTTTCTGCTCAACGAGCATCCGGACGGGATTATCAATATTCTGGACGCCACAAACATCGAGCGGAATTTATACTTAACCCTGCAGCTGATTGAACTGAATATCCCAATGGTGATTGCCTTAAACATGATGGATGAGGTGCGCAACAACGGGGGCACCATTAAGATAAAACAGCTCCAGGAGGATTTGGGCGTCCCGGTGGTGCCGATTTCCGCCAGCAAGAACGAGGGAATTGACGAACTCATCCGGCTGGCAATCAGTGTGGCCCAGCAGGTGCGGCGCCCGGTGCGTATGGACTTCTGCTCCGGCCCGGTTCACCGCTGTATCCATGCCATCGCCCATCTGATAGAGGACCATGCCCAGCGTATCCGGGTTCCGGCCCGGTTTGCCGCCACCAAGCTGGTGGAGGGGGATGAGCCCATGCGCAAGCTGCTGGGGCTCACGGAAAATGAGCTGGATATGGTGGAGCACAGTGTCACGGAGATGGAGACCGATCTGGGCACGGACCGTGAGGCGGCGCTGGCGGATATGCGGTACGCCTTCATCGAGGAGGCCTGCCGGACCTCGGTGGTTAAGGGCCATGAGAGCAAGGAGAGTATCCGCAGCGTTAAAATCGATAAGATTTTGACCCACAAATATTTGGCGATTCCGATTTTCCTGGGGATTATGATGCTGGTATTCTGGCTGACCTTCGGTGTGTTCGGCACTCTATTGAGCGATCTGCTGTCCCTGGGGATCGATGCGGTGACCGGGGTTGTGGACACGGCCCTGCAGAACTATGGAATCAACCCTGTGGTACACTCCCTGATTATCGACGGCGCCTTCGCCGGCGTGGGAAGCGTTCTGTCCTTTTTGCCCATCATTGTGGTGCTGTTTTTCTTCCTTTCCATCCTGGAGGACAGCGGCTATATGGCGCGGGTGGCTTTTGTGATGGATAAGCTGCTGAGAAAAATCGGCCTGTCGGGGCGCAGCTTTGTCCCAATGCTGATTGGCTTTGGATGCAGCGTGCCGGCCATTATGGCAACCAGGACGCTTTCCAGCGAGCGCGACCGCAAAATGACGATTCTGCTCACGCCCTTTATGAGCTGCAGCGCAAAGCTGCCTATCTACGCCATGTTCACAGTGGCGTTTTTTCCGAAATACCGTGCTTTGGTGATGATTTCGCTGTATGTCCTGGGAATTGTCATAGGGATTATTGTGGGGCTCTTATTAAAGAACACCCTGTTCCGGGGAAACCCGGTGCCCTTTGTCATGGAATTGCCCAATTACCGCTTGCCCAGCCCCAAAAGCGTACTTCTGCTGATGTGGGATAAGGCCAAGGATTTCCTGGTGCGTGCTTTTACGGTCATTTTTGTGGCTACTTTGATAATCTGGTTTTTGCAGACCTTCGACTTGCGCCTGAATGTGGTGACGGACAGCGCCCAGAGTATGCTGGCCGGCATCGGCAAGCTGCTCTCGCCCATCTTTGCGCCTCTGGGCTTCAACGATTGGCGGGTATCCACGGCGCTGCTCACCGGATTTTCCGCAAAGGAGGCCGTGGTCAGCACTCTTGCCGTGCTCACGGGCACCAACATTGCCTCGCTTCCCCAGGCACTGGCGGGGATGTTTACGCCGCTTACCGCTTTTTCCTACTTGGTATTTACCCTGTTATACACTCCCTGCGTTGCGGCCATCAGCGCTGTGAAGCGGGAACTGGGGACGGGATGGCACGCTTTGGGCGTGGCGGTATTCCAAACCGGTATTGCCTGGATTGTGTCCTTTGTGGTATTCCAGGTTGGACATCTGTTTATCCACTGATCGGAGCGATTGCTCAAAGGGATCCATATGAGTTTTTTGGATTTTTTTCTTATCGGGCTTATTCTGGCGTTGGCTGCGGCGGCACTGTGGTATACCATACGCCATAAGGGCTGTTCCGGGTGCTCCGGCTGCGGGGAATGCCCGCATTCCGGGAAATGCGCCCAAAAAAGGAAGGCGCAATAAAGCGGCGCAGAGGAATGCGCAGCGGCCGGAGTTGTATGCCCGGTGCGCGCCCAATGAGGGCGGTACAGGCAATGCCTGTACCAACCGGCTGTATTCCGGCCGTTTTGATCGCTTGGGGGCAGGCTTTCGGCTTGGCTGACGCGCAACCCAGCACAGGGAGGCTGCGGGCCGGAACTAAAACTGTCAGATGGCGAAGGCCCATGGCCGGAAACAGCTTTGTGTACTCGCATAAAACGCAGGCAGGCTCAAACTGCCGGCAGAAAAGCGAAACAGCCTCCTCCGTTACCGGAGGAGGCTGTTTTCTAAAAGAGGGGAGATAAGCAAAGGTTATTTCATGGAGTTTTCGTAAGCTTCGATCATTTTCTTGACCATCTGGCCGCCAACAGATCCGGCCTCACGGGAGGTCAAATCGCCGTTGTAACCCTGCTTCAGGTTCACGCCAACTTCGTTAGCAGCTTCCATCTTGAATTTGTTCAGAGCTTCTCTTGCCTCCGGAACAACCGGCTGATTGCTTTTGTTCATGATAAACTACACTCCTTCAATATTTTCCTCGATTTGTTTTTGCGTTGCGTTTGTGTTAATAGTATCGCCGCAGCCGCAAACAATATGAGTGGTAATTACTTCCTGATTTTCAGTTCTCTGCAGGCACATTGACTCACGAAATATTTGAAAAAACCATCTGGATTCGCCAGTCCATACACACGCAGAAAAGAAAGGGACATACTAGCGGCAGCAGGAGAATGTGGCGCACTCGGTGCTCCGGCAGTCGCAGCAGTCGGGCTCGCCGCAGATGTCGATGCAGTCCGCATGACATTCGCAGTTGTCGTTGTAACGGCACTTGGTAGCCTCGCAGGAAACGGTGACGTGAGGGTTCTCAATGACGGTTCCCTGAACATTCTTGGCGGACTGAGGAGCAAAGCTGTCGCAGCAGGTCTCGTCGGTGACCTCGGCGGTACGGCCTCCCACCTGGATATTGCTCAGGCAGCACTGACGGTTCTTGTTGTGAGCGCAATTTTCAACGGTACAGCTTAAACTTGGCATACTGAATCATCCTTTCCATTCGATTATCACTTTGTCCGCGCACAGCTGCACGGGACAATCTTAGTATGTGCGCAATCGGCTCAATCATGTAAAAATTGAAGGGAAAGGAAATGAATTTAAAAAAATTGAATGATTCAAATGAACCGGCATCAGCCGGACTGAGTTTGAACGTGGCGGGCGTTTACCCAGGAAACCCGAAACTGGGCACAGCTCGTGTTTCCTGCCGGCTGCTGGGATACCGGCTCCCGCCGCAATATAAGCTCATCCTTTAAAATTACGGGACACCAGCGTTTGGAGTGTATCGGGCCCGGAAAAGGATGGGAGAATCAAAATAAAAAAAGCGGCAGGGACATGAGAACGCCCTGCCGCTTTTGATTACTCGATATTTCCGGTTCGCCGGTATGGCATCATGGCATACCGTGATTAGTTCAGGCTGCTGATAATGGCATCCGCCATGGCCTGGAGTTCCGGCTCCTGCTCATCCTTGAGTGCGGATTTTATGGTGACCGAGGGCTCCAGAATGGTGATGTTCTTCATGGTATCCAAAGCGGTGCGCATATGCTTGGCAGCCATAGGCGCCCAGGTCCCGTTTTCCATCAGGGCCACAGTGCGGTTCTGAACCGCCAGGGCCTTCATATCGCTGAGAAGGTTTTCCATACGAGGATACAGCCCCATATTGTAGGTGGGGCTAGCCAGCACCAGGTGGCTGCAGCGGAAGATTTCGGAAATCAGGTAGGAGACATCGGTGACGGACACGTCGTACATGGCGATGTTCTTCACGTTTCCTTCGGCTAACATCCCGGCCAGGATACCGGCGGCCTCCTGCGTATCTCCATACATACTGCCGTAAATGATGACAACGCCCTGATCCTCCGGCTCATACCGGCTCCAGAGATCATACTTCTGGATAAACCACCCGATGTTTTCCCGCCAAATGGGGCCGTGCAGGGGGCAGATGACCTGGATGTCCAGAGCAGCGGCCTTCTTTAACAGGGCCTGCACCTGGGGGCCATATTTTCCCACAATATTGGCATAGTACCGGCGGGCGTCATCCAGCCAGTCCCGGGGAAAATCCATCTCGTCGGCAAACAGGTTGCCGTTTAACGCACCGAAGGTTCCAAAGGCATCGGCGCTGAACAGAACCTTGGTAAGGCTGTCATAGCTCACCATCGCCTCCGGCCAGTGCACCATGGGAGCCATGGCGAAGTGCAGGGTGTGCTTACCGGTGCACAGGGTATCGCCCTCGCCGATCAGCTGGGTGCGGCCCTCCAATTCAAAGGTAAAGAATTGTTTAATCATCTGCAGCGTCTTGGAGTTGCACACCAAGGTGACCTGGGGCCAGCGGTGAACCAAATCCTGAAGCGCTGCGCAGTGGTCGGGCTCCATATGGTTAATCACCACATAATCCAGCCCACGGCCTGCCAGACAGGCCTCCAGTTTATCAAAAAAGGTTCGGCTGACCGCCTGATCGACAGTATCCAGCAGAACGGTTTTTTCGTCAAGAATCACATACGCGTTATAGGAAACCCCGCGGGGAATGGGAAACAGATTCTCAAATTTCGCCAAGCGGCGGTCGCTGGCCCCAATCCAATAGGTATCCGGGGCAACCAGTCGGATGTCTTTCATAGCAACCTCTCCTTTTTACGTTCCAATGTTGTCCGGCATTCTCTGTCCGCCAAAGCCCTGAGATGTCGGAAGCTGTTTTTTCGGTGCTTTTCAGCCTTTTTTATTATACTTCCACTTTTTTGTTCCGTCAATTCATGTCATAGGAGCATTCCGGAAAATAAAGCGGTTTGGAACGCGGTTTTTCACGAAAAAAGGGGAGCGCCAAAGGAAAGAATCAAGGAGGAATCGGATAAAGTGTACGGAAAAAGTGGAGTTTTTGGAACCGCTTTTGTGCCTGACGCAGAAATTGCCGTTGAGTGTGCGGAAACCAATATCCGGAATACGGGGGATGAGGGATTCCCGGCCATGGGATGGCTTTTCAGTTCCCGGTCGGGCCTGTCCGGCTTCAACCGGCGGGCGGTTCGGGCATAGCTGCACCACCGTGAAGCGGCGCGGCGGAGTTGGGCTGTACCGGATTCTGGTGTGCGCTCTAAAAAGAGCTCATTTGAGGGAATCGCGGCTCCTGTCATCTGTTTGACGCATGGTTCCCCGGGTTCAAATGGCATCTTCCGGAAATGGGCGCTTGTTCTGTGCCCGGAGAGGCCAAGCCGGCGATACAGGGCGGCTATACAAAGGGCCCCTGCAGAAAGATTCCCTTTTCGGCTAGATTCTCCAGGCATTCCGCCAGATAGTGCTCCGAGTGCTCAGGATAGAAAATAGAGCGGGATTCCGGAGCCGGATCGGTGAATATGCTGTAGTCCATCCCCAGGATACGTCCGCGGTAATGAGGGTTCTTCCACAATGGATTCACCTCATAGCCCCGGCGCTCCATTTCGCCCATCACCAGGCAATGAAACCGAAACAGACGGGAGTAGGGATAGCAAAACACATAATTGACCGTTCGGTGGGGCTTTCCCCAGCCCGCGCCCCGCAGGGCGCATAGTTCCCGGTGCTGCCCCAAAAGCTGAGCCCTGGGAAGATGGGGGATCAGGTGCTGGTGCCAAAGCCGCAAGGGCTCACCCCCTCGTTGTTCCTTTTGGCGAAATACCGACGCTGCGCCTCAGTGATCCGGATTTTCACGCTGAGCCATGGCCTGGTAATAGCGCTGCTTTTCCTGGTACATATATTCGTCTGCCCGGCGGCACAGTTCCTCTAAATCCAGAGGGGCCCGCTGCCAGACGGTTCCCAGGGCGACACGTTCTCTGCCGTTTTTATGAAGCCGCTGCCTGGCGGCTGCCGCCATATGCTCAAATTCCTGCCTGGAAGCGTTTTCACACAGCAGTATGAATTCATCCCCGCCCAGACGAAACAACTTTCCCTTATGGAAGCACTCCCGCAGGATTTGTGCGGTCTGACAGATGGCGGCGTCCCCGGCGGCATGGCCCTTGCAGTCGTTAATGCCTTTGAGCCCGTTGATATCACAGAATACGACCCCGGCACTGTGAAGCTGAGGGTTTTGTTCCAGGTACCGGTCGTATTCCAGGCGGTTGTAGATGCCGGTCATGGCGTCGTGCGTGCTCTGATAGGAGAGCTGCTGGTACAGCCGCCGTTTCTGCAGTTCATTGATGACGAAATAGGAGACGGACTCCAACAGGGAAGGATCCCGTCTGCCGCTGCAGGCATTGGCCACCGCCACATAGCCAAGCTCACGATCTTGCAGCAAAAACGGGGCCGCCATCAGGTGCCGGATATTGTGGCGGCGCATCCAGAGCGCCTGGGCAGGGGACTCCCGCTGTATGGCAGGGTTTTCCGCTGTCAAAACGGCGCTGGAACCGGGAGCCACACAGTTCCAGAGCGGCAGATTGGAGAGGGAATACTCCTGATTGCTGATACTGGGATGAAACCTGGGTTTTTCACACCACTGAAAGGTTATGGTTCCTCTGCTGCGGCACTCGTTGAGTTCCAGGATAAAGGCCCAATCCGCCTGGTAGTAGCGGCACAGTTCCCGAAGCACCGAATGAATTCCATCCTCAATCCCATCGGCGGCAATCAGGCGGCGAATGCATTCCACCAGAGTTTCCTCCTGCCGCAGCTTCTCCTGGATTTGACGGCTGACGCTCTCCCTTTGGGTAATATCCACCGCAACCTGCAGACAGGCGGGCCTGCCCTGGTAGTCAATGCGTTTTTCCTTGAGAAGATAACAGCGCCCGTTGCGCCCATTGGTGACCTGCCGGACCCGGAACTGCTGCGACGAAAGGGGCTGCTCTGGGCCAGAGCCCGCGCACTTGTGGGACTGATGAGGACGGCTGCACATCTGCAGCCTCTGCGCGCTGCTGTTGGAGTACAACAGACGATTTGTTTGGAGATCATAGACATAGACGAGCTCCTCCAACTGGTTCAGGAGGTCTTCCTGCTTCACTTTTATGACCATTCCTTTCCGGCGTGATTGCGGCAATGGACTGTGTTCCTGTATGATAAAACGGTGAAACTGACGGATTCAGCCGGGGACATACGGCGCCCCGTCCCGGCTTCACGGGAAGCGGGGGATACAACTCCCAACTGCCGCGGCGTTTTTCCCCCTTAATAACTGCCGGGCCCGAAATTTTCTCGGGTACGGGCGGCGACGAGGCCGCTTTTTCATCCCTTCTGGGATGCGGCCCAGCGGTAGGGCGCTGCAATTGGATAAAAAGCGCATCTTACCGTACTATTCTGGGATTCCCCGGAAAAAAGTTCCCGCTCCCCGGCAAAGGCGGCCCGATCCCAGCGCTTCTGTACGCCGGCAGCTGCTGCGGGAAGCCAGGCTTCACGCATTCAAACGAAACCCAGGAACCAATAGAAAACCTGAATTGACTGGCAGTCCTTCTATTTAGTATAGGACGCTCAAGCGGAATAAAATGTCAAATTTGATGAAAAGAAGAATTTTCAGGGGCAGCGGGCTGTCGGATTCCCGGGAAAAGGCCCGTCTTGCCGGCTGCCATCGGGTATTTTCTCCACTGCCGGCAAGACGGGCCGCATTTTTTCAGGGTATGCGTCCGTGTAAAAGACGCGCGGACAGTCATAGCGCGCCGCAGAGCTTTGCCGCACAAAAATCTTGCTAAAACTACCGGTACGGTGAATACTAGTTGCAAATCTATTTTTAAGGAGGACAGATGATGAGTGGTGAAACGTATGGATATGTGCGGGTTTCCACCAAGGAACAAAATGAAGATCGGCAGCTTTTAGCACTGGACGAGTTTGGGGTTGAATTTCAGTCCATCTATATGGACAAGCTCAGCGGCAAGGATTTTAACCGCCCTCAATACCAAAAATTGCTTCGAAAGCTGCGGGCGGGAGATACCCTGGTGATCAAATCCATTGACCGGCTGGGCCGTGATTACGAGGAAATTCAAAACCAGTGGCGGGTGATTACCCGCACGCGCCATGTCAATATTGTGGTGCTGGATATGCCGCTTTTGGATACCCGCCAGTCCAGCCGGGATTTGACCGGAACCTTTGTGGCGGATTTGGTGCTGCAAATTCTCTCCTATGTTGCCCAGACGGAACGGGAAAATATCCGCCAGCGGCAGAAAGAGGGTATCGCCGCAGCCAAACTGCGGGGCGTGCAGTTCGGCAGGCCAAGAAAGCAGGTTCCAGAGGAGTTCGGGGAGATTCTGCGCGCCTTCCGGTGCAAAAAAATCTCCTCCCGCCAGGCGGCGAATTTGCTGGGGATTTCCCAGGACACGTTTTTGAGGTGGTCCCGGGGGGAGTGAATGCAGGAAAAGGTAGGAAAAATCGTTCTCAGATTATGCCATCAGTTCCGTATAGGCACAGAGCATAAAAATCCGGTTTTTTTCATGTTTTCGTCATTAAATTCAGTATACATAATTCGAAAGAAAAAGTCTGCTTTATCGTTCCGGTATTGAATCAGGCGGCACGGGCGCCTAAGAGACACGGCAGTCCGGATAATGATAGGAAAATAGGGAATCCTGTTTGGGAATCAAAACCGACGATGTACAGAGGAGTGGATTGCCATGCATCCGGATGGACGAAAACTGGAACTGCTGGAACAGCTGGCCATGGATACCGGCTGTTCCTATCTCTCGGACCTGCATCAGCCGGAACGGCAGCTGGGGATCCGCATTTTGGCGCCTCACATCTCCACACAGGCCTATACCCTGCAGGAATGGGAGGACGCGGTGGAATATATCACCGGCGTGCGCAGGCGGTTTCACAGCGTCAGTCAGGCGCAGGAATTTTTGTCCTGCTACCGGTCCGAACAGTAGAATCTCCATGGAAATGATTGGGCGGGGATACGTGAACACGTTCCCCGCCAAGAAAAAACGAGCTGCAGCCGGAAGAAGGCTGCAGCTCGTTTTATTCTGGATAACAATTGCAAAAGCCAGCACCCCGGGAGACCGGAAAGCGGAATTCCTACAGCACGATGGAGACATGGGTTCCGTCGCTCGCCTGTACTTCGATAATTTCCAGCCCTCGATTCTCCTGAATGACATCCAGGCACTCCCCCAGGAGCATCCGGACGGTTTGCTTTGTCATAAGCGCCTGATAAGGCTCCGGGGTATTCTCATACATGGAGGAAAATGCCCTATCGGGAATCAGGGTGACAGCCAGGCGTATCAGGCAGTTGGGAACGGGGATCGAAAATCTGAATTGACCGGTTTTGACTCGTATTTTCATGGCCTCACACGCTTAATCCACGAAGATCCGCACAGTTGTTCCATCCGCCGCATCCACATTGACAAAATCCCCCTCCATCTCCTCGTCCAGGCATTCGGAGACGGCGTCCATCATCTGCGTGAGATCTACTCCCTGTAAATCCTTTTCCGGGATGGGGAGTTTTCCGGTGGCGCGCAGGATTTTTTTCACAGCGCCTACAGGAAACTGGATTCTCACCTTATCGCCCTCCACGCTGTCCACAATAATGCGGAACATTTTTTTATCATAGGGGCTTTTGAGAACGGCGGTGCGCGGCGCCGGCAAGTCGCCGTTAATGGCCTCCATGAGCTGGGCAGCCTGCTCAGCGGTGACGGTACCCTCCTCGACCATTTTCAGGATTCTCAATGTCTCGTCCATTCCAAAGTTCCTCCGTTTTCTTTATTTTAATTGGGCAATGGCCTGTTCTACTGTGATTGTCCCGCTCTCCAGCGCCTTGAGGATTTCCTCCCGCCGAAGCGTCTGCTCATCGGCTTGGGCCTCATAGCCCAATGTTTTGATGACCGCATCCAATTTCGAGCGTACCGTTGGATAGGAGATCCCCAGTTCCTTTTCCACTTCCTTGATGTTTCCCCGGCAGCGAATAAAGGTTTCGGTAAAATACAATTCCTCATCGGATAAATAGTCGAATTTGCTGAGCCGGAATGTATTCTCAATGACGGTTTCGCAGGATTCGCATTTCAGCTTGGCAACCGTCAACTCGCTGCTGCATACCGGACAACGGCTGATCACCTTTTTCATCGGGTCACTTCCTTTCTGCTTAATACTACTATAACTCAAATATTAAAAATGTCAATATAAATATTGATTTTTTTAATATAAAAATTGATATTTTTAATTTTGAGATTATTTTTACGAAATAGAGGAGGGATGAACACCGTACTGTAGCTTTTCGGAACTGAATGGACATACCGGTTTTAGGAGAATGGATACCGGAGGGCTGTGCAGCTTCCCGGGTTTGGCGGTTCCTGCCGGGGGGATGATATCCCGCTCATTGCGGGCCGCTCGTTTGAGGTAAGGCACGTCCCGACAATAAAAACCCCAATCAGGTTTCTATGCATATTGATTTTATAGTATATGGTCAAAAAATGTTGACTATTGTCTGGAAAAATGGTATTGTATAGACAAGCTTTGGTGGATTTTTAACAAAATCTAAACTGTAGTTTTATCGTGGGCGTCAGAAAATTTTGCTGGAATCCAGTGGGGAAAGCGGTGGGATTCCATTTGGCAGCGCCCAGGGATTCCCGGAAAGGATGGAGAATTATGCGTCTGAAGAAGGTTGTTGCGGGATTACTGGCAGGGGCGATGCTGTGTTCAGTTGCGGGGTGTTCCTCCAATCCGCAAAAGGTGGAATTAAAGAACCCGGATGGAACGCTGAAGGTGTATTACCAGAATAATACAAATACTAGGTCGGCGATTGATGAATTTGCCAAAGAGCATCCGAATCTCAATTTGGAATTAGAGGGCTTTTCAAATCTGGAGGAGATGGATAACCGTATCTCTACTGAGATGAACTCCGGCCAGGGACCGGATGTAATGGTGATGAATCTGACCACATCTTTGGATCTCAACAAAATGATGTCGGGAAAAAATTTGTTGGATCTAAAGCCTTGGCTGGAAAAAGACGATTCTTTTCAGACTGAAAATTACTATCCCGTATTAAATGCCGGTGAGTTGGAAGGAAAACAGGTTATTATGCCGCTTTCCTTCAATATGATGTTTGGAATTACCACTCAGGAGCTGTTAGATGAGGCCGGCATTGGACTTAATACTCAAACGGGAGAATTGAAAGATTACCTGAATGCGCTGGAAAGCGCTGTCAACTGGAAGGAGGAGAACTACCTTACGTTTTCAGCACCAGCCAAAAACGCAGCCACGTTGTGTACACTGCTGTCAGATTTTACAGGGCGTTCTCTGGTTGATGTAACAACAAAGGAAGTTCATATTCCAGAGGAACTCAAACAAATAGCTGATATTGTCCGTCAGAGCAACGCTATCCTTGAAGCAGAACAGGCTGTCATTTCCAAGACCTATGCAAACGATTTTGTCGGCCGGGCGCGGCATACAATTATGACACTATACAATGTGTATCCGCTGGTTGATACCAAACTGTTCGATGAGGCATACCGGCAGGATGAGCCCATGGAGCCGCGGTTCTTCGCACTTCCAACCCATGAGGGGTCCGATACTTACCATGCTATGGTTATGGATTTGGCCTGCGTCAACGCCAATACAAAAAATGCCAATGCGGCTTATCAGCTGGTTCGGTATCTGATGGACTATGATGCCCCGCTGCCCCAGAATAGTCAGCAGGCAAGCAGCGTAGGGATCCCAGTGAACCGTTCTGTATTGGAAGGGCAGATTCAGGACACCATGACCATCGGCGGACAAAATATCCGCTCAGCCGGAGAGTTAATTCCAGTTTCACCGCTGAGTGAGGAACACGCCCAAAAGGTACGGGACTGTTTGGACAGAATTTCGTCAGTCTCGCTGTTTAATCCGAAAGTAACCCAGATTTTCAGCGATTGTATGGGCCCCTACTTGGATGGGACGACCTCGGATTACGAGGGTTGTGTGAAGGAACTGGAGAATAAGCTGAAATTGTATGTCAACGAATAAGATGCTGCGGTAGGATTACGTTTTTGCGGTTTTGATAAATTTTATTTTGCGGCGTTGGATCAGCCGAACTATACTTTCTGGGAGGGATTTTTATGTTTTTCCGTGAGAAAAAAGGGCGCTGTGTAGAATGCGGGTATGTTTTCCGGGAGGAGGATGCCGGCTTGGATCGCTGTCCCAATTGCAAAACCTGGCGCCGCTGCCCATATTGCGGCAACGAAAAATTGGAGCGAATCTATCCTGTGTTTCCCTCCAGTGTGATGGCTGAGAAAACCGCTGGAAGTGTGGATATGGAGGCCAGCAATTTTGTCTGCAAAAAATGTAATCGGCGTATATAACGGTGGGAAAATCCATATCCATCCAAATAATCCGTGATGAAATGCAGGAGAACAGCCATGAAACACAGTCGTATTAACCGTAGCCGGCCCCCTGTCCAAAGGAAAGGGCCCCGGCTGTATCGCAGACAGATGGGGACAGGATTTGGATTTGTCCTCTTGAGTATGCTGGGGTTTTCACTGTTTTTTGCACTTCCTTTTTTCTTCAGTGTGCTGTTTTCCTTCAGTTCCAGCAGCGGGGTGTTCCGGTTTTCTGGGTTTTCCAACTACCTGGAACTGTTTGAATCCCCATCGTTTCGTTTGGCATTGTGGAATACCTTCCGGTTTGCCGCCATCGGGCTTCCGCTTTTGCTTGTGTGTGCATTGGGGATGGCGCTGATGCTCCAGTACCTATTCCGGCGCAAAATGCCCGGAATTTCAGCCTGGTTTGCGCTGAGCCTGCTGCCGATGGTCATTCCCTCCAGTGCCATTATTTTGTTTGTCCAGGTGCTGGTGGAGCGATTTGGGGTGATAAATGGGCTGCTGGTCAAGTGGGGAATGGCCCCTGTTGATTTTCTGAACAGCCCCTGGGCTTTCTGGATTTTAATGCTCCTGTTCCTTTGGAAAAACACCGCCTATTGCAGTGTGATTCTCCTGGCCGGGCTCAGAAGCATTGACCGAAGCATCTATGAGGCGGCGCAGCTGGATGGGGCCGGTACTTTCCAGGCCTTTCGGTACTTAACCTTGGTTCAGTTAGTTCCGTTTTTGTTTTTCTCTATTGTGATGGGAGTTATGGGGATTTTCAAGATATTCCGTGAGAGTTACCTCCTGATGGGGGATTATCCTCCGGACAGCGCCTATATGCTCCAAAATTTTATGAACAATAACTTCCTGGCGCTTAATTATCAGCGTTTATCCACGGCTTCTGTAGTGTTTTTCTTGGGAATTCTCCTGTTTTTTATCCTGATGTTCCGGTTCAGTGACCGCCAGAGGGATTAAGGGGACACAGAGCCGGTTTAAGCCGCGGCAGTTGGCTTGGGGACTATCCCAGAATGAGCTCTGGTGTAATCGTGCCAGCTCCGTCTTTCGTAAGGCGCTGTACCGGTCTGTGTACTCCCAAGGAGGCCCAAACCGGACGGCCTGGCTTATTCGGACGAAGCCTGCCCGGTAATTTTGGAGAAAGGAGTGGAGCCGGTTTGAAAAAAGCAAAATATTATGGGGTGGCTGCTCTTTTTCTATTTGTCAGTGTCGTGGCGCTTGTACCGGTTGTGTTTATGTTGCTGGGTTCATTTATGAGTTCGGCGGAGGTTACGGCGGCTTATGGGGATATCTTCAGTGGTTCCATTACGCAGGATCAATATGCTGCCTTTCATCTGCTTCCCAATCAGTTCACTCTGGAACAGTATTACCAGGTACTTTTGAGAAATCAGGATTTTCTCATCCAGTTTTGGAACAGTGTGATGATTTCGCTGCCGGCATTGTGCGGAGTTGTGGTAATTGCCACCTTGGGCGGCTATGGATTTGCCCAGTTCCGGTTTCCGGGCAGCCGGATTTTGTTCGTTTTTTATATCATTGTCTCGGTGCTGCCCTATCAGGTGACAATGGTTCCCAACTTTTTGGTGGCGCATTCCTTACATCTGCTGGGAACCCGGTGGGCCGTGATTCTGCCGGCAGTATTCACTCCATTTGGGGTATATATCGTGTATCAGTTCATGCGGAAAATTCCCAGGGAAACCCTGGAATACGCCCGGGTGGAGGGGGCCGGAGAGCTCACAATTTTTGCTAAAATCGTGCTTCCCCAGGCGGCGCCGGGAATTGCCTCCCTGGTTATTTTAAACTTAATCGATACCTGGAGCATGGTGGAGCAGCCTCTGGCCCTCATTCAGAACAGCGATCTCTATCCGCTGTCTGCGGCGCTGTCCTCCATCAACCAGGGACAAATAGGGATTGCCTTTGCCTGCGGTATGGTGTTTTTCCTGCCGCTGCTGCTGGTGTTTTTACTTCTGAAGGATGAACTGGTGGACGGTGTTTCCAACTCAGTCATCAGGAAACTGTGAAAGGCGGAATGAAATGATGGCAGACAGACAACCTACCCGTAAAAAAAGAATCCTGCAGTTGCTTCTTCTGCTTTTTGTATTTTTGGGAGTGTGTACCTATCTTTCCGGACAGATTTACTATGCGCTGCTGCCTCAGGTTCAGACAGCAAATTCCGGTTCTGGAAGTATTGCCTCCTTTGTGACGCTTGAGGGCTACGCCCACTATCCCAATGGGGAGCTTGTGTCTGCGCCCGGAACTCTTCAGGTGGAAAAGGTGTACGCCTTCCGGGGGAATGCTGTTTCGGAAAAAAAGGAACTGGCTTCTTTTACTGGGGAGAGTATTCGCAGAGCCATCTATGATCAGCAAAACCAGGTGGAGCAGCTGAAAAACCAGCGGGCCCAATATGGAAAGTCCACCTTGGACTATGAATTGGTACAGGAGCAGCTTACAAAAGCGCAGGAGCAGCTGGATCAGCTTTTGCAGCTCCAGGAGAACGACGGGGTGCTCTATGCCCCGGCAGCGGGACAGCTGGGGGAGGTTTTTATTCAGGAAGGGGCACACCTGGAGCAGGGAGCACCCATTGCGCGAATCTGCCAGACGGATACGGTGCAGGTGGTGTGGACGACAAAGGATGTGCGCCAGAGTGTCACGCAGCTCAGAGCTACTGTACTGTGCCAGAGGGAAAATAAGAGCCCGGCTCAGGAGAGCGTGGTGCTCAACCTTTCCGGAAGTGAGTATCAGCCTCAGGAAAATACTATGAAGTATTGGGCTCAGATTCAATATGAGGATACGCCCTACCTGCTGTATGAGGGGGAACCGGTATCGGTGACCATGACCAGCAACGGCGGGGATTACGATTTTGTATTTGCGCGTTCCGCCGTGCATTTTACTGACGACGCCAATGGGTATGTGTTTCTGCTAAAGAGCAGAAAAAAGCTCTTTGGCACCGAATACTATGTGGTGAAGGAAAGTGTAACGGTGCTCAATCAGAATGAGGAATCCGTGGCCTTGGAGGCCCACCTGCAGGATCCGGTGGTAATATCCAGTACGCAGGCCCTGGAGGATCAGATGGTGGTGAAAACCGGAGAATTCCAATAAATTGCTGCGATAGGGGGAGACGGAATTGAAAAAGCAAGCCAATGGGATGATTGCCCTGAGTTTCATTCTGTTTTTCCTGTTTTTCTTTTTTACTCTGGCACAGGCTGTTCACCGTACTGCTTCGCAGACGCTGCCCAGTGCACAGCAGGCGGACTATTCTCTGGCTAATCAAAGCCAGTGGATGTCCGCCGGTGATTTGGGTAAGCTGCGGCAGGAAGGAATCTGGGCCTCCGGACAGTATGTAGAGAATGCGTCCCTGTCCCTGGCTGGCCTTAGAATCCCTGTGGCCTGTGTGTATACGGACAGTGCCTATGAGACTCTGGGAAATGTTACGATGCTCAGAGGAACTTTTCTGGATTCTTCCCCTGACGGGATAGTGATCAGTTCCAGCCTGGCCCGGCAGCTGTATTTTACCGAGGATGCTGTGGGGCTTATACTGAAGCTCAATGGACGGGAGTACCGAATCTGCGGTGTTTACCAGGAGAACAGGAACTTGGCCGCCCGTTTGTCAGCGGGAGCGGAGCGTATCTATTTTCCTTATGACAGCACTGACAACGCCCTTCGTTTTTCCCACATCCTCTATGAGAACCACACTGGAAAACCCTTGGAATCCATTCTGCAGCAGAGCTTTTATCAGCGGCTGCAGGGCGCGGTGGGCTTTCAGCTCAGGGAGGAAGGGGAGTTTCTCACGCAGTTTTACCAATTAATTCCTCTTCTGCTTTGGGTTGCCTGTATCCTGTTGGGATGCAGGATCCTCTTGAGGCTTGGCCGGGATACCTTTGAGCGGGTGAGGCATAGATACAGCCAGGGCTATGGGGGATATGTTCTCAAAAAGAGTGCGCTGCCGGTTGGCGGATTCCTTGCGGCTGTGGGGCTGCTGCTGGCGGCTGTCACTGGAACTTATGCTGTTCTGGGGCTGCATTGGGAGTTCCCGCTGCGGTTTTTGCCTCAAGAGCAGATATTTGATTTTTCAGGTTATGGGGAAAAGATTCTCGCCCTGTTTAAAACTTATCATTTGATTTCCCCTGGCCTTGCCCAGGAACCGCTTTCGGTCATTCTGTTTTTCCTGTTATCCTTAACGGCGTTTCTGCTGTGCCTGGTGTTTACCTGTCTGGCTGTTTGGAGATTGGAAAAACAACCCTTTGGAAGGGGAATGGTATCCTTTTTATGGTATATGGGAGCCATGCTCTCAGGATCACTGGGCGGTTTTGCTGTCGCGGCCTGGATGGGGTTGAGCGCCCAGTTTCCCCTTGGAATGCTGTTTTTAGGGGAGCTGCTACTTATACTAACTTGTTTTTTAAAGTATCATGATTATCCGAGACTTATTTCCGTATGTAATCCGTATGTAATTGAATAAACTATTCGAAAAAATAGGGATAGAAAAGTCTATCCCTATTTTTTATGTAAAAAACACAATAAAAATCTGATTATCCGCTAAAACGCAGTATCTATCAGCATTTTCAAGGAAACAAACACATCAATTTACTACTTATTTACTACTAACGAATGAGCCTTGATACGCAAGTTTTCCTAGATATGCAAAGATATGGTATAGTACATCAGTATTAAAACAAGAATAAATTGAATATTTCATAGACTATGGAACGCCTAACATGACGTTCCTTTTCTATTTTCAGCCGTTCTTATTGGACGACTATTTTATTACTTCAAAAGAAAGGAGCATTAGATTTAATATTAAAACAAATTTTTGTTGAATAATCAAAAAAGAATGACTATTTATTTTTCTAGTGATATAATTGCTATATAGAAAAATGAAAGAATATCAACAGATTAAAAGAGTATGGAGGCAAAAATATGTATAAATTTGAAAATGCTAATGCAACAATAGAGTATTATATGCCGTCGTCAAATATTTGCTCTATTTATGAATTCGATGAAAATTTTGAAAAAAATTGCGTTATGGTATTAGGACAACTAAAATATTTATTCGGACAGCCTAGATATATTACTAATAATTTAGAAAATCAGTTTAGTTATATCATAAAGGCAATCGACGAAAATGGAGATTGTTTACTTTTAGAGGTGTATTGTGGTTCAAGTGGACCAGCAATCGGTGGATTACACGATAGTATTTCTCATTTAGCGGCTCAAGAATTAGCTATGTATATACGTCAATCTCCAACTGAAGATTATGATTACGAAGGATATTATTTAGATACTATGTCAAAAGTACATTATAGTGTGCAAAAGGGTGTACCTTCTTGGGAAGAAACTGAAATATCAACAAAGGAATTTGAGGATTTTACTGAAGAAATTGTTTCTCTCTAAAAAAAGTTTATTTCTATTATTTATTATCTACCTCAATAACAAAGGCAGCGCAGCCCATGCGGGCTGCGCCGGATAGTACGGGATATCATGGGATGCAAGGGGGCAGGGAGTATCATCGCAAAGTCAAGGAAAAGGTAGCGCTATGTAAGGGATTAATAATAGAAGCGCACGAATTTGATGTTGTAATAGTCACAGGCCAGCAGATCGTCTGTTTCGCTTTCGTTGATGAGAATATAATTGGTGCCGACGGCAACCAAAATCCCGGAGCGATCCACAAGGGTATTGGTTCCGATTAAAAACTCAACCATAACCTTTCTGCCGATTTGTGTGCGCAGAAAGCCGTTGAGGAACTGCAGGGAGGACCCGGTAACGCCGACCTGCGCCTCTGTGGGCAGGGAGGCCAGGGTGGACGGGGACCCCATAGGATTCTGCATACCGGTGGTGGGGGACACTGTCATGGGCATACTGCCGGTTCCAACAGCGGCGTCAGGCTGGTTGGCGTCGGCGGATGGAAGCATCATATTGGGGCGTGCCTCGCCCTGGGTGATGGCATTGAACAAGGGGTTTTTCTGTGCCAGGCCCGGAATGACTTCGGGAAGCGCATAAAAGCCCGGATTGGTGGCGGCACAGGGCGGGATGGTATTGGGATAATAGGGGTTGGGGGTATAGGGCATCTGCGGTCGGTAATCCATAGTAGAACCTCCAGTCGGTTTTTCTCAGGTGTTGCGGTAACGCTCGGTCGGGGCATAAAAACAGTGCTGGTTAATACGGTTGTGGAGCACGCCGACGCCTCCCGGGGGAAAGTATGTGGCACAGGTGGGGCTGTATGGATTATAGAAAAACAGGGAATTGTCCACGCCGCCCAGGATTCCTCCGGAAATTGCCCAGTCTGCAATTTCATAGTGGATTTCCTGGGGATCCATATTCCAGACGTTTTGGGAATTGTACCGGCCGGCCAGGGTGTCCCGCATACAGTTGAACTGCCCAGGCTGTGCGATGATAGCTCTCAGGTTTCCGCCGTTGCTCACCCGGGCAAACTCGCCGTAGGGGATATTGGTACGGTTCATAATGACTGTGGCCACTCCTCGCATCCCGTCGTCGCCTTCTCCGCCTGCTTCACATTGAATGACCCGGGCAAAGAGTTCTCTGGCATCAAAGGGCATAGCTTCACCTCCTCACGCCGCAGTCTAAAAGTTTGGAAAACTGCATAGACTGCATCAGGATGGACCGTCAAAATTGGCTTTGGCGGCTGTTATAGTTTATGCCAAAGCCTCTTTGGAGGTGAAAAGGGAGGGGGCACTGGCCTGCGGGAACCCGGAATCGTTTGGAACAAAGTCCCGCTGCAAAAGGAAAGGAGGGGGATGGCTATGGCGCAGGAACCGTATCTAGTCAGCCTTCGCAGGCTAATCGACGAGGAACAGGCGGATTGCGCGTTTTACCATCTGGCGGCGCAGTCGTCACAGGGGACGCCGTCAGCCCAGATTTTTGAGGAGCTCTCCCGCCAGGAGGCACAGCATACCCGGCAGCTTCAGCAGCTGTACCGGACAGCCGCATCAAGGGGATACTCCGGCACCGGTGAGCATGAATTGGTAATCGACCGGGATTTTGGGCAGATGCTCTCCCGAAGGCTGAACCGGGAAATGCGCCAGGCGCAGGAGTTTCTGCAGCTGCAGGCGTGGCGGCGCAACCCCGCCGCAAGGGAGATGCTGGGACGGCTGGCCCTGGAGGAGACGATGCACAGTGTCCGGCTGCTTCAACTGGAAAATTTACGGTACCAGGGGCTTTTATCCTCTGAGATTCCCCGGGATTTTCCAAAAAAGACATAAAAGAATTGACATTCGCTATTTGGATTGTTATACTGAATACGTTCGGAACCTGGGTTCCGGCTGTGTAAAAGGGAGTAGCTTACGGCAGGTTCTGCTGTAGTATGACGCGACATTCCGGTTGTTTATCAATCCGCTCATACTTGAAAAAGCAAGACTTTTACCATTGGGGTATTTTCCCCTGTGGTAAAAGTCTTTTTGTATGTTTGCAAAGCGGGCTGCCAAAGCTGAGGACAGGTTGATGCCGGGCGTCGCGGCCGGGGAATCCCCAAGCGTGGGGGCTGACAAGGCAAACGCCCTGGGACAGCTTTGGGGTTCCACAGGACATACGGCAGAGCCAAATTAAAGGAGGATGTATTGTGGGAGTGTTATTCGAAAATCTGCTGAATATCACCTGGCAGCAGGTTGTCATGTGGGTGATTGGCGGATTGCTCATCTGGCTGGCAATTAAGAAGGATATGGAGCCGTCTTTGCTGCTGCCCATGGGATTCGGCGCCATCTTGGTAAACCTGCCGTTTTCCGGCGCGGTCAACCAGTTTGTGGACGGTGTGCTGGAGCAGGGGCCAATCGATGTCCTGTTTGGGGCAGGAATTGCCAATGAACTGTTCCCGCTGCTTCTGTTTATTGGAATTGGAGCCATGATCGATTTCGGCCCGCTGCTGTCCAATCCTAAAATGCTGCTGTTTGGAGCCGGTGCGCAGTTTGGTATTTTTTTCACACTGAGCGTTGCAAGCCTGTTCGGTTTTGAGATGAAGGATGCCGCCTCCATCGCTATCATTGGTGCGGCGGACGGCCCCACCTCGATTTTTGTGGCGAACTTCCTGAAATCCAACTATATCGGCGCCATTGTGGTGGCGGCCTATTCGTATATGGCGCTGGTGCCCATTGTGCAGCCCGCCGTTATCCGGATGATTACCACCAAAAAAGAACGCTGCATTAAGATGCCCTATGTGCAGAGGGAGGTCTCCAAGACCACCAGAATTCTGTTCCCCATTGTTATCACCATCATTGCGGGTGTAGTTGCCCCGCGCTCCGTGGCCCTCATCGGGTTCTTGATGTTCGGAAATCTGCTGCGGGAATGCGGTGTGCTTAACAGCCTTTCCGAGACCGCGCAAAAGGTGCTGGCCAATCTCATCACGCTGCTGCTGGGACTGACGATTGCCACCAAGATGCAGGCGGACTCCTTCCTGAATCCGGCTACCCTATTGATTATGGGCCTTGGCCTGGTCGCCTTCGTGTTTGATACGGTGGGCGGCGTGCTTCTGGCGAAATTCATGAATTTGTTCTCCAAAAATAAAATTAACCCTATGGTGGGCGCCGCCGGTATCTCCGCGTTCCCCATGTCCGCACGTGTTATCAATAAGATGGGCCTGAAAGAGGATCCTCAGAACTTCCTGCTGATGCACGCGGTGGGAGCAAATGTTGCCGGACAGATTGCCTCTGTCATTGCAGGCGGCTTGCTGCTGGCGCTGATATAAAGATAGGAACAGATCGGGAGAGGACACTGGTTTGAAAGCGTGCTTTCAGCCTTGTACTTTGTGCCGCCGGAATCCGCAGAAATTGTAATCTGCAAAAAGGGAAACCGGCACAATTCCGGAAAGGATGGTCAATGTTATGCATCTGGATTTTGGGGCCTTTTTGAATACGCTTCCCATTATGGGATATGGGATGGCGGGTATTTTTATCGTCATCCTCACGATTATGCTTTCCGTCAAAATCATGACGGTATTGACAGGGAAAAAACAGAATAACCAGTAAAGGGTTGTACAAAGCAGGGGCTCAGCCGGACATTGCCGGCTGAGCCCCTGCTGCATAGTTTCAAGACAGTTTTTTGTGGAAATGAGACCTCACCCCTGCAAAATGTGACCAAATCCTCCTGGAAAGCCAAGAATGGGGCCTCTTGACTGCCACGACGTCCAAAAAGCTTTTGCAGGAACGAATAGGCAGGTGGGAAAGCCTTGCCGCGGGGGGACTGCAAGAAACGATAGAAAAAGCAGCCAGGCTGGGAGATTTCCCGGCCTGGCTGCTGATGTAGTATCGCAAATTTGGAACCAACTGGGATGTTTTGCGGTTCAGCCTTGGCTGAATGCCAGCCGTTGTTGGCTGGCAAGCAAAACTCCGAGATATTCGCGTTCCACGCGAATATTGTATCACGGTCAGTTATTGAATAATTTCACCGTATACCTCACCGGAACATCCGGCGGCATTGGATTCATCGGTATCGATATGCATGGCGGTAGCATAGGATTCGCTGACGCGGACCACCACATCGCCGAAGGTGAGGGAACGCTCGGGAGTTTCAATTTTCACACTGACAATCTGTTTGTCGGAGAGCCCCATCTCAGCGGCCTCTTTGGGAGTGGTGTGGATATGGCGCTTGGCCGCAATAACGCCCTGGGCGATTTCAACCTCTCCGCAGGGGCCTACCAGCTTGCAGGGAGCACTGCCGGCAATATCGCCGGACTCACGGATGGGAGCGGACAGCCCCAGAGAACGGGCGTCAGTGAGGGAGACCTCAACCTGAGTGTCCTTGCGCACCGGGCCCAGGATGGACATATTCATGGACGATTTCGGTCCAACAACCGTCACCTTCTGCTCGCTGGCAAACTGTCCGGGCTGGGAGAGCATTTTCTTTACAGTCAGCTGTGCGCCAGCGCCAAACAGAATTTCCAGGTGCTCCTGGGTGACGTGGAGATGACGGGCGGAGGTTTCTACCAATACTTTCGACATAATTACACCTACTTCTCCGGCGTATTCAATTCTTAAAGCGGCCTGTTTGACCGCGGACGCCGGAAGCGGTCATACAGGGCGTCCAGAGGCAGCCGAACCAGCCGGAGCAGCCTCTGCATCATCCACTTGGACTACCTTTATTGTAATCGTTTCGCCAGTATTATGCAAGGCTTGACAGAGACTTTGGGCAAAATTTGCGTCTGTCTTTCTCGTTGTCAGACGGTCGGAGGTTTGTTATAATAAAAAACAGTATCATGTTTCTGGTGGGATGCTGTTTTTTGTTACGCGGGAATCAACCCTAACGCGCTGCGTTAGGGTCCGGAAGAAGTCCTCAGGCGCACAGCGTCTGCCCTTTTCACAGAAAAAGGCCGAACCTTTTCAAAGTTGAGGGAAGCGGATTTCCTTTGATGCAATAAAAAACAGTATTACATTTCTTGCGAACCCGGCAGATGGTGGGATGCTGTTTTTTGTAACGCGGGAATCAGCCCTAACGCGCTACATTAGGGTCCGGAAGAAGTCCTCAGATGCACAGCGTCTGCCCTTTCCACAGAAAGGGACCAGGCTTCTTCAAAGTTGAGGGAAGCGGATTTCTTTAATAAAAAAGAATACCGAGCCTTTATCACGAAAGAAGGAGCAAGGGAAAGAGCCTGGATAGCAGGGAAATATCCAGTAAACTGAGATTGGGCCCCAGAGGAAAAGAAAGGATTTATCAGATATGAAACAGACCATGGAACAGCTGCAGCAGGAGTGCCTGCAGTGCCAGCGATGTGATTTATGCAAAACCCGGACCAATGTTGTGTTTGGAACGGGCAGCCAGACCGCCCCGATTATGCTGATTGGGGAAGGCCCCGGGGAAAATGAGGACTTGCAGGGGATCCCTTTTGTGGGGCGCGCCGGGCAGCTGCTGGATAAAATGCTGGATGCTGTTGGGCTTAGCCGGGAACGGGAGGTATACATCACCAATATGGTGAAATGCCGGCCTCCTCAGAACCGGGATCCGCTCCCCGAGGAAACACAGCAATGCCTGGGATATCTGCGCGGCCAGGTGGCTATCATGCGTCCTAAACTGATTGTCTGCCTGGGCAGGATTGCCGCTATCCGCCTTTTGCGGGAGGACTTTAAGGTGACTAAGGAGCATGGGCAGTGGATCCTTAAAAATGGAACCTGGATGATGGGAACCTTCCATCCGGCGGCGCTGCTGCGAAACCCCGGCAATAAGCCCGCGGCAATGGAGGACTTTCTGAGCCTCAGGGCCAAGCTGCAAGAGGTGTGCCCTGAGTGTGGGGAATAAGTAATTGCTGGAATTGGGTGAACAAATGGCAGAGCAATGTAGAAGTTATATCTCATAAAAATGCCCCGGACAATATCCAATTGGAACTGTCCGGGGGGTTACTAAAAAATTCACTGTAGGCGATAGAGAAAAGGAGCCTGAAACCCTATGCTTTGAATACTTGGATAAGATTGGCTCCTCATGGCTCCTGTGAGAGGCTTTCCAGGAACTGCGTGATTTGACTATCGTAGGTACTATCTATTTCTGTTTCATATTGGCAAAATATAAAATAAAACAGATAGCCGTCATGGAAGAATAGATAATGTCTAGAATCTACTTCTGTTGGATTTACAGTTGTCATTCTCTTGCAGTTCACTTGGATCATGTCGATTCCAGCGATGTTAACCTTTGTCTGAAAAAGGGAGTACCAATTGTTTTTTTCCAGTCCTTGTACGAAATCTGTAACATAGTAGTCAATTGTTTGGTAAGCATTGGAATCACGATGGGTGCAATTTAAAGTTATCATTTTATTGTTGCTGTCTGCTGTGTAGGTTCTTGAGAGCTCAGAGTCTTTGGACGGTGTCATTTCCCAAGAATTCGGGTACAAAAAGAAAAGATTTCCAATTTGACCTATTTTGCAGTTTGGCTTCAGTTTCAGCGTATCATTTTCCTCTTGCAGAGATGCCATACCGGACTCAAGAGAGGAGTACTCTGCCTGAGTTTGTGAAAGTTGTTTCTGTAAATGAAAGGCTGATACAGTTCCAAGAACAGCAAGAACTAATAAGATAACTGTATTCACAGCCAGAACAATACAGGTTATGATAGGCCATTTTGACGGACGTGCTGATACGGGAGCCAATGAGGATGAGGCAGGATTAAAACTATTAGAACCAGGGTAGGAGGTTTCACCGGTCACTTGACTTTCCGGGGATACCTTCTGAGTCAAGGAAGATGAGGATGCTCCTGGAGAGAACCGTGCTGCCGATTGGTTGCTTCCCGGGAGAGCCTGACCACAAGCGGAACAAACCTCCTTTTCCTGATTTGGAGTGCCACAGAAAGGACAATCCATGTAAAATTTCTCCTTTACGATTTATTCATAATTAGGGCTGCACTGTGGAACTATCCGAAGAATGGGTTATATTCCGAAATTGTCAGTTACCTCTTCCGCGCTTGAATTCGCATCCTTGCTTGGTGCCTGTACCAATAATCCCGGCGTTTTTTCTCGTGTAGTAAAAATACTACTCATATAAAAGCAAAATGTTAAGAAACAGCGGAGAACCGAAACGCCTCCTAACTGCCTCTTTTCAATTCAGTACTGGAAATACGCCCAGTTTCAAGCCTTTTGGGTGACACTTTTGAGGATAGTTCGAATTTGCTCTTCAAAATCGCTCTCGATCTGATCCACTTGTCCAAAGGTGAGCAAAATCATATAGTCACCCTGAGAGAACAGGTACGCCTGTGCATCCACAAAGGCCCCGGAGTCCACATTCATCGTAAAATAAACGTGGATGGTGTCCAGATCGCCGATAGTTTCCTTTTCATAGTGCTGGACCTCAGCATCGTTTTTTTCAATTCCCTGAACAATAAAGGGAGCGGCAAATTCCAGGGAATAGCCTTCGTAGTCGGAGAGATCCTGCACAACCGTGTTCATAGTTTTGTCGTCCCCAATGTTATAAATGGTGCTGCTTTCCGTATCGTAGGGAAGCCACTGTGCAGGATACAAAAAGAGCGTATCCCCCGCCTGGGCGATTTTATAGGTATCCTGGCTGCCGGAGGTGCTGCTCTGCGATTCCATAGCATCCAGCTCCTGGGACAGCGCTTCATTTTCCGAGGTCAGGGAAGAGCACTTCGACTGTACATCATAGAACTTTTGCCGCACCTGAAAGGCGTTCAAATTCCCCGCAACCGCAAAGGCGAACGAGAGCGCGCAGGCCACACCCAACAGAATACAGGTGATGATGAGGCCAAGGCTCTTTTTGGGCTTTGGAGGCACGGGCCGCCGTGGAGGCGTCCCAAAAGCGCCCGCGCCAGCAGGGGGAATGGGAGGATTGGGCGGCTGAGAACCCCTGGAATAGGTTTGCGGATAGGCGCCGGGCTCCACAGGGGACGCAGGCTGCTGGGGACCGAATCCGGAATTATCCTCGGAGGGGCCTTGGGGAGCCGCAGGTTGGGCCTTGTAGGCTTCCTCTGAGGGTTCATTGGAAACAGAAAACGGCTGGTTTTGAGCCGGGTCGGATTCTGTTGGGGTAGGCTCGGGCTGTGCCTGAAGGGCCTGTCCGGCGGCTGGGGGTTCGCCGGCCGCAGCCGTGGATTCCCAGGATCCGTTGGCTGGTGTCTGTCTCTCCTCTTCTTGAGGCAGGGGAGTGCCGCAGTTGGTACAAAACTTGCCGCTGCTGTTTGGGGTGCCGCAGAAAGGACAATCCATGCTAAATTCCTCCTCTTGATGGTTTATTTACCATAACTATAGCATAGGAATTTTAAAATGACAATTTTCTGCCGGCTTTTTTCCACAAAATCCATCAATCTGAAATTTATTTTTCATACAGGGACTGCGACGGCTTAGTTTAAACCATGGCAGGCTCAATCTGGCGATTCGTATTTGCCATATGGAGCATAGTCGGCAGCCTTGGCCGGTGGGAAAGTGCTGGATACTATCCCGGCTTCGGCAATTAGGAGGGAGTTCGCTCTCCAAAGCGGGAGTAAAGCTGTTTGACCTTCGTATTTCGAAGGCTGCCGGGAGAGTGTGCCTCAGCGGCACCTAGTCCTGGTGCCCCAGCAGCTGCCGGTACTCCTGGGTCTGCTCGGGTGTGGCGCCGTTGAGGATGATACACAGATCCTCCAGGCGGATCAGCAGATAGGGGGTGTTTTCCCGTTCCACGAAGATTTTGCACCGTCCATACTCCCGGAGGTTGAAATTCCCCAGCATGCGCAGGCGGCTGGAGGAGCCGTTGGTGCGGGTGCCGGAGGGAAGCTCTGTAATTTCGGTAACGGATTGGATATCCTGAAGCTGAAAGCTTGCCTGGTACAGCGGAGCGCTGATGGAGGCCGTCCCATTTTCCACCTTCAGGGAGATGGCGCCGAAATCCGTTTGGAGCAAAATTATCAGGACGCCGATCACCACACAGGCGGCAAATCCCAGCAGGGAATAGGTGATAACGCGTCCCCGGGTGGTGGCCATATTGTAGGTATAGCCGTAGCCGACCCGTTTTTCCACCAGGACCCGGGCATCATTGGGGTTATTATACACGCCGTTTTTCCAGTATTCATCCTCATCGGTGTAGACAAATTCCTCCTGCCCCTGCAATAGGCTCTCCTGAACCCGCTTGATCCGCCGCTGGCACAGGAGGATGACGCTCAGCGAGGCCGCCAGATTAACACCGATAAGCAGAAACATCCACCCGCTGAAAGTCTCCGGGGACTGGAAAAGCCATGCCAGAGGAGTGAAGGTGACGCTCTGTATGAACCCCAGCAGAATCCAGGTAAGCGTGTTCATCCGTTTTTGAATGCGGTTGCACGCGAAGTTGACCGATTCATCTTGGGAGTACACCCGGTTGGGAAGATGGCAGGCCGCATAACGCAGCACCAGGCACAGCAGCAGGGTGAATTCGGTGACGCCTACAATGAGCCATACGGCGGCGTGGTTTTCCATGGGCCACAATAACGGTAGCAGGGAAAAGAGGATAGGGGGGATCAGCCAGCCAAAGCCCAGGGGCAGGTTCGGCTTTTCCCGGGCCAGCCGCAGATCGGCTCTGCGCACCAGCGTTGGGTTCACCAGCCAGCCGCGCTGCTTTTTCAGGGAAAGCAGCTTGTGGATATAGCGGACCATCAGCCTGTCGTTTGCCACCATCAGCAGGGTAATCCAGCCAAAGAGGAACAGCATACTCAGAGAAGGGTAGTCGGAAAGGAGAAAGAGGGCGGGGAGCAAGACGGCAAATCCCAGCAGGAGCAGGCGGCTGCTTTTACGGTAGCGCCCGGCCAGTTCCTTGGTCTGCCTGTCCGCCAGAGCGTCCGAAGGCAGGCTAACGGACAAAAGAATCCCATGGCTGGGCCGAATGGCAGTATGATTGGTGGCCAGCAGGGAGAGCAGAAAAATAATTCCGACACCCAAAAGAATAAAATTAATCATAGCTATGATGATTCCTTTCCTTGTGTGTGCCGCCGCAATGCCGGGAAACTGAGCGGGGGAGGATTGCGGGCACAAAAGATAGGGGAAATAGGTTTGCTCAGCCAATGGATTTCTGCATAGCTGAAAACGACGACGCATCAAACAGCTGGCCGCACCGGGAGACAAAGGTTTCTTTGCTCATCCCCCGCACCTTGGACTCCGCAATCAGCAGGGAGAGCTCATCCTCCAGCTTGCGGCAGAATTCCGGGGTGAGCCCCAGCTGTTTCACCCTGACTCCCTGGCGCCGGTCGCCCTCCAGAAATCCCTCGGTTTTTAAAAGGGTGTAGGCCTTGCTGACGGTCATGGTGTTTACGCCCAAATCCTCCGCCAGCTGCCGGACCGTGGGCAGGCCCTCCCCGGCCGGAAGTTCTCCGGAGCTTATCCACAACACGATTTGATTGCGGATCTGTACATAGAAGGGGATAGTGCTGGACAAATCCAATTGCAGGATCATGCCGAATGCCTCCTATCAGCTATTTTGTATTATTTACAATAATATAAACAATACAAAAAGTCAAGAGGCGGTCAAAATCTTAAGTTTTGGATTATGATTGATGAATCGATAAAAATATGATAGGATATCAGTAGGATTTTTGCACAAATGTACAAGGAATTACGGTTTTCAGCGGGCTGTAGAGAGCGGTTTTCCGAAGGACAGTGCAGGGCTCCGGCGGGCGCAGTGTTTGCCGCTGCCGGATTTTCGGTATGGATCGGGAGGTGTCATGCATGGAGCTGGCGCAGATTGCGCAGCAGATGAATCTTCAGTTTGCCGGCCGGGAGATTGGCCGGCTTTTAGCGGCGCGCCCGAATCCGTGGATGAATCTTTCCCCTGAGGAGTTTGGGGCGCGTATTTGTTCCGCAAAGCTTCTCAGTGCGCGAATCCAGGACAAATGGCTCAAGCTCAGCCTTTCCACCGGGGATGAGATTCTCATCTATCCAGGCATTTCCGGGGAAGTGGATGTATTGGAAAAGCTCCCGGCCCTGGCGTTTCCGTTTTCGGGAAGGCTGATTTACCTGGGATTTGACGGTGCCGGCTGCCTGCGGGTGCGCCCGGGGTTATTCGGCCGGTTTTATCTGTCCAATGGCAGAAATGTTCTCCCCCTGCGAGGCTTTTGGCGGTGGATGAGTCCGCAGGATGGGGTGACCTGTTCCTGGATTCGGCGCAAGCGCCCGGACACCCCGGCATCCAGATAGCGCAAAATCCCATCCCCATTTGAAAGCGGGGATGGGATTTCCTTGTTTCAATCGCCAAAATTCCTTTGGAAAGATGAACGGTTCTGTCAATTGACTTCGCATAGTAAAAACGATACAATAATCCGGGAAAATGGTTTTCTTTATTTGAGAAAATTGTCTATTTCTGAAGGGAGCGATACAGCGATGTATGTGGCAAATGAGGCACGTTATGATACCATGAAGTATAAACGGTGCGGAAAAAGCGGGATTCTGCTGCCCCGGATTTCCCTGGGGCTGTGGCAGAATTTCGGCGGCAGCAATGTGTTTGAAAACAGCCGCAGGATGGTGCTGGGGGCCTTTGACTTGGGGATTACCCACTTTGATTTGGCCAACAACTATGGGCCTCCCGCCGGATCGGCAGAGGAAACTTTCGGACAGATTCTGGAAAAGGATCTGCGCCCATACCGGGATGAACTCATCATCTCCTCCAAGGCCGGCTATTATATGTGGCCCGGCCCCTATGGGGAGTGGGGCTCCAAGAAGAATCTGCTGGCAAGCTTGGATCAAAGCCTGCAGCGCATGAAGCTGGACTATGTGGATATCTTCTATCATCACCGCCCGGATCCGGATACCCCCATCGAGGAGACCATGGACGCCCTTGCCACAGCGGTCCGCCAGGGAAAGGCGCTGTATGTGGGCATCTCCAATTATAAGGCCCAGGATGCCAAAACCGCCATCGAAACTTTGAAAAAGATGGGGGTGCACTGCCTGATTCACCAGCCGTCCTACTCCATGTTCAACCGCTGGGTCGAGGATGGGCTTTTGGATGTTCTGGAGGAAACAGGGGTAGGCGCCATCGCGTTCTCACCGCTGGCCCAGGGGCTTTTGACCACCAAATACTTCTCCGGGATTCCCGAGGATTCCCGCGCGGGCGGCCCCAGCGTATTTTTAAAGCCGGAGTCCGTAACACCCGAAAAGGTTGAGAAGGCCAAACGTCTCAACGAAATTGCCAAGCTCAGGGGACAGAGCCTGCCGCAGCTGGCGCTGGCCTGGATCCTGCGTCAGGAGCAGATGACCTCCGTGATCATCGGCGCAAGCCGTCTGGAACAGATCGAAGAAAATGTACGGGCGCTGGATCACCTGGAATTCACTCCCGAGGAGCTGGCACAGATTGATTCCATTCTGAACGGCTGAGTTACGTTTATGAAACGGAGTATGGAAGGAGAAACGGCATGAATCGCAGAGAACGGGTTTTGGCGGCATTTGACGCCAAGGAAGTCGATCGGGTTCCAGTGGGGTTTTGGTTTCATTTCACCGGGGATGAAATGTTCGGCGAGCCCTGCATCCAGGCACATTTAAACTACTATCAGCACAGCCGCATGGATTATGCGAAGATTATGTGCGACGGGTATTTCCGTCCGCCCATGGATTATGGAGTCAAAAAGGCTTCGGACTGGAGAAAAATCCGTCCGGTGGGCCGCCAGGGCGCCTATATCGCCGATCAGCTGGAGCGGGCCAAACGGGTCAACGAGGCGCTGGCGCCGGATCGCTGTACGTTATACAACATCTTTGCCCCCTTCTCCGTCATCCGCTGGTGCGGGGAGGAGATGGTCATGGCCCATCTGCGCGAGGATCCCGAGTCGGTGATGGAGGGGATGAAGATCATCTCCCAGGATGTGGCGGAGCTCTCCCGGCTGGTGGTGGAAGAGGCCGGCTGTACCGGGATTTACTTTTGCCTGCAGGGCGGCGAGAAGGACCGCTTCACGGAAGAGGAATACCGTTCCTGGATTGCCCCCAGCGAGCTGAGCGTTCTCCATGAGGCCAACAGGAATTCTCCCTATAACATGATTCACTGCTGCGGCTGGGCGGGGGATCCCAACCGGCTGGAGTTGTGGAGCGATTATCCCGCCAAGGCGGTGAACTGGGCGGTCTTTATTGAAAATATGAGCCTTGCCCAGGGCCGGGAATTCTTCCATGGAAAAACCGTGGCCGGAGGCTTTGACAACCGCAAGGGCGGTGTATTATACAGCGGCACCAAGGAGGAAGTCCAGGCATTCACTCGCAGGACCGTGGAGGAGTACCGCGCCGCGGCGGGGGATACCCGGGGACTGATATTGGGAGCGGACTGCACCATCTCGCCGGATGTGGATTTCAGCCGGTTTGATTGGGTTGTCCAAGCCCTGGAGGATACCTGACAGCGAAAACAGACAGGCAAACGGGAAGGATAACGGCAGGCGGGGGAAATTCCGACCGCCCGGCGTCCGCGATGCCTGAGTACCGCAGGGGGATGGGGCAGCTATGTTCCATTCCCTCTTGCTGTGCTGCTATTTGAAAACGCCCGAACCACGCCCAGTGTGAGCGATGTGCCCCTTAAAACCGGAAAAAACGGAATGTTCTGCGGTTCGCCTTCCGTTGAGGACAGCCGCTGTTTGGCCGGCAGCCGGAGTCCCCCGGAGAGCGGCGTTTTGTGCGGATATGGTTCCGCAACGCCGGAACCGGCGGGGATTCTGATTGCCTGTCGTACCGTAACCGGGGTGCAAAACGCGCAGAGAATGCAAGATGATACATAATCACGTGCTGCCCAAATGTTGTGTCAGGGGCGTGCGCGGGCACGGATAGGAGGAATTGTGATGGCGATCCGATTGGCGTCTCCATTGTATCTCGTACGGGAGGACTGTGAAAGGGATTTGGCCGCTGTGCTGCACCGTCTGGCTCAGATTGGGTTTGACGGGGTTGAATTTCTGGGCTTTTTCGGCCATAGCGCCCAGCAGGTGCGCGCCATGCTGGACCGGGAGGGCTTGGAAGCCCTGGGAAACCATGTGCCGTTTGGGGAATTGAGTGCCCGGCCACAGGAGGTGCTGGAGTTCCACCGGCAGGTGGGGTGCCGGTTTCTGACGGTCTCGGAGCTGCCTTTAGAGGAGTTTGGCGCGGTGAGCAGCAGACTGGATGAATTGGCCCAAAAGGCCGTGCAGACAGGGATTCGGCTGCTGTACCACAACCACGATGGGGAACTGATTGAGCATAAAGAGGGGATGGAGGTGCTGGAGTATATCCTGACGCACACCCGTCCCCAGAGCCTGGCGCTGGAGCCCGATTTGGGCTGGATCGAAATTGGCGGCGGCAGCTACGAGCGCTATCTGAAGGCCTTTGCGGACCGCTGTCCGGTTATCCATCTCAAGGATTATTATGCTTCCGATACTTCTAAGCTGGGCAGGGTGCGGGAGTTTGTCCCCGCCCGGGGAACAGCCCAGCGAGGGCATTTCGAATTCCGCCCCACCGGTTACGGCATTCTGAATCTGCCGAAGCTGATGCCGTTGTGCCTGAACTGCCGCCCGGAGTGGTTCGTGATGGATCATGACCTCTCCTATGAGCGGGACCCCTATGAGGATTTGCGCCTGAGCCTGGAATATACCCGCTGGCTTTTGTCCATACAGCCCTCGGATCGATAAGGCCGGTAGACCTGGCAACGAAAGGAGCACGTTCGGGGCATAGACCGGAACTTTGCCCGCGGTGGCTGAGCTGCCGTGCCGGAAGCTGGAACTGGGATGAGCGGCCATGCCAGGGGCAGGGCTATCAAAAATTGGATGGAGTCCCGGGAATCATATGCCTTCTAGGATTACGCCGGATCTGATTTGGAGGTCAAAAAATACACAGCGCCGCCCCTATCGTTTTCGGTTCAGAGAACAGCGGGTATGGCTTCTGAGGGCTTTTTTAGGGGTGCGGCGGCATTGCGTTTTGCGGCGCTCACAGGGAGAGCAAATGCGTGGACGGCAGGTGATTTTTGTGTAAACGGAAGCGCTATCCCGGTTTACAGCCTGGTACCTTGCCTAATCCGGTTTATTTTTCCGCGCTTTGGACGATACTGAGAGTACAGGTGCCCTTTTTGACACTGATGCCGGGGAATTTTATCCTGTGCCGGGGCCTGAAAGGCAGCCGGATATTGACTACCAGTCATTTTTGTGGTATAACAGGATTTGTAAATGACTATTGGTCATTCTGGTCCGGCGGACAAAAGTCAAAATGGATAAAAACCAATTCTTCGTTAAAAAAATAATTATTTGAAATCACAAGGAAGATTCGATATAATGGATTTAAAACAAAATTCTTCCTGAATTGTGAGGAATTTTGCAGGGGGGATGTCTTTGGAGCAAAATCAGCCGCCCAAGGCTTGGTTCAATGTTCTTCGCAATCTCACGCAAATTGCCCAGCTGGGGCTGAATATGGCGCTTCCATTGGTATTGGGAGTCGCCGGTTCTCTCTGGCTTCAGAAAAAGTTTTTGCTGGGCGGCTGGGTTGTTTTGCTGGGGATTCTGCTGGGGCTGCTGGGAGCGGCCGGAGGCCTGTGGCAGTTTTGCAGGCAGGCTCTGGCACAGACCAGAAGAAGGAGGGAGACCAGGGACGATGGAACAACCCATTCGCCATGAAATCCGTTTTGTGGGGGTATGCGTCCTGGCAGGCAGCATCCTGCTGGGGCTTATTCTATGGCCTTTCGGCCTGATGAGCGGGGAAATGCTGGTGGGGATTCTAATCGGAGCGGCAGCCTCTGTGCTGAATTTTCAGCTTCTGGCGGTTTCGGCCTCACTGGCGCTGAATAAGGGCAAACCCCGGCGTGCCCAGCTGGTAATGGGAGTTTCCTATGCCGTGCGGATGCTTTTATTGGCGGGTATTCTCTATCTGGCGCTGGTGTCCCCGCAGGTTCACGCCCTGGGCGTAGTAATTCCCCTGCTGTTCCCCAATGCGGCAATTATTCTGCGGGCAATTTTCGGAAAGGAGGGATACGGTTGGAAGGACCGCAAATTATCTTCGTAATTCCGCTGTTCGGCGGAATTCCAGTGACGGAAACCATTGTGAACTCCTGGATCATTATGGCGGCTATCGCCATTCTGTGTAAATTTCTCACACACAAGATGCAGAAGATTCCAAAGGGCAGGCAGGTAATCGCCGAAAAGCTGGTTTTGATGGTGGAAAACCTGGTGGATCAAACCATGGGCAAAAAGGGCAGGAAATTTGCCCCCTATATTGCCACCCTGTTCGCGTTTTCCCTGCTGGGCAGCCTGAGCAGCCTTTTGGGAATGAGGCCTCTGACAGCAGATCTGAACACCACCCTGGGCTGGGCGCTGGTCACCTTTTTCATGATTCAGTACTACAATATCCGCACCCATGGCGTCAAGGGCTATCTCAAGGGCTTTGTGCAGCCCATGCCGCTTTTGCTTCCCATGAACATTATTTCCGAAGCGGTGAACCCCATCTCCATGAGTTTCCGTCATTTCGGAAATATCGCGGCCGGCGTGGTCATTACCAGTTTGATCTATGGCGCGCTGGCTTCGGCAAGTACGCTGCTGCTGGGTTGGATCCCCAATGCGTTTATACAGTCCATCCCCATTCTGCAGCTTGGCCTGCCGGCAATTTTATCCATTTACTTCGATTTATTCACCAGTTTTTTGCAGGCGTTTATCTTCTGTATGCTCACGATGGTGTTTGTAGCCAATGTGATGGAGGAGTAGCCGCGGGGTGCGAAGTCTGCTGTATCCAGAGAATTTTTGTTACAGCGCCTGTATTCGGCGGCCCCTCATGAGAAGAAGGATCCCATCCGGGAAACGCTGTCCCGGTTCAGTTAAAAAATGAATGAAAAAGTTCTAGGAGGAAATGAAGCTATGGAAATCGCAAGAGCTATTGTTTTGGGAGCATCCGCTATTGGAGCCGGTTTGGCGATGATCGCCGGTATCGGCCCTGGAATCGGACAGGGTTATGCGGCCGGACGTGCCGCAGAATCTGTGGGAAGGCAGCCTGAGGCATCTTCCGATATCACCCGTACCATGCTGCTGGGCTGCGCGGTTGCCGAGTCCACCGGTATTTATGGATTGGTTGTAGCGTTGATTCTGCTCTTTGTGAACCCGCTGATCAATATGCTGTAAAAATTGCCGTTGGCGCGGTTTGGAAGGAGGCACACGGATGCCAGGGGAACATATGTCATTTGTGTCCATCGATGTCTGGACGCTGCTGATGACCTGGGGAAACCTGCTGATCCTCTTTTTCTTAGTGAAAAAGCTGCTGTTTAAGCCTGTGAAAAAGGTGTTGCAGGAGCGCGAGGACGAGGTGAAACAGACCATCAGCGAGGCTGATGCTGCGAAAAGCCAGGCACTGCAGATGCGGGAGGAATACGAAGAACACCTCTCAAAAGCCAAAGAAGAGGCGGGAACCATCGTCAAGGAGGCCTATCAGAAGGCTCAGCTGCGCGGCGAAGAGGTCGTGCGCCAGGCACAGCAGCAGGCGGGCGGTATTCTGAAAAAGGCGGACGAGCAGATTGAGCGGGAGCGCCGCCAAGCATTGGAGGAAACCAAGGCTCAGATCTCCGAGCTGGCAACGCAGATAGCCGCGAAGGTCGTGGAAAAGGAGATGAAGCCCCAGGATCATGAACAGATGATCAGCCGGCTCATCGACGAGATGGAAAAGGACGCCTGAATACCTCAGCTTCGCCTGATGTACGCAGCACAGGAAGCCGCCTGCCGGTTGGGAGTTGGATAGAAATCCGCTCAGCCGAGCTGCAGGCGCCCCAGCTGGGTTTAGATGAGATGTTAAAAGGAAAGGCCGGGTGAAAAATCCGACATGGAAGACGTTGTGGCGGTGACATACGCCGGATCTCTGTTTGACGCCGCCTGCGAAGCTCAATGTGAAGGCGAGCTGCTCGGGCAGCTCAAGGATCTGGAACAGATTCTGCATGATACCCCGGAATTTTTACAGCTGCTGGGAGTTCCCAATATGCTCAAAACTCAGAAGTTCGAACTGATCGACGAGGCGTTTGAGGGAAAGGCACACCCCTATTTGGTACATTTTCTTAAACTCCTGGTGGATATGGGGCGGACCTCCTGTTTGTATGCCATCGTGCGGGAGTACCGCAGGCTTTACCGGTGCAAATACCGGATTGCCCGGGCTCAGGTGACCACAGCAGTGGAGCTCACAGACGCCCTGAAGGATAAGTTGGTGCAAAAGCTGCAGGAGATGACCGGAATGATGGTGGAACTGGAACCGCTGGTAGATCCCAATATCCTGGGCGGACTGGTGGTACAATTCGAAAACGAGCGGTTTGACGCCAGTGTGCGCACCAGGTTGGATGCGCTGCGGCAGACCCTGATAGCTTCAGTTTAACAGCAGGAATGGAAATTTCTCAGACAGGCGCCTGCTCCAGTGGGCGGCGCAGCATAAAATGGCACGAGGAAAGTTGGTGAGACCATGCAGCTACGTCCGGAAGAGATTAGCGGCATTTTAAAGGAACGGATTCAGCATTACGAAAATAAAATCCAGCTCAGCGACACGGGTACCGTGGTCCAGGTGGGCGATGGCATCGCAAAGGTGTATGGCCTGGAGCGGTGCATGGCCGGAGAACTCCTGGAGTTTTCCACCGGCGTCTATGGAATGGCGCAGAACCTGGAACAGGATTCCGTGGGCGTTGTTATGCTTGGCGACGAGGAAAGCGTCAAGGAGGGGGACAGCGTTCGGCGAACCGGCCGGATTGTCTCGGTTCCCGTAGGCGAGGCCCTGCTGGGGCGAGTTGTCAATGCCCTGGGGCAGCCTATCGACGGCAAAGGGATCTTAGCAGCTACCGAAACCAGGCCCATTGAATCCCCGGCGCCTGGCATTATTGAGCGTGAACCGGTTAAGGTTCCGCTGCAGACCGGTATCAAGGCGATTGACTCCATGATTCCCATTGGCCGCGGCCAGCGGGAGCTGATTATCGGGGATCGCCAGACCGGTAAAACCGTATTGGCGACGGATACTATTATCAACCAGAAGGGTAAGGATGTTATCTGCATCTATGTGGCAATCGGCCAGAAGCGCTCTACCGTGGCACAGCTGGTGGAAAACCTGACCCAGAACGGGGCCATGGATTACACCATTGTGGTGTGCGCGACGGCCTCCGAGCTGGCGCCCCTTCAGTATATCGCACCCTATGCGGGATGCGCGATGGGTGAGTACTTTATGCATCAGGGAAAGGACGTCCTGATTGTCTACGACGATCTGTCCAAGCACGCGGTGGCTTACCGTGCCCTGTCCCTGCTGCTCAAACGGCCTCCGGGACGTGAGGCGTATCCGGGAGACGTATTCTATCTGCATTCCCGTCTGCTGGAGCGGGCCGCAAACCTGAGTAAGGAGAGCGGAGGCGGTTCCCTGACGGCGCTGCCCATTATCGAGACACAGGCGGGCGACGTAGCGGCCTATATCCCCACCAATGTTATCTCCATCACGGACGGACAGATTTTCCTGGAGACGGAACTGTTCCACTCCGGCGTGCGACCGGCGGTCAACCCCGGAATTTCCGTATCCCGTGTGGGCGGCAATGCCCAGATTAAGGCGATGAAAAAGGTTTCGGGCTCCTTAAAGCTGGCCTACTCCCAGTACCGGGAGCTGCAGAGCTTTGCCCAGTTCGGGTCGGATTTGGATTCCGATACCAAGTCCCGCCTGGCGGATGGCGAGAGGATTGTGGAAGTGCTCAAGCAGGGCAGAAACGAGCCCATCTCCGTGGAGCATCAGGTGATGATTCTGTACGCGGTGGTGCACCACTATCTGCGTCAGGTTCCGGTGGAGCAGATCCTCGCTTTCCAGGAGGAGCTCTTTGAATTTATGGATTCCACCTATCCGCAGGTTGGACAGGCGGTTGCACAGACTGGAGAGCTTTCCAAGGAGACTGAGGAGACCTTAAAGTCTGCGATTCAGGAATGCCTGGAGCACTTTTTGAAATCCCACTAGAATAAGGAGGAATGGACATGGCCGGTGTCGGCATGAAAGACATCAAGCGCCGGATCAAAAGCGTGGAAAGCACCATGCAGATCACCAAGGCAATGGAATTGGTGGCGTCCTCCAAACTTCGGCGGGCAAAGGAGCGGGCGGAGCAGTCCCGGCCGTTTTTTACCATCCTCTATGAAACATTGGCGCAGATTGCCGCCGGCAGCCGGGGATTCTCCTCAATCTACCTCACCCAAAGGCCCATCAAAAAGGTGTGCTATTTGGTGATTGCCGGTGACCGCGGCCTGGCTGGCGGCTACAACAGCAATATTTTCCGCCTGGCGCAGCAGGAGATGCAGCAGACGGGAACCGGGAACAGCCTGGTCATTCCGGTGGGAGCCAAGGCGCAGGAATATTTTGGGCGGCGTGACATTCCCATTTTGACCGACCGGTTCCCGCTGGCAGAGGATGTGCGCATGGGCGCCACCTATGAGCTGGGGCTGCGGCTTGCCAAAGGATACCGGGATGGGGAATTTGATAAGCTGGTATTGATTTACACAAACTTTGTCTCCACGTTAAGCCAGGTTCCCACGGCAGTGCAGCTGCTGCCTGTCCCGGATCTGCGGGAGGGAGAGCCCTCCAAGGGGGTTCTCACCGTATACGAACCGGATCCCCAGAGCGTGTTTGAGGAGATTGTTCCCCAGTATCTCTCTGGGATGTTCTATGGGGCGGTGTGTGAATCCCTGGCTTCGGAGCATGGGGCGCGGCGCACCGCGATGGAATCGGCCAATGACAACGCCAGCGAAATGATTGAACAGCTGAACCTGCAGTTTAACCGGGCCAGGCAGTCCGCGATTACCCAGGAAATTACAGAGATTGCCGCCGGCGCGCAGGCTTTGGAATAAGTTCCGGCAGTCTGTAGGATAACAGATTTGCAGGGATAGAGGAAAAAGGAGCAGTGCCAATGAAGGAGCAGAAAAAAGGAACCGTTGTCCAGGTAATTGGGCCGGTTCTGGATATCCGGTTCGAGGCGGGAGAGCTGCCGAACTTGCTCAACGCCATCGAACTGGAGAAGGATAACCGAAAAATTGTGGCTGAGGTGGCACAGCATGTCGGGGATGACGTAGTGCGCTGCATTGCCATGAGCTCCACGGACGGTCTGGTCCGCGGAATGGAAGCGATTGATACCGGCAGCCCCATCCAGGTTCCGGTAGGCCCTGAGACGCTGGGGCGTATCTTCAACCTGCTGGGAGAACCTGTGGATAATCTTCCCCAAGTGGAAACTCAGGAACATTGGCCCATCCACCGTGCGGCCCCCAGCTTTGAGGAGCAGCAGTCCTCCACAGAGATCCTGGAGACGGGAATCAAGGTGGTGGATCTCATTGCCCCCTATGCCAAGGGCGGTAAAATCGGTTTGTTCGGCGGCGCCGGCGTGGGCAAGACCGTTTTGATTATGGAGCTTATCAACAACGTGGCCAAGGAGCATGGCGGGCTTTCCGTATTCACCGGCGTGGGAGAGAGAACCCGTGAGGGCAACGATCTGTACCGGGAGATGCAGGAGTCCGGCGTTATTGAAAAAACGGCCCTGGTATACGGCCAGATGAACGAGCCCCCCGGAGCCAGAATGCGGGTTGCCTTGTCCGGGCTCACCATGGCGGAATATTTCCGGGATAAGGAGGGGCAGGACGTGCTGCTCTTTATCGACAATATCTTCCGCTTCACCCAGGCGGGCTCCGAGGTGTCGGCGCTTTTGGGCCGTATGCCCTCCGCGGTTGGCTATCAGCCTACCCTGGCAACGGAGATGGGCGCTCTGCAGGAGCGCATCACCTCCACCAAAAAAGGTTCCATCACCTCTGTCCAGGCGGTTTATGTACCGGCGGACGATTTGACGGACCCGGCCCCCGCCACTACCTTTGCCCACCTGGACGCTACCACGGTGCTTTCCCGCCAGATTTCCTCCTTGGGTATCTACCCGGCTGTGGATCCGTTGGAATCCACCTCCCGTATCCTCACTCCGGAGGTGGTTGGGCTGGAGCATTACCAGGTGGCCCGGCAGGTGCAGTCCATCCTGCAGCGCTATCAGGAGCTTCAGGATATCATCGCCATTTTGGGTATGGACGAGCTCTCTGAGGAGGATAAGACCACCGTGGCCAGAGCGCGCCGTATTCAGAACTTCCTGTCCCAGCCCTTCTCCGTTGCCGAGCAGTTCACCGGAATGCAGGGAAAATATGTCCCGCTCAAGGAGACGATTCGCGGTTTTAAGGAGATTATCGAAGGCAAGCACGATTCCCTGCCGGAGTCGGCGTTCCTGTTTGTAGGAAGCATCGAGGAGGCTGTCGAAAAGGCGAAGAACTTGGATTAATGCGCTCAGCGGGAAGGAGAGAAGGCGATGAGCACGTATCCCTTGCAGATTGTCACCCCCACCGGACTGTTTTTTGACGGGGAGGTACAACGCACCGTGCTGCGCACCACCCAGGGCGATGTGGCAATCTTAAAAAACCACATCGATTACATGGCCCCTTTGGGCGTAGGAGAAATGCGTCTGCTGATGCCGGATGGGACTAAGCGTTCCGTAGCCTGCGCAGGCGGATTTGTCCGTGTCACCAAGGAACTCACCAGGGTTTTAGCCGTCACCTGCGAATGGTCCGACGAGATCGATTTGGAGCGCGCTGAGCGATCCGCCGAGGAGGCGCAGCGGCGCCTGCGCAACAAAACCAACGACTATGAACTGAAAATGGCGGACTTTAAACTCAAGCGGGCCCTCAACCGGATTCGCATTGCACAGCAGTAAAGGATAGGGCCGTTTCTTGTTCGAAAAGGCGGCGTACCTGTCAAAAAAGCACAGCGGAAAATTTCGCTGTGCTTTTTTGTCGCCGAATAGGCAAGATAAAAACCCCCAGTTGAACTGGGGGTCAATAACAACACTTAAATATTGAGATTAGCACGGAAAAACGTCCCCCGGAGCCGTCTCGCATCAGGAGCGGGGCCCATCAGGATCCGGCTCACGGTCCAACCGGTAAAACTCATTTTTCCATGGGAGTTCAGACGTTTTGCCAACCGCAGGGGAACTTTGGAATAGACCCCCTGGGACAGAAAAATATAGCCTTATGTACAACCTCAGGCGTTGAACACATATCGATCCAGACGGCGCATGGCCTCCTGAACCCGGGAAAGGGGAAGGGCAAGGTTCATGCGCACATGGCAGGGCCCATGGAACATACGGCCGTCCTGCCAGGCAACTCCAACATCCCAGGCCAGGTGTTCCAATTCCTCGATGGTTTTGTGGTGCGCCTCACACCATTTGGTGCAGTCCAAAAACAGCATATAGGTGCCCTGAGGCTTGGAAACTTCAACACCCTGGAAGTGCTCCCGGATATATTGGCAGGCATACTCCACGTTTTCAGTGAGAACCTGGCGCAGTTCATCCACCCACTGGTGGCCCTCGGGCTGATAGGCGCCGATGAGGGCGTGCATGGAGAGAACGTTCATCTCATTGTAATGGGAGAGGGAGGACTCCTTCTCCACGCGATCCCGCAGCCACTTATTGTAGATGATGTGGTAGCTGCCCATCAGCCCCGCCAGATTAAAGGTCTTACTGGGGGCGTACAGGGCGACAGTACGCATCCGGGCATCCTGGGAAACGCTCTGGGTGGGGATATGCCGGTAATCTCCCAGGATAATATCTGACCAAATTTCATCGCTTACCACATAGACGTCATATTTTTGGAAGAGCTCCATGGCCTTTTGGATTTCCCATTCCTCCCACACCCGCCCGCAGGGATTGTGGGGAGAACAGAAGATGGCGGCATGGATATCCTGGGTTTTGAGTTTTTCCTCCATGTCCTCAAAGTCCATACGCCACACGCCGTTGCCGTCCAGCTTGAGCGGGCTGTGCACAATTTCATAGCCGTTATTATGCAGGCTTCCGGTGAACCCGATATAGGTGGGGGAGTGCAGTAAAACCTTGCCGCCCTTGGAACACAGGACATTCAGCGCGCTTACCACCCCGCCGATGACGCCGTTTTCATAGCCAATGCAGTCCCGGGTGAGCCCTTGCACACCATTGCGGGTTTCCTGCCACTGGATAATGGAATCGTAATAGGCGTCGGTGGGGATAAAATACCCAAAGGCGGGATGCTGCGCCCGGTTGATAATGGCCTGGGGAATGGTGGGGACAGTGGGGAAGTTCATGTCCGCGACCCACATGGGGATGACATCGAACCCCTTCCGGGGCTTTTGAGGCGCAAACCCATGGCCCAAGGCATCCACCGCCATGGCGTCTTTTCCGCTGCGATCCATGATAGAAGTAAAATCAAACCGCATCAATCATCCGTCCTTTCAGAATCAGCTCTTTGAGCCTGTTCTCAGTCGGTACTCTGCCTTCCCTGTTTGAGGAAAAATACTGAGTTTTTTAAATTTTTTACCACAAAACTGTAGGGATAACCAACAGCTTTATCTTACCACACCGGCTTGTAAAATTCCAGGGGAGGCAGCTTTTTTTCCGAATAGTCCCTGTGTACCATCCTGATTTTGATATGGCTGCCTGAACTGGCAGCAGTACCTGCAAGGGCGATACTTTTCCCTTTGGACAAAGCACAGGCAAATGGGTTTTTACAGACGATAAAACAGGGGGAAGAGCCAGGAAGTCTGCCGGATGGAGAGTACGTCGGGGTTCTCGGGCCATTTCTCCCGATGGATACTGCCGCAGCGGCAGCTGAGTGCACCATTGGCGACAGGAAGCGTGATAATTAAAAAGGCAGCCGTTTCGACCGCCTTGGATGCTGGTATTGGTATCTTCCGTCTGAGCTCCGGGGCTGTAAAAGCGGTCGTTTAAAGTATCGCGCAGGGCCAGCCTTTTCGGGGCAGATCCGATGGTGATAAGCACAACCAGGCGGGACGATTGCCTGTTTCTGGGAAGCAGGCCAGGAAAGCTCAGGGATATCGCGCTGGTTTACAATAAACTTTCGCCGGCAGGGGGCTTTACAGGGCTATGTCAGTCCCGCTTGCTGCGCTGCTTATTCCCACTGGGGTTCCTCCGGGCCGGGCAGCAAACGGAATATGCGTTATTCCGGGAGTTTAAACTTGATGGGAAGGACGGTCTCATCCAATGCGGCGAACCGGTAACCCTGGGCTTTGAGTTCCTCAATGACCGTGGGCATTGCCTCGAGAGTCGCGCGTTTTGGCTTGGAATTGTGGCAGAGAATGATAGCGCGGTTATGCCCCTGGCAGCCCTTGAGGATATTGGAGGCAATCTGCTCCGAAGAATAGTTCTTTCCGCTTGCGTCCCCGGAACTCACATTCCAGTCGTAGTATACAAAGCCCCGGTTCTTCATCTCCTGCACAATGGATCCGATGACCGGGTGATTGAAGGAGTTTACGCTTCCTCCGGCAAACCGGTAGATACTGGGAGATACCCCTGTGGTATCCCGGATGAGCCGGAATTCCTTGGAAAAATCCTCCAGGAAGGCGTCCTTGGAGGCATAGATTTGCTTGTAATCATGGGTATAGGAGTGCACTCCCAAGGTGTGGCCGCGGCGGACTGTTTCCCGCATGGCCTTTTTGCTGGCATCATCGGTACGCCCGATATCGAAAAATGTGGCCTTAACGCCGTACTGGTCCAAAATATCCAAAAGGGGAAGCGTAAGTTCAGAGGGGCCGTCGTCAAAAGTGAGGTAGGCCACCTTATCCTGGGGATCCAGTTCCTGAAAGTCCGTTTCGGGGGTACAGATGTCCGCAAAGGGATCAGTCTGCTCCTGCGGGGGACAGGTCTCCGATGCGGTTGTTTCAGATTCTGAGGAGGATTGCGCAGTGCTCTGGGAGGAAGGGGAGGCCTGCGAGGAATTCTGCGGCGGCGCAGGGGGATTTTCCTGCGGCATACTTGAGGAATTCCCCAGGCCTGCCGGCTGATGAGAGGAACTGGATGCTGGCTGTACGGGCTGACGGAATGCCCGGGAGGCCAGGGCGGCGCCGGTATAATACGCGCTTCCTAAAAAGAGTGTGAGGGCCAGTACCACGACGGCGATCCGGCGCAGGCGGTACTTTTTTTGCTGTTTGAGATTCACGGCCAAATCCTCCTTCATGAATATCATCCACCGGATATACTCCAGTCTATCCCCATTATACGAGTCGAATTTTGTTCAAACAATGGTGGAACCGTCGATTTCAGGAAGAATTAAGGATTGTGTGGGAAACGCTGAGAAGCCGCCGTTGCATTGCGATACGCCTGGGCCTATCCGCTCACGGAACATGGTGTTTGAAGGCTCCGGGAGAGTAACCGGAGGGACAGTTGTGGTTATAAAAATAGTATTTAGTCCCTTTAACACGAAAGGAATACGAACTATTTTTTGATACGCGGGAATGAAAATCTAACGATTCTCTGTTAATGTAATAAAAAATAGTATTCTGATTCGATTGATCCCGGCAGATGGTTGGATACTATTTTTTGTTGCACGGGTTTGAAAACCTTCGGTTTTCCTTTGATGCAATAAAAATAGTATTCTGATTCGAATGAACCTAGCGGATAGTTGGATACTATTTTCGCTATACGGGAATCAACCCAAACGCGCTGGGTTAGGTTCTGAAGGAAGGCCTCAGACGCACGGCGTCCGCCTTTTCTACAGAAAAGGGACTGGCTTCTTCCAAGTTGAGGGAAGCGATTTATTCAGTAAAAAAGCCCCGCATGAAGCGGGGGCTTACATTCAGGAATGCGTGGTGCGGCGCTTTTTTCGCTTGAGGGCGATCAGCTGCCAGAGAAGAATTGCCAGGATAAAAATGCCGGGGATGGCAAGGCCGGCGAGCAGGTACCGCTTTCTGATATGTCTCCAGCCGGGCTTGGGAATGTCGGGATAGCTGCCGGGGCCGTCAGGAGCGGCGGGCGTTGGCGTACTGAGCCATTCAGTTGGGATATTCTCAAAAAAGTCATCCTTATGGACATCCAGTCCCACAGTGGAGCGGCACAGGCCGAACTGCCGGCAGTCATAGGGGCCGGATTCTTCCACGTGGAATTTTACATATCGCTGGGAACGGTGGCAGCGATAGGCCTCCCGGGCGATCTGCAGGGCATTTTTCCCGCCAAAGGAAGACAGGCGCCGGTTGCTCCACTGCATACAAATTTGATTTTGGGGATACAGGTGCAGATAGGCCTTAGGGGTGTTCCAGATGCCGTACTGCTGCACGCTTTGTGGATCGTAGGAACTATCACAGCTGTATTCCAGCGCTTTGAGCAGGCCCCGGGCGTTCATCTGATGAGCGCCGTGGCCATATTCCCCGTTGAGGTCCTGATCAATCACCACCTTGGGCCGGAACCGGCGCAGCAGCCTCACCTGGAATTGGATGAAATCCTCTTGGCTATACACCTGCTGGGCCGCCTGCAGGCTTCCGGTATAGACGTCGTCAAAGCTGGAAATGATGGGATAATTGCGAACGCCGCAGGACCATAGCCCATTGAGCAGTTCATGAAGGCGGACAGGCTGCTTTTTAAAATGGTTGATCATATAGGCCACCTGCACCTGGTATTGCTTTTCTCCCGCATAGTAGGGAAGGGTTCCGCCAAACCACAGCAACTCATCGTCCGCATGGGTGGAAATCACCAGCATATCCGCCTGGGAACAGGGCGGCTGCCAGCACTGAACCCAGCCGGGCCGCCTGCCGCTGGTAAGCGGTGTGACCTCACAGAGGGCGGCGGCCCCTTCCCATTGCAGGGTGAGCTGTGTACTGGCGCAGGACAGGGGGACATATTCATGGACAAACCCCTGCTGGGATGAGGCGACAACGCGGCCTCTATCCGTTATCACCCAGCTTTCGGGGCGAATATCCCATTCCAGATATAATCCGGATACGGCACGCCGGGATTTCAGATAGATGGTTCCCCCGTTGGGCTTGTCCAGTTTTGTGGTGACGGTATTGTCGGTCAATACGGAATTGGAACGCTGGGGCGTATCCGAGATAAAAGCATCCCTGATGGGCTGGGCATAGGAGCAGTCGGGAAAAAGCCGAATGGCAACCGCAAGCGCGGCGCTCAGAGAACCTGTCAGCAATAGGATCCAGAGAATACGGGGGATTTGTTGTGAGATGGTGTGGCCGAATGTCTTTTTTGTCATTGCATGGATCCTTTCTGCCGACGGGGCAATTTGAATTTTCAATCATACTTCCAGAGACTCCCTATTATAGAACTATTTTTTGCATAGGATATGTCTGAGGGCCTGAAGAATTCTTAAATTGCCCCGAATGCCTGGAACCGCAGAACGGTACCAGAATTTCTTTTACCGTGCAAAAGCCTCTGACAACTGACGGCGAGTTGTGCTATAATAACCTCACGCCATATTCCAAAGCAGAGCTTTGGACTGCGCAGTTCGGAATGGGATTCCGAACTACAGAGAGAACATTGCAGCAGTTTGGTATGAAAGCTCCGCTTTCCGATTGATGCTATCATAACCTCACGCCGTAAACTGAAGCAAAGCTTCGGACTGCGCTGTTCAGAATCAAGAGCTCAATCGCTGGGAGAAGGTGGTATCATTCTGGAATGGAAGCAGCATCTGCCTTTTGCTGATAGAATCATCTTACGCTGTCAACGGAATCAGGTGTGTGGATGCCCAAGGGCGGCGGGAATTTTGCAGAATTGCATCAAAGGAGAGGACAGACACCATGAAAATCCTGTTGGCGGCATTGAACGCCAAGTTTATCCATACCAATCTGGCAATCCGGGACCTCAAACAAATGGCGGTCGGCCGGTTTGGAATTCCCGACCAGGCCATTGTGCTAAGGGAATTTACAATTAACCAGTATCCGGCGGATATTCTGGGGGAATTGTCCCGGGAAGCTCCCGACGTACTGTGCTTTTCGGCTTATATCTGGAATATCGGGGAGATTCTGGAGATCACCCAGGATTTTAAGCTGATATATCCGGAGGTTCCCATCATTTTAGGAGGCCCAGAGGTGAGCTACGACACCCAGGAATTCCTGCAAAGCCACAGACAAATTGATGGAGTGCTGGTAGGGGAAGGGGAGATTCCCTTCGGCCAGCTGTGCCGGGAGCTGCTGGGCCAGCGCCGCCTGGAGAAGGTCGCGTCCTTGGTGTGGCGGGAGAGTTCCGGAGAAATTAAGGCCAATGCCCCGGCACAACCGTTGGACTTGTCCCTGCTTGTGTTTCCCTATGAGCGGGATCTCTCAGATGCGGGCGGGCGTATTTTGTACTATGAATCCTCCAGGGGATGCCCTTTTCAGTGTCAGTACTGCCTCTCCTCAGAGGGCTTGGGGGTTCGGTTTCGCCCGCTCGGACAGGTTTTGGAGGATTTGAGGCTCATTTTGAATGCCGCGCCCCGGCTTCTCAAGTTTGTGGATCGTACCTTCAACTGCCAAAAGCAGCGTGCCCTTGCCATCTGGCGCTATCTGAGCGAGAATGATAACGGCATCACCCAATTTCACTTTGAACTGTCCGCGGATCTGCTGGACGAGGAATGCCTGGACTTTTTAGAGGGGGTGCGGCCAGGGCTGTTCCAATTTGAAATTGGGGTGCAGAGCACCAATGAAAGCACGGTTCACGCGATCCGCCGGGCGGCAGAATTTGAGGGGATTTCCCGGGTGGTGCGCCGCCTGCGCAGGAAAAACAATATCCCGCTGCACCTGGATTTGATTGCGGGGCTGCCCTTTGAGGATTATGACAGCTTCGGACGCTCCTTTGACGATGTGATGGCACTGCGCCCCCACCAGCTGCAGCTTGGATTTTTAAAGCTGCTCAAGGGCTCCGGACTGCGCCGGGATGCGCAAAAATATGGAATTACCTATTCCCCGCGGGCACCCTATGAGGTTTTGGCCACCCGGGAGATGCCCTATGGGGATTTGGCCCGTCTCAAGGATATTGAGGAGATGACAGAGCTTTACTATAACAGTGCAAGCTTTCAGGGAAGCCTGGAATATCTCATGGCGCTGGCGGAGTCCCCTTTTAGGCTCTTTGAGGCCCTGGCCCGGTTTTACCGGAGAGAGGGCTTTGCCGAAAGTTCCCATTCCCGGTATGAGCTCTATGATATTTTGGACAGCTTTGCGCAGAATCAATCCATGATTCCAAACCTATCCCGGCAAAGGCTGCGGGAACTGATGCTCTTTGATCTGTGCAGGCATGAAAAGCCCAGGAAGCTGCCAGGCTGCCTGGGAAAAATGGAGGAATTGCCCAGTGTGCGCAGGCGTTCCCAGGTGCTGCGTCTGTATGAGGATGAGGGCTTTACGGGCCGCTTTTTGCCTGAGTACCAGGGACTGGTGCCCCAGCAGCTCTGCCGCAGCGCGCATATCGAATTCTTCAGCTTCGACCCCAGGCGGTTTTTATCCCCAATCTCGCCCGCTTCCCTGGAGGAACACGCTGACGGAACCTGGATGGTGGTATTCAATTACCGTAAAAAGGATATTATGGGAAACGCCGGAGTGCTGATAGAACAGGAGGATACAACATGCAGAGAGACTACTTACTGCGGGAAATAGAGAATCTGTCCCGGGCTATCGCGGGCGCTTTCATGAAGAAGGATCTGCCGATTGTACGGATTCTGGATGACGGCGTCCTCAATGAGGATGAATTTTTAAGGTATTCCCTGCGCAATCTGCTGGCACAGGGGGAACTCAACCGGGCGGAAAACCTTCTGTTCGATGAATTGGAACGAAACCCCGGCAAGGCAACATTGGAAACCGGTTTATGGTTTTATGGCGAGCTCAACCAGTTCAGCGATTACCGGCTGCAGGAATGCCGCTTTTCACGGGAGGAGATCGCCGAGGGACTGGAGGATCTGCGGGAAATTATCAACCGCGGGGCTCTGGATGAGGGGAAGCTTGACTGAGTTTTTACAGCCCTTGCGGGATAAAGCGGCCTAAATCAGGAACCATAACAACAACGGCGCTGTGGCGGGCCCGTCAAGGGATGTCAAATACTGCGGGAAACTCCAGTACATGGGAAGAACCGAATGGAATTCGGACAAGCAGATAGGGGGAACAGGCAATGCCGGCATTTGTGACACACGTATTGTTTGGAGAGGATGTCTTTTATAGTCTGTCTGCGGAAGAACAGGCGTTTATCAAAGCACATCCGGTTTCCTTTTTTTGGGGGCTTCAGGGGCCGGATTTATTATTTTACACCTATGCATTCTGGCAGAATCCAAATCTTCCAGCCTTCGGCTCCTTTCTCCATAGGCAGCGTGCCAAACCGCTTTTGGAAGCGCTGCACCGACAGGTAGACAGGCAGCCTCAGGGCCCGGTCCAGGAGGAAATGCAGGCCTATTTCTGGGGATTTCTCTGCCATTACTGCCTGGACTGTGCCGCGCATCCGCTGATTGGCTGCCTGCAGCAGAAATATGAACAGGCCGGCTGCCGGTATGGGGTGCATCATAAGCTGGAAAGCGATCTGGACACAGCGTTTTACGAGGCCAGGTGCAACCGGAAGATTTCTTCCTTCCGCATTCCTCAGGGATGGGACGCACCCGTATCCAGACAGGCCATCGGTACAGTTTATGAGCGGTTGGGCCGGGAATACGGCGTCCCTGTGGGCCGCTGGCAGGTGGATACCTGCTTTTCCTGTGCTGCTGCGGTCATGCGCCTGGCGGTGCAGGAGCTCTGCAGGCTGCCAATGGGAGGAATCCGCGGCGTGGAGGCCCTTATGGGGCGCCCCGGGATGATTGCGGCGCATCTTCGTTCGGGGGAATTTTTGGATGGGGATCCGATGAATGAAACCCACCGTCCCTGGAGCAACCTTCGCACCGGACAGGAGAGTACAGCGTCTTTTTTACAGCTGTATTGTCAGGCCAAAAAGGACGCGGTCAAGCTGATTGAGCTCACACTGCGCCGGCGGGGCGGGGAATTGGGGCTGAGCGATACGATGCCCAGCTTTGATAATGGCCTGCTGCCGTAGGGAGAGTGCAGAAGCGGTCGCGGTGTAAGCCCAGGATTCGGCCGCTCTCAGGGCCGGAACTGCCCCTCCCGGGAATTCATCCTGGGCAGCGGCGTATTGGAGGCGCGAGAACCGCAGCGGGTGGTTCGGCCGTGGAAGATGGCCCTGCGGCGGCTTTTCCTGCGGAGTCGCCATACTCGTGTTCTTACGCCTTTGGTGGCAGGTTCCGGACCCGGCCGGGCGGATTTGCAGCCTGGCTTTTTCGTGCCCAAGGTATGGAAGAGGATACAAAAGCCCCTCCGGCCCTTTCCATTAAGGCCGGAGGGGCTTCTCGCTGGTGAGGGGAATTTCCGGCTGGACGGGGGGAGGTACTCCGCGAAAGGGCTTTCGCTGTAAGTGAAACAAATTGACGCTTGCCAGTACCAGGCCCTGATAGAAGCCCTCCTCAAGCTTCCGGCTTAGCCGGAGATTATGACTAAGCAAAAAGAACCCCCGGATCTGCCGGGGTTAGCAAAAGCATACCGAACAGTATGTACGGTTCATTGCAAAAAAACTGCCGGTATCGGATAGAACCCGTTTACGGGTTATGGGGCGGGTGATGCGGTGACGCTGTCCGGTGCATTTTGAGAGGTTGAGCCGGTATCTGCCCCGTGCGGGGGGCCTGTGCAAACCACAGGTTACATATGGCTTTCACTATAAACCTGAGATGAGCGAACCGTACAAATTCAGCATCACTGAGAGGTGATGACTCCACCACTATATCCCACAGGGTATCCCAGATAGATTTTTCAGCGCTCACCGAGGCCTCCAGCCAACGCTGAAAAGGCCTTGCTCCTATGAAAGCCCATGAGGTACACCTGTAAACTGCCGGGAGTTTCGGCGTGATTCGTTCCCACTGGAGAGCGTCACCCGGGTGCCCGACTGCAAGAAAGCGTTTCGAAAATAGCCCCAATGCAAGCCAATCCCCCAATGGAGACAGTGTGCTCGCTGATAAGTTCTCCGGTTTTTGGGGATTCTATAACCTTTTTAATGTGCCATATGGTTTGACGGGGTGATAGGCTGACCTGGAAACCTGTCCTGGTAACGCCTTCGTTTACAAAAATAAAAGGAGGCCTGGTTTTTCCAGGCCTCCCGGCAGTATCAGATTAGCGGAACCGGACAGCTGTTCCGTATGCCATAACCTCTGCCGCGCCCTGCATCACTGCGGCGGAAGCATACCGGATATTAACAATCCCATCGGCGCCCATCTGCTCGGCTTCCTCCACCATACGTTTGGTGGCCAGCGCCCTGGCGTCGTTCATCATTTCGGTGTAGGCCTTGAGCTCGCCCCCAACCAGGGTTTTAAAGCTCTGGGTAATGTCGCGTCCCAGGTTTTTGGATTGGATGGTGCTGCCTTTTACCAGGCCCAGGGTTTCCAGTTCTTTGCCGGAGATGTAATCAGTATTTACTAAGATCATTCAGCTCACCACTCCTTAATTCTTTCACACGCTCCCAAAGAACAAAGATTGAAACTCCGATCAAAGGGAGAATAATAACTGCTGCGCCGATTTTTACCCCGATTGGGAAAAAGGGAATGAAACAAACGCCCATGAGAAGGCAAAAATAGACGACCAGCAGAACGGTTACAACAATAGGCGCTACATAACTGCCTTTTTTCGTGTTCGCCAAGGCTATTCCTCCCAGTTCTCGGATTCAGAGGGCTGCTGTATGCCGGCATCATCGGAATCCACAACACCGTCGATCAACTCACCCACCCGCATATGACGGGCTAGTTTTAATTCTTCCACCTGGCGATGGATTAATTCCTTGACTTCCCGCGGATTTTTAATATTTTTCAGTTCCAATGTGGGAAGGGTCTGATCGGAGGAGAGAATCTTAATGCTTCCCACGCCGAAAATCCTCTGTCCCAAAGAGATAGACAGGCTGATATCCCGCACACGGTACAGGAGTATCTCATCCTGCTTCATGTTGAGCAGCCCTGTCTCCAAGAAAAGACGATCCTCAGAAAGGGAATACCGGGTAAAGCTAAGGGGAAGGCCCAAATGACGCTTACGGTCATGCCAAAGATAAGAAATGGACTCCATAGGCTCACCTCATTGAATCCCCGGCGGCAGTGCCGCACCAGGGGCAGAATCAAATAGTATTGGAATAACTCTGAAACATACAGGCGGCTGCAATGCCGTTTCCCGGCGGCAGGGCACCTTAAAACGGACGCCTTTAGGCTACTGCTGGAATAGGGATCGTCCTGCCTATCCTGATTACGACAAAGCGGTTCGGACAGTCAGGGCCAAAACCCCTGGCTGCAATCTGAGAATATCTCGGATTGGTGAACAAGCGCAGCGCCGCTTCCGGGAAAGTTTTTACGGTCTTCCCAACGGATCAAAACAGCCAAAATGCCAGCAGTGCATACGGCCGCATTGTAACCTCGCCGAAGCATCAGTCAGAAAGCGGAGCTTTCCTTCCAAACTGCTTCAATGTTCTCTCTGCAGTTCGGAATTCCATTCCGAACTGCGCAGTCCAAATGCTCTGTTTTGGCTACGGCTGTGAGGTTATTATAGCATAAAAACGAAAGCGAAGCTTTCCTTCCAAACTGCTTCAATGTTCTCACAGACGTCCAAATCTTTGATTTGGCTACGGCTGTGAGGTTATTATAGCATGAAGCGGGGCCTTAGAAAAGAGGAAAAGCCGGGTTTTGACAGAAAAATATGCCCGGCGGGATTTTCGTAGTTCCAGCCTTGTAAGGCCCGGTTTATGCCGCCTTCCTGGGCGAACCGTACCGGCAGGATGCGAAGGGCATTCAGAAAAGCTATCTGGGGTTTCCCGTTTTTAAGTAAGACAATTTTTGTAAAAAAAGTGGGAATGGTGTGTGTAAGAACGGAAAAGAGGGAGAATACGAGTCCTTTCTGTTTTTTGACGTAAAAAAGCCGGATTTTCGATGAGAACCTAAGATCCCAAAATCGGGACAGGCAGACAGGAAAACCCGGCGCAGACAGCCGGTAAAGGGAAGTTTTCGGCGGGCCGCATTGCCTCAAACTTCCCCGGCATTAAAGCAGGACGCCTAAGGCGTCACAGAGGATGATCTCCTCAAGATGAAGGATGGAGGCTTTGTTTCTCTCCAGCAGAGCAATCAGGGAGAGAACGGCTTCCCGGTCTGTTGAAAGATCGCGAAACACCTTAGTTTCTTCTTGGTCCACTGCCCGAATTCCGTAACCTACGTAACTGCCCAGTTCCGGATGTTGATACGTTTCCTTCAGTAAAGTTAGCATAAACACACCTCGACCTCAACTTTTCAATAGATTTCAACGTTTTTCTACACGATTTTCAACACGTGCGTGTCTTAGTATAAGCCTAAAGAACGGCAAGTTTCAAGCGCTTATATTCGCCGGATTAAAACCCAATGAAAAAAGTACAAAATCGGGAAAAATCAAAGAACGCAAAGAACATCTGTTTGAAACAAATGGCTTAAATAAAGGGAAAATCAAATTTTAGTCCGTGGAACTTTAGGCGGGTGGTGTGTATGCTTATTCTCCGCGGAGCTGCTATAAACTGCACGGAAGCAGTGGGGGATCTCTTGGCGCACAATAGAGGGAAGTTTATTGAAATCAACGGTTTTCAACAACTTTTTGACGCCATCTTTTGAGTTTTCAACATTCCTCGGGCGAACGAAACAAAAAAGGGTTGCATCGCATATACATGAGCAGGGTGTATGTTTATGCTTCCTTAATTAATAAAAGCAGATTGGACGCCAGAGAAGCTGGAAGCTTTTTCGGCGCGGGTATTTTTTTGGTATTAACCGCAATAGACTATATTCACTGCCCTAAAAAATTTAAAAGTTCGAATATTTCGGACAGAGAAAGCAGAACGTGTGGACGTCATTCTGGTGAAAAAGACGTTTTTTAGCAGAGGGATTGCGCATTGGGTAAGAATTGGGTAAAATGAAATTAAAGTTCGATTTTCTTTTGAAAACGTACATTGAGATGAATTTCAAGGATTCCCAGTTATGGGAGGGATGAAGCATGGACAAGGAGCGCTGTCCCAGACGGCGGGTTCGGGCGAAGAAAACGTGGTTTTCTTTCGTCCTTGTCCTTGCTTTTTTCTTTTGTCTGTTTGGCGTGGCTTCGGTCTCCAATTTGGCCGAGGAAGCTGTCTTTGCCCAATCCGGCGTTTCAATTATTTCACTGCACCGCCCAGGGGAGGCGCAGGAGTTTCGGAACACCTTATCACCGGCAAGGACGGCTATTTTTCTGGCTGTTTTGGGGCTGATACGGTTTGGCCGGCGCCTATCCAGACGGAAGCTGTATCTGGTTTTTCTGGCGCCGGTACGGCAGAACTGGATCCCGTTGGGAGGACAAGCCCCGCCCTGGGGATGCCTGTTTCAAAGTGGGAATATAGAGACAGTGGGAGGATAAAGGGTATTATGCAACTATCAAATGTGTTTATGCTGTTTGGCGGCCTTGCACTTTTCCTGTATGGTATGCATATGATGAGTACCGGCCTGGAAGTTGCCGCCGGTAACCGTCTTAAGGGGATTTTGGAGAAGCTCACCAGCAACCGCCTTTTGGGAGTTTTGGTCGGTGCGCTGATTACAGCGGCGGTGCAGAGCTCCTCGGCCACTACCGTAATGACGGTGGGTTTTGTTAATTCTGGTTTGATGACCCTCAACCAGGCGGTGGGCGTTATTATGGGCGCCAACATCGGTACTACCATCACAGGCCAGCTGATTGCCCTGGATGTGGGCGTCATCGCGCCGATGATTGCGTTTATCGGTGTTGCGCTGATCACCTTCTTAAAAGGGAAAAAGGTTCAGTGCGCCGGACAGATTATTGCCGGTTTGGGAATTTTGTTCCTGGGTATGGATCTGATGGGCACCGCGATGGAGCCGCTTCGGGAATCCCAGGCATTTATCCAGCTGATGACCCAGTTTAAAAATCCGCTGTTGGGAATTCTGGCGGGAGCGCTGTTCACGGCGGTGATTCAGAGTTCCTCCGCTTCTATTGGTATTCTGCAGACACTGGCTGCCGGAGGCCTGATTGGGATTGACAGCGCTGTGTTTGTATTGTTTGGCCAAAATATCGGCACCTGCATCACGGCGTTGATTGCCTCTGTGGGCACCAACAGAAACGCCAAGCGCACCACCATTATCCATCTTCTGTTCAATGTGATTGGAACCGTCGTCTTTGTGGGAGTGTGTATGTTGCTGCCCTTTACCGACTGGATTGCGGCGCTTACACCCAATAACACCCCGGCGCAGCTGGCCAACATCCACACCATCTTTAACGTGGTTACAACGCTGCTGCTGTTCCCCTTCGGCAACCTGCTGGCGAAGCTGGCCCAGAAAATTCTGCCTGTCAAAGCCTCTGAAAAGTCTGAGGATCAGGAGATGCACCTGGCGTTTGCCAACGAACATAATGTGGGTTCCACCGCGATTGTAATCGACTCCCTGCGCCATGAGGAGGAGCGGATGCTCCATATTGCCCGGGACAATGTGGCGCAGTCCTTTGAAACGCTGCTCAATGGCACCGACACGGATTTGGACAAGGTAAACCGCAACGAGGAGTATCTGGATTACCTGAACACGGAGATCACCCGCTACATTTCCCAGCAGTCGTCCTTTGCCATGTCTGATGCGGACTCCGCTACCATCAGCGCCCTGTTTGATATCAGCGGCAATATTGAGCGTATTGGCGACCATGCCACCAATATGGCGGAATATGTACGGATGTTTCAGGAAAAACATATGCAGCTCTCTGAGCGGGCTCAAAATGAGCTTAGGGAGCTTGCGGACATCACCCTGCGCGCGCTCAACCGGATTTCCATTCTGGAGGAAGGCGACCGCACTGGGATGCTCCAGGAGGTGCATGACCTGGAGGCCAAGACCGACGAACTGAAAATCAAGTTCCGCAACAACCAGATCGAGGCGCTCAAGGAAGGCAGCTGCACAACAGAGGTGTGCGTTATCTACACGGAGATGCTTACAGATATCGAGCGTATGCTGGATCATACGCTGAACATCGCCCAGGCTCTTGGAGGGGAAACCCCGGAGTTCACTGCCTGAGACTGTTTCAATGATTCAAAAAGGCCGTCTGCCAATCAAGGCAGGACGGCCTTTTTGCTATTCACTTGGCAGCTGTAGGCGGGAATAAAAGAGTATAGATGGCGGCAAAAAACTCCCCGATGGGTTCGAGTTCAGGAGACAAACCGAACGGAACGATCGGGGAGCTGTTTCTGCTGTATTGGGAACCATGGCCATGCCGGCAGGATTCAAACAAATAAAACGATCCGGCGGCAAAACAATGCCCTATACCGGGCGCAAGGGTGTGTGCTGCATCAGAAAGACATCTTATCGCGTTTCGATACATACCGAAACTTGGCGCTTAAAGGGCCGGTGGCGACAGCGTTCTTATGGCAGCCGGAGGAAAGCAGGTTACAGCGGCTTTACACAGTTGCCGGCAAGGCGGATTTCATAGGTGAAGGAACACGCATCCTCGCACCACATGGGGAAATTGGTACCCCAGCGGTTATTAAACAGGTTGAAATAGAAGCCGTTTTCCAGCGGGTCCACCTTGTGATCCATGGTGTATAGGTTCCTTGCGCCTACGCTTACTAAGGGGGAATGATAGGGGATAAGGCGAATTTCGCCGTCCGCTCCCCGGTAGTTGAGCTCCTGGACGCAGTGCTGTTTGCGGTTTCCGCCGCGCACGATGTGGAGCGGGGATACAGGCTGTCCCATCTTATTCAGGGTCCAGCAGAAGGGATCGTCCACATCAAACTGGAATTTAAACCATAAGGCCTCCGGAATTTTGTTGGCGTCCTTTTGGAACCACTGCAGGCGGCAGAGTATGCGCTGCGGCTCAAAGGTGTAAATAATCTGAGCCTGGCGCGGGCAGCCGAAGCTCTCGCAGGCCTCTTCGTCGCCGCACAGGGTCACGACAACGGTATTGTTTTCTCTCTGGATTGAGCTGACGTAAAAGTCGTAGCAGGTCTGGCGGAGCTCCTCTACAGACTGAAGGCCCGGCTTGGAGAGATCGGAATCCGCCCAGTCGGCGTTCTGAATCAGCCCTCTGGCATACCGGTGGTAGGCCTCCTGACAGTTCATGGCATCGAAAATTTCATACTGAAGCCGCCCGAGCTCGCCTTTACGTACCCAGGAATGCCCGTTTTTCTCCAGAAAATGAATGGCGCCGTGGCCATCAAACCCAACCTTCCAGCCCTGGATCACAGTATGAGCCCCGGGAAGGATAGAGGTACCGCTTTTCAGCTGGGTATGGTGCGGAGAAAGGGCGTCCATAGCGCTTTCAGCCTCTTCCTTCAGTGGGAGCGGCAATTTTTGTAATGCACGGTATAGATATTCCCGCTGTTCGGCGAAGGAACTTTCATAATACCGGTAGGAGCCCTCAAATGGAACTTGTTTCCTTCTCTTGGCAACGCCCTCAATCATCGCCCGGATATGGCTGTCTCTGGGATTGACAAAATCCAGAGTGGTACGGTCCGCGATTCTTGCCTTTTGAAAATCCGTTTTTCTCCAGTTGATGTAATCGGCTAAGAAGACCTCAAAATTAAGCCCCCAGGTGTGCTCTGCCACCAGCATCAGGTTCATCATAAAATGATCGTAAGCCTCGCTGTCCTGCGTGATAAGCCCCTCGGCCAGCCAGCGGTCCATCAGGTGCAGCAGTTCCTGAAAGCGGGACACCTTCCAGGGATCGGAGCCCACTCCGTGAATCCAGGTGTCGCCGATTTCCTCCTCAACAATGGGCAGGCGGTCTTTGATTTTTAATAGACTTGAAGCAAAGTCATCCAGGGTGGAGGCCTGTACCTGGGCGTTGGGGTACAGCGCCTGGATACGCGCCAGCTCATCCAGTACCTGCTGGGCGTCCTGCGGGCCCATATTATCCCCGGTGTGGGCAAACTCGATGGCCTCATCAAAGCCCTCAATGGACAGCGGGGCGCCATAGCCGCCGGAATAGTGGACTACCAGTTCCCGGCCGTTGTGCCTCCAGCGAAAAACCTCTGGTACCTGCGGCACCATACAGGCGGGATTCACCCCGATATGCAGGTATTGAATGCCGGCGTCCGCCATCGGTTCCAGTATGGCAATCGTGTGCCCGGGCACGTCGGTCATCTTCGCAACCGTCGTTTTGGTGCCGAACTGCCGATCCAGCTTCCGGCTGATCTGCAGATCGTACTCGAAGAGCCTGCGGCTCATCAGCTCAGTGTGGGTGGTACAGGCAAGGGCATGCCAACGGAAATATCCCAGTTTGATAGCCTCGCACATCCTTTGAACAGCCTGGGGAGACGCGGTTTTAGCGTAGTAGTCCAGCAGAAAAGAGCCAACCGTCCAGATAAATTTCTTATCGTCAGGGGTGTTCATCTGAAAGGCAAGCTCCACCGCGTGGGGAATATGCTCGTTGACATAGCGATCCAGCACATTCTGGGCCAGATCCGTGAATCCGATGTCCAAATGGGTTTTAAAGACAACATGAACCTTTTTAATCGCCTCGTAGTTCAAGCACAACAACTCCTTGTGTATGGTTTTGACCTGATAGAAACAGGGGCACGCCCGTTTGGAAATGCACTGGGCGCTTAAAAGTAGGTTTACCATAGGATAATCGGAGCATTTTGTCAATGTTGGGAGAGAACAATGACAGGATACTTCCAGAAATCACGGGATAATACAATTAGCATCGTACACCGTGCGATGGTGCGGAGCATATCGGAGATGATACCAACTGATTTTGAAGAAAAACCCCGAAAGCGCAGCTTGCAGCATTCGGAGCTTTTGTCTATAACGGCTTTCTTAAAAATCATGAATCCAGAACTTATCCGCAGCCGCACAAATTGGGCTTTTCGTCATAACGGTGAAGCTCCTTGGCGGTGCCATCGTAATGGGAACAGGCGAGTTCTTCAGACGTTCGGAATGCAGGAGCCGGAATACCTATGACCGGGACAGCAGTTTCCATTTACTTCCGATGAGCCGTACGGTGATTGCCGCCGGGCCGGCCGGCGTCTCCTCTTTTCTCAGCATCCGCGGTCCCTCCGTTTTCCCAATCGTTCGAACGAGAATGCTATACTCTGATTTATACTGTACCATCCTGTTTTTTCACCGGCAAGCCGCCTCGGTGCTCTTCGGGCGCGTAAAATACAGCCTAGTTACCAAAGGGTAACTGAGTAAGAAAAAAGTGCGTACTTGCACTGGAAAAAAAAGACGGTACAATAAAAGGTACAGAGAGCAAAAAGCCCAATGAATGCCCAATATCTATCCATATGACACGCGAAAAATCGGGATTGGGCTTGAGAAGAAAGATGCTGGAATCCGATACGTTCCTCTCAGCACTACTCCTTTTATGGTATCAACGCTTGGAGCAGGTACTGTCACCGGGAAAGGCTATAGGGATTCCCCACCGCTGTAACGGCTGCGGAAACTGTCAGGCCAGCTGTCAGCAGGGATGTACCATACAGGGAAATCCTATCGCATCCGGCAGGAACAGTGCCTGCACGGTATCGGCTATGATGAATACAGCCCGGATGGGGCGGTGCAAAAGCGAGGCGGCAAATGAACCAGGCACAGAGACGAATTTTCTTAATCCAAACATTGCTTTCGGAGCGGCGGGATTGTGCGAATATGCAAATTCCGGCGGACACAGACCAACAAAAAAGGCTCCTGCGGACACTGTTTAATATCCGTATGCCGCGGCCTGTATCAGAGGAGTTTTTACAAATACAGGATGAGTATTTGCAGCAGGAAACCGCGCTGAAGGGGATCACGCTGCTGGAGGATTTAACGCCCCAAACGGACAATCTCTATCTCTGGCAGGGGGACATTACGACACTCCGGTGCGACGCCATCGTCAATGCCGCCAACTCACAGCTTCTCGGCTGTTTTTATCCCAATCACGGCTGTGTTGACAATGCCATCCACACCTTTGCGGGGGTACAGCTGCGGGATGCCTGCGCGCGCCTGATAATCCGGCAGGGGCGGGAGGAGCCCACGGGCCGCGCTAAAATTACACCGGCATTTAATCTGCCAAGCCGGTATATCCTGCATACGGTGGGCCCGCTCGTTCATGGCCGGGTTACAGGAGAGGATAGAAAACAACTGGCCTGCTGCTATCGTTCGTGTCTGGAATTGGCGCAGCAATACTCAATCGGCAGCGTGGCCTTCTGCTGTATTTCTACCGGGGAGTTTCATTTTCCAAACGATTGTGCAGCCGAAATCGCCGTACACACGGTAAGGGAGTTTCTGGCGAAGGAACAAAGGAGAATCAAGGTGATATTCAATGTGTTCAAAGATCGGGACTATCAAATCTACCAAAAGCTCCTGCGGGCAGATTGACCGCCTGAAGGAAGCGATCGGCTCTGCAGACGCCATTGTAATCGGCGCAGGAGCGGGACTGTCCGCCTCTGCCGGATTTACATATGATGCGCAGAGGTTCCGGCGGTATTTCAGCGATTTTGAAGAAACATATGGCTTTCACGATATGTATACAGGGGGGTTTTATCCCTACAACACACCGCAGGAGTATTGGGCGTATTGGAGCCGGTATATTGCAGTCAACCGGTACCAGAATCCCCCGAAGCCGGTTTACCGCCAATTGCTTGCTCTGGTACAGGATAAGGACTATTTTGTCATCACTACCAATGTGGATCACTGCTTTCAAAAGGCGGGCTTTGATAAAAAACGGCTGTTTTACACGCAGGGCGATTACGGCCTTCTGCAATGCTCCCAGCCCTGCCGCCAGGTGACCTTTGACAATGAGGAATTGATTGATGCCATGGTAAAACGGCAGAAGAATATGCGGGTCCCGTCAGAACTGCTGCCGGTATGCCCGTACTGCGGGAGGCCTATGACAATGAATGTGCGCTCGGACAACCGGTTTGTGGAGGACGAAGGATGGCATAGGGCGGCCCAGCGCTATGAAAATTTCCTGCGAAGTAAAACGGACAGGCGGCTGCTGTTTCTGGAACTTGGCGTTGGATACAACACCCCGGGCATCATTAAGGTTCCCTTCTGGCAGATGACGGCGCAGAATTCCAAGGCAGTGTACGCCTGCATTAACGTCGCGCAGGCGGAATGTCCAGGCAATATTAAAGAACGCGCTCTCTGTATCAATCAGGATATCGGCGAGACGTTGCTGGAACTCAGTCAGGTATAAGCCGCCACCGGAGACAGCCCGAAGAATGCCTGTGCTCGGCGAAGGGAAGGGCAGCGTTTTTGGGGTTCACTCGCTCCAGATAGCACCCAAAGCCGGGGAAACTTGTTGACCAGGCAGGACTGATATAGGAATGGATAAAACAAAAATCCGAACTCTTGTACAAGAGTTCGGATTTTTTTGTTGTGGTGGACGCGGCGGGGCTCGAACCCACGACCTCCTGCGTGTGAAGCAGGCACTCTGACCAGCTGAGCTACGCCTCCAAGTGACGCTATTTATTATAGCGCTATTTACTATGATAGTCAAGAGCCATTGGAAAAAAATTTATCATATTCTCCCGCAGGGCAGTCACCAGGGCTGGTACAGGCGAGAAAATATAAACAAAAATTAGGATGAAAATGGGGGAAAGAGTCAAAATATGAAGAAAAAAAGAAAAAAACCGGCCCATACACTTGCCATACGCATCAAAATGGTGCAATATAAAAAGATATGAAGAGGAGGGCAGGACTGTTTATGATGTTTTCACGTAAGCAACTGACCCGTCTGATTATCCCTCTGGTAATAGAACAGGTACTCGCGGTTACCATCGGTATGGCGGATACTATGATGGTTGCCAGTGTGGGAGAGGCGGCAGTTTCGGGAATCTCTCTGGTGGATTCCATCAATATTCTACTGATTAATGTGTTTTCTGCGCTTGCAACCGGCGGCGCGGTTGTGGCAAGCCAGTATCTGGGGCGCAGGGAAGAGAATAACGCCCGAATTGCGGCAAAGCAGCTGGTTTATGCCACTTTGGCGCTCTCTGCGGGGATTATGATCCTCTCTTTAGTCACCCGAAATGGATTGCTTCGGCTGATTTTTGGGCAAATTTCTGATGACGTCATGCAGAATGCGCAGATCTATTTTTTACTATCCGCGTTGTCCTATCCGTTTTTAGCAGTCTATAACTCCGGCGCGGCGCTGTTCCGCTCCATGGGAAATTCCAAAATCTCCATGTATACCTCGGCCTTGATGAACCTGGTCAATGTAGTGGGCAACGCCATTTTAATTTTCGGCGCCCATATGGGTGTGGCAGGCGCCGCAACCGCCACTTTGGTTTCTCGTATTTTAGGCGCGGTTATTATGATGCTACTGCTGCGCAACCGGGAACTTCCCATCTATATTGAAAGGATGTTTCATCCTGAAATCCATATGGGGATGATTAAGAATATCCTGCGTATCGGCGTTCCCAACGGGCTGGAAAATGGGATGTTCCAGGTTGGCAAAATCCTGGTCCAGGGCTTGATTGCTACCTTTGGAACCGCCGCTATTGCAGCCAATGCGGTGGCCAATAACCTGGCCTGTATGGCGATTATTCCCGGATCCGCTATTGGGCTTGCCATGATTACCGTGGTGGGGCAGTGTGTGGGTGCAAACGATTTCGAGCAGGCCAAGCGGTACACAGTGAGGCTTACAGGCTTGACCTACCTGTGTATGGCGGCCCTGAACCTCTTGATTTTAATCTCCAGCACCTTCCTGATTGGTATTTATCAGCTCTCGCCTGAGACCAGCCGGATGGCCATAGAGCTGATTGTCTTCCACTGCTTTGCCTGTGCCGTAATTTGGCCGGCAGCGTTCACGATCCCCAATGGACTGCGCGCCGCCAATGATGTGCGTTTTACCATGCTGACTTCCATCTTCTCCATGTGGATCTTCAGAATCGGCTTCAGTTATATTTTGGGGCAGTGGCTGAATATGGGTGTGTTGGGCGTTTGGGTGGCCATGAGTATCGACTGGGTGTTCCGTGCCATCCTGTTTGTGGTTCGCCTGTACCGGGGAAAATGGATGTACCGGCAAATTCTGTAACGGAGATCCTGGGGAGATGTTCACAGGCTCAAAACGAATCCGTCACAATTTGATTTCGTTTATCTGGTATCCTGATACAGAGCCCGGCTTTGTGAAAATTACCCGAGAAGGTTCTCCTGTAAAAATCCCCGGCCCGGTGTGCAGCAAAGGCAAACTGCGAACTCCCTCCGTGTGCAGGGGCCTTCGTGTAGCGTGTGATTGAAACTCAAAAAAGGAATGAAGTGTTGTGAAGCAAGTCAAACAATCCTCCAAGGCGCATATAGCGCTTCCGTTTTTATGTCTGTTTTGTATGGCCGCGATAGGCGCGTTAGTTTTCTGGATGAGCGGAGGTACCATTTCACTGGCCCAGCCTCAGGCCGCTGAGGCCTCCTCACAAGATGAGCAGGCAAGCTCTTCTGAGAATTCCGGTACAACTTCTGCTGCAGGATTTTTTCTGGAACGAACGATCTTTATCGGGGATTCCCGTACTCATGGTCTGTCCACTTACGGCTATTTGCCTGAGGACAGGGTGTATGCGGTGGACGGCAGCAACCAGCAGACCATTCAGCAGCAGGCCTTTATCGATATGGGAGATGGGCGGCTTAAAACCATCGGTCAGGCGCTGGCCATTTCCAAGCCTCAAAATGTGCTGCTGGCATTTGGAATCAACGGCCTGCCCTCCTTGGATGAAACTACCTTTTTAGAGGAATACCGCAATTTAGTTTCCATTGTGAAAAAGAGCTCGCCCCAAAGCAAGATCTATATTCAGGCTATTTTGCCTGTATCCTCAGCACAGGAGCTCAATGTACCCAAGATGTCCAATCGCAGAATCGATGCCTTTAACGCGCTTTTAAAGGAGTATGCCCAGCAGGAGGGCTATGTATTTTTGGATTTTTCCGACGCTTTAAAAAACAATAACAACGCCCTTGCCAGCCAATATGATGCCGGAGACGGCCTTCACTTTAATTCCACTGCCTATCAGAGGATTCTGGCTGAATTGACACGACTGACTGAGAACTCATGAACCGGAGGATCTGCGGGGGATTCGCAAGCAGAATTCCCCGCAGCCGGGAAAAGGAATTTTTTGAAATTTATTGTTGACATTTCATCCAGAAGATAGTATAATCGTATTTGTTCCGATTGAGGAACACAAATGGAGAAGTCGCCTAGCTTGGTTTATGGCGCACGACTGGAACTCGTGTATGGGTTAATAGCTCATCGAGGGTTCGAATCCCTCCTTCTCCGCCATATGGGCCGGTCATAATAGATGACCGGCCCATTTTTCTTAGTATTCATGCGGGTTTACGGGCTTTTTAGAGCGCAAAATCCAAAGTGATTTTCCATAGATGCCTTTTCCGCAAAATGGAAATTTAAAGGCTTTTCGTGAGCAGACGCGGGGTTTCCGCCTGATTTTTCAGGCTGGGAACTCCGCTTTTTTGCGTTTACCACTCTTTTTTTCGTTGTCGGAAGTGTAAAAGTTTCTGGCAGTTATATAGATAGATTGACGAAAGCCCCAAATGGGTCACTTTTAAGCCCTCAAGATACAAGGGGGTAGTGCGCCCTTTTTTAGAACCTCTCCGGCTGGCAGGCCGGGGAGGTTTTCCGCTTTCCCCCTCTCCCAGACCCTCACCCCCTAAATTACTTACTTGGCTGGGAAAGAACAAGATTCTCTCCAGCAAGCTTACTCCAAACCAGTAAACCTTCCAAGTTTTCAACAAT
>JAETPU010000036.1 GCA_021771035.1 Marvinbryantia formatexigens | reverse complement strand
CGGATATCCTGCTTATCCCGCACCAGTGTGCTGGCCGCCAGTTTCTTTGGCGCCACCTGCTCCAGCCAGATGTCGATGTATTTTGCCAGCGTGATGCTCCGATTCACAGGCTCACCGGGCGTTCGCTTCACCTCCCGTTCGTAAAGGACCGCCTGTTCATTGAGCCATTTCTCCGTCTGTTTTGCCGTCAGCCCCTTCGGCGGATGCACTGTCTTTTGTGCCGGCTTCAGCCGCTTGCCTTGGTAATCATATCCCCGGGATACCACCAGCAGATAACTGTTTTCCCCGCGCTTGCGGATGCTTGCCATATTGACCACTCCTTTTGGGTTTCTGACACAAAGCATACCGTCAGCTGTGCTCAATAGCCAGCTCCAAACCCGCTATTCTACGATACCAACGAAAACATTTGGCATTACCAACACAAAAGCGGCAGCGCCGGTATGTCTCACACCGGCGCTGCCGCTTTCATTCAATTTTTGGACAGACATATTTAAATAATGCAAATATTTTCCAAATCTTAAAAATGTTCATGAAAACACACGCGCCTGTTCTGTACGTTGAACAAGCGCGTGTGTTTTAAGAATCCGCACATTAGCGAATCCTCGGGACTGTTCATAGCTGCTGTAATATCACCTCACCAGCAATGCCATGCAGGATGCTGGCATCCTCATCCTGGGCCTTATACAACGCCACACCTAGTTCCTTGGCCGACACTAGATCGCATACCGTGTCGAAAAAGGCAGGCAGCTGTTCAATAAGGCTGCCGCCCAAGATGACCGCTTCTAGGCTCACCATACGCAAATAATTCACGATACCTTTTGCCAGAATGGTCGCCGCCTGCTGCAACTGTTCCTGCGCCAGCGCATCACCTTCCTGCGCCGCTTGACACACATGGGAAAAGTGCAATTCATCCAGATAAGCTCCCATACTGCTGAAACAGCCCCGCCGCATCGCCTGTACGCACTGACCCACAATAGCGTGCGTAGAAACGTATGCCTCCAGGCATCCGTATTCCCCACAGGTACACTTGCGGCCATCCACATCGATAATCATGTGAGCCAGCCCGTCCAAAATTACTGAGGAGTTGCTGTCCAGCTTTCGGTTCAGAATCAGTCCGGATCCGATGCCTGTTCCTACGGTTACATAAGCTAAGTTGCGGTATTTTTCATAGTAATCACGTCGATAGTGCCCCATTAGAGCGGCACGTGCATTGCAGTCCAGCAGCACAGGCAAACCCAAAGCCTGTTCGGCCAGTGCTTTAATGGACACCCGCCCCCAGCGGGGCGAGGCAAAGTGAAGCGGTCCTAGCATGGCCCCCTCCTTGTAGTCCAATGGTCCCACTGCAGCCAACCCTACGCCACGCAGGCTGGTGGGCGCGATGCCTAGCTGAGCGCACATGGTGGCCAGATCAGCCTGTACAGTAGCAACCCATTGTTCGGGGGTAAGACTTGGTTCAATGACATGACGGCGGCAGGCCAGCAGCCTGTCGGAAAAATCCAGCACCGCACAGGAAAAAGTGGTGCGAGAAATGTGCAATACCGCCACCTGCCCCAAATCTCCATTCAGGGAAAGCAGGTCGGTAGGGCGGCCCTTGCCACTCTCCTCGCCAGTACCCGACACCACCACATAACCGTCCCTCATGAGCTCGTCAATGATACGATACAGCGTGGGAGGGGTGTAGCGACTCATTTTCAGCAGACATGGGCGCGACACTCCCTGCATGGAGTAAATGGTGCGCAGTATCTTTTTACTCTTGGGATTATTCATGGCTAAGCGGTATGCCTCCCCTTTCAGCGCAAAGCAGAGTATTGTGGGTTAAACGAACCGGGCTCAAACCCGACAGCCGTATGGACCTTCAACTGCCCCGCACCTGTGACCCCCGCAAAACGACCGTCGGTCTGAGGACGGCAGTTGCCCGCGAACCAGTTATCCAAGCGCTTCTGTAAACAGTGTACCAGCGTCCTGTCAGCTTTGTCAACCAGATTTTGGCACTCGTCCGGGTCATCCAGAAGATCATATAGTTCGTCCGGCCCGGTAGGCCAGCGGCGGATATATTTCCAGCGTGTGCCGCGCAACGCACGCACCGCACCGTATTCATCATAAACCACCACGCCCGGACCGTCTTCCCCCTCGGAGGGCGGTTCTGGCGCGCCGCGCAGAAGCTGCGCAAAACTGTGGCCTGGCAGGTGTGTTTCGGTGTGGGACACGCCCGCAAAGTCCAGTAGCGTGGGAAACACGTCATAGGCGCTGTACAGTCCCTGCAGTTGTGTGCCGGCAGGCACCGTGCCCGGCATACGTGCCAGAAATGGCACCTTGATGGAACTTTCATACATATTGATGGGATTTGTACCATTACCTTTTCCCCAGATACCATGATGGCCGCAATTGAAGCCGTTGTCACTGGTGAATACCACCAGCGTATTACCGGCCAGACCCTCTTCGTCCAGCGTGTCCAGCAATTGGCCCACGCCCTCGTCCATGGCAGTGGTGGCGGCAAAATAGCCGCGCAGCATGGCCAAGCGATCTTGGTCGAACTCCTCGAAATCGATTTGCCAGGGGTGACGTGGGAGCATCGGGCAACTATCGAAGGTACAGTCTCGGTACAGCTCCAGGTAACGCCGAGGGTGGCCCTGCAGCCAGGGCGTGTGAGGAGCAGTGTAATGCACACTTAGGTAAAAGGGGCGGGCCGGGTCGCGCCGGTGCAGAAACTCTACCGCATCGCGTGTAATGGCGTGAGTGATATAGCCCGGTTCGTGCACCGGTATCCCGTCACGAATCATAGGTGCATCCTGGTAACTGCCGCCGCCATACTGATGAGCGTACCAGTGTCCAAAGCCCTTTTGAGGGCGCATGCTGTCACCCAAGTGCCACTTTCCGCTGAGCGCGCACTGGTAGCCCACTTCGTGCAGATAGTCAGTATAGCCACGGAATTCCCGCAGATACTCCACTGGAAATGCGCCCGCAGTAGACATATTGCCACCATCCAGCCAGTCCAGCACGCCATGTACCGAAGGCATACGCCCAGTGAGCAGCGTAGCACGGGCCGGCGAGCACACTGGCGAGGCGCAGAAAAAATTCTGTATTACCATCCCTTGGCGCGCCATGCCGTCCAGATGAGGAGTAATGGCATCTTGGTTACCGGTGTAGCCCAAGCTCCAGCAGCCCAGGTCGTCCGCCAGAATGAACAGAATGTTGGGGTATGTCATACCTCGCCTCCTTTGCCGAAAATCGGCTTTCCCTGCAGCAGCAGGCAGCAATTGTACAGTGCACGCGGCACATGGAAAGCGGATTTTTGTAGCCCGCCCTTGTCCATGATTCGCGGCTTGCCGTCCCGGTGCAGCACCGCGTACCATTCTCCGTATTCCTCATCCCAAAAGTGACGCTTGCACCATGTATACAGGGCCACGAAATCACCCAGAGAAGCCTTGCTGCCGGTCTGGTCCGCGTGAATCAGCAGGGCACACAACACCTCGGCATGGGTCCACCATACCTTTTCGTCCCACTTGAGGGCACGGTTGGGGTCCCAGTCCACATAACGGCCCTCATGGCCCTCGTCGTCCAGCATGTGCACCACACCTCCGTAACGCCTGTCCAGGCTTTGATCAGCAGTGGCACGCACGATGCGCAACGCCAGATCTCTTTGGTCCGGCGATACCATCTGCGGGGGCAACGCGAGCACAAACCACATGCTTTCAAAGATATGCCCTGGGTTCAGTCGGTGGCCCTCCTCGGTATCCACCCCGCCTCCCTGCAGGGTGCGAAGCTCGTATACAGTGGGGCGAACCGGGTCAGCCAGAACTCCGAAGATACGGTCTAGGCAGTAGGCAATGAGTGGCTTACATCGGTTCCAGCCCAACACTGGGGCAGCACAGGCAAAGGCATTTAGCGCAATCATATACTTGCCGTGGCTGATACGCCCCGGCTGGTACTGCTGGGGAAACAGGTCTGGGAACTGGTCATTGCACAGGTTTTGGGCCGCTGCCTGAAAAGTGGCTTCCACCAGCGGCAGATCCTGTTGCCGACCGCTGGCCTGCAGATAGGCGCACAGAGCCATGAGCACAAACAGATCGGTGTACAGAGCGATGGTACCCTGCTGCACCCGTCCTTCGGCGTTCAGCAGATAGTTCCATCGCCCTCCCCCCGCATATGCGTGTCCCACCAGCCAGTCGCGTCCCTGCCTGGCCAGTGCAAGCCAAGAGGGATCGGACACAAGGTCTTGATACACACGGGCAAACAGCCAGGTCTGGCGCGCGTGTAGCCAGGTGTTTTTCTCGTTGCTCAGCAGCCGCCCTTGTCTGTCAAAATGTGTATGATAGCCTCCGTGCTCCACGTCGCAGGCGCGAGGAGTCCAAAAGCCTAGCACGTCTTGCAGCAAATGGCCCTGGATGTCCTGTAGCAAGGCCTGGCGCACAGGCTGAGGCAATAGCGTTTGCAGGTACATATCTCTCATCTCACCCTTTCACCGACCCCAGCGTCAGCCCCTGCACAAAGTCTTTTTGCAGCAGCCATACCAGAATGAACACCGGCACGATAATCGTGACGCCGGTGGCGGCCATGGGGCCCCATTCCAGTCCGCGGTCAGTGATAAATCCCGCGATAATGGCAGGCAGGGTCTTAGCCTTACGCACGCTGAGGATGGCCGCAAACAAAAATTCATTCCAAGTTCCAACAAAAGTAAGGATGGAAGATGCGATAAGCCCCGGCTTTACGACAGGCAGCACCAGCAAAAAAAAGCGCCGTGCCATGCTGCACCCATCAATCATACCAGACTCCTCAATTGCTTTCGGCACCTCTTGGAAAAAGCCCATCATCAGCCAGATGACCATGGGGAAATTAAAGCTGGTATTCAGGATAATCATGGCTGTTTTGGTATCGATCAAACGCAACTGGCGCATCACTAGGTAGATGGGAATAGCGGTAGCGATGGCCGGATACATTTTCTGCAGCAAAAACCAAAAGGCGAAAAAGCCCCTGGTCTTACGCCCCAGGGCCCCCCGGGTGAGGGCGTAGGCAGCCAGGCTGCCGAACAGCACGGCCAGTGCCGTTGCCACCAGCGTGACCACCAGCGAGTTGTATAGCCCCCGGCCCACTCCATCCTGGGTGAAAATGGTGACAAAATTTTGCAGCGTGGCCCGAGTGGGCACCAACACGGGTGGACTTGCCAGATAGTCTGCCTCATATTTAATGGCGCTTGTGAACAACCAGTACAGTGGGAACACCACCAGTGATGCGAACAGGCTCACGCACACCCACTTGGTCGGCTTTCCCAGAAAATTGGTGAGCGTGCCGCTCACTCCGTCGAATCTTCTTTTGCGGGACGTCATTGCTTATAGCCCCCTTCAATCTTGCGCGATGCGCCTGCGCACCGCCATGAATACACCGGACAACACCGACATAGCCGCGATGAACACCAGAGCCAGCGCCGCAGCGTAACCCGCATCGAAATAGCGCAGTCCCTGAGAGTAGATGTAGTTGGGCAGCATCTCGGTAGCCATGCCCGGGCCCCCGCCTGTCATTACAAACACGATATCGAAAACCTTAAAGGCATCGATCAGGCGCAACATCAGCACCAAGCAAAGCACCCGCGCCATCTGCGGCAGCACTACCCTCCAAAAACATTGCAAACGGTTGGCGCCGTCCACCAAGGCAGCCTCGATGGTGTCGCCGGGGATGGACTTGATGCCTGAGATGAGCAGGATGGAGAACCAAGGGGTCATACGCCAGATATCCACCATCATGATGGACACCATAGCCAGCACTGGATTGCCCAGCCAGTCCACTGCAGGCATCCCCACCAACGTGAACAGATAGTTCACGATACCAGTGTTTTTGTCCAGCATCATACGCCACATGGTACCGGCCGCTACCGGCGCCATGATCATGGGGACAAGCATGATTGAACGCATGATGCGCGCTCCTCGCCCGTCACCCGAGAGCATCATTGCAAACATCACACCCAAGACCAACTCAAAAAACACTGTTACAAAGGCGAACAGCATCGTGTTCTGCACACTACGGATGAACAACGGGTCGCTGAACATACGTCGGTAGTTCTCCAGCCCCAAGAAAACGGGTTCAAAGTCTGGCACATTGATGCGCACCCTCTGAAAGCTGAGAATAAAGGAATTGCCCAATGGTATTACCACCGCCACTACTACCACAGCCAAGGCCGGCAGCAGAAACAGCCATGTGGTGACGCGGTCGCTCAGGCTTTGTGCCGCCCCGGCGCGTAGCCTTTGTTGGCCGTGCTTCATGTAGATACACCTCCCGATCAACTTTAAAGAAAGCTCCCCGTGCACCCAGCACAGGGCAGGGTCCACAGGGAGCGCGTGCAACCCGCAGCTATTTGCCCAGCGCCTCGCTTATGGCGATAGCATTGGTGTTCTTACTGCCCTCGGGAGGCGGGTTGTTCTGCAAGGCCTTTTCCATTTCCGTGCTGAAAAAGCTCATGGCCTCATCCAGGCTCATCTGACCGGACATGTACGAACTGACCGCATTGGCCATGATGGTGTCCAACTCGGCAGATACAGGCACACGCCACTTGGGCAAACATTTTTTGAGTCCCTCGCCCAAGGGGCCAATCACCGAATCCTTCACCTCCGGTTGTTCCCAGAAAGAGGTCAAGCTGGGCAGCACACCAAATTCCTCATAGAACTGCGTCTGATGCTCAGGGCTTGAATACTCCTTCAGCCACTCAAAGGCGGCCTCCTTGTTTTGAGAATATTTGGACACTGCCACACACCAGATGCTCATCTGCTTCATGCCAGTGGCTTCTTCCGGGAAGGGTGCTATGGCCCAATTCCCCACGATTTTGGATTGCTCCGGGTCGTCCGCTTTCTGGATGATACCCAGAGTGGGCCAGGCCTCGCAGAAAACCGCTTTGCCTTGGATAAAAGCGTTGATGCTCTCCTCCAGACCCCAGGACAGACCCGCCGGATCCGAGTACTTGGTTACCTCTCCCAACTGCTCCATGGCTTTACGACCGATGTCGCCGTCTACGATAACGTTCCAGTCAGCGTCGGCCACATCGGCCCCCATAGCCCAACTGCGCACTAGGTACAGCACAGCATATTGCTCTTTCTTTCCGGGAATAGAGATTCCATACATGTCGTTAGCTGGATCGTTGAACTTGGCGGCCATCTCCATATATTCTTCATACGTAGTGGGAGGTGTTTCAATAAGGTCGGTACGGTAGGCCATCATATTAGGGGTAGGCGCTTTTGGAAAACCATACAGAACTCCATCCCAGCGGCAGGCCTCCAGCACACTGGGAATAAAGTCTCCGGTGTCTATGTCACTGGCCTCAACATAGGAATCAAGCGGTTCCAGATGAGGTGCGAACTCGCCCAGCCAGGACAGGTTCACTGCTACTACGTCGTAGCTGCCAGCCTGGCTGGCAAAGTCCAGCATAGCAGTCTCGTGGAATGAAGCGAAGGGTACATCGTTCACTTCTACCTCATAGCCAGTCTTTTCCGTGAACTCCTCCGCCATGGCGCGAGCTGAATCCGCATAGGGACCGGACATGTACAGGATGCTTAGCTTGCCTTTTGTGCCGGGCTCCGTGTCCTCACTGCTCTGACTGTTACCCGGACCGGAGACTGAACCAGAAACTGAACTGCAGGCAGAGAGCAACAAAACAAGAGACAAAAATAGTGCAAGTAACTTTTTCATGTGCGACCTCCTTTAGATATTGAAATACGGACAAAAACGAGAACTAAAACCACGATTAATTCTCATTACGATAATTATTATAGCGATAAAAGCAAAAAAGTCAATAAAAACGGAGAAAAATATTATCAATAAAATAAAAAATTGCGGTCTTTTTAGTGACGACTATCGCACCCGATAAAAAACACAGCCACGAACCACACCCACAATAAATATCTTTCCACGAAATAAAGGAGCCTTTATTGTGCGCACAAGGCCCTATGTTGTCCTAACGAGCCAGCACCACGCTGAACGATACCGCTGTTGTCGTTTTATCTATGTCGCCTTCTGAGGATTGAAATTGCAAATCCATTTGCTTGGACCGCTGGTGAAAAGAGTTTATCACGTAACTTTAATCTTCAAACTTTACCGTGCTCCCGGAAAGGCGATGGCACAAGCCAAAGCAGTCTGCGAGTAATTTGGTATTCTGCCATCAGCACGGTAGTACAGGGAGTTGCTGCGGGTGAAAAAGATGGCGTGCTCCCCATACCCGATTTGCCGGACAGAAAAACAATCTGTATAATGGAAAGGGGTAATGAAAAATGTCAACCAAAGAACGAAAGCACCCAGCGCCGCCGCGTTACGATGAGGCCTTCAA
>JAETPU010000035.1 GCA_021771035.1 Marvinbryantia formatexigens | reverse complement strand
TTTTTCAGGGTCATATCTTTCATAAAAGCATGCTTCACAATTATCAGCCTCGCCAAAAGGGCAATTGTCCGTCAATAGTTTTCTTACCCTGCCCGTCATTTATTTTCCTCCTTAATACGCTTAATCCTTGCTTTCAGTGATTCCATTACCCAGTTCTGCACATCGTCCTTCTTCCCCAGTGCACGCATCACATCTTCATCCCTGGTATCCGTACAGACAAGGTGGTGGATGATCACCCGTTCCGTCTGCCCTTGCCGGTGCAGTCTTTTGTTTGCCTGTGTGTACAGTTCGTAGTTCCACGTCAGGCCAAACCAGATGACGTGATTCCCGCCTTGTTGCAGGTTCAGGCCGTAAGCACTGCTTGCCGGATGGGTCAGAAGGATATCGATCTGGCCAGCGTTCCAGTCATCCTCGTCCTGCGTGGCCTTCAGCTCACGGATCCGCAGCTTCGTTTCCTTAAGCGCTTCCCACAGCCGGGTCCGGTCATGCTGGAAATTATAAAAGACCAGTACCGGCTTACCCTGTAGGGATTCGATCAGCTCCAGGAATGCTTCGATCTTGCAGCTGTGAATCTCATGCACGTTGCGGCCCTCATCGTACAGCGCCCCGTTCCCGAGCTGCAGCAGCTTATTGCTCAGCGCCGCCGCGCTAGCCACGCTGATGTCCTCTTCATCTCCCGGAAGCTCAAGGACCATCTTCTTTTCCAGGTCCCTGTATGCTTTCGCCGCTTTTGTGTCCAGCTCTACCGGTATCTCATGGTAAGTCACATCTGGCAGCTGCAGGTAATCCTCCGCCTTCATGGAGATGCAGATGTCTGATATCTTCTGCAGGATGCTCTCCTCGGTCCCAGGCTTTGCCTTGTAGTTATAGATCACGTTCTGCCCCCGGTCCCCTGGGTCAAAATACCGCTCACGGAACTGCGTATATCTACGTCCCAGGCGTTCACCCCCGTCCAGAAGATACACCTGCGCCCATAAGTCCTCGAGTCCGTTCGGGGACGGCGTCCCCGTCAGCTCCACGATCCGGTTGATACGCGGCTGTACGCTCGTCAGGGACTTAAAGCGTTTTGCCTTATGGCTTTTAAAGCTACTGGATTCATCAATAACCACCATGTCAAACGGCCAGCTGTTCCGGTAATAATCCACCAACCAGCAGACGTTTTCGCGGTTTATGACATAAATATCTGCCGGCGTGTTTAACGCCCGGATCCTCTTTGCCGGACTCCCCAGCACCGGGGATACCCTCAGCAGCCTCGTGTGGTCCCATTTCTCTTTTTCCCTGGTCCAGGTACCCTCTGCCACTTTCTTCGGTGCGATCACCAAAACCTTTTTGACCTGAAACCTGTTGTACTTCAGTTCTCGGATTGCAGTCAGCGTCATGACTGTCTTACCTAACCCCATATCCAGAAATAATCCGATTTTTTTAATCTCGATGACCTTGCTGATGCAGTATGCCTGATACCCATGCGGTTTAAACTCCATCTCTCAATTTCTCCTTACACTCTCCCAGAAATGACTCTGTCTCACGTTCGCCGTAAAGCACCCTCACGTCCTGCCCCATGTCCCTTAATCTTTTCAGCTGCAGCCGCTGCAGGGATGTCAGCTTCCCGGTGGCCGTTTTCAACTCCACAAACACTGCCGGGCAACCCGGGAGGACAACAATCCTGTCCGGCACGCCGCCGTTTCCGGGGCTTACCCACTTAAATGCCCTGCCCCCTAATTCCCGGATTCCCTCAACCAGCCTTCTCTCTATTTCGCTTTCTCCCATGATTGCTCCTTTCCGCCGCAAACGTTCTCGCGCGCGTATATATTTTATATTTAGGCGCGCCAGGTACGTGCCCCCTATACCTAATTTATATATTTTTTTATTACTATAGAAAGATGGTTTACATAGTTTACATATCATATAAAACCCTTGAATTTACTGGGTTTTCTCTCAAACTAAATATGTAAACTTTTAAAAATTTATCGTTTACACCGTTTACATTGCTATTTTCCAGAGTAAACCATCTTTTTTTAATTGTTTACAAAACAAGGTTTACACTCTCTCAAACCCTTTTTGCGCGCCATGGGGGCCATACCGCCTCACATTTTTATTCCGTCTCCATCCTTTTATGGATGCTAAGATGCTGTTGATTTCCATGCTGTCCGTCTTTTTCATAAGCCGCACTTCCCCATTAAAACATTCTGTCCATACTTCTATGGCACATACTTTGTCCCGCTTTACTAACTCTGCCCCTTCCGGAAGGCGCAGACTGCCAGCTAAAAACTGCCGCCTTGACGACAGGCTTAGTTGGCCCCAATTCACGGGAACCGGGTGCTCTAAAAAATCACGGATCAGGCCTTCCTTGCCGGATGCCTCCCGGTGGCTCTCCTGCATCTCTTCGGCCAGCTGTTCCTCTTTCTTTGACATATACAGCGGCTCTCCCAGCAGCCAGTAAGTGTATGCCTCCGCCCATATCTGGTCCACTTCCTGCGGCAGATCATGCCATACGGACTTCTTTGCAGGATGCACGCCCACATCTACTGGCCAAAACCTTCTGTTTCCTGTCATATCCTTTAAAAACTCTTCTTCGTTGCTGGTTCCGAAAAATACACAGCGACGCGGGTATTTGTTCGTTCTGCGCCCGTAGGCGGCACGATAGATGTCATCTGTCTTACTCAAGAACTGTTTGACCGCATTGGTCTCCTGTTTCGTCATAGCCGTCAATTCGCCTACCTCATTGATCCAGGTTCCCTGTATGAGCTCAGCAGCCTCCTTCCCCTCAAAACTAGTCAAAGAATCCGAGAACCAGTCTTTGCCAAGGATTCGTAAGAATGTACTCTTTCCAATCCCCTGCGGCCCGGTAAAGATCGGCATATAGTCATATTTCACACCCCCGGTGGCTGCGCGCGCCACCGCTGCACACAAAGACTTCCGCATGACCGCCCTTGTGTATCCGTTATCCTCAGCCCCCAGATACACATTGAGCAGCGTATCCAAGCGTCTCTGCCCATCCCACTTTAAGGATTTTAAATACTCTTTTACCTCGTTGATGCGGTTCTGGCTGCTCACGATCAAAAGCGCGTTGTCCAGCTTCTCCCTGCCGGTGATCCCGTAAAACAGCTCCATATAGTTGTAGAATCCTGCATCATCCTCATCCTTCCATCTCCGCTTTTCTGAATCCGGGCCCCAGGGAACTTTCCCCAAAATTAGGCCGCAGCTTGCGAATTCATCCGTTACAATCTTCCCTTTTAAAAGCGGGTCGTTCTGTAAAATAATTACCGCGTTGTTGATAGTCTTTTCAACCTTTCCGGTTCCGTCATGGGTAAGCCGGGATATCCAGGACAGGTCCTCTTCCGGCACGCCCTGGCCCTCCTCCATCCGAAAAGCCTGGCGCGCCTGTTCCATCTTTTCCTTCGCCAGCAAATCGGAAACTTCCTTGTCTCCGGCTGCCAACCGGCTCATGGCTGCGAAGGACGGCAGTTTATTCACCGGAGTCCCGTCCTTCGCTTCCCGGTCCTTATCGCCGTGCATATGCAGCCGTACGAGGTCGAATGCATTGACGAGCAGACCGGAGCACGGATCTGTCGCATGGTGGGAATACAGGAACATATCCCCGTCGTACACAACCGCCCCGCCTACAGTGGAGCCGCCTGTGTAGGTGTATCTTCCTTCCACCGAGGTAGGCTCATACATTCCTGGTATGAATTTTTCCATTGCCCGTGAGATTGTGTACGTCCTGCAGAACGCACCGATGACCCCCCGTTTTGTAGTCGGGTCTTCCTGTTTTGCAAGCCGTCTTTTCTCAATTGCTGCGGTTCCCGGAACTTGTGGCCATTGTGAAATATCGGTCCAGTCTCCGTACATTTGAAGAAGGCCGGACAGACTGCAGAATGGGCGGTCGAATGCTTCAAATATATATTCCCCGTCCCTGCAGCAGCTTGGCCAGTACATCAGCCTCGACACGTCGAAGGTAGTCGGGTCGCAGAATTCCATCCCGATCAGGGAAGCCAGCTTCCTGGCCGCGGGTTCGTATTCATCCGCGGACGCAGTTGCATCCAGTGGGACGACCACCCGAAGCCTGGGTGCATACCCCGCGTGTTTTCTTGTGCTGTAAGCCAGCGCCGCACACCCCAGGCCGGATACCCGTTTCAGGACTTCTTCTGTGCCACCTGCTGGGATATTGTCCATATCCAGTGTCAGTAGGTCTCTGCCCTTCACGTAAGCGGCTTTCCGGATGTTGTTCTCAAACGTTCCCCCTACAAAGCCTCCAACGTCCTTCAGGTCATCCTGCTGGTATTTCGGCATTGAAAGGTATTCTTCCAGCGTCTCTGTGCTCCGTACCGGGGTTTTCACCTTGTCTATAAATTCGGACCAGAGGATCTCTGTTTCCGGCCAGTGTTTCGTTTTCCTCGTACCGGCGGCACTGATGTGTAAGTTTCTGTTATGCTGCATCCGTCAAACCTCTAATCTTTCATATAATAGTTGCTTTCAAAGCCGGCGCCTTTTAGGAGCAGATCTGGCGCCCATGGTATCGGTTCTGCCATCAAATCGCAGATTTCATCTGCCGTCACGTCCAGTGGTGCATCTATGATCACCTCATCGTGGACATGGAACACCACCTGCAGCCCTTTTTTCTCAATTCTCCGTAATGTTTCCGCAAGGCAGTCCCTAGCGATTGCCTGTACAATGTTTTCCGTCATTTTTCCGCCGTACGTAGATGTGACTTCCCATTTTCTTGTCTGCTGCCCTACCGTATAATAATGGACGGCCGCTCTCCCGAACTGGTTTTCCTGTAGGAATGGTTTTGGGTAAAAGAGTTTCCTCCCGCTTGGCAGCTGCACGGTCAGGAAATGCTGTCCATATACAAGATCACTTTCCAGGGCAAAAACCAGGCCGTTGATTGCGTGCGGCTGTGCTGTTAGCACCGTCTGTATGGATGCCCCCTCCACTGCGTACCACAGATCACGAATTCTGGGATTGGCGCCCCGCCATCTCTGTACGATATCCGGAAGTTCCTCTTCCGTTAACCCCATGCCCAAAGCCCCCATTGCAATCAGCGCGTTGGATCCGCCCTGGTATCCGAGCGCAAGGGTCGCGACTTTCCCTTTCTGCCGCAGACTGTATTCCGGATTTCCTTTCGCGATCTTCTCGATCGGCACGTGGAACATTTGGGATGCGGTCGCCTCATAGATCTTACCGTGGGTGGCAAATACCTCATTCACCCACTGCTCTCCTGCCAGCCATGCAATTACACGTGCTTCAATCGCGGAGAAATCTGCCACCACAAACTTCCGCCCCTCCGATGGGATAAATGCTGTCCGGATTAACTGGGACAGGATATCCGGAACATTTCCGTAGATCAGCCGGACTCCTTCGTAATTTTTTTCTTTTACCAGGTTCCTTGCCTCGTCTAACGTCTTCAGATAATTCCGCGGAAGGTTCTGCATCTGTACCAGCCGGCCTGCCCATCTCCCTGTCCGGTTGGCGCCGTAGAACTGGGTCAGTCCGCAAACGCGCCCCCCTTCTCCTTCTGCGGCTTTCATCGCCAAATATTTTTTGATGGAGGTCTTTCCGAGCTGCTGGCGAATCTCCAGCGCCCTTCTTGCATCATTCGGCATATCGTTTCGGGCCAACAGCTCCGTCACGTTCTCTTTTGTCAGGCCGGAGATTTCCCCTGATATGCGCCCTTCAATCCATGCTTTTAATTGCGCCGGGCTGTTTGGGTTCATAAGACCGGTGACATCAACTGCCTCTTTTGTCAGGTTTTCATTGCTGATTTCATGGATGGCCAGCGCTCCCTGGATGAGATCTTCATCCACGCGGACCCCGAACGCGTTCATCCTGATGTCCATCTGCCATAACAACTCTTCTGCATCCGGAACTGGGTACGGCTCCAGCCGCTTTAAAATCTCATATTCGGTCACAACATCCTGCTTGCAGTAATCCTTAAAAAGCACCCACTTTTCCGGCGCGTGCTTCGGCAGGTTCCACGTCCGGTGCCCATTTGTTTTCGTGGGTTTGCAAGGTACACAGAAATATCGGATCAGCGCTTTGCCTGTTGTCAGTTTCCGCTTGTCCTGCGGAAGTCCGATTGCCTTTCCTGTCGCCTCCAGGCCTGCAGTATACCCGCAGTACAGTCCGTGTATCATGGTACACCGCCACTGTTCTAACGGAGTTTCATATCCCGCCCGGTTCAAGCAGTACCATTCAAACGCTGCGTTGTAAGCGTGTTTGACTGTATTCGGATCCACCAGTTCATCCAGCACCCAGTCTGGAATCGTCTCACCGGCAGCAAGGTCCGCAACCTGAACGGGCCCATCGTCCATCTTATATGCGAACAACAGCACCCCAAAATCGGGAGACTGTGCGTATTTGTACATTCCGGCTTTTCCAATATCAACACTGCTCTTTGTCTCAATATCTATTGAAAGGTGGTGCCCCATCTGTATGTTCTCCTTTTAAATAATCGGGGGCCTTCCGCCCCCATAAGCTGGTTACATTGGCATCCCCGTAATCGGGTTGACCTGTCCGCCTGCCGTCGGTGTCCACGGAAGCGTTACGGCATTTGCTTGTACGGGTGTTCCCGGCGCCGCCTGCGGTGTTCCGAAAGCCTGTGCGGCGGATACATGTCCGCCACCCAGGGCCTCCCCGTCTTCCAGCTTCTGGACCGGCCCCAGGCCGCACCCAATTCCCTTCTTCCCCCCAAATGCGTAAGGGAAGAAATTTACATTCACACGCCCATACATCCCACTGTACACTTCGGACTGGTTAATGATCGGATTCCCCGCTTTGTCTACGACCTCCGGTGGACGGTCCAATTTTGCACTTGCGGTAAAAACCCAGTGCCCCTTACACTCCTCACCGAACGGCATTCCGTCACTCGGGCGAACGCCATCCCCGTCATGGACCGGGGTTTGTACAATTGGCGGACACACGCCGTTCCATTTTCCCGCAGCCCCTTTCTGTTTCGCGGCTTCAATCGCCGCGTTGATCCGGGCCATGGTATCCGTATCCGTCTTCGGGATCAGGATTGTCACGCTAAATTTTTCTTCCTGCCCTGGCTCCGCAGCATATGGTTTGTATAAATGTACATAGCTCAGCCTTGCCTTTCCTGTTGTTACGTTTGTCAGTTCTCCAATTCCCATGTCAAATCTCCTCCTGAAACGCCTCTTTGGCGGATATTTTATTCGTAATCGCTTCCCTCTTATCAGATGCTTCCACCAGTGCCGGTTTTCCCGGCTTTTGGGTTACATAAGATCCAACCGCATCTGCAAAATCCTTTTTACCAATCATTTTTTCTACCTGTGCGAGGGTTAGGGGCTTCTTCTCCCATAACAGCTCCTCTTCCACGATTCCAGTTTTGGTTATTTTCTCAAATGCGGCATCCATGTCTGTCCAGTCGCGGGATCGTCTCCCTTCCACGGCTTTCCAGCCGGGGACTTCATTTCCCGCCAGGCATTCGGACAGCGCCCACTCCTGCAGGTCCCTTTGATATGAGGCCACATCCCGCATTGCCAAAAGGCGTTGCCCTGCTTCTTCATTTGTAATTAACGGCGGGATCCCCCCCAGGTTAAACGCCTGTTTTACGTTATGGTCCGACCTTGCGCGGCACTGCTTTTTCGCCCTGCAAAACCGGCATGTCTTTTCATCCGGTGAGAACTCCCCTTCTCCGGAAAACGCAAGGGCTGCGCGCTCTTTTACGTGCCTTCCAAACGCCAGGAGGTCTTCCAGGGCGCACTCCCAGTCAGTGATGCCATCCGGAAGCCGCGGCTGTACGATGCCCAGATGGATCCGCGTAACCGGATACAGAAACTTACACGCCTCGTAAGCGCCTAGTGCGTACAGCATCATCTGTGGATTCTCCTCTGCAGAAACTGGTACTCCTTTTCCGTACTTAAAATCAATTACGAAAAGAGTACTTCCCTGAACCATAATACAGTCAGCCGTTCCGAATCCCTCCGGGACATATCCGCTGAAATCTACCCGTTTCTCCGCTTCCACGAAAGGCTCAGCTGGAAGTTTAATCGACACATCGCGGATATAGTCCAGGTAGGTATCCGTATGTAACAGCATCTCATCGTCCCACAGGGGGTCTTCTTTGAACTTCTTGACTGCAAAGGTCAGTTTACGTTTGGAGACATCTGCGGGATTGAAGTAATTCCGCACTTTCATTTCAGCCAATTTGTGCGCCAGGGTCCCTTCTTTTGCAGCGTCTGAAGCTGTATCCGGGAACTGTTCTTCCAGCCTTGCGCTTTTCGTGCATTTCAGCCATCTATGCGCGCTTGATGCACTTAATAGGGCGTGCGCTCTTTCTTCATGTACCATCAGATTTGTGCCCCCATTCCCCGAAGTGCTGTTGCGAAGCTTCCATACTGTTCCTGCGGGAGCTGTTGCAGCGTTTCGCAGTTATATCCTGCGAGGAGCTGCTGAAGCTGGGCCATGCCGTTTTTGTCCATCACGGTCATTGCCGCACGTGCCAGCTCGTCCATGGTATATTCATGCCGGCTGGTCGGGGCTGCAGTCTGCGCAGGTGCGCTCGGTGCGGCTGGCGTGTCCTGTGCCGGCACTGATACCGGAGCGCCAGGCGCTGGGGCCGCGTCCACATTGGCATTTGGGAAATGGGGCGCAATCTGGCGCCCATAAGGAACGCCCCCCTGTTTTTCCGCTCCGGCAACCGGAACCGCAGGCTCAGACTCCGAGGCTTCCTGCCCCTTCATCTTCTCCATAAATTCCATCATTTCTTCATAACTGTTAAATGTAATCTGCATGCCTATTTACCTCCTAATTTTTCTAACCCTGCCCGGGCAATTTTTATGAATTCATCCTCAGTGAGGCTGATTCCTTTTGTCATTCTCTCGTGGCCATCGGGCCATCCTCAGATATCCGGCTTCAGCTCTTTACCGCACCAACTTACAATGCTTAATCCGGTGTGGTAGACATCCGCCCCATCTTCGGAAGAGAAAGTATGGTTTCTTTAATTTCAAAATTTGATTTCACCATCTATCTACAAAACCTCCAAATATTCCATAGTTTATATTCTGTCTATAAAGATCTTGGATCCTTTGGGCACATAGATTTTCGCTATGTGAAGACTCTCGAAACACCTGGCCATAGCATTGTCGTACATCTCCTGTACTGTGGCACTGTCATACATCTCAAGCACTGTGGCACTGTCATGCATCTCCTTCACTATGGCATTGCCGTACATCTCCTTCACTGTGGCACTGCCGTACATCTCCTTCACTGCGGAATTGCGATGCATCTTAAGCACTGTGGCATTGTCATGCATCTCCTGCACTGCGGCACTGTCATGCATCTCCTGCACTGTGGAATCGCCATGCATCTCCTGCACTGCGGAATTGTGATGCATCTTAAGCACTGTGGCATTGCCGCACATCTTAAGCACTGTGGCATTGCCATGCATCT
>JAETPU010000011.1 GCA_021771035.1 Marvinbryantia formatexigens | reverse complement strand
TGGGGTTTCAAAGGGGAGAGAGGAAAATCGAAATCCTCTCTCCCCTTTGTAGTCTTTGGTAACTTTCTGCTATCAGAAAGTTTCGCCGCCCGGCAGGGCTTGGGGAAGGAATTGGACGACAATTCACATGGGCGGCTTGCACCTTTTTCATGCCAATTCAGAAAAACTATACTTTTAGTTTTCCTCTCCCTGCCCGCTCATGCCGCGGGGGCACCCCTTTTCTGCACGGCCAGAAAAGGGGGAAAGAGCCGCCCAAGAGGCGTTCCCCCTCTTGGGTATCTCCCCCTTTGGGGCAGTTTTTTGTACTCAATCAGTAGAGGCTGGTAGAAAGTGAGGACCCGTAAACTCTCCTCACTTTCTAATGCCGCTGATGCAAGTTTAGTTATTATTTCCGTCTATTAATTAACTACCGTAACGGCGGGGTAAACTCAAAGCCCCTTGCTTTGTAGTCTTTGCGCACTTTTCTGCTAGTAATAACTACTGAGAATTGAAACTTGTTTCAATTCTCATAAGGGATGCTGTATTACTAGGCCAAGAATGAACTACCCGCATCCCGGCGGCAGGGGCTTTGGGTAGGAATTGGAGGATAATCTGCATGAGTGAAAACTATCCTACTTTTCCATTTAGATTTAGGGAATCCAATATTGCCGTGGCAACAAAAACAGTGGTTTTATCTCCCAAAAAGATTATCATCCAATTCCCCACCCAAACCGCTGTGCCGCGGGGCACCTACTTTCTGCCGAACAGAAAGTAGGCAAAGATTCGCCCAAGAGGCGTTCCCCCTCTTGGGTATCTCCCCCTTTGGGGCAGTTCTTTGCACTCAATCAGTAGAGGCTGGTAGAAAGTGAGGACCCGTAAACTCTCCTCACTTTCTAAAGCTAGGGGCACCGGGACACCCGTAGTTTGATTCTAGACTTAGTCCTTCAGTGTCCCTTTGAAGTTTTGGAACAAGCCCAAAACTTCCGTAGTCAATTCTAGTTCTGTCTATGAAAGTTCTGCCGTAACCCGGGGGTTCATCAAAGTAGGGGGCTGGCCCCCTACTTTGTGGCCTTTGGGTTCTTTTCTGCCAGCATTAGCCACGGAGAATTGAAACTTGTTTCAATTCTCATAAGGGATGCCGTACTACTAGGCCAAGAATGAACTATCCGCATCCCGGCGGCAGGGCTTTGGGTAGGAAATTGGATGACAATTTGCATGGGTGCAATTCACCCTATTTCATGCAAATTCAGAAAAACTATACTTTTAGTTTTCCTCTCCCTGCCCGCTCAATGCCGGGAGGTGCTCTGAGCTCTACCGAAACGGTAATCCCACAGCACCTCCATGAGTTTTGAAACAAGTTCAAAACTCCGCAGCAAGTTCCAAATGGTGGTCTGCACGGCCAGAAAAGGGGGAGTTCTTTGCACTCAATCAGTGAAAGCCGGAAAACGCACAAAAGGACGGGAATCCCCGTCCTTTTGTGCGAGTATTGTTTCCCTTACAGGATCAGCAGCTCCTTCGGGGTCTTGGTGAAATCATAGTAGCCGTCCTCGGTGCACACCATGATGTCCTCGATGCGTACGCCGAACTCACCGGGCAGATAGATTCCGGGCTCCACAGAGAGCGCCATGCCCGGCTGCAGCGGGATTTCACAGGTTTTGTTGAACATGGGCTTGTGAATGGAGAGCCCATGGCCCAGGCCGTGGCCGAAATAGGGGCCATACCCGGCGGCGGTGATAACATCCCGGGCGGCCTTGTCCACATCCTTGCAGATAACGCCCGGCTTAATTACATCAAAGGCAGCCAGCTGTGCCTTCAGAACGGTGTTGTAAACTTCCTTTTGCTTCTCGGAGACATGGCCGATACCCACAGTACGGGTCATATCGCTGGGATGGCCGTCCACCATAACGCCAAAGTCGATGGTCAGGAAGTCGCCCTTCTCGATGGGCTTGTTGCTGGGCACACCGTGAGGCAGGGAGGAATTCTTACCGGAAACTACAATAAAGCCAAAGGCAATCCGATCGATGCCATGAGTGCGCACATACCACTCCAGATCCAGGGCGATTTCCCGCTCGGTTCTGCCGGGCTCGATTTTTGTCAGGATATACTGGAAGGCCTCATCCGTGAGATTCTGCGCCTTTTCCAGGCAGGCGATTTCATCCGCGGTTTTGACGCTTCTCTGATCGTCAATGGCGTCCACAAAGGCGGTGCTGTCGCTGAGAACTGCCGGGGCCACCATCTCCTTATAGCGCATAAACTCCGTATAGGTCAGGGAGTTGACCTCGCAGCCAACGGTTTTCACATTGTGTTTTTGAAGGATAGCCCGAACCTGGGAGGGGATGTCCTCCATCAGGATGACCTCGCAGCCCTTCATGTTGTTGCGGCACAGCTCGATATAACGGCCGTCCGTCAGAAAATAGGACTGCTCCTTGGTGATAATCAGAATACCATTACTGGTGGAAACCTTGGTGAAATAATAACGGGCCGGATAAGAAATTACCAGGCCGGCATCGACACCTTCCGGGAAATTGGAAACAAAACGCTCTAGCTGGGTCATGAAATAGTCCTCTTTTCTCCAGCGGTTTTCGCAGAATGAGGGCTTCCCCATGCCGCTGGGAAGGGGAGCCCCGCCGGTTGTGAAAACCGGCCCTCATCGTCTCCGATTCTATCACAATCGCCGGACAATGAAAACGGCCCAGCCGAAAGTTTATTGAAAATCACCAGACTCAGGGGTTAAGATTGGTGATTTCGTCGGAAGCGAGATAGGTTTCAATGGAATAGCAGAAGAGAGTTTGATCATACTCGGACGCACAGAGCTCCTGAAGCTGCTGAGGAGTCGCCTCCTTGAGGTTTACCCAGGTGATGCTGGAATAATGCCCGGCCAAAAAGGGCAGATAGCTGCGGGCGGTGTCATCCGCAAAGAGCAGCAGGGTGCGCTGGGCGGCCGCGGCGTTTCGGACAGTGAGGATGGGGGCGGACTGCCCCAGGTAGATCTGCAGGGGATCCTCTGAATCGAGCATGGCATAGTCGTACAGGCCATCCTGAACAGTGGTATTCCCGTGGGCGTCAGTGCGCTCCACTGTAAAGGCGGCGTCCCTGCCTGTCCCCTCCTGCAGGCGGTACAGGGAGAGCACATCAGCCGTCACGTCGAAATAGGGCAGGGTGTCATAATGGCTGCCCAAAAAGGAAAAGGCTACGTTTTCCACCGAATACTCCGTCAGGGCATGGGGAGAAATCCCCAGCCGGGAACAAAGCGCCGTATAAATAGAATAGCCGCCTACAGGAGTAAAGTTGGGATCGGTGTTGTAGTACTGCTTTTGAGAACGGTTGGAGAACAAGGTGGGATAGGCGTCCAGGGACAGGATGTTTTTGGGCAGGGACTGGGAGACCCGCTCCAGATAGGTTCGCTGATCGAACAGGGACACCGAGTGGCTGGGCAGCTCCTCCTGATCCACGGCGCAGGCGGTGGGGAGCAGCAGGAATAAGGCATTGATTCCCTGGCTGGCCGTGTAGCTGCGCAAGGCGGCCGTGTTCTGGTTGGTGTAGGAAACAGCGGGATTTACTATATTTTCAATGAGCCTGCCATGGGTATAAAAAATACCGTTCTGTTCCTTTTTGCCGGCGGCATATTCCAGGCGGGCCCGCAGCTTTTTCAGTGGATATGAGAAGGGGTACTGGTCCTGAAGGTATTGATCCAGGGAGGCGCCCGGGTTACTCCACGCAAAGGGTTTTGCAGGTGCGGGGGCTATCACCGCACGCACCGCACAGGCAATGGGAAGCAGCAGAAAGATGAAAAAGAACATCAGGGAAGCCAGCTTTTTCGGCACGGTGTCCACCTCCTTTAGCCGCAGCGAAAATTGGATCGGTGCAAAGATATTGCCTAGAGCAGATAGGCAATGCATAATCCCCCCAGCCCCAGATGAAGGGCAAAGGAGACCCCCTGCGTAATTCTGGGAAACCTGCGTGCGCACACGGTGTGCAGCCGGAACATCCCCCCCGAGGAGAGCAGCACTCCCAGAAGCAGGGGCAGATATTGCTGGGATACCAGGTAAATCAGGCGCTTGTTCAGGAGAATATTGTTCCCAAAGAACAGGGAGTAGAGAAGCCCCCCGCAGTCAGGAAGCGTATGTACGATAAGAAGGGTGAAGGATAATACCACCACTGTACCGGTAAAGCACCGGCGGAAGAACGGCGGTATCCGGTTGAGCCTGGCGGGGGAAACCCGGCGCTCCAGGAAAAGCAGCGTTCCCATCAGCACGCCCCAGAGCACATGGGGATAATCGGCCGAGAACCATACTCCCAGCATCACACAGCAGCCCACCGTGATGAGATACTGGCAGAACATCCCGTCAAACCGGCGGCACAGAGGCTGGCTGAACCGGCGCCGGAACAGGGCGGTGACGCTGGAATTGAAACGGCCTAAAAACCGGCCGATGCTGTCCGCCAAAAGGGGGTAGAAGATGTTGCGCGGCAGAGAAAAGCCGAACATGGCGCCGATGCCCCGGGCCATCCTGCACCAGGATTCCAGGGAAAACAGCAGATAGAACAGTCCGGTCAGCAGCGTGAGCCAGGCCCCAAAGAAGGAAAGCTGAAAGGTGGGAACCGGCGTCAGCTCCCCGTACAGGCTGTACAGCTGGTCCACCAAGAGCAGCTTGATGGCCAGCCCCTGCAAAAACAGATAGATTCCCTCCAGCATCTTGGAGGCGTCGGGAACCCGCTGGGAAATCTGCTTGACAAACTCTGAAGGCGGCACAAAGGGCCCCGCGTAAAGCCGGAAAAACAAAGTGTGCCACAGGAAAAAATCCACCGGGGAAAGCAGGGTGCGCACCTCCCGGCGCCACAGGCCGAGAAATAAGTCCACAGAGGATAAGGTATAGATAAAAATCCCCAGAGGCAGCCGCTGATCCCCGAAGATGGAGAAGCCGAAGGCCAAAAGCAAAAACCCCGCGTTTTTCAGCAGCGCGCCCGTTAAAAAGGCGCGCTGGACTTCGGGAAAACCCGCATAACGGCAGAACAGCCGGTAAAAGATGTAATCCGTCCCTAGGGAAATGAGCATCAGGGGCAGGTTGAACGGGTCGTTGAGCAGGTAATAGCAAAGGCCGATCCCCAACAGGGCGGCGTTGCGTCCCTGTTTCGGGACCAGATAATAGAGGATGAGCCCAATGGGGAGAAACAGGCATAGAAAGCTCAGGCTGTACAGAGGCATTTCAGCGGCCTCCTTTCCGCAAGTTTAGAACGCTCACCTTCATGGCGCCGGGCGGCAGAACCCAGGATGCCATTCCCCGCCGGGATGGGTAATCCCAAGCGCAGGCACCCCTTGTGCCCCAAAGGCCCCGGCGCGGCTTTTTACCCGCAGGCGGCCTGCTCCCGCACCTTAAGCACCAGCGCCTGGTACTGCTCCCGGGTGAGCAGGCTGTTGAGCACAGGCACCAGGGCGTTGGGGGACAAATGCTCCGGCAGCTTCATCAGCCGCAGCAGGTGCTCCCGCAGCAAGGCGGCGCCGGGCGTGCCGCTCAGCCCGTCCGCAAACAGATCCGCCTTCGTGATGGGCTGTTTGGGCTGGGACACTGTGCGGACGCCTGCACCGGCGCGGCGCAGGGCCTCGAGCAGGGTGTCTGTGTCCAGGCCCTCCACTCCCAGCTTCCCCTCCTTGGAGGGGGCTGCCTTGCGCCGCTCCTTGCCGTAGATGTCCGGGATGTACACATGGGTGAAGGTACCCTTGGGCAGTCCCTGGGCCACAAAGCTGCGGATTTTAAAACCGGCGGCGTCGGAATCCATCAGCAGGAGCACACCGCAGGTCTGCGCCAGGGTGCGGATGAGCTCCATTTTTTCCTTGTCCCGGAAGATGGAAAACCCGTTTGTCTCGATGATTGTGGCGTCCAAAAGGGAGGAAAGACGGATTTTATCGTATTTTCCCTCCACGATGACCGCCTGGGACAGCCGTATGGGCATAAAACCCCCTCCTCCCGCTGCTTTTGCGCCTACCGTCTGGCCAGGGCGCCGGATTTCAGCTGCTCCAGCATCATAAACAGGGAGGTCACGGTCTCCTGGAGCAGCACGGTCTTGTCAATCGCGGTGCTTTTCATCTGATAATCGGTCTGTGCCAGCAGCAGGATGGCCCTGCGCAGGAATTCCTCCGGAAATCGGGCACAGTCCGACATGGCGTTGCGGATCCGGAATTCCTTGCCCTTGTAGTGGAACAGTCCCGCCAGCTGGGCCTGGGGCACGCTGAGCGGACGGGCGGCACGGGCCCGGTAGAGATCAATAAACGCCGAGGAAAGCACCGCCAGAATGGCAATGGGCTCCTCCCGCTGCTCGATGAGGTCGTTCAGGCGCTGCATGGTGAGCTGGTAATCCCCCTTGAGGATGGCCTTGGAGATATCGAAGATGCTGGCGTTGAGATCCGCCATGCCGCAGCGGTCAATATCCTCCCGGGTGATGGCCCTGCCCGCGCAGTACGCGCACAGCTTGTCCAGCTCATTGGTCAGCGTAAGCATATTGTCGTTGCTGCGCCCCACCAGATACTGGGCGTCAGCCTCGGACAGCTCTGTATGTTCCCGCTGCGCCACACTGCGGGCGTATTTGATAAGATCCCGGGCGCTTCGGGAATCCAGGCGGGCGGCTACCCCCACCTTGGATACCAGATCGACGAAGGCCTTGTACCGGGAGCTGCGGCGCTCGTTGACCTCAAAGCCTGTGACAACGAATATCAGCACATTGCTCCCGCTGGGATCCACCAGCAGCTCCTTGAGCTTTTGATAGTCCCCGGCACTCAGCTTCTCCACATCCAGATCGCTTACTACCACGCAGGTGCGCTCACTCATCAGCGGCAGAGCCTCACAGGCGTCCGCAATCGTATCCAGGGTAATCTGCCGCCCGTCGAATTTATGAAAGTTAAATTCCAGCAGATCCTTGGAAACTGCTTTGGAGATTAATTTTTTCAGGTAGAGCTCCTTGGTGTAATTTTCTGTTCCAAAGAGAAAATAAACCCGGGCCGGGGGATCGTTTTTGATATGGCGGGCAAATTCCGTTTCCTTTTGATAAAACAAAGAAAGGCCTCCTGTCAGGAATTGACGGTATCGAGATACAGGCGTCTGGGGATCAGAAAATCCCCCTGCGCCCAGGCGCTCAGGGCATCCCCGTAAAAATAGAGGGTCATGTGCTGGAACCCCGGCGTAAGAAGCCCGCGTTCCAGGCGGGAAGACTGGTTTTCGTCCGGCCAGCCCAGAACCAGAAGCTTGGCATGGGGATCCCCTTTGGGCTGCGCCTGCGGGCTCTTGGGAATCCACAGGCTCTGGGGCCCCACCCGCAGAAGGGTTCCCTCGTCCTCCAGACGGATGGACACCGCCCCGCCGCTGACTACGGTGTCCCCGGCGCCGGCAGTCCTGCGGTTGGGATAGGTCCGGGCAATGCGCCTGTTTTCCCCTTGCTTTTGTGTGAGGATGACGCTGCGCGGCTTTACCGAATCCAGCAGCTTTTCCAGGCTGGCGCTGCTGCGGGGAAAATCCTGTCTGCTTATCAGTATATCACAAGGGCCATGCTTCTGAAAAGCACGGGAGGCTGTGATTTCCTGAACATCGCTGCTGTTGGCCGCATCCGCCAGCAGGATATGCCGGGTTCCATTTTGGATCCACACGGCGTACCCCTGGGAGGTGGGGAGAATATCCACCTGTGTCACCGTGCTTTGGAATAAAAGAGAGACGCATAACACCAGGCACAGCAGCGCGGCGCAGCAGGCTGAGGCAAAAACCCTGCAGCGTGTGGAGACACGAAGGGCCGCCGCTGCCGCTGCAATCAGAACACTGAGGGCCAGCCACAGGCGCAGGGGCGTTGTGGCAAAGGAAATCCCAAAAAAGGAAACGGCGCTCCCCCATTCCCCTACCAGTAAAAGGCCCCGGGCCAACAGGCCGCTGAGGAGCCCGAACAGCTGGGAGAACACCGGAAGCAGGGGAAGAAACGCGCCGCACACTGCGGTGAGCATCCCGCAGGCCAAAAGCGGAGCCATAACGGGAGCGCTGAGCAGATTGAACAGGACGCTGAAAACCGGAACCCGTTTGCCGGTGACGGCGGAATACACAACCGTGACTAAATTGGCGCTCAAAGTGACGCAGAGGGTGTCCACCACCCAGCGGGACAACGCAAAGCGCCCCAGCGCGGGAAGGCCCCTCAGGCACATCCGTTTTAGAGGCCCGGACAGGCAGATAATGGACAGCGAACAGCCCACCGACAGCAAGAATCCCACATTCAGGACAGCCCCCGGAAAGACTAGGGTAATCCCAGCGGCGCTGATTCCCAGGGCTGTCAGGGAATCGTACCGGCGGCCCAGGAAATCCGCAGTGAGGGCCATGAGCATCATACCGCCCGCGCGCATGGCGGAAAAGGAGGCCCCGGTGAGCAGGACATAGCCGATGCAGAACACGCCGGTCAGGCAGTCCCGCAGGCGCCGGGGAACGGTCAGCACTCCCAAAAGGGAAAAGAAACTCCCGCACAAAATGGTGACGTGCAGCCCGGAAACTGCCAGCAGATGGCCGATTCCGCTCTGATAAAACTCCGCTCTAAACTCGCGCGCCATTGTGGAATCGCTTCCCAAAACCAGCTTATTGAGCAACGCGCCCTCCTCCCCTGGCAGCAGCCGCTGTACTTGGTCCGCCAGGGTTTTCTGCAGGCGCCCGAGCAGGATAACCGGGGAGAGCTCATCGTCCTGCAGGGAGAACCCGGGATTGGCCATGATGCCCACATTCAGCGCTCCTTCGGCGTAGTCACTGCCAAACGCCCTGGGCCGGTCAGCAGCCGCGGGAACCGAGACTTCGCCCCACAACAAATCCCCCGGGCGCACTGGCAGATGGGAGATACTGCCCGCATCCAGGGTGATGGGCTCCTTTAAAGTGGTGTCGCCCAGCCGGCGGGCTTTCAGGATGATCCTCTGGACACCCGAGGAAACCTGGACCGATTGGACCACACCCCGGCAGGAGACGGTACCGCCGGAGCGTTGGGCACACTGGGTCAGGAGCGTTTGGTTTTCATTCCAGCCCAGCAGGTGCAGGGAGGATACCAGGCATCCCAGAGCGCAGCAGGCCGCGAATACAGAAGCTTTTCGCAGCCTGGGAAGCGCCAGGCACACGAGTGCACCCGCAAGAAAAATCCCCCCTGCAGCCAGGCCGGCTGCAATTCCCAGCAGGGAACCCGGCAGCATACAGAGCACAAAGCACAGGCAGCCGGTAAACAGCGGTCGTTTCAAGGGGGATTCCTCCTTTTATGGCGTCAGCTGGGCGGGATGCGCCCAAGCTGGATGAGGCGCCGCTCCAGATAGGGCTCAATCCCCCACTGGGCGGCAAAGCTGCGGTATTCCCGCAGGGCGCTTTGGGAAGGGCCTCCCCTGCGCACAGCCTTGATCAGCAGGTTCTTCGGGGTATGCTCCAGGGAGATAAACTCCATAATATTGGTTTGATAGCCGCAGGCCTCCAGCAGCTGGCAGCGGATAGAATCTGTAATCAGGCAGGACAGGCGCTCCTTGAGAATCCCGTGCTTGGTGAGAAGGCGCATGGATTCATTGTGGATTTGGGAAAACAGCTCATGCTGACAGCACGGGACCGTGAGAATCACCTTGGCGTTCCAGGACAGCGCCTGGACGATGGCTTCATCCGTGGCTGTGTCACAGGCGTGCAGGGTAATCACCATATCGATGTCCCCGTCGCTGGAAAAGCTCTTGATGTCTCCGGTCTGGAAGGAAAGGGAGCCATATCCCAGCTCCTGAGCCAGCCCCTGGCACAGGGCGATCACGTCCTCCTTGAGATCCAGCCCGGTCATCTGCACCTGCAGCCCCAAACGCTGGGTAAGGTAGTAATACAGCGCAAAGGTGAGATAGGCCTTCCCACAGCCAAAATCCACAATATGCAGCCGGCGGGAGGTGTCCAGGGCGGAAACTGCCGGAGCAATCAGCTCCAGATAGCGGTTGATCTGCCGGAATTTATCATATTTGGCCTTGCACACCCGGCCGTCCGGGGTCATAACCCCCAGGCGGATCAAAAAGTCGCAGGGCTCCCCCTCGGGCAGGGGGTAATTCTTCACCTTATTATGGGCAGCAGGCGCCGTTTGAGGGGATTGGCGGCGCTTGCCCGCATGGATTTTCAGCTTATGATACCAGGTGATGTGGCGCTCCATAACAGCGGTGCGCACCATCATCTGCTGGAACTCCTGGGTGAGCAGGCGCTGAATTTCCTCACAGGCAGCCTCGGGGGTAAAATTCTGATGAAACACCTTGGGGCCGATGGTGCTGGAAAACTGGTAGAGAAGCTCTCCCCTGGCGTTTTGAAAGGGGCTCAGCTCCACTTTGGTGGCCTTTGAGACGCCGCCCTTTTTCTTTTCACTCAGGCAGGCCCACTGAATTCCCTCATCAAAGACCGCCTGTAACCGTTCATTCACTGAAATTCCGTCCTTTCGTCCCCTGTGTTTTGGAGGAATCGGGGAAAGCGTTTGTGCCCGTCCGTCCCCGCCCGGCGTCAGCCCGGGACCCAAGGGGCGCGAAGGAACCCGGATCCTCCACAAAATGGGGATACTGCTCCCAGTACTTTTGATAGGTGCCGCAGCCGGCGGCAAAATCCAGCTGATACATCCGAAACACCACCGGGATATTCTTGGGCTGCCAGAGCTCCTCATAGGAATAACGGTAGGTCATGCCCAGCTTTTGCATCACAGCGCCGCTGCGGGGATTGTTGCGGTCATGGGTGGCGGTGATATAGGGCACGCCTTGGGTGCGGATCTGCTGCACCACCGCCTGGGCGGCCTCGGTGGCGATTCCCCTGTGCCAGAACTCCTCGCGCAGCCCATACCCGAAGTCGTGGCTGTCCTCGGCGCTCATGCCCACGTAGCCGATGGGCACATTGTCCCGCGCCAGGCAGATGGCATAATAGCAGCCCTGGGGCCTTGCATAATCCTTTAGAATTTCCTCCAGGCGTTGCCGGGCCTGCCCAAGCGTTCTCAGCGGGAACCAGGGGAGAAAGGTATTCGCCTTCGGATCCCGTAAAATATCAAAGAGCGCCTGGGTGTCCTCAGGGGTAAAGCGGCGCAGGGTCAGCCGCTGTGTCTGAAGACGGGGCGTATTCAGGTTGTCATTCGGGTTTCTCACAGCTGGGTTCTCCTTTCCGGGTCGGGAAAAAATACAGAAACTGGCCAGGCTTCATTTTCTATCATTCTACACGATTTTCATGCCCGGTTCAATGTGTATTTGCGCCGCCGGCTGTCCTAATACAGTCCGATTTCCTGATTGCGTTCCCGGTTTGGCTGTGCTACAATGTTGGCAGGAAATACTGCCGCCGTCAGGCGAAACGCCTGCAGCAACACGTGCCCGCGCCCGCATGGCTGACCAACCGGGGTTTTTGCAGCCAGCCGCAGCGCCGGCTTATGCTTTCGGCAGAATATGGAGGAGGACATTATGAAGGTAGGAACCATCATTTATATCCACAAGGACAACATTGCAGAAAAATTCCGCTGGTATGCCCAGCAGGGCTTTACCAACTGCCAGCTGTCCATGCCGCTGGAGGATTTGGACGAGGCCCATGCCCAGCAGGTACGCCAGGCAGTCCAGGAGACCGGGATTGAAATTACAGCCATGATCGGCGTATGGAGCGGCCCGCAGGTGTGGGATTTTTATTCCGGCCCGCAGACGCTGGGAATCATGCCCATTGAGTACCGTTACCAGCGGATGCAGGATCTGATCTGCTGCGCAAAATTTGCCAAGAGTATCGGCTGCCAAAATATCGCCACACATCTGGGCTTTATCCCAGAGAACCCGCAGGATCCCATTTTTGTCAGCTTTTTATGTGCCCTGCGCTATCTGGTGGAGGAATACCGCAAACTGGGAATCAATCTGCTCTTTGAGACCGGCCAGGAGACGCCGGCCACGCTTCTCCGGGTGTTCGGCGAACTGAACGCCGAAAATGTGGGGCTCAATTTTGACCCCGCCAACCTGCTGATGTACGGAAAGGCCAATCCCGTGGATGCGCTGGATATGGTGGGGCGGTATGTCAAGGGCGTACATGGCAAGGATGGGGAATATCCCACCAACGGCAAAGAACTGGGCCGGGAGATGCCGATGGGCCAGGGCCGCGTGGATTTCCCCCGGTTTGTGGCAAAGCTCAAGGAAGTGGGCTATAACGGCGCCATTACCATCGAACGTGAGATTGCCGGGGATCAGCAGCTCCAGGACGTGCTGGCTGCCAAGGCCATGCTGGAGGACATTATTGAAAAGCTGGGTTAATCTGCCGCCCAAAGCCGCGCCGGTTCCGATGTAAGTTATCCATGGTTCAAATTTAAAGGTGAGAAAGTTTACTTTCTCACCTTTTTTCTGGCCTCTACTGATTGAGTGCAAAGAACTACCCCAAGGGGGTGTTCCCAAAGAGGGGTTCTCCCCTCTTTGGCGGCTCTTTCCCCCTTTTCTGGCCGTGCAGAAAAGGGGTGCCCCCGCGGCATAAGCGGGCAGGGAGAGGAAAACTAAAAGTGTAGTTTTTCTGAATTTGCATGAAATAGGGTGATTTGCACCCAAGAAAACTATCCTCCAATTCCCACCCCAAGCCCTGCCGGGGGCGGTACTTTCCCATGGGGGAAAAGTACCCAAAGGCCACAAAGTAGGGGGCCAGCCCCCTGTTTTGATGAACCCCCGGGTTACGGCAGTAATCTGATAGCCAGAACTTGAATTGACTACGGAAGTTTTGGGCTTGCCCGAAACTTCTAAGGGCACTGAGGGACTAAGACAAGAATTAAACTGCGAGCATCCCGGTGCCCCCTTCTTTGATGAACCCCCGATGTTACGGTAGTTACTTGATAGACGGCAATAATAACTAAACTTGCATCAGTGGCATTAGAAAGTGAGGAGAGTTTACGGGTCCTCACTTTCTACCAGCCTCTACTGATTGAGTGTGTTCAACTCCCCCAAGGGGGTGTTCCCAAAGAGGGGTTTTCCCCTCTTGGGCGGCTCTTTCCCCCATTTCTGACTGCGCAGAAATGGGGTGCCCCCGCGGCATAAGCGGGCAGGGAGAGGGAAACTAAAAGTGTAGTTTTTCTGAATTGGTATCAGTAGAAGTTCGTTGTATCTCTATTTCTGGAATTGGGGATTTTTCACCCATAGGAATTCTCATCCAATTCCTTCCCAAAGCCCCTGCCGCCGGGATGCGGGTAGTTCATTCTTGGCCTAGTAGTACGGCATCCCTTATGAGAATTGAAACAGGTTTCAATTCTCCGTAGTCGGAACAATATTGGGGACTAAGCAAAGAACCAAACTGAGGGCATCCCGGTGAACCGGCATCCTGCAGTAGCAGCAATAGGCCGGAAAACTGAGATTCCGCACCGGAGCAAAAGGATTATCCCTCCTGTGTCAGCAAAAACAGCCGGGCTGTGGTATCCCTGGGAAGACGTACGCTCAAAACTCCGCTGGCGGAATAAAACTGTACCGAACAGTCCATATCCCCCTGAGGGTATAACACCTGGGCTTTAACAGTCTTTCCCCTCAGGTGCCGGATGGGAACTTCGCAGGTGTCCTCTGCGCTGTGCACCCGCCAGACAGCCATATAGCTCTTAGCGCCCGCCCGAAGCCCCAAAGCACACCAGGGGCTTTCAAAGGTGCTCATCCCCAGCGGCCAGAAGGGGACGCTTTGGCACAGGTCCCCGCGGATTTGACGGTAAAGGGAGATCCCCTGCCGCACCAGTTCCAAGCGCCGGGGAGACAGCTTTGCCAAATGCCCGCTCTGATGAATCCGCAGCAGCAGGGCGTTCACCATATTGAAGATTGTCTCCTCCTCATCGCCGTCCTGCAGCGGATAGCTCCAAACCGCAGCCTGCTCAGGCGTCACGGCGGAGGGCGCCGCCGCCGCGATGCAGGCATAGCGGCGGTAATCGGTTTGATCGCTGGTGGATTGGATGCTGTGCCGGGAGAGCATAGCATAGTCCATGCGCATACCGCCGCTGGAGCAGTTTTCAATCACCAAATCCGGATAGGCGGCAAACACCTCATCCAGCCAGGCCAAATAGGCCCTGTTGTGCTCCAGCAGGCCATCGCCTGGGCTGTCGGACTGGTACTCGGTGCCCGGGCCCGTGTTGATGTTATAATCCATCTTGATGTAGCCGACCCCGTACTCCTCCACCAGCCTGCGGATCACGCCCCAGGCAAACTGACGGACCTTGGGATTGCGGAAATCCAGCTGGTAACGGGAGCGGTCCAGCACCCGTTTGTCATGACGGGTGAAAAACCAGCTGTCATCCGTTTGAGCCAGTTTCGGGCTCTTGACGCCCATGGATTCAATTTCCAGCCACAGCCCGGGCACCATCCCCTTATCCCGGATGGCCTGGGTAATCTCCTGGATTCCGTTGGGGAAGCGCCCCTTGGCGGGCAGCCATTCCCCAACGCCGTCCCACCAGGGGCCGTCGTCATACCAGCCGCAGTCCACGCAGAACACCTCGCACCCTGCCTTGGCAGCGGCATCGATGAGCGGAAACAGCTTTTCCGGAGTGGGATCGCCGAACAGGCAGTTCATATAATCGTTGAAAATGACCGGAAGTTCCCGATTGTCCCGGTTATCCCGGCGGATCCTGCGCCGGTATTGGGTGAGGGCGCCCATGGCGCTGTCAAAGCCGCCCGCCGTGCAGCCCACACTGACCGGTACCGTGGTAAACGTCTCCCCTGGCCCCAGGCGCTTATACCACTGGTGTTCGATATCCGTGGGCCCCGATGCCACCAGGCACAGCTGGTGCTGCACGTCAGAAATTTCCCAGTGCCATCCGCCGTTGTGCTCAATCTGCCAGAACAGACAGGTGCCGCTCTCACAATTTTCCAAGAGGGCCATGGGCAGGTACTCCGCGCAGGACCAGGACCCCACATTGGTGACGCGGATCCGCTTGGAGGACAGCCCGGAGGGCGACGCATGGTGAAAGCCCAGCTGCGAGAGCGTGTTCTGCGACCATTGTAGTTCCGCTGTCCAGCCGTTATGGGGAATATGCAGTCGCAGCTTCTCCTCATCGCTGCGCTGGCCCTCCTTGGATATTCCCATGAGCGCCAGGCTGGAGACATATTCAATTCCCAATTCCGCCTGTGTGGGATTCGCAAGGGTATGGCACAGGCGCACCACCGGGACGCCGTCATAGAACTGAAACACCGACTCCACCGCAAGTCCGGTTTCCTCGTCCCGCTGCCGGATGGTGAGCACACGGCCCTGGGCATTGCGGGTATCCTCATGGCGCACATAGGTGAGCTGCTCCCCCGGCAGGGTTCCCAGATAGCGCAGGCCATGGTGCTCCAGTCGGTTGTGCCCTGCCAGCTGAAGCTGAATCAGCCCGCACTGGCTGCGGGCCGCCGCCGGAAGGCTCTCCTCCTGAAAGGGCAGCGCTCCCAGGTGCAGCAGCTGGACACGGTTTTCCCCATCCACCTCAAAGACAAGGTGCAGTCCGTTTTCTGAAAACTCGAATCGCTTGGGCATAATTGGGCTCCTTTCCTGTTACAAAATCCGCTGTCTCGGCTCAAATGCCATATTACCGTTATCCTATCACGCACATTTGCAGATGTACAGTGTTTTTTCTGCTTTCCCCATAGGAAACGCGCAGCCCCCTGTGTTCCCCGAAACGAAGGAAGCAGGGGCCGCACCGGTACCGGCCTTGCACCTTAAAGGCAGCGGAATCATACCATCCGCAGCACGCCCGCTGCCGGTAAATCAGTTCCATTCAATACCGCCCGCCTGTGCGGTGAACCGCTCGGTGCTATTCTATATGAATCTCTCCGCAAACACTGAGTTTCCGGCAGAAGGCCCTCCGATACAGCTTTCTCTGCCTGCTTTTGGCAGAGCTGGAATTTCGGATAAGCGGACAAAAAAAGCGCCCCAGCCGGATCCCTCCGGCGCCGGGGCGCTTTTTCTTTAATTTTTAACCGTTTCCCTTTTACTGTCCGTATAATCCAGGTAGGAATGTTCCAAATCAATCAAAATTCCCGTATGCCCGGTGCGTTCTCCCTGCACAGGCGGGGTCATAAAGTCCCCGTAAAGATGGCTCAGATAGTCCTCCACCGGATCCGGGCACGGGAAGGTATCATCCTCAAACCGGAGCTCCTTCGTGTGCTCCACCAGGGAGATAGGATAGAAAATCCGCTGATCGGATATCCCCTCCACATCGAACACATCCTTGGCCTCACAGCGGTCCACACACAGCTTGTCCACTTTTTTGACCGCCAGGGCCTTGAGCTTTTCATCCCCGCCCGCCGCCGCGCTGAGCAAATCCAGAATTTTCCTCTTCCTACCGCCGACAATCTCCTTTTGCTGGGTGAGACGTACCATTTTCCCCCAGAACACCAGCTGTTTGCGTTTGAACGGCGAATCCGGGGCAAACCGAAGCGGAAAAATATCAATACACAGCCCCCAATGCATGGGAATGTGGGAATAACGCTGGTCCAGGGATGTGGTATTGTTCATGCGCAGCTTGGCATAGGGCATCAGGGTGTGGGGATCGGTCTGGGGTGTCTGCAAAAAGAAGGAGTCTGTATTCAGATCCTCTTGGCACGCCTCAAGAAACCGCTGATAATCGGGATAAAACATCCCGATATCCACATCGTCATCCCAGGGGATAAACCCGCCGTGCCGCTTGGCTCCCAAGGCCGTCCCCCAGCTCAGAAAATAGGGGATCCCGTTCTTCTGGCAAATCCGCTTGACCTCCCGCAGGCATTCCAGCGCTTTGAGCTGGATTTGCCGCGTCATTTCCAGTTCTGACATCGAAACATACATCCTTTCCAAGTAGCGTTGCGCCATCAAACGGCGGCGATGCGGGTTCAGCCTGCCCCATCCCGGCGGCAGACAGCCGCCTTTGGCCCTACCGGCGGGCCACCTTATGCCAGACCTTCGAGACTATCGGCAGGAGCAGGCTGCGGAAATAGTAGAAGAAAACGCCGCCCATCAGGAGGATCCACACAATGTTGAGAAGCGTCCCCGCTTTGTAAAATACGAGAAGCGTCCCGCCGAACAGCACCAGGAACACTCCCAAAAACTTAAAGTCGAAATGAACCGGCGCAATCCGTTTAAACATCACCAGACGCAGCACACAGGATACGCCGAAGGCCACAAACAGGGCCACATTGGACGCCTGCATCCCCATTGGCCCGATCAGCAGATGAATCAGGCAGAAGTTGATGACACCCGCCGCAAACAGGGAGATGGTCAGGGGCTTGGTGTTTTTCTCCGCCATAAAGTAGTTACCCAGACAGGTGGCATAGTTGGAGGCCACCGTGGAGAGAAAATACAGCGGCACCACGCTCAGCGACGCGGAGTAGGCGTCGTTTACAAAATAGGGGAACACCACCTTGACCGCCGGAATCACCGCCAGGATGGCGATGGTGATAAATTTAAAATAATAGTTGAGGCTGGCGGAATAGAACTGTCCCCGGTTTTTATCCCCGCTGGCCCGGTAGGACATCTCCTGCAGAGCCAGGTTGAAGCAGGAGGTCAGCAGGGTGAGCACTGTGACAAAGCGCCCCGCCACAGAATACAGCCCATTTTCGCTGAGCCCCAGCTGGCTGGAGATTACGATAGAATTGTAATTTCCAGCAAAGAAATAACAAATAGTATTTAAACTCAGCGGAACGGAGAAGCGGATCATCTCCTTGAGGTAGCCCCAGTCAAACAGGGACAGGCTCAGCTTGCCCAGGCTCTTGACCCGGGCCTCGATGACAACCACCTGCACCGCCATGCCCAAGATCCCCGCCAGATACAGGGATTCAATGCCCATATGGCATACGGTGATGAGCAGCACGTTGACGGACAGGGTGACAAAGCTGCAGATGAGCCCGCTGCCCGCATACAGGAAATTCTCCCCATAGCCGCGGGCGATGGAGTTGTACACATACTGGATGCTCTGCACCATGGCATAGACGTAAATATACCCGATATAGGGGACGTGCATCACAAACTTTCCCACCAAAAACGCTACGGTAAACACAAAGAAGGAGACCGCTAAAATAATCCAGGAGCACAGGATGGTGCGCTCCTTGTCGTCCTTGCGGGAGGTGTTGAGCATAAAACGCAGCACACCGGACCAGATCTCCAGGCAGAAAAACGGAAGCACAACCGACAAAACGCTCATGGAAAGGTTATAAAAGCCGAACACATCCGGCGCCAGCTTGGAGGTGTACAGGGGAAGCAGCAGAAAGGAGAGCAGCTTTGCCAGTACATTTCCCACCAGATAAATACTGGAGGTCTTGAGAAAATCGATGGCCTTACTCATTGCGCATATACTCCCTATAGCTCACATTCGTATCAAATCTCTGTGCGTGCATCTTTTTGCTGCGGGATTCCTCAGGCGGCAGCTGCATATAGTCCCCATACAGGTGGGTCAGGTACCCGTGGGGATCCTCCACTGTGGAGAACGGGATTCCCTCGAAGAGGATATCCCGGGGCGTGCCGAACAGGCGGCGCTCCATGGTAGTCTGCCGGTAGTCAAATTTACCCATGCTATAGCTCACAACCTTGCAGGACTCTGCGGGCCAGCGGCAATACTGCCTGAGGCCAAACCGGGCCAGCGGCTTTTTGAGATGGAGAAATTTTGCCGTCTTCTGCGCCAGCTGACACAGGTTTTGCTTATAGCCGTCCCGGCGCAGGCGGGTGAATTCCTTAAAAAAGAAGGAGAGGAACCCGCAAAACTGGTGCCACCGGGCCAAAAATTTGGAATCCGGCACACCAGTCATATAAAAGATGTCCACATAGATCCCATGGTTGATGGGCAGATGGGCAAAGTCCTCTTCAATAAATGTGGTATCGGAATTGCGCACCTTGGCAAATACGCAGGGATAGGCGGGATCCGTCTCGGAATCCTGATAGAAAAACGGCGCCTGCAGCTCTTTTTTGGCAATTTCGGCAAAGCGCTCATAGTTTTCCCTGGTCATCACAATGTCAAAGTCATCGTCCCAGGGGATAAATCCCCCATGGCGCACGGCGCCCAGACAGCTGCCGTCGCTGATATAGTACGGAATTCCATGCTTCTCGCACAGCCGCTTTATCTCACAGGCAATCTCCAGGATTTTCTCCTGAACCGCCTGTTTCCCATAACTGTTGTCCATAGGATTGACCGTTCCCTTCCTGTTTATTCCAGCCCTGCCCGGCCGGCCCCAAACCCGAAAAAGAAGGGCGCCGCCCTTCTCTTGAAACTCTATCATCCGTCTGCCCTTGTTACCGGTCCGCTTTTCCCGTCATCCGGCTTTATTTCGGGAAATGTCCCTTTATTTTAGCATATCGGCTCCCTCTTTACAAGCAACGCGCCGCCGCAGACGGCCTTGAGGGCCCCATGGAACCGGAAAGTTTACGATTTCCTGAACATCCGGTTTCAAAAAATTCACAAATATTCTTAAAAATTTGCAATTCCCTTTCCAATCTGCCAAAAAACTGCTATAGTAACAGTGATTATAACCAATTGCTTCTGTGTTGGCCAAAAGGCTGCCACATCCCGAATGGCGGGCAGTTTCACTTTTTATGCAGCACAAGTAAGATGCAGCAAAAACGTGCGGCGTTAAACGTTGCTGTCGCCATACGGCGGAACAGCAAAACATTGTTTTGCTGAACGTTAAGTTATAAGTAACCAAACGGCGTCCCTGGTACGCTGTTGGAATGGAGGGACAGGGGTCTGTTTTTCAGAGCCCCAATAGAGCTATGGAACTCACAAGAGAACAATTTGAAGTTTTACGTTATCTGGAGGCCACTCATCTGAAATCGCCCCAGGCCCAGGTTATCTCCTGGGAAACCGGTCTGGAGGAGCCCCGGGTCCAAAGGGCCCTGGAACAGCTCGCCCCGCAGGGCTGGGTGCGGGAAAACAACATCACCGCCGAGGGCCGCAGGGCGCTTCAGCCGTACCGGGTCAAGCGGGCGGTCTTTATTGCGGCGGGCTTTGGCTCAAGGCTGGTGCCGGTAACGCTCAACACTCCCAAGCCCCTGGTTCGGGTGAAGGGTGTGCGCATGATCGACACTCTTTTGGACGCGGTATACGCCGCGGGAATCCAGGATGTCACCATTGTCCGGGGCTATTTGGGCGAGCAGTTCGACCAGCTGTTATACAAATACCCCAACCTGAAATTCATTGAGAACCCCATGTACAATGAGGCCAACAACATCTCCTCCGCGTATATTGCCAGGGAGCTGTTGGGCAACGCCTATGTGCTGGAGGCGGATCTGGTGCTGTATAACCCCAAGCTGATTCAGAAATACCAGTACTGCAGCAACTACCTGGGCGTTCCCACGCCGGTGACTGACGACTGGTGCTTTGAAGTGGACGGGGATCTCATTACCAAGGTCAAGGTAGGCGGAGAGAACTGCTGCCATATGTACGGCATCTCCTATTGGACACAGGCGGACGGCGATCGGCTCGCCGGGCACATCCAAACAGTTTTTAAAAGCCCCGGCGGCAAGGAGCGCTACTGGGATTTGGTTCCCCTGGAGTTTTTTAGGGACAGCTACCATATCGAGGTGCGCAGATGCACCTTCGAGGACATTATCGAAATCGACACCTTTAAGGATCTCAAGGCTCTGGACAGCACCTACCGGTGTTAGACGTTAGGCAGCGCCGCCCTCCCCAAACCCGGCCGGCCTTTCCGGCACAGACTGGAAGAGCGAAAAGCGTCCCAGCTAAGGGCTATGCCGTGGCCCCGGCGCACCTTTACAACCCGGGATTCCCAGACCGGCTTCATTTTCAGAAAGGACGGATCGACTGTAATGGAAGATTTTTTAACTTTGGCCGCACAGCGCTACTCCGTACGAAGTTTTGACTCCAGGCCCATCGAGGATGAGATCCTGCAAAGGATCCTGAGGGCCGGGCACCTGGCCCCAACCGCCTGCAACCGCCAGCCCCAGCGCGTCCTCGTACTGAATGATGCCCAGGATATGCAAAAGCTGCGCCGGTGCACGGAGTGCCATTTTGGAGCTCCCGCGGCCCTGCTGGTGTGCTGCAGCCGGGACGAAAGCTGGATCCGCGGTTATGACGGAAAATCCAGCGGGGATATCGACGCCAGCATCGTGGCCACCCATATGATGCTGGAAGCCGCCTCCCTGGGAATCGGCTCCACCTGGGTGATGTACTTCGATCCGAAGGCCATGCGGGAGGAGTTCTCCATTCCAACGGCCATCGAGCCCGTGGCCCTGCTGGTGATGGGGTATCCCGCCGCCGGCGCCAAGCCCTATCCCGGGCATACCCAGTTCCGCCCCCAGGAGGAGACGGTGGTGTACCACCGCTTCTAGCCTCTAATGCAGCCCGCTTTTTAGCGCGTATGGCACGAAATGGAGTAGCGGCGCATCTCTGCAAGGTTCTACCAGCCATTCCCCGCACGGGGCAAGTGAATTGCAATATGACTGGGCGTAAGAGGTTTCGTCCCTCACGAGGAATGTGGACTGAAATCTGGGACTTTTGCTGATGCTCCGCGGTCATTAGGCCGCTCCCCATGCGCAGGAGCGACTAAGTGGGGGTTCATAAAGGCATACAGAAGGGGGAATTTAAAATTCCGATTATTTATAAAATCAACATTTTAAATGCTCTAAAAGAGCAAGGCTTATCATCATACAGGCTGCGCAAGGAAAATCTGTTGTCAGAAGGAGCGATCCAATCTCTAAGGACCAATAAGATGATCTCGCTGGATAGTGTTGGACGGATTTGCGGTCTGCTAGATTGTCAGCCAGGGGATATCCTGGCTTATAAAAAAAACGAAGAAAAATAGGCGAACAAAACAGCTCCCGGCGCAGTTTCCTGCGCCGGGAGCTGTTTTGTTCATTTTCCCGTCCTCCAACTCCAACGGGGTCCGGGCAGGGTCCGGTTCAAACAGAGAACCCTCTCAGTATCGTCCGGCTTCCTTCACCGCCGCCACAATGGCCTTAAAATTCTCCAGGCTGACAGAATTGGGAATGGAGTGGTCAGAGGAGAAAATATACCCGCCGTTTTCCTTCAATACCGGCACCACCCGCTGAATCTCGCCGGTGATGGCTTGGGCGTCGTCCCACAGCACCGCGTTGATCCCGCCGTGGAGCACCAGGCGATCCCCGTACCGCTTTTTTAAGGTGAGGGGTTCCATCCCCGCCTTCACCTCCAGGGGGTTCAGGGCGTCCACGCCGGTTTCCAGAATATCCGGTATCAGCGGCATAATATCCCCGCAGGAGTGCAGATGGGCATAAATCCCCCGGTCATGGGCCCACTGAACCGCCTTTTTGTGGTAGGGCTGCAGCAGCCGGCGGTACATGGTATTGGAAAAGAAGGGCGTTCCCTTGTAGCCCATGTCATCGTACCAGAAGATACTGTCGAACCGGTACCCCGCGTCCCAAATCATCTGCATATGGGTCATGCTCTGCCTGAGATAGGTGTCAAACAGATCCATCACCCACTCCGGTTCCTCTGCCATGGCGATGAGCATCGTCTCGGTTCCCACCGTCCAGGAATGGGTCACGTCAAAACCAAACCAGAAAAGCCCCTGAACCCAGCGGCCCTCCCGCTGCCAGACGGGATAATTGTGTTTGAGATAGTCCCAGTCAATCCGTCCGGGATCCACCGTCATGCGGGATTTGGCCTCTTGCCAGATCTGGGAATCCTCCACCTTAAAATCCAAAAACTCCGGGGTGGAATCCATCTCCTTAAAATGCTTCATGGTGACGCCCCACTCGGAGGTGGCGATATAGTACCGGTCGGTTTCCTCCAGGATCTTCTGCTCATAGCGCGGGGAAATGTCGGCGCTGATGGTCTCCGCCTTATCCACGCCGAAATAGTCCCGCCAGTCCATCCCCACCGGCATCCCCTCCCGCTGCCAGCGGGCAATGGTGCCGTTCCAGGGGGAGTCGATAATCGGAACCCTGTCCGCCTCCCGGTGCTGGAACATCCGGGTGAAGCGTTCCTTGGATGTCATCTGCATTCAGATACCCCTCTCTTTTCAGGAAGCACCCGCCAGGCGCCCCCGTTCTGTCCCGTTTTCACTCAGCGCAGCCGGAGGAAGCATAGGCTGCCGGCCCGCTGATGCTTCGGGGGGCCCCGGCAATGGAAAAGCGCATTTTCCGGCATTTTCCCATTCGGCCCGCGGCTGCTCCCGAACACACTTCTCTGTGACAGCACCAGCATAACACGGTTGACTTCCCCCTGTAAATGTGGGTAAATAGAACAGGAGCAAAAAGATAAACTTTTGGTTTATTTTCGGATATTGACGGGGGTGCATCCTATGTATGAAACCAACGGGGATTTTGGACAGGTCCGGGTGGCAAACCCTATTTTTTCCCAGCGTTCCGCCGAAAACCTCACCATCTTCACCTCCTGCGGATGGCACCGGTGCAACGATCTGTACCATATCAGCCAAAAGGATCGGGAGGCGCTCATCCTGGTTACCGTGGGGGGAAGCGGGGCGCTGCGCCATCAAGGAAGGCAGATTCCCCTTACTCCGTCAACGGTGGCGGTTCTGGGGGAGCACACGGATCAGGACTACTTCACGCCTCCCGGAGGGCAATGGGAATTCTATTGGATCCACCCGGCCGGAGCCGCCAGCCACCGGATTCTCTCCTGCTGCAGCGGCGGCAGGCCGCTGGTGCTCACACCGCCCTCCATTGCGGAATACACCCAGCGCATCGAGCGGCTTTTGGCCTTGCAGTCCCTGTGGCCCCAGCAGGAACCGCAGGCCTGCGCCGTCGTCAGCGAAATTCTCTACCGCCTGCTCACGGACAGCGGGGACAGCCGCGCGCCCACTCAGCTGCTCTCCACACAGATCATGCATTTTTTGGAGACCCATTACCAGCAGCCGCTCACTATTGGGGATCTGGCCGGTCACTTTCATCTCTCAACGGGGTATCTCATCCGGTTGTTCCGCACCCAGACCGGCTTTACGCCCCATGAATACCTCACCCGGGTGCGCCTGTCCCGTGCCCAGGAGCTTTTAAGCTTTACGGATCTGCCCCTGGCACAGGTGGCAAAACAGGTGGGAATTCCCCACACCGGGCGCTTCATTGCACAGTACAAAGCCCTGCGGGGTATCACTCCGGGAGCGCAGCGCCGCCGTCAGCGGGGGTATTTTCCCCTGTAACCGGGCCTGTTGGTCCGGCTCTCCGGGCTCTGCCCTCGTGTCTTTGGCTGGGAGGGCAGCCTCCTCTCATGACAGAAAAACCAGCCCGGCGGAAAATTTCCGCCGGGCTGGTTTTTCTGCTGGATTCCCTCTGCAATCCAAAAACCGGACTGAAGAATTCGGGCCTATCCATACGCACTATTTTTATTGAAACTTGTAAAACCGGCGCTTACCGGGTAACTGGACATCATCGGGCACCAGCTGGTTTGAGGCGGTTTTGAAGGGTACTTCCCCAAAAATCGTCCCGGCGTTCCGCCGGGAAAATACCCCACCTCCCGCATCAGCCGGCCTTTGGAGGACGCCGGCGCGTTCAGCAGCACTGACAGAGTCGCCGCCCGCTTTGAAGCGTTCCGAAGCAACCCCCCTTTTCCCCATGAGGCCGGGCGCCAAACGCCCAAGGCGCCTTTTTGCAGGGGAACGCACAAACCAGCGGGCTTATTTGCGTTTCCACTTGACTCCCTGAGGCGTATCCTCCAGGATGATCCCCTGTGCGTCAAGCTGGTCGCGGATGGCATCCGCGGTCTTAAAGTCCCGGGCCTTGCGGGCCTCCTGGCGCTTTGCAATCAGCTCCTCAATCTGGGTATCCAGGGAATCGTCCTTGCGGTTATACAGAATTCCCAAAACGCCGGTGAGTTCGTCAAACACCTTCGCGGCATAATCCAGGGACTCCCTTCCCCTGGGTGAGGACATATAGTTGTTGGCGTCCTTCACCAATTCGAACAGTGCGGCAATCGCGTCCGCCGTGTTCAGATCGTCCTCCATCACCTCGATGAACTTGGCCTTGTGGGCATCTACCTTCGCCATAAACGCCGCCTGCTCGCCGGCATCGGACTCCCGGGCGTTTTTAATGGCGAAATCCAGGTTGTCCCGGCAGGTATACAGGCGCTCCAGCGCCGCCTGGCACTGCTCGATCACCTCAAGGCTGTAGTTGATGGGGCTGCGGTAGTGGGACTGGAGCATCATAAACTTGATGGGCTCATAGCCGAATTTCTGGGCCACCTCCCGGGTGGTAAAGAAGTTATTGAGGGATTTGGACATCTTGTGGTTATCCACATTGATAAAGCCGTTGTGCATCCAGTAGTGGGCATAGTCCTTGCCGGTGCAGCATTCCGCCTGGGCAATCTCGTTTTCATGGTGGGGGAAGATGAGATCCTGCCCGCCGCAGTGGATATCAATGGTCTCACCCAGGTATTTCTGAATCATAGCCGTACACTCGATGTGCCAGCCCGGACGGCCCTTGCCCCAGGGGGAATCCCAGCTGGGCTCTCCGGGCTTCGCGGCCTTCCACAGGACAAAATCCAGATAGTCCTCCTTTTGATCGCTCACATCGATGCGCTTGCCCTGATCCAGCTCCTCGATGGGCATATGGGAGAGCTTGCCGTATTCCTGAAATTTTTTCGTCCTGAAATAGACGTCCCCATTCACCGCATAGGCATAGCCGTTCTCCTCCAGATGCTTGACAATCCCGATGATGGTGTCCATCGTTTCGGTAGCCTTGGGATGGATGGTGGCCTCGCGGATGTTGAGCCCCTTGGCGTCCACCCAGTATTCCTGGATAAAACGCTCGGCAACCTGGGCAACGGTGGTGCCCTCTTCATTGGCGCGTTTGATGAGCTTATCGTCAATATCCGTAAAATTCTGTACAAACGTCACCTTGTAGCCCCGGTATTCCAAAAAACGGCGCAGGGTATCAAAGACGCAGATGGGCCGCGCATTGCCGATATGGATATAGTTGTAAACTGTGGGCCCGCAGGCATACATCTTAATTTCTCCGGGGGTAATGGGCACCAATTCTTCCTTTTGACGGGTCAGGGTGTTAAAGATTTTCATTGACTTCATCCTTCCTTTCCGAACAAGCCGAAAGCGGTCTGTTCAAACGGGGGTTTCCTGTATGGGAAATCATTTTGGTTCCTCAGCTGCAAACCGGGGGATTGCCCCGGCCGGTATGGCTTACACGCGCCTGCCTTTGACAATTTTATCATAGCCCTGCTCTCACGGGCCTATTCTATTCCGCTTATTCTGCGGCGTCCTGTTCCCTGAGCTGGCCTTCCAGCTGGGCTACCCGTTTTTCCAGGTGTTCCAGCTTCATCAGCAGCTGGCACAGCTCCTGGGAAAGGGGATCCGGCGTGTGGACCTGATCCAGCGTCTGCTGCAGGGTACGTTTTCCGTCTTTGCGCACGGTTCTGGCCGGAACTCCCACCGCTGTGGCGTTTTCTTCCACAGGCTCCAGCACCACGGCGTTTGCCGCTATTTTGGCTCCGTCCCCAATGGTAAACGGGCCTAACACTTTGGCGCCGCAGCCCACCAGTACATTTTTCCCCAGGGTTGGATGCCGTTTTCCATGGTCCTTTCCGGTACCGCCCAAGGTCACGCCCTGATAGATGGTACAGCCGTCCCCCACCTGGGCTGTCTCGCCGATGACTACCCCGGTTCCGTGGTCAATAAAGACGCCGGTTCCGATTTTTGCCCCGGGATGGATTTCAATCCCGGTCATAAACTTGGCAAACTGAGAGAGAAACCGCGCTAAAAAAAACAGATGGTGCCGGTAACACCAATAGGCAGGACGGTGCAGCATAATGGCATGGAGCCCGGAATAGAGCAGCAAAATTTCTATGGCGGAACGGGCCGCCGGATCTCGTTCCTTTACTGCGGCGATATCTGCCCACAGCCGTTTGAGCATCATAACCGCCTCCTTTCAGCTTGTTTTGACTAATTTCGAGCCGCATAACAAAAAACGCCTCCACCCGGTATCCCGGGCGAAGGCGGCAGGTTCTGTCCGCGGTTCCACTTCGCATTTCACTCAACAGTTCTCCCATAGGGGAAGAACCCGCCCGATAACGCCGGCGCCGCGCAGGATGCTACTGATACGGGCCACCGGCCCGATGTTCGCACCACCGTGCTCCCGGATGCATTTCTCCCCATGGCCTGGCAAAACACTCTCAGCCTCTGTGCTTCTCTCTGTGGCCGCCCACTGGGGGTACTTCTTCCGATCTCAGCATTTCACCGCTGAACAAATTCAGCTTTGTCTTACTGTATCACACCTGCGTCAATTTTTCAAGGGGGGCACCGGGATGCGCCTAGCTTGGTTCTAATCTTAGTTTATCAGCATCCCTTAGAAGTTTCGGGGCAAGCCCAAAACTTCCGTAGTCAATTCAAGTTCTGGCTATCAGATTACTGCCGTAACCCGGGGGTTCATCAAAGCAGGGGGCTGGCCCCCTACTTTGTGGCCTTTGGGTACTTTTCTGCCAGCATTAGCCACGGAGAATTGAAACTTGTTTCAATTCTCATAAGGGATGCCGTACTACTAGGCCAAGAATGAACTACCCGCATCCCGGCGGCAGGGCTTTGGGAAGGAATTGGATGACAATTCACATGGGCGGCTTGCACCTTTTTCATGCGAATTTAGAAAAACTACATTTTTAGTTTTCCTCTCCCTGCCCGCTCATGCCGCGGTGGCACCCCTTTTCTGCACGGCCAGAAAAGGGGGAAAGACCTGCCCAAGAGGCGTTCTCCCTCTTGGGCATCTCCCCCCAGGTAGTCTTGCCTACTCAAACAGTCGTGAACTGACCGCCTAATCATCCTCAAAAATGGCAGCCATTATTCTGGCCCCCAGTCGGAAACCCGTGATAAAAGTCTGGGAAACTTCATAGGAACCTATCTCTCCCTCCAGAACCAGGATTTCCATGAATTCTGTTTTTAATGACGGATCCACACACTTCAGCCTTTCTATTAAATTATCAATTTTGCAAATCCGTTGATCTCGCACTTTTTCATAGTCCTGCGAGTTTGGCATTATCTCATCCAACGGTCTTATTTTCCCGCAAAACAGATCCTCTAAGATGTCGTTCATTTCAACTTCCTCCTCTGCACTTACCAATTCCAGATACAAGCATATTATAATTTGTTTTTTGATGCAGAGGGGACCAGTATACTTGCTTTAAGTATACTAAATTTGAGTTTTCTACAAAAAGAGGCCCCCTGCGTTTGCAGGGGGCCTGCCCTTTTGATTTTATTACCGGACGGTGGCGCCGCAGTCGATAGCGTCGTCCACAAAGATGACCTTCACGTCGCCGTTCTTGCAGTCGGCGGCCAAAATCATCCCGTTGGACTCCACTCCTCTGAGCTTGGCGGGCTTCAGGTTGGAGACGATGATCACCTTTTTGCCGGTGAGCTCTTCCGGGGTATACCAGGGGGCAATGCCGGACACCACCTGGCGTCCCGATTCCCCGTCATCCAGCTGTAAGCGCAGAAGCTTATCGGACTTGGGCACCTTCTCGCATTCCACAATCTTGGCAACTCTCAAGGCCACCTTGCCAAAGTCCTCAATCCCGATGACAGAGACGCCCTGGGGCTTCTCCTCAGGCTTCTTGGGGGCCTTCTCCGCTTTTTTCGGCGCTTCCTCTGCCTTTTTATCCCCTTCCAAGGCCGCTAATTCCTTGGCCACATCGATCCGCGGGAACAGGGTCTCGCCCTTGTGCACCTGTACGTCCCGGCTGAGAAGCCCAACCTGCGCGGCGCTCTCCCAGGTGGTCTGGGCTTCCCTGGCGCCAATCTGGCCGAAGATCTTCTGCGCGGTGTCCGGCATAAAGGGCGTGAGCAGCACCGTACAAATCCGCAGGGATTCCAGCAGGTTGTACATCACCCTAGCCAGCCGGGCCCGGTTGGCCTCGTCCTTTGCCAGGATCCAGGGGGCCGTCTCGTCGATATATTTATTGGTTCTGGAGATCACCTTGAATACCTCGATGAGGGCAGACTGGAAGGCATACTGTTCCATATGCCCCTCATAGCGCGCCCGCAGCCCGCCCAACAGGGTGAGCAGCTCCTCATCCATGGGATCCTCCTGCTGCGTCTCCGGGAGCTTGCCGTCAAAATACTTTTGCACCATGGATACGCTGCGGGATACCAGATTCCCCAAATCGTTGGCCAAATCCGCGTTGATGCGGTTGATCAGCGCCTCGTTGGTGAACGCGCCGTCCGACCCAAACGGGAACTCCCGCAGCAGGAAATACCGCAGGGCATCCACCCCGTACCGCTCGCACAGCACCTGGGGATCCACCACATTGCCCTTGGATTTGCTCATCTTGCCGCCGTCGATTAACAGCCATCCATGTCCGAACACCTTTTTGGGCAGGGGCAGATCCAGCGCCATCAGCATGGCGGGCCAGATGATGGAGTGGAACCGGGTGATCTCCTTGCCCACAAAGTGGACGTCCGCCGGCCAGTATTTCTCAAAATCATGGTAGGTGTCGTTTTCATAGCCCAGAGCCGTGATATAGTTGGTCAGGGCGTCCACCCATACATACACCACGTGCTTGGGATCAAAATCCACAGGGATACCCCAGTCAAAGGTGGTGCGGGATACGCACAGATCCTCCAGGCCGGGTTTAATGAAGTTGTTGACCATCTCATTGAGCCGGGACGAGGGCTCCAGAAAGTCCGGGTGCTCCTCATAATAGGCCACCAGGCGATCCGCATACTTGGACAGCCGGAAGAAATAGGCTTCCTCCTGGGCGTCCGCAACCTCGCGCCCGCAGTCCGGGCATTTGCCGTCCACCAGCTGGCTTTCCGTCCAGAAGGATTCGCAGGGCGTACAGTATTTGCCGGTATAGACGGATTTATAGATGTCCCCCTGATCATACAGGCGGCGGAAAATTTTCTGCACGGATTCTACATGGTAAGCGTCCGTGGTGCGGATAAAGCGGTCGTTGGAGATATTCATCAGCTTCCAGAGCTCCTGGATGCCGCTGACGATATTGTCCACATAGGCCTGCGGGGTTACGCCTGCCTCCTGGGCCTTCTGCTGGATTTTCTGCCCATGTTCGTCGGTTCCGGTGAGGAACATCACATCATAGCCCTGCAGGCGCTTATATCGGGCCATGGTGTCCGTGGCAACGGTACAGTAGCTGTGCCCGATGTGCAGCTTCGCCGAGGGATAGTAAATCGGCGTGGTGATATAGAACTTCTTTTTCTCACTCATTGGGATATCCTCCTATTTTCAGCTGTCCTGTTATATGGTAAGGGTTCCTTTATCGTATGTTGGAAGCAGGTATCTTATGGGGCGGGCGGCCCCATTCGCCAAACCCAGCCGAACCGGCGCCTGTCGCACACAGTCCGCCCCGAAAAACGGACCTCCACATTGGTGTCCTCATCGAAATTGCAGTGCACCCGGCACACCAGCTCCTCCCTGGGGAGTATGAGCAGGCTGCCGTCCTTTCTGCGGGTGACCCGGCAGTTGTAGGCTGTCAGTTTTCCCTCCCGCCAGATGACAAAGGCATTGGTAAGGGAGATTTCCGCCAGGCATTTGAATATCTCGTGCACCAGGTTGTCAATTCCCCATTTTGGGCGGGGGAATGGCTGTGTCCGGTGCCAGGAGCTCACCTGCTCCAGGTACTGCTCCCCGACCGTATCCCAGATGAGCTTTCCCTCCTCATCCCCCTGCCCGCATGGGACAAACCGCAGGCACTCAATGTGCGGATCCGCCAGAAAGCCCCAGCGCAGATGCCCGGTTTTCCCATCCACCAGCTGTAAGCACGCCCCCAGGCCGTTCATGGCCTCGCGCAGGTACTGGGGCTCTCCGGTGAGCAGGTATAAATAGTAGTCCCCGTACACCTTCCAGCAGGTCCATCCGCAGGGGGAATTCATTCCGTTGTGGAACAGGTGAATGTTGTACTGGGCCTCCCAAAACCGCAGCGTGGCCCCGTTCATCCGGCAGTCCGGCACCAGCTGCTGGGTTAAGCAGCGGTGGAGCCGGGCCATCTCGCGGGCGGTATCCGCATACCGCTGTCTCTCCGGGGACTGGGCCATCTGCAGCGCCCGGAAGGCTATCTGCAAAAGGCTGCAGCTGATCATGCCGTCCTCAAAGGTCATTTCCCCTTCGGTTTCGATGTTGTCCCGGCTGCGTTCCAATTCGGCAATGGCCCGCTGGGCGCTCTGCCGGTGCCGGCGGGCACTCTCCAGGAATTCCGGATATTCCCGGGCGGCCAGCTCCTCCTCCCGGGAGACCTCCAGCACATATTTGGCGATATAGGTCACCGCCGTGTAATGGGTCCCCTGCTCGGGGGACACCATCTGAGGAGACGGCATGCTGTAATAGGCGCCGTCCTCCCCCTGGCACTCCATCAGATAATCCGCCAGACTGCCCGCGGTGTGCAGATCCCGGGGATCCCCGGTGACGGTGTAGCGCAGGGCCATCAGGGCGCCCAGCGCCGCGCTGTCCTGGATTCTCCAGGGATTTTCCCGCACCCGGCCTGTCTGGGGATTGTATAGTTTTTCCAATATCTCCTGAAAATACTCCTCACACTGGGCATCCTGCCGCTCGTCCGGCAGGTGCTTGCGGGCGAGAAGGATGGTATACAGGCTTAAAAACGCCTCCACATGGTGTGTATACACCGGCGGGTTCTCCAATACCGCCTGGCGGCCCATCCTTAAATACCAGGAGTTTTTGCGTTTGACATAAAAGCTGCCCTCGCTGACTTTTAAGCCCCACTGGGCCCGCAGGGTATACAGCCCCACCGCCCCCGGTGCCTCCAAAGAAAACCCCGAAGCGCGCACCGCCACCGGCCTGGAGCTGCCGTCGGGCTCCAAAAGCGTCAGATGAACGGTTCCCGGCCCGGACAGGAGCACTCCTGCCACCGTCTCCCCCGGATCCACCGTATACCGCTCTAACGCCAGCATGGGAGCCCGGCAAAACTGAGCGCACCAAGGCAGCACAAGCTCAGGGGAATCCACCCGGGAAAAATAGAGCGTCCACTCCCTGGTGTCGTGCGCCCCTACGGACTGCAGCACCGGATGCCGCTGCGGCTGCGGCTGCGCGGCCAGCAGATGCAGGTGAAAGGTATCAATCCGGTGCCCTCCCGTGAGATAGTGGTGCTCGCTCCATTCGTCCTGCAGCCGGGAGTATTCCAAACTCCAGGAGGCGATGGGATCCGGCGACGCCATGGCCAGCACCATCCCCTGGGGCGACATACAGTATCCCCAGAAATGCGTCTTTTCACACCGCAGCAGGGTGGGAAACAGCATCTCGTTCCACTGGGGATACCGCTCCATATAGCAGTCGATACCCGTGGTCAAAAACAAGGTTCTGGGACAAAAGGAGACCTCGTCCGAGTTGTGTACCCGGATTTTCACCTCCAAGGCGCCGCCTGTCTCCCGGTAGCTCAGCTGGTAGTCCTGCTCGTGCACCCTGGCGGCAAATACGCTTTCCCCCACCGGGGTCAGCGGGATTTCCCGGGGCTCGCCTGCCATCTGCAGCCATAGCTTCATGCCCCGGTACCGTTCCCGGCGCAGAGGGACTGGGCAGCCGCCCGCACTCAGGGAATCCAGCGAACCATCCGGCGCCGTATGAAATTGAATGCCTTCGGGCACCGCCATACTCCAATCCCCCTCCCGCTCTCATACAATCAGCCTATCAAGCTGGATTTCTCAGTCGAATCCCCCGGCGGCACCGGGCCCCGGGGCAAATCATCCGCTTTCCGCTGCCTGGTACTTACAGTCTATGAGCCAAACTGCCCTTGCAGACGCAAGCCATGTGCGAATATGGTCCCCCCGTTAAGATGAACCGGAGCATTTCGCCCTTGGGCCTCTGCTGAATGACCGCCCCCGTTTGACCGGCAGACAAAGCTCCCCCAATGATCACCGATGATTGCATTATCGAAGCTGATTGCACATTCACTCCTTGTGGGAGCATTATGCCATCATTTTAGAACCAGCCGGGACGTTTCGTGGTTCAGCGGCAGCTGAATGCCGGTCGTTGCTTGACCGGCAAACGAAACTCCTTAATAATCACGCTTTGCGTGATTATTATACCATCCTTTTCCTCAAATGAAAAGAAACGCGCTGTGGATTCTTGCGGGATAACCGCCAGTCCCTCAGAAGTAAACTTCCGCTCAAAACCGAAGGCCCTATCAGAAGAATTTTCTTGTGCGTTCCAAACCCGGCAACCCAAAATGTCCGCCAAGTCCACAATTATAGATTTTTTATAAAACCCATTTACTTTTTTATATAATTTTGTTAAGTTATAAGTATAACAGCGGCCGAAAATCATTCAAAGCACTGTAAATACGGCTCGCCCCATGTCCGGCAAAGGGGCAATGCGGCACCGGCATTCCGATTTTTAGATCCGCTGTCTGAAACGGTGCTTCCTGTCAAGGACATCGTGCCGGAATCTGGGCTTCGGCAAATTTCGAAGCGCCGTTGCCATGAAGGCCCCAAGACGCGCCGCTGAATCCACCAGCCCGGGCTGTTAAAAAGGCGGCTCCTTGGTACCCAGGCAGCCTTGCCCCACAGCGGGAACCTCCGGTAATTGTTTTGAAAGGATGGTGCCTTAATATGCTCAACCGGCTCAAACAAATCACTTGCGTGCTTCTTTGCCTGCTTGCATTAACGGCGTGTTCCTTGAAAGAGGACGATTCCTTGGTTCAAATTGCCGAGACCGGCGGCTCCCTGGAGGCCTTCCCCCATTTTGAACTATACTGTATGTACAATCTGGGGATGGTAGGGTATTCCATCCAAAATCAGGAGATCCATAAAATTCCCCAATTTTACACGGGAATGAGAGGAATTCTAGATGCACAGGCCATTCAGGATTTACGGGATACACTCACACCGGACGGCGCCAACTGGAAAGTCTCTCTCATGGACGAACTGGGCCAGGCGGTGGAGAGCACAAAATTGGAGGATGGGACAATGTTGCTCCTCTTCGATGCCCAGACATTCTGGACCTGCTTTTTGGGGGAACGCCGAATCGAAATTCCCAAAACCACTCCCGGGGATCCGGTAACCGCTACCTGTTATGAAAACGGCTTTTGGTATTGGGTGGTTCCTGATGGGATTATCCGCATTGACTGCACAGACGGAACCTGGCTGCGCTATCCCTACTCTGATACGTCCGCACTATATGCGGACCCGCGCTCCAAGGACTGGAATACCCGCGCTCTGTTTTCCCCCAATCCCGAAACTCTGGGGTTTGTCTATAACTATTTTACCGCTCAGGCGAATCTGCCCTGGGATTCTAAGCTGGTGCTCCACCATCTGGGCAGCTCGGACTGCACAATTCTGAATCTGGAGGGGGGGTGCCTGGCAGTGTATCCCCAGGAGGACGGCTCTCTGCTGGCGGTAACCACCAGTACTCCCGAGCATGCCTGGGAGATCACGTTTACCAGGCTGGACACCTCCGGCGAGATTCTCAAGAGAATCTCCTGTCCTCTCCCCTATGAAACGATGTTGATCGATACTATCGGCGCAACCCTTCTCAAGGACGGGGTCTTCTACGGCTGGGGCTTTACCTCCGCGTTATCCAACCGGGATCTCATCCTGTATGGATATGACACCTCCTCAGGGGAGATGGTGGGCTGGCAGCGCCTTCAACTCAAAGACGGTATTCCCCGTAATTTGCAGTTTACCCCATAAATCAGCCCATCATGCCCAAAGGGCGCCGGCGGCTTTGAAACCGCCGGACGCCCTTTTTCCTTGGACACCGTTGTGCCCCAAGCCTTTGTTTCGGTACAGTTTATCCGGATCAAAAACAGTCAAGACCGCCAAAACATAGAATACCGCTTTCCCTTATTTTGATACGCCAATCCCCCCTGCCAGCCGTTTAGGCTCACAGGGGGGATTTTTATGCTCGATTGATTTAGGATAACCTGCGGGGTTATCCCACAAATCGCCTGAGGATGGCACTCAGCTCCTCTCCTGTCACCCCGCAGCCCAGAAGGTACTCCCGGGCGGAGCCATAGCCGTGCGCCAGATGATCCAGAGCCGTCCCGATATCCTCCCGAGTGGCATGCAGCAGGTACTCCGGCGGGTTCAGCCCCATTTTCCGAATCTTTTGAAGCTGTCCCTGCAGCACCGGGAGCAGGCGCTCCTCCGTGAGAAGATAGTCCAAAATAATCTGTTCCCGGCTCACGCCTGCCAGCTCCAGAAGCAGCATACTCACCACACCCGTACGGTCCTTTCCGGCGGTGCAGTGAAACAGGATGAGCCCCTGGGTTCTGGCAAACAGGGAGAAAATTTGTCCAAACTCCCCTCGGCCAGTGTCCAGCAGCTGGCAGTACATCTCCCCTAAGCTCTCAGGAAATTCCGTTTGAGCCTTTGCCGACTGGATGTGATCCAACAGCGGGATCCCCACAACCGGCACGCCCCCATCCTGTATAAAGGCCGAGGGCTCAAGCTGTGCCTCCCGCGCCGAGCGCAAATCCACCACCAGGGCCAGCCCCGCCCCCTTCAGGCGTTCACAATCCTGGGGCGTTAAGCCCGCCGTACTGTCCGCACGCAGAAACACCCCCGGGAGCGTCTTTTTTCCCGCGGCGTCATAGCCGCCCAAATCCCGGACATTATAGGCTCCCGTAAGATGCCGCCAATCCTGTCTTGTCGTCATACCCTTTCTCCTTTCGTCTTTGGGGCGCCGCTATCGGGAACGGTTTGCGCTTCTGGCCAGTTCAAACTGCTCCGGAGAAATATGGCAGTAGCCGCCGGGGTTTTTCTCCAGGTACTTCTGATGGTAGTCCTCCGCCTCATAAAACTGCTCCAGCCTCTGGCACTGGATTGCCACAGGGGCGCTTATGCGCCTTTGAAGCTGGGCCAGAGAATCCCGGATCACCGGCTCATCCCGCGCATCCAGATAGTAGATCCCCGTGCGGTACTGGGGCCCCGAATCCGGCCCCTGACGGTTCACCGAGGTGGGATCCACAGCCTGGTAGAAGGTGTGAAGCAACAGGGGCAGGGGAAGCACCGTGTCCTCAAAGAGGACCTCCACTGTCTCCGCGTGCCCGGTATCCTGCCGGCACACCTGCTCATAGGTGGGGTTCTCGGTGGACCCGTTGGCATAGCCCACCCGGGTGGCCAGCACGCCCTTTATGCAGTCAAAGAACTTCTGCGTTCCCCAAAAACACCCGCCCGCAAAATATAGGGTATGTCTCATCCGCGCTCTCCTTTGTCCAGATAATTTAAAATCTCCCCGGCATTGGTATCCGGCTTTGCCTTCTCAAATACAGCCTCGATACGCCCGGCTTCATCCACTAAAAAGGTGGTGCGCACCACACCCATACTCGCCTTGCCGTAGAGCTTTTTCTCCTGCCATACGCCATAGGCCTCGATGGCCTGGCGGTTCTCATCGCTGAGTAACAAAAACGGCAGTTCCTGCCTCTGGGCAAATTTCAGGTGGGAGGCCGCGCTGTCCTTGCTGATGCCGATGACAACGACCCCACGGGCCTCAAATTCCGGAAAGCTGTCCCGAAACGCGCAGGCCTGGCGGGTGCAGCCCGGAGTGGAATCCTTGGGATAAAAATATACCACCACTTTTTTTCCTTTAAAATCCGTCAGCGATACCTGATTGCCCTGGCTGTCCGGCAAGGTGAACGCCGGCGCTAAATCTCCTGGCTTCAGCATAGTCCATTCAGTCCCCTTTCCGTTTTCGGACAGGCGCCGCGGCTTCCCCCGGCACTCCTGTCTGTTGTTTTCTGTTCGTTTTTCTGTACCGCGATACCCCCGGAGCAACCCCCGAACCCTATGCGGAACCTCGTTTCCCTCATATTCCCGAAAGGCCCCGGGCTTCGCCGGACATTCGGCCTGTACAAATCCATAACTGCCCGGGGTTCCCGCCATACTTTTTGAGAGCGGCTTAGGCTCCTATGACCGTATTATACCGCCAATCCCCGGGAAAATCCACCTTTTGCCGGATTAAGCTGACACCTTGCGGCAAGAGGGCTTACCGCCGGCCCGCCTGACGCCGGAGCAGGCGCTTGAGCAATTCCTTGGTAATGGTATCGGAATACCGGGGCTTCACCGGCTGCTCTTTGTACTGGTAATCGGGGCCCAGCATTCCAGCTTCCAGCCCCGCATCCTTTCTGTCCTGCTCCACCTTCGCCTGGGTTTGGGCCCGCTTAGCACGAGCGTCCTCCAGCGAGTCCATCACCTTCCCCGCGGCCTGCCGGGCCTCGCTGCGGGCATATCCGCTTTGGGCGAGCCCCAAATCCGCCAGTGTCCCGGCCCGGGTCCGCAGCTGCTGAGCCCCGCTGGCAAAGGTCCTTTCATTCTGGGTTCTCTGGACCTCCTGCGCCTTCTCAAGCTGATCCCGCAGTTTCTTTGCGGCGGCCAGACGCTGCTTTTTTAAGGTTTCTTCATTGACTGCCATAGATTCTTTCCTTCCCTTCGTTCCAGTATACCGGCCTGCGCTGTCAAGCATAAAGCCGGCCGTCTCCTATCAAAAGAGGGCGGGAAACCCCCGCCCTCTCTTCCTGCTTCCTTGTCCCCGCACTGTTTCCCTCAGCCACTTTGGCCCTTCTTTCCTCTCTCCCCGCTGGTGCGGTACCGCCCTGGGAGGCCCCGCACCGCCAAACTGGGCCGTCCAGCGCCCGGGCCTGGCCCCTCGGCCCTCCTGTCCATTGGCCGCCGCTGAGCCTGTCCCCCGGTCAAACAGTCAAATTCATCCGCCCGGAAAGCCACAGCCCTGCCCCGTGCTTGCCGTACCGGGTTCTCTAGGACTGGGTAATAAAGGCCGGGTACCCCTTTTCCTGAAGCTGCTGCTGCATTCGCTGGGCGTTCTCCCGGTTCTGGAAGGCCCCCACCTGCACCCGGTACAGTGTTTTGCCCTGCGGCGTCTCTCCATTGGGCGCCTGGTAGGCTACGCCCTTCCAGCTGCAGCAGCCCTTCACAATGGCCTCGGCGTACTGGGTCAGCTTGGCATCATAGTCCCGGTTGTCCCCCGCGTTGCTGATAAAGCCCAGCTCTATCATCATGGAAGGGGCCTTGGTGTCCCGGTTCACCGCATAATCCGCATTGGCATCCCCAATATAGCCTTTTTTTACCCCGCGGTTTTTGCTGATGCCCACCGCCTGCAATTCCTTCAGAACCAGCTGCGCCCACTGCACATAGGCTTCCGGCGCCGCATGGTGCAGCCAGATCTCCACCCCGCAGGCGTCCGCCGAAGCGGAATTGCGGTGCAGGGACACCGCCAAATCACACCCGGAGCGGTTTTCCAGGTTCGTTCTGTCCGCCAGGGACAGATAGACGTCTGAGGTTCGGGTCATCACCGTCTGTACCCCGCAGCGCTCAAAGGCCGCCTGCACCAGCTTTGCCAGCCTGAGCGTATCGTTTTTCTCCATCCTCGAGCCGTTCACCGCCCCGCTGGCGGAACCTCCGTGCCCCGCGTCAATCCATACTTTCATGCTGTTTATCCTCCTTGTCGTTTCCTGCATCGATGGCATTCCCTGCGATTTTAAGCAGCCGCACCATCCAGCCGGGGATAATCGCCGGATTGGCGGCGTACAGGTTTTCGCAGATGGAAATGCTCTCGTTTAAAATGATGTATGCCCCCACAATCAGCCCGAAGGGGGCGTTGAAGGGCAGGGAGACATTCAGCCCCAGCTGCAACACAAAGGGAATCACCGCATCCAGGGCCACGCCGAAAAACAACGCGCAAATCAGCGCCATCTTTTTCCAAAACCCCTTTGTCCCCTTTTTGCTGTCCCATTTTTCCCCTGTGATCTTGGATTTAACCAGCCCGGTGACGCAGTCCATCACAATCAGCACCAGCACCAGGGCTATCACCAGTCCGTACTGCTTACAAAACGAGGCTATCATCCCCAATAAAAACGCCCCGAGAAATTTTAAATATCCTACCTCCATACTGTCTCTCCTATCTTTCTTTTGTACCGTTGTGTCCGCCTTATTGAGGGCGGCCCATTCCAATCAAGGCCGCCCTATAAGGCAGCGGCAGGCTGGTTTCCCCGCCGCTGCCCGTTTTCTCAGGCGTGCGCGCCTGTCAAGCTATCAATCTGGGCCTGCAGGGCGGCCACCTGCTGCCGCAGCAGCTCCAGTTCGCTGGGGCCGGCCGGCGGCGGGACCGGATGCTCCCGCTCCCATTCTTCTATTTCCTCAGGCGTGGCGGATTCCTCCCAGCCGGTGCCGTTGTACCTGGGCTTTACCAAAGTTTCAGACGGCGCGCCGACATCCGCCAGACTCTCCCCGGGGCCAAGCCGGTAGTATTGGATTTCCTCCCGTACCTCCCCGGTTTCCTGAGGGATTAGCAGCACCAGGACATAATCCACATACAATCCCTGGGCGTCTATCACGCAGCAATGCTTATATTCCATATTGTCCCTCCTTATTTACACGACGGTTTTAAATACAACATTGAAGCCCAGCGCTCCGTTGGGCCATCCCGAGGAGATGGAACCGTTGTAAAAGTTAATGGATCCGCTGGGATTGATGGTCACATAAGAGCTCCAGGTACCAATCCCCGCTATCACCGGCACATGGATCTGCTTGGGTGGGCGGTACCCCTGGGGCAGTACCGCCAGCTGCTCAAAGGAGTCGGGCGGAGTGGACCGATTGAACGAACAGAGCACCTGCACCCATCCCCCGTTATCCCGCATATATTGAGGCGTCTGGCTGGTGGACGGGTTAAATTCATTCATAAGCTCCAAATCGTACCATTTCAGCGCGGTGTCCTTCAGTTGGTAACCGGACGCGGCAGTCCCTCCCAATTTTTCGCTGTTCAGGGAGGTCTTTGCCTTGCCGCTGGCGTCAAAAAGTTCGCTGTAGGCCTTTCCCCCCAGCGCGAGGGAATTGGCTGCCGCCTGCTGGACATGGCCGTCCTCATCCAGCAGCGCCCGCTTTTGCAGCTGTTCCTCGATTATCAAGTTGTCCTGGTTAAAGTCCGCCCATTTGGGCCGGTCCGTGCTCACCCATTGGTTGAGCCCCAGTGCCGTTTTGTTGGTACTTGCCACTGTATCACCGTTCCTTTCATGACAATGGCCCCGGGCGCCCGGATCCAGGAATCCTCCGGGACGCCCGTCCACTGCCCTGCTTGTATTGTTTTTTCTCCAAAGGCTCAGGCGGCCTTAAAAATGTTCTCTAAATCAAATTCCCGGCAGGTAAAGTCCAAAGCGTCCATCTGTGCGCAGGTGAAGTTTGCATCGTCCCAAACCTGGCAGGTAATCTGCTCATGGGCCCCAAAAAAGTAAAACATCTCATAGAGAATTTCCTGAATTCCCCTCTTCTCCCCGCTCACCGGGTCAATGAGCTCAGTCCAGTTCATCTTTTCGGCAATTTCCTGCGCCCGCTGCGCGTGGAGCTGGGCAATCTGGGCGGACTGCTGCGCCTGGGCCGCCGCCTGCCAAACCTGCTGCATAGTATTTAGAATCTCCGTCAGCTGGCTCTGGGCCTGTCCGGTTCGCTGGGCCAGCACCCGCAGGGCGTCCCCCACTGTCTCCCAGCCGCCGGAAAACCCGATGGCGTCCGCGCCCTGAGGGCTGTCCAGCACCCCGATAATCCCGTTCACAGAGGGCTTCACCTCATGAACGGAATTGGAATCAAACCAGGCCTTCAGTTCATCCGCCGCCATCCTGGGTTCATCCGCCAGGGCTGTCACCGGCTTGGAAAAGGCTCTAATCTCATACTCCCTGAGTTTCAATCTACCGCACACCTCCCCCTATGGTGTAATCAATCTGCAGCCCCAGCAGGCCAAAGGGCTCGTCGGGCTGCGCGTTGCGCACTGTCACCTGAAAAACCGTAATATGCCGGGAGCGCTCCCCGGTAAACCGTGCAAAGGGCGCCGGGATGCTCCGGAAGGAAAACCGGGAGAAGTCCAGGTTTTCCCAGGAAAATAAATCGATGTTCCCCTGGTAGACAAGCCGCATCCACTCCTCGTCACTGCTATAATATACGCTCATCCCGCTGCGGGCATAGGGCATCGCCGTCACCGCCACGTTGCGGATATTTTTGTAAACCGTATGGCTTCCGAAATGGAGCATCGGCGTTTTCCACCAGGCGTCGATAGCGTCGCCGTCGTCCAGGTAGGCCCCCGTCTCCTGGGGCAGGCAGAACCTGCACAGCCGGCCGTCCGCGGTCCCGAAATACAGCCGGTTTTCCCACTCCAAAAAGCAGCGGGCGGGAATATTGTCCCAGTAATACCACTCATAGCTGGTTCCCGCGGCGTCATCCCGGTATTTTTGCCGGGAATCCGCTACATAGCAGCGGCCGCCAACACTCAGGTAAAATTTGCCCCCAAAGGCAATCGCCGCCGCTTCCTTGAGCCCCGGCTGAGCCGTCAGGTGCCTGTCAATGCGCCGGGAACGCCGCTGCAGGGCCAATTCCTGCTTCACCTGTGTTTTGCCGCAGGCGTACACCCCCGTATCGGAGAGAAACAACGGCTCATCCTCCAAAATGCCCATGGCCCGGGAGGATACGGCCCCAATGCCCGCCGAGCCCTGCTGGATGGGGAAAATCTGTTCCTTTTCCCCGTCAAAGCTGCTGGTGCGCAGGTATTGCCCCGCGTCGTCCCCGCACTCCTTGAGGATAATCTGGGCGTCGTGCTGCCGGATGTACCCCACAATGGCGCTGGAATCCGCGCCGATACGGGTAAACGAGTCCTCGGGGAAATAGGTGGGATCATAGGGCGCGCTGTGCCAGTCCGTGTTGGGGTACTTGGAGTTTCCGCTCACAAAGGCGCAGGAATTGTTCTTCCCTCCATACACCGAGCAAACGGTGCATCCAAGGATTTTCTCCAAAGCGCCCTTCTGGGTCTTGGAGAAGGTCACCTCGATGCTGTCCGCCCCGGCATCGTCCGCCGGCGGTTTCACAAAGGTGATGGTCCCCGCAGTACGGTTCACCTGATAATCCGTCCCCTGGGCCAAAGCCGTCCCGTCCACCAAAACGCTCACCTCAGCCGCGTCCAGCCCCTGGGCGTCCAGATGGTATACGGTACTGGCCCCGTCCGCGGTAAAGCTGTTGCGCCGGCGCCCGGTCAGAAGGTTGGGGCTCTCAAACGCCTGTCCCCCACCGGTGGCATGGCGCCCAATCCGGGTGGTGGGAACATAGGCGTCCTGGCTCACCGGCGCCGCTGTGTTCCCGTCCCAGCACAAAAAATTCTTGGAATCCAGCAGATAGAGCTTGGAATTCATGGCAAAGGCGCTGGAGGGCGCGTCTGCCATCCCCGAATACAAAAGGGCGCTCTCCTGCTCGGTGGGATCATAGGCGTACAGGTTCTTCCCCGCATGGACCAGGATGCTCCCGCCCCTGTTTTCCCTGAGCCCGAAGATCCCGTTTATTTTTCCGGAAAACGCCGCCATTTTTTTGTAGCCCGTTCGCTTCACCGGGAAAAACTGGCTGTCTGCAATCATGTTCTTTGCGTCCGGCGACCGCCGGGGATCCACCTGGGAGGCCTCCGAGAAAAAATCCACCCCGCCGAACTGCGTAAGCCGCAGATGCTCCTGTTTCAGGCTGTTTGGCGCCAGATAGTCTCTCATGGGTAACAGTCCTCCATAGGTACAAACTGCGCCGGCGCGCACTGTTCCAGCGAGCTTTGGAACCGCCAGTCAAAGAAGGCCGCCCGCTGGGGATCGTCCTCCAGTATCAATAGGGCCGCCAGGCCCAGGGGCAGAATCTCCCGGCACAGCCTGGTGTCGTAGTCCACCGGCTCCCCAAGCTCCTGCACCGTTGCCGGGCACTCCAGGGGAATTTGCCCCCTGGCGCGCCGCAGGGCGTTCTCCGTCTGATAACACCGCATCAGCAGCTGGTTTAGCACCGGCGCCGCCAGCTGCTCATAGCCGCGGCTCTTTTGAGGGGTCTCCCCCAAAAGGGCCAGGGCCCAGGCAAAAATATCGGATGCCGTAATCGGCTCCATTGTCACTCCCCCTTACATCATGTCTGCGTCTCCCGCACAGCCGGGCCAGGTTCCTCCCCCAAATGCCCCAAGTGGCCGCATCCCGTGCAGGCACAGACAATCATGGTTTATTTCCAGCTGCTTTTCAGGCGTTTTTGAGCGCCACATCCGAGGTAAACTGATCCCCGTCATAGCCCACAGCCCTCACACAGGCCCCCTGGGGCACATTCACCGCGGCGGAATACACCTTGGCCGTGCTGCTGTACCGGGGATCCGTCCCGTCCAGGGTATACCGGATCTCCTGGGCGCCGGAACAGGCAATGGAGGCACTGGATCCGGTGACGGTGATGGTGGGCTCGGGCAGCTTCTTGTCGGCGAGCACCACCGCATAAACTCCGTTTGCCTTGGCGCCCAGCACAAAGGCGTCATAGTAGTGGCGCCCTTCGATGAGCGCGCCGCTGATTCCGGGGGGATCCGTATGGATCTTCGTGTCCTTGAGCTTATAGGGGAACAGGATGCTCTCCTTGTAGGTGATCAGGAAATAGCAGTCCTGGGGCAGGTAGGAGGTGGGCACCTTGACCACCTGCATCCCGGAAATCTCCCCAATCTGCCCCTTGGACAGGGCCTTTTCCCCCAAACGGTCAATCCCGATAAATTCCGGGGACAATTTGATGAGCTTGCACATCTGGGCGGTGGCAAACAGGGTTCTGGCTGCGCCGTCGGGTACCCCCATGTCGTCCATGGCCTGGCAGGCGTCCAGGATAATCTCCGCAACCGTGGCCTTGGTGGGCTTCTGGGAAATTCCCTTCACCGTGCCCGCCTGGCGCACAAACTGGGAAAAGGCATACCGGTCCGCGTTGGGCACCGTCTTTTCCTGCAACTGCAGCAGCAGCATATCCGAGGCGTTTTTCACCATCATCTGGGAGGTGTTGTCCCCCTTGTCGATAATCAGGGAAAAACTCTTGTCCTGGGTAAGCATCAGTTCCTGTACCGTGTCCTGCATATCCTGCGGCGTACCGTACCGGCTGGTGCCGCTGCGCTCATAGTCCACCTCGTCCACTGTGATAGGGGTGAACACCTTGACCGAGCGCACACCGTCGAACTGATAGGCGCCCGATGTTCTTCCATTGAGAAAACTGCGCAGGGAAAAGGCCTTTGCCACCCGCGCGCTGTACTTGCTGGCTAAATTGATTGCCATTATTTCTATCTTCCTTTCTTATTCCGGCTGTCGGAGCGCCGGTTTTCTCCCATGCCGTCCCCGCTTGGGGGGACGCGTTTGTTCTTACTGTACGAATACCCTTGTGATTGTCGGGAAGCAACCCCATCCTTCTCCTTGCCAGGCGTCCTGCGTCTCAGGGTTTCCTATGGGGCACTGCGCGCCGCGTTGGATGGACTTCCCGCCTGCCCTAAAACTTCCCCTGCGCCTGGGCTCAGTGCAAACCCACAGTTTTCTCCCATGCCGCCCCCGATTGAGGGGACGCGTTTGTTCTCACTGGACAAAAAACCATGGCACTGCCCAAACGCAGCCGGGCTTCGCCCCTTGACGGACGCTGTGCCGCCGAGGACTGTCCCTGTGGGGCTTTGCACGCCACACCGGGCAGCCTCTCAACGCAGCCGAGGACAGCGGAACACCCAAGCCCGGCACAAAGCCTAGTTCTCATTCAAACCCCCAGGATGGGTTCGTTTGGGACTGCAGCGAACCAATCGCCCGCTCCCGGTTGCGCAGCTGCTGTTCCAGCTGGCGCACCTTTTGCTCCAGCTGCTCCTGCCTGGCAAGCCCCAGGGCCTCCCGGGATGTCATCCCGTTTTTCAGGCGCTCTTCATAGCGCCTGCGCTCAGGAGTATCCTCTCCCAGGGTGCGCAGCATCCGCTGCTCGCTCTCCCGGCGGGCCCCTTCGAGCATCTGCTCAAAATACCCCTCCTGGATGAGCTCCCCCAGCACCTGCGGGTCAATCCCGGCTCCCCGGCACAGCTTCTCAAATTCTTGGGGCTCCTGTCCTGAGGGATCCCCCGGTTCCCGCTCTGAGGGCTCCGGTGCCAGGGGCTGCACGGCTGGTTCCCGCTCCTGCTGCCCGGAATCGGGCCGGGAATCCTCCTCCAATATCTCCTGCAAATCAAAGAGCGCTTCCTGCCGGGGAACCTGATAGGTCTCTTCCAGTTCATCCTGAAAAATCCCGTCAAACTCCTGGGGTGTCATTGCTTTTTCTCCCACGTTCTCCCTCCTTAGGATAGAACTTATGTTCTTTCTTGTTTTCCTCTGCACGCTCCTGCTCCCGGCGCCGCGCCTTGAGCTTCGCTATCAGCTCATTCTTGTTGCGTAGATAGCCCTGGGGCACATTCTGCAAATAGTCGATACTGTCGTCGATAATCCCGTTGAGGAACAGGTTGTCCAGCGTCTGTACCTGCATCAGCTCCGACCAGTAGCTGGCCGCGCCTATTTGCACATTGAGCTTCCAGGTGCAGTCCTGCAGCCTGGAAAAGTCAATCCACCGGCAGCGCTCATCCCCCTGCGGCCCTTCAAAGGCCACCCGGCGCACGCCGTAGTTCACCCGCATCATCTCCAGGAAAATCCGGATATAATCCTCCACAAACTGGTAAAACTCCATCTTCTGCAGCTCCAGGGACAGGGATGCGGCCTTCTGCACCGCAATAATCGCCGAGGTATTCTGGGGATTGATGTTTCCCAGCGCCGCGTCCGAGGCCCCCATGAGATCCTTGGTGCGGGAGATGGTCTCGTCAATCAGCTGCAGCACCTGGGAGGACATATCCCGGCTTGCAAAGCTGGAGGCCACCGCCTGGCTGGGATCGCCGTTCACCGCGATGGCGTCCCCCACCCGGTTGCTCCAGGAATCAATCTTGCTGCGGTCAAACAGCAGCTTGGGGAACGCCTGGTTTTTCACATACTGCATCGCCATGGCGTACAGCTTGTTGACAAAAATCTGATTGCTGATTTTCCCGGTGAGCACCGCCATACCGTGATAGCTGTGGCGTACCCTCTCCCAGATGAAATATACCAGGGGATACAGCCGGTACCCCGTGTCCGCCCTGGGCCTCACAACCTGGTTTCTGGTCGTGGAGATGAGCTTCACCGTCCCATCCTCCTTCCAGAACTTGGTTATCACTGTCACCACGTCGTCCTCAGATAGGCTATAGGGATCTAGTAGGCTGTCGGGCTGGATTTCCTCAGCCCCCGCGGCGCCAATCCCGTTTTTGAGGGCCTGCCGGCGCACCAAATCCAGCGGCTGGTGCTGTACCACCAGGAGGAAGGGCTGGCTCTGCAGGTCGTCCACCGCGGGATTGCCGAAGAGCACCTGGGTATTTTCCAGGTTTTCCGCGCAGATTTCCCCATACTCCCCGGTCCCCCGGGGAATGTCCGGGTCAAAGTACAGATAAAAGCACCCATCCCCGTCCACCGCGGCGTCCCGGAGCATCCGCTTTTGCTTGGACCGGATTTTGGTATTCTCCATCACCCTCTCCACCTCCTGGGCCGCGGCCTGCAGCACATCCCTGAGCTCCTCATCCACCTGCCCGAAGGGCTGGATCTCCACCCCGATGTCGTCGCTGGTGATCATGGCGATGTAGTAGTTCACCACCGGCTTTAGAAAATTGAAAACCGGCTTGTCCAAGTCCGGGGCGTTCACGCCCTCCCACTGCCGGTCGTTGAAAAAATTCTCATTGCGCCGCACTGTGTCATAGAGGCCGATGGATTCGTTATATTCCACCCCCCGCAGGTATTCCTCATAGATTTCTTCGGGTTTCTGCCTGATATTCAATGGTTATCACCTCCTTTCCCGGCGCTCAGAGCTCCTCGCCGCCGTAATTCCAAAAATTTTCCCACTGCTCCCCAATGGGCACCTCCCGGCCTTCCCGGGCGGCCTGGGACTCGTTTCCCGAAGCCTTCCCGGCCCCGCGCCTTAGGCTCTTTCTCCCGCTTTTCCTGCGAACCGGCAAAACCGGATCCCGCACCCAGGCGCCGCATAAAAAGGATAACAGGCATCCCAAAACTAATATTCCAGCTTCCATCACATCTCCCGCCTCCCTCTTTTATTTCATACGAAATAGGTCCTCTGTCCCCGTCCCGCAAATTCTTTGAGTTCCCCCGGCAGCGAAAACCGCGAATCTAAACCTTCCCGCAGCCCAAGGCCGTTCCGCCTTCCGGGAACTCCCTTCCCGGCTCTTCCTGCGCCGGGGCGTTCCCTCTTATCCCCCCGGCGTTCGCCGCCCTTTTAAACGCCGTACCCCAGGAGTCTCTCTGACTTGCTCCAACCCCTCCTCCCAGTCCGGCTCAGGCTCCCCTCTTGCCCCACTGTCCGCACGGTTTTCTTGCTGCGTCTTCAGTTCAGGCTTCCGCCGGATCCTCTCACTTCCTCTCACCGGGCGGCTCGCCCTTTAAATTCCATATGCCAGGAGCTCTCTAGCCTGATCCAATTCCTTCTCCCAGCCGGGCACGGGCTCCCTCTTGCCCCCGCCGTCCGCACGGCTTTCTCCCCATGCACTAAGCCCAGGCTTCCGTCGAGTTTTCTCCTCGCCCAGCACGGGGCATCCCGTCTTTTTAAACGTCATACTCCATGAGCTTCAATTCCTCCTCCCAGTCGGAACTCGGGCTTTCTCCCGCCCCGCCGTCCGTAAGGCTTTCTCCCCGCGAACCCAGCCCAGGCTTCCGTCGGGTTTTCTCCATGCCCAGCACAGGGCATCCCGTCTTTTTAAACGTCATACTCCATGAGCTTCAATTCCTTCTCCCAGCCGAGCACGGGCTCCCTCTTGCCCCCGCTGGCCGCATGGCTTTCTCCTCATGCACCCAGTCCAGGCCTCCGTCGGGTTTTCTCCATGCCCAGCACGGGGCATCCCGCCTTTTTAAATGCCATACTCTATCAGCTCCCTTACCTGATCCAATTCCTCCTCCCAGCCGGGCGCGGGCTCCCGCGGCGGTCCCAGGGGCCTGGAGACGGCAAAATACCGCAGCGCGTCGCAGGCATGGGTCACCTCGTGGGGCACAACCGCACAGTCGTTGGGATTGCGCGGGTCAAACTGGATGGCAGGCAGGCACCGGATGAGGTTTCGGCAGCTCTCGAAAATCTTGAGCCTCGCCTCCCTCCCGGAGCCGGTGGAATCCGCCGGGGATCCATTCAAGTCCCCCGGCAGGGTTTCCCCTGACAAGGCCGGTTCCAAGGCACGGGAATCATCCCCGCCTCCCTGCGCCCCGTAGGGCTTGAGCCACTCCTTGAGGCTCAGCCAGCCGTTCACCCGGTCGTTGGAGGCCCTTGTCAAATAGATCCCCTGCCGGGCAAAAATCTCAGCCGCGCTTCTTCCGGTGTCCTGCCTCCGGTTCCACAGATCCGGCGGGGCAAAATACTGCTGGATTTTCTCCCCCATGCCCCATTCCCGGATTCTCTGCGCCGCGTCGCTGACAATCAGCGCGCTCTCATACAGTTCCCGGTACACCCAGGCGTTGCCCAGGGAATCCATGGCAATCCAGTAACAGGCCAGCATATCCAAGCCATAGTCCAAAGAAACATACCGCCTCCAATCCTGAGGAATCTCAAAGGGGCGGCATACATGGATTTCCCTTCGGAACTCGCTGAAATACTGCCCCTCAAAGAGATCCCAGTCCCCGTACAGCATGGCCCTCCTGCGGTTCTCCGGCAGGTTTTCCAGCGTCCGTACATAGTGGGGGGAATGCTCCATCAAATAGGCGTTATCATACACATTGCTGCGGATGAAGGTATAATCCTCCCCGCGCTCGCTGCCCCGGTAATCCCGGTCGATAAACAGCCGCTTCACCCAATTGTGCCCCACTCCGCCTGGGTTGCAGGTTAAATACATCCGGGGCAGAAACTCCCCTTGCATCTGCCCGCTGGAACGGTTGCACTCCGTGAGAGCCTGAAACTGAAACTCCGTAAACTGGGTGGCCTCCTCCAAAACAATCACGTCATAGGCCTGTCCCTGGTACTGCAGCACATCTGCCTCCCGGCTGCAATACCCCAATTTCAGCCGGGAACCATTGGGAAACTCAAACGCCTTTTGGCTCTCTCGGTACGCCGCCGCGTCCCCTAAAATTTTTTGCAGGGTTAGGATATGGTTTTCCCGCAGCTGAGGGTAGGTCCGGCGTAACAGCAGCATCTGAATGCCCGGCTGCCCCAGCGCCAGCAAAATCAGCTTTACCCGGGCCGCCCAGCTCTTCCCGCCCCCTCTGGCGCCGCCGTAGGCCACATACCGGGTGTTTGCCTCAAAAAACTCCCTCTGCTTGGGGTAGGGCTCGTCCAGGCGGATCTTCACTTCGCCCATCGGCCGGTCTCCCCTTTGAGTTCCACCAGGATTTTCTGCGGGGTGCTCTCCTGCCCGGAAAGCCCCAACAGCTTGCCCAATTGCTGCAGGGCCTGGGCCTTGTCATAGAACTTCACCTTCACGCTCCCGCCGCTGCACGGGATAATCTCCGAGATGGCCCTGGTGTCCGGACACTCCCTCAAATCCCGCAGGGTTACCGCCGTACCCCCGTCCGGATCGGCCTCCCCGGAAAGATACTCCCCGGCGTCCGCAAAGGCGATGGCCTGCCACTCCTCCAGGATCCTCTGCTCCATCCACTGGCGGCGTTCCTCCTCAAACCGCTGCTTTTCCCGCCCGAGCGCCCGGCGGAATTCCTCCCTGCCCAACAGCCCGCGCAGGTATTCCCGGGAACACCCCAGTGCCCTGGCTGCCCTCTCCGGAGTCACCTCCTCCAAAAGCGCCTGGGCGGCGGCCGCCTGGCGCGGGGTTTTAAAATTTGCCCGATCAACAATAAACGTATGTTCTTCTCTTCTTGACATCCCATCCCTCCTACGGTATACTGAGACTGTGCTTTTTAATGCACATCTGTTTCTTGTCTCTGCTTTGTTTTTTCTTTGCAGAAGATAATAGTTCTTAAAGTGCACGGATTTTTTGGTTTCTATGGAAGATAAGTACATTATAGTGCACTTATCTAATTATGTCAACGGTATATATGCACTGAATTGCACATTTCTGCGGTTTATATCCTATGCTCCCAAAATAGGGCTGCCCCCGGCGTATGCCGCCGGGTGGTGCTGAATTCCGTTCCCCGCCGGCGGGATGCCGAAAGGCACGGCGGCCGTTTGTCCCGGGGCCGCGCAGGATAAGTCCGGGATCCCAGCCGCACCGTCTGCGCGCCGCGAAGGAGCCCCGTCAAGCTAGGCGGCGCGATTGCCTCAGGTATTTTGACAAATCCGCCGGCGCTTGCAATCCGGTACCTGCCCGCGGCGCCGTCATCCTCAAAAGCAGGCTGTTTTGTGTAAAAGAAGGGCTCAAGAGTTTTGGGGCGATTGTATCTGCCATGCTCCATTCCATAATATAAGGAGGAACCGCGATGTTTTACGAGCGAATTCAGGAACTCTGCCGCCAAAAGGGAATCCCTGTCACCCGGCTGGTGGAATCCCTGGGGCTCAGCAAGGGCAATCTCTATAAATGGCGCACCGGCGCCGTGCCCAAGGCCGACACCCTCAAGGCGATGGCGGATTATTTCGGCGTCACCATGGAGGCCCTGCTCCAGGAGGAGCCCGCCCCTGGGCTTTTGCAGCGGCTGGGCGGCGTATCCCTGACGGATTTTCCCCTCATCGCCATCCTGGGCTCTGTCAAAGCCGGATACGGCTGTATCGCCAACGAGGAGATTATCGGCTATGAGACGGCCAACGTCAAAAATCCCGAGGAGTGCTTCTATCTGCTGGTGAAGGGGGACAGCATGGAGCCCTATATCCACGACGGGGATCTGGCCCTGGTGCGCAAGCAGGAGGACGTGGATTCCGGGGAATTGGCGGTGGTTCTCCTGGACGGCGAGGAGGGCACCTTAAAAAAGGTGGTCAAGCAGGAGGGCACTCTCATCCTGCAGCCCTTTAACCGGGACTACACCCCCCAGGTCTACACCGGGGAAACCCTCAACCGTGTGCGCATCGTGGGACGGGTCCTCTCCACCGTCACCCGCCACTCCTGGTAAATCGCGCCGACCGTGGCGCTGTCTTCCGCACTGGATACCCAGGGCCCTCCCATCGGCCCCGGGCCGTATCCACACACCGCCGCCGGAATTGGACAGCCGGGGCCCAGCTTGGCTTCCCGTAGGAGCTCTGAACCTCATGCGCATTGTGCAGCGGCTGCTCCCACATATCCCCTATCCCTCCTAATCAGCAGTCCCCTCTGGATCGGTTCTGTCTGTCTTAAATACTCCAATGAACAGGTGCCGTGGATTTTTCTGCCTTTCCCCTTCCCCCGAAGAGAGCCCCCAGCCGCGTGCGAATCGCAGGAAAAGCGCTCCCCGTCATCCAGCTCCCCCCTCTCAGGACACCTTCTTGGCGCAAACTGTCCAATTCCGGCGCTTTAGCAGGGGCGTTTTCCATCGTTTTCCCCGCTTGCGCAGCCTTCAGAACCGTGGTATACTAAAGGGGCATAAATGAGAACGTATTGACTGAGAGAGTAAGCGCCCGGCTCCTTTGCTCCAGAGAACGGATGTCATCGGCTGTAAGCATCCGGCAAATCGGGGACTGCTGAAGTTCACTCACGAACGGTGCCGCTGAAACAGTTGTGGTAGGCGGCAACGGCTCCGGCCCGTTACAGCCGGTTTGAGTGTCCGGCGTCTGCCGGAAACAAGGGTGGTACCGCGAAAACAAGGCTTTCGTCCCTTTGGGGATGAGGGCCTTTTTCTTTTGATCCCCGGGCGTTTTCCAAACGCCCGCAGCCCTTTCTCAGCCAAACCGAACTTCACCCGCCGCACCGCGGCGCTGACAAATGGAGGAACAAGCATGAAACAGGCATTGGAAAAAATCAGGCAGGCCGCCGTCCAGGAACTGGAAGCCATCCAGGATCTGAAGCTCCTGGATACCGTGCGCGTCAAATATCTGGGTAAAAAGGGAGAGCTCACCGCCATCCTCAAACAGATGGGCTCCCTCACTGCGGAGGAACGCCCTGTCATCGGCGCTTTAGCCAATGAAATCCGCTGTGATATCGAAGATAAAATCGCCCGCCACACCCAGGAGCTCCGGGAACAGGCCCTGCAGAAGAAACTCCTGGAGGAAAAGCTGGACGTCACCATGCCCGGCAAGCAGCAGCCGGTGGGCAAAAAGCACCCTCTCACCAAGGTGCTGGAGGAAATCGAAGAGATCTCCCTGGGCATGGGCTTTGATATCGCCGAGGGCCCCGAGGTGGAGTATGACTACTATAACTTCGAGGCGCTCAACCTTCCCCCGGACCACCCGGCCCGGGATTCTCAGGACACCTTCTATGTGACAGACACCATCCTGCTTCGCTCCCAGACCTCCCCGGTCCAGATCCGCGTCATGGAAACCCAAAAGCCCCCTATCCGCATCATCGCCCCGGGGCGCGTGTTCCGCTCCGACGCTGCGGACGCCACCCATTCCCCCCTGTTCCATCAAATCGAGGGGCTTGTGGTGGATAAGGGCATCACCATGGCCAACCTCAAGAGCACCCTGGAAACCTTTATCAAAAAGATCTATGGGGACGATTCCGTGGTACGCTTCCGCCCCCACCACTTCCCCTTCACCGAACCCTCCGCGGAACTGGACGTCATGTGCTTTAACTGCCACGGCGAGGGCTGCCGCCTGTGTAAGGGCGAGGGCTGGATCGAGATTCTGGGCTGCGGTATGGTCCATCCCAAGGTACTTGCCAACTGCGGCATCGATCCCGAGGTATACAGCGGCTTCGCCTTTGGTATCGGCCTGGAGCGCATCGTCATGAAGCGCTACGGCATCGACGATATCCGTCTGTTCTTCGAAAACGACGATAAATTCCTCAGCCAGTTTTAGAGGATGATTGAAAACTTGCAACGTTGCCAGGAAAACCGCGGGCGCCAATGCGCCATACCGAATTGTTAAGACGGCGCCGCCGGTCTGTGTCAATCAGCGGTGTTCTCCGCTTTGAGGCCGAGCCGCCGGGGGCCCATCCCCGTTTTCCCCTTGCCGCCCTGCGGATTTTCCATCAATAAAGGAGGAAGTACCCAATGAATCTGTCCATGAAATGGCTTTCTGATTATGTAACCATAAATCCCACCCCCAGAGAATACGCCGAGGCTCTCACCATGTCCGGTTCCAAGGTGGAGGGCTACACCGTCGAGGGTGAAGAGCTCTCCAAGGTGGTCGTGGGAAAAATCCTGTCTGTACAGGGGCATCCCAACGCGGACAAACTGGTGGTGTGCCAGGTGGATGTGGGAAATGAAACCATCCAAATCGTCACCGGCGCGGATAATGTGTTCCCCGGCGCAATGGTTCCCGTTGCCCTGTCCGGCTCCACCCTGCCGGGCGGCGTGAAAATTAAAAAGGGCAAGCTGCGGGGCGTGGAGTCTAACGGCATGATGTGCTCGCTGTCCGAACTCAGCCTCACCGTGCACGACTTCCCCTATGCCATCGAGGACGGCATCTTTATTCTCCAGGAGGACTGCGCCCCCGGCGACGATATCCGGGACGCCATCGGCTTAAACGATACCTGCGTGGAGTTTGAAATCACCTCCAACCGCCCGGACTGCCTGTCCGTCATCGGCCTGGCCCGGGAGACTGCCGCCACCTACCAGGTGCCTCTCAACCTCAAGGCGCCTCAGGTTCAGCATGAGAGCGGGGACATCCGGGAACTTCTCAGCGTGCAGGTTCTCAATTCTCAGCTGTGCCAGCGCTATGTGGCAAGAGCTGTCAAAAATGTAAAAATCGGTCCCTCTCCCCGCTGGATGCGGGAGCGCCTGCGGGCCAGCGGCGTGCGCCCCATTAATAACCTGGTGGATATCACCAACTATGTGATGCTGGAATACGGCCAGCCCATGCACGCCTTCGATTTAAACAATGTGGCCGGCGGCAAAATCATCGTGCGCAACGCCAAAGAAAACGAGTCCATCGTCACTCTGGACGGCGTGGAGCGCCAGCTTTCCCCAGAAATGCTGGTCATTGCCGACGAGTCCAAGCCCTCTGCCGTAGCCGGCGTTATGGGCGGGGAAAACAGCGGCATCAATGACAATACCAATACGGTCATCTTTGAGTCCGCCTGTTTCTCCGGGGTCTCCGTGCGCCGCACCGCGAAAAAAATCGGCCTGCGCACTGAGAGCTCCTCCCGGTTCGAAAAGGGCCTGGATCCCGCCAACTGCGTCCCTGCCGTTCAGCGCGCCTGCGAACTGGTGGAACTCCTGGGCGCGGGTGAAATCGTGGGCGGCTGCATTGATATCGACAACTCCAGCCATGAGCTGCGGCGCATCCCCTACGATTACGCCTGGATCAACCGCTTTTTGGGGATCGAGCTTCCCTATGAGGAGCACGTGAAGATCCTGGAAAAATTGGAATTCACCTTCGATGGCGGCGACTGTATCGTCCCCTCCTTCCGCAGCGATGTGGAGGGAAAGGCCGATCTGGCGGAGGAAGTCGCCCGCTTCTATGGCTATAATAATATCCCCACCATCCCCCTGGGCGGCTTTGCCCAGGCCGGGCTTACAGGGCGGCAGAAATTTGAGCGTTCCCTGAGCGGGATGCTGCTCTCCCAGGGCTGCAGCGAAATTTCCACCTATTCCTTCATGAGTCCCAAATCCTATGATAAAATCAATCTTCCCAAGGACAGCGCCCTGCGGGATTCCCTCACCATCACCAATCCCCTGGGCGAGGATACCAGCATCATGCGCACCACCGCTGTGCCCTCTATGCTCCAGGTGCTCTCCACCAACTATAATAACCGCAACGCCGCTGTGCGCTTCTATGAGCTGGCTACGGAATATATCCCCACCACGCCCGACAAACTCCCCATCGAGCGGGTCAAGGCTATTGTGGGAATGTATGGCGAGGATGTGGATTTCTATACCCTCAAGGGCGTGGTGGAAACGCTGCTGGCTTCCTGCGGCATCACCGGCTGCGATGTTACCGCCGTCACCGATAACCCCACCTTCCACCCGGGCCGCTGCGCTGTCATCACCCTGGGGGATACCACTCTGGCAACCCTGGGCGAAATCCACCCGGCGGTTCTGGAGAACTATGGAATCGGCGTGCGGGCCTATGTGGCGGATGTGGATGTCCAGGCCCTGTGGGAAAACCAAAACGCCGAGCGCCTGTACCGTCCTCTGCCTAAGTATCCGGCCACCACACGGGATCTGGCCCTCCTGTGCGATGAGGACTTGCCCGTCCTCTCCATCGAGAAGGCAATCCGCACCGCCGCCGGAGCCATTTTAGAGGATGTCCGGCTCTTCGATGTGTTCCGCGGCAAGCAGATTGAAGCCGGTAAAAAGAGCGTTGCCTATTCCTTCACCCTGCGCGCGGCGGATCATACCCTGACAGAAGAAGAAATTTCCCGGGCCGTCAATAAGGTGATCAAAGCCCTGGAAGCCCTGGGCGCCACCCTGCGCGGCTAATTACTTCACCGTTTCTTTGATTGAGCCTCTTGTCCTAATTGTAGTTCCTCTGAAAAGATGGATAGGTGTAGTGCACCAGAGGAAACGGACAAAAAATAAAGCCCCTAAGAGTAAAAAACACGTAATTACGCAAGCTGACGCCGTTTTTGAAGCGGCGTCAGTTTTGTTTTTATGTAAAATTAGACCTTCTAAGGGGCACTGAGGAACCAGGTGAAGAATAAAACGAAACGCGTTCCGGTGCCCTTCCGATGAACCCCCGAGTTACGGCAGAACTTTCATAGACGGAACTTGAACCGACTACGGAAGTTTTGGGTCTACCCGAAACTTCACAGAGGTGCTGAACAACTAAGCATTCAATGGACTAGGCGCACTTCCGATGAATCTCCGGGTTACGGCAGTGCTTTTATAGGCAAAAACGATCATGGTTGTAAAAGCAAATCAATTTGTCAATGTGAATCCGATCCTGCGCGTAAAAAGAAAGCCGAAGCTTCTAATTTGCTCACCAAGCTTACGAATTTTTTCTCTGACGCGCCATTTGCCCACCTCTGGAATAACTGAAAGGGTTCGCCTTCCCGATAAGGAATTCATCCATTTTTATAACTTTCAACACATTCAAACAAAGACTCATCCGATACCGCCCGAAAAACGCCGTCTCTTTGTGTAAGTATTCGCTATCTTACGTCAGGTGACCTTTCCCTTATCACTTTCCTTTGGAATCGTTCACAACCAGAGTTTTTTCTTCCATCTTCGGCGCCATGAAAAACGCCTCCCCGGAGAACTTTTCTCCGGGGAGGCGTTTTTTCAATATTAACTTTCAGGCCCTCGCAAACCTGCTGCAAAATCCATGTTTTGGCAATTCTCAGTCCACGCCGCCATATACGCACGGTAACAGCTCCACAAGCAAAACTCACAGAACCCCCCAGCCGCCTTGACCCGCCGTCACTGACTCGGCATATCGTAGTACTTATCCTCCAATAGGCTCAGGTGGCTGATGGAAATCGATATGATTGGGGATCTGCTGGGAAGTTCGGCTTCTCCAGTAGACAAAGAAAGCTGTAAAAGCGTGTTATCTGTTTTCCAGCTGTAGCCCTCAAATCCGGTGTCCGGATTTTCTCTCTTTTCACTCTCCGGGCCAAACTGCCGGGTCAGGCGCTCCACCTCCCTGTCAAACTGTTCCCGGTATTCGTCCCTGGTAGTCTCGATATTGAACTGGATCATTTTCAGCTGATCCTCGTAAAACTCCCATTTAGCCGTCGCCTTGAGTCCGTCCACAGTTATATTTTCTGAACGGTAGGGCACATAGTATTTCCCGGTGTTCCCTTCGGGGACTATCGGATGCTTCTCCATCGAAAACGGCAGGCTCTTCTCCACCTCCTGGACGGAGGTATTCCACATCGCCTTGACATACTGGTACTCGTCCCCGGTTTTTAGATCCTTCAGGGAAATTTCATTGCTCTTTTGACAGCCGGTTAATATCCCCGCCGCCAGAACCACCGCCGCTGCCATCATAGTAAAAATTTTCATTCCAAACCGTTTCATTCTCATCTCTCCCCTCAGCAGACCCGTTTTAACACATCCATCCTCAGTCATTCAAATACTCTTACTGCCGCTTTATAGTTATAGATTAACAAATAATAATATTATTGTCAATAATTTTAAGCAATTTTAATAAAATTCTGTCATTTATACTGAGATTATAAGCCGATTCCGACTTTCATTCCTCGTTTTCCCTGCGCCAGCTCTCAGTCCAAAATCAAAATCACGGGTTCAGCCCAAAGCCTCTCATACCGGATACGGCAGTCAAAAACCGGGCTGGCAGCCCCAGCCCGGTTCACCCCGTGTTCCGTTTCCGGCCTTCACGCAGCCGGTACAGGAATTGTATATATGGCGTCAAGAATCCTACTTGTATTATCCAAGAAACCCGTCTGTTCCCGCCGGATCCCGCTCCCCCTTGTCCTGACCCGCATCGTCCAAAAATTCCGCCACCAGGTACCGGGGACGCGCCTTGGTCTCCAGGTAGATTTTCCCAATATATTCCCCCACGATTCCCAATGAAAACAGCACCAGGCCGCCCACCGCCCAGATGGAGAGCACCGTGCTGGTCCAGCCCCGGATGGTATTGCCCAGCCAGTGCTGCACCAGGGAATAGCCGCCCATCAAAATGCTCACCGCAAACAGCAGCACACCCAGCCAGGTAATCATGCGTATGGGCTTTGTGCTCAGGGAAGTAATCCCCTCAAAGGCCAGTCCCACCATCTTTTTCAGGGGATATTTGCTGGTTCCGGCAGCCCGCTCGTGCCGCTCATAGAGCACCTGGGCAGTTTTATAGCCAATCATCGGCACAATCCCCCGTAAAAACAGGTTGACCTCCCTGTACTGGGCGAGGGCCTCGAGGGCCCGGCGGCTCATCAGGCGGTAATCTGCATGGTTATAAATGGTCCCGGCGCCTAAAATGCGCATCATCCTGTAAAAGGACTGGGCGGTAAATCGCTTGAAAAAGGAATCCGTCTGGCGCTTGGACCGTACTCCGTATACGATCTCACAGCCCTCCTGGTAATGCCTGAGCATCTCGTCCATGGCGTCCAGATCGTCCTGCAGATCCGCGTCCATGGAGATGGTGCAGTCGCACCGGTTTCGTACTGTCATCAGCCCCGCCAGCAGCGCGTTCTGATGCCCCCGGTTCAGGGAGAGGGTAATCCCGGAAAAGAGCGGGTCCTCCCGGTGCAGGGCGCATATCATCTGCCAGGTTCTGTCCTTGGAGCCGTCGTCCACAAACACCACCCGGCTGTCCGGGGCAATCAGCCCCTCCTTTATAAGCGCCTGCATCTTTTCCCGAAGGCGCTCTACCGTCTGGGGCAGCACCTCCTCCTCATTGTAACATGGAATCACCACATAAAGCCGATTTTCCCGCATGATAGCTTCTCCTTTATCTCAACTGTTCCTGCCTTTCAGTGTAACATTTTTCCTTTTCTTTGTATAGCGCCCCGATTCCGCATGGCTCTGCGGGCCCTGTTCCAATAAGGGCTGCTTCCCGGGACAGCCCACGTGTCCGGGCAGTTCCGCCAAATCCGGGAAATCCACCCCCATTGCCCTTCCGGCGCGGCCTCGGCGGCCAAGTTGCCCCCAGCGCCGCAAAGACAATTCCCGCTCCCCTGGGACCAATCCGCCATTCTCCCGGCATCCCAAAGGCGAACCTTACCCTCCAAAAACACACAGTCCCCGACGTACCTGTCCGGCAGGCCGTCACCGACATTCCCCTCAGCCACCCTGCCCGCAGGCGTCCTGTGTTCAAATGTTGCAAACACACCTTTTAAAACAGGCCCTGTGGGGAATCCTAGAACCAGGGCCCTAAAAAACGCCCTGCCGGCGCTTGTGTAAGCGGACAAGGCGTGCTACAATAGTCGCGCAGGGCGCGGCTGTCTTGAACTTCTGCTGCCAATCAAGTTCCGGTTGCCATTGGCCGGCGCCAATCCCCGGACATCCGGTGTGCCAAACAGGCTCATCCAAGTTTTTCCCGGCACTGAGGCCGCCGCACCGTCTGATGCTCATTCCCTGGTGCCCCAAGCCCGGAAGAAGGCCTGCCTGAGCCGCCTATTCGCCCGGCCCAATGAACCACCATAAACCCTCCGGCTTTTTGAATAAGCCGGAACCCCAAGCCCTGAAAGGAGGCCGCAGCATGAAACCCATTCTGATGTTTATGATGCCCACCTGTCCCTACTGTAAACAGGCCCTGGCCTGGCAGGAAGAACTTTTAAGGGAACACCCGGAGTATGCAAAAATCCCACTGCGGATTGTGGATGAAACCCGGGAGGAGGACTTCGCCAACGCCCACGACTATTATTATGTCCCCACCTACTATGTGGACGGGGAAAAAATCTGCGAGGGACAGCTCACCCGCCAGGATGTCCAGCGGGTCTTTCAGCTGGCCTGCAGCGAAACGGCGGCAGCCCAGGTGTAACCGCCGTGTGCCGTCCGCTCGCCATAGGCCGCCGGAGAACGCCCTTCCGGGGGATTTCTGTTCCCGCCGGAAGGGCTTCGGTATAAAAAAGGGGACCTCATCCTAAAATGAACCCCCAAATGTCCGTATCCAACCGGCGCCAATTATGCCGCGCTTCCCGAATGCCGGCGGCTTTGCCGCTCCTCAGGCGGGAAGCCGGCTTTTTTGATGCACCGGCGCAGCCATCCTCCCTGGCAGTAATAGATGATAAAAATAACCGATGTAATCACCCAGGTCACCGGGTAGCTCATGGCGACCATTCCCACCGTATGGCGCAGGGGAACCACCACGAATATCCAAACCACGCGCAGGACGCATACTCCCACGCAGGTGATTATCATGGGAATCAGCGAATCCCCGGTTCCCCGCACCGCCCCGGAGAGAATCTCGATGCATACATAGGTAAAATAGAAGGGCACCAGCAGCTTGAGCAGCTCCATTCCCCGGGTAATGACGGCGGAGTCCTGGGTAAACAGGCGGAAAATAATCTCCCCGCTCACCAGCAGAATCCCGCTCATCACAATAGTCGCCCCCATGGAGAGCGCCAGGCACACCCGGGTGCTCTTGCGCACCCTGTCATACCGCTGCGCGCCGAAGTTCTGTCCGGTAAAGGTGGTAATGGATACGCCAAAGGCACCCATCATCATCCAATACAGCCCGTCAATCTTGCCATAGGCAGTCCAGGCGGCGATGGTGTCCGTCCCAAAGGAATTCACCGAGGCCTGGATGATAATATTCGAGGCGGAATACATCACCGACTGCAGCCCCGCAGGCAGCCCGATGCGTACAATATCCCGCAGGATAGCCGGCTCAAACCGGATCTCCCTGAGCCTGAGCTGGTAGATTTCCTGGGAGCGGGTCAAAGAGAGTACAACCAGAATGCCGCTGACCACCTGGGAGATGGTCGTGGCAAGGGCTACCCCCAGCACACCCCAGCGGAACACCAACACAAAGAGCAGATCCAATACCAGGTTGAGCAGGCTGCATACAATCAAAAAATATAACGGGCGCTTGGAATCTCCGATAGCTCTCAGGATACCGGAACCAATATTATACACTAAGGAAAATATCATGCCGGCAAAATAGACTCTCAGATATACGACGGCGTGCTCCATAATATCCGCGGGGGTTCCCATGGCCCGCAGCGCCCAGGGAGCCGCCGCAATTCCCACCACCATAAAGACAGCGCCGGCCGCAATGGCAAGCGCCATGGCTGTGTGCACCGCCTGGCTGGTTTCTTTGGCGCGCCGCGCGCCAAAAAACTGGGAGATAATCACGGTTGCGCCCGAGGAGAGTCCCACAAAAAAGCCCACAATCAAATTAATCAGGGTTCCCGTGGCTCCTCCCACAGCGGCCAGGGCCTCTTTGCCAACAAAATTGCCCACAATCACCGCATCGACTGTATTATACAGCTGCTGAAAAAAAGTTCCCAGTAAAATGGGAAAGAAAAACAGCAGCAGTTGTTTCCAGATCACGCCCTGTGTAATTTGATTTTCATCCGGTATCGTTTCGCGCAGGAATTTTGGCATGGCGGTACGCTCCTTTCCATCATTTTTGTTCCCAGACACTTCAGATTCTTGGGGGCCTGCAACCCACCACCGGCGGGAGGAAAGCTCTCTGCCGTCCTTTGGTTCTGCCGTCCTTCAGCGCCTTTTGCTAAGGCCATCCCGCACGCACAGGCAAGCCCTGGGATTCCTCCGTCCATTTGGGACCGACACAGGACGCCCGCCCCAAATATCCGGCTGCCCCACCTTAAATTCTGGTACTGTCCGGGACATACCTAAGAAAGAATAGCACAGCTGTCGAATTTTGTCCATGCGTTTTCCCGGCCTTTTTCCCCCGACCGCAGCCGCCGTCCCCGGTTGGTTTGACATCACTGCTGCAATCCCGTAAACTGGAAACAGCCTGCAGCCGCCCCCGTATTCTCTCGTAGCCCCTGAGCTCCCGTATGGGTATCCCGATTGCAGAGGAGGAGTGTTCCTTGACACAATCCCATGGCCTGACAGCGTCCTCTCTGAAACGGCTGGGCCTTATCACCATGACGGTGGATCACGCCTATAAACTATTCGGCTGGCTTTTGCTCCCCATGCTCGCCGAAGCCCTTTCCATCAGCCGCCAGGCCGCCTATACCCTGACCACTGCGCTCTTTGGAATCGGCAGCGCCACGGTCTATGTGTTTTTGTGGCTTTTGGGGGAGGGCTGCCGCTATACCCGCAGTATGCCCCGCTATGTGGGGCGGCTTTTGTTCTTTGCGGTGCTCTCGGAACTCCCCTTTCAGCTGATGCTGTGCCTCATCCGCGGGGAGCCCCTTTCCCTGCATTTGGGCTGCACCAATATGCTCTTCACTCTCACTCTGGGCGCCCTGGCCTGCTGGGGCTGGCGGACCCTGTGCCTTGCCGGGCGCCGGTTCCTGGCCTGGGCCACAGTGGTTCTGTGCTGCCTGGCGGCGGCAGTCCTGCAAACCGATTACAGCCTCTTTGGCGTGCTGGGCGTGTTTGCCTGTTACTATTTTTCCAATCCAAGGCACCGCCCGCTGGCCCTGGGCGGGATCATTCTCGTCTCCCGCGGGTTTCTCTATCCCCTTCAGGATAGCTTGGAGTACGGCTTTGTCCCCGAAATGCTGCCCGCCTACGCCATTACCCTGGGCTATGCCCTGCTCTCCCTAGTTTTCCTGAGCCAGTATAACGGCGCGCGGGGAACATCCTCCAAATACGTTTTCTATCTGTATTATCCGGCCCATATCGTCGTTCTGGTTCTTCTGGCGGTGTGGCTGACGTAGCCCCCCAACCTTAAAACGAGCTCTGCGGGTTCAGGCCCGGCGGTTCTCCGCCGCCCATAACCGCACCCCAGCCGTTGAAGAATCCGCCCTTTCACCATATTCGTCCCACTGTTGTTTCCGCAGCAACCTTCGCGCTCATGCTCTCCCAAATGTGATTCAAACAGGATTTCCCTGATAGGATACCTACCATACATCATTCTTTTTCTTCTGTCCCGGCAGGGAATTCCGTCCTCACTGCTTACAAAAACAAAAAAAGCGCCTGTCCTGTAATCCAACGCAGGACAGGCGCTTTTTCTGTGACACAGCCGTTTTCCTTCCAGTCCAGCCGTATTCAAACGGCTGGGTAACTCTGGCGCAACAACCGCCTTCAGGTTCGGTGCTGTTAAAATGCCATCCGGATGAACTCCTCCCGGCTTGCAGGCCCAAGCCCCAGCAGCTTCCTTCCATATTCCACATAAAACCGGTAATGCTCCAGAGGAGTACCGTTGGGAATCCGGTGATCCAGGGCAAATACAGTTCCTCCGCCTCTCATAACAGGCCCCATTTTGTACTCCAGCTCCCGTTTTATTTCATCTTTGCTTTGCCTTAAACTATGCTTATCAATACCGCCCTTGATTGCCAGCCGCTTTCCATATGTTTGCCGGGCCTTCACCATGTCCATCCCCGCCGCCGGTTCAAAGGGGTACATTACATTGATTCCCGCTTCCAGAAACTCCTCGATTACCGCCTCCATGTTCCCGTCGCTGTCCTGGGAAAAGAGCTTGGTTCCCTGCCGGGATAGTTCATCCCATACCCTGCGGTAATAGGGCCGGATAAATTCCCGTACCTGCCTGGGCCCTGCCAAGGGCCCCGATTTCCCCGCCATATCCTCGTGCACGCCCAAATTGTCAATCACCAGGATATCGCTAACCCGCTCAAACACCTTTAACGCAGTATTGGAAATCGTGTCCAGAATATCGTGAATCAGCTCCGGCTGTTCATAGTAAGCACAGCAAAGCTCCTCCTCGCCCATCAGCTGACGGGGTTCGTCAAAGCCGCCTGGGATACTGGCGGTTATCAGCACTCCCTGCTCCTGGAGCTTCTTGAGCTGTTTAAGCCGCTCCGTATCCACTCTGTCCTCCCGAAACTCATACCAGTGCTTTATCTTGAGCCAATCATCAAAATCCTTCACCGGATAGTCCTGCGGCAAAGGAATGGTGGCGCTTTGCTTGCAGAGCTTCTGTGTCCTTCCCATGGCGTCTACAGAGAGTGTATATTCCGGGGTATCCTCCAATATTCTGGATGATATTCCGGTGATAGCGCCAGTCTTGCATCCAACAGGTGCCATTTTGACGCCGTCCCATCCAAAGGCAGATAGATCCAATTCCTCAGCCGCAGCCCCCTGTTGTTTCCATTCCCCGTCCAATCCAATCAAAAGTCCAAACAGTTCACAGAATAGCTCTCTTCCCGTGTCCTCGAAAGTCATATGCGCTAGGTACTCCTCCCGGCTCCAAATCATCGCTCTTCTTCCTTTCTCTTGATGTGGGGAAATCCCCTGTGCTATAATGACCTCACGCCGTGTACTGAAGCAAAGCTTCAGACGGCTGTGAGAACATTGAAGCCGCTTTGTTTGAAAGCTTCCGCTTTCTTTTTATGCTATAATGACCTCACGCCATATCCCAAAGCATAGCTTTGGACGGCTGTGAGAACATCGAAGCCGCTTTCTCTTTATGCTTTAGTATAGATGATGTCGTAAAAATATCCATGCAGAAAGGTTCTGTACCTGGATAATATTCCGAAACTCGTTTAAGTCGCCGGAAATGTTGCCGGAAAACCCGGTCAGCGGCAAACGTGTCCTTCTTCCAGTGAACTGCACAAGCAGTTAGGCGGTACGCGCTCAGGTATCCGGCGTCCAATCCGGGAATTCAGCCAATTCCCTCCAAATTAAACCACGCCGCCTGCCCGGGAAACATTTGGATTGTGGCCGCTGCTGCAGGTTCCGCAACTTCTCTGCTATAGATCCCCGGCTAGTCTGCCGCTGTTTGGAACCTATCAGAAGGCGACAACGTCCTTAGTTCCCACTGCCTTCTGCCGTACCCGTACACCGCAAACCGCTTTGATAGGGCAACCATGAACTGGTACTGATAACCGAGGGCGCCGGAGAGGTTACAATTGAAGGCCGCACCCACACCGTCCGTAAAAATGATCTCATTTATTTCTATCCCAATCAGCGCCATAGCCTGCAAGTCCCCGCACATCCGTCCATGAAATTCTATGGGATCCACTTCTCCCTCCTGCGAACCGGTTGTGAAAAACTCCCCCTTGAGGATATCTGCTCACTGAGTGACACCGCAGGAATCCAGGCCCTGCTGGGGGAATTGGCCAATCTTTGGATGCGCCGTGAGTACCTGGTGGCGTGGAAACAGGATCTGCTATTGAGCGAGATGCTCTACACCCTGTTTCTTACCAGGCATCAGCAGTCCCTGGCCACAGACGCCAGAATCTCCAGGGTACTTGACTATATTCATCAGAACCCCAGCCGGGCTCATAGTATCCAGTCGCTCTGCCAGGTGGCCAGAATGAAAAAAACCGCCTTCATCGAGGGATTTCGCTCCCAAACCGGGCAGACGCCCATCCAATATTGCCTAAGGCTAAGGCTGGAGATATCCAAGGCGGAGCTCCTGAACACTTCCCAGCCTATCTGTCAAATCGCTCTGGACTGTGGCTTTCAGGATGAATTTTATTTCAGCCGGTTGTTTCGAAAACACTTCGGCTGCCCGCCGTCCCAGTTCCGCCGCAGCCACTGAACCCTCTGCTATTCCGGGACTTTCCTGCCGGTGGGAACCCAGAAATTGGGTTCCTTTCAGTCTGCCCCAAAGGGGCTCGCGAACCAGATCTGCAAACCGATCATTCCTGCCCTCTCCACCACAATCCTGCCATCCACAATTCCTTGTGCTTCAGCGTTTGTGCAGGCAGACACGCTCTGGCCCCAGGGCACTGGCAGTCTAATGGTTTATACACAACGCCGCAGGCAACAGTCCGCGCTGATCCCTTGAAGGCGTTCTCAAAAATGGCTTCATATCCTTATCCTGACTTTATGGGCCTCCTCCAATTCCAGGCTCTCTCCAAAAACGTTGTGTTCCCTTGGCTGCAAATGACCTGCCTTGGCGCCGTATATCAGTCCTCTCCCATCACTGTACAGAATCAAGATCATAGGTAATCCCATGATTTGCACAGTCTCCAGACAGGCCAGCACTTGCCGGCCCACTGGAAGGAGTCCTCAAAAACATCATCGTATCCCTTGCCCTGCTGCTGGCAAACCAGTTCACTTTGATTTTCCATAGCCTTCTGTGAAAGGGATACCTTGCGCATAGAGCCCCGGCTTTCTTTCTGTAACCCTATCCCTTTCCTTCTCCTTGGAAAAACTCATGATATTTTTTTACTTCTTTCTTTTTCCGGGGCTTTCTTTGTTTACCCCTGGCAGAACCAGGGGTTTTGTTAATCCTAAAGACAGCAAAAAAAGTGCAGCCACTGCCGAGCAGTGGCTGCAAAAGTTGTTTGAGGTGTGTTTTTGAGGAGGGTAGAGCAGTACCCGAAACACGTTTCTCTTATCGTGTGTACGCTGCGGCTGCGTACCGGGTACATTTGTTATTATAAGAGATGCGGCTTTTCAGAGTGTTAAACAACTGTAAACGAAGCTTGAATATTCGTACCAAAAAATATGAATTCTCTAAAACGGGAATCTGCACAGGGGGATTGAAAAGAACATATGGTTTGTGGTATGATAGAAAAAAGAACGTGAGAGGCGGTAAAAATTATGCTCAGCGAAAAGGCAGCGCGCATTTTGAAATATGTAGAGGATTGTATCGACGATGGAGTCCCGCCGTCCGTGCGGGAAATTTGTTCCACCCTGTCAATCAAATCTACCTCCACAGTTCACAAATACCTCAAGGAACTGGAGGAAAAGGGATACATCATCCGGGGCGAAAACCTCAATCGCTCTATTCGCCTGGCTCAGCCCCGCGCCGCCGCCCGTGTTCCTCTGGTGGGTACGGTTGCCGCCGGGACGCCTATCCTGGCTGTAGAAAATATTGAGGACTATATCCCCTACCGTATGGAGGCCAACTCCTCGGAAAATCTCTTTGCCCTGCACGTCAAGGGCGAAAGCATGATTAATGTAGGTATTTATGACGGCGATGTGATCATTGTGCGTAAAACCCCCTATGCTCAAAACGGGGAAATCGTGGTGGCCCTGGTGGAGGATGAAGCCACGGTAAAACGCTTTTATAAGGAAGACGGCCATTTCCGCCTGCAGCCGGAAAATGATACCATGGATCCCATCATTGTGGACGAGGTCTCGATTCTCGGCAAAGTCGTTTCCCTGATCCGTTACTACGACTGACCCAGGCCTCAGCTTTTTTGTGTTACCAGATTCCTCCTTTATTTCACTTTCTTGACGGCGCCCACCGGCGTGCGGCTGCGTTTGGCCTTTGGCTTTGCCAATTAAAAAACCGGCTGTCTCCAATCCTGATGGCGTTCTGCGTCTGTATCTGCGGATACAGACGCTTTTTTAAGTTCCTGGCGAATTCCCCGCCAATTGTGACAGTATTTTGAAATTATTGAGTTTTCCCTTGACTTTCCCATCATTTCCGTTATAATTTTTTTGTTACATCACAAGAAAATCGTCATTTTTTCGTCCTATCTACCAAAAATAGTTGAGTGGAACCCTTGGACAGAGGAATTTAACGCTGCTATGGTCGACGGAACCGCAAACCGCCAGATTCTATTTCCATATATCAAAAAGCAGGACGTCATTCTTCGTATCAAGGATAACGGGATAGGCTTTCTTGTGATAGAAAAGGAAAACCATCCGTTTATTTCAGACCAAATATCCCCCATAGGAACACTTTGAAACGGTTTCAAGACCTATGGTTCCCGCCATCAAAGAAAATTCGTATCCTTCCCGGTTTCAAGATTATCCGCACCCTTTTCCCAAAATAACTTCTGTCTCCTGCCGGGGCCTTTTCTTAAAACCGCTTGAGAAGGATTTTTACCAGACATATCAAATAACTGTTGCAAAGCCGACTGCCTCAAGAGATTTGCAGCCGCCCGGCGCCCGCTGGAGGCTGTCCGTTGATGAGGACAGGTTCTCATAGGCAGTGGCGTTCCTGCAAGTACACCAGCTCTCCCAATCGGGTCCAATCCAGTGACACAAGTTCTCTGTAAAAGGGGTTTTGCGCCCTTTTGCAGAATTTTTTCCGTTTTGCCGCCTGGAAGCTATTAATTTTTCATGCCGCTTTTTAACGGCACAGCGCCGCTCTTTTTGTTAGCGGCCTATGGGTTGCCGTTTGGCAACAAGTTTGAGAAAGGAGTATTTCGTGATGAAACGAATCATTTGCCTGCTGTTTGCCCTTGCGATGATGGTTATCCCGTTGGCCGGCTGTTCCGGAAGTTCCGATACCAATTCCTCCTCTCAGGAGGAAACCTCCCAGCAGACCGCTCAGGAAAAGCTCTCCGAGGTCATCAATGCGGTGTACGCCAATGTTGAAAATTCCACCTTGGCCGATGCCACGGATCAGATTTTAAAGGAAGAATTCTTTCTGGATCCAGAGGATGTGGAGGAATATGCCGTCCGGTATACGGATTTCCGGTATGGTGTGTCCGATGTATGTATCGTCAAACCGGCCGAAGGGAAAAAGCAGGACGTGCTGGACGCCTTTTCCAGCCGCCAGCAAGCCCGTATGGCTCAGTGCGAAAATTATGATATTCACAACTCCTATGCAATTTCCAAGGGCGCGGAGATTTACGAGCGGGGCGGCTATGTGATTATGCTGATGCTGCCGGACAATGAAAGCGCAAAAAAAATCATCGAGCAATATTTAATCTGACCATACGGTTCAGTGATGAATTCAGGCCTCAGGCGGTCTTTCCGTCCTGAGGCCTTTGTTGGGAGGCAAACCGTTTTGCTTAAAAAAAACTCAGCGGCAAATCCCGTCCCGGGCCGTATCACCCTGCTGGATCAGTACCGGGGGCTGGCCCTGCTGGCCATGCTGTGCTACCACACTCTGTACGATCTGGCAATCCTCTTTGGCTGCCGGATGCCCTGGTTTTACACTGATGGGATGCGGGCATTCCAAGTTAGTATCGGCGTCTCCTTTGTGTTTATCAGCGGCGTGTCCGCTCAGTTCTCCCGCAGTCCGGCCCGGCATGGGCTTCAAATCTTTGCCGTCGCCATGGGGATGACCCTTGCCACCGCCCTTGTTATGCCCTCCCAGCTCATTGTATTCGGTGTTCTGCATTTGCTTGGGGTTTGCTCGCTCCTCTTTGCTCTGATTCACCGATTTTGGCAGCGCATCCCATGGGCTGTCGGATTCTTCCTGGGCCTCGGGCTGTTTATCCTTACCTATTATGTTCCGGACGGCTTTTTGCTGGCCCGCCTGATTCCCCTGCCCGAAGGGCTCTATCAAACCTCCTGGCTCTTCTGGCTGGGTCTGCCCTCCAGCAGTTTTTCCTCGGCTGACTATTATCCGCTCATCCCCTGGCTGTTTTTATTTTTATGCGGGGCTGCAGCGGGCAGCTGGCTGAATAAACGCCGCAAAAGTACCCAGAATCCGCTGCCGGGGATCTGGACCAATTCCCGCCTGCGTCCCCTGGCCTGGATTGGGCGTCATACCCTGATTGTCTATGTCCTGCACCAGCCCATTATCTATGGGGTGCTCACGCTGCTGGTCCCCATATTTACCCGAGGATAGTTCTGATTGTCCCCAGGACAGGAACGGGCCGCAAACGCTCCCAGTCCCTGACAGAGCTGTGAAGCATCGCCAGGGCCCATGCCTGTGAATGCCACCTTTCTAATTCAGCGTACACAACAAACTCCTCCGCGTACCATCTCCCGCAAGCGCGACGCCCCGGGACTCAGGGCGTCAAACAGGCGCCTGGGACTGACCTTGCCGTTTGCGTTCCATCGTCCTTTCGCTCCCCTGCCCGCGGTGATACAGGATGGACTTTCATCTCGTCTGTTACACATACAGCCTTTCCAGATGGACGCAGAGATTACAAATAGAAAAACCGCTGCAAGCTTGCAGCGGTTTTTGTCTTCACAAACTCATGCCTTAGGCTGCATTTTCAGCGCCAAAGCGTCCTTGAGCTCATGAACCCTGGGGAAATTGGTTATTCCCGGCTGTCTGCCGCGGCAGTGTCGCGGAACAGCAGAGAGATGGCCCACACACCGGCCAGAGCGACCAGCGTATAAATAATCCGGCTGATCATGGCAGCAGAGCCGCCGAAGATCCAGGCAACCAGGTCGAATTGGAAAATACCAACCAGACCCCAGTTGAGAGCGCCGATTATAACGAGAATGAGTGCCAACTTATCCATGGATTCCACTCCTATCTGTTGAATATGAGGAATGCCCAACCGTGCGCCTCAAACCAAAGCGCCGGTATGCTTGGGATATTTCTAGTCTGCGCGCTTTCCTCTGAATTATTCCGGCTGAGATTCGGGATATCATTTGAAAAATTTTCAAAAAATTCAATTTTATCAATCATCCATTCCCACATCCAGTGGAATCACACTGCATAACGTAACTATACTTATCCGGATGGTTATCTGTTTTTACCCCCAGCGAAACGCACAGAGCCATTGGCACAGCAGAAATGAGCGGCGCGCACCCTAACGTTTCCCCTTGATGGTTCTTTTTGGCCATGCTATACTGAAAAAGGATTCGTACGGCCGCTGACAGGGCCGGCAGAGAAAGGAAACAACTCATATGGTTACCATACGAAATGAAACCCCCGCAGATTATCAGATTGTGGAAGAAATTACCCGGAGGGCCTTTTATAACCTCTATGTCCCAGGATGCGCCGAACACTACTTGGTTCATATCATGCGCGGGCATGAGGATTTTATCCCGGAGTTGGACTTCGTGATCGAAGAAGATGAGAAAATTATCGGAAACATCATGTATACAAAGGCTCGGCTGGTAGACGAAACCGGAGCGGAAAAGGAAATACTCACGTTTGGTCCCGTGAGTATTCAGCCCGAATACCAGAGAAAGGGATACGGGAAGAAGCTCATGGAATACTCCTTTCTGCGGGCGGTGCAGCTGGGGTATGACGCCATCGTCATCTTTGGCAGCCCGATGAACTATGTAAGCCGCGGCTTTCAGAGCTGTAAAAAATTTCAGGTCTCCCTGGAAAACGGGAAATTCCCGGCAGCGATGATGGTAAAGGAACTGGTTCCCAACGCATTGAACGGCAGAAGATGGGTCTATCACGAGAGCCCGGCAATGGAGATTGACGAGGAGAAAGCGCGTCAATATGATGACAGCCTGGAAAAGCTGGAGCGCTGCTACCAGCGCAGCCAGGAGGAATTCTATATCATGAGCCATTCCTTTGTAGAATAAGTCTGAACCGGCTGATGCTCACGGAAAATTTTTCTCAGAGCACTGGGATTTTTTAATGAAAAGCAGTATAAAAGCGCCGGAACATTTCGTGGTGTTCCGGCGCTTTTTGATGCCCTCATAATAACGGCCTGACTTTTTCCCCAGCAAGGAAAGGCGTGTGCTGGATTTCCCGATAAGCTGCTCCCGCTGCGGCACTCAATCACAGGCACTAAAACTGCCGGCCGCACTTTTTACAGGTGAATTGGTTGGGGGCAATGGACTCCTGGAACTCCAGGGAAGCGATCGTCTTAATCGCCATCATACTGGAAGGAAAAATCCGCTCTATTTTTTTATTCTGACAAAATGGGCAGCGGCGGTAGGTTTTACACATGGGGCATTTATCCCCCGTATCCTCCGGTGTAAAAATATACCCGCACTCCACACACTTTTCCCGTTTGGGCTTTTTTCTCCAAAAACACATAAAACTCCCTCCTTCAGTTTCAAAATCACCTCATCACTGTCTGCCGGCAGCGTCTTTTCTGAGTCAAACGCAGGCCGCCTATCAGCTTGCCACCAGAACGGTAAAAGAAACGCAACTATATATCCTTAGTTGCATTTATTATACCAAATTTAATATATGTTGCATAGTGTTTTTTCTATTTTTCATACATCTTATCCAATCTTTAATTTCCCGTATAGGATGAACGGTTTCCCTGGTGCCTCTGCAATCCGTATTTCCGTTTACGAATTCCAAAATCTGTGAGGATCCAGCTTTTCCATCCCCAGACAACTCATGATTCTGATCAGCACAACCACAGAAAAGTTGGAATTTCGTCCGCTTTCCAACTTCTTGATTTCGGACAGACTGATCCCGCAGAGATTTGCCAACTTGCTCTGGCTGAGCTTTCTCTGAATCCTGCAGCTCCTGAGCTGAGAAACAATCGTTTTGACCATCTCGATATCCCGGTCTTCCAGACGAAAGCTCATGGTTCCACCGCCTCTGTTCCATCGATTCACCCATTATACCGTAGGAACCCCGCTCTTCGCCACTGCCTATAGGCGTTTGACTGGTGCGCGTCACACGCCGGCATATGCTTATTTTCCACTGCCGTACCAGGAACCCATACCCTCCCTGGTTTCCCTGCAACACCGGTTTTCTTAGAATCATATTTTTATGCAGACGTGGAGAAATCGGTTCCATGTTAGTCCACCGCCTGAAGCGCTGTTTCGGTTTTGGGCGTGAGGCGGCTGCCAATTCTCTGCCAGCCGGATGTTCCACGCTTCAGCTGAAGCGCCGATTGACAGCAGGAAAAGCTCTCTAATCATCCGTTCCATCTGCGTATGGAATAAATTGGAGTTTGCACGTCTCATGGCGCAAGCGCCGTCACGCCTTCGGCAGGCAAGAAAGCCTCTTGGAGTGTCGAACAGGACTCTGTGTCTGCATTCCGCATGAATATTGTATCCAATTCCTGAACAATCCAGTGCAGCGATCTTTTTCGAAAGGAATGCCCCCAAATATTGAGCGATAAGGTGAAAACCACCTGATATTCTATTTCAAAATTAATTATTGTATTGAAAAAAAGAAAGCCGCCGGGACGTTCTGCACGTGATAAAACACGCAGCCGTAACAATGGTATTTGCCGGTTTAACTCTTATGTATGTCATTATAACATATTTTGCCCATAAACCTCTACACAAATGATATAATTTTTATAGAGAAATACCGAACCGCTGTCATAGATTTGTGACTATCCTCCAATGACTATTTTCTATGATTTTATAGGAATCCGGCTTGGGGACAGTTCCAAAACTCCGGCGATACAAGAAACAGGGGAGCGCATGGCAAATTCTCGCCGCGTTCCCCTGTTATGCGGCCTTCAGTTTCCATCCGGCTCCAAGCGATTCATGAATGCATCCAGCTCCCGCTGGTTTTTGATCACTACAGTTTTATCCCGGTACTGCTCCGCTACCTGGCGGTAATGCCGACGCCGCGCCGCAGTTCTGCCCGCATAGAGAATCCACCAGATAAATTGAGCGTCCAGCTTTTCAGCACAGCCATTGGCCATACTTTCCCGGGAGGTGCCCCGGTTCTGCCGATATCTCCGATAAGCCCGCCGCAGGCAGGCCACACGATGAAAATTCAAAAAAATGATTTTGTCCGCCTGCTCCAGGCGCTCCCTCTGCAAAAAACCGGTGTAATTGCCGTCAATCACCCAGGAATCCTGGTTCATAAATTGAGCCACCATCTCGATTGCCTCTCCCCGATCCCGTTCCTGCCAATTGGGCAAAAACTGGACGGTGTCCAGATACAAAACTGGAATTCCATACAGCTGGCTCAAATATTTTCCCAACGTGGATTTCCCGCTGCCGCTGTAGCCTAAAACCGCGATTTTCACGTTCGCATCCCTCCTCAATTAAAAATGCTCGGTCCCTACGTGAGGATGGAGCTGCACTCCATCATACAAAACCCGCACCGGTAATCTTTATACAGTCACTAACACCAGCGCGCAGACAACGGCGGACTGGCGGGGAATATGGAGAGTCTCCTGATTCTCCGGTGTCTCCCGGCATCCGGAATGCTAAAATCTTTTTTGCCGGGCAGGCCGCTGAACCTGCCTGTCCCGCCCAAGGCTTTTATGATACTGCCATTGCCTCCGCCAGTGCCGCGGATAACCTGGTTTGCGCAACTGGAGTTACCCACCTCCGGTGCAAATTGGGGATATTTTCCTTGTCCCTTCGCCGGCATACAGCAGAAGAGGTGAGGAACCGGCTCCCCACCTCTTCACAGGTTTGACGTTAAAATTTTATTTTTTCAGCTTGGCCTCGGTCTTGGCGCGCTGGGCATTATCCAGAATCCGCTTGCGGATACGCAGGTTATGAGGGGTCACCTCCACCAGCTCATCGTCATTGACGAATTCCAAACATTCTTCCAGGCTCATATTTTTAGGAGAAATCAGCCGCAGGGCGTCATCGCTTCCGGAGGCTCTGGTGTTAGTCATATGCTTACGCTTGCACACATTGACTACAATATCCTCCGCCTTGGGGGATTCTCCCACAATCATTCCCTCATAAACCGGCACACCCGGCCCGATAAACAGGGCTCCGCGCTCCTGGGCATTGTATAAGCCGTAGGTGACGCTTTCCCCGGTCTCAAAGGCAATCAGAGAGCCCACGGAACGGCGGGGAATGTCGCCCTTGTAGGGCTCATATTTCTCAAATACCGCGCTCATGATGCCCTCGCCGCGGGTATCTGTCAAAAATTCCTTGCGGTAACCGAACAAACCACGGGAGGGAACCAAAAACTCCACCCGCATCCGGCTGCCCTGGGGCGTCATATGCTGCAATTCGCCCTTGCGCTCGCCCATCTTCTGCATGACTGAGCCCAGGGAATCCTCCGGCACGTCGATGACCACCCGCTCGATGGGCTCATAGCGCTGGCCGTTCACGGTCTTGAAGAGAACCTTGGGCGGCCCCACCTGCAGTTCAAAACCCTCGCGGCGCATATTCTCAATCAGGATAGAAAGGTGCATCTCGCCACGGCCCAGTACAGTAAAGCTCTCGGTGGTATCGGTCTCCCGCACCTTTAACGAGACATCCTTGAGCAGTTCCCGGAACAGCCTGTCCCGCAGATGCCGAGAGGTGACAAACTTTCCGTCCTTGCCGGCAAAGGGGCTGTCGTTTACAGAGAAGGTCATCTCCACAGTGGGTTCGGAAATTTTCACAAAGGGCAGAGGTTCCACACAGTCCGTGGCACAGATGGTCTCGCCGATATTGATCTTTTCCAGGCCCGCGATACACACGATATCGCCCACCTTGGCCTCCTGCACGGGCACACGGCTCAGGCCGCTGATCTGATACAGGCTCACCACCCGTCCGCGGTAGGAGGTGATTTCCTCTCCCTCCTCGTGGGGATACTGGGTAACGGCAACCTCCTGGTTCACCCGTACGTCTCCCCGCTCCACGCGGCCAACCGCAATCCGGCCCACATAGTCGTTGTAATCGATAGAGGAAACCAGAATCTGCAGGGAGCCGTTCTCGTCGCCCTGGGGCGCTGGAACGTGCTCCAAAATGGTGTTGAACAGGGGCTTTAAATCCTCCCCGGGCTCATTGTAATCGAAGCTGGCGGTGCCGTCACGGCCCGAACAGTACAGAATCGGACTCTCCAGCTGGTCCTCGCTGGCGTCCAAATCCAGAAGCAGCTCCAGAACCTCATCCTCCAGTTCGCTCAGCCGGGCATCCGGGCGGTCAATCTTATTGACCACCACGATAATTTTCAGTCCCAAATCCAGCGCTTTGGACAGCACAAACCGGGTCTGGGGCATGGGGCCCTCCGCCGCATCCACCAGGAGGATTACGCCGTTGACCATCTTGAGAACACGCTCCACCTCGCCGCCGAAATCGGCGTGTCCAGGGGTGTCGATAATATTGATTTTTACGTCTCCGTACATCACGGAGGTATTCTTCGCCAAAATTGTAATGCCGCGCTCCCGCTCCAAGTCATTGCTGTCCATCACGCGGTCCTCTACCACCTGGTTGTCCCGGAAGGCGCCGCTCTGGCGCAGCATTCCATCCACAAGGGTGGTCTTCCCATGGTCAACGTGGGCGATAATTGCAACGTTTCTTAAATCCTCTCTAATCAAGCCTATGCGTCTCCTTCTATCTTCCTTCACTGGGGGTGCAGTGTTCATCCCTTCACTTCACAGGGAGTACCAGCCAAGCGGCTGCGGCAGGGCCTTTTCTGGCATTGCCGCCTTTGCGCCTGTACCGATTGGGCCTCGGCTTCTTCCCCGTGCCGTAAACAGCCCCGAAGCTCCCGGCCATCGAGCGCCACCGCCCTTTCCCTGACGCGGGTTTTGGGGCTCTGTGCCGGGTTCTCCAGTCCTTTGTCTCTAACGTTACTATTATACTTGTTTTTTCTCCCATTTTCCAGAAGAACGCAAAAAAATCCCCTTTTGCATAAGCAGGCAAAAGGGGATTGCAATTTTTTATCTGATTTCACAAGAACCCGCCCGGATCCAAGGCCTTACCGGCGCATTCCGGCGCCTTTTTTCAGCTTTCGTGATCCGACACATGAAACTGCTTGAGGTTTCCGATCTTCTGCGCGCGCCTGCGGCACTCCGCCTCCACCTCAGATAGGCTGACTCCGCATACGTTCATCATCACCAGAAGATGATAGAGCAGATCGTTGATTTCCCCTACCAATTCCTCTTTTTCTCCATTTTTCGCCGCGATAATCGTCTCGGCGGATTCCTCGCCCAGCTTTTTCAGAATTTTGTCCAGGCCCTTCTCAAACAGGTAGCAGGTGTAGGAGCCCTCCAGGGGCTCGCCTCTGCGCTGTTCAATGACAGTTTCCATCTCTCTGAGTGCGTCGGCCATTATTCAGTCCTCCTTTGCAGCTTGCCAAAGCGTGGTATAAAAACAGGTTTCATGCCCGGTATGGCACACCGGGCCGCAGGGCGTGCCCCGATAGATCAGGGTGTCGTCGTCACAGTCGGATACTATCTCCTGTACCCGGATAAAATTCCCCGAGGTCTCCCCCTTGTTCCACAGCTTTTGGCGGCTGCGGGAATAAAACCACGCCGTCCCCGTGGACATGGTGAGCGCCAGGGCCCGGCTGTCGGCATAACCCAGCATCAAAACCCGGTTATCCCGTATATCCTGGCAGATAACCGGTATCAACGTGTCCTTTTTAAAAAAGCGTTCCAATTCCATTGAAAACTAATTCCTTTCCCAATTCGTCTCCTATCGCGGGCCCGGCACTGGCAAAAGTCATATGGACAAATTCCCCTGTCCTCCATAAATCTGCCTCGGCCCCCTCACACAGCACTCCGGGTCTTGGAAATCAAAAGAGAAAATTATGGGGATAACTTCCGGAGGGCTCTTCCCTCTTGGGGCTTACATCCGGGTGCCAGGGAAAATTACCGTCGGCCCCTCTGCAAGACATCCTAGAGGGAATCCATTCCACCGATAAACCGGCTGAACTTTACAGGGCCGCTTTTGTCATAGCGCAAATTTCCGCCAGCGCCGTCTCAAAATCCATCCACTCAAGCCCCCGAACAAAGCGGAGAGGGCTCCCGCAGCCGCCGGAAGCTGTCATCGGCGCTTCCCTCATCTGGGCTGGGCATTCTCAGGCGCCTCCTCATAAGCCACACCGTCAAAAGGTATTTTCCGATTCCGCTCTTACAGCCGCACCGAGATTTTCTCCCCCCGCAGGTATTCCTTCACCTGGGGGATGGTCAGCTCTCCATAATGGAACAGCGAAGCTGCCAGAGCCGCATCGCAGTTTGTCTCCTGAAACACCTGGGAAAAGTGGAAAAGGCTCCCGCAGCCGCCGGAGGCTATCACCGGCACATCCGCCGCCTGGGCCACCATGCGGGTCAATTCCAAGTCAAACCCCGCTTTGGTGCCGTCCCGGTCCATGGAGGTGAGCAGAATTTCCCCTGCTCCCAGGCCGCAGGCCTCGTGCACCCATTCCAGGGCATCCCTGCTCGTGGGGACGCTTCCCCCTGCCACATACACCTCATAGCCGCTGGGCATCGCCTCGCTGTGCCGGGCGTCCACCGCCAGCACAACGCACTGCCGCCCAAACCGGCGGGCCGCCTGGGCGAGAAGCTGCGGGTTTTTCACCGCTGCGGAGTTCACTGAAATTTTGTCCGCCCCGGCCCGCAGGATCTCCTTAAAATCCTCCACTGTGCGGATACCGCCGCCCACAGTCAGGGGCACAAACACCTCCTGGGCCGTACGGCGAACTACATCCGCGATTGTTCCCCGGTTGTCCTTGGTGGCTGTGATATCCAAAAATACAATCTCGTCCGCACCCTGGGAGGAATAGAATTTTGCCAGCTCCACCGGGTCGCCCGCGTCCCGCAGGCCCACAAAATTGATCCCCTTGACCACCCGTCCATCCTTGACGTCCAGGCAGGGTATAATCCGTTTTGCCAGCATCACTCCACCCCCAGTGCAATCGCCGCTTTTAAGTCCACATCCCCGGAATAGACGGCTTTTCCCACAATCACCTCTGGAATCCCCAGCTCCTTGAGCGCACGCAGATCCGCCAGGGAAGAAATTCCTCCAGAGGCCACAATCCCGCAGGAGACAGCCTCCTGCAGCTGGGAAAGCGCCTTTAAATTGGGGCCTGTCAGCATTCCATCCGTCTCAATATCCGTAAAAATGAGGGTTTTCACCCCGAAGGCCTCCATTTTGCGGGCAAATTCCAAATAGTCCGCTGAGGAATCCTCCCGCCAGCCCTGGGTGCGCACCGTACCGCCCCGCACATCCAGGCCTACGGCGATTTTTTCCCCATAGAGCTCTACTGCCCGGCACACCAGATCCGGGTTTTCCACTGCGGCGGAACCGATGACCGCCCTGGATACCCCCAGGGAAAACACCTGCTCCAGATCCTCAAGGGAACGGATGCCCCCGCCCAGCTCCACCGCGGCGCCGGTCTCCGCCATCACCCTTTGGATGACAGCGCGGTTTTTCCCCACGCCGTCCTTGGCGCCGTCCAAATCCACCATATGGATAAGCTGCGCCCCGTCCTTTAAAAAGGAGCGGGCCGTCTGAACCGCATCCCGGGCCACCTGGTATACGCTATCGTATTCTCCCTGGCGCAGCCTTACACAAATTCCGTCCTTTAAATCAATGGCTGGCAAAATCCTCATCGATTACCCTCCCTGAGCAGTCCTGCAAAATTCCTGAGAATCCGCAGCCCGGTTTCCCCACTTTTTTCCGGATGGAACTGGCAGCCAAACAGGTTCCCCTTCGCCACCATGGCGGGCACTCTAGCGTGGTAGTCGCAGACAGCGGACAAATCCTCCTCACACTGGGGAACCACCTGGTAGCTGTGGACAAAATACACCCAGTCCCCGGTGCAAAGCCCCTGTGTCAGGGGATTCTCCCTTACAATCTCCAGGCTGTTCCAGCCAATCTGCGGCAGCTTGAGATCCGTGGGGATGCGGGCAACCGTCCCCTTTAAAAGCCCCAGGCCAGGGGTGTTCCCCATCTCCTCACTGCTCTCAAACAGCATCTGCATTCCCAGGCAGATGCCCAAAAACGGCTTTTGCCGCGCCGCAGCCAAAACCGGTTCCCTCAAACCGCTCTCACCGAGGGCCTGCATGGCGTCGGAGAAGGCCCCAACCCCGGGCAGAATCACCCCAGCGGCGTCTTCCAGCTCCCGTGCAGTGTGGGCAATCCGGTTTTCACAGCCTATAAAGTCCAGCGCCTTGCAGACGCTCATTAAATTTCCGGCGCCGTAATCCACCACCGCCAAATATCCCATCTACAATACCCCCTTCGTGGACAGAGCCCCGGCCCGGGTGGGCTCTGCCCCCTGGCGCAGGGCATGGGCAGCCGCCTTGAAGAGCGCCTCTGTAATATGGTGGGAATTTTCCCCATACACACCCTTCAGATGCAGGGTAATCCCCGCGTGAAAGGCGAAGGCCCTGAAAAATTCCTTGGTCAGGCAGGCGTCGTATTCCCCTATCCTCTCCTGGGGCATCGGTACGTCAAACACCAAAAAGGGCCGCCCGGAGATATCCAGGCTGCAAAAGCCCAGGGCTTCGTCCATGGGAATGGTGGCTGTGCCGTAACGCGCAATGCCGCTGCGATCCCCCAGCAGCTGGGCAAAGGCGTCTCCCAGAACAATTCCCACGTCCTCCACCGTGTGATGGCCGTCCACATTCAGATCCCCCTTGGCCGATATGGCAAGGGAAAACCCGGAGTGGACCGCCAGGGCGGTGAGCATATGATCAAAAAAGCCGATGCCGGTATCGATCTCCACCGGTCCCGCCCCGCGCGCCAGGCGAACGGTGACAGCGGTTTCCCGGGTGGTTCTTGTAACACACACAGGCTGCATTTTTTACTCCTTTCGAATCAAAGGGTACGGTACCCCGCGCTATCGTTCATGATTCCGGTTGTACCCGTTTTCTTATCCTCCCGGCAGACGCCAAGGAACCAATCGTCCCTATGCGCCCCGCTGCCTTGTGAACTGGCAGCACCCAAGTGCGCCTGGGCTTCGCTGAAAGCCACCGGCAGCCCCCCTTAAACGCGGTGAACCCCGCCTCTCAATTCCAGCTGACAGCAACCACGCCTTGAGGGGGTTCCTATAAAACCTCCCCCAGGGCCTCCAGCAGCCGGGCATTTTCCTCCCGGCTCCCCGCCGTGATGCGCAGCAGGGACAGCCGCTCAAAATTACGCACACAGATCCCCCGCTCCAAGAGCCCCTGATAGAGCTCCGAGCACCGGCCGGTGCGAACCAACACAAAATTGGTATGGCTCTCCAGCACCTGGAAAGCCCCCGTTTGCTCTGCCAGGGAACTCAGCTGTTCCTGCAAAAGACGCTTATTCTCCAGGATCTGCGATATCTGCCCCAGCGCCCAGGACGTATCCTGAAGGGCAGCGGTTCCCGCGGCCTGAGTGAGGCTGCTGACATTAAAGGGGCTGCGGCACTTGTTAAACTGCTCAATGAGTTCCTTTCGCGCTGCGGCAAAGCCCAGGCGGATCCCCGCCATGGCGTAGGCCTTGGACATGGTGCGCAGAATCATCAGGTTTTCATAGGTTTCGATTTCGGGCAGCATACTCTGATCCCAAAAATCCATATAGGCCTCATCCACCACCACCAGTGTCTCCGGCAGGTTTTTCAGCAGCAGCCGGATCTCCTCCCGGGTAAAGCCCTGTCCGGCGGGATTGCAGGGGTTGGAGAATATCAGCACATCGGGGCGTTGCCGGGCCGCCTTGTCTAAAATTTTCTGAGGGCTCACCCGGAAGTCGGGGGCCTTTTCATGGCTGAGAACGCTCACCTCACAGAGCTGGGCATAAAACCGGTACATGGAAAAATCCGGTTCAATCACCATGAGCGTTCCGCCCTTGGGGACAAAGGCGCTGACAATCAGGGAAATCAGTTCGTCGGAGCCGTTCCCCGCCATCAGGTTCTCCGCCTGAACGCCGAAGGCTCCCGCAGCCGCAGCCCGCAGCCGGGTACAGTTGGGATCCGGATAGCGGTTAAAATCCAACCCCTCCACAGCACGGAGAATACGCTGGCGTACCGGCTGAGGAATGGGGAAAAAGCTCTCGTTGGCATCCAGCTTCACCGGATACCGGTTCTCGGTGGGGTCATACGGCGTCATTTCCAGCAGCTTCTGCGGCAGTTTCATACCCTTTTCTGCCCCCTCACCGTTCCTGAAGCCGTACGCGCACCGAATTGGCATGGGCGTCCAGGTGCTCGCACTGCGCCAGGGAAATAATATCCTCCCCTAAAGGCATCAGCGCCTGACGGGGATACTCAATGACGCTCATCTTCTTTAAAAAGGTGTCTGTAGACAGGGGCGAGAAGAACCGCGCCGTGCCCGAGGTGGGCAGCACATGGCTGGGTCCCGCCATATAGTCCCCCAGGGGCTCCGGGGTGTAATGCCCTAAAAACACCGCGCCGGCGTTGTGCAGGCTTTCCAGCAGCTCCCTGGGGTTTTCGGTGGAGACTTCCAGATGCTCCGGCGCCACAAGATCCGCCAAAAGGCAGGCCTCTTTCAAATCCCGGCACACAATGGCACTGCCGTAGTTCTCCATGGACTCCCTGACAATCTCAAACCGGGGCAGCTGCTGTGCCTGCCGCTCCAGTTCCTCTGCCGTACGGCGTGCCAGCTCCATGGAATCGGTGAGCAAAACAGCGCTGGCCATCCGGTCATGCTCCGCCTGGGACAGCAGATCCGCCGCCACATATTTGGGATCCGCCTTGCCGTCGGCAATGACCAGCACTTCAGAGGGCCCGGCTATCATATCGATATCCACCTGGCCGTACACCAGTTTTTTCGCCGCCGCCACATAGGCGTTGCCCGGTCCTACAATCTTATCCACCCGGGGAATTTCCCCCGCTCCATAAGCCAGGGCCCCAATGGCCTGGATGCCGCCTACAGCGAACACTGTATCCACTCCGGCAATGTTTGCCGCCGCCAATACCGGCAGGGAGAGGTTTTGTGTGGGGGGCGTCACCATGACAAGTTCCCTGACCCCGGCAACCTTGGCCGGAACCGCGTTCATAAGGACCGAGGAGGGGTATGCCGCCGTGCCGCCGGGGACATAAATCCCCACGCGCTCAAGGCCCCGCACCACCTGGCCCAGCTGCGCGCCGTCCTCCCTGCGGTACTCCCAGGATTTTGCCAGCATATGCTCGTGGTATTCCCGGATATTGACAGCCGCCCGCTCCAGGGCGGTGCGCAGCCCCGGATCACAGGCCTCATAGGCCGCTTGCAATTCCTCTTTGGGTATCCGGCGCACCGGGTTTTTATCAAACTGAAGGGAATACCGCTCTACGGCGTCCATGCCGTTTTGCCGGATATCCTCCAAAATCTTCGCGGCATCTTCCGTAATCTGCGTATTCTCCTGCAGGGCACGCTCCTTCATGGCGCGGATTTTCTCCCGCTCCGCGGTTCCGTCGGCCTTGAGTATCTGTAACAGCATTTTATTTTCCCCTTTCATCCTCCAGCTGCTCCTGAAGCTGCCTGAGTATGGGCTGCACCAGTTCCTGCTTCATCTTCATGCTGGCGATATTCACAATCAGCCTGGCGCTCACCGGCGCAATATCCTCATACACGCACAATCCGTTTTCCCTGAGGGTGGAGCCGGTCTCCACAATATCCACAATGGCGTCCGCCAGCCCCAAAAGCGGCGTCAATTCCACACTGCCTTCAATTTTGATGGTCTGCACGTCCATCTGCCTGCTGCTGAAATAGCTCTTCGCCACGTTGGGATACTTGGTGGCAATTTTGCGGGTGTGGTAGCCCTGGTAAAAGTCCTGCCCGGTCTTTCCCGCCAGGGCGAACCGGCACCGGCCGAACCCGAGATCCATCACCTCATAATAGGAGCCGCCCTGCTCCATGATGGTATCCTTTCCCACCACGCCCATGTCACAGGCGCCGTGTTCCACATAGGTGATGACATCCGCCGCCTTTGCCAGCACCAATTCCACATTGCTGCCCGGCAGGGAAAAAATCAGCCTGCGGGTGTTTTCCCGCAGCTCATGCACATCGTAGCCTGCCTGTTCTAATAGAGTTAACGTCTTCTTTTCCAGGCGCCCCTTGGTGAGGGCAATTCGTATTTTCTTCTCTTCCATTATCGTACCTCATATACCGTCTGCTGCCCGCCGGAGAAGTCCAGCAGCGTTTGGCAGCCCTTGTCCCGGGCCTCCTGCAGCGCGTCCTGCAAATGTTCGCAATAGGACAGCTGCGCCTGGGGGGAATGCCCGCAGATATAGTTCATGGCTGCACTAAACTCCCGGGGGGTGGTAAATACCAGTGTCTTGGGCCCGTTTCCCACAGCCGGGATATCCCCGGAAAGCCCATCCAAATCCGCGGCAAATCCCACCGCGGGCAGCTCTTTTCCAAATTTACCGCACAATTTATCATACCGGCCGCCAGTGAGGACCGTTCCTCCTGCTCCGGAGAGATACCCACGGAACAAAATCCCCGTATAATACCCCATCTCATGCACCAGCCCCAAATCAATGGTGATGTGCTCTTCATAGCCAGCCTGGGCCAGTCCGGCATAGACCGCTTCCAGATAGGACAGGCACTCCAGCACCGTCCGGTTCTTGGTTAAAGCGGCCGCATCTTCCAGCACCTTGCGGGATCCGAACAGCAGCGGCATGGCCCGCAGCGCCTGATAGGCCTCATTTTGGGCATAGGGCTCCAAAAGATCCCCCAAGGCGGCAAAGGCCTTGCGCTCAATGAGGTGGCGAATCTCCTCCTGCGCCTCATCCCCGGCGCCCAGCTGGGCTATCAGCTCCTGATAGATGCCCGCATGGCCCAATTCGATACAGTAGTCCCGCACACCGGAGCATTCCAAAACCTGGCAGGCGGCGGTGAGAATATCCAAATCCGCCAATACGCCGCCGGCTCCCATGAGCTCCGCGCCCGCCTGGTAGATTTCCCGGGGATGCCCGTTGCCCGTATGGGCCCGCAGCACATTCTGTACATAGTAAAGCCGCAGGGGCAGCTCCTCGTTGGAAAGACGGGTTGCCGCCACCCGGGCCAGCGGGGTGGTGCTGTCCGGCCGGATGACCAGCAGCCTGCCGTTATCGTCCACCAGCTTAAACATTTCCTCCTGATCCAGCGGAGATTCCGCCTGCAAAAACACGTCGTAATATTCCACACAGGGCGTCACCGCCTCATGGTACCCCCTGCGGGAGAGCACCTGCCGGATCTGCTGTTCACAGTTCCGCAGCTGTTTCCCGCCGGCAAACAGCCTGTCAGCCGTTCCCCGGGGGGTGGCGATTGCAAATCGATTCACCGTAATTACCATTCCCTTCTCAAACCTTGCCGCGTTTCCTCAGCCAGTTTGGAGCCCAAGGCTCCGGCTGTACAGCACAGAGGTTTCCATTCTCACGATCGGCGGGACTCCAATTCTCCTGTCACCAATCCGCTGGCCGCAAAACACCCCGCCATCTCAAACCGGGATTTACCCCCGGCCAACCGCCGGGTTTTGGACAGAATTTTCCGCCATCGCTTTATCATAGTAGCATATTATCATATTGAACCATTTCTGTCAACTGTCCCCCGCACCCTCACTAAAACCGACCGTTTCGATACACCTGCGCCGCTTGATGAGGCAAGAGCGCAATCCCAGGAATTTGTTAATCGGCATCAGCCGTCTGACGGGTTCCCTGGAGCATACCGGAATTGCCCCGGTACAAATAAATTCAAACGCTGATCCCCGGGGATTGCTGCGTCTGTATCCGATACAAAATCTCTATTTCTTGGATGACACGCTGTACTTAGTGGAATCGATCTTTAACTCCAATTTTTATTTCAGGCTTTCCTTCCACTCCCCATCCTGGAGGCCATAGTAATGCTCTGTCAGAGAATCCTCCAAAAATACCCGGAGCATCTTATCCATATCCGGCGCTAGCCTGGGGGAATTCTGCAGGTCCTGCACTTCCATCCAAAAAACTTCCCCCTCCTCGGAGGAACACAATTCTCCCGTGAATGCCTCCGCCCGGTAGAATAACACCACATAACGGGCGCCGTTCTCACAGGGCCATTGTTTGATTCCACACAGCCGCAGCTGCGAGATCGTAAGCCCCGTCTCCTCAAAAAATTCCCGCACCATGGCGTCGGTAAAGGATTCTCCGGGCTCCACATGGCCGCCGGGAAACGTCAGCCCACCCCATTGGGGATCTGCCCTGTCCTGCACCAGTACCCGGCCCTGTTCGTCCCGGAGCATACACATATTTGTAAAAATCGCTTTTTCCACTGTCCTCACAGCCTGTCCCCCACAATTCTGTCAGTTTTCTTTCCAAAATTCTGTATCAAAAAATACTAATCGTATCTTTTTAGATACAGTATCCCAATTGCAATTCCGTTTCCTACCATACCAGCCTGAACCTGCTCTCGGATGATGATTTTCTGCTCATACCGCATTTCTTCCCGCCGCGTACAGACAATCTGAACTGCGCAGTCTACAGCTATGCATCCGTTCACGGCGTGAGGTTGTTATACCATAAATACAAGCCGCTTATCGGCTTGCTACCAGTCGGTAAAAGAAATGCATCCGCAAAAACGGCCAATGCCGTTTTTACCGCTATTTGCGTTTATTATACCATAAAATAGAAAGCGGAGCTTTCATACCCGTGGTTCAATGTTCTCTCAGCTGTCCAAATCTTTGATTTGGATAACAGCGTGAGGTTATTATACCATAGCTTTCGAACCAACCGGCACGTTTCACGGTTTGGCTTTGCCAAACACCGGCCGTACCTTCAGGCCGGTGAGGGAAACTTCGAGATATTCGCGTTCCACGCGAATATTGTACCATAAAACCTGAAGGAACCGGGAAGTTTCGCGGTTTGGCTTTGCCAAACACCGGCCGTGCCTTGGGGCCGGTGAGGGAAACTTCGAGATATTCGCGTTCCACGCGAATATTGTACCATAAATCATCGCGTTTGTCCCTGACGTCCCGGCAACTATGCAGGGATACCCAGATCAGCAATAAGCCCCCTCCTTCCCCTGTAACAGTACAGGAGAGGGAAGGGGCGGCTGGATTCCAATTCAGTCTAAAAAGGGAGGCCTCAATCCAACAGCGAATTTAAAGCTCTGTATTTTCTGGCCAGGGTACTGTCAGCGCTGCTGAAGCGGCTTCCAAAGGAAATATAGCTGCCGGAAACATCCATGACACAGTCATACATATCCTCGTAGGCCGCATAAAGTTCCTTCACCGCATCCTTGATATCCTGCAGCTCCTCGTCGTTTTCATCCGGCAGATTCTGCAGGGCTTCATACATGGATTTCATCATAGGAGCCGCCTTTTTAGCCTTTTCAATATTCTCGGACTGTTCAATTCGGGATGCCGATACCGCACTCTGCGCACTATAAAAGCTGTGCCCTTTGTAAGAGGTCTGGTTTATAATATAGGCGCCCCAAAATTTCTTCACCTCGTTGCCGATATCCTCCATACCGGAACCCAGCATGATGGAGGTCATGCAAAACGCCTTGGCGTCATTCCTGTAACACGCCACTGCGTATTGGGCATTTTCCTGTCTTTGGCGGGCCTCCTGTTCGTTCTGCCTGCGGTTTGCCCTGCCTATCAGAAACGCTGCCGCTCCTGCGATTACCAGTATAACCGCCAGAAGCACTGCCAGGATCAGCAGCCATGTTTTCTTTTTCTTCTTTCCTCCAGGTTCCTCAGGAGGGCGCGCTGAACTATCTGTCACAGGTTCACTAACGGGAGCTTGGGGTTCCCATTCCCCGGCAGGCTCTGCGCTGGGCTGTACATCCTGATGGGCGCGGCAGGCGTCCGTGGAGCATCCTTGGTTTTTTTCCCAGCATTCCAGGTGATGCCATACCCCGCATCCCTCACAGCATTTTGCCGCTTGCCCTTCTAAAATTTCCCCTTGGCAAATTGGGCATATCAATCCGCTTGTTCCCATAGCATTTCCTCCTCAATCTCCACACTTCCGCCGGCGGCATTGCCTCCTCTGGCTGCGCCAAACTTTCAAATCCCAATAGAACGGCATCGTTTAGGACTTCTCATAGACAACTGTATACAGTCTGTCCTGATAAATCAGTTTGGTCCTGCCGTCCTCTTTCCCCTCGTCCCTCATCACCAGGATATCCCCGGTTCTCTCATAAGTTCCGGTTTGTTCCGTATTGGTCACAGAGGAGGCGGAGGGAAGCACAATCATAGATATCTCGCGGTAGGTGCCGTCCTGTGCAAAGTCCACCTGGTTCCAGTAGATGAGGTATGTATCCGCTCTGCTCTGGGTAAAGGTCTGGCTGAAGGTGTTCCCCCGGGGGACCTCCTGCGGGTACCGGCTCTCCTGATGGGCCAGATAGTCCCCTTCCTTTAAAAGCTTTGACTGCTTTCCCTCTTCATCCGTCAGGGTGACGATATTCCCCTCAACCGTATATGTGCCCTTTTTCGTGTCATCGCTTTCCTTGAGGGTGTATGTTCCGTCTTCAAAGGTGTACACCGATTCCACACTGCCGCTTAGCAGCGTATAGGTTCCACTGACCGTCTCCGGCAGGCAAAGGAGGAGAATTCCCCCTGCCCCCAGCAGGAGCAGTACCGGAATCCCTATTCCCAGCAGCAAACGCAGCCAGAGCCGCTTCTTTTTTTGCACACGCTGCGGGACTGCCGCGGCATCACCCCTCTGCACCGCCTGCGGCGCATACTCCGGATATGGATTTTCCTGCTGTTCCCGATTGGACTCACAAAAACTCTGGGTACAGCCACCAGACTGTTCCCAACAGGCCTGGTGATACGTGCTCCCACAGTTTTCGCACACCACTTGGGATTCGCTTTGCAGCAATTCTTTTCCACAATATGGACACACCTTTTTGTCGATCTGCTCTGTCATTCCTGTCTCCCCCTCACGCTCCCCGGCGTCTTGATGCGTCTGTAAAACGCAGAATCACCGTCAATAATATATGGATTATAGTCTAATTATAGCAGAATAAAAACAAAAATCCATATTAATTTACAAAAATATTGTGCAACAGCAATAATCTTGTGGGATCCCGGCCCAATTTGACCTTGCTTCCCCGCAGAGATACCGGTCTATCATGCTCCTAACCAGCAGATATAGGGGATTCCCCTCCTTCGTTCCGGTTTCCTCCCCAAAGGTCTCAAAAGCCGGCAGGAATATCTGCCGGCTCATCTGATGCTCTCTAGCAATGGTTTTCAATTGGGATGAATACCCGTTCTTTCGCCCCTAAGCCCTCCGATCCGGCCAGTTGTACCGGACCGGAATTTCCGATACCGTCTAGGCCCTGTACAGCTGCTGCGGCTCCCGGACCGCTCCAATCAGCAGGAAATCGGCTCCGCCAGGCACCCAAACCCGGCAAGCGGCTGTTTGTGGCCCAGATTTTCAGATCGATACCGGGATCGAACGTATCCCCGCCATGGCATTACCCATTGTGCAGCTGCTCTCCCAGAAAGCGCTGCGGCATCTTATCATAGTTGGCGTCCCGGACAGCCTTGATAATCTCGTCCCTACGGCTTTGTGCATCGGGTAAATCACAGACAATATCATTCAGATCATACGGGCCGTTGCGGAAATGACCTACTGACGCGCCATGAAATTCGCCGTCGATCAGCAGGTACTGGAGCGGTTCATGATCATAGGCAAGGAATTCTGTCATCGGCTTTATCTGTTCTTTTAATCTGTGCTCATGGGCTTTGTATAAAAAATCATTTCTGTGAATAGCATGGACAAAATGCAGCGGTTTCGGCTTGTAGCTGATGAGACGATCCCAATCGCTTTTCAGCATATAGCCTGTGTCCCGTTCCACCAGGATTCCCGCCTCAGCCAGCCCGTCAACTGCCGCCTTGATTTCTTTTCCGGGAATCCTATAGAAGGATTTTGCCATGGCGGTATCGAACCAAACAAGGCGGTACGCAAACCGCTGCAATACAATCTTCAGCGCCTCCACCCTGGGATATCTGTTGGGCTTCACATCGGGAAACATCTCTGAAAATTTGTACCAGCCCCGATCCCATTCGCCATCATATTGATCTTCATAGATTAAAAACGCTTCCTGCAGGCGGTGCAGCGCAGGTGTAATTTCTTTCACCAACAGTCCTGTTTCCTCTTTGATTTGCTGAATGTTGAGAGGCCCTTCCTGTTCAATCAGTTCCAGAATTCGCAGTTGGTTCTCAGTTGGCTTGTTCAGCTTTTTTTGATAGAGCCCAAGAAACAGCTCTAAATCCCGAGGTTCTATCCATCCCAAATTGCCACCCGCAAACCGGCCCTTGACGAGGGTCCGGTCAAGCTGCCGGCTCCGGTTAAACTCGATATCATCGAAGGCGGCACGGCAGGAAAGGGTGGGAGGCTCACCAAAGCCGTTCCAATACACATTTTGTCCCGGCTGGGTGTCGCGGAATAGGTTACTGTATTCCCGTTCGTCCGCCTTGTTGAGAAAATGCTGGCGTTCCATTCTCAGGGATATCATCTTCTCTTTCATGGTTTCCTCCCTTCGGGCTCCGGTGTTTCAGCCCTTGTACCGCTCAATACTGCCTTTGAATGCCCTGCCATACCTCTGGGCACCCAGAGAACACGGGGCCTATATGAAATCTTCCTTCAATTGGCGCCGCAGTATGCCAATATCCTCACAGCGGAAATTCTGTCCCGGAATGTCAGTCCGTGGAGGTTCGGCGGGGACTCCAGCGCCCGGATACCGCCAAGCAGGTTATCCCCGTCTCTTATAAACGACAATTTCGGCGTCGGAACCGCCTGCTCCATATTCGCATACCAATAGATAGTTTTCATCAGCAGTCAGGCCATAACATCTGTTGCTGTTCCTTTTACAGAGTTCATTTCCCAGATAGATTCTATCGTCGTCCCAGATTTGAATCTGCTTTCCGCCAGGCAAGGTATACTGCAAATTTACATACGCGCCGTGCAGAGCATTCAGATCACAAACCTCCTGCATATCTTCAATTCCAAGGGCATTAAATTCGCGAATCAGCTGTTCTTTGAGTTTACAAGACGCTTCAAAAGCCCTTCCGCAATTTTCGCATCCTTTCCTTTTACAGCATTCTGCAAGCATACAGGATCCGCCGAACGGACGCCCATTTGTTTGGTTGCATCCACCGCATTCTCCCTTTTCCAGTAACCCGCATTCACCGCAATCCAAACCGCATACCGTCTTCATCATAATCCCTCTCTCCCTTTCATCAGGGCACTTCTCCGGCTCTTCGTCCGTGCAGGACAAGCCTCTTTGTCTCAGGCGGAGATACGCAGAGGTCTTGCACGCATTTTTGTGTATACGTTATCTATCTTTCCATGACTGAAATACAGGGCGAATCCTTTGATGCTGGCGCAAAAACCATCGGCTTGTTTTCACCATCCCGCAGGCAAGTACAGTTCCGTCGTATACCGCTTTCCGTGCCTGTAAAGCATCCCGAATATCGACAGGATTGGCCCTCGTTTCCCTGTTTGCACCAGGAAATACGGACAAAAGGCCCGTTTCCGTTTCTTAATGTCTAAAACGGTTGGCACAATTGGATATAAAGCCCGGCAGCAAACGAAGCTTGCTGATGCGAATCTATTGCAACAAAATCGTGTTGCATCAAACGTGCATCGGGCTTTAGGCCGACATGTGACCCATTAGTGATACTATAACTTGATAAACATGACAGCTGTATGTCCTGTTATCTCAAATTTTAGGAGGAAATGCTGAAGGCCTAGATGACTTCTTCCCTTTCTCCTAATGAAAAGACAAGCGTATTTTAAAGAGTGCGCGGCCGGACAGATACAATTCATAGCGGAAATCACTGATAGATTTTGCTGAGGCAAGCCTGGATCCTATGCTATCAGGAACTTCCTGCGCAGTCCATCCCTATCACACCGTGAACCTTCCCCGTTTCAGTCAACCGTTTTTTATTAGAAGAAAGGAAAAGCGCTTTCATCAACCTTGAAGAAGCCCGGTTCTTTTCTACAGAAAAGGCAGACACTATGCGTCTGAGGACTTCTTTCAGAACCTAACGCACTGCGTTAGGGTTGATACCCGCGTAACAAAAAATAGTATGCAAACGTTCGTTAGGTTGAATCGAATCACAATCCTATTTTTTATTACATAAACAGAAAATCGTAGATTTTCATTCCCGTGTATCAAAAAATAGTCCGTATGTTACTTTCATGATAAAGGAACTAAAAATACTATTTTTTATAGTATAACATTAAAATTGATTACATCAAGTAGTTCCTTTCGATCTATCCCCCTAATGATATCAAACCAGGCGGGAAGAGGCTTTTCCAAACACCAATCCTGGTTATCTCCTTGTCCAGGCCTTTGACTGTTGATAATCCCCCAGTATCCTTTATAAGAGAACCGAATTTGCACTCATACACCCGTTACCACTACAGCGATTCCACGCCTGTATATGTCTCAAGATAAAGGAAGAAAGGCCGGTATCCATACGATTAGGTGTTACCCAGGCATTGTTTTTCCTAACCCTGATTCCCAACTGTTGCATTTGGGTATAAAAAATCCAGACCATTCTCCAATCGGAGAAAAGTCTGGATTCATGTACTGGCTCCCCAAGTAGGGCTCGAACCTACGACCCTGCGGTTAACAGCCGCATGCTCTGCCAGCTGAGCTATTGAGGAATATGAGTACCGGCATCGACCAATTTTCCCAGGCAGCTT
>JAETPU010000034.1 GCA_021771035.1 Marvinbryantia formatexigens | reverse complement strand
CCAAAGACTACAAAGGGGAGAGAGGATTTCGATTTTCCTCTCTCCCCTTTGAAACCCCACTCACTTTTAAAAACGACAAAGGATGGGGCCAGCCCCCTCCTTTGATGAACCCCCGGATTACAGGAGTAACTTGATGGACGGTAATAGGATTAACTACGGAAGTTTTGGCCTGTCCAAAACTTCAAAGGGATGCTGAGGGACTGAGGTTCAGAATCAGACTACGAGCATCCCGGCGTCAGCAGTTCCCACGGCGGTACAGCTTTGTCAGGCGCGCCAGCTTTTCCGCCAACTCCCCGGTGACCGCCCCCGGCTCCATGCGCCAGCACCAGTTGCCCATGGGTGTGGAGGGGGTGTTCATTCTGGCGCTTGAGTCCAGGCCCAGCAGATCCTGCATCTGGGTGATGGCGGTATCCGCCGTACTGGACCAGGCCAGGCGGATCATGTCCCAGGCGGTGTCGGAGCCGGGAGCGCTGGCGGCATATTCCCGCAGGTATTCCAGGTCGGCTTCTCCCACCGTGGAGAGCCAGCCTTTCAGGGTATCATTGTCGTGGGTGCCTGTATACACCACGCAGTTTTTAGGGTAATTGTGGGGAAGATAGTCGTTATCGCACCAGGCCTGGAAGGCAAACTCAAGCACCTTCATGCCGGGGTAGCCGGTTTGGGCAAGCAGTTGGCGCACTTCGTCGGTGATGAGTCCTAAATCCTCGGCGATAATGACGCCATCGCCCAGCAGTTCCTGAACCTTCTCAAAAAACGGCATACCGGGGCCCGGCATCCAGCTGCCGTTTTCGGCGGTTTTATCGCCGGCAGGGATGGCGTAATAGCTTTCAAAGCCCCGGAAATGATCGATACGCACCAAATCGTACCGCCCGGCGGCCGCCTGGATTCTCTGAAGCCACCAGCGATAACCGTCCTGTTCCAGGACATCCCAGCGGTACAGGGGATTCCCCCAGAGCTGGCCCGTGGGAGAAAAATAGTCCGGCGGGCACCCGGCCACCCTCAAGGGGCGCAGCTGCTCATCCAATTCAAAATACTGCGGATTTGCCCACACGTCCGCGCTGTCCGGCGCCACATAGATGGGCAGATCGCCGAGAATTTCAATGCCGCACTCCCTGGTATACTCATGGAGGGCCTGCCACTGCTGATCAAAGGCATACTGTACGAATTCCCAGAAAAACAGCTCCTGGGGGTTTTCGGCGGCGAAATGCGTGAGAGCCGAGGAATCCCGCAGGCGGTAGGGAGCCTCCCACTGGCTCCAGCCGGCGCCGTTATGATAGGTCTTTAGGGCCATAAACAGGGCATAATCGGCGATCCAGTGCTCGTTTTCCCTGAGAAAATCGGAGAAATCCTCACTGGGGGCCTCCCAAAACCGCTGAGCCGCGAGCCGAAGCAGGGGAAAGCGGTTTTCGTAGAGCTTTCCATAATCCGCGTGGGTGGGATCCCCGCCCCAATCCAGGGCATCCAGCTCCGCCTGGGTGAGAAGCCCCTCCTCGCACAGCAGCTCCAGATCGATAAAATAGGGGTTGCCCGCAAAGGTGGAGAAGGACTGGTAGGGGGAGTCCCCATAGCTGGTGGGGCTGACCGGGAGAATCTGCCAGATGGTCTGCCCGGCCTCTTTAAGAAAGTCCGCAAACTGGAAGGCGGCCTTTCCCAGGGTCCCCACTCCATAGGGGGAGTCAAGGCTGCTGATGGGCATTAAAATACCGCTTTTTCTCATAAAAATAACCATACCTTTCTGGGGTTTGCGCCGTTTCGGCGCAGCCGAATTTGAACGGGGAGTTAAGGTTCAAAAGGCGCAAAACCGAGTTTGAAAGCTTGCTTTCAAATGAACCATACCTTTCTGGGGTTTGCGCCGTTTCGGCGCAGCCGAATTTGAACGGGGATTGCTCGTTTCTATTTCATCGAATACGATTCCTTTGGAGAAGGACAGCAGACTGTACCGGCGCGCTGTCCTATGATAGCTTTTGCAATGTACCCGGACGAAAGGGTGGGTACAAGCCCGGGTTCAACTTTTCGCCAAAACGTGGGAATCTGCCGGTACGGTTCCTGCCATTGTCCGATTATCCTGACAAATGCAAACACATTATAACAATTATATGTTGTTTAGTAAAGATAAATTTATATATAATATACAACACAAGAGGGGGGTTCTGCGAACCCGGAAGAACCCGGCGGGATGAGGGCGGCTCTGCCCCAGGGAGTCCCTTTGGGAAAACGGGGAAAACTGGCGCAAAGAGGACGCAGACCACCTGAGATTTCCTTTGGCAAGCGGGAAGGAATATAGTATAATAGGTGCATGACAGGCCCTGAGGCCTGCCGGATCTGCGGCAGATAAAGAGGAGAGGCGCCATGTGGGTGAGGATTTTCAGGCAAGGCGCTTTAGCCGGGAGGCATTCCGTTCGGGCCCCGGCGGCAGGTGGGATCCGCCGGGTTTGTGCCGGTACAGGGAGCCTGCGGAATTTCGGAAACATTTGGAGCAAAGGAAAGTTGAGAGCACGGCTATGGATAGAAACCAGCAGATTTTGGAGCTCGCGACAACGGCAGGGGAACTGCTTTTGCGCAATGGGGCTGAGATATTCCGGGTTCAGGATACTATGGAGAAAATTGCCGGCGCCTATGGCGCAGCCCAATTCCATGTCTATGTGATTTCCAATGGGATTTTCGCCAGCGTGGGGGAGGGCGGCCCCGCTTACAGCACTCAGATCCGCAACGTGCCGCTTTCGCCGGTGCATTTGGGCCGGGTGGCTGCGGTCAACCAGCTTTCCCGCCGGATTACAGCCGGGGAGCTGCCCTTGGAGGAAGCCCTGCGCGAGATGCACGCGGTGGCAAAGATCCCCTTCACCGCGCCCTGGCTGCAGGTGCTGGCGGCGGGTGTGGGCAGCGCCTGCTTTTGTATCCTGTTTGGGGGAAGCCTGTTTGACGGCGCGGCCTCCTTTCTCTCCGGAGTGCTGCTGTGGATGTTTGTGCTGTGGGCCTCCGGAAAAAAACTCTCCAAGATTGTGACCAACCTTCTGGGCAGCACCCTGGTGACCGTATGCGGGCTGGCACTGTTCCACCTTGGGATGGGCAGCCAGATGGACAAGATCATCATCGGCTCCATCATTCCCCTGGTGCCCGGCGTACCGCTGACCACTGCGGTACGGGATTTCTTCAACAGCGACTACCTCTCCGGAACCATCCATCTCATCGACGCGGTGCTCATTGCCGCGTGTATTGCCATCGGCGTGGGCGCTGTGCTCAAGGGGGCGGCCTTTTTGGGAGCGGCTGTCTGAAATCCGGGGATCGTGCCCAAAGGGCGGAGGGCCTTTGCTGGGGCAGGCCCATAAAGAAGCGTTGGCCCCCCGGAACAGGGTTCATCCCAGAAAGGATTGTGATCATATATGGACATTACGTCGCTTCTCTACCAGCTTCCGGTGGCCTTTCTGGCAACTGCCGCCTTTGCCGTCCTGTTCCATGTCCCCGCCAGGGAATACGGATTCGCGGGACTGACAGGCGCGGTGGGGTGGCTGGTATATCTGCTGGTGCTGGCGGTGAACCCCTCCGTTGTGCTGGCCTCCCTGGCGGCCAGTATGGCGCTGACAGCCCTCTCCAGGGTGTTCGCCGTGCGCCGGCGCACCCCCATCACCATCTTTTTAATCTGCGGCATCTTCCCCCTGGTTCCGGGAACCGGCATCTATGACACGGTGTACTACTTTATCATGGGCCGAAATGATTTGGCGCTGGACAAAGGCGTGCAGACCGTTAAAATTGCCGTGGCAATCGCCTTGGGAATTGTACTCATGCTCTCTCTGCCGTATTCGGTGTTCCGGCGGTTCCACCGCGGCGCCGTCCGGCGGTGACGGCATGGAGCATACGCACCGGCTTCGTTATCCTATGCAGCGTCACGGCGGCAAATGAGTGCCGCGCTGCAGAAGGGGAAAAGAATTTATCGTTGGCAGAACTTGGTTCCCGTTTGGGAATTAACCATGAAGATGGGAATTCATTGTGTCCCAGCGGGAACGCTTAAGGCCGTTTTGAATCAAATAAAGGTTTGTTTATTCAGTACCATATCATCCAAACAGAAGAAAGAAGGCAGGTATTATGGGAATTATCCGCGCAGCAGTACAGAGTGTGAGCTCCGCCCTGGCCGATCAATGGCTGGAGGTCATTGAACCCAATGAAATGGGAGAAACCACCGTGATGACGGATGGAACCGCCGTACGGCGGGACTCCAAAAAAGGGCAGAACCGCAAGGGGACTCCTGGGGTTATCTCCAACGGATCGGTCATCCATGTGTATCCCAACCAGTTCATGCTGCTGGTGGACGGCGGGCGTGTCATCGACTATACCGCCGAGGAGGGCTACTATACCGTGGACAACTCCTCGGAGCCCTCCCTGTTTAACGGGCAGTTCGGCGACGCCTTGCAGGCCGCCTTTGACCGGGTGCGCTTCGGCGGGGCCGCCCCCACCTCCCAGAAGGTATATTATATCAACCTTCAGGAGATTAAGGGCATCAAATTCGGCACCAGGACGCCGATCAACTACTTTGATAATTTTTACAACGCGGAATTGTTCCTGCGCACCCACGGCACCTATTCGGTGAAAATCGTCAACCCCCTTCTGTTTTTTAGGGAGGCGGTTCCCCGCAACCGGCAGCGGGTTGAGATGCAGGATATCAACGAGCAGTTTTTCAATGAGTTCATGGAGGCGCTGCAGTCCGCCATCAACCAGATGTCCGCCGACGGTATCCGCATTTCCTATGTGTCCTCCAAGGGCCGGGAATTGGGTAAATATATGGCGGATATCCTGGACGAGGAGTGGGAGAAGCTGCGGGGTATCCAGGTGCAGTCCGTGGGGATTGCCAGCATCTCCTATGACGAGGAGTCCACACGTCTGATCCATATGCGCAATGAGGGCGCCATGCTGGGAGATCCTTCGGTGCGCGAGGGATATGTGCAGGGTGCCGTGGCCAGGGGAATGCAGGCCGCGGGCTCCAATTCCGGCGGAGCCATGGCAGGCTTTATGGGGATGAATATGGCGATGAACGCCGGCGGTTCCGTCATGGGGGCGGCTTCGGCCTCCAATCAGGCGCAGATGGCACAGCAGGCCCAGCAGCAGGCCCAGGCGAAGCCCTCCGCCGATGAGTGGGTTTGTTCCTGCGGGGCGAAAAATACCGGGAAATTCTGCAGCGAGTGCGGCGGGGCCAAGCCCGCGAAGCCCGGCGAGTGGAAATGCCCCGAGTGCGGCAAAGAAAACCATGGGAATTTCTGCAGCGAATGCGGCACAAAGCGCCCAGGCGGGCTCAAGTGTGATAAATGCGGCTATGTACCGGATCCCAGCGCGCCGGCACCGAAGTTCTGTCCGGAGTGCGGAGATCCCTTTGATGAGCGGGATCGCGCTGAATAGGCAAAAGCTCAAAACCATTGGGGAAAGGGGAGAGGCAGTTGGCCCAGACAGTCAGTTATCAGTGTCCCAGCTGCGGCGGCGATCTGCGGTTTTCACCGGACAGGCAAAAATTTGCCTGTGAATTCTGCGGCAGCGAGTATACCGCCGAAAAGATAAAGGAATTGTACCCCGAGGGGGACGAGGAACCCCGCGGGGAGGCTCAGGCACAGCAGAGCGCCCAAACCGGACAGGCGCCGCCTCAGGAGGACGGGGAGGACGAATTCTCCCGGCACGCGGTGGCCTTTTCCTGCCCCAACTGCGGGGCGCAGGTGATGACCACGGATACCACGGCTGCCACAGAATGCTACTACTGCCACAATCCGGTGGTGCTCAAGGGGCGGCTCTCCGGCGAGATGCGCCCCCAGCTTGTAATTCCCTTTGCGGTTTCCAAAAAAGAGGTCCAGGATAAATTTGTGGCCTGGTGCCATTCCAAATGGTTTTTGACCAACCACTTCGCCCGGGAAACCCAGCTGGAAAAGGTGCAGGGGGTCTATCTGCCCTTCTGGCTGGCGGACTGCACCTGCCAGGGAAGCCTGCAGGGCACCGGGACCAATCTGCGGGAGTGGCGCCGGGGGGATACTATCTATACGGAGCACAAGCAGTATGAGGTGGTCCGGGAAGGGACCGCCAGGTTTTCCAATATTCCGCAGCTGGGCCTAAATAAGGTGGACGAGGGGCTCGTCAACGGGATTTGGCCCTACCATCTGGAGAAGGTGGAGGAGTTTTCCATGTCCTACCTGTCTGGGTTTTTAGCGGAGCAGTACAACCGTTCCAAGGAGGAATTGCTCCCGGTGCTCAACGAGCAGTCCATGGACTATACCCAGAACCTTCTGCGGGACACAGTGGAGCACTATGACAGCTTTCGTGTGGATTGGGCCCGCGGGGCTATGACGGATTCCAAGTGGCGGTACGCGCTGTTTCCGGTGTGGCTGCTGAATACCACCTACCGGGGAAAGCCCTACAGCTTTGCGGTAAACGGGCAGACGGGCGCGGTGTACGGAACGCTGCCCCTGAGCCCCTACCGTCTGGCCATCCTGTTTGGCAGTGTGGCTGTTGGCGTATTTTTACTGCTGTTTTTGCTGGGAGGGATGCTGGGATGAAAAAAAGGCGAAGCGCTCTGCTGCATCTGGCGGGGATTGTCCTGGCAGTGCTGTTCCTTCCCGGAATTGCCTTCACGTCCCTGGGGACGGCTGTTTGTGCCGCGGGAGAACCCGTGGTGGATTCCGCCGGGCTTTTTAGCCAAAAGGAGATTCAGGAGCTAACGGAGAAGGCCCGTTCCCTTTCCCAGAAGGCGGGGATGGATGTGGTGATTGTCGCTGAGGACGACACCGGCGGCAAGACCTCCCAGGATTATGCGGACGACTATTACGACTACAACGGCTATGATACGGACGGTGTCCTGCTGCTCTTGGATATGGATAACCGGCAGGTGTACATCTCCACCAGCGGTAGGGGAATTACCTATCTGACCGACCGGCGCATCGATTCCATGCTGGATCGGCTGATCCCCTATATGAAGAAAGAGGACTATTCCGGCGCGGCGCAGCGCTTTTTGAGCGACTGTTCGGGGTATCTCACTACGCTGCCGTCCAAATCGGAGGGGGGCACACCGGCAAGCCCGCCGGTGGGAAGCGCTGCCAATAAATGGACCCGGTATCTCCCGGTTTATGTGGTCGCCGCGTTGGCGGCCGGGGGGATCAGTGTCCTGATTGTATGGAGGAAGTACCGGGTGAAGCCCAAGCGGATGGCCTATGATTTCCGCTCCCAGGGACACCTGAATCTTGTGCGGCAGGAGAGTTATCTGACGCGCACCTGGGTGACCACCCGGGAGGTGCCCAAATCCCCGCCGCCCAGTTCCTCCCGAGGCGGGAGTTCCACCCACACCTCCAGCAGCGGAAGCACCCATGGCGGAGGCGGACGCGGATTCTGATTAACAGGACAGGATACGGTGGTTTCCCGAGGCCTTATGCAGGGGCGCCCGGGAGACCATTTGGTTGTATCAACTTTTGAGAGGGGGAAGCCGAACGTGGAACCTATAAAGCCCTACTATTCCTGCCCCTCCTGCGGGGGAGAGCTTGTCTGGAATGAAAAGGAGGCGGTATATGTCTGCCGGTTCTGCCGGATGGCCTATACCTCCCAGCGTCTGCAGCCCGCTGAGCCACCGGCGCCTCATAAGGAGGGGCGCCAGCCCGTCTGGCAGGGCTCTGAGCTGTGGGAATCCTCCCGGATTCCCTCGCCGGGATTCGAGGATGCCTGCGCTCATACCATTGGAGATACTGTGGGTGCTGCGCCATTTTCCGCTCCCGCTGAGCTTTTGGAGGCCTGGCGTTATCGGGGAGCTGGAGCCGGTGTACCTTCCCTTTTGGGTTGCAAGGTGGGAGCTCAGGGAAACATTCAGCGCTGTGGTGCAGCGCCGCCGCCAGAGCGATGGGACGCTCGTTTGCTTTGAGGAGGCTTTGAAGGGGGAATCCTTTTTTGAGGCCCCATTGATGCCCCTGGACGGCGAAAACAGGCGGATTTTGCAGGGCGTGTGGCCGTTCTCCCTGGAGAACCTCAGAGAATTCCGGCCGGAGGATTTGGCAGCTGGGCAGGTGGCGGAGCTCTCGGATCCGGATGAACAGGAGCTTACCCAGAGAACCCGGTGGGATCGTGCCAGCGCGGCCCAAAGGCTGCTGCGCCAGGAACTGGGGGAAGCCGAGTCCGTACAGGTACGTGGGCATCAGCAGAGGAGAAAGCAAATGGTGTACCGCTGTGTCCTGCTTCCGGTTTGGATTCTCCACAAGGAGGAGGCGGGGCGCTCCATGGTGTTTGCCGTGAATGGGGAAACCGGAACGGTGCTGGAGGAGGTACCGCTATTCTGGTGGCAGACAGCGCTGGTATTTGTAGTGTGTTTTCTGCTGTTCCTGCTTGGGTTTTTGGGATTGGGGGGATTGTTATGGCAATAGGAACCGCTGCCCTCCGGCGGATTTTAGCCCTTTTGATGGCGGTTGTCCTGCTGGGCAGTGTGGGAGGCGTATCTGCCTGCGGCGCTGTAAGCCCATCTGCGGCACGGAGCGCCGCTCTGCAGGGGCCGGTTGAACCACCGTCTCTGCTGGCGGCACCGGCCCATTCGGCTCAAAAGCCGGAAAACGAAGCATCTCCGCGCCCGTTGATTACAGCTGGTGCTGTAGGCATCAGTGCGATTGCCGCTGCGGTGCTGGCCGGGGCGTGGCGCCATCGGTACCTCAAATTGAGGAGGGGCCCGGGCTACGCCAGCAAATTCCTGCAGGAGGGGCTGACAGTGACCAGCCGCAAGAGCCGGGAACTCCCCTGAATTCGGCATGGCGCCTAGTGTTCACAGGGACTGAAAAAATGAGCTGAAGCATTGGCTTCAGCTCATTTTTAGTGGGCACACTGATGCGGCCCTGAATACGGGATACCATCTGGGCATAAATACTGTTTAGCCGAATTATTTGTGTTTTTATGCCGGCTGCATGAACGATTTGGGCACACTGGTATGAAACTGTGACGGGGTTTGCCGATATGTATAAAAAGTCCCGAACGCGGCCGGCGCTTCAGGAATTGAATTGGGTTTGTGCAAAACACACTTCGTTTTAAACGCGGGCATACAAAAAGCGCATCCCACTTTGTGGGATGCGCGGCTTGGAAGCGGCAATCTGCCGCTGGTTGGGCTGGCTGGATTCGAACCAGCGGGATGACGGAGTCAAAGTCCGTTGCCTTACCCCTTGGCGACAGCCCAATATGGACAAAAAACTAAACTGAACGCGTCAGTTTAGTTTTTTGTACTAATGGGGTGGGTAGTCGGAATCGAACCGACGACCTCCAGGACCACAATCTGGCGTTCTAACCAACTAAACTATACCCACCATATCATAAAACTGCTTTAAATGGCGCGCCAGAAGGGATTCGAACCCCTGACCTACTGCTTAGAAGGCAGTTGCTCTATCCAACTGAGCTACTGGCGCATAAGTGGAGCGGGTGATGGGAATCGAACCCACACAACCAGCTTGGAAGGCTGGGATTCTACCATTGAACTACACCCGCACATTCATGTGATGTCTAACATTTTATCAAAATGAAAGAGCTTTGTCAAGACTCTTTTCCAAAAATCTAATGGGATACTGGAACTGCCTGTCCGGGGAGCCGCGGCCTGGTATCGCCGAAGCTGGAATCCTGGACAGCCGCGCGGTGGCTGAGAAATGTGAGAAGAGAAATGGAATATTTTCAGAAACACTCTTGACAGAAATTGATTCATAAAGTATAATAATCTTCGCACTGTGGTTTATGCAGAGCATAGAACCGACGAGGCGTAGCTCAGTTTGGTAGAGTGCTTGGTTTGGGACCAAGATGCCGCAGGTTCGAGTCCTGTCGCCTCGACCATTTTCTTGACAGAACTTGAACGATGTGTTATAATATCAACTGCTTTGCTGGTGTAGCTCAGTTGGTAGAGCAGCTGATTTGTAATCAGCAGGTCGGGGGTTCAAGTCCGTCCACCAGCTCCATTTTACAATTTCATATGGGAGAGTTCCCGAGTGGCCAAAGGGGGCAGACTGTAAATCTGTTGTCACTGACTTCGATGGTTCGAATCCATCCTCTCCCACCATCTGGGGTGGACACTTTAGATGTCCACCCCATTTTTGTCAGTATTCATGCGGGTTTGCGGGCTTTTTAGAGCGCAAAATCCAAAATGATTTTCCATAGATGCCTTTTCCATAAAATGGCAATATAAAGACTTCTTGTGAGCAGATGCGGGGCTTCCGCCTGAAAATTCAGGCCGGAGGTCCCGCTTTTTTGCGTTTACCACTCTTTTTTCCCGTTGTCGGAACTGTAAAAGTTTCCGGCAGTTATATAGATAGATTGACGAAAGCCCCAAATGGGTCACTTTTAAGCCCTCAAGATACAAGGGGGTAGTGCGCCCTTTTTTAGAACCTCCCCAGCAGGCCGCTGGGGAGGTTCTTCGCTTTCCCCCTCTCCCAGACCCTCACCCCCTAAATTACTTACTTGGCTGGGAAAGAACAAGATTCTCTCCAGCAAGCTTACTCCAAACCAGTAAACCTTCCAAGTTTTCAACAAT
>JAETPU010000066.1 GCA_021771035.1 Marvinbryantia formatexigens | reverse complement strand
CGCACGCCCTGGCCATTCCCAGCCTTAATCTCAATGCCTTCCAGCCTCTTTGCCTGGCCCTCTGTCCCGCTCATGGCTCCGTCCTTTGCCCAGTCCTGCCAGCCATAAGTCTGCACATGGGTGCGGTAAGATATGCTGTCGGACCCGGCAGGCTGTTCCGGTGCAGGATCCCCCGGGTACTCGCCAACAACCTCTATTTGAATATTGGCATATCTATTCCCTGAATGTCCGCTGGCCTCAGTTCCATACAGCCAAGCGGAATCAATATTTTCCAGCTCCTTATCTATATATTTGCAGGTCACAGTGCCATCCGGTGTAATAGAAAAACAGGTCTCCCGTCCTGTTGCGCTGACCACATGAGATCTCCACTCCGCATCCACGTCCGTCCAAGTGTAGTCCAGCTTATGGGTGGAGCCATTCTGAAATTCTAAATAAGTATATTGCCTTCCATCAAACATGTATTCCCTTAGGTATGGGGAGTCTAGGTAAGGGACGCCATCTACTAAAATATGCCCATAGCCATAAGGGTCTGTAGAAGGGTCATATTTATTTTCATCTGCCTGTGGTGCTATCCCATCCTCCGCCTGGACTGCCGCAGTTTGCCCCTCCGCTGATGCAGCCTGGGCCTCTGGGGCAGCTTGTGTCTCCTCTGAGGCTGGGGCAGCTTCCGGGCCTGCCGGTCCATCTGCCTGCGTTTCCTCTCCTGTCCCTTCCGTATCTGCCTGTACCCCGTCTCCGGCGGTTTCTAATCCGGGCATTTCTGTCCCTTCTTGTGCTTCTATTCCTCCCTCAGTAGCTACAAGGCCTTCTGTCCCTTCCTCTGCATTCACGGAGCCTTGCGCACCTTCTTCCGCTAAAGCAGTCGCCGGCATCGTCAATACCAGCGCGCCAGCAAGCAGCACTGTCAGCAACCTTTTTCTCTTCATAATTTTGTTTCCCCCTGTCTTGGATTCCCTGTACCGTACACCACAATGATACCTTAATCCCACAGCTCCTTCTGTGG
>JAETPU010000065.1 GCA_021771035.1 Marvinbryantia formatexigens | reverse complement strand
CAATCCTGCCAGCCATAAGTCTGCACATGGGTGCGGTAGCGCACGCCCTGGCCATTCCCAGCCTTAATCTCAATGCCTTCCAGCCTCTTTGCCTGGCCCTCTGTCCCGCTCATGGCGCCGTCCTTTGCCCAGTCCTGCCAGCCATAAGTCTGCACATGGGTGCGGTAAGTTATGCTGTCAGACCCGGCAGGCTGTTCCGGTGCAGGATCCCCCGGGTACTCGCCAACAACATCTATTTGAATGTCCGTATATAAAGTACGAGGGGCGCCCGGCCAGTCCGGTTTTCCATACAGACGGACACTATCACCATTTTCCAACTCCTTGTCTGTATACTTACAGGTCACGGTACCGTCCGGTGTTACAGACAGGCAAGTTTCCCTACCCGATGCCGTTAAGTAAAAGGACTCCCATTCTGCATCCACATCTGTCCAGGTGTAGGCCAGCTTATGGGTGGAGCCATTCTGAAATTCTAAATAAGTATATTGCCTTCCATCAAACATATATTCTCTTAGGTATGGAGAATCCAGATAGGGAACCCCATCCACCAATATATGCTTATAGCCATAAGGGTCTGTAGAAGGGTCATATTTATTTTCATCTGCCTGTGGTGCTATCCCATCCTCCGCCTGGACTGCCGCAGTTTGCCCCTCTGCTGGCATGGCCTGGGCCTCTGGGGCAGCTTGTGTCTCCTCTGAGGCTGGGGCAGCTTCCGGTCCTGCCGGTCCATCTGCCTGCGCTTCCTCTCCCGTCCCTTCCGTATCTGCCTGTACCGCATCTCCGGCGGTCTCTAATCCGGGCATTTCCGCCCCTTCCCCTGTTTCCAGCGCCTGCCCTTCTGTCCCTTCCTCTGCATTCACGGAGCCTTGCGCACCTTCTTCCGCTAAAGCAGTCGCCGGCATCGTCAATACCAGCGTGCCAGCAAGCAGCACTGTCAGCAACCTTTTTCTCTTCATAATTTTGTTTCCCCCTGTCTTGGATTCCCTGTACCGTACACCACAATGATACCTTAATCCCACAGCTCCTTCTGTGG
>JAETPU010000064.1 GCA_021771035.1 Marvinbryantia formatexigens | reverse complement strand
ATCGCGGTATTGGGCGGCGGTGCTGTGGGAAAATCCTGTGCGGCCGATATGAAGCTGGCAGGAAAAGAGGTCCGTCTTTATGACATGATGCCGTTTGCCAAGAACACGCTTGCCAACCTGGAGAAGACAGGCATCCTGCTGGACGGCGTCCAGCGTAACCTCTACTGCTTTGAGCGCTCCGGCAGAGCCTACCTGGATATGGTAAGCAGTGACATGGGCAAGGTGGTAAAGGGCGCCGGCCTGATTGTGATTGCAGCGCCAGCCATGGCACATGAGCCGTTTTTCCGAGAGCTGATTCCTCATCTCGAGGACGGTCAGGTCATCCATATCTTTACCGATAACTACGGTACCCTGCTTCTCCGGAAAATGATGCGTGAGATGGGGTGTACCAAGCAGGTCATCGTAGGCGGATGGTCCTCCGCTCCTTACGGAACGCGTATCGAATCCGTTGGGAAGTTCACCTTCCCCCACGTGGGGGTGAAATACCGAGCCATCACCCTGCGGGGAGCGTCTCTGCCGATGTCGGATATCGATGCCTTTATGGAATCCTCCAGATATCTGCCGTGTATCGATGCCGTTACATACGGAAACGGGCCGGAGGCGGGCAACACGGTTCTGGATACCGGTTTTGCCAACATCAACCCGGTTATCCACGTTCCGGCGACAATCCTCGGAGTGTCCACGATGGAGAACTGGGGAGTCATCTTCGGCGGCTATGACAAGAACAGCTACTCCATGTACTGCCATGGACTATGCCCGTCCATCTGTGAGGTGCAGTACCAGTTCTTCGAGGAAGAAAAGGCGCTGGCAAAAGAGATCGGGGTGGGAACGCCGCAGTATGCATATGAATCCTTTTTCTCCCGCCGGAGTGTCCTGACGCAGGAATATATGGGACTCGATAAGGACGGAAAAGATAATGTAATCTTCCCGTTAGACCAGCCGTCCGATGAAGGAAATACAGGCCCTAACAGCATTAACCACCGTTACCTGACCGAGGATGTCCCGGTGGGCTGCAAAATCTATCATGATTTGGGCGTACAGTACGGAGTGCCGACTCCGGTTATCGATTC
>JAETPU010000010.1 GCA_021771035.1 Marvinbryantia formatexigens | reverse complement strand
GTAAGCTTTCATGTTGTTCAATTTTCAAGGTCCGAACTCGTCCCGCTCTCGCGACCGGAACTCTTTTATTTTACCACATCCTCGGGCTCTTGTCAACCACTTTTTTCGTGGCCTCCCTTTCGCCTTCCCTCTGTGGGCCGACTCTCTTGAGACAGCTTAATTATTCTATCACGCAGCAATCATAATGTCAACCCTTTTTTTGCTCTTTTTTTCTTTTTTTCGACAATGCCCTTTTTCTGCTGTTGTGAGGCCGCATCTCCCGGCTCTCTGTTACCATACGGCAAATCGTCTCTGCCGCCATCCATGCGCTTATCAGCAGCAGAACTGCTCCCAGCAGTTCCATGGCGGCACCTCCTTTCCTGCGGCTCCCATGGCCTCGCGTTGGGTTTGTCTCACTGGCGTCTCTTCTATAATAATTATATGGTTCCCGCCTGAGCCGCACACATAGGGTTTATTTCCGGGACAGCTCTCCCCATTCCCAGCTCCCGTCTGATCAAAACCGCACCGAAGCGAGAGTCTCTGTAAATTTCTCTTCCAAAATCATGTATACTCCCCCTGTTTTCTGAAACACTAGTATTAACAGATGGAAAAGGAGGGTTTTAATTGAAGGGAAAATCTATCCCGGTATTCAAATTACTGTTAATTCTTGTACTCAATATTTTTGTCGTGTCCTTTGTCTCTTATTCCTTTCACTATCATATTCAGGACTCACTGCCCGCACTGTCAAAGATGGGCTCACGGGGCGATGAGGTGATTCAAATCCAAAAAAAGCTCAAGGAATACGGCGTGTACTCCGGCAATATCGACGGGATCTACGGTACACAGACCGAGAAGGGTGTCCGTGCCGTCCAGCGGTATAACGGGCTGACCGTGGATGGTATCGCCGGGCCCCAGACGCTGCGGGTCATGGGAATTTCCAGCGGTTCTTCCTCTTCTTCCGGAGGCGGCACCTCCGCTTCCCAAAGCGACATCAACCTGCTGGCCCGTATTATCTCCGCCGAAGCCCGTGGCGAGCCCTATGAGGGCCAGGTCGCTGTGGGCGCTGTGGTGCTCAACCGGGTGGAACACCCCTCCTTCCCGGATACCTTTGCCGGGGTCGTCTATCAGCCCGGCGCCTTTACTGCCATTACAGACGGCCAGTTCAATCAGCCTGTGGCGGATTCCGCCTACAATGCGGCCCGGGATGCCCTGAACGGCTGGGATCCCAGCGGAGGAGCTATCTATTATTATAACCCGGATAAAACTTCAAATAAATGGATTCGGACCCGCCCTGTCATCAAACGGATCGGAAATCATCTGTTCGCTTCCTGATATCAAAAAGCACGCTGCAGCCTGGCCGGTTGCGGCGTGCTTCTTCTATTAGTATATGTCCCCGTCAAAATCCTGCTATTCCTCAACCCCGTACTTATGGCACAGGCGCTTCGCGTCGTCGATGGTATCGGCCCAGACATTCATATAATAGCAGCCCGGAACCCTTCCCATCACAGTATCGAAATCCTTCTCGTCTGCCCCCAGCAGATAAATCCCCTTGCCTGCCCCGGCTATCTTTTCATATAAGTCCACCCAATGCCGGCCCGAGGGGGTTCCGTCCCCCCAAACCCATTGGACGGCGTCCAGCTGCGGCAATTCCAGAAGATGCTCCAGGTGTTTTACTTCCCCCGCCCCGTCCAGATGATAGATGGTATGCTCAATTTCCTGCGCGGCCCGCCTGAGCCAGGGCAGCGCAAAGGTATCGAACATGGGGGTGCCTATCATATAGGTAAAGTCCGACTGGAGAATATAGCTGGGCGCCTCACTGTAAATGCCGCTCCAATCCGAGTAGCCCGGGTTCACCGGCTGCAACACGGAATTCAGATCCCGGTAGGCGTCCATCCATGCCTGATGGCACTCCTCACACAGCCGCAGAACCTCCTCGGGAGCATCATATAGGTCCATCAACAGGTTTTCACTCTCGCGGAACGTGGCGATCACGTCCAAAACCCCGCCTAAATCCACCATCCCCATGAGTACCTGTCCCTGCCACCGCTCATTTCCCGCACGGTATAGATCCTTTACGCGCCTGGCCCAAAGATTATCCGGATCATACCGGATATGGATATCCTCAATTTCCCGGATCTCCTGGGGGAAAAACCATACCCCGCCGGAAGAATTGTCCAGCTTCGCCCCGCAGAACGCGGCAAGCACCCCTGGGCCGAAGCAGTCAAAATTCAAATAGGGAAACCCATCCCCCAAATAGGCCTGCTGCTCCAATTCATAGTCCAGCCTGTCAATGAGCTGTTCTGGGGTGTATTCCAAAAGCGTACACGTTCCCTGGCTCAGCAGCGGGGCCTTGGGTTCGCGGCGGGCGGGAGCATAGGCCTTCGGCACCATCAGCTTCATCACCGGCCTTTGGGTGTTTCTCTCCCACCAGTCCTGATAGGTACGGCGTATCCGGCTCCACCGCTGGGGCTCAAAATGAATGGGCATTTTTGCAGACCTCCTTTACCTGTTCCTGTTTCAGAAAAACTGTTATTCTCTGTTTGGTTCAGTTTACTCGTTTTCACAGCCGGCGTAAAGAGAAAGAACCGCCGAACTTTCCCCTTTCCTTTTGTAGATTCCCACCACAAGATGCACCTGTATCATCGCCGCTTTTCTTTCCTATATAATAGGTAAAATCCCACCTGTGTACCCCCGCCATCTCCCCCCACTCTAAAAGGCGTTCCCCAGGGGGGAGATACCCAAGAGGGGGAACGCCTCTTGGGCGGCTCTTTTCCCCTTTTCTGGCCGTGCAGAAAAGGGGTGCCTCCGCGGCATTAGCGGTTTGGGATGGAAGTGGACGATAATCTTTTTGGAAGGTAACACTACTGTTTTTGTAACAATGAATTTCCTTAATTTCTGAAAATGTAACAGAAAGGCATTTCCGCCCAAGGAATTTGTCATCCAATTTCCTTCCCAAAGCCCTGCCGCCGGGATGCGGGGAGTCCATTCTTGGCCCTAGTAGTACGGCATCCCTTATGAGAATTGAAACAAGTTTCAATTCTCCGTAATTTGTTCCAGCAGAAAAGTACCCAAAGGCCACAAAGCAAGTCTGAAGATTTGTTTATATCTACGGAAGTTTTGGGCTTGTTCCAAAACTTCAAAGGGACGCTGAGGGGCTAAGCGGAGAATAAATCTAAGCGCGTCCCGGTTGCATCAGCGGCATTAGAAAATGAGGAGAGCTTGCGGGTCCTTGGTTTCTACCAGCCTCAACTGTTTGAGTGCATATGACTACCCCAGGGGGTGTTTCCAAAGAGGGGTTCCCCCTCTTGGGCAGGTCTTTCCCCCTTTTCTGGCCGTGCAGACCACAATTTGGAATTCGCTGCGAAAGTTTTGGCTTTGCCCAAAACTTCAAAGGGATGCTGAGTGGCTAAGCAAAGAACCAAACTGCGGGCGTCCCGGTGGGCCCTTTTGTGTTTATTTTATGACGGCTTCATGAAGTTGTCCCACACTTGTTTTCAATTTTTTTGTTTTTTGTTGATTCCGTGGAGATTTCACGGCATATTTTTTTACATTCTATAGTATCCAACTGTCTTGTTTTGTGATAAAATAAAAAAGCACAACGTGACAGTGGCTGTTTTTTATCTTCCTCTACAAATTATTAATTAATTTTTAACCGCGTTGTGGTGCTCCCCCCGGGTTTCATCCATCCGAGGGGCAGCCTGGATGACCTGTCGGAATGAAGCTCTCAGACCTTGCCCGGGGCCTCCCCCGGCCTGTCGGGCAAGCAGCGTCTTCCATATACTTACTCAGGAGGGATAAGGAATGATAGAGGTAAAAAACCTCGTAAAACAGTACGGCAAAAAGAACGCCGTGGATGATGTCACCTTCACCGTCAATAAGGGAGAAATCCTTGGTTTTCTGGGCCCCAACGGCGCCGGTAAATCCACGACCATGAACATCATCACCGGCTATTTGTCCGCCACATCCGGCTCCGTCACCATCGACGGCCATGAAATTCTGGACGATCCCATCAAGGCAAAATCCAAAATCGGGTATCTGCCGGAACTGCCCCCGCTCTATCTGGATATGACCGTCAAGGATTATCTGGATTTTGTCTATGATCTCAACAAGGTCAAAATCCCCAGAAAGCAGCACATCGATGAAATTTGCCAGCTGGTAAAAATCACGAACGTGTACAACCGCCTCATCCGCAACCTGTCCAAAGGATACCGCCAGCGTGTGGGCATCGCCCAGGCACTGATCGGCAATCCGGACGTTCTGATCCTGGACGAGCCCACCGTGGGCCTGGACCCCAAGCAGATCATCGAGATCCGCAACCTGATTAAGGAATTGGGCAAAAAGCATACGGTCATCCTCTCGTCCCACATTCTGCCGGAGGTTCAGGCCATCTGCGAGCGCGTCATCGTAATCAACGAAGGCAAGCTGGTGGCGGACGATACCCCGGACAACCTGTCCAAGAATATGAGCGCTGATCATAAGCTGATGCTGCGCGTGGACGGCCCGGAGACCGAGGTCTACAAAACCCTCATCAAAATCCCCAATATGGTCTCTGTGCAAACTCTGGGTAAAAAGGAAGAGGGCACCGTCTACGACTACAGCGTAGAGGCCGAAAAGGGCACCGATATCCGTCGGGAGGTTTTCAAACGCCTGGCAGAGCGCAACTGGCCCATCCTCTCCATGCACACCAACGAGCTCTCCCTGGAGGATATCTTCCTGCAGCTGACCTCGGGCAAAAAATCCAACGGAGGTAATCACTAATGCTTACCATCATGCGCCGGGAATTTAATTCCTATTTCACCTCGCCTATCGGCTATATCTATCTGTCGGTGTTCTATATTCTCTCCGGCTTCTTTTTCTTCTATAATACGCTTTTATATGACACTACAGATATGTCCTCGCTGTTTTCCAGCCTGTTCACCATCTCCATGTTCCTCATTCCCATCCTCACCATGAGGCTGCTCAGTGAGGAGAAAAAGCAGAAAACGGATCAGCTGCTCCTGACCTCCCCGGTCTCCCTGTTCTCCTTAGTCATGGGCAAATTCCTCTCCGCCCTGCTGGTGTACATCCTGGGCGTCTGCGTCACTCTGCTGTACGCTATCGTCCTGGCCTCCTTCACTCCCATCGACTGGGCGGTGTTCTTTGGCCATTTTATCGGCACCATTCTGCTGGGCGTGGCCCTCGTCGCCATTGGAATGTTCCTGTCCTCCATGACAGAAAGCCAGGTCATCGCCGCAGTCTCCGGCTTTGCCGTCATGCTGCTCTTAATGATGATCGATCCCCTGGCCAGCTATGTGGGAACCTCCACATTCCTGGGCAAAGTGCTGGATGGAATCTCCTTCAGCACCCGGTATAACTCCTTTGCGCTTGGTATTATCGATTTGTCCGACGTTCTGTTCTTCCTGAGCGTCAGCGCCATATTCATGTTCTTCACCATCCGGGTCTTTGAAAAGAGAAGATGGAGCTAAGAACTCAGCTGCAGGAATGAATTTGGAGGATTTAATACAATGAACGAGAATAAAGAGAAAAAAGGCAAGAAAGTTTTCGGCTCCCGCCGCCTGCGGTATGGATCCGTGGCCACCGCCCTGTCCGCCGGCTTTCTGGTGGTCATTATCCTAATCAATGTCATCGCCTCTGTGGTGATGGAAAAATACCCCCTGAAAATCGACCTGACCAAGGATGACGTATATGGGATTACTCAGGAGAGTAAGGACTATATCAAGGATCTGGGGAAGGACGTCACCATTATGGTGCTCTCCACAGAAAAGAGTTTTGTAGCTCTGGGCACCTACTTTGAGCAGGCCAACGAGGTCCTCAAGGATTACGCGAAAAACTCCGATCACGTCACACTGGAGTATGTGGATATCGTCAAGGATCCCACCTTCGCCTCCAATTATCCGGATCTGTCCCTCTCGGTTGCGGACGTCCTGGTCAAGAGCGGCGACCGTATCGAGCAGATTGAGAAGGCCGATCTGTTCGACGTCCAGTCCAACGATTACGGCGAGCAGTATATCGCCGCCTCTGTGGCGGAGCAGGCCATCACCTCCGCAATCCTGAACGTCACCAGTGACGAGCGCCCGAAGGTGGTCTTTGCCACGGGCCATGGCGAAACAGATACCACCGATTTCCAAACCCTCGTCCAGAAGAACAACTATGAGGTGGTACAGCGCAACCTCACCACAGAGGATATCGACGAGGATGCCCTCTTTGTGGTTGTCGCCGGCCCCACCTCCGATTTTGACGACAACAGCTTGGCGAAAATCGAGGCGTTCCTCTCCAATAATGAGGAGCTGGGCAAAAATATGCTGTATTTTGCCAACCCGGACCAGCCCGCCACCCCCAACCTGGAGGCATTCCTGGAGGAAAACGGTATCCAGGTAGGCAGCGGCTCCGTCTACGAGACCAATAATTCCAGAATCTATAATAATAACCCCTTCTTCTCCATCGTGGACTATGTCAGCAACGACTACTACAAAAAGCTGAATAGACCCTCCATCTATGCCACCTTCCCCCGCGCACGGCCCCTGTCCCTGATGTGGGAGAACAGCGGTTATATGGAAACTGCCCCCCTCTTAAACTTCGGAACCACCGCGGTCATCCGTCCGGCGGATGCCGGGGACGACTGGACCCCCGATATGGCGGAGAATGATACCACTAAACAGATTCCCGCTCTGGTACAGGCCTCCCGCCTGCGCTATGAGGGCTCAGAGGTCATCCGATCCACCATCATCGTCTCCGGTTCCACGGCCTGCCTGGATGCCTCTATTCTGGGCAGCGGCTCCTACAGCAACGCGGAATATTTCATCAGTATCCTCAATGTGCTGTCCAATAAGGATGCCAATATCTCCATTGTCTCCAAGAGCCTCAGTGGAAGCTCCCTGGGTATCAGCACACAGCAGGTCATCGGCATCAGTGTGGTGTTTGTCATTGTGCTGCCCCTGGTTGTCATGATTCTGGGTATTGCGATCTGGCTTATCAGGAGGCACAAGTAACCTATGAAAAAACAAGTCAAATATCTGATTGCCGGCGGAATTGTGCTGGTTCTCCTCATTGTGTCCCTCATCTTTTTAAAGCAGTGGGCCGGGGATTCCAGTTCTTCCTCCTCTGAGTCCTCTTCAGAGGGAGCGTTCACCAGTGAATCCGTCTACCTCAATGAGGGGAAAACAATCAAGGAAATCGAGTCCATCTCCTTCACCAATCCGGACGGGGATTTCACTATCACCCAAACAGATCCGGAAAAAACCGTCTTTATGATGGAGCAGCTCAAGGATACCCCGTACGATGAGAGCATTCTCAACGGGGTAGGCAGCTTCACCTCCACCTTCTATGCTTCCGATACCATTGCCAAGCCTGAGGACGGCGATATCAACTGGACCCTGTACGGCCTGGATAATCCCACTACTCAGGTCACCTCCCACTATACCGACGGCACCTCCTTTACGGTTCAGATCGGCTCCAAGGCCCCCGGTAATATGGGCTACTATGGAAAGGTTCTGGACGGGGATACGGTGTACCTGTTCAATAAGTCGGATGTGGAACCCTACACCGAAAACCTGACCTATTATATCAGCAAGGAGCTGGCCCCGGATTTCGAGGACTATGCCTTCGGCTACTTCACCGGAATGACAGTGGATGGCGCAGGAACCGGCGTGGATGGCAAAATTGTCGTCCAAGCTGATACTGAAATCACGGAGGAAAACCAGGATACCGCGGGAACCGGCGTGGGAGATTTTCTCATCACCGCTCCTAAGAAGTCCCAGACCGATTCCGAATACCTGGAGGATATGCTCAACACCATCTTCCCGCTCAAAGCGGAAAGCGTTCTGGCTGTCAATCCCACGAAGGAACAGCTGGCGGAGTATGGCTTGGAGAATCCCAACCTTATCTACCATATCGACTATGAAAATGACGACGGCGAGGCCCAGGTGTTTGAACTCATGTGCAGCACCATTCAGAACGGCTATTTCTACGCCTCACCTCTCAACAGTTCTGTGATCTATAAGATCGCCGCTCCTACAGAGGATCGCAACTTCGTCACCCTTACCTATTCCAAGCTGGTCCATAAGCTCTTTATCGTCCCCTATCTCAATAAGCTCTCCGAAATCAAGGTGACCGCCAACGGCGAGGTCTACGATTTTGGAATCACCCCCTCTCCAGAGGACGAATCCGATACCGCCAACTATTCCATCACCTGTAATGGATCTCCGGTGAAGATCTCCTCCTTCACAAAGTTCTATCAGGTTCTCATCGGGGCCCGAAAGGACAGTATTCTTACGGAATCCTTCAATCCCTCCGGTGAGCCCCTCCTGAAGGTGGAATATACCTATCGTGACGGTTCCGGAGTCGAGGTCGTGGAGTTCCACCCCATCGAATCCGATAAACGCCGCGTGGGCGTCAGCGTCAATGGGAAGTTTGAATTTACTGCGAGAACTACCTATGTCAACAAGGTAATTTCCGATATTCAGAAGGTTCTCAACGGCGAAAGCATCAGCACCGATTTCTAATTTGCCCGAATAAAAAACAGCGGCAGGCATACGCCTGTCGCTGTTTTTTCGTTGTCCGGCAACTGTACTCCCGGTTTTCTGCCTAGCACAGAAAAACCTTGGTAAAATCCAGGATAGACGGTTTCGGCCCAAGTGTGGGTCGGCCCAGGTATGGGACTTAAAGTTGAGAGAGCTTGCGATTCTCGACTTTTTTCTAGCCTTCACTGATTGAGTGCAAAAAACTGCCCCAAAGGGGGAGATACCCAAGAGGGGGAACGCCTCTTGGGCGGCTCTTTCCCCCTTTTCTGGCCGTGCAGAAAAGGGGTGCCCCCGCGGCATGAGCGGGCTGGGAGAGAAAAGCTAAAAAGTGTAGTTTTTCTTTATTTGCATGAAAATAGGGTGATTTGCACCCATGAAAACTATCACCCAATTCCTACCCCAAGCCCTGCCGCCGGGATGCGGATGGTTCATTCTTGGCCTAGTAGTACGGCATCCCTTATGAGAATTGAAACCTGTTTCAATTCTCATTAGTCGGAACAATACTGGGGGCTAAGCAAAGAATCAAACTGAGAGTGTCCCGGTATCCCTCGGCCCGAGCACAAACACCTGAGTGGGATACCCAAACTCCTCGGTGAGCTCCCCTGGAATAAATCCCATCTTTTCATAGAGCGCTCTGGGAGCCGCACCCATGGGATCCTCACGGCGAAAGGTGCTCACCCGCACCTCACACTCCGGATCCATATGGCGCAGCATCTCCCGGATGAGCGCACCGGCAATCCCCTTTCTTCTGGCCTTTGGGTGCACTGCCATCCAGGACAGCAGGTGATGCTTGGAGGAATACAGAAGCGCTCCCGCCAGCACCCCGTCCTCCCAGGCACAGAGGGCGGATCCCCTGAGAATATTCCTCTGAAGGGTCTGCCGGTAATCCTCCAGGGCCGCCTGAGTTTCCAAACCCGGAAAATTCCCCCGCACCTGCTCCAGCAGATCCATCCAGGCCCGGGCGTCTCCCGAAACGGCGGCGCGTATTACAACAGCCATAGCGCATCCTCCCATCTGCCCCGCATCATCACTTCATAATCCGGCAGGCCTTCCCCGGCGCTCCAAACGCCAATGGTTTGAAATCCCGCCCGGCGGTATACGGCTTTGGCCTGTTCATTGAAGGCGGCTGCCGTCAGTCTCAGGCGCTGTGCCCGCCGGGGGAACTCTTTGGCCGCAAAGGCCATCCCCTGCTTGAGAAATTCCAGGCCCATCCCCATCCCGCAGAACTCCGGTGCAATCCCCAGTCCAATGTCCAGGGCGTCCTCCTCATAGGCGCCGTACGGTTGCAAAGCGGGAACTCTGGCGCTGTTTCCGTAACAAAAGAATCCCAGCAGGCTGCCGTCCGGGGAGGCAACGCCGTAATATTCCCCGCATAAAAGCTCCTCCATCCCCCTGGAGGCGTCCTTCATATTATAAACGTCAAAGGGCACCGGATACTTCCAGGATAGTATTTTGTCTGCCGACTGGGTATCCAGCTGAAAAAACCGGTAATAGCAGTGCCTCTGCCTGAGTACCTGCTCCAGCGCCTGAGCAGAGCCTCCCCACTGCCGGACCATCACATAGTTGAGAAACACCGCTCCCCGCAGCGGCTTTCTCTGGGCCGCCGCTATCCGGTAACCTCTGTGTTCAAAAAACCCTTTTGCGGTAATGGAGGCCTCTGTAAAGAGGAAGGAGCTCCCCCGCCGGCGGGCTTCCTCCTCTATCCTCTGGGCCAGCATCCCGGCAATTCCCCGGCGCTGGTACCGAGGATGGATATACAGTAAATCAAACTCCGCCGTGCCCGCCAGAGTGGCAATCCCCACAACCCTGGCGTCCTCCAGCGCCACCACCCCCGTGGACTGGGATAAATTTTGCTCCCACCGCTGCCGGTCCGGTTCCCTGGGCGCCCAGGCATCCAGCTGGGCCTGGGTGTAGTCCCCTGCGTTGACGGTGTGCACCGTGTCATAAAAAAGCTGCAAAATGTCCTGGAAATACTGCGGCGAATAGGCTTCCAACTGTATCATAGAGCCCCTCCTGTGTGTCACGTCCTCTTTCCTAGTTTCTCCATGATAGCATGGATGCCCCCTCCCTTTCAAGCGGCGGCCCCTGCCCCGCCGCTGCTCAAAATTCCCGGTGTGTCAGCAGGGAAATTTCCCAAGCCTTCCCACCCCTATTTTCTTCCGCAGCTGTTTTGGCCAAACGGGTATGAAAACCCTCAGCGTCTCTTTGACGGCAAGGACGGAATCTCCATCCCCTCAGCTGTTCCCGGTACAGGGTATCCGGCATTTGTCCTCCTCGAAGCATCTTGGGGATGGAATGCCCCCTCCTTCTGATAAAACGATACTTCCTTTTTGCAAACCGGCACGACAAAACACCGGTTCAATTTGTGGGAAGGCCGTTTCAAAACAAATCCCACCGGCTCAATGGAGAAATGTAAATTTTTTTTGAATCCTATATTGACCCGATATGAATAATATGGTACTATGAACTTCATACAGAAAAAAAGGAGGTGAACACAGTGATCAACAACATGAATCTTAAACTTTATCCGTGTACCATCAACCAGATCGGGGAAAAGTGCGCCTCACTGTGTCCACCGGGGAAATTTCTGCCTATCCAGTAATTTCCTTTCCAGTAAACGGACAGTCAGGCCCTTTTCAACGTCTTACTCGTTGGAAAGGGCCTTTTTGTGCCCCAACGCGCCCTCTCAACGAACAGTTGAGCCAAAATGGCAAAAACTCAACAAGCTCTCCCTGTTCACAGGCGCCAAGGGGAGAGATAATCAAAACTGGTGGATTCTACCGAAATGTCAAACCCGCTCCGCAAAACGGATCGGACACTCAGCCAACAAGGAGGGAACCCATGAAACACGCCATTCCAAACAGCGCAGACCCGCCGCTATCGCGCAAACGCAGAAGCTTACGTTTTGCACCCCTGCCCTCTGTCCTGCAGGGAAAGGAGGATGATCCCCATGAGTAAACCCAATCAGCCGGCTGCCGCGCCGGAGCGCCCCAAATCCCATATGTGGAAAAACGTGGGCTATGTGATGCGGGAGGCCTGGAAAGCCGACCGGGGCATTGTTGGCTTTATGGCTGTCTTTGCCGTCTGTACCGCTGTCCTGCCCTTTCTGGGAATCTTCGCACCCAAGCTGCTCATCGATGAGCTCATGGGCGCCCGAAGAATCCCCGTTCTCCTGGGAATTATAATCGCGCTGGCCGTCCTGTCCATTGTGGTAGGCTTTCTCCAGGACTATTCCCAGGATCGCTACCACGCCAAACGGACCTACTTCACCCTGACGCTCCGCAAACAGCTGGATGAAAAAAGCCTGCGGATGAAATTCCAGAACACCGAGGATCCCGATGCCATGAACCAGATGGAAGCCAGCCGCACCGCCATTATGTCCTGGGGAGAGGGCATGGCCGCCGTTCCTCTGGAGCTGGCGATGATCGCGGGAAGCCTGGCCTCTCTCATCGGCTATGCGGGAATCCTCATCACTCTGCATCCTCTGGTGCTGGTGATTTTGCTCCTGAATGTTCTGCTGGTGCTGTGGCTGAAAAACCGGGCCAAGCAGAAGGAGTTGGGAATCCTTCCTCAAATTTCCGAGTACAGCCGCCGCACCGAATACCTGGAAAGCACCATGAGCAACTTTGAGTACGGCAAGGATATCCGCCTGTACCACATGGGGGACTGGCTCACCCACCGCACCTGGGATATCAAGAAAAAGCGGATCGCCCTGTACTACGATTTGATGAGCGCCCGGTTTAAACCGGACGGCGCCAACGGCGTGTTCCTGTTTTTTAGGGAAATTGCCATCTATGCCTACTTAATCTTTAAATTCGTTCAGGGCAGAATGGGAATCGGCGACTTCACGATGTACTTTGCCACCATCGCCGGCTTCACCGACTGGATGATCCGCCTGATGAACGACCTGGTGGATCTCAAGGGGCAGGCCGCCTATGCCGAAATTTATCGGGCCTTTTTGGAACGGGAGGACGACGAGCCCACCGAGGATCCCGCTCCTATCCCCACCGGGCAGCCCTATGAAATCCGCTTCGAAAACGTCACCTTCCGGTATCCCCACGGCACACAGAACATCTATACGAATCTCAGCCTGACGGTGCATCCCGGGGAAAAGCTGGCCATCGTAGGCGTCAACGGCGCCGGGAAAACCACCTTTGTCAAGCTTCTCGCCCGCCTGTATGACCCCCAACAGGGGCGCATCCTCCTCAACGGCGTTGATATCCGCCGGTTTGACCGGGAGGAATATTGGAAGCTCTTCTCCGTGGTGTTCCAGGAAATTAAAATCTTTGCCTTCTCCGTGGCGGAAAACGTGGCCCTGGGCAAAGCTCTTCAGGAGGATCGCCTTCAAAAGGCCCTCCGGCAGGCCGACATCGACAAAAAAATCAATTCCCTGTCCCATAAAACCCAGACCAGCCTTCTAAAAATCCTGGATGAAGAAGGAATTGAACTCTCCGGCGGCGAAAGCCAGCGCCTGGCCCTGGCCCGCGCCCTGTATAAGGATGGCCCCATCGTGGCGCTGGACGAACCCACCGCCGCCCTGGACGCCCTGGCGGAGAGCGCCATCTATGAGGGCTTCAACGAGATGGTCCAGGATAAAACCGCCATCTATATCTCCCACCGCCTGGCCAGCACCCGCTTCTGCGACAGAATCGCGTTCTTTGAAAACGGCCGGGTCGTAGAATACGGCACCCACGACCAGTTGATGGCTTTGGGCCAGAAGTATGCCGAAATGTTCCGGCTGCAGGCCCATTACTACCAGGAGACCAATCCTCAGGAAGGAGGCGGTGCCCAGTGACTAAGCAAAAACAGCCAAAGGCCAAAAAAGAGCTGGCCCTGAAAAAGGATATCCGCACCATTGTTCGTTTCTTCAAATTTATCGGAACCTTTGACAAGGGCTGCCTGCCCCTGATGATTGTCACCGCTGTTGTGCAGGCGGTCACCCCCTTCATCGGCGTGTTTGTCCCTAAACTCATCATCGACGAGATGCTGGGCGCCCAGCGCGCCTCCTATTTTATCGCCCTGGTACTGGGCGCGGCGGCAGTCAACAGCATCTTTACGGTCCTGGGCAGCTGGTTGCTCTCCCGTTCCCGGGGAAAATGCCTAGAAATTCAGGAAAAATGCCGGATTTACCTGGGCAACCGGGTGATGGCGCGGGATTATGAGGATATGGAGGATCCCAACCTGCTGGATGAAAAGAATAAAGCCGCCCTCCCCATGCTCCAGGGCGGTATCTGGCAGATGGCCGCGCAGTTTTCCGGGCTGCTGGGGTGTATTCTCACTATGGCGGGCCTGATCGCCGTCATCCTCACCCTCAACCTGTTTATCATCGTCCTCATTCTGCTGATGGTCCTGCTCAATATCTTTCTGTACCAGAAGTCCCGCAATATCCAATATGAAACCGAGAAAAAAACCGAAGTCATCAACCGTGAGGTTGCCTACTTTGAAAACCTGTGCGGGGATTTCTCCGTGGGTAAGGACATCCGCCTGTATGGCATCCGGGATCTAATCCTGGATAAAATCGGGCGCTGTATGCAGAAGGTCCGAAGCTTTGTAGAGCATGACTGGAAGCTCAGCAGCGCCCTGGACGGCACCACCCGCGCCAATTCCCAGCTGCAGATTGCCCTGGTGTACGCCTACATGACCTACAAGGTGTTCGTGGGCGCCATTGGAATCGGCGATTTCACCATGTATGTCTCCGCTGCCAACAGTTTCTCCAACACCCTGAGCAACTTCTTCGGGAACCTCATCTATTTTTTGCAGCTGGTGCATAAGATGGACGCCTTTCTGGATTTCGTACAGATCCATCCCAAAAAGAAATTGGAGGGGAAATCCACCCAGGGCATCCGCGACTGCGAAATCCAGTTTAAGGATGTCTCCTTCCGGTATCCCCGCTCTAAGGAGTACGTGCTGCGCCATGTGAGCGTCACCATCCATCCCGGCGAAAAACTCTCTGTAGTGGGGCTCAACGGCGCCGGCAAAACCACCTTTATCAAGCTGCTCACCCGGATGTACGACCCGGACGAGGGTGAAATCCTCATCAACGGGGTCAATATCCAGGAATACGGCTACCAGGAGTATTTAAAGCTGCTGGCCGTGGTGTTTCAGGATTTCAAAACCCTGGCCTTCACCATCCGGGAGAATATCGCCCTGGAAGAGAGCGGCTCGGCGGATCCTGCCAAAATCCTGGATGCCATCGAACGGGCCGGCCTGAAAGAAAAAGTGGAGTCCCTCCCCAAGGGCATCGACACCTCCCTGTATAAGATTTTCGATGAGGACGGCATCGAGTTCTCCGGCGGCCAGAACCAAAAGCTGGCCATTGCCCGGGCCATCTACAAGGATGCGCCTATCGTGGTGCTGGATGAACCCACCGCAGCCCTGGATCCCATCAGTGAGTTTGAAATCTACAGCCACTTCAACCGCCTGATCGGGGACAAAACCACCATCTATATCTCCCACCGTCTCTCCAGCTGCCGGTTCTGCGACCGGATTATCGTATTCTCCGGCGGACAGATCGTCCAGGACGGCAGCCATGACGAACTGGTATCCCAAACAGGCAGCCAGTACGAGCAGATGTACCATACCCAGGCAAAATACTACGTGTAAATCTCACCCAATAAAAAGGGCAGGCCCGCTTCCGATGATGCGGGCCTGCCTTTTTTCTATTGAGTATCGGGAACTCCAACCCATCCGGGCGAAGTTTTAAAACGGCGCCCATGTTCCTCAGATGAAATGCTGCAGCGCCATAGGGAGCAAAAATCCCCGTCTCCCCGCCGGCAGCTTACCCATTTCAGGATCCCTGACAGGGCGTTTCGGTTTCCTCACGTTGTCAGGAAAAGAGCCCAAAAGTATATTCCATAATGATTTATCCAATTTGTTTAATTTTTAGGCTTCCAAACCCGTGTATTCCCGTTTCCCGTCAAGGTTTTCCTAAAAAGGTGGAACTCCCGTCCCCCGCATGGTCCCAGTCGTTGTTCAAACTAGTATTCTCAGCTATGCAGTCCAACGCTTTGCCTTATCCCGGCGTGAGGTTATTATACCAAAAAGTCAAAGAGCACCGGCTGTTTCCCAATTTAGTTTTTCCAAACACCGGGGCCTTCGGGCCGGTGAGTCAATCCCTCTCTTTGCCGAGTACGGCTGCAGCCCCCTTGGAGGAGCCCTATTTCACAGCCGGGCGGATGGGCGTCTTGGTCTCGTCCCCCGCGTCCACATCCAGCCCGCAGATGTCAATGGCCTCCTGCCGGTCAATGTTGCGGATATGATGGATATTCCGGCTCTCGAAGATAGTACGGAATTTCACATCGCATTTCTGGTCTGTCTTTTGAATGATGCTCTGGCGCACATCCACATAGGCCATCTTGGACTTAGGAATGATTACTGTATGCAAAAACATCCCCTTGGAATAACGAAGGGTATAATATTCTCCGTCAAACGCCACTCCGCTGGTAAAGAAATCCCATAGCCGGATGGCCAAAAACCACACCGCCGGAAGCATCAGCATCACGCCGATAAACACCGTAACATCCCGCCACCGCTCAAACAGGAGATAGACCACCGTGGCGGCAGCCGGAATCAAAACGCAGGCCCAGATAGGCTCGATGATAAACTTAAAAATCGCCCCGGCATTGGGCTTTAACTGCCGTTGCTTCTCCCGGTATTCGGGCAGCAGGTATGCCATACAGCGCCGCATCCCCTGCCGTGTGGTAGCGGGCAGAACCGCGGATAAATCGTCCTTCTGCTTGCCGAAGCCCACCGCATTCACAAACACGGAATAAATCCCAAACAGCCGGCTCATCAGCGTCTGGCGGATATCCACAAAGTTGATACTGTCCAGCGCAATACAGTAGTCCCGGTTGGTAATCACCCCGCCCGAAATCAGCAGCGCCTTGTGGGTACGCCCTACGGTGAACCGCTGGTAGCGTACCATATTCAGCAGTACCGAATACAGCCAGCCGAACAGCAGAATATAGGCCAGGGCTGCCGCGGCCGGGGGAATCCCAAAGGCCATCATCTGGGCAAAGCGCTGGAAGGTACCCACAATCCGGTTGGAGAACGCCTCCCCCAATAGGTTTCCCAGCTGGGAAATCAGCGCCACCAGAAAGAGGATCCCCGCCAGGGAATTGGACATCATAATGGAGAGCACCGCCACATTCACCGTCCCGGGACGGTAGCTTCGCACCTCGCTGCGGTCATATTCCCGTAGGTTCTGCCCGCGGATCACCTGCTCCGAAAGCTTCCTGCTGATGGTCAGGCGCAAATCCACGGTATCGCTGTTGCCCGCCAGGGTGTCCACCGTCATGTGCACCGCGCCGAAAGGCTTTAAAAAAAAGGGGCGCACCACAGACACCGTACACACCTGATCCAGCTGGATCCGGCTGCGCTTGCGGTAAAAGATGCCCCAGTCCACCTGCAAAAGCCGGTCCGTAAACCGGATTTGAAACCGCAGCCACTGGATGACGGACAGCCCCACCATCACCAAAAGCACCAGAATATCGAACCAGGCGCCGGCCAGCCAGTCCCCCAGCCCGCCCTGCAGCGCCGCAAAGAAACCGCGCACCAAGGGGAGAATCAGCAAAAACAGAAACCGCCACAGGTTTTCCAGGATCATAATGGGATGTGCCCGATAGCATTTCACCGCAAGCGGCCTCCTTTCCTATGGCATTGCCCCTTTCTCAGGGCTGTGCATCCTCTACCTCCAGCCAGTCCCGCAGCCGCTCACACTGTACCCGGGTGAGATGGGGAATCAGGATAAACCCGCCCGGGGCATGGATCACCAGGGTACACAGCCCAAAGATAGCCTGAATCGGCGTACAGGTGGTGGTGGTGTATTGGATATTCCGCAGGAAAATAGCCTTTCTGCGCCGGTAAATCACGCCGCAGTTGAGCACCACAATCTGCAAATTGGCCGCATAGCTCAGCCGGTAATAACGGATAGGATAATATAAGAAAAATAATACAAAATAGGCAAACAGCCACAGGCCTGTGAGAATCCAGTAGAGCAGCCCTCTCTCCGGGAACACAAGGGAAATCAGGAAGGAAACCGCAAACGCCCCCAACGTGAGGCGGATCAGCCATACCGCCAGCCCCTTAGGGCTGATTCTCTGAAATTTCACAGTGTTGCCTCCCCCCTCCGCCGTTTTCCGGCGAATATTGTCCCGTTTTCTCGGACATATTTTCCCCATGGCACTCCCGGTCAATTAGCCCTGGGGTTACACTCTTTAGATCCTTATCTTAGCAACAATCAAAATATCGCCGCCGGGGCTGCATCCTTACCAATGGTCCTACGGCGCACATATTCTATTTTATCTTTATTCTAGCCTATATTATATCCCATTCTGACGGAAAAATCGAACATTTTCTGAAGAAGCCTCACTCACGCCTATTTTATATTCCACCCCCACGCCTATCTCCCGCCGTTGTTTTTGTCCCAATTAGTCATACCATTTGTATATTAAAATAATGATATTACAATTTTGTTTGAGACTGAACCCTCCGTAGATTCAATCAAATCTTCAGACCTACCTTGCAGCCTTTGGATCCTTTTTTACCGGAACAAATTACGGAGAATTGAAACTTGTTTCAATTCTCATAAGGGATGCCATACTACTAGGGATAAGAATGAACTCCCTGCATCCGGACGGCAGGGGCTTTGGGTAGGAAATTGGGTAATAGTTTTCATGGGTGCAACTCACCCTATTTCATGCAAATTCAGAAAAACTACACTTTTAATTTTTCTGCACCCTGCCCGCTCATGCCGCGGGGCACCGGGACGCGCAGGGCTTTATTCTTATCTTGGTTCCTCAGCGTCCCTTGAAAGTTCGGGGCAAGCCCAAAACTTCCGAAACAAATTCCAAATGGTGGTCTGCACGGCCAGAAAAGGGGGAAAGAGCCGCCCAAGAGGCGTTCCCCCTCTTGGGTATCTCCCCCCTGGGTAGTCTTGCACACTTAATCAGTAAAGGCTGAAAAAAGTCAAGAAAAAAAACTTTCTCAACTTTCAGGCCCACATTTGGGCCGACCCATACTTGGGACGATGCCGCTGATACAACCGGGATGCTCGGAGGTGCCCTCAGTTTATTCGACGCTTAGTTGTACAGCACCTCCCTTTGTCGTTTTTAAAAGTGAGTGGGGTTCCAAAGGGGAGAGAGGAAAATCGAAATCCTCTCTCCCCTTTGTGGCCTTTGGGTACTTTCCCCCACGGGAAAGTACCGCCCCCGGCTGGGGGAATGATCCTCCTATTTTAAAAAACAGGATCAAAAAAGGCAAGCCATTTTCATGACTTGCCTTTGGTGACCCGTACGGGATTCGAACCCATGATACCGCCGTGAAAGGGCGGTGTCTTAACCACTTGACCAACGGGCCTTACAAATATATAAATCCTTGCAATGGGAAATTAGTTCTCGTCACAAGGAATTTATGCAATGGTAGCGGCAATTGGATTTGAACCAACGACACTGCGGGTATGAACCGCATGCTCTAGCCAACTGAGCTATGCCGCCATATTGAGTATTATGCTCACATCAAGCGTAATTTATTATATCCTATGAAAAAACTTTTGTCAATGATTTTTAGAAAAAAGATTCTGTTTTTTTCCATATTTTAACCCACCGTTCCCCTTTTCCCCGCTGCAAGTCAGGTTTTTATACGGTTTCTCCCCTATTTCTTGGGTTATCTCCCGGCTTGGCCGTATTTCATCCCTACTCCCGCCGCTTGACTTTCCCGGAACGGCAGGGTATACTGACGGCAGCCTTTTGAACGAATAGCCTTCCCGCATTTCTGTTTTCGCGCCATCCCCCCTGTAAACACCGGAAGCCTGTACCGCCCGGGCCCCGTATTTCCCATATACCCGGCCAAACTCGGTGTTGCAGCAATAGAAAGGAGCAAGCAAATGACCAAAGTTACCATCAATCCCGGCGTCTGCGGACTCATCACCCGGGTTCAGGCCCAATCCGAGGACCAAATCGAAGTCAAAGTCACCGTCGAATCCGACTGCCAAGGCGTCTCCAAACTGTTTGAAGCCATAGGCGATACCTTTGACGCCTTTGAGGTGTGCCTGAGCGCTCCCGTCAAAAACCCACTCTATCAGGCCGCCGTCGATTATCTCCCGGGCCATGCCGCGTGTCCTGTCCTGGCGGGAATTATCAAATGTATGGAGGCGGAATGCCGCCTGGCCCTCCCCCGGGATGCCGGTATCCACTTTGAGACCGAGGAATCCAACTAGTATTTCCGGCCCCGCTCTCATAGCCCCACAAGCGGCAGGGTTATAAACCGGATTTTCCACGTTCCTCCCGCCGCTGCGTCCGGGGGTTCCGGGTTCCCCTTCCCAGCCGGGGGCCGCCATAGCTGTTTACGGCGCGTCACTCCCTGGCTGGGAACGCAGCCGCTCCAGGCCTGGTTTTGATAAACCTGAGTTCCCGGTGTTCCCGCTCACGTTTCCCGCAGCGCGAAAACAAGGGCATCTCCTCCGGCGGGCCGACCCCATAACAGCCAAAAGAGGCAAGGACGAAAATCGTCCTTGCCTCTTGATGTTTCAAACCGAATTATTGGGGATTCAGAGAGTAGTTGGGAGCTTCCTTGGTGATATAGATATCGTGGGGATGGCTCTCCTTGAGGCCTGCTCCGGTGATGCGGATGAACTGCGCCTTCTCGTGGAGCTCCTCGATGCTCCGGCAGCCGGTATATCCCATACCGGCCTTCAGGCCGCCCATGAGCTGGTAAATCGTCTCAGAAACCATCCCCTTGTAGGGAACGCGTCCCTCAACGCCCTCGGGAACCAGCTTCTTGTTGTCCTCCTGGAAGTACCGGTCCTTGGAGCCCTTGGCCATTGCGCCCAGGCTTCCCATACCACGGTAAACCTTAAAGCTTCTGCCCTGGTAAATCTCCATCTCTCCGGGGGATTCCTCACACCCGGCCAGCAGGGAGCCCAGCATCACCACATTGGCTCCGGCAGCTAAGGCCTTGACGATATCTCCGGAATATTTGATTCCGCCGTCCGCGATAACCGGGATGTTATATTTTGCGGCAACGCAGGCCACATCATACACGGCGGTAATCTGGGGCACACCGATACCGGCCACCACACGGGTAGTGCAGATAGAACCGGGGCCGATTCCCACCTTTACCGCATCGGCGCCGGCCAGGATCAGATCCTCCGCCGCCTTGGCAGTGGCGATATTTCCTGCAATCAGCGCCACCTGCGGGAAGGCCGCCTTCACCTTCTTAACACACTCCAGGATATTCTGGCTGTGCCCGTGGGCGGAATCCAGCACCAGCACGTCCACCTGGGCCTCTACCAGAGCTTTCGCGCGCTCCAGCACATCGCTGGTCACGCCGATAGCGGCGCCGCACAGCAGGCGTCCGTTGCTGTCCCTGGCGGAATTGGGATACCGCACGGCCTTTTCGATATCTTTAATGGTGATAAGGCCCTTGAGCATATAGTTCTCATCCACAATGGGGAGCTTTTCGATTTTGTGGTGCTTGAGGATCTCCTGTGCCTGCTCCATGGTGGTTCCAACAGGGGCGGTCACCAGGTGGTCCTTGGTCATCACATCTTTGATTTTGACACTGTAATCGGACATAAAACGCAGATCCCGGTTAGTGAGGATGCCCACCAGCTTGCCGTCCTCGCAGATCGGCACGCCGCTGATTTTATATTTTGCCATCAGCTCGTCCGCATCAAAGACAAAATGCTCCGGAGACAGCGAGAAGGGGTTGACGATAACGCCGTTCTCCGACCGCTTCACCTTGTCCACCTCGTCAGCCTGCTTTTCAATGGACATATTCTTGTGAATAATGCCAATTCCGCCCTCTCTGGCGATAGCAATAGCCATTTTTGCCTCAGTTACCGTATCCATCGCCGCCGTCATCACCGGGGTGTGCAATTTGACATTGCCCGCAAGGACTGTCTCTGTAGAGACCTCCTTGGGCAGAACATCGGATTTTGCCGGAATCAGCAGGACGTCGTCAAAGGTAAGTCCCTCTTTCACAAATTTTTCCTGGAAATTTGTATTGACCATGCGCGTCTTCCTCCTGTCAACGTTTACTCTGAGCCCCAATTCGTATTCTATCCCACCGTTTCCCGTGAAACGGTATTCAAACAATCGAAGATCCGGAGGCAACTTCTCCGGTGTCCCTAGGCGTTCGCTTTCAAATAATAAAAACACCGAATGGGACTGCATTGATACAATGGTTCCGTTCGGATTTCACAAAACAAAGCCGGATACGGAAGTTTGGCAGTTTCCTTCCAACTCATTCACCAAATTTTAAAACAAACTCTAGGTTAACGATAATTTTATCATTTTCTCCGCCTATCTTGCAAGAGAAAGAACCTCTAAACATTCTTGCTTTTTCCAATCACTTTTTGTCAATTTCTATCCGATTCCCTTTTCCCTTATAAAACTACACCTCTTTTCCCCTTCCAATATGAATCCTACGGGAGGGAATTGTAAATAATTTACAAATTCGTGCGCATTGTGCGGACACATTCGGAAAATCCTTCCCGTTCATAAAGTCTGATTGCCTGCACATTGGGACTGAGCACATTGAGTTCCATATAATCCAGATTTCTGGCCTTTCCCCAGGCCTTTGCCGCATGAAGCAGACGGGAACCCACTCCCATATTCCTGGAGTCAGGATGCACCACAAAATCCATCAAATAACAATACCGATGAGGAACAATACAGCCATAAGGGGGTGTTTTCAACTCCTGAAGCAGCGCAAATCCCAGGATAGTCTCCCCCTGCTGAGCTAAAAGAATATCGGAAGCCTCTGAACTGATGATCTGGAATAAAAAGCCGTCCTCCTGCCTGGCCCTCTGCATATAGTCCGGCGCCAGGATCTCCATCTCCACAAACAGCTGTTGATAGAGCTCCTGGATTTTTTCAATATCTCCGGGCAGAGCCACGCGAATTTCCATCTATCCTGTCTCCCTTCCGCGTAAAAACCCCGGCATTTTCTTCGGAAAATGCCGGGGTTCCTTCCTATTCGTGCTCCTGTGCTTGTTTGAGCTTTTCCGGCGCCACATAGGTGGGCGCATATTTTCCCGCCTTCCCCTTCTTTACGTCCCGGTAATAGCGGTAGGTCATCGGCGTCCCCTCACCCACATTGCGGGCCTCCTGAACCTCACAGAGGAACAGCGTGTGAGTCTGTAAATCCACAGACTTCACCACACGGCAGCTCAGCTGGGCCAACACCCCGGCATCCGTCACCGGATCCCCATGGCAGTCCGCTTCCCACTTCTGCTCGGTGAACTTATCCAAATCCCGCCCTGTCCGGTAACCGAAGGTTCCCAGCAGCTTGGTGGGGGCGTTTTCCTCCATCACCAGGACCGCCAAAGTCCCGGATTTTTCAATGACAGAATGGGTCTGGTTCTCCTTTGCCACACTCACTCCAATTTGAACCGGCTCAGCCGTAAGCTGAAACACCGTATTGACCAGGCACCCCGCCTTTTGATCCGTATCGTGGGAGGTAATTAAATAGATGCCGTAGGAAAGCTGAAACAAGGCTGTAATATCCATTTCCATAACCATTCCTTTCTCGCAATCGAACTGTTTATCCAGACGGGCCCAGCGTACTAAGTACTAAAAAGCCGAACCACCATAGGCTTTCCCGCAGATGCAGCGCCCTGCTCACGCAGGCGGCTCATGGTATCCCGCCAATCAAAGACGCAGCATACAGAGAAAGCAGACAGCCCCGTCTGGTTTTTCTCCGCAGAGTTGGATTTCACCGGTTTCAGGATCCATCTGCGTGGCCGATACAGTCAAAGTATCCCCTAGAAACGCCTCATTATGAAAAAATATGCGAAATTCTCTCAGCTGCCGTTCGTCCAGCAGGGATGCCGGGAGCAGATCCATGATGATGTCCGCGTACACCGCGTTGTTTAAATGCTGGTTGTAGTCAATATCCGTATACCGGATGGTCCTCTCCCCCAGCACTTCCAGGTTCTCCGGCCGCGCCGGACGGTATCCGCCGATGGAATAGTCCGTATTCTCATCATAATCCATCGGAAGTTCGGCCTTGTTGGGGCGGATTATCTGGTGCGTCTCAGGATTTGCCAGCACCCAGGCCGTATGGGCTGACACAAGCTCCTTGCCATCAGCCTTACTGATAAAATCAATATCCCGATAGAAGAAGGGGCCTTTGGGCTTCTTAGGCGCCGTCCTCTGCAACAGCTTATCGCTGCATTTGGGCAGGCCGCCAGTCACGAAAACTTCCAGCTTGGAGAGTAAAAAGGCATAATTTTTGCCCAACAGCACGTCCCTTGTGTATCCCATGGCGTCCAAGTGTTCATTGCCAATCTCCTGCATCTGCCTGAGAATTGCGGAGAGCTTCATACGGTTTCTCCGGTCACACTCATAGGATGCCAAGCTCAAATCCCGATAAAAGCAATTTCCCGTAATTGCCAAACCATCATCCTTCTTCCTGTTTTACAGCGAATTGTTTCATGTGAAACAATTCCATCCCCTTTTCCCGTCCCGCCCAGGTGCCGGCGGCGCAATCAGGACGATTTCCTTACCATATCCCAAGCTTTCGCCTATTCCCCTGTCAGCTTACGGGCAATCTCCCGCAGATCCTCCTGGGAAAAGAATTCCAGCGTCAGGCTTCCCCGTTCTCCCCGGTGGACCACCTTGACCTTGCGGCCCATCTCCTCGCTGAGCGCGGCCTGCATCTCTTCAAAGTAGGGATCCCGCACGAAGGCTGCTGCGCCGGCGGCGGGCTCCTTCTTTTTCCGGGTAAGCTTTTCCACATCCCGGACTGTCAGGGAATCCTTGAGAATCCGTTTTGCCAGCCGGCAGATCTCCTCCTCTTCCCCCTCCAGCGCCAGAAGCGCCCGGGCGTGCCCGGAGGAGAGATCCCCGCGCCGTACCAGTTGAACAACTTCCTGGGGCAAACGCAGCAGACGCATGGAATTTGCAATCACCGGACGGGATTTTCCCACCGTAGCGGCAACCCGTTCCTGGGTCATCTGGAAATCCTCCATCAGGCTGCGGTAGCCCAGGGCTTCCTCGATGGGGTTTAAATCCTCCCGCTGCAAATTTTCAATCAGCGCCAGCTCCATCGTCTGGGAATCCGTCAACTCCCGAATAACCACTGGAACCTCAATGAGCCCCGCCATTCTGGCCGCGCGCCAACGGCGTTCCCCCGCCACCAGCTGATATCCTCCATTGGGCATAGGCCGAACCAGAAGCGGCTGCAAAACGCCATGCTGCCGAATGGAATCCGCCAGTTCCGCCAGGGCAGCCTCGTCAAAATCCTTGCGGGGCTGATCCTCGTTGGGCTCAATCTCAGAGAGCCGCATGGTAGAGCTGGGCTCCTCCGGGCGGGTATTATCCGCAAATAAGCTCTCCAAACCCTTACCAAGGCCTGATTTTCTGTTTTTTGTTGCCACAGTGCTCCCCCTCCTTATTGATGTGCATAGACCGGCTGCTGTGCCAAAAATTCCTCAGCCAATTCCTGATAGGCGTGAGCACCCTTGGAGGCCGGATCAAAATACAAAACCGGCTGCCCAAAACTTGGCGCCTCCGAAAGCCGCACATTCCGTGGAATGGCCGTGCGGTACACCTTTTTGGGGAAAAACCGCTTAACCTCCTGCACCACCTGCATGGTAAGGTTGAGCCTTCCATCAAACATGGTGAGCAGAACCCCCTCCAGCTCCAGGGTGGAATTATACAGGCGTTTTACCTGCCGGATGGTGGAAACCAGCTGAGAAAGCCCCTCCAACGCATAATATTCACATTGGATCGGCACTAATACACTGTCCGCCGCCGCAAAGGCGTTGAGCGTAATAAGCCCCAGCGAGGGCGGGCAGTCAATAAAAATGTATTCGTAGCTGTCCCTCAGCGATACCATTGCCCTGCGAAGCAGCATCGTGCGCTGCTCCATCTCCACAATTTCAATTTCTGCGGCAGCCAAATCCATGCTGGCGGGAATCACATCCAGGTTGTCAAACTCGCAGTGTATCACCGCCTCCGACGCTCTCTGGGCGTCCAAAAGCATCTCATAGCTGGAACACCCAACCTCCCGCTTGTTGATTCCCACACCGCTGGTTGCATTGCCCTGGGGATCCAAGTCCACTAAGAGCACCTTTTTTCCGGCCTTTCCCACAGCGGCGGCAAGATTGACGGCAGAGGTAGTTTTCCCCACCCCGCCCTTTTGATTTGCTACAGCAATAATTTTTCCCATGCTTCAGGTCATTCCTTTCCGGAGCCGCGACTGTTTTGCCCCTGTGAATGTTGGTTGTTCCAATCAGAAACGGTGTACTCGGCGCCACCGCCGTGCTAAGTGCTTCCTTCCAATAGCAAGTTCTTTGATACCGGTTCGTTCAAAATCAGTTTTCTTATGGCAGAGTTCAGAAATAGGACGCTCCTTACGTTCCTCCCCCGCCAGTTGGACCCGGCCGGAACAGTGTCCGCCCAGCCCTCCCACATTGGAAATCCCGTCCTCCTGACCGGTAAGCCAGAGCCGCAAACCATCAAAGCTGACGGCATTCCTATGGGCCGGGCAAAGATGTCCCTGCGGCATAAAAACGACTATGGCAGTTTCCATCCGGCCTTTGCCAAACACCAGCCAACCCTTTAAGGCCGGTGGCCGAAACTTTCCCATCCTCTTCGATGATTACACCATTCAAGACGATGGTATACACGCGGATTCTGCGGGGTTCTCCCTCAAAATCTGAACTAACCAGGACGTTTCACGGTTCAGCCTGGTCTGAATTGCCGATCACTGGTTGACCGGCAAACGAAACTCCCAGATATTTGCGTTCTACGCGAATATTGTATCATACTTTTAGAACCAGCCGGCACGTTTTGCGCTTTGGCATCACCAAACACCGGCCAATTCTTTATGGCCGGTGAGCAAAACTCCTTTACGGTAAAAGAAACGCATCCGCAAAAACGGCCAATGCCGTTTTTACCGCTATTTGCGTTTATTATACCACAGTCTTTCTATAAACTCTATCTTTTACCGCCTTTTTCCCCTGTTCAAACATAAAATCGGGAGAAAATGTTTCACATGAAACATTTTCTCCCGGTTTTTTCCTTCCTAATTTCTATTCCTTGGTAACTGACGCACTCTTTGGCTTTTGATATTGAACTTCGCTCTTGGGAACCCGCACCACATATTCCACATACCCATCCTGCTCAGTCTGGTAGCTGTCCGCATGGATTCCCGCGCCGCGCATCACCTGTACAGCCCGAGACATACTGTTGACGAATATCCGGAAGTCCCTCACAATAAACACCCTTGCTCCTCCCAACAGGGTGGTCTGTGCCTCCGGGGACTGGTTCACCCGTTTTTCCACATAACTCTCCGTCTGCGCCACTGTCATACCCCTTGCGGCTGCCGTCCGGGCACATTCCAGCTGAAGCTTCGGATCCTCCGCTTTCAGCAGCGCCCTGGCATGGCGTTCGCTCAGCGAGGAGGCGGCAACTACCTCCTGTACCGGTTCGGACAAATTCAGCAACCGCAGCTTATTGGCCACAGTGGACTGTGCCTTCCCCAGCCGATGCGCCACTTGCTCCTGGGTTAGGCCCCAACGGGAAATCAAAGCGCGGTAGGCCTGAGCCTCCTCAAAAAAGCTGAGATCCTGCCGCTGGATATTCTCAATAAGCGCCAGCATTGCGGAGGATTCCTCATTGATCTCCACCACTAGGGCGTTAATCTCCGTCCATCCAAGGCTTTGGCAGGCCATCAGGCGCCGTTCCCCGGCAATCAGTTCAAATTTTTGAATGGTTTCGTTTCTCCGCACACTGATGGGCTGTAATAGTCCGTTCTGCTGAATGCTTGCCGCCAGGCTGTCCAGCTCCTCTTCCGAAAATTGCCTTCTTGGTTGATTGGGATTCGGGACAATCTCCGCAATGGGCAGCAATACCACCCGATTCACAGTTTTCCACTTTGAAAACAGCGCCATTTTTCTTCCTCCTTTTTCCCCACCCGTCCGTGGATTTTTTAAAAGTTGCCTCTGCGTCCTTTTCCTGCCCTGTGTGAGAAAAGCAGTTGAAAGTTTTTGTATTTAATCTTCCATTTTGTTCCAAATTCAGTATACCACTATTTCCCTATTATTTCCAGTTTTTTCGGACGCAAAAAAAGACATCCTTCGTCAAAAAGGATGCCTGCAACTGTGATAAACAGCCCTGTGACTGCGCTTCGCGGCAAGTCTCCAGTTCCATGGGAACAATCCCCTGTTCGGCTGCCGGTTGGTCCACTGTGAAAACCTGCTGGTATCGTATGGAATTTTCGGCGGCTCTGTGTCCATGGGAATACCGAACGGACAAATCTATCGGCTATCAGGGGAAACAGCCTGAGCCCCTTCAATACCGGGTTCATCCCGCCTGATAGTCTTCATCAACCCTTTCAAAGGACTGAATCAATAATTTTCAGCATTGCCCTCAAATGGGCTTATCGCCTCTCCCTGCCGCTGTGACTCCGCGCTTATATCAAAGGCACCTTCGCTATTTTGGCGCTGGGACGGGGATATTTCGGCGGAGTCGCCGCCTTTTTCCGGATAATCACGATAGAACGCCTGCTGGTATCGGGCAGTTCATATTTTTCGATGTTCTCCACCTGGCCACCCATCAGTGAAATCGCCTTTTTGGCCTCCTGGAGCTCCTGTTCGATTTCATAGCCCTTGAGCGCTGCGAATACCCCGCCCACCCGGACAAAGGGCAGGCAGTATTCCGCCAGTTCCCGCAAATGGGCCACCGCCCTGGCACAGGCAATGTCATACTGCTCCCGCTCCTGGGGCTTTTTCCCCTGCTCCTCCGCTCTTGCATGGATACAGGCCGCTCCCAGTCCCAGCTTTCCGGTAACCTCTGTCAGAAACCCAATCCGCTTTTTCAGGCTGTCCAGCAGCGTGAGCTGGAGATCCTCCCGCAGGATCTTCACGGGAATCCCGGGAAATCCCGCTCCGGTTCCCACATCGATTAGGGAGGCCCCCCTCTCCACCTCTATCGCCTTTGTCAACAATAGGCTGTCCACAAAGTGCTTCATGGCAATCTCCTGGGGTTTGGTAATGGCGGTTAAATTCATTTTCTCATTCCATTCCACCAAAAGCCGGGCATAGGTCTCAAATTGTTCCCTCTGAAGCTCACTCAGTGTAAACCCAAAGTGTTCGCAGCCCATTTGCAGGGTTTCCTGCAGCAATTCCATCGTCATGTCCATCCTTTCCCCGCCAGGCGGGTGGTCGTGTGAGGTATCCATACAGGGCCTTCCCGCCCGCCGCCTGGCAGGAGCCGCCGCTTCAAGCGGACTTTCCTCAGGCGTTCCCGTCTCCCTCATGGCCGGGAGCCTGCGGCCTGCCCTGCGCCTGTAAATAGATCAGCAGCACCGAGATGTCCGCCGGGCTCACTCCGGATATCCGGGAGGCCTGGCCCACGCTGCGGGGCTGAACCCGGCTCAGCTTCTCCTGCGCCTCCAGACGCAGGCCGCGGATCTTCGTATAGTCTAAATCAGCGGGGAGTTCCCGTTTCTCCATCCGGCGCATCTGGGCCACCTGGGCCATCTGCTTTTTGATATAGCCCTCATATTTCAGCGTAATCTCCACCTGCTGGGCCACACTGTCCGGCAGCCGGGGGCGCTCCTTATCGAAGGGGGCCAATTCCCCGTAGCCAATCTGGGGACGCCGGATTAAATCCGCCAGCTTCACCCCTGTAGCAATGGGCGCTGTTCCACGTGAAACAAGCAGGGCATTGAGCTCCTGGCTGGGGGAAACCGTCAGGGCCGCCACCCGCTTGAGTTCCTGCTCCTTGAGCCTCTGTTTTTCCAAAAACTGCTCATACCGCTCCTGAGAAATCAGCCCCAGTTCATATCCCAGCGGGGTAAGGCGCTCATCCGCGTTGTCCTGGCGCAGCAAAAGCCGGTACTCCGAACGGGAAGTCATCATCCGGTAGGGGTCGCTGCAGCCCTTTGTCACCAAATCATCCACCAGGGTTCCCAGATAGGAGCTGGCCCGGTCCAATAAAAACGGCGGCTCGCCCCGCACCAGCCTTGCGGCATTGATTCCGGCATACAGCCCCTGGGCGGCAGCCTCCTCATAACCGGAGGTACCGTTAAACTGCCCCGCGCCAAACAGCCCTGGGATGTTCTTAAATTCCAAGGCCGCCGTCAGATCCAGCGGGTCGCAGCAGTCGTATTCGATGGCATAGGCGTTTCGCATCATCTGCACCTGCTCCAGTCCCTGGATGGTGCGGTACATCTGAATCTGTACATCCTCCGGCAGCGAGGTGGACGCCCCCTGCAAATAGATCTCCTGGGTATCCTCCCCCATGGGCTCCACAAAAATCTGATGCCGGGGCTTGTCCGCAAACCGGCGTATTTTGTCCTCAATAGAAGGACAATACCGCGGCCCCACTCCCTCAATTTCGCCGGAATACATGGCCGAACGGTGCATATTCTCCCGGATCAGCGCATGGGTTTTCTCATTGGTATAGGCAATATAACAGGAAATTTTATTAGTGGGCCTCTCCTTTGTCTCAAAGGAAAAAGGCTCCGTGGGTTCGTCCCCAGGCTGTTCCTCCAAGACGGAGAAGTCGATGCTGCGGCGCTGTACCCGCGCGGGGGTTCCGGTTTTAAACCGGCGCAGGGCCACGCCCCGCTGGGCCAGCTTCTCGGAGAGGCTCTGCGCCGCGTGCATTCCGTCCGGGCCGCTGGAATAGCTTATGTCCCCCACAAAGATTTTCCCCCGCAGGAAGGTGCCGGAACAAATGATGACCGCCTTCACCGGATGCACCGCGCCCAGATGGGTCACAACCGCCTTGACCCCGGATTCATCCAGGCGGATATCCACAATTTCCGCCTGCTTGACATCCAGGTTCTCCTGGTTTTCCAGCGCCTTCTTCATATAGATATGGTATTTCTGCCGATCCGCCTGAACCCGAAGGGAATGGACCGCCGGGCCCTTTCCGCGGTTGAGCATCCGGCTCTGCAGCGTAGTGGCATCCGCGGCACGCCCCATTTCCCCGCCCAAGGCGTCGATTTCCCGCACCAGGTGCCCCTTTGCCGTCCCCCCGATGGAGGGGTTGCAGGGCATATTCCCAATGGCGTCCAACGACATGGTAAAAATCGCGGTCTTAACTCCCAGGCGCGCGCACGCCAAAGCCGCCTCAATTCCGGCGTGGCCGGCCCCGATTACTGCAACCTCATATTCCTGTGCCTGATACTCCAACTGGCATTCCCCCGCTTTTTTAAACTTACGCGTTCACTCAATCTGCGGCCAAACCGCCTTTTTTCCGCCTGCCAAACAGGCGGCATCCACGCCGGGCTGCTTCCCGAGCCGTCCAACCCGTCCCCTTTAGTTTACTACAGGTTTTCCTGGGGTTCAACGGCCCGTTTTCCGGAACACATTATTTCCCCACACAGAACTTGGAAAACACCTCATCCACCACAGCCTGGGCCGCTGTGGTTCCGCTGAGTTCCCCCAAGCGCTCGATTGCCTGGGTGACGCATACTGTCACCGCATCCAGGGTATAACCGCTCTGCAGGCACTCCAACGCCTCCAGGACGGCCTGACAGGCCGCGGCGGCACAGCTGCGCTGCCGTTCATTTGCCAGCATTGCCGCGTTGGGATCCACCTGTACCAGCTGCAGGGCCCGGGCAATCGCCTCCTGAAGCTCCGGCAGCCCCTGTCCCTGGCTGGCGCTGAGCAGCACCACCTGGGGCGCGGCCTGGCGGATGCGCTCAAGATCCAGCTTGGAGGGCAAGTCCACCTTGTTGACCACCGCCACCGCACAGCGTCCCTTCAGGGCCTTCAGCAATTCCAAATCCTCGCCGTCCAGCTCCTGGGAGGAATCAAACACTGCCAGCACCAGCGCGCTGGACTGCATCCTGCGGCGCGCCAGCTGAACCCCAATCTGCTCCACCGGGTCCTGTGTTTCCCGCAGTCCGGCCGTATCCGCCAGATTCAGTATCATATCCCCTATGCGTACCGTGTTTTCCACAATATCCCGGGTGGTCCCCGCCACCTGGGTGACAATGCTGCGTTCACTCTGGGAGAGCAGGTTCATCAGGGTGGATTTTCCCGCATTGGGCCTGCCCACAATGGCGGTGTCAATCCCCTGTTTGAGCAGCTGCCCGGCGCCGAATCCGTCCAGCAGTCCCTGCAGGGACTCCCCGGCCCTGGCGAGCGTATCCCCGATTTCCTCAGGGGTGACGCTCTCCATTTCCTCCTCCGGGTAGTCCACCCACGCGGACAGATGTCCTGCCAGCGCCAGAAGCTCCCCCTGGATTGCCTGAATCCGGCGGTATAGGGCGCCGTCCTTCAGGGAGAGCGCCGCCCGGGCCGAAAAATCGCTGCGGGCCGCTATCAAATCCCCCACCGCCTCGGCCTGGGTCAGGGAAATTTTCCCGTTGAGAAAGGCCCGCTTCGTAAATTCCCCCGCCTGGGCCGGGACTGCTCCCGCATCCAGGACAGCCCGCAGGAGGCGCTGCACCAGGTACAGCCCCCCGTGGCAGGAGAGCTCTGCCACATCCTCTCCGGTGTAGCTTCTGGGAGCCCGGAAAACGGTCAAAACCGCCTCGTCGAATACCCCCTGGGAATCCCGCACGTGCCCGTAGGCAGCCGTGTATCCCGCCATTTGGGAAACCTGTTTTGCGGCCCCCGGCTCAAACACCCGCTGCGCGATGGAAAGGGCCTGTTCCCCGGACAGGCGCACTACCCCGATGCCCCCCACCGCCAGAGGGGTGCTGATGGCGGCAATCGTCGTCTCCATTCCTGTTCTCTCCTCTCTAACCGCAGCTTCATAAGCCGCCGTCTTCTGCCCAAAGCCGTCGGGCCGCTGGTGCGGCTGCCGGGGCTGATATTTTCTCTCCTTCGTACAGGCGTGGGAACACGCCCTCCTGCTGTCCCCAGGCCCCGACGGTTGGAAAATCTCCGTGAAAAGCCCCCTTCCGCACAGTTTTGCCGCAGAAGGGGGCTCTCTTAGCAATGACATACACATCCGGCAGCGCGTCCCGGGCCGGCCCTGCCGGCTCTTTGATGTCCGGCTTGCGGCAGGCGCAGCAGCATCCGCTCAGATTTCAATTTTGGAATACAAAGGCTTATCCGGGGCGTCGTTGACCTCCTGCCGGTTTTCCTGCACCGGTGCGTCAGACGCTGCCGCCTCCTGCTCCTGAGGGCGGCGGTAATTGTTCCGGCGCTCCCCGTTATCCCCCTTATAACCACGGCGGGAGTTGCCAGCGGGCCGAGGCCCTCTGGAATCGCTGCGCCGGGGCCCGCGGCGGTCCGCCGACGGCCTGCGGGGATTGGTAGGCGATACCACCACACAGCGGTGAGGCTCCTCCCCGCTGGAGGTACTGTTCACGCCGTCAATCTCCTGGATGGCAGAGTGGATAATTCTTCGCTCATAGGGGTTCATCGGCTCCAGAGTCACACTGCGGCCGGTGCGGATAGCCTGGGAGGCAATTTTCCCCGCCAGGTTCTGAAGCGTCTTCTCCCGCTTCTCCCTGAAATTCCCGCTGTCGATGGTCACGCGGAAATAATCCCCCTCGCCCCGGTTGGCAACCAGGCTGGTGAGGTACTGCAGGGCGTCCAAGGTCTCTCCCCTGCGCCCGATGATGATCCCCAAATCCTCACCCTCCAGCCGGATGAGGGCTCCGTTCTCCTGCTCAGTCACCTGGATGTCCGCTGTCACGCCCATAGCGGCGAGAACCTCTTCCAGATACTCCCTGGCAATCTGCGCCTTGGAGGGGTTGCTGACGACCTTGACCTTTGCCGGAGTCACCTTCAGCCCAAAGAAGGACTTCTTCGGGACTTCCAAAACCTCCACCTCAACCTCATCCCGGTCCACTCCCAGCTGCCGGCACGCCTCCTCGATTGCCTCGTCCACGTTGCGCCCTGTTGCAATCACTTCTCTTTTCAAAACTGACACCTCCGTCAAGCGGCCTCCCACCGGAGGCCCTCCCAGTCTATCGGAATCCCGGGAAAAAGAACCTGCCGCAGCGCTTTCCCCCCGGCTGTCCGGACAAATATGAGCCCCTCGGGCTTTTATTTTAAATCCTCGTCAGTTACTTCCACATATTCCTCGCCGTACCGCTCGGCATCCCGTTTGCGGGCCTCTGCCAGCTTCAGGCGGTTGAGTTCCTTCTCCGAAAGCGCCTTTTCCCGGTCCGTCTTGGTGGCCTCTCCGGATTTCAGTTTCTTTTTGGCCTCTATTTTTTCCAGGCGCTCCTGCTCGCGCTGCTCCTCCTCAGCCTTTGCCCGGGCCTCGGCTATCTTGCGGGGATCATACAGCTTGTTGAGCAGCAGGGTCTGTCCCACGGCAATCAGGTTGGAAACCACCCAGTAAAAGCCAACGCCGGCCGGCACACTGAAGGTGAAGAACAGGGAGAACAGCGGCATCACCAGCATCATGCCCTTCATCATTCCTCCGCCGCCTGCGTTTTCACCCTGCATCAGCTTGTTGTTACGCATGGAAATCAGGGACATCAGCAGTGCGGATAGCCCGGAGAGAATGGGGATTAAAACCAGCAGGTTAAAGCCCCAGTGGGGGGTTTCCGCCAAATTCAGCCCCAAAAAGGTAATATCGAAATGCGCCAGCTTATCCAGAACCTCCTGGCCGAACTCCTGGCCCAGGGGAGCAAACGCCCCGGGATTGTTCTGATAGGCCGTCACAACCCCCAGCTGCGCCGAGGCCACATGGCCGCCTGTGGCGCCCAACACGTTCTGGGCAATCTCCATAGCGCGGGTGATGATCTCATTGGAGAACCGCAGCATATGCTTGAGGGGATTATAGATAACGTCGATAAGGCCGTACAAAATCGGCAGCTGAATCAGCAGCGGCAGGCAACTGCTCATGGGATTGTATCCCTCTTCCTGATACAGCTTGGCCATCTCTTCGCTGAGCTTTTCCTTATTATTAGCATATTTGGTCTGCAGCGCCCTCATCTTCGGTCCAAACGCCGCCATTTTTACGCTGCTCTTTTGCTGCTTAACCGACAGCGGGAACATTAAAAGACGGGTAATCAGCGTAAAGAGAATCAGTGCCACGCCGTAGTTGCGTACAACCGTATAGCACAGCCACATCACCCATCCCAACGGGGTTCCGATGATCGTACTGATCAAATTCATCTGCCAAATCCTCCAATTTATTAAGCTATCGGGGGCAATTCCCCCGTTTTGGTGCCTCCACTTAGTTTGCACACGCTCGTTTTTGCCGTTGTGCGCCCGCTTCTCCCCAATAGGGCCCCGGCGCAGAACAGCCCCGTTTGCCGGTTAAAAAGAGATCCAGAACTCCGCCATCTGCCGGCGATCCGGAACCGGATCATAGCCGCCGCGGCTGAATGGGTTACATCTTAAAATCCGCCAAAACGCAAGTAGCCCGCCCCCGATCACGCCAAATCTGGAAATAGATTCCATTGCGTAAGCAGAGCAGGTTGGATAATATCTGCAGCAGGCAGGTTTCAGCGGTGATATCGCGGTCCTGTAAAAACGGACCAAACGAAGAAATACCTGTTTCATCATAATAACACGCCCGCATCCAAGATGCTGGATGTCCTATTTTGTTTTTACCAAGGTTTCCAAACACTTCTTCAATGCCACCGCCAACTCCGTACTCCGGCACAGGGTTGTCCGGGTACGCGCCACAAAAACAAAATCCCAACCTGTGGGGACCTGCGGTTCCAGTTCCCGATAAGCCGCCCGCAGAACGCGCCGCGCCCGGTTGCGTTTGACAGCATTTCCGATTTTTTTGCTGGAGGTGATGCCAATGCGGTTGATGCCCAGGCGGTTTCTCTTGGCATAGACCACCACGAGGGGCGCCACTGCCGATTTTCCCTGGCGGTACATCCGGCGAAAATCCCGGTTTTCCTTGAGTATCTCAGTATGCAGCATTGCTGTGCCTCTTCATTGGTATCCCAGTTCGTCCTTCTTCCTCCCCGTCCCCCAAAACCGGGCAGAAATACTCTGCGCCGGTGAAGTTCAGAAAAAAAGAAAGGCCACATGATTCTGTGGCCAAAAACTAATGAGTCAGTCTGTTTCTTCCCTTTGCTCTTCTGCGAGCCAGAACTTTACGGCCATTTTTAGTTGCCATTCTCTTGCGGAAGCCATGCTCTTTTTTTCTCTGAAGCTTTTTAGGCTGATATGTTCTCCACATAACTAAAACCCTCCTTTCGAGGTGAAACCTTGCAGAGATATAGTATAGCCGAAAACAGGGCTTACTGTCAAGGTTTTTCGAAAAGATTCTGCCGATTTCTGCGCCCAGTCCCGCTTTTTCTCCGCCGGGGCGGTCTCAGCGTTCCTAAGGCCCTCAAAAAAATAGTTTGATTACGCATCCCCTGTTTTGGCCCCCTCCCCCGCCCGAATGTGCACTAAAGAGCACAGGAAACTTTTTCCTCTGAAAATTATTTTTATTCTTTCTACCGATTATAATTGTTTCTCTTTTTGTATGTTGAAAATCTTGAGTCTGTCCCAATTCTATGATAGAATAGGTTTGTGTAAAATTCTGTTGAAAGAACGGCTTTCCACGCGTCATCCTTAGAAATCCACGGTGTTTCCCACCAAATCCACAAGTTTTCCACTGATAGGGGTTGTATTGAAATGGAATCCTTCCGCGAAGTGTTTACGCTGGTCAGCAACTACTGTAAGGATCAGATCTCCGAAGTTGCCCATTCGCTCTGGATCAAGGATATTGAGCCGGTGAAATTCGAGGACGGCACAGCGTATCTCTATGTCAAGAGTGAATTTAAGAAAAATATCATCGAGGAAAAATACCTCGATTTGCTCAAGCGCGCCTTTGAATCAGTGCTGGGATTTGAAGTGGGCATCCGTGTCCTCTGCGAGGATCCCTCCCAGAACAAGGCCTCCCACGCGGTGTCCCACCAGGCCTATTCCCAGCCGTCCCAAACGGCCTCCGAGCCTCTGCCGGCCTCTGCCGCGGAGCCTGAGATCATCCACCGCGGAGGGGAATACGAGTATACCTTCTCCACCTTTATTGTGGGCTCCTCCAATAAATTTGCCCATGCGGCGTCTATGGCCGTGGCCACAAATCCCGCACGGGCCTATAATCCCCTGTTTATCTACGGCGGCTCCGGGCTTGGAAAAACCCATCTGCTGTACGCCATCTGCAATGAAATTGAAAAAAACCGCCCCGGCACCAACATCATCTACGTCAAGGGCGAGGAGTTCACCAACGAGCTCATCGAGGCCATCGCCGTGCGCAATAACGACGCGGCCAAAAACTTCCACGATAAATACCGCCGGGCCGATGTGCTGCTGGTGGATGACATTCAGTTCATCGCCGGCAAGGAGCAGACCCAGGAGGAATTCTTCCACACCTTCAATACCCTGTACCAGGCGGGCAAGCAGATCGTCCTGACCTCGGACCGTCCTCCCAAGGAGATTAAAACCCTGGAGGATCGGCTCCGCACCCGGTTTGAGTGGGGCCTCCTGGCGGATATTCAGCCGCCGGACTTTGAAACCCGCATCGCCATTATCCGCCGCAAGGCCGAGCTGTTGGACATCTTCATCCCGGACGAGGTGGCGGAATACATCGCCAACCGGCTGAAGAACAACATCCGCCAGCTGGAGGGCGCCGTTAAGAAAATCAAGGCCTACAAGCTGCTGGCCGGCAGCCCCCCCTCCATCCTGATTGCCCAAAACGCTATCCGGGATATTCTCAACGACAACCAGCCAGTCCCGGTTACCGTGGAGCGCATTATCTCCGAGGTGGGCCGCACCTATGGAGTGTCCCCCCAGGATATCCGCAGTAATAAGCGGGTGGCCTCCATCTCCTCCGCCAGGCAGATCTCCATCTATATCGTGCGGGAAATCACCCAGATGTCCATGTCCGCCATCGGCGAGGAATTCGGCGGACGGGATCACTCCACCATCGTCTATGCCATTCAGCAGGTAGAAAAGAATATGGCCAACGATTCCCGCTACAAGGAAACCGTCGAGGATATTCTCAAAAACATCCGGGACAGCTGAGCGTTTTTCTGGAAAACAGGCATTTATCAACAAATCAACATTTCACAAAATCCACAGCGCGGAATTCCACTGCAATTCCGCGCTGTCTTTTTCACCGATTTATAAACAAGTTTTCTACTTTCCACATTCAACACTCCACCACATCATTCCCCACCCCCTACCCTTTCAACTTCTTCACATTTTCACCACCTGTTTAAAACAGTCCATTTTTTGTTTAAACCCTGTCCCAGCGCCATTCTTCCTCATTTTTAACCTTTCCACCGCCTCTACTACTACTACTATTTTTAATTTTATGATATAATCTATTTACATACTGAAAAAACGAAAACCACAGGAGCCGCCGCAACCAAACGGCGCTTCCCGCAGTCACTGAATCAGAAAAGGTGGGGTTTCAAAATGAATATTATCTGTAATCGGGACAAGCTCAATCAAGCGGTGTCCACCGTTTCACGGGCAGTCTCCTCCAAGACGACCATTCCGGCTCTGGAGGGAATTCTGCTGCGCGCGGGCGAGGACAGCGTAACCCTCTCCGGCTACGACCTGGAACTGGGGATCACCACCTCCATTCCCGCCGTTGTCAAGGAACCGGGAGAACTGGTGCTCTCCGCCAAGCTGCTGGGGGACATGGTGCGCAGAATGCCCAGCGAGGATGTGAGCATCCTCTCCGATGAAAAACTGCTCACACAGGTTACCAGCGGCGCCGCCCAGTATACCATCCTGGGAATTCCCGCGGACGAATATCCGGAGCTTCCCGCCCTGGGGGAGGCGCAACTCATCAGTATCCCCCAGAACCTGCTCAAGAGCATGATTACCCAGACCATCTTTGCCGTCTCCCTGTCCGACAGCAAGCCTATTCTCACCGGCAGCCTCTTTGAGGTCTCGGAGAACAGTGTAACCGTGGTTTCCGTGGACGGCTACCGGATGGCCCTGCGCCGGGAGGCTCTGAAAACAGGACAGAACCTGCGGTTTGTCATCCCGGGCAAGGCCCTGCAGGAAATTTCCAAGCTGCTCTCTGACACCGAGGAGCCGGTTTCTCTCCAGGTGTCCCGCAAACACATCATCCTGAATATCGGCAGCTACTGCGTCATCTCCCGCCTGCTGGAGGGGGATTTCCTGGATTACAACACCGCGATTCCCGCGGACAGCAAGATGACCGTCACCGTCTCGGTACGGGAGTTTATGAACTCCATCGACAGAACGGCGCTGCTGATTTCCGACCGCCTCAAGAGCCCCCTGCGCATCAAGCTGGAGGGCGGGCTGATTAAAATTTCCTGTTCCACCACCATGGGCAAGGCCTACGATGAATTTGAGGCCCAGGGAATCACAGAGGCTATGGAAATCGGCTTTAACAATAAATATCTGCTGGACGCCCTGCGGGCCACCGAATGCGATCAGGTCAAGCTCATTTTCAACGGGCCGCTTTCCCCGGTCAAGGTGGTTCCCATGGAGTCTGACAACTTCCTGTTTTTGGTGCTGCCGGTGCGGCTGAAAAACGAAGCCTGACGGCAGGCGATACCGGCTCAGAGATGATAGCATACTGTCTGGACAGCAGGGGCTCCGGGTACTGGAGCCCCTGCTGTTGGGGTATTACAGCGCCTGGACGCACCGGCGCGTATGCTGGAAAACCCGGTTTGATTGACAAAAATCCCCGGGGATTCATCGGCTCCCCTTCCCAAAATAGGCCTCTTGCGGGCCGTCATAAGTAACCCGGGCAAAACCGGCACAATTCCGGAAAGGAATGATCAGGAAATGGCAGTAAAAATCCCGATTAAAACTGAATTTATCAAGCTGGATCAGCTTCTCAAGCTGGCAGGTGCCGCCGAAACCGGAGGCCACGCCAAGGAGATGATCCAGGACGGCGAGATTTTGGTAGACGGTGTGGTCTGCCTGCAGCGGGGCCGAAAAATGCGGCCCGGCATGGCGGCCAGTGTGCAGGGAGAAGACTATGAGGTTGTAGCCAGTGAAGATTAGCCGTCTTTGTATTTCGGACTTCCGGAATATCCGAAATCTTCAGCTTGTACCCCATGAACAGGTGAACATCTTTTTTGGGGCCAATGCCCAGGGAAAGACAAACTTGGTGGAGGCCGTCTGGCTGCTCACCGGGGCCAAGAGCTTCCGCAGGGTGCGCAGCGAAAAGGAGCTTGTCCGCTTCGGCGCCTGTGCCAGCCGGATTGAGGCCGAGTTCTTTGCCCAGGGGCGCCAGCAGGAGATTCGGCTGGAGCTGGGGGAAAAAAAGACAGCCTGGCTCAATGACATCAAGCAGGAGGCGCCCTCCGCCTTGGCTGGAAGCTTTTCCGCGGTGGTGTTCTCCCCCTCCCATCTGTCCCTGGTGAGCGCCGGTCCCTCTATGAGAAGGCGCTTTTTGGACAGCTGTCTGTGCCAAATCAGTCCTAAATTCCTGAAAACCCTCTCGGACTACAGCCGGGCCCTCACCCAGCGCAACGCCTTACTCAAGGATGTGCGCTACAGCGCCCAGCTGCTGGACACGCTGGATGTGTGGGACCAGTCCCTGGCGGGCTTGGCGGCGCTGATTATCAAGATGCGGGTCAAGCTGGTGGAACAGCTTCAGGAGGAGGCCGGCAAGGTCTATTCCGGCATTGCAAACGGGCATGAGGGCATCCAGCTGTCCTACCAGAGCTCCCTGGGAGTCCCCTATACCCAGGAGGACTTCCCCGGCTTCTGCGGGCAGCTGTATGAAAAGATGAAATACCACCTCTCAGAGGACGTCAAATATGGGGTCACCACACTGGGGGCCCACCGGGATGACCTGCTCATCCAAATCGAAGGCAGGGATTCCCGCAGCTTTGCCTCCCAGGGGCAGAGCCGCAGCATTGTGCTCTCCTTAAAGCTGGCGGAGAGCGAAATCCTCACCCGGGCCAGCGGAAGCAGGCCGGTGGTACTGCTGGACGATGTGATGAGCGAACTGGACGCCTCCCGCCGGGAATACCTGCTCAACCACATCCAGGACAGCCAAGTATTTATAACTTGTTGCGAAAAAGCCTATTTTGAAGGCTTAAAAAATGGTATAATAAAAGAAATGGCCGCAGGCGAGCTCCTATAGGGATGCTCCTGTGCCCGACAGCCACTCACAGGAACCGATAGGGGGAATCACCTTGTATCTACATTTGGGGCAGGATACCGTGGTCCGCACCCGCGATGTCATCGCAATTTTTGATTTGGAGAACGCCTCCATTTCCAAGAGCACCAAGAGCTATCTGTCCCAAGCACAGAAGAAGGGGTATGTCATCAATGTCACCCTGGAGATGCCCAAGACATTTGTAGTGTGCAGCGTCGATGGAAAAACAGTGGTCTATATCTCCCAGATTTCCTCGGCAACCTTAAAAAAGCGCACTGGATTTATTGATACGTTGTCCAATATCTGATTTCCTTGTGTATCAAGTCAATTATGGAGGTTATATCGTGCAAAAGGTACCTCAAAACCAAGCGTATGACGAAAACCAAATCCAGGTCCTGGAGGGCCTGGAAGCAGTCCGGAAGCGTCCGGGTATGTACATCGGCTCCACGGGGACCCGGGGCCTGCACCATCTGGTGTATGAAATCGTGGATAACTCCATCGACGAGGCCCTGGCGGGCTACTGTACCGAAATCAAGGTGGAGATCCTCCCCGGGGACATTATCCGCGTCACCGATAACGGGCGCGGAATCCCGGTGGGCATCCAGGCCCAGACCGGCCTGCCCGCTGTCACCACGGTCCTCACCGTGCTGCACGCTGGCGGAAAGTTCGGCGGCAGCGGCTATAAGGTGTCCGGCGGCCTGCACGGCGTGGGCGCCTCTGTGGTAAACGCCCTGTCCGAGTGGCTTGAGGTCCAGGTACGGGACGGGGAGCATATCCATTCCCAGCGCTTCTGCCGGGGCGACGCCCAGGGGGATCTCACCGTCATCGGGGATACCCAGGAGACCGGAACCACCATCACCTTTAAGCCGGACGCCGAGATCTTCGAGGATCTGGTGTTCGACTATGAAAATCTGCTCAACCGCCTGCGGGAGCAGGCCTTCCTCAACGCTGGGGTCAATATCCTGTTTATGGACTGCCGCGGTGAGGAGGTGCGCAGCGACAGGCTGTGCTATGAGGGCGGTATCCGCAGCTTTGTGGAGCATATCCACAAAAAGCGCGGGCTGGATGTGCTGCACGAGGATGTCATCTATTTCTCCACCCAGGTGGGGGACTCCACCGCCGAGGTGGCCATGCAGTATAACGACAGCTACAATGATTTAATCCTCTCCTTTGCCAACAATATCCACACCGTGGACGGCGGCACCCATGAGACGGGCTTTCAGCGCGGGCTCACCAAGGTGTTTAACGACTATGGCAAGCGCGTCAACCTGCTCAAGGACAATGAGCGCCTCACCGCCGAGGATGTGCGGGAGGGCCTGACCGCCATTATCTCTGTAAAAATTACAGACGCCCAGTTTGAAGGCCAGACCAAGGCCAAATTGGGCAATACCGAGGTCACTCCTCTGGTGCAGGGGCTCGTCACCGATAAGCTGATGACCTTCTTTGAGGAAAATCCGGCGGTTGCCCGAGCTATCTTCGATAAGGCGGTCACCGCCTCCAAGGCCCGGGAGGCCGCTAAGCGCGCCCGGGAGCTCACCCGCAGGAAATCCGCCCTGGAAACTGCTTCCCTGCCCGGCAAGCTGGCTGACTGCTCGGAGCGGGATATGGCCCAGACGGAAATCTATATCGTCGAGGGAGATTCCGCCGGCGGCTCCGCCAAAAGCGGACGGGATCGCCGCTACCAGGCCATCCTCCCCCTGTGGGGCAAGATGCTCAATGTGGAAAAGGCCCGCCTGGAGCGCGTCTACGGCAATGAAAAGCTCATGCCGGTGGTCACGGCCCTGGGAACCGGGCTGGGCGATGAATTTGATTTGTCCAAGCTGCGCTACGGCAAGGTGATTATCATGGCCGATGCCGATGTGGACGGCTCCCATATCCGTACGCTGCTGCTCACCTTCTTTTTCCGGTTTATGCGCCCCTTGATTTCGGCGGGCCATGTCTATCTGGCGCAGCCGCCGCTGTTTAAGCTGTCCCGGGGCCGCCAGGTGCGCTATGCCTATTCGGACGAGCAGCGGGATGAATATATTAAGGAGCTCTCCGGGGACACCGGCGCCAAGGTGGATATCCAGCGGTATAAGGGTCTTGGTGAGATGGATCCGGAGCAGCTGTGGGAAACCACCATGAATCCGGAGGAACGCACCATGATCAAGGTGGAGATGGAGGACGCCGAAAAGGCGGACGAGGTCTTTACCATCCTGATGGGCGATAAGGTGGGCCCCCGCCGGGAATTCATCGAGGAAAACGCCCAGTATGTCCAGAACCTGGATATCTAAGCGGGATATCCGGTGCTCGTTTCAAACTACCGATGTTCTGAGAAAAGGCGGTGAACCATTTGGAAGAACAAACCCCGCAGCTCTGTGTCCCGGATACGCCCGTCAAATTTGAATGGACCTACCGGGTCTCCCTGCAGGATTATCAGAGCTTCAATTTTATCCTGGCGGAGCCGGAAATTAAAAAACGGCGCAGGCGCTCCAATACCCTGGGGATTTTAGAGGTGGCCTTAGGGCTGGTGATGCTGGTTTCCATGCTCACCGCAAAGGCCGAAAGCCAGGCGCTGTACTATGTGCTGGATGCGGCCTTGATCCTCATGGGGGCTTATGGGCTGTGCTTTTACCGGTTTATTTTCCCTTCCCAGCTGAAAAAGTCGGCTGCCAAGCAGTATGAAAAAAATCTCTACCTCAATCACGATATCCATCTGCGCCTGTATGAGGAGGGCGTGGCGGAGCAGTCCTATGAGACCAGCCAGTTTCTCCCCTGGGAGGAAATCGCCGAGGTGCTCCAGGCGCCCGAACTCACCGTGTTTATCCTCAAAAGCAAAAAATGCATCCTGCTCCCTGCCCAGGTGACAGCCCCGCAGCAGCAGGAGTTTTCGGCGTTTCTCACCGAACTGCACGATCGGTGCGGCGTGCCGGTCAGCAGCGTAAAGAAAGGAGCCGGGAATCCATGAAGCGTGTATATGTCAAGTACAAGCTGATTTTTGACGATATTCTCCGCGCACTCCAGAGGGATCACCAGCTGCGCGGCAAGAAAAAACAAGTCATCCAGTCCGTTGCCTTCGGCGTGCTGGCAGTGGGGTTCTTTGTGTCCTACCTGCTCAGCCGGGACTATAAGCTGGGGCTCATTTTGGGCATTCTCTGCCTGGGTATCGTCGCCGTCATTTGGGAAATGCCGTTTTTCTCCCTGAAACAGGCGGCACGCAATATTGAAAAACAGGATGCTGTCTACACTTTGGATTTTTTAGATGATAAAGTACTGATAGGATACGGGGCACAGCACTTTGAAACCACCTATACCAATCTGGATTTCTCCGTCTACGAGGACGAATTCCAATACATCCTGTATCCGGGCAAAAAGAGGATGTTCTGCCTGCCAAAACGCAAGCTCACCCGGGAACTCAGGGAAACCCTGAATGAAGGGCTGGCTGAGAAACTGGGAGAGCGGTTTCACCCCATGCCCGAGGCCGGCGCCCAGGGGGAACCCGGGACGAAAACCGGCGCCGCCCCTCAAATCGGCCGGGTCAAGGAACCCAAGCGCCGTCAAGCGAAACCCAAACGCCCCTAGAACTGTTGATGGAAAGTAAAATGAAGGTGAATACATGTTTTCAGAAGGCTCCAATATCATTCCGGTAGACATTGAACGAGAAATGAAAAAATCCTTTTTGGACTACTCCATGTCGGTCATTGTGGCGCGTGCGCTGCCCGATGCCCGGGATGGCTTAAAGCCGGTCCACAGAAGGATTCTCTATACCATGTATGAAAACGGGCTGTATCCGGATCGGGCATACCGCAAATGTGCGGATACCGTCGGTTCCGTGCTGGGACGCTACCATCCCCATGGAGATATGTCCGTCTATGACGCCCTGGTGCGCCTGGCGCAGGATTTCTCCCTGCGCTATCCCCTGGTGGACGGCCACGGAAACTTCGGCTCCGTGGACGGCGACCCGCCGGCTGCTTACCGGTACACCGAGGCCAGAATGAGCAAAATCTCCATGCAGATGCTGGCGGATATCGATAAGGATACCGTCAATTTTGTCTCCAACTATGACGACCGCCTCAAGGAGCCCGAGGTCATCCCCTCCCGGTTCCCCAACCTGCTGGTGAACGGTTCCACCGGTATCGCCGTGGGTATGGCCACCAATATCCCGCCCCATAATATCAAGGAGGTTATCGACGGCGTCACCTGCCTGATCGATAATCCCGAGGCCTCCCTGGAGGAACTGATGGACCACATCAAGGGCCCGGATTTCCCCACCGGCGGCATCATTATGGGCCGTTCCGGGATGCGCGCCGCCTATGCCACAGGCCGCGGCCGCGTTATCCTGCGGGGCCGTGCCGAAATTGAAGAGGGCAAAAACGGCCGGGAGCGCATTGTCATCACGGAGCTGCCCTATATGGTCAATAAGGCCAGGCTTATCGAGAGCATCGCCGACATGGTCAAGGAAAAACGCATCGAGGGCATCGCCGATCTGATGGATCAGTCCGACCGTGACGGTATGCGCATCGTGGTGGATTTAAAACGAGATGCAAACGCGTCCATCATTTTAAACCAGCTGTATAAATTTACCCAGCTCCAGGAGACCGTGGGCGTCATTATGCTGGCCCTAAAGGACGGCAAGGTGCCCAAGGTCATGTCCCTGCGGGAGCTGCTGGATCAGTATATCAAATTCCAGTTTGACGTGATTACCCGCCGTACCCGCTTCGAGCTCAAAAAGGCCCAGGACCGCGCCCACATCCTGGAAGGATTAAAGATTGCCCTGGACTTTATCGACGAAGTGGTGGCGATTCTGCGCGCCTCCAAGAGCATCCCCGAGGGCCGCAGCGCCCTGATGGAGCGCTTTGGCCTGAGCGAAGTGCAGGCCACCGCCATCGTGCAGATGCGCCTGGGACAGCTCACCGGCCTGGAACGGGATAAAATCGAGGAGGAACTGGCCCAGCTGCTGAGCCGGATCGAGGAGCTGATGGATATTCTCTCCCATGAGAGCAAGGTCTACGATATCGTCAAGGAGGAACTGGGCGCCCTCAAGGAAAAATACAAGGATGAGCGCCGCACCTCCATCGAATCCGTCAGCGGAGAGATGGACATTGAGGATCTCATCCCCGTGGAGGACTGTGTGCTCACCCTCACCCACTTCGGGTATATCAAGCGCCAGCCTATGGATGTGTATAAAACCCAGCGCCGGGGCGGCCGGGGAATTTCCGGCATGACCCGCCGGGAGGAGGACTTTGTGGAGGAATTGTTTATCTGCTCCACCCACGAATATGTCATCTTCTTTACCAATAAGGGCAGGATCTATAAGCTCAAGGGCTATGAGGTGCCCGAATGCTCCAGAACCTCCCGCGGCGTGAATATCGTCAACCTCCTGCCGCTGGAGGCGGATGAAAAGGTCAACTCCATGATCCGCGTCAAGGACTTCGATGAGGATCAGTACTTCTGTATGGTCACCCGAAACGGTATCATCAAGCGGACTCAGCTGAGCGCCTACCGCAATGTGCGCAAGAGCGGGCTGATTGCCATCAACCTGGACGACGGCGACGAGCTGGCGTGGGTACGCCTCACCAGCGGCCAGGAGGATCTTCTGGTGGCAACCAAAAACGGTATGGCAATCCGCTTCCATGAGACGGACGCGCGGCCCATCGGGCGGACTGCCCGCGGTGTGCGCGCCATCAGCCTGGAGGAGGGCGACGAGGTTGTGGGCATGGCCCGCATCCGGGAGGGCTCCACAATCCTCACCGTCACAGAGAAGGGCCTTGGACGGCGCAGCCGCCTGAGCGATTACCGGGTGCAGTCCCGTGCCGGTAAGGGAATTCTCAACTATAAGGTCAGCGAGGAGAAGGGCCTGGTTGCCGGGATTAAATCCGTGGATGAGCAGGACGATATCATCATCATCACCGATGAGGGCGTCATTATCCGCATCCCGGTGGAGCAGATTAACGTGCAGTCCCGCTATGCCGGCGGCGTGCGCGTAATGCGTGTCTCCGATACTGGGCGCGTGGTCACCCTGGCCCGGGCGGAGAAGGAGGAGGACGACAGCGGCGAGCCCAAGGCCCAGCAGCTGGATCTTCCCGAGGCTCAGGCCTCCGTCGAGCCCCAGCAGGAGCCGGGCGGCGACGGCGCTGAGGATTAATCCGAAGGCTGCGCAAAATAACCGGGGGATACCATCCCTTTGCTGCCAAAGTGATACAATTTGCGTTTTCCTGCCCGGGGAGCAACCGAACCCGCGGCGCTGCATTTTGGAAGAAGTCCCCGGCCGCCGGGCGGCCCGCCTTCTCCCAAGCTGAAAAACTGATAGTACCCTCAAAAAAAGAGAAAGGCAGATGCCTTTCTCTTTTTTTGATATCATTCTTATGAATTATTAAGAACGATTGGATTATTTTTCTATCCATAGTATACTTAAAATGAATCAATCAGCCAACCACCAAAAGAGTGCAGCTATGTTCGGTACGCCTGTTTATACTGTCACTTCACAGGGCTTCACGGTAAAAACAGTTTCAAATTGAACGATACCGTTTGTTCCGAAAGGTAAGGTGGACTTATGAAAAAGAGGATACAGAAGCTTCAGTTTCCTTTTGGAATCATGCTTGCAGGCCTCCTGCTGCTGTCTGCTTCCCTCCTGAAAGTCCCCGTTGCTGCTTTGCAAAACAGAATGATGGAGGACTTTGTTCGTTCCGAGCAGGAGAGCAAGGCTCAGATTCCAGCCAAGTGGGCGGATCTGCCCTACTCCACCGGAGTGGAAATGGGAAAAATCCTGTTTCCTATCTATGGCTTCGAATGTTTGACCGCCAACTCAAAAACTCTGAAACAATCTCAATTCAGCCGTACCCCATCCCCCACGGTTTCCTTGGAATCCCCCGTCTGCTATTACCGGGATCGGGGGGAATCCCCGCCGGTTATGACCATACAGGCCGGGGAACCCTGCATGGTGGGCAGCTTGGGAAAGCAATATGAATTTACGATGCAGGTGGGCTTCGGTGTTATTACGCTCCCCACTCAGGATCCCCAGTGGCGGTATGCAGTCCCTCTGCGGTATGCGGATGTAGAAAAACCTGTGTACCAGGAACTGTATTTTGTAAGAACAGAGGATATCCGCAGCATTTGGCGGCAGTGTGAGGAACAGAACCCTGGAATCGAGAGGTATGCCAATACTCTCATCCGGGCGGAATTGGAAACATCCCGGCATTCGTCCTATTCCTATACGGATTTACTGTATTGGGTGGATTCCCAGCTGTACGGGCAGGGGATCTATCTCTCCCCCAATCTGCTGCGTCCCCTGTGGGATCACTGGAACACCGGGCTTGCCTGTTCCGGTGTCGTTCTCCTGGGAGCGGGGCTGCTCTCCAAGGCAGCGCTGAAAAGACGCGGGAGGCCCTCCAAAACTGAGGCCGGATAAGAAACCGGCAGGCCAGAGCACATTGCGGCAGGAACCGTTTCCGCGCTGTTTTTATCCTTTTCTCATACAGCTTCATGGAAAAATCCCCTCCATCGCACCGGTATCGGTATGATGGAGGGGATTTCGTAACTAAAATTCCCGTTACGGGAATCCATGGCAGGCGTTTTTATGCGTTTTGTGCCTGTAATGGCACAGCCGTATCCCTGCGGATGCCGGACAGGATGTAAAAGTCCGGGGTGTCCGCCAGAATATCCAGCTCAAAATAGGGGGAAAACACCTGGGACTCCTCGTTCACCGGGCGAAGGCCCACAGAGATTGCCTTGGCTAAACTGGCGTCGTGCCGCCCATTAATGATGTGGCGGCTCTGGGAATGGGCCAGCATCAGGCGCCCCGACGGTGCAAGAACCTCCCAGAGCTTTCTGGCCAGGCGCTCTTTATCGGGAAAGTGGGGATAGGCGCTGTAGAGTGTAGCCAGCTGAAAGCCGGTTTCCTCAAACTCCAGAAAGTCCTGGGCCAAAAGCCGCAGCCGGGGATCCGTAAACTTCTCTTGGGCTTTGGCAATCATCGCCGGGGAGAGATCCAGCCCTACCAGCTCGCTGGGGGCATAGGAGAGCAGCTGGTCGAATAAAATCCCTGTTCCGCAGGCGATATCCACAATGCGGTCCCCCTCGTGGATCCCGGCCAGGGATACGATAGCCGCAATTTTTTTCGGGTCATGGGTACAGGTTTCATCCCAATTGTGTGCCCTCTGTTCAAAAAAGGTGCGGATTGTGTTGGTATCAGGCAGCAAGTTGCAGTCTCCTTTCCGGAACTTTTGTGTTAGGTCATGGTGAGTGATACGGGTTCCCTGCCCACGGTAAGGAAAATCGAAACCTTCCATTGAGCCGGCGGCATTCTTCCGCGGGCAGCTCTGCCCCTCATGAGAGCCCCGGGCTCTCCCGGCTCGGAAGGCTGTTTTTGAAGGCTGCGGGAACCGGGAACCTAAGCCAGCTGACGGGGCTTTTCCAAGACATGGGCCTTTTCCAGGGCCATCACAATCAGCGGCACGGCGATTAACTGAATGACAATACCCGGCAGGGCGGTGACGAAGGCTCCGGTGAGAAACATCGAAAAGCCATAGGCCTTGCCCGCCATCCCCATGAATACGGCGTTTGCCAGGCCGGATACCACGCGTCCTGCCAGCATGGAGCCAATCAGAGACACATAGATGTTCTGTTTTGCCCGGCGGTAAAGCAGGCCGGTCATCACGCCATAGGCGCACAGCTCCAGCATCATCGCGGGGGCTGTTGGGAAAATAGGCGGCATCCCGGTGAACAGGGAGGACAAAAGCGGGACGATAAAGCCGCACAGGGCGCCGTACTGCCATCCGCAGATAAGCCCGCACAGCAGAACCGGGATGTGCATGGGCAAAAAGGCGCTTCCGGCCCCCACCACATGGAACAGCATGGGCAGCAGGATGCCCAGGGCTAAAAAGAGCGCCGCGAGAATTAAATTTTTGATAGAAAAGTGTTTCATAACAGCTGATTTTCCTTTCTTTGGCGTGAATGAACGAAGAGTAAGACAAGGTTATTCTCCATGAATTGGACTCGATCCCCTTGTCTGTGTACGGGAACGGCTCTCCACGGACAAGACAGAAGCGTTTTGACAGTTCCATACGAAAGCCACGCTGCCTGTTTTTTGCTGCATGGGTCTGAGCACCCAACGGTTTTCTTTCATGGTACAAAAAAACCGGCAAATCGAAAGCCGCTGGGCGGCGAACGACCTGCTGGTCCATCTTGATCTCATTTCACTTCTGTGGCTGCAACCCTCATGGAATACTCAAAGAATTGGGATCCGAGGATCGCCAACCGCTTGCAAGGAACTCCTTCCCTGCCTATCCTGGCTTTTATGCTCCCACTTCCCCGTTCTCCGCCTTCAGGACGAATGTGTCAGGGAACCGCAGCTTCTTCGGAACCTGCGGCGGTATCGGGACAAGCCATCTTCATTCAGTATACCGTCTCAAAGAGTTTTGTCAAGCGGATTTTGTCAAACTGGGTACAGGAACCGCAAATCCCGTGATAAAATCCCCATATCCTGCCGGATGCCTCTTTGAAAAGGGGGAAATCTGTATTATAATGAGACAGGATATTGATTTTTGATATGATTGGCCCGCACTGGGGCCGCCGGCGGATATTTTGGGGAAAAGAAACAGGTGGACAGAAGGAGGGGCACAGCGTATGGGCTTGGATTTGAGGGATATCAGCTATCCGCCTTCGATAGAGGAACTGCGCGCATATGTGGGCAGCCGCCTGTTTGATCAGTTCTATGAGTTTATGATGGAGGAATATCAGGCGCTGTGTAAAATCGAGTACAGCAGGGACGTGTGGGCTCCCGGCTGGAATCTCAAACTCAAAAAAGCCGGAAAATCCCTGTGTGTGGTCTATCCCAAGGAGGGATATTTTACCGTCCTGGTGGTAGTGGGGAGAAAAGAAATGGTGCAACGCCTGATGCCGCAGTTTTCTGAAGAAATGCAGACGCTCTATCAAAACACAAAAGAGGGCAATGGGCAGCGCTGGCTTATGATCGATCTGTCTGCGGATACTCCCCTGTACCAGGACACCCTGCGCCTAATCCGCATCCGCCGGGAAAGCAGATAGAAAGGCTCTGTCTGCTGCGTCGGGCGCTCCAGTCCAGGCTGGCTCACGGGCTTTGCCGCCTGAGACAGCCTGCGCGGGCGGTCTTTTGCTTTTGATTGATAAGTTAGCCGATAAACAGCCGGGCAGCGTTGGAAAGCATGGGAATGCTTCGCTGCGGAAAGGAAGAGGATAACATGAACCGGGTTAAAATTCAAATTATGGGGACCAACTATACCCTGGCGACGCCGGAGGAGGAAAGCTATGTTCAGCAGCTGGCCCAGGAGCTGGACGAGCAGGTGCGCCAATTAGTCCAGGAGGGGAATGTGGCGGCCTATGACGCCCTGGTACTGTGTGCCATGAGCTATTCGGATCGGTATCACAAAGCGGAAAACAACGCCGATCACCTGCGGGGCCAGGTGACCGATTATCTGGCGGATGCCGCCAGAGCTCGGGAGGAGACACAGCGGCTGCAGCGGGAGATTGAAGATCTGCGCAGCCAGATGGCCGCCGGACAGACCGCCATGGATCTTCCCGGCGACGGAGAAGAGGAATGAGCCTGGAAATTCTGGCGCCGGCCGGCAGCTATGAGGCGGCACTGGCAGCTGTCCGGTGCGGGGCTGACGCGGTGTACCTGGGCTCCAAGTTCCTCAACGCCCGCAGAAATGCCGCAAATTTTGACGGGCAGCAGCTGAGGGACATAGTCTGCTATGCCCATGAGCGCGGGGTCAAAATTTATCTCACCTTAAATATCATGGTATTGGAGTCCGAATTGCCCCAGGCGGTTCAGGCGGTTCAACTGGCTGCGGACATCGGTGTGGATGCCGTGATTGTGCAGGATCTGGCAGTGGCGGCCCTGGTGCGCCGCTGCTGCCCCTCCCTGCGCCTGCACGCCTCCACACAGATGAGTATCCATAATCTCTCGGGGGTGCGCCAGTTGGAGAAACTGGGCTTTTCCCGGGTGGTTTTAGCGCGGGAGCTCAGCGCGAAGGAGGTTTCCTTTATCGCTCAAAACACCTCCATGGAGCTGGAAGTGTTCGTGCATGGCGCCCTGTGTATGTGCGTATCGGGGCAGTGCTACCTCAGCGCTATGCTGGGGGAGCGCAGCGGAAACCGGGGGCTGTGCGCCCAGCCCTGCCGTCTGCCCTTCTTTGCAAAGGAACCCGGGCGGCATAACCTCTCCCTCAAGGACCTCTCCCTGATTCCCCGGCTGAGGGAGCTCGAGAGCCTGGGGGTCACCTCCGCGAAAATTGAAGGGCGCATGAAGCGTCCGGAATATATCGCGGCGGCGGTGCGGGCCGCCAAACAGGCCGCAGCCAAAGAGGAGATCGACCTTGAGCCCCTGGAAGCCGTTTTTTCCCGCAGCGGGTTTACGGACGGCTACTGGGAGGGGCACCTTGGAGCGCAGATGTTTGGAATCCGCCAAAAGGAGGATGTGCTGGCCGCCAGCAGCCAGGTCTTAAAGGAATTGGCCCGGCTGTATGACAGGGAGACTCCCCTGGTGCCGCTCACGATGGAATTTTTTGCCCGCAGCCAGGAGCCCATGCGCCTGATTTTACGGGATACGGCGGGCCATGAATCCGCGGTGAGCGGGGAAATCCCGCAGCTTGCCCGGGAACACCCCACCACTTCCCAGCGCGCCCAGCAGAACCTGTCCAAGCTGGGCGGAACCCCCTATTTTATAACAGAGGCCCGGGTGCAGGTTCAGGATGGACTGATGCTGCCCGCTTCCCAGCTGAACTCGTTGCGCCGCCAGGCGGTCGAGCAGCTGAGTGCCCTGCGCCAAAAGGCGCCCCCGTCTGCTGGGGCTGTAAACCTGGATCCCTGCTGGCTTCAGGGGCATCCCGTATCCTCTCCCCCCTCACTGCGGGCGAGGTTTTCCTCCCTGCGGCAGCTGGAAGACCTTACCGGGAGCCAGCGGGAGTCCCTTGAGAGGATGATCCTTCCGGCTCAGTGCCTAACGCCCCAGCGGGTTCGGGAACTGCCCGATGCCCACAAGCTGATGGCGGCCATTCCCCGGGCTGTGTTTGAAGGGGAAGCGGCCCTATTGGAACACCTGAAGGGCCTTCGCACGGCGGGGGTCCGGTATGCTCTGTGCCAAAACCTGGGGGCGCTTACCCTGGCACAGCAGGCGGGGCTTATCCCATGCGGGGGATTTGGGCTCAATGCCGCCAATTCCGTGAGTGCTTCCCAGCTGGCCCGGCTGGGGTTTGCGGAGCTGACCCTTTCCTTTGAGTCCCCGCTCAGTCAGCTGGGCCGGATTGAGTCCCCCATCCCCTGCGGCATCCTGGCCTATGGCCGGCTTCCGCTGATGCTGATGCGCAACTGTCCGGTGAAAATTGAAACCGGCTGTAAGGAATGCAAAGCCAGGGGCCAGCTCTGTGACCGCAAGGGAATCCATTTCCCCGTGGAGTGCCCTAAAAATACCGGCGGGGAGGCGTTCCCCTGGGCCTCGGGCGCGGTGGAACTGCTCAATTCCAGGCCCCTCTATCTGGCGGATCGCCTGGGGGAACTGAATCAATTTGACTTTTTAACGCTGTATTTCACCCGGGAAACGCCTGAGGAGGCATCCCGGATTGTGGAGGAATATGTTCATTCCGGGCACCGGGAGAATATCACCCGGGGGCTCTATTATAGAAATCTTTTATAATCGGCATTACACCGCCCCGAGGAGGAGACTTGCCGGTTAGGAGGCTTGAGCGGAGAGCCGAAACCTGTATAGAACGCGGTTTTTTGCCCGAAGGCTGGGAGGGCACGGTTTATTTGCCGGAATTTCCCCGCCTGCGGCGTGAAAGGCTTTAGCGGGACCTCGTTTGGGGCTGCCTATCCAGGCGCGGTGCCGCTCTTGCTCCCGTATACTTGCCGAATGGTAAAAAACAAGGCGGAAAATGTTCCTTTCTCCTTACGAATATGCAGGAGGAGATGATGCGCCTGCCCGGGCAGGCCGTTATCCAATTGGACGATGGAGGCTCTTTCATATCGGTGCGGCATCCTTGGACGCCCGCATCCGGGGAGCTGAAAACAGCCTGGGTATCCCCTTCAAGGGAGTACGGAAGCTGTTTGAGTGTTGGAACCTTCGGATTGATTATCTTTACTATTTATTTTGGAAAGGCGGAATCACCTGATGATCACCATACAATTTACCGCTCTGCGCGACGGTGCCAAGGCGCCCAAACAGGCCACACCGGGCAGCGCGGGGTATGATCTCTTTGCCTGCCTTCAGGCGCCGGTCACCATTCTCCCCTCGCAAACCCAGCTAATCCCCACCGGGCTGGCAATCCAGCTGCCCGGCGCCCATCTGGCGGCCTTTCTCTATGCCAGAAGCGGACTGGCAATTAAACAGGGGATTGTCCCGGCCAACTGCGTGGGCGTGGTGGATTCCGACTACCGGGGCGAGGTGTGCGTGGGGCTGCATAACCTGTCTGATAAGCCCTTTACCGTCGAGCCCGGGGATCGGATTGCCCAGATGGTGATTGCGCCGGTGCAGCAGGTGGAATTTGTCCCCTGCGAGAGCCTGGAGGATTCCCAGCGGGGCACCGGAGGGTTTGGATCCACCGGGATCAATGAAACTCTCTATGGAAACAGGGAGGGACTGGGCAATGAATAAGAAAAATATCCTCTTACTGTTCATGGTACTGGCTGGGATTATCCTGGGCGCGGTCCTGGCAAATTTCTGCGCCGGAGTGCCGTTTTTACAGTGGCTGGCCTATGGAAAGACCCTGGGAATCGATGTGGGAAGCCCGGTAGTATTGGATTTGTCCGTAATCCGTCTGGCGTTTGGGCTGGAAATCGGCATCAATGTGGCGCAGATTCTCTGCATCTTTGTGTGTATTCTCATCTGGCGGCCTTTGGCCCGCCGGTTTTAGGAGGGCTGGCTGTGCAGATTATATTGGCCTCCGCCTCTCCCCGGCGCCGGGAGTTGATGGCGATGCTGACGGATTCGTTTCAGATTTGCCCCGCACAGGGCCCCGAGCAGGTGCCTCCCCGGCTTCCCGCCGCCCAGCACGCCCGGTACCTGGCCGTACAAAAGGCCCGGGAGGTGTTTTCCAGGTATCCGGAATGCCTGGTTATCGGTGCGGATACGATAGTGCTGCAGGGCAATGTGATCTTCGGTAAGCCGCGGGATGATAGGGAGGCCCGCCGGATGCTGGAAGCGCTCTCCGGGCAGGTTCATCAGGTGAAAACCGGCGTATGCCTGAAGGCCCCCGGATGGGAGGCCTCCTTTACCCAAACCACCCAGGTGGAGTTCTATTCTCTGTCAAGCCGGGAAATTGAAGCCTATATCCGCTCCGGCGAGCCCTTTGATAAGGCCGGCGGGTACGGTATCCAGGGCCGGGCGGGTGTCTTTGTAAAAGGAATCGTTGGGGACTACTGCAATGTAGTGGGGTTCCCGGTGGGGGAAATCAGGCGGATCCTGCTGCAAAAGGGAATTTGTCTGTAAGGAACAGGACCGCATACTGATAATGACACCTTGAAAAACAAACCGGTTTACGCCCGCGCCTGAGAGGGAGCGGGCGTCCTTTGTCGGCGGCGCTTCCTGGGCTGGGGTGTTGAAAGTGATTTGCGGATATGCTACAGTAACAGTATAGCTATCGATGAGAAATCGGGAAAATCCCAGCGCAGCCCCCTGGACCGGGCTGAATAGGGGTTTTTTGTTTTGCAGAGCAGGCGCGGGCTCAAGGAATTCATTCTGGATGCGTGTCCAGAATCGTGCTGAGCCGGCATCTCTTTTTGTACGAAAAGGTTTGATGGATTCGGAAAAATGTACCGCATTATGGAGGAATTCCAGGAAAGGACAGCCGTGTAACATGAGTAAGCACATCAATTTACTGGAGGGGAATATCTTTGCCTCCCTGACAAAGCTGGCCCTGCCCATTATGGGGACGTCGCTAATTCAGATGGCCTATAACATGATCGATATGATCTGGATTGGGCGCGTGGGCAGCAACGCCGTGGCGGCTGTCGGTGCGGCCGGTATGTTTATGTGGATGTCCGAAACCCTGGTGATGCTGGGCCGTATGGGCGGACAGGTGAAGGTGGGACAGCTTTTGGGCGCAAAAAAGCCCCGGGAGGCGGCACAATATGCGCAGAACGCCTTTCAGATGTCCCTGGGGCTGGCGTTTATGTACACGATTCTGATGATGGTGGCCACAGGCCCGCTCATCGGCTTTTTCAGGCTCAATAACCCGCAGACCGTCGCGGATGCCCAAACCTATCTGCGCCTGGTGAGCTTAGGGACAATCTGCTCCTTTGCCAATCAGCTGTTTACTGGGCTCATCACGGCCACCGGCAACAGCCGGACTCCCTTTTTAGCCACCACTGCAGGCCTTGTCCTGAATATTGTCCTGGATCCGGTGCTGATTTTCACATTCCATATGGGAGTTGCGGGGGCCGCAGTGGCAACGGTGATTGCGCAGCTGCTGGTCACCATCCTGTTTTTGCTTTATGCCCTCAAGGACTCGGTTCTCTTTTCCCAGGTACGGCTGTTTCGCCGGCCCAATTTTTCGGTTTGGGGTGAGATTGCAAAAATCGGCCTGCCCCCTGCGGTGCAGACCCTGATGTTTTCCGGAATTTCTATGGTGATCGCACGGCTTATCGCGGGCTTTGGCGATGCGGCGGTGGCAGTGCAGAAGGTGGGCAGCCAGATTGAATCCATCTCCTGGATGACGGCGGACGGATTTGGCGCGGCGGTGAATTCCTTCGTGGCGCAGAACTACGGTTCAGGCAACCTCCACAGGGCAAAGAAGGGATACCAGAGCGCTCTGGGGCTGATGATGATTTGGGGCGTTTTCTCCTCCTGCCTGCTCCTGTTTTTGCCGGGGCCGGTGTTTCAGATTTTTATTCAGGATCCGCAGGTCCTGCCCATGGGAATTGAATACCTTTCTATTTTAGGCTTCAGCCAGCTGTTCATGTGTATGGAATCCGTCACCGGAGGCGCGTTCTCCGGGATGGGGAAAACCTTCCCGCCCTCTTTGGTCAGTGTGACCTTCACTGCCGCCAGGATTCCCCTGGCGATGCTGCTGGGCTCTACGGCGCTGGGGCTGTGCGGCGTGTGGTGGAGCATCTCCATCTCCAGTATCCTCAAGGGCGTCATCATAACCGTCTGGTTCTGCTTTTTCCTTCGCCGCGTCATGCGCACAAAAGCAGTTGCTCCGGTTTAATGCCGTTTGCGGATATTCCTGCCGGAACTGCCATAGGCCTGTTCTGAACCGACCCGGAGACACAACTGCTGTGGCAAGGATACAAGAAAGACCTCCTGCGTTTTTGCGCAGGAGGTCTTTCTTGCCTTTCCGGAATTGCAAGCGGATGGTATTCATTAAGCGCTGTTGGGAGGACTGCACAGGAAAAAACCGGTTGAAACGAAACATTACAATTTTCTCGCCTTAAAGCAGACAGAGAGGGGAACCATCCTTGCCTTCCGGTTTTTTTCGTCGGAATCATCGGATTGCAGCACCGCGTCCTCGTTCTGTTCCACCATCTGTTCCAGCACAAAGCCTGCCTTTGCCAGCGCATTGACATAGGTGGAGATTTTGCGGTTGCACAGGATGATCTGGCTGTCGTGAACCGGCATTTGAAAATAGGATTCGTCAAAGTAGCTCCTGTGAAAGACCAGCTTTTGATCCTCAATCACTTCCTGTCGTTTGGAACAGTCCCAGGCCACGCAGTAGTTTAAGGTATGGTGCCAGCTGAAGATGAAACAGCCGCCCTGTTTCAGGTAGGAGGCAATTTTTTGAAAGGTACCCTCCAAATCCGTTGTCCAGCCAATACCATAGATGGAATATACATAGTCAAAATATCCCTTTGGTACCTCCAGTTCGGCCTCCATCGGCGAGCAAATCAACTTTGCTGTAATTTTGTTTTGAGCCAGATATGCCCTTGCGTTCTCCAGCTGTTTCTGGGAGAGATCCACACCCCAAAGCTCCCCCGCGCCCCGCTCTGCCAGATATTTCAGCGAATGGCCGCTGCCACAGCAGATTTCCAAGACCCGCTTTCCGGCAACCTCTCGGAAGAAGTGCAGATCCTCCTCCGTGACAAATTTTACCCCGTATTGGGGCAGGGCCGTGGTACCAAACCACAGATCCGCATGGCCGTTCCAATAGTCTTTGTTGGCCGCGATGATTGCTTCGTGCTCCATCTCTCAAAACCTCCTGGTTATCCATTAAAATTTTTCTTTTTCTTCCGGGCTAGTCCTGTTCTGCCGGCAAAAAGGGAAGCCCCTGCGGGGAAGAAAAAATCTCTGCCAGGGTTTGGCAGCAGCGCGCGGCCTCGGGGCACTGGCCCTGGTGTACCAGAATGGTAAACATCCCGGCGGCATTGCCTCCCTGAATATCCGCCGGAATGCTGTCCCCCACCATGATGCAGTGCTGTGGGTTGGACGCCAGTTCCTTTGCGTAGTCAAACAATTCTCTCCGTGGCTTTTCAAAGCCCGCCAGGGCAGAGACTGCCAGGGCGGAGAAATAGTCCCGCAGCCCCAAAGCGCCCAGGATTTCCTCCAGCTCGGGATAGTTGTTGGAGAGAAGGATGTTCTGATATCCCCGCTTTAAACTTTCCTGCAGGGCATAGACAGTGTCCCCGTACAGATGATATTGGCTGGGATCCAGAATGGTTTCCCGAATCAGGACGCTGGCCGCGCGGGCGTTGGAACGGGTCTCCCCCAGATGGCGGAGCAGCTCCTCAAAGGAATCTGCCAGGCGGCCCCACCAGTTCTGCGGCGTTAAAATACCCCAGGGCTCCTGCGGGGTGCTCCAGGGATAGGCGCTGTTGTTGAGGGCGCGGATTTCCTCCAAAGTAATGGGGGTACCGGGATTTACCCGGCGGATAGCTTTCAGGATACTGTTGCTCCAGATGTGATCGCACCAGGCCAGGGTACCGTCAAAATCCCAAAAGATAGTCGGTTTCATACATATCCTCCCAGTTTCGTTTTCATATAGAGAAGCTATGGGGAATCCCCTGCCCGGGGAGCTCTCTTTCAATCACACACTTCGTATCTGTGTGAACATTGTATCACAAACAAGGCCTGAACTAAACCGGGACGTTTTGCGGTTTGGCCCCGCCAAACACCGGCCATGCCTTCGGACCCGGTGAGCGAAATTCCCAGATATTCACGTCCCGTGAACATTGTATCACAAAAAGGCCTGAACTAAACCGGGACGTTTTGCGGTTTGGCCCCGCCAAACACCGGCCGCACTTTCGGGCCGGTGAGCAAAACTCCAAGATATTCACGCTCCGCGTGAATTTTACCGCCGCGGCCCGGTTAATTTGAGTTTACGGGAAAACGGATTGCTGGTAAAATGAAAGCGGGTATGGATTCGGCCCCAGGGTACGCCGGGAGTACCGGACTGTTTTTCGAAAATGAAAGGATGAGCGCTGGAATGACGGATTATGAAACGAGCCAAAGAGTTTTACGGGAACTCTTCGAACGGGATTATACATTTGTGCTTGCAACCTGCGTGGAGAATATTCCGTCGCAGCGGGTGGTGGATACCTGCTACTGGCAGGGCGCCTTCTGGATTGTGACCCATGGGATCTCCAACAAGGTCAGGCAGCTGCAGGAAAATCCCCGGGTGTCCCTGTGCAATGGCTTTCATATCTTTGAGGGAACGGCCTTTAATGCCGGGCACCCGCTGTTGGAGCAAAACCGGGAGATTCGCCAAAAGCTCACCGAGGTATTCGCGCCCTGGTATTTTGCCCATAACGATGAAGCAGACGAGCAGATGTGTTTTGTCAAGGTAGAGCCCCGCACAGGATTTTTCCATGGGAACGGCACCGGATACCGGGTGGATTTTCTGGCCCGGACAGCCCAGCTGATTCCGTTTTCCCCGCAAATCCAGATGATGGTGGACTGATAGGGTTTTCTACAGCTGCCGGATGGAGGATATAATACGTCGCCTCCCGTTTTTAGGCTAAAACGGGAGGCGACGCTTTTCCGGATAAACAATTCTGGAATCATTTTAAAAAACGGGAGGTCCCCCTTGGGAATCTTGGGACTATGACGGCGGCCGGAATATGGGAGCGACCGTTTGGCCTGCCGTTATCCCCGTCTTTGCAGAAATTCCCGGACCTCCAGGGCCGTGGGGATGGAAGGGGCCGCCCCATGGCGGGAAACCGCCAAAGCGGAGGCCGCGCTGGCCCACTCCAGGGCCTGGGCGGGAGTGCGCCCGCTGTAGATGCCCTGTAGAAAGTACCCGGTGAAGGTGTCCCCCGCGGCGGTGGTATCCACGGCGTTTACCGGGAAGATAGGCTGATACAGAATCCCATTGTCCGTCCCGGCCAGCCGGCACAGCGCCCCCTGATCCCCAAGAGTTAAAACCAGGTTTGTCCGGGGATACCGCTGGGCCAGCGCCCCGATGAGCATTTTGCCGATGGATTCTTCGGAAACGCCGGTACAGGAGCTGTCCCCCAGAAGGGCCTGGGCCTCCAGTTCGTTGAGAATCAGCCAAGTGACCTCGCCCAGGGGAAGCCCGGGCAGATCCGATGTAATGGGGGATGGGTTGAGCGCCGTGGGCAGGCCCAGCCTGCGGCAGAGTTCCAGGATACGCGGCAGGCCGCTTATCTCATTTTGCAGCAAAACCAGAGCGGGTTCTCCTGCTTCCCGGGAAAAATCCAGAAGGGTCTGGCGGATCTGTTCCGGCCCGATGGCCCGGTTGGCCCCGCCATACAGAAGAATGCAGTTCTGCCCGGTTTCATCCACCTGAATGACGGCATGGCCGGTTGGGATACTGACCTGATGGATCAGCCTGGTGTCCACGCCGGACTGGGCCAGCGTATCGGTGAGCAGGGCCCCGTCCTGGCCTACGCAGCCTGCATGAAATACCCTGGCTCCGGCTTTAGCCAGGGCAACGGATTGGTTGAGGCCCTTGCCTCCGGGAAAGGACTGCATATCCTGGGAGGAGACAGTCTCCCCCGGGCGTACGAAGTGTTCCACACTGTACACGTGATCCAGGTTTAGGGAACCGAAATTCAGTATCGGCATAGTGTCCTCCTTTTCAGTTGGGAATGTCCCTGGCTGCCCTGCCGCCGCGGCACGCGGTATCCCGAAAATACGGCGCCCGGCGTTGCCGCAGGGCTCAGGCCTCCCGTCGGGTCTGCAGCGCCAGTGCGGTGAAGCGATCGATGACATCGTCCAGCTTTAACTCCGGGATCCCCTTCATATAGGTGAGCACGGTGTTGTTGAAGTTCTGGATCCAGTGCTGGGGAATCCCCGATTTTCCAAGGTAGGCCCCCAGGATACTGCCCGCGGTGGCGGCGGTGCAGTCGTTATCCATCCCCATTGCCACAACCTCGCCGATGGTCTTCGTAAAGTCGTTTTTGCCCAAGAGCAGGGCAAAGATGGTCAGGCAGGCGTTGTTATTGGTATGCACGGAGTTCATGCCGGCAAAACGCTCGTCCACCAATTTGCGGGCGTCCTCCCAGCCCCGGACTTCAGGGCTTCGGGAGATAGCCCAGCGGATATCCTGTGCCAGGGTGCACTGGGCGGGAATCTCTGTCAGGCCCAGCTCCAGGGCCTCCAGGATGGTATCGGTTTCAAATACCGCAGCCTGTACCGCCGCGAAGTACATCTCGCCATAGATGCCGTTTCTGCGGTGGGTCAGCCAGGCATCGCGCCAGGCAAGCCCGGCCGCTTTCTCGGGATTTCCCGCACAGGCCCAGGCCCATCCGTCCGAACGGATATCCGCGCCGATCCACTGGACATAGGGATTGTGATGAATGGCCGCCTCCTGGGCGGGGACGCCCGCCTTCAGGTTATCCAAAGCGGCCCGTTCCGCCGTATAGGCCACGTCCAGATGGGCCTTCCAGAATTCGCCCACATCCTGGGTGGTGAAGGAGAAGCCGTATTGCTCCAGAATCATCAAGTCCACCAGGGAATAGTTGATGTCGTCATCCACACATACGCAGTGGATGTTGGGCCGGGCATACCAGGAGCGGGGGCAGGTGTCATATTGCAGGCGCTCGGGGTAATACACCCCCGACCAGTAGTCCACAGGCGGGAAGGCGTCGCCGAACTGCTTTGCCATGGCCTGAATGTCGCTGGGCTGCCAGCCCTCCACAGGTACGCCCAGCATACAAGCGGCAAACCGTCCCAGAACGGCCCCGGCCATTTTCTCCCGCAGCTGCGCCTCGTCCAGGCGGCATTTCAGGCGCCGGGGCCCCTCGGGGCGCTGCGCCAGGATTTCCTCATAGCCGTCGGGTTCCCGGGCTGCCAGCTGCTCCTGGGGCGGCAGGGTGCGCAGCTGCTCAATCCGGGCTTCCAGTTCCTCCAGGGCCTTCTCATAGATCCGGGAGGCCCCCTCCCTGTTGTCGTATTCGCTCTGCAGGTTGGCGTATTCCGCCAGCAGCTCGGCGAGTGTTTGGGCACGGTCCTTATCAAAGTACTTCATTTGTGCGTTCACCAGTCCTTTCTGTGTTTGGGGCGATGTTGGTTTCTTTACAGCACCGGTTTTTTTCGATATACTCTACCATGAGAATAGCACAGCAAAATGAAGACTTCTACGCAAAAAAGAGGATAAACTATGCAGAATCAATCATTGTTTCAGGATTATAAGGTGAGGGTGCAGCTCTTTGATTCCCTGGACAGCTCCCCCGATCAGCTGCTGGCTCCGGGAGTCCATCTGGCGTCTCATTCCCCTGAGGCCTCCGCCATCACAGAGCTGCATTACCATGACGGTCTGGAGTTCGGGTTCTGCCGCCGGGGCGCCGGGGTTTTTATTGTGGATGGGGAGGTGTTCAGCTTCTGCGCGCCCTGCGCGTCCATTTTGCTACCCGGGCAGATTCACCGGGCCCGCAGTATCGGCGCCGGGAGCCAGTGGGAATTTTTAACCCTGGCCCCCTGGCTGAAGCTGCCCAACACGCACAGGACGCTGGCCCAGCTGCTGGAGCCCGTGGGGACGCTGCGCCGCAAGAATATCCTGGGCGCTCAGGACGAGCTGGTCTTTTTGCTGAATATGGCGGTGCATGAGCTCTCCGGGAGAGAGCAATACTATTTGCAGAGCGCCATGGGGCTTTTGGAAAGCGCCCTGTGCCAATTCCTGCGCAGAACCCCTGCCAAATTGAATAAGGCCCCGGGGGATATCCGGCCCGTTGCCCCGGTGCTCAACTATATCAGCCAAAACTACCGCCAGGATATCTCTGTGGACTGGCTGGCCCGGCAGTTTCACCTGAGCCAGGCTTCCCTGCGCCGCCAGTTTGAAAGCGCCCTGGGCATTTCCCCCCTGCAGTACCTGCACCGGGTACGCATTTCCACGGCCTGCTCCCTTTTGCAGAGCACCTCCCGCAGTATTTTGGAAATTTCCCTCATGGTGGGCTATGCCTCCCAGTCCAGCTTTAACCGGCAGTTTCAAAAGCTGTGCGGGGAGTCCCCCTCTGCGTTCCGAAGCCGCAAGGCCTCGCCCCGGGAACAGGATGGTACGTTCTCTGGGCAGCGCCTTGCCGATAATGGGCTCAAAGAACCTGCTTTGCCCGGCCCGCTCCAATAGAAAGAGGCGTTACGTCCCGTTTTATAGCGGAGAGTCTCCAATCCAAACCCTCAGCCTTTTTGGGGGAAAGTCTCGAATTCCCTCGCTGTAAAATAAAATTAACCTTCTCTTTTCCAGAAAAAGATTGAAATATTCCTGTGAATTATGTATACTTAACATAAACTGGGTTTTGAAAAAACTTTATTTTATCTATAATACCCAAAGAAATATGAGAGAGAGGCTGACTTTATGGCACCTTTATACAATAAGGAGTTTTTTAAAGAGCAGATTGCGGAGAATCTGTCCGATGCGCTGGATACAACCCCGGAGATGGCGTCGGACGAGATGTTCTATAAAGCCGCCGCAATGACCCTGCGGGACATTCTGGAGGAAAAACACAAGCTGTTTATGGCGAAGAGCCATTCCAACGGCAAAAAGCAGGTGAATTACCTGTGTATGGAGTTCCTGCTGGGGCGTTCTCTTAAAAATTCCGTGTACAACCTGGGCTTTGTAAAGCCGCTTCAGGAGGCTCTGAGCGATTACGGGGTCAAGCTGGAGAACCTCTTTGAGTGCGAGCCGGACGCGGGCCTGGGCAACGGCGGCCTGGGGCGGCTGGCGGCCTGTTTTATGGACGCCCTGGCCTCCCAGGACTTCCCTGCCACCGGGTATTCCATCCTGTATGAGTACGGCATCTTCAAGCAGAAGCTGGTGGACGGCTGGCAGACCGAGCTTCCGGACAACTGGCTGCCGGGCGGCGAGGTTTGGCTCACCCCCAAGCCGGATCTGGCAGTGCCGGTCCACTTCGGCGGCAGAATCGAGGAATTTTGGGACCGCAACTACCACCATGTGAACCACACCGGCTACCAGACGGTTATGGCTGTCCCCTATGATCTGTATATTTCGGGCTTCCGGAGCGAGGGCGTGAGCCTATTGCGCCTTTGGAAAGCCCAGAGCTCCGGCATGGATATGGAGCTGTTTAACCGGGGAGACTATATCTCCGCCATGCAGCAGAACTCCATGGCGGAGGTCATCAGCAAGGTGCTGTACCCCAACGATAACCATATGGAGGGCAAGGAGCTGCGCCTCAAGCAGCAGTATTTCCTGGTGTGCGCCTCCATCGGCGATATTGTCAACAACCATATGACGGTGTACGGCACGCTGGACAATTTTGCCGAGAAGATGGCCGTCCACATCAACGATACCCATCCGGCCCTGGCCATCCCCGAGCTCATGCGCATCCTGCTGGATGACTGCGGCTACGGCTGGGATAAGGCCTGGGAAATTGTCACGGGAACCTTTGGCTACACCAACCACACGGTGATGAGCGAGGCCCTGGAGACCTGGAACGAGGATCTCTTCAAAACCCTGCTCCCCCGTATTTACCAGATTATCGCGGAGATCAACCGCCGCTTCTGCCGGGATCTCTTTGAGGAGCACCATCTGGACGTGGCCACCATTTCCAGGATGTCCATCATCGAGAACCACCAAATCCGCATGGCGAACCTGTGCGTCTATGCCAGCCACTGCGTCAACGGCGTCTCGCGGCTGCACTCGGATATTATCAAGGACGACTTGTTCCGGGATTTCTATGCCATCGAGCCGTCTAAATTTAAAAATGTCACCAACGGTATTGCCTCCCGCCGCTGGCTGTACCAGTCCAACCCCGGGCTCACCGGCCTGATAACGGACCTGATTGGGGACGGCTATCTCAAGGATATGTCCCGCCTGACGGCGCTGCGTCCCTATGCCGAGGACAAAACGGTGCTGGAGAATCTGGCAAAGGTCAAATTGCAGAATAAGGTGCGCTTTTCCAATTATATGAAGAAAAACTACGGCGTGGATGTGGATCCCAATTCCGTGTTCGACGTACAGGTCAAGCGCCTGCACGAGTATAAGCGGCAGCACCTGAACGCGCTGCACATCCTCTCCCTGTACCGGTACCTGCTGGATAACCCCAACGCGGTGATTCAGCCCAAGACCTTCATCTTCGGGGCCAAGGCTGCGCCGGGCTACTATCTGGCCAAGCAGATTATCAAGCTGCTGTGCACCCTTTCCCAGGAAATCCGAAAGGATCCCCGCATCAGCAAGATGCTCAATATTGTGTACCTGGAGGATTACCGGGTCACCCTCTCCGAAATCCTGATGCCGGCCAGCGAAATTTCGGAGCAGATCTCCCTGGCGGGAACTGAGGCCTCGGGTACCGGCAATATGAAGCTGATGCTCAACGGCGCCATCACCCTGGGAACCATGGACGGCGCAAACGTGGAAATCCACGACGCGGTGGGCCCGGAGAATATCATCATCTTCGGGATGAGCACCCCTGAAGTAAACCGCCGCAAGGCTCAGGGCTACCAGCCCATGGAGCTGTATAACGCCGATCCGGTAATCCGCAGCTGTGTGGATATGCTGTTTTCCGGCATCGGAGGGCAGCGCTTTGAGGAGATTGGAAATTCCCTGAAAAACGCCGACCCCTATATGGTTCTGGCGGATTTCCAGGCCTACCGGCAGGCCCACAGCAAGGCGGATCTGCTGTATGCCAATCCGTCCAAGTGGAATTCGATGTCGCTTATCAATATAGCGGAATCCGGTTATTTCTGCGCGGACCGATCCATCCAGGATTATGCGCGGGATATCTGGGGACTCTAAGAGAACGTATAAAAGCCAATCCGGAAAGCGGCGCCAGGGAAAGCGCCGCTTTCTTGAGGTTTTCCAGGCAGACCTGAACTCCGGTTTGGCAAAGGAGGAGAAGCCAGCAAATGTCCTGTATCTATAACAGCCGCAGCGCTCCCTTTAAGGAGCCCTTCGGCGCAGTTTCGGTCAAGACACCGGTCACCTTTCGCATCCGCCTGTCCCACACATTGGGCCTCTATGCCCCGTCGTTGGTGTTTTACCATGCGGATGAGTGGGATGCCCCCCATGTATTCGGCATGAAGTTTATCCGCAGCGATAAACAGGCCAACTGGTACGGCGTCACCGTTGCGCCGGAGGAGCCCAACCTGCTGTTTTACCACTTTACGGCGCTGTCTCCCCAGGGAGAGGTGGCCATCACCAAGGGGGAGAACACGGAGGGGGTCATCGGCGCCGCTTCGCCCCAGTTCTGGCAGCTGACTGTGTTTGAGGAGGTCTACGATGAGCCCTCCTTTTTGGACGGCGGGGTAATGTATCAGATTTTCCCGGATCGCTTCTGCCGCTCCAAGCTGCCGGATCCTTCCCTCTTCCCTGAGCGGAAGATCCACGAGAACTGGGAGGATATGCCCGATTACCTGCCCGATGAGCAGGGAAAAATTACCAACAGCGACTACTTTGGGGGCGATTTCCAGGGGATCCTCTCCAAGCTGGACTATCTGCAGGGGCTGGGCGTCAAATGCCTGTACCTCAACCCCATCTTTGAGGCCCATTCCAACCACCGGTATAACACGGCGGACTATTCCAGGCCCGATCCCTTTTTGGGGACGGTGCAGGACTTTACCCAGCTGTGCGAGCAGGCCAAGGCCCGGGGAATGCGGGTGATTCTGGACGGTGTGTTCAGCCACACCGGGGACGACAGCATCTACTTTAACCGCACCGGGCGCTACGACTCCCAGGGCGCCTATCAGAGCGATGAGAGCCCCTACTATGACTGGTATTCCTTCCAGGAGTTCCCCGACAAATACCGCTGCTGGTGGGGATTCGATACCCTGCCGGAGGTGGATGAAAACAACCCCCGCTACCGGGAATACCTCTTCGGCGAGGGCGGGATTCTGGACACCTGGATTGACAGGGGGGCATCCGGCTTCCGGCTGGATGTGGCGGATGAGCTGCCGGACGACTTTATCCAGCGCCTGACCGGTAAACTCAAGGAACGCCTCCCGGGCGCCCTGGTGCTGGGCGAGGTTTGGGAGGACGCCTCCAACAAGGTGAGCTACTCGGTGCGCCGGCGCTACCTGCTGGGCCGGGAGCTGGACAGCGTGATGAACTACCCCTTCAAGGACGCCATCCTGGACTATATTAAAAACGGGACCGCCCAGCAATTCTCAGACACCATCCTCACGATTTTGGAAAACTATCCCAAGCGGGTGGTGGATAGGCTGATGAACTCCATCTCCACCCATGATACGGAGCGGGCCCTTACCCTGCTGAGTACGGATGAGAATGTCCCGGATCGGGTTTGGCAGGCCTCCCGCCACCATCTCAGTGAGGGGCAGCTGGCCCGGGGGATTCCCCGGCTCAAGCTGGCGATGGCCCTTCAGTACCTGCTGCCGGGCGTGCCCTGCATCTACTATGGGGACGAGGCGGGGGTCTACGGATACCGGGATCCCTTCAACCGGTGTACGTACCCCTGGGGCCATGAAAACGAGGAGCTCCTAGAATATTCCCGCAGGCTGGGAGAACTGCGGACCCGGTATCCCGGGCTCTCCCATGCCAAGTTTACCCCCATCCTGTTCTGGGAGAACGCCTGTGTATTTGAGCGCTCCTGGCAGGATGGGAGCCTGCTGTTGGCCCTCAACCGAAGCGAGGACTGGGCCAGAATCGATTTTCCAGAGCAGTATGAAACCGCCCAGGTTGTCCTGGGGGATTATCAGCACCAAACCAAGATGCTGGCGCCCTTGTCCCTGGCTGTGCTGTACCGTCAGGAGGCGCCGGGCGCTGAACTTTAGAACAGGGAGGCTTAAAACGCAATGAAGCTATATGAGGAGACCCTGGGTACCCGCCGGATTTTTGACGGGCGGATCATCGGGGTTCGGGAGGATAAAATCCGCCTGGAAAACGGCAAGGAATCCGTGCGGGAGGTGGTGGAACACTCCGGCGGCGTCTGTGTGGCGGCCCTGGACGAAGAGGACAACCTGCTCTTTGTACGGCAGTTCCGGTATGCGCCCTCCCAGGTACTTCTGGAGGTTCCCGCCGGAAAGCTGGAGCCGGGAGAGGATCCGGGCGAGTGCGGGCGCCGGGAATTGGAGGAGGAAACCGGGTATGTGTGCGATACCTACCGGCGTCTTGCCACCATCTACCCCACCCCGGCCTATGTCACGGAGGTCATCCATATGTACTATGCCGCCGGGCTCCATAAGGCCAGCCAGAAGCTGGACGAGGGGGAGTTCCTTACCGTGGAGCGTATCCCCCTGGACAAGGCGGTGGAGATGGTTTTAAACGATGAAATTCCGGATGCCAAAACTCAGATTGCCGTCATGAAACTCAAGCTTCTGCGGGAGATGGGCAAGCTCTAAACCCAGTGCCCTCTGCCGTTTCAGCCAGACGCCGCGCTCCGTCCCCGGGATGCGGTGCCTGGCTTTTTGAGTATCCATGAAAACAGGCCGGGCTTTGGCCCCTGCGGGGGCGCTTTTATGAAACGAAGCGCTCCGGGAGCTCGGGGTATTTCCCCGCCGCGGAAAAAGAATCGATATTGGGAAAGGCCACGCGCGGTTGACGCCATGGTGTCCGTCCGGGAGAAAAGCCTCCTGGGAAGAAAAAACGCGCCGATTTGGCTGCTGCGCACCGAAAAAACCGGCAAAAACGAAAGAAAAACTTAAAATTTCGTTTTCGTAAAAGATTTCACAAAAAATTTGTTGTGTACGGCGTGGCATCAGGGTATAATAGGATAGATAAAATCCAACTATAATGCGCCAAGACGCAGAAATATGGGAAGATAACGTACTGGAACAAGGGAATGGAAAGGAGAAAACAAGGGATGTTTTCCAAGGATATCGGGGTAGATTTGGGCACGGCCAACACGCTTATTTTCATGAAGGGCAAGGGCATTATTATGCGGGAGCCGTCTGTGGTTGCGGTGGATACCCGTACGGATACCGTCCGGTTTGTGGGCCAGGAGGCCAAGGACGTCATCGGGCGTACGCCCGGTTCCATTGTGGCGGTTCGCCCCCTCAAGGACGGCGTCATCGCGGATTTTGATATTGCGGCCAGTATGCTGCAGATCTTTATTAAAAAGGTGTTTAATAACTCCATGTTTGCAAAGCCCCGGGCTATCATCTGCATTCCCTCCGGTGTCACCGCGGTGGAGCGCCGCGCAGTCAAAGAGGCCGCTCTGAAGGCCGGCTGCAAACAGGTTTCCATTATTGAGGAGCCCATGGCGGCGGCTATCGGCGCAGGGCTTCCGGTCGCGGAGCCCACCGGCAGCATGGTGGTGGATATCGGCGGCGGCACCAGCGAGGTGGCGGTCATCTCCCTGGGCGGCATTGTCTCCGCCAAGAGCGTGCGCGTGGGCGGCGATGAGTTTGACTCCTCCATTATCGACTATATTAAGAAGAAATATAACCTGCTCATCGGCGAGCGTACTGCTGAGGATATCAAGGTGACCATTGGTTCCGCATTCCCCTATGAGGGCGAGGAGCCGATGGTGATTAAGGGCCGTAATTTGGTGGACGGCCTGCCCAAGGATATAGAAATCACGCCGGCGGAGATCCGCGAAGCGCTGTGCGACCCGCTGACGATGGTGGTGGAGGCCATTAAGACCACCCTGGAGAAGACGCCGCCGGAGCTTTCCGCGGATATTATCGACCGGGGAATTATGCTCACTGGCGGTGGCGCTCTGCTCAAGGGCCTGGATGCCCTGATCTCCAAGGAGACCGGTATGCCGGTGAATGTAGCGGAAGAGCCCTTGGACTGTGTGGCTCAGGGCAGCGGAATGGTGCTGGATAACCTGGATAAATTAGGTGAAGTACTGGCTGAGGACGATCAGAAATATTAAGAGCTGCCCAAGGACCTGCCGCGGAAATGGGGTTCCCGCGGCAGGTTTGTGTATTTTATATTCCCATGGAAGGAGCCTTGCGTATGCATGACTTTATCAAGAGCTGGCGTTTTAAGGCACTGGTAGCCGCTGCGGTGGTACTGGTGGCTTTTATGCTGCGCGCCGCCTATACCGGCGGTCTGGGTACGGTGGCGTCCAAGACCCTGGGGATCATTGTGTCTCCCCTGCAGAAGGTGTCGGGGATGATCTCCGATTCCGCCACCGGCTTTTTTCAGAAATACCTCCAGGCAGGAAAAACCCAGGAGGAAAACGAAGAACTGCGCAAGGAAAACCGGGAGCTGCGGGAAAAGCTGGTGGATTACGAAACCATCAAGCAGCAGAATGAGCAGTACAAGGAATTTTTGAGCATCAAGGAACGCAATAAGGATTTTGAATTTGAGCCCGCCTCCGTGATAGGCCGGGATCCCAACGCCAGGTTTTATTCCTTTACCATCGATGTGGGAAGCCTGGACGGCGTTGAGGTGCGGGATCCTGTAATCACATCGGACGGCCTGGTGGGGATGGTCTATGAGGTGGGCCCCACCTATGCCAAGGTGCACACCATTTTGGATGTCTCCCTGGATGTGGGCGCCTTCAATCCCCGCACCAAGGATACGGGAATTGTCACGGGTACTGTGGAACTGGCCCAGGACGGCAGCTGCCGCATGGAATACCTGGACCGGGACAGCCAGGCGCAGGAGGGGGATATCATTGTCACCTCCGGCATCAGCGGGATATTCCCGAAGGATCTCACTATCGGAACCATTCGGTCCATTGCGCCGGAGGATCACGGCATGAGCCTGTATGCGGTCATTGAGCCTGCGGCGGATATCCGGGAACTCAAAGATGTGTTCGTCATCAAATCCTTTGCCGGGCAGGGCAGTGAAATTGCCGCCCAGCAGTCCCAGGACAGCAGTTCCCAGGAAGGCGGCGGGGAATGATGAGCCGGAATTATGGGATGGTTGTTTTAAAGTACAGCCTCTATGCGGTGATTTTAATTGTCCTGTATGTGCTCCAGGAAACCCCGGCGTTCCTGACCTTTTTCGGCGTCAAGCCGATTTTGGTGCTCCCCTATGCGGTGTGTATCGCGGTGTTTGAGGGGGAATTTACGGGAGCCCTGGCGGGAATGCTGGCAGGGCTGTTCTGTGATTTGGGCGGAATCACCCTGTTCGGGTTTAACGGGCTGGTGTGCCTGGTGCTGTGTGCGGCAATCGGATTGATCGTGCTTTTCTTGATGCGCCCCAATCTTTTGAGCACCATGCTGTTGGGAGCAGGGGCGGTTTTGCTGCGCGCAGTACTGGAATACCTCACCTGTTTTTCCATCTGGGGGTATGATCCCACGGGACGGTACTTTCTCACCAAAGTGCTTCCCTGCGCGGCGCTCACCATCGCGGTGCTGCCCCTGTGCTTTCTCATGGTGAAGGCTCTGCATAATAAGTTTGAGGATAAGCTCAAGGTCTCGTGAGGAGAGGCCGTACATGGAACTAGTTTCCCGGGAAATAATGCGGCGCGCCGGGAGAAAGGAAACAGGCGGGAATGAAATTTAACACAAGAAAAATCCGGATTTTTTGGCTGGTCATGGCGGTTCTCACCGTGTTTTCCGTCTATGGCGTGCGCCTGATGAAAATGCAGGTTGTGGATGGGGAATCCTACCGCGCGCAGGCCAAGGAGAGCTATTCCCAGGAGCAGACGGTCTCCGCGGCCCGCGGGGAGATTATGGACAGAAACGGCGTGCTGCTGGCGCAGAATACCACGGCCTTCAATGTAATTCTGGATAAGGCCTTTTTCCCCAAGGGAGAGACAAAAGAGGAAACTCAGCGCAACATGAATGAGATTATCCTCAAGACGGTGAAAATCCTGCAGGCGCAGGATCAGGAGTGGATTGACAATCTGCCCATCACCACCGAGGGCCCCTTTATGTTTTATAAGGATCGGGAAAGCGACGTGGCCAAACTCAAGAGCTTTCTGAATATCGGCGCCTATGCCACGGTGGAGGACACCATCCACTGGCTCAAGGAACAGTATTACCTCAATGATTACAGCGATGAGGAATTCCGCATTTTGGCGGGAATCCGCTATGAAATGGACCGGGTGGGCTTCTCCACCAAGGTGCGCTATACCCTGGCGGAGGACATCACCATGGAAACCGTCACAAAAATCAAGGAGAACTCCCTGGACCTGCCGGGCGTGGATACCGATGTGTCCTCTGTGCGTGAATATGTCAACGGGGATGTGGTTCCCCATGTTTTGGGCAAGGTGGGGCCTATCTATAAGGAGAATTATAAGGAATATGAGGAAAAGGGCTACCCCATGAACGCCATTGTGGGCCAGTCCGGCATCGAAGCCCTCATGGAGGAGGAGCTGCGGGGGCAGGACGGCAAGCGGGAGCTGTTCTTCAATTCTGACGGCGAGGTGGTGGACGTCAAGGATACCCTGGCTCCTACCCCGGGCAACAATGTGATGCTCACAATTGACGCCAATATGCAGAGGGCCGCCGCCGAGATGCTGCGGCAGGAGATTGAATATTTGAATAAAAACGCCCCCGCCGGCGAGGGCCGGGAGGCCTGTGCGGGAGCTGCCGTTGCCATCGAAGTAGAAACCGGGGACATTCTGGCCCTGGTGAGCTATCCCTCTTATAACCTGGAAACCTTCCAGGAGGATTACGAAACCAAGCTCAAGGACGATCCCTTAAAGCCTATGTTTAACCGGGCTCTTCTGGGAACCTATACGCCCGGCTCTATCTTTAAGCCGGTGGTGGCTACTGCCGGCCTGGAGGCGGGGACTATTACCCCCAACTACACTGTCCACTGCGGAAGGGTGTACACCTATTATGATGATTATCAGCCCAAGTGCCTGAGCGCCCACGGCAACTTCAATGTGGTCAACGCCCTGCGCAAGAGCTGTAATATCTTTTTCTATGACACAGGACGGCGCACCGGCATCGAAGCCATCGATAAATACAGCCAGCTCTATGGGCTGGGCGAGCCCACAGGCATTGAGCTCCGTGAGGAGACGGGAACCCGCTCCAACCCTACTGAGCGCGAGGCCGCCGGCGGCGAGTGGTATCCCGGTGATGTGCTGCAGTCCTCCATCGGCCAGGCGGACAATAAGTTCACTCCCCTTCAGCTGGCCAACTACTGCGCCACCATTGCCAGAAAGGGCCAGCGCCTGGACGCCCATATCATCAAGCAGGTGACGGATTATAACTCCGGGGATGTGGTGATGCAGACCCAGGCAAAGGAGCTCTCCAATGTGGGAATGAGCGAAACCACCTTCAAGACAGTGCTCAAAGGTATGATCGAGGCCGCGGGCGCCAACGGTACCTCCTATGGGGAGTTCACCAACTATCCCGTGACCGTGGCGGCCAAAACCGGTACCCCGGAGACGAAGGAATTCCCCAACTCCACCTATATTGCCTTTGCCCCCGCTGAGGAACCCAAAATTGCCCTCTGTGTGGTCATTGAAAAGGGCTGGCACGGCTACACCGGCGTTCCGGTGGCCAAGCAGATCCTGAATTCCTATTTCGGATATGAGGAACCCATTAAGATGATCAAATAGGCGTGTTGTGCGGAATGACGAAGCATTCTGGTTTCGCTTTGGCAATTATATCCCAAATAGGCCCCGTTTTCTTTAGAAAATGTGCCTAAAATGAATGTTTCGCATTGTTATTGATGCAAAATTGTGATAGTATGAATTGAGGAAGGGCTTTATGTCACAAGTGATTATGATCACCTCCGGAAAGGGCGGCGTAGGAAAATCCAGCGCCTGTGTTCTCCTGGGTGCCGCTTTGGGGCGGCTGGGGAAAAAGGTTCTGGTATTGGAATTGGACAGCGGGCTGCGCAGCTTGGATTTGATGATGGGCCTGCAGGATCAGGTCACCTATGATATCCAGGATGTTCTGTTGGGCCGCTGTGAACCTATCCGCGCCATCTTTTCCTGTGAATATTGTGCGAACCTCTTTTTGATGCCCGCCACCTCTGTGCTGGATGCCGGCATCGCCCAGGAGGATATTGTCCGGCTGTGCCGGGGCCTGTCCGGTTATTTTGATTTTGTCCTGCTGGATTCCCCTGCCGGTGTGGGCGCCACCTTTGAGGCGGCGGCCAGGGCCTGCAGCCAGGCTATCCTGGTGGTGACGCCGGATCCGGTGAGTGTGCGGGACGGCGCCATTGTCTCCGGGCTGCTGGAGGAATTGGATGTGGGCAGGCAGAGGCTGATTATCAACCGTGTGCGTACCAACCTGGAAAAGCTCAGCCTGGTTCCGGATTTGGACCGGGTGATCGATACCGTAGGGGTGCAGCTGCTGGGTGTTGTGCCGGACAGCGATCTGCTGCTCAGGGCCATTGCAGGCGGCAAGGCCCTGCCGGAAAAATCACTTCCCGGCCGGGTGTATCAGAATATTGCACGGCGAATTTTAGGTAAATATGTAAAATTGGCAGTTCAGTAGTGGACTGTCTGGCTCAGACAACGCAGGAAACATTTTATAAGAAACTACAGAACGATATGAAAGTCTGGAGGAGTGCAGTATGAATATTGCAATCACAGCACACGACAGAAAAAAGGAACTGATGGTTCAATTCTGTATTGCCTATTGCGGAATCCTAAGCCGGCACAATCTCTGCGCCACTGGAACCACGGGGCGCCTGGTATCGGAGGCCACGGGCCTGAAAATATTCCAATATCTCAGCGGGCCGCAGGGCGGCGATCAGCAGATAGCGTCCAGAATTGCCTGTGATGAGATTGATCTTCTCCTGTTCTTCCGGGATCCCCTGGGCAAGGGCGATACGGATTCGGATGAGGCGTTTCTGCACCGCCTGTGCGATGTGCACAACATCCCGGTGGCAACCAATATCGCCACTGCCGAGGCCTTGATCCATGCGCTGGAGCGCGGAGATCTGGATTGGCGTGAAATTATCAGCCAGCGCCGCTGAGACGCTTTGGCAAAACACCGGACTTACAACGCGGGAACCGGCCGCAGCCATGAGGTCCCAAGGTTTTTGGCGGGTGCGGCGGGGAGTTTCCTTTGTACTAGGTCCCATGACATTAAAATCACAAAAGACCCTTGACAAAGCGTCAGGGGTCTTTTACAATTAAAAAATAAAGGCAATGACCAGGACGAGTAGGCGTGTTTTCCCGCTTCAGAGAGGAGCCCCCAGGCTGTAAGGGCTTCGCTGAGGAAACCCGCTCAAGACACCTGCGAGCCGTCCGGGGGAAAGAAGCCGCAGGCTTCCGGTAGTCCGGTCCGTGAATCCCGCGTTAAGGGAACCAATGAGCCGTCTTTACAGGCGGGAATCAGGGTGGCAACACGGGTAAAATGGTGAGAAACCAGGCTCCTCGTCCCTAGAAGCTGCGGATAACGCCGCACGGGGACGGGGTTTTTTGTATTGAAAAGGAAATCGTTTGAAAGAACGCTGTGAAACGCGCGTTTTGCCGTTGGTATCCCAAGAAAGGATAGTTCCAGGGACGAAGCCGGCATGAATCAGAAAGGAATGGTAACGGAAATGGCAATTTTGACGAAGGCTCCCAGAGGCACGCAGGATGTTCTGCCCTCTCAGAGCGACAAATGGAATTATTTGGAGCAGACCACGCTGGATTTTGCCAGGCAGTTCGGGTTCCGGGAGGTGCGCTTCCCTACCTTTGAGCACACGGAGCTGTTCAACCGCTCGGTGGGCGATACCACAGATGTGGTCCAGAAGGAGATGTATACCTTTAAGGATAAGTCGGACCGTTCCATCACCCTGCGCCCGGAGGGAACTGCCGGAGCCACCCGCTGTATGATTGAGCATGGGCTGTTCAATGACGCCCTGCCAGTGCGGGTGAGCTATGTCACCAGCTGTTTTCGGTATGAAAAGCCCCAGGCAGGCCGCCTGCGGGAGTTCCACCAGTTCGGTGTGGAAATGTATGGCGCCGCCGATGCCGCTGCGGATGCAGAGGTCATTGCGCTGGCCAGCGGAATTTTGGATAACCTGGGGATCTCCGGCGTTGGGCTGAAGATCAATTCCATCGGCTGCCCTGAGTGCCGCAAAAAATACCATGAGGCGCTGAGGGCCTATTTTGAGAGCCGGCGGGAGCAGCTGTGCGAAACCTGCCAGGGGCGCTTGGAGAAAAACCCCATGCGGATTTTGGACTGCAAGAGCCCGGTGTGCCAGGAGATCGCGGCCTCGGCTCCCCTGATTCTGGATTATCTGTGCGAGGACTGCCGGGATCACTTTGAGGATCTCAAGAGCCGCCTGAAGATGCTGCAGATTCCCTTTGAGGTGGATCCCCGCATTGTGCGCGGCCTGGATTACTATACCCGTACGGTGTTTGAGTTTGTGTGCACCACTATCGGCGCCCAGGGTACGGTGTGCGGCGGCGGCCGGTATGACGGCCTGGTAGAGCTCTTGGGCGGGCCGAAGATGCCTGCGCTGGGCTTTGCCATGGGCCTGGAACGCCTGCTTTTGGTGATGGAGCAGTCCTCCTGCCCCTTCCCGGAGCCTGCGCCCTGTGCCATCTATATCGGCAGCCTGGGCCGGCAGGCCTCTCACCAGGCGGCAAAGCTGGTGGATATGCTGCGCCGGGAGGGCTTTGGCGCCCAGGGAGATGTGATGAACCGTTCCATCAAGGCCCAGATGAAGTATGCGGACAAGCTGGGGGCCAAATTCTCCTGTATTTTAGGGGATTTGGAATTGCAGAACGGCGTAGTCAACGTAAAAAATATGAAAACCGGCGAGAGCACCCCGGTCTCCCTCACCCAGGACGGCGGCGAGGGCTGCCCGGATCTGCTGAGCTTTTTGTATGACAGCGCCATGCATGAGACCATGGTGGATCTGAGCACGGCGGCGGCACAGTTTGAGTCCAGCGGGGACGCTGCGGCGCTTCTGAATGAACTTACAAAATAGGGGATTATCCGCGAAAAGGAGATAGAACAGAGATGGCAGACACCATGAAGGGGCTGCGCCGCACCCATTACTGCGGCCAGGTTTGTGCCAGCCTTATCGGCACACAGGTAGTCGTAGGCGGCTATGTCCAGAAAATCCGGGACAAGGGCTCCCTGGTTTTTATCGATTTGCGGGACCGCGAGGGCGTGGTCCAGCTGACCTTTGACGACCGCACCTCCCCCGAGGTGCTCAAAAAAGCCTCCACCTGCCGCAGCGAGGATGTGCTGATGGCCCGGGGAGCTGTGGTGCGCCGCGAGAGTGTGAACCCCCAGATGAAAACCGGCGAGGTGGAAATTTTGGTGGAGGAGCTGAGAATCCTCTCCAAGGCAAAGACCCCTCCCTTTGAAATTACCGATCGCACCAATGTCAACGAGGAGCTGCGGCTGAAATACCGGTATTTGGATCTGCGCCGCAGCGCGTTGCAGCAGAACCTGATGACTAGGCATAAAATCGCCAAGGTGGCCCGGGACTATTTCTATGAAAACGGCTTTTTGGAACTGGAGACGCCCATGATGATCCGCTCCACGCCCGAGGGCGCGCGGGACTATCTGGTGCCGTCCCGAGTCCATCCCGGGGAGTTTTATGCCCTGCCCCAGTCCCCGCAGATTTACAAGCAGCTTTTGATGGTGGCGGGCTTCGACCGCTATATCCAGCTGGCCCGGTGTTTTAGGGACGAGGATCTGCGGGCGGACCGCCAGCCCGAGTTCACCCAGATTGATATGGAAATGTCCTTTGTGGATGTGGACGATATTTTGGAGATGGTGGAGGGCTTTGTATGCCGCCTGATGCAGGAGGTCAAGGGCCTTTCCATCACCGCTCCCCTGCCCCGCCTGACCTATAAAGAGGCCATGGAGCGCTACGGCTCCGATAAGCCGGACACCCGCTTCGGCATGGAGCTCATCGATCTCTCGGATCTGGTGAAGGACTGCGGCTTCGGCGTGTTTTCGGGTGCCGTGGCGGCGGGCGGGAGCGTGCGGGCCATTGTGGCGAAAAACGCCGCCGGGGTGTATACCCGTAAGGAAATCGACAAGCTTACCGAGCAGGCTAAGGGAATCGGCGCCAAGGGCCTGGCCTTTATCCGCTTTGCGGACGCCGCCCCCAGCTGTTCCTTTGCCAAGTTTTTACCCCCCCAGCAGATGGACGCCATTCTGGAGCGCCTGGACTGCCGCCAGGGTGACGTGGCCCTGATTGTGGCGGATAAAAACAAGGTGACGCTTCCGGTTTTGGGCCAGCTGCGCCTGACCGTGGCAAAGCGCCTGGACATCATCCCCGAGGGCTACAATTTCCTGTGGATCACCGAGTTCCCCTTCTTCGAATGGGATGAGGATTCCGCTGCCTGGGTGGCCATGCACCACCCCTTCACCATGCCCATGGATGAGTGTATTCCCCTTTTGGATACCGATCCCGGCGCGGTGCGGGCCAAGGCCTACGATTTAGTGCTCAACGGCACGGAGCTTTGCTCCGGCTCTATCCGGATTACCGACCCCGAATTGCAGCAGAAGATGTTCTATTCCCTGGGGCTCTCGGAAGAGGAAGTCCAGAAGAAGTTCGGCTTTTTGGTGGAGGCCTATCAGTATGGCGCCGCGCCCCACGGCGGCGTGGGAATCGGGCTGGACCGCCTGGCGATGATCCTGTGCGGCGCGGATTCCCTGCGGGATGTCACCGCCTTCCCCAAGGTGCAGAACGCCAGTGAACTGATGTCCGGCTGCCCGGCCCCGGTGGAGGAGACAAGCCTTCAGGAGCTGGGAATCCAGCTGGCCCGGCGGGAAGAGTAAGCGGCGATGAACCCAAAGACGAAACCGGTTTGTGGCCTTCCCGCCGCAAACTGGGACAGCTTCTATATGGGCTTCGCCCTGTATCTGGCCCATGAGGCCGCTCTGATAGGCGAGGTTCCGGTGGGCGCTGTGGCGGTGTGCCGGGGCAGAATTGTGGGAATCGGCCGAAACTGCCGGGAAACCGCGAAAACGGCATTGGGCCACGCGGAATTGGAGGCCATTGCCAAAGCCTGCAAAACCATGGGCGGCTGGCGGCTTTTGGGCTGTGATCTCTATGTCACCCTGGAGCCCTGCCCCATGTGCGCGGGGGCCATCGTGAACGCCAGGATCCGCAGGGTGATCTTTGGCGCTGAGGATCCCAAGGCGGGGGCCTGCGGCTCTGTCTTCTCCCTGTTTGAGTACCCGCTGAACCACCGCCCCCTTCTCACCCCCGGCGTACTGGGGGAAGAGTGCGCCCAGGAGCTGCGACATTTTTTTAGCCGGCTGAGGGCTTCCAGGAAACAATAAAAACCAATCGGCGCTGCCCCGATCACGCGGCCCGTGATAAAAAAAGAGATCGGGCGGCCCACGGGATCGGTTGCCTCTGCTGCGGTATGTGGGCCTGGATTCTGAGGCCGGGCTCATTCAAAGCGGCTGAGGGCTTTGCTGTCACAGCTTCGCGGCCCATATTGGCAGAGCCCATGCGCAGCGATAAATCCCCGGCATCCAAAAAAGGCTGGCCCGGCGGGACGGCAAGGTGTGCCGGGATAAGGCGCCGGAAGGTGAACCATTTCATTGTGGGAAGCTGTTTTTAGAAGCTTTTCCCGGCCTTTTATGGGGAGGCTCCGGTTTCAGGCAGGCTTCCATGGGATCTGATATCCAGGAAAGGAATGGTTTGTGCTGTGAGCATAATGATTCATATTTACTACACAGGGCATGGCAATGCTGCGCGCGAATTTGCGCAGGAGATGGTTTCAAGCGGGCTTGCCGAGGCTGTCCGCGCTGAGGAGGGGTGCCTGGGCTATGAGTATTTCTTCCCTATGGGGTCTTCTCAGACTGTCCTGCTCGTGGATTGTTGGCGGGATCAAACTGCCATTGACCTTCATCATAAATCTCCCATGATGGACAGGATTGCCCAGCTGAGAAAGAAGTATCGGCTGCATATGAGAGTGGAGCGCTATCTTCCGGAGAATCCGTCGTAGATAAGCCTATGATATGGACGGGCGGTTCGATATAATCCCGCAGCAGCCCCGCGCTGATATGGGAAAAGTATCCGTCCAAGCCGTGATGATTGGGATTGGTTCCGTTCTGAAGGCGGGGTTGTGTGTACGGGGCGCGGCGGCCGATCGCCGAAAGGATCGGATGGCTGTGTGCCTGCGCATTCTCTACGGCCCGCCGCTCACAGCAAAAGGGCCTCGAGCACAGCTCGAGGCCCTTTTGCTATATCAAACTGCGCCTGTTGACGGGTTTTCCCCGCATCATGGGCACATTTTCCCCGGCGATCCTGTTTTTCAAAGGCCTGTCTGCCGTTGGGAACTTCTGAAGGTCCTCGCCTCAAGTTATGGGCAAATGGCCCGCGCAAACTCTGTATGAAACACGGCTGTCTTGATTGGGGAGCGCAGGTATACCGAAAACAAGGACGGGAAAACAGGATAAGGCTTTCCCGTCGCCTGGAGAACAAGCCGTTTACCGGCGGCTGTACCGCTCATACAGGTCATTGTAGTAAAGGGCGTTCTCCACCGGCGTGTTGGCAGGGATGTGGTTGCCCACCGCCAGGAAAAACCCGGGGTATTTCCGTCCAATCTCCATACAGCGCCGCATCTCCCGGTCAATGTCCTCCCTGGTTCCGCTCAGCAGAACTCGGGTATCGAAATTGCCGGTGAAGGAGTGGGTTTTCCCATATTTTTCGGCAATCATCCGCATATCGGTGCAGGGCTCCAGGACAAAACCGCTGACTCCGCAGGCGGCGATATCGTCCACAAACTGCGTGTAGTTTCCGTCCGAGGTATAGAGAATCACCTTGCCCTGCTCCGCCAGCGGGGCAAAGAGCTTTTTGTAATTGGGAAACAAAAAGGAACGGTAGAACTCCGGATGCACAAAGGGGCCGCTGGTCCAGACAATGTCGTCATGAACCATCACCACAGGGGCGTCGCTCTTTGCCAGGGCGTCAAAGTACTGCTGGATCCAATTCCCGTACCGGTTGGTGAGCGCGCCAAAGCCCTTGGGATCCACCCCGGCGCAGGTGAGCAGCATATCCCAGCCCAAAATTTCCAAAAGCCCGGACATCAGGGTGACGTAGATGCCGGTCATGGGCACATAGTCCGGTTTTTGATCCGCTGCGCTGTGGTAATCCCGGTTAAACTCGGCCGTGAGAGCTGCCGGATCCCTGGCGCCGTAGAGCTGAAAGGGATCCAGGCGCAGGGCGTCCTCGGGGTCATCGAACAGCTCCATGGTTTCATTAGAAAAGTCCGCTCCGTCCGACGCATACACCGCATGGCCCATCCTGGTATACTTCCCGTCAAAAATCTGGTTGTGCGTGAGGATACGCCAGTCATACCCATAATCCCACGCCCGGCGGAAGGCCTCGCTGGCCCGGGCTTGCAGCTGAGGGGGACTCAGGGAAGTAACGGCGATTCCAGTGACCCGGGATACCAGTTCCCAGTGTTCGCTGGCGGAATATTCCGTGCGGGGGATTTTATCGGTCATCTCCAAATGCAGGGCGGCCCAGCCGTTTTGATAGGACATGGCAATTCCTCCTTATATGGGTGTTCGAATCCCCAATCTAACGGGCGTTAGACTTTTGCCTTTGGAAGGCTCCAGCGAAAGGCCGCCGAACACAGCCGGATCGCGATGATCAGGGAAAACCCTATGAGCATACTGGCTGTGGTATCGCCCAAGGCCAGGCGGACCGCCACATAGGCAATGGCTCCAGCCAGGGCAGCGCAGGCGTAGATGTGCTTGATGAAGATATAGGGGCGGTCCCCCGCAAAGAGATCCCGCAGTACACCCCCGCCCACTCCGGTCACCACTGCCACAAACAGGACGAGAAACAGGTTGTGGGTATACCCGGCGTTCAGGGCAATGTCCGCGCCGTTGACGGTGAAGATTGCCAAACCCGCGGAATCCGCAGCCAGCAGGACAAGCTCATAGAGACGCTGGTTTTTCATGAGAAGCCGCCGGACTTTTGGCAGAAACACCACAATGGATACCGCCAGGGCAATCAGGACATAGCCGGGGTTGCGAAAGGTGGTGGGGGGAGTAATCCCCAGCAGAAGATCCCGGATGACGCCGCCGCCCACAGCGGTAGTCAGGCCCAGGACACAAATTCCGAAGAGATCCATCTCTTTCTTGAGCCCGGTAACAGCACCGGATAAGGCAAAGGAGACAGTACCGATAATTTCGAAACAGACAATAAAAACCTGCAAATTGACCCATCCTTTCGTAAAAAGGCAGACTTATTTTCTGCGATTGATAGAATCACTCTGTCTTTTTACCTGAAAGATGCTCGGGCCTTGCCGCGGGGAACGCTGTGAACGCTGTTTCGGGGCCAAGCCCTGCGCGGGGAGGTCCGTACGGGCTTTCGGGGATTTTGGGGGCGGCCTTACGCCGGTATATCCTGTGTATCCCCTGGAGCTCGCCGTTTGCCGCCGAATGGTTCTGCGGCGTTCACAGTCATTTTATGCGGATTTAAAACCCGATTGCTTCATCGGTGCATTGTCTTTCCAGAGCGCAGTCCAAAACCAGTCCTTTTACCTGAGAGTGCTGCCCCTTCGGTGGCCTTTACAGAAAGGCGCTCTTCCGGCTTCTTCTGCCCGCTTTCCATTTTCTCCTACCAGTATACCGGCGGGTATGGGCAAATGCAAGGGGTTTTCCCTGATATAAAAAATAGTATTGTGATCCAATTAAACCCGTAGATGGTTGGATACTATTTTTTGATACACGGGAATCAACCCAAACGCGCTGTGTTAGGGCCGGGAGTCTTCCAGGTTGATGAAAGCCGGTTTCCATTGATGAAAAAAATAACAGCCTGTGTACCGGCCGGCGGGAATGCTGGGTGTGCGGCAATTTTTTGAATACAGGTTCTGAATGCAGCGGGACAGGCATAGGATGCACAAGAGGGATGTCCCGGCGGGCAAACAGGGCGCTACGGCAGAACAGTTTTAAAAATTGAAGATGAAATTTCAGTAAGCAAAACCATAAAAACAGGGGGAAACAGCTCTCCACAAGCCATTGTGAAGAACAAAAGAACGACTTATCAACACTTTCAACCGACTTTTCCACTGAAAAGCCGTCGATTTCTGTCGTTTATAATCGGTTGAAAACTCGGTGGAGAAGGTTAAAAACTTATGAAACGAGGAAATATTACCCACAGTAAAAGAGACTAAATAGGTTAAAATTAAAAAAACGGCGGCAGAATGCGCTTGGGTTTCGGAGAGTAAAGCCATAAAGAAATAGCGGTAAAATTTGCGTGAATTTTTGATGTGGAAAATTTTTCGCGCCTGCAAACAACAACGGAACTTTTCCCCAACCATTTGGACATTGGCAGGGTTCGCCAACGCTCTCGCCACCGGCCTGGACGCCCAGGAAGGAAACGGCCGGAAGCCATTTTTTGCAGGAAGCTGCTGCCCTTTGGAAGGACGCTTGAGTAAAAAACACAGGCCGCGGGGAACGGACGCCCTGTTTGACAAACCGGGGTGCAGCAATTACACTGTAACGTGAGCAGAGCCAACAGAGGCGGGATGCTCTGCCCTTGGAGGAATACAAAAATGGAATATCATTCAAATAATTGTCCATGTAACAGGATCAGGTGCAAACGGTACCGGGATTGCGATGCCTGCCGGGAGCACCATGCAAAAAAGCTGAAATCGCTGCCGGTCTGCGAGCGCAAAAAGGCAAAAGAGGGTGAGGGGGCACAGGGCCGCAGCATCCATGAGGAGACCGGGATAGGTTCCCCTGACAAAAAACCAGCTGCAAAACAGCTGGTTTCGTTTTTTATAGGATGAAATACCCCCGGTTCGGCTGCCGCAGCTGGGACAGGGTTAGAGAAACTCCTCCAGGGCACCCCGCAGGCGCGGGAATTTTTCCAGGAGAACCCGCATGGCCCTGGGGGAATCCGGAACCGCCTGCCCTTCCCGGATATCCCACAGATAATGGGCGTCCGAGCTGCTCAGCAGGGCGGTCTCGCGCCCTTGGGGGAACTGCTCCCGCAGTTTTTCCCAATTTTCCAGATGGGCGAACTCGCACAGAGGAGTGCAAAGCTCCTGGGGATAGACGCCCAACGCCGAGAACACGCTGTTGGAGGATTTGTCCACATGGGCCGGGAAATAAATCCCGCCGAACCGTTCCATCAAAGAGTCCAAATCAAAAATCGAAATCTCCGTGGCGTTGATGAGCAGCTTATTTTCATGTCCAATCACAGTATCCGTTTCATCCAGGATGAGCTGTTCGCCGAAGATGGCCTCATCGTTGAGGATACCGGGCAGGCGTTCATAGACATACCCGGAAAAGCATTGGGCCTCCTGGGGGGTATCAAACAGGCAGACAGCGTGGATTTCCTCCGAGGTGGTCAGCTCCATCCCATACAGGCAGCACAGCCCTGTGCCCTGTGCCGCCTTTTGCAGGGCGGGCGTATTGGCGCAGGTGTTGTGATCCGTGAGTGCGATGAGCTGGAGCCCCTTGAGCTGGGCCATCCCGATAATATTGTTCACAGTCATGTCCGTGTCCCCACAGGGGGACAGGCAGGAATGCAGGTGCAGATCATACCGGATCATGCCGCTCCCCCCTTTTTGGCATTCGGATACGCGTCGGTGCCCTCACGTTCCCGGCATCCGGCGGGTTTCGTGCCTGGGCTTAAACGGAAATGGCAGCTGCCGGGAAATCGTACGGTTGAATTCTGCGGCACGGCGGTTACGGTCTCCGTCCGGCGATATGGGGCCGCCGGCTCAATTCCTGCGTCCCTCCAAAACGGCCGTTCCGGACGAACGGGTATTTTGAGCGTCACTTGCGGGAAATCCTGGCGCTTCGGCGCCGCTCAGGGAGTTTGCAGACGCACGTTTCCCCCTCCCGGGTGCCTGCATGGGTTTGAGAGCGGCCGCCTTCTTGGAAAACACGCGGGAAATGGCGTCTGGCATCCTCGTTTCAGTTTCCCAGCAGCCGGTCAATGCCGCGGGCTGTCTCGAAGATGGGGCCGGGCGTTGCCAGAACCCATATTTTTTGCTGGCGAGCCTTAGCCAGGCTCTGTTCATCCAGCTGGGAGGAACAGGCCAGCACAATACAGGCGGTATCGGTGAGCGCCGCCACCGCCAGGGCGTTGACGTTTCCCATCACCGTCACCCAGGCGTAGTCCGCCGGAGCATTGCTCATACAATAGCTGAGCAGATCGCAGCAGAACACCCCCTGGATGTCCCTGTCGTCCCAGGATTCCCCATCGCCGGGGCCGCTGAGCACCTGAAGCTTCAACTGCCGGGCAAGTTCCTGTACGGTCATGTTCAATTCCTCCCCTTTTTACGTTTCGTCCTGCGGCTCCCCGGTGCGGTATTCCTGGGGAAGCGCGCTCTCCAATGCGGAAATGGTGTGGGCAATCTCCTGCATATACTCCTTTAAGCGGAAAATACAGTCGTTCTCGCTGGCATAACCCCGTACAATGTCCTCCGCCAGGGCATGGCAGGTGGGCGCGCCGCAGCTGCCGCAGTCCAGGCCCTTCAGGCGGCTTTCTATCTCCTGAAGCTCCGTGAGCTTCTGCATGGCGGTAAACACATTGTCGTCCAGCTGGAGCACCGGCTCATACTGAATGGGTACCTCCCATTTGGCCTCCCGGGGGATGACGTGTTCAATCCGGTTGCAGGACACAGGGCGGTATTTCCGGATGCGCTTGAGCTTTGCCTTGGCGATATAGGGGTTTTCCACCGTTAGAACACCGCCTACACAGCCTGCCGAACAGGCGTTGAGCTCCACGAAATCCAAATCCGTAAACTTTTCGTCCTCCAGGTTTTCCAGTACATGGATGACGTTTTCAATGCCGTCCGCCGCCAGATAGCGTTCGTTGAGTAGAGCGGAGGCCTCGCCGCCGCTGCTGCCCCAGCTGATGCCCATGCGCCCGGAGCGGGTCAGCTCCTCGGGGGAATCCTCCACCTGCTTCATATAGCTCAGCAGCTTGGGGTACACCTCCTTGATGGCAACCACGGCGTCAATTTCGCTCTTGCGCGTCCCCAGGGGCATTTTAACCGCTGTCACCTTGGCGGCGCAGGGGGAAATAAAGATGACGCCGATTTGCCCGGAGGCCAGGCCGGTTTCCTCCATGGCTTTTTTGCGCGCCATGCGCGCTGCCAGCTCCACCGGGGCTATCAGCGGCAGGATATTCTCGATGAGATCGGGAAACCGCACCCGGATGAGCCGAGTGACCGCCGGACAGGCGGAACTGATAACCGGTTTTTTTAAAAGCCCCTCGCTTAGGAGCTTGCGGGTACAGTCGGAAATCAGCTCCGCTGCCGCCGCCACCTCGAACACATCGTCAAAGCCCATGGCCAAAAGGCCGTTCAGAATGATATCCACATCGTCCAGGTTATTAAACTGTCCATAGAGCGCGGGTGCGGGCAGGGCTATCAGATAGTCGAACTGTTCCAGCACCTCCAGGGAATCATAGATGGGTTTTTTTGCATGGTGCGGGCACACCCGGATACATTCGCCGCAGTCGATACAGCGATCCGAGAGAATCTGCGCCTTGCCGCCCCGCACCCGGATGGCCTCGGTGGGACAGCGCTTGATACAGTTGATGCAGCCTTTGCAGCTGTCCTTGTCCAGCGTCACCGAATGAAAGAATTTTCCCATCAAAGCTCCTCCCCCTCTCCTCAAAGTTGAAATCATGATGGCAGGCCCCAGAGCCTTCCGGTTCGCAAACAAGCATTGGCCCAGGGCGCAAAACGCTCCCCCCGCCCCCCTGCCATGCGCAGGCGGCGCTTTTTCTCAAGGGCTCTTTGCCAAAAACCCATAAGGGGAACTGCCGCCCTTTTCCGGTTTGCGGCGCAAAGCCCTGGGGACCAAGCTCCCCGGCCCTTTATGGGAGCGCTGTGAAAGGCCCCCGGAGAACTTCCCCGGGGGAATGCGGTATGTGTTTTAGCGGGCCGCGCCGGCGTTAACCCGCATATGTACGGTGGTTCCCACGCCCACCTGGCTTTCAATCTCCATAAAATCGGTGTATTTCTTCATGTTGGGCAGCCCCATTCCCGCGCCGAAGCCCAGGGTTCTGGCGTTGTCCGGCGCTGTGGACCAGCCCTCCTGCATGGCCTTTGCAATATCGGGGATACCGGGGCCGGTGTCCTTCAAAATCATGTCTACCTGCTGGGGCGTAATGCGCACCTCAATATGTCCGCCGCTGGCATGGATTACCATATTGATCTCCCCCTCGTACATGGCGATGGAAACCCTGCGCACCACCTCCGGGGGAAGGCCGATCTGCTTGAGCACTTTTTTTACCGAGCTGGAGGCCTCGCCCGCACGGGTGAAGTCGTCCGCCGGCACCTCATAGTGCAGAACGATTTCCTGGGAATTTTCTGAATGGGTCTGCGTCATTTTTCACACCCGCCTCTCAGTCCGGCCTCATAGAGAAGCCCGCAGGCGGTAAACATCCGGTAGGGCGTGGCCATAATCACCAAATCCCGTTCCTTCGCCATCTCGATGATGGCGTCGTCCGGCTCTTTGCCCCTTACAAACACCACGCACACCATATCCATCATTTCAGCGGTGCGCACTACCTGGGGGTTCACCATCCCGGTCAAAAGAACCGACTGATCCTTCACATACGCCAAAACGTCGCTGAGCAGATCGCTGCCGCAGACCGAATGGACCTGACGGTCCAGTATTTCTTCCCCGCAGTACAGCTGGGCGTCCAGAATTTGCTTGACATCGCGGATTGTCATAAAAATCATTCCTTTCCGGAATTACGCCGGTTTCGTTCAGGCTGCCTTTGGGTTTTCCCAAAGGCGCGGCCGGTTCAGGGAAAGCTGCTGGTTCAGCCACAGCGGGAAGGCGATCTTTCCTTGGCACAGCATGGGAAACCGCTGCTTTTTGGGATACTTCCCGTTAAACTGCGTTCCCGCCGGCGCCGCGCCTCCGCCTCATTCCCTCTGAAATGGGCTCAGTTTATCCTTATTATATCTGGATGTATCGGCAAAAGCAACTATTGTTGCGTTTTCTACAAAATGATTTTGTAGAAAATAGAGGGAAAACAAAACAATTTTTTATGGCACCATATTTATTTTATGATTTCTTTCAAGGCGGCAGTTCAAAAACCACCGATTTCCTCTCTTTTTGGAGAAATTTCTACCAGATTCTTTGTCGGAAATGTATAAAATGAGGGGGTTTTTTGCACAGTGTACCCATAGATTTTTTGAAATTGCTATGCTATAATTCTAGAGAATCGGATCTGTTGCCGGTTGTTAAAAAAATAACTATTTTTCATGGGCTCTTCGGAACTTTTTGGCACTGGGCGGCAGCCGAAGAAACGGGTCATCAAAATTACAAGCAAACTTACAGGAGGTACTTCACGATGGCGAATAAAATATCATCGGTTCCGTTCTCCGGAACGCCGGAGCAGGAGGCCAAGCTCCAGGAACTCATCGAGCGGCTGAAGGAACAAAAAGGCGCGTTAATGCCCATCCTGCAGGGTGCGCAGGAAATCTACGGTTATCTTCCCATTGAGGTGCAGAAGATGATCGCGGACGGCCTGAATATCCCGCTGGAGGAGGTTTACGGCGTCTCCACGTTCTATTCTCAGTTCTCCTTAAACCCCAAGGGCCAGTACAAGATTTCCGTATGTCTGGGAACCGCCTGCTATGTCAAGGGCTCTGGCGACGTATTCAGCCGCCTGTGCACAGCTCTGGGAATTCAGGGCGGCGAATGTACGCCGGACGGCAAGTTCTCCCTGGAGGCCTGCCGCTGTATCGGCGCCTGCGGGCTTGCCCCGGTTATGACCATCAACGACGAGGTCTACGGCCGTCTGGTGCCGGACGATATCCCCACCATCCTGGCCAAATATAACTAAGGCCATGCAGGAGCTTTCCTTAAATATCCTGGATATTGCGCAAAATTCTGTGCGGGCAGGCGCCACGCTCATCCAAATCCGGGTTGAGCAGGACACCCGGCGGGATTTTATGTCCATCGAGATTGAGGATAACGGCTGCGGCATGACCCCTGAGCAGGTGGCCCATGTGGTGGATCCCTTCTACACCACCCGCACGACCCGCAAGGTGGGGCTGGGCGTCCCTTTTTTCAAGATGGCGGCCCAGATGGCAAACGGCGAGTTTTCCATCCGTTCGGCCCCGGGCGAGGGAACGCTGGTGCGGGGAACCTTCGTCAATTCCCACATTGACCGTATGCCCCTTGGGGATATGGCCGAGACCGTCAGCTGCCTGTCCGGATGCAATCCGGATTTAGACTTTGTGTACACCTACACCTACAACGGCGGGTCCTTCACAGCGGACACCCGGGAGTTCCGCCAGATTCTGCAGGGGATTCCCCTGAGTTCCCCCCAGGTCATTACCTTTTTAAAGGAAATGATCCGGCAGAATACCCAGGAGCTTTTAACGGGCGCTCCGGGCTGAGACAAGCCGGGGCTGTCCCGGACAGTCCGCCGGCCGTCAAAAGGAAGGACGAAAACCGAAATCGATGCAATCAGGTCCTCAGTTGTGCCCGCCATCCGGCGCCGCCGGGCCGGCACAATTCCCAGAAAGGAAGGAGCAGTACTCAATGAAAAGTTTGGCTGAGCTTCAGGCTCTTCGCGATAAGATGAAATCCAATATCGGCATCCGTGCCGATGACAGTACCAACACCCGTGTTGTGGTGGGAATGGCAACCTGCGGAATCGCCGCCGGCGCCAGACCCGTACTCAGCACCCTGACCGAGGAAGTGGCCAAGAGAAATCTTTCCAATGTGGCCATCACGCAGACTGGCTGCATCGGACTGTGCCAGTATGAGCCGATTGTGGAAGTGATGGTGCCGGGACAGGAGAAGGTCACCTATGTGAAGATGACTCCGGAAAAGGCGATGCGCGTTGTCTCCGATCACCTGGTCAACGGAAACATTGTCTCCGAGTACACCATTGGCGCCAACATTAAATAGGGAGGAATCAAACCATGTATCGTGCTCACGTACTGGTCTGCGGAGGTACCGGCTGTACTTCCAGCGGCAGCGCCCAGATTGTCGAGGTGCTGGAGAAGGAAATTGAAACCTGCGGTCTGGCAGAAGAGGTCAAGGTTGTAAAAACCGGATGCTTCGGACTCTGCGCACTGGGACCGATTATGATTGTATATCCGGAAGGCGCGTTTTACTCCATGGTAAAACCCGAGGACGTTCCGGAAATTGTCCATGAGCACCTGCTCAAGGGCCGTATTGTCAAACGCCTTCTGTATTCCGAGACGGTAAAGGCGGATGAAGTCACCTCGCTCAACCATACCCCCTTCTATGCCAAGCAGAAGAGAATTGCCCTGCGCAACTGCGGCGTTATCAACCCCGAGGATCTGAATGAGTACATCGCCCGGGACGGCTATCAGGCCCTGGGAAAGGTGCTCTCCGAGATGACCCCGGACGACGTCATCCAGTGCATCAAGGACTCCGGCCTACGCGGAAGAGGCGGCGGAGGCTTCTCCACCGGTATGAAATGGACTTTTGCGAAAAACCAGCCCGAGGGACAGAAGTATGTGGCCTGCAACGCGGACGAGGGCGACCCCGGCGCGTTTATGGACCGTTCTGTTCTGGAAGGCGATCCCCATGTGGTTATCGAGGCTATGGCCATCGCCGGCTATGCCATCGGGGCTGACCAGGGCTACATCTATGTCCGTGCGGAGTATCCCATTGCGGTGAAACGCCTGCAGATCGCCATCGATCAGGCCCGTGCCGAGGGGCTGCTGGGCAAGAATATCCTGGGTACCGGCTTTAACTTTGATTTGGATCTCCGCCTGGGCGCCGGCGCCTTTGTGTGCGGCGAGGAGACCGCTCTGATGACCTCTATCGAGGGCCATCGCGGCGAGCCCAGAGTCCGTCCGCCCTTCCCGGCTGTCAAGGGCCTGTTCGGGCGTCCCACGGTTCTCAACAACGTGGAAACCTATGCCAACATCCCCCAGATTATCTTAAACGGCGCCGATTGGTTTGCCTCCATGGGTACGGAAAAATCCAAGGGAACCAAGGTCTTTGCGCTGGGCGGCAAGATTCACAACACCGGCCTGGTGGAGGTTCCCATGGGTACCACCCTGCGGGAAATCGTCGAGGAAATCGGCGGCGGCATCCCCAACGGCAAAAAGTTTAAGGCCGCACAGACCGGCGGACCCTCCGGCGGCTGTATCCCGGCTGAGCATCTGGATATCCCCATCGACTATGACAACCTGATTGCCATCGGCTCCATGATGGGCTCCGGCGGACTGATTGTCATGGACGAGGACACCTGTATGGTGGATATCGCCAAGTTCTTCCTGGAGTTCACCGTGGATGAGAGCTGCGGTAAATGTACGCCCTGCCGGATTGGAACCAAGCGCCTGTATGAGATGCTGGATAAGATCACCAAGGGCAAGGGAACCATGGAGGACCTGGACAAGATGGAGGAGCTCTGCTACTACATCAAGGAAAATTCCCTCTGTGGCCTGGGACAGACCGCTCCAAACCCGGTATTGTCCACACTTCGTTACTTCAGAGATGAATATGTTGCACATATCAAGGATAAGAAATGTCCGGCGGGCGTCTGCAAGGCCCTGCTCAGCTACCAGATCGATGCCGCTAAGTGCAAGGGCTGTACCCTGTGCGCCAGAGTGTGCCCGGCTGGAGCAATTTCCGGCCAGGTCAAGAATGCCCACGTCATCGACCCGGCTAAGTGTATCAAGTGCGGCGCCTGTATGGAAAAATGCCGCTTCGGCGCCATCAGCAAGAAGTAAGGAAGGGAGAACAGTATCATGGATATGGTCCATATTAAAATTAATAATATCCCGCTTACCGTCCCCAAGGACTACACCATCCTGAAGGCGGCACGGGAGGCCGGGATCGAAATCCCCACCCTTTGTTATCTCAAGGAGATTAACGAGATCGGCGCCTGCCGGATCTGTATGGTGGAAGTCAAGGGCGCCAGAAGCCTGGTTGCCTCCTGCGTGTACCCGGTCAACGAGGGGATGGAGGTCTTTACCAACACTCCCAAGGTCCGTGAGTCCAGAAAGACAACCCTGGAGCTCATCCTGTCCACCCATAACAAAAAGTGCCTGTCCTGTATCCGCAACGGCACCTGTGAATTGCAGAAGCTGTGTATCGACTACGGTGTTGAGGATGAGAACCGTTTCATGGGCACCAACATTACCTCCGCCATCGATGCCACTGCCGCCCATATGATCCGCGACAATTCCAAGTGTGTGCTGTGCCGCCGCTGTGTGGCTGCCTGCCGCGCCAACCAGGATGTAGGCGTCATCGGCCCCAATGAGCGTGGATTTAATACCCATATTGGCTGCGCCTTTGATCTGGATCTCAACCAGGTTGCCTGTGTCTCCTGCGGACAGTGCATCACCGTATGTCCCACCGGCGCCCTGGCCGAAAAGGATAACACCGAAGAGGTGTGGGCCGCCATCAACGATCCCACAAAGCACGTGCTGGTTCAGACTGCCCCCTCTGTGCGCGTCACCCTGGGCGAGGCCTTTGGGATGCCGGTTGGCACTGATGTTGAGGGCAAGATGGTCGCTGCAATCCGCCGCTTGGGTGTGGACGGCGTATTTGATACCGATTTTGCCGCGGACTTCACCATTATGGAGGAGGCCAACGAGTTTGTGGAGCGCGTGAAAAACGGCGGTGTGCTGCCGATGATCACCTCCTGCTCCCCCGGCTGGGTGAAATACTGCGAGCACTATTTCCCGGAATTCCTGCCCAACCTGTCCACCTGTAAATCTCCCCAGCAGATGTTCGGCGCCCTGGCCAAAACCTGGTATGCCGAGAAGAACAACCTGGATCCCAAGGACATTGTGGTTGTAGCTGTAATGCCCTGTACCGCGAAGAAATTCGAAATCGGACGGGACGATCAGGCCGCTGCCGGTGTTCCGGATGTGGATATTGCCATCACCACCCGGGAGCTTTCCCGGATGATCAACCGTGCCGGCCTGCGCTTCACCGACCTGCCGGATGAGGAATTCGATTCCCCGCTGGGCACCTCAACGGGAGCGTCCGTCATCTTCGGCGCCACCGGCGGCGTGATGGAGGCGGCTCTGAGAACCGCTGTGGAGACCCTCACCGGTGAGGAACTCCAGAAGGTTGAGTTCGAGGATGTCCGCGGAACCGACGGCATCAAGAAGGCCACCTACAATGTGGCTGGAATGGAAGTCAAGGTGGCGGTGGCCTCTGGGCTCTCCAATGCCAGAAAGGTTCTGGAAATGGTGCGTTCCGGCGAGGAGACCTTCCACTTTATCGAGTTCATGGCCTGCCCCGGCGGCTGTGTCAACGGCGGCGGTCAGCCTCAGCAGCCTGCCAGCGTGCGCAATTTTGTGGATCTGAAAGCACTGCGCGCTAAGGCACTGTACCAGAACGATACCAATAAGCCGGTTAGAAAGTCCCATGAAAACCCGGTGCTCAAGGAGATCTATGCCGAGTACTTCGGCGAGCCCGGCTCGCACAAGGCCCATGAGGTTCTGCATACCCACTATGTGGCCCGTGGAAAATACTCCATCTAGCTGGATGAATTCTCTCCTGGGGTTTGCCGCACCGAAGAACAGCAAAGCTGTGCTCCTGTTCGGCGGCCTGTCCTGAGAATATTAAGAGCCCCCGCCTGGTTCCCCGGGCGGGGGCTTTTTGCGTCCAGGCTTGACGCAGGCACGGGGGCCCGCAGTTTGATTCTGGTCTTAGTCCCCTGTCCGTTGTTCCAACCACGGAGAATTGAAACTTGTTTCAATTCTCATAAGGGATGCCGTACTATTAGGGCCAAGAATGAACTACCCGCATCCCGGCGGCAGGGCTTGTGGGTGGAATTGGATGACAATGTACATGGGTGCAATTACCCTGTTTTGTATGAAATAAAGAAGAACTACACTTTTTAGTTTTTCTCTCCCTGCCCGCTCATGCCGCGGGGCACCCCATTTCTGCGCAGTCAGAAATGGGGGAAAGACCTGCCCAAGAGGCGTTCCCCCTCTTGGGTATCTCCCCCTTTGGGGAAGTTTTTTGCACTTAATTAGTGAAGGCTAGTAGAAAGTAAGGACCCGTAAACTCTCCTCACTTTCTAATGCCGCTGATGCAACCGGGACACTCGGAGGTGCTCTCAGTATATTCGATGCTTAGTTGTACAGCACCTCCGTGAAGTTTCGGGACAAGCCCAAAACTTCCGTAGTTGATTCAAGTTCCGTCTATTAAATTACTAGTAACCCGGGGGTTCATCAAAGGAGGGGGCACCGGGACGCTCGTAGTTTAGTTTATGTCGTAGTCCCTCAGCGTCCCTTTGGAGTTTTGGAACAAGTCCAAAACTCCCCTGGTTTTTTACAAGGCCTGTGGCATCCTCTGTCGTTTGCGGGTTGGGTGGTCAAAAGGAGAACATCTACGGAGTTTTGAACTCAGTTCAAAACTCATAGGGGCGCTGTTGAGCTTAGGCAAAGACATCACTCAGCGCGCCCCGAACCCCTTCCCTCCTTTTTTATCTTTGGGTACTTTCTGTAACCAGAAAGTACCGCCGCCCGGCGGGGCTTGGGGAAGGAATTGGATGACAATGTACATGGGTGAAAACTATCCTACTTTTCCATTTAGATTTAGGGAATCCACGATTCTTATGGTAAACAATAACAGTAGTTTTACTACCCAGAAAGATTATCGCCCAATTATCCACCCAACCCACTCAATGCCGGGAGGTGCCCGCGGGGATGCACAGAGTCAATTGAAATAATGCGCTTCGCTCATTCTTAACCTGCAGATTCAGCCTTCTTTGCGCGGATTGTGAACTGCCTAAGAGCCATCAGCAAAGTTCGATGTTTCTTCCTTGGCGTATCGTACTTTTTCTGGATAATTCCGGCTGAAATCCGGAGCCGGATTCTGTTTTTTCGCGTTAAGAGGCCTTTGGGAGTTTTTCCTGGGACGTATTTATGCTATAATGTTCGCAGAGACTGCGAACATTAAGGAGTTTTGCTCACCGGCATGAAGGTGTGGCCGGTGTTTGGTCTTTGCCAAACCGCAAAACATCCCGGTTGATTCAGGCTTTATGGTATACTAAAAAACGGGTTAGTCCGGGACAAGCCGCTGGAGTCACACCGCTCCTGGGTTTCCGGGACAGCCTGATGAGAATGGACAGGGGGAATTTTTGTCATGCTGAGCCAAGCAAAACGGGAATTTATTGAATTTATGATGTCGGCGGACGTGCTGCGCTTTGGGAGCTTTGTCACCAAGAGCGGGCGGCAGACGCCGTATTTTGTCAACACGGGAAACTATAAGACCGGGGCCCAGATCTCCCGGCTGGGTGAGTTTTACGCGCAGCTGGTGAAGGAGACCGTGGGAGAGGATTTCGACGCCATGTTCGGCCCGGCCTACAAGGGCATTCCGCTGGTAACCTCCGCTGCCGGCGCGCTGGCCCGCAACTATGGGATGGACAAGCCCTATTTCTTTAACCGCAAGGAGGCAAAGGATCACGGCGAGGGCGGCAGCCTGGTGGGCTACAAGCCCAAGGACGGCGACAGAATCATCATCATCGAGGACGTGATTACCGCCGGAACCGCTGTAAGGGAGACAATGCCTGTTTTAGAGCAGTGCGCCAAGGTGTCGGTGCCGGATATGTTCATTTCGGTCAATCGCTGCGAGGTGGGGCAGACTCCTGGAAAAACCGCCATCATGGAGGTCAATGAGGAATATGGTATCCGGGTTCATGCACTGGTGACAGTGGCGGATATCCGGGAATATCTCCAGGAACAGGGAACCGATGGCGAGATTTTGTCTGCAATGGACGCCTATATGGCTCAGTACTGTGTTTTGGACTGAGAAACGCGCACAAGTTGGTGTCGGACACAGATCCTGCCCGGATGCCGCCCGATCGGGGACTGCGCCGCTTAAAAATCTCAAATTATGTAAGAAAACCCGGAGGACAGCTGGTTCTCCGGGTCTTTTTACAAATGATTCACGTTCAGCCCGGAGGATTTGTGGTATAATAATCACGCAAAGCGTGATTATTAAGGAGTTTTGCTCACCGGCCTGAAGGTGTGGCCGGTGTTTGGCAAAGCCAAACCGCAAAACATCCCGGTTGGTTCTAAACCCATGGTATCATAAACGCAAATAGTGGTAAAACAGCATTGGCCGTTTTTACAGATGCGTTTCTTTTACCGTTCTGGTAGCAAGCCGATGGCGCTTGCCTTTATGGTACAATGTTCACACAGAGTGTGAACATCTTGGAGTTTCGCTTGCCGGTCAAGCGGCGTCTGGCATTCCGCTGGGGGCTGAGTGTGAAACGCACCGGCTTGTTTGGGGCCTGGGGTGCCGGAACTGCGCCGGGGGAGAATCCAGAGCCGGTTCTGGGTTTTAAAAAGCTGGGTGCCCCCTTAGAGCACAGGCGCGAGAGCCTTTTTGGCCCGGAGGATCGGGGACACATCCGGGCCTCTGCTGCCGGCCATTGAGTATTTTACTGAAATAGTGTTCCACAGGGCCGAAATAACGGCCCCAGCTGGAATACATGAGGAGTATGCCGCCCGGTTTGGGCGTTCCGTCCGGGCTGCAGAATGCCAGGCCAAACAGGACGGGGCCAAAACTGCCGCGGCTTTTGCAGGAATAGAATACACATTCATCGCCGGGCCGAAGAGCCCCGGTTTCACGAAGGGAAGGACTGCTATGAATTCACCCAACGCACCCTTTACCCCCAATACAGGCTACACCTATGTGAGCGGGTACCAGTATGTGACGCCGCCGCCTGAACGCCTGCAGGCCGGGCAGCTGAGGACGGCTGCGTCCTGGCTGGCGGTGGCAATTTTGATTCATCTGGTGTTCTCCGCCTTTTTACCCACTGTCTTTACAATGCTGTTTTCAGGGTTTTTGGCGTTGGGTACCATGGGCGGGCATTATTCCGTGTATACGATGGACTCCCTCAACCAGTTTGTCAATCTTTTGAGCTATCTTGTCTCCTATCTGGTGCCCTTTTGGCTGTATTTGCAATTTTTGCGGATGCCGCTGCGGGCAGCGCTTCCCCTGCGCGCGCCCAGGGCATCTTTGGCGGTGCCCGGAGTGTTTGCGGGGCTGGGTACCGCGGCGATTGGAACTCTGTGCGTTCAGGCCGTCAGTTTTGTGTGTGCGCTGCTGGGGGTTCTCCCTATTTCGCCGGATTTTTCCGCGCCTGCCGGCGCCATGGCGAATGTATGGTATGTCCTCACCCTGGTGGTGGCGGCTCCGCTGGTAGAGGAATTTGTATTCCGCGGGGCTATCCTGCAGTCCTTGCGTCGGTTTGGGGATGCCTTTGCGTTAATCATCTCGTCTTTTCTGTTCGCTGTGTTCCATGGCAATCTCGTGCAGGCGCCCAATGCCCTTTTAATGGGAATTGTGATGGGCTTTTTTGCCCTGCGCACCGGATCCCTGTGGGCCAGTATCGCCATCCATGCCGTCAATAACCTGGCGTCGGTGCTCATCATCTATCTGAGTTCCTCTATGAGTGTCAATGAGCAGATCCTGCTCAACGAGTGGACGGTTTTGGGCTATGCCCTTGTGGGCCTGGCCGCCTTGATTTATCTGATGGTGCGCCATGGCAACATCTTTTCCCTGCGGCCCGCCCAGGGGTGTATTCTGAATTCGCGGCAGAAATATGGTGCGTTTTTTACCAGTATCCCCATGCTGGCAATGCTGGCGCTGTTCGCGTTTTTGTTTATCCGCAACCTGCAGGTTGTGTAGGCCTGGCGGCCCGCCTGCCATCGAGCCTCTCCCTCTTTGCCGGGGAGGGGCTTTTTGTATTCGCTGGGCCCGCCGGCATTGCGGAAAATCCTCATGTTCGGCATTTGGTACGAATATGGATAGGGATGTCCCCCGCTGCGGCCCGTCTGTGGTTTGGGGATAAAAGTTGCTTTTTTAGGCGATTGTGTTAAAATGATCAGTAGTGTGTCGAATTTGTGAAGAAACTTGGAAAAAAGGTGGGTAGAACCGGTGAAAATTCTGTTGGTAATGGACCAGATTGACTCAGAGAACAATGGAACGACTATCTCGGCAAAGCGGTTTGCTGAGAAGCTGGCTCAGCATGGCAACCAGGTGAGAGCTGTGAGCACCGGTGAGGAAAAGGACGGGAAATATGTGGTACGGGAGCTGAAAATCCCCTTTTTCAATGGGCTGATCCATTCCCAGGGGATGCATCTGGCTATACCGGACGGCGATACCCTGGAGCAGGCCATCCGCTGGGCGGATGTAGTTCATTTCCTGATGCCTTTTGCTTTGTCCGTAAAAGGGCTTAAAATTGCCCGGGAGCTGGGAGTGCCCCATACAGCGGCCTTTCATGTCCAGCCGGAGAATGTGACCTTCTCCATAGGCCTGGGCAACGTGAAGCTGGCTAACCAGGCCCTGTACCGGGGGTTCCGGGATATTTTCTACAACCATTTTACGCATATCCACTGTCCCAGCCAGTTCATAGCCGATCAGCTGAAAAAGAACGGCTATACAGCCCAGCTGCATATCATTTCCAATGGGATTGCCCCGGAATTTCATTACCGGAAGCTTCCCAAATCTCCTGAGCTTGCCGGAAAGATCGTCCTGCTCATGGTGGGGCGCCTGTCAGCGGAAAAGCGGCAGGATGTCTTTTTAAATGCGGTTTTAAAGAGTAAATATGCCGATAAAATCCAAGTGATCCTGGCTGGGCAGGGCCCGAAAAAGAAGGCTATCGAGGAATTGGGGCTCAAGCTACCCCATGCGCCCATCATCCAGTTCTATGAAAAGAGCCGGCTTTTGGACATTCTTGCGATGAGCGATCTGTATGTCCATGCGGCGGATGTGGAGATCGAGGCCATATCCTGTGTGGAGGCATTTTCCAGCGGGCTTGTGCCAGTGATTGCCAACAGCAGCCGATCCGCCACACCGCAGTTTGCCCTGGATGATCGCAGCCTGTTCGAAGCGGGCAACAGCGAGGATTTAGCCAGAAAAATCGATTACTGGATCGAGCATGAAGCCCAGCGCCGGGAGATGGAGCGCCGTTACAGCGAGCTTGGAAAACGCTATCAGATTGACGGCTGTGTCTCCCAGATTGAGGAGATGTTCCGGCAGGCCATTCAGGAGCAGAGAGAGGGATAGGGATGCAGGAGAAAAATGAACATTTTTCCATGTGGGCGCCCTTTAGGCTGTCCATGCGGGAGGGCTACCATTTTATCCCCCGGGGGATTCTGGTGCAGCTGGGATATATTCTGATGAAAGCCCTGGTGATTTTGGTGTTCCGGCCGTTTAACTGGCTGTTTTTTGGAACCCGGATCCGGGGCCGGGAGAATCTGGATGCCGTGCGTGGATGCGGCGCTGTGACCGTGTGCAACCACATCCATCCGCTGGACTGCACCATGGTGGCCTGTGCAGCCAGAACCCGCAAGCAGTATTTCCTCACGATACAGTCCAATATGGAGATCCCCTTGGTGCGCCATCTGGTACGGATTTTGGGCGGTGTGCCCATTCCCAGGCAGATAAAACGGATGCGCGGGATGAATGCCGAATTGTGCCGGGAACTCCAAAAGGGGCGCCTGGTGCACGTGTATCCGGAGGGGGAGCTTTGGCCCTACTATGACGGGATCCGCAGTTTTAAGGATGGGGCCTTCCGCATGGCCTATGACGCGGGAGTTCCCATTGTCCCTATGGTGGTGACCTTTCATACCCCCACGGGGCTGTACCGCCTGTTCCGTAAAAAGCCCTGCCTGCGCCTGACAGTGCTGGAACCCATTGTGCCGGATTTGAGGCAGGAACGCCGGACGGAAATTGCCCGCCTGTCCAGGCTGTGCCGGGAGCGGATGACCCGGTTTTACCAGGAACAGACCGATTCCACCTCCGCCCATACCCCATTTATGGCGCCGGCAGTGTAGAACCGAAAAAAATTGTTAAACTATTACAGATTGTTCATAGAAAAGACCCTGTAAACCGTTGACACTGTCAAACAGTATGGCTATAATGAAGGGGAAATCAGTACAGGGGCCGGCAAATACCGCGAGTACGTCATCGGGCTGCGGAACACCCGCCGGATTCCGGCTGGTTTTACGGAGTTCCCCTTTCTCCGTTTGGATGGGATGCCGATGAGGATTTCAGGAGGAAATGATGGACTTTTTTGATAAACTGGGTGCAACGATTACAACCAAGAGCAAGGATGTTGTACAGAAAACCAAGGATATTGCGGAGATTGTGAAGCTCAACGGACAGATTGCCAACGAGGAGGACGCTGTGCGCAACGCCTACCTGCAGATTGGCAAGTGGTATCTGCTCAGCCATGAGGGAGAACTTCCCTGCGAGGCTGCCCAGTGGGCCCAGGCTATCCGCCAGGCACAGGAAAAAATCGAGCGGTGCCAGGAGCAGATCTTTAAGCTCAAGGGCCTGCAGGCCTGCCCGGGCTGCTGCGCCCAGGTGGACGCGGACGCCCTGTACTGTCCCCGCTGCGGTACAAAGCTGCCGGAGAAGCCGGAGCCCTGCTGCTGTGAGGAATCCGCCGCCCAGGAGGAATCCTGTTCCTGCGGCTGCGAGCAGCCCGCGGAGGATCCCTGCTGCGAGGCTGAGGAGCCCCGGTGCTGCTGTGAGGATTCCCGGCAGCCTGATGCAGAGCCGGAAAAAGAGTAATCAGACAATCAATTGCTATTCAAAAACAAGCCCGGAGCGCCTTCCCGCTCCGGGCTTGTTTTGCGTCTGTTTTATGGAATCCGGGTGCCCGCTGGGCCTATCCCGCGCAGCCGCCTATTTTTCCAGCTTGGCCTCATAGGTATTCCAATATTCCTGTCCCAGGGGATGTCCGCGGTCATTCCAATCCGCGGCGAGGGCCCGCAGCCGCTTCTGAAGCTGACGGACCGTCTGGGCATACTCGGGCTTTGAGGACAGATCCTGCATCTCCCAGGGATCCTGGATAAGATCAAACAGCTGGGTGCGTGAAGTTTCTTCCGTGCGGGTTTCGATGAGCTTATACCGCCGCGTTTTGATGCCGCGGATTTTTTCATTGTAGGCAAGGTACACTTCATCCCGGCCCGGCGCGCCCTGCAGAAGGGACGGCACAAAGCTCTTCCCCTCCACACTCTGGGGAATGGGGATCCCTGTCAATTCGCACAGGCTGGGAAAGACATCCAGAAGATAGTGGTAACTGTCCCGGCGTTCATTCTTCGGGATGCCCGGCCCAGCCATGAGAAAGGGAACCCGGATACTGGGCTCGTACAGGTTCTGTTTGCCCATGAGCCCATGCTGCCCTACAGCCAGGCCGTTGTCCGCGGTGTAGATAACAATGGTATCCTCCAACATTCCCCTGTCCTCCAGAACTTTGAGGATACGGCCTACGGCGTCATCCAGGTGGGAAATCATGGCATAATAGTCCGCCAGATGCTCCCGAACCTCCTGGGGGGTACGGGGATATCCCGCCAGAGTCTCATCCCGCATATCCCGGATTCCGTAGTCGAACAGATGCTCCGGGGCGAAGTTGGGAGGCAGAGGCAGGGATTTCGCGTCATAGAGATCCCGGAACTGCTTGGGCATGGTGCGGGGATCGTGGGGAGCCAAAAAGGATACATAGGCGAAAAAAGGTTCCTCTTTATCATAATCCTTTAAAAACCTGATGGCAGAATCCGCCATCAGCTCAGTGGAATGGACACCGCAGGCAATCCGGTCATAGAGAACCCAGAACGGCTCCTTGCTGGCACCGAAATTCATAATAAAGGGCTTTTGGGCGTCAGAATAATCGCCGTTTTCCCGGAAATCGCACACCGGGACGTTCCAATGGTCCCACATTCCCCAATAGAAGATGTTTTCGCCGCTCTGGAAGCTCTTGGCATAGCCCTCGGGGCCGTTGTGCCACTTGCCGATTCCGTGGCAGTGGTAGCCTCCCGACTGGTGCAGGGCTTCTCCCAGGGTGGCGTGATCCTCCGGGATATGCTGGCCCTCCCCCTGGATGCTGAACAGCCGCCTGCCCGTATTGAGCATGGCGCGGCTGGGCATACACACCGCACAGGAGGTGCCTCCGGGGATCTGCATATTGGTAAAGGCGCAGCCCCGCTGGGCCAGGGCATCCAGGTTTGGGGTGTGGATCGCCTCATTTCCTAACGCGTGAATGGTGTCGAAGCGCTGGTCATCCGCCAGTAAAAATAGAATATTGGGCCGCTTCAATGGTACCACTTCCTTTCCTGCTACCAGTTTAACGGGTTAAATGGATAAAAGCAAGGGGCTGAACCGGCGTTTTTTCTGCCGCTGTTAGAATTTGCGGGCTCCATTGTCCGGTGAGGTTGACGTGCCCCCCGGAACACGTTATATAATAGAAGAAACTGGAGATGGCGGGCTCCTCCCTGGCTGGGAGCCGCCTTGACATTTTGGGAACGCTGTGAAAGGAGCGGGATATGACGGTTTATCTGCTGCTGTCCCTGGGCCTGGGCGGCGCCGGGGCGTTTCTGTGCCTGCGGCGCCCCAGCCGCGTGAAACGGGCGGCATACTTTCTGCTGGCCTTTTTTGCGCTCACCCTGGTTTCCGGGCTGAGAGTGTCTGTGGGCTATGATTATGATACTTACGCCGCCTTTTTTGAGGATATCCACGCTCAGGGGCTTTTAGCGTTTCTGGGGGAAAACCCCAGGATGGAGCCGGGACTCTTTGTGCTGATGGCGCCTATCGCCCGGTTTACCCAGAACCCCCAGTGGATGTTCTTGGCCATGGCCGCCCTTTGCAGCGGGCTGCTGCTGTTGTTTGTTTGGCGGTATGTGCCCCCCAAGTATGCGTGGGTTTCCATTTATGCCTTTGTGGGCCTTACCTTCTTCTATGGAACCATGAACCTGATGCGCCAGAGCGTGGCCGGGCTCATTGCCCTGTTCTGCTATCCCTTTGTACGGGACAGAAGATGGGCGCCCTATTTCGCCCTGGTGCTGGCGGCGGCCCTGTTCCACAGGAGCGCGTTGATTCTCATCCCCTTCTACTGGATTGCGAACATCCCCGTCGGGCGCGCCTCCCTGTGCGCCTATGCGGCGGTGGGAACGGCGCTGTATTTTGGGATAACGCCGCTGCTGCGGGTGGTGACCCGGTATGTCTATACCAATTATGATCCCGCCTCCAGCATATTGATGCAGCCCGGAAGCGCCACCTATGTGATTGTACCCGCCCTGCTGCTGGGGTTCACCCTGCTGCTGCAACGGCCGCTTTTGGCTGCGGACAGGCGCAATGCGGTATTTGTCCATGCCGGGGCGCTCACCCTGCTGTGCTATGTGCTGATGACCCGGCATTTTTTGGTGGAGCGCCTGGCCCTCTACTTCTTTTTGCCGGTGATTTGGCTGCTTCCCCATGCCCTTGAGGTGATGGAAGCCCCCCTTGCCCGGGCAAAGCGGGCGCTGCAGGCCAGCCGGGATCCTCTCAAAAGCCCCGCGTATCCGGCGCAGAAGGGGACGCGCCCCGCGATAAGCCGGGCTGGACGGAGACTTAGGGATGCACGGATAAACTATGGGCTCACCCTGGCGTTTGTGCTGGCCCTCTGCCTTGCTTACCAGCTGTTTGCGGGTCAGGTTGGCTTTCATGGTGTGTTCCCCTACCGCAGCGTTTTTTCCAAGGTCAAAACGGTGCAGATGCAGCCTGTCGCTTGGAACAACATGGAAAATACCACACGAAAAGCCGGACCTGTCGTTCTTTGGAAACCTGGGGAGAATTTTGTCTATTTTCAACCGCAGACAAGGGATGGGCCCCCGCAATTTTAACGCAATCTCCCGAAATTCTGGGGAGATGAACTTTACAGAAAGCCCGATGTGTGCTACTATGAAAGAGTATAAACGATCTGTTATGCGGGTTGCTGTTTATGCTAGGTTTTCACAATGTTAAGGAGGCTACAAAATGGCAAGAAAAATGAAGACCATGGATGGTAATAACGCTGCCGCCCACGTGGCGTACGCGTTTTCCGACATGGCCGCGATCTACCCGATCACCCCGTCCTCTACCATGGCTGAAGTTGCAGACAAGTGGAGCGCGGAGGGCCGCAAAAATATTTTTGGCCAGAAGCTCAAGATTGTTGAGATGCAGTCTGAGGGCGGCGCCGCCGGTGCTGTTCACGGTGCTCTGACCGCGGGCGCTCTGACCACAACCTTTACGGCTTCCCAGGGTCTTCTGCTGATGATCCCGAATATGTATAAGATCGCCGGTGAGCTGCTGCCGGGCGTTATTCATGTTTCCGCCCGTACCATTGCTGCCCACGCGCTGTCTATCTTCGGCGACCATTCCGACGTGTACGCCTGCCGCCAGACCGGCTTTGCAATGCTGTGCTCCGGCAGTGTTCAGGAGGTTATGGACCTGGGCGCCATTGCGCACCTGGCTGCGATTGAGAGCAAGGTTCCCTTCCTGCACTTCTTCGACGGCTTCCGTACTTCCCACGAGATCCAGAAGATCGAGACCTGGGATTACGATGACCTCAAAGAGATGGTCAACATGGATGCCATCAACGATTTCAGAAGACGCGCCATGAATCCTGAGCATCCCACCCTGCGCGGTACTGCTCAGAATGCGGACATCTTCTTCCAGGCCCGCGAGGCCTGCAACACCTACTACGATGCAGTTCCCGGCATCGTTGAGGAGTACATGAACAAAGTCAATGCCAAGATTGGCACCGACTATAAGCTGTTCAACTACCACGGCGCTCCCGATGCTGAGAATGTCATCATCGCAATGGGCTCTGTGTGCGATACCATCGAGGAGACCATCGATTACCTGAACGCCAACGGCGCAAAGGTCGGCCTCATCAAGGTACGTCTGTACCGTCCGTTCTCCAAGCAGCACCTGCTGGATGCCATCCCCGAGACTGTTAAGAACATCACTGTCATTGACCGCACCAAGGAGGCTGGTTCCATCGGTGAGCCGCTGTACCTGGATGTTGTCGCTGCTCTGCAGGACAGCAAGTTTGCCAATGTCAAGGTGGTAGCCGGACGTTACGGCCTGGCATGTAAGGACACCACCCCCGGCCAGATTGCCGCTGTGTATGACAACGCTGCGGATCCCAACGGCAAGAAGAGATTCACCGTGGGTATCGTGGACGATGTCACCCACCTGTCCATCGAGGAGAAGGATCTCCCGGATACGGTTCCGGCCGGAACCACCAGCTGTAAGTTCTGGGGCCTGGGCTCCGACGGTACGGTTGGCGCCAACAAGAACTCCATCAAGATCATCGGTGACCACACCGATATGTATGCGCAGGCTTACTTTGCATACGACTCCAAGAAATCCGGCGGTGTTACCATCTCCCACCTGAGATTTGGTAAGAGCCCGATCAAATCCACCTACCTGGTCAACAAAGCGGACTTTGTTGCCTGCCACAACCCGTCCTATATCGGCAAGTACGATATGGTTCAGGATCTGAAAAAGGGCGGCACCTTCCTGCTGAACTGCGGCTGGGATATGGAAGAGATTGAGAAGAGACTGCCCGCTGATGTGAAGCAGTATATCGCCAAGAATGAGATTCAGTTCTACACCATCGACGGTGTGAGCATTGCCCGTGAGATCGGCCTGGGCGGAAGAATCAACACCATTCTTCAGTCTGCGTTCTTCAAGCTGGCCAACGTGATCCCGGCTGAGGATGCTGTCAAGTACATGAAGGATGCTGCCACCGCTTCCTACGGCAAGAAGGGCGAGAAAGTTGTCGCCATGAACCATGCCGCTATCGACAGAGGTATGGAGGGCATGAAGAAGGTTGAGGTTCCCGCTTCCTGGGCAACTGCTTCCGATTGCTGCACCGAGACTGCTGCTATGAGCGGCCGTCCGGAGCTGGTGGACTATGTCAAGCGCATCCAGAACCCTGTCAACGATCAGAAGGGCGATTCCCTGCCGGTTTCCGCCTTTGTCAGCACTGTGGACGGCGTCTATCCGGTTGGTTCCTCCGCTTATGAGAAGCGCGGAGTTGCTGTGGATGTTCCCACCTGGAACCCGGAGAACTGTATCCAGTGTAACTTCTGCTCCTATGTCTGCCCGCACGCTGTTATCCGTCCGGCTGTTATGACCGACGAAGAGGCGAAAAATGCACCTGCAGGCACTAAGACTGTTCCCATGACCGGTATGCCCGGCTATCAGTTTGCGATCACCGTTTCCGCTCTGGACTGCACAGGCTGCGGTTCCTGCGCAAACGTCTGCCCCGGCAAGAAGGGCCTGAAGGCTCTCACCATGCAGAAGCTGGATACCCAGCTGGGTGAGCAGGATGTCTTTGAGTATGGCAGAACTCTCTCTGAGAAACCTGAGGTTACCGAGAAGTTCAAACCCACCACTGTTAAGGGCAGCCAGTTCAAGCAGCCCCTGCTTGAGTTCTCCGGCGCCTGTGCCGGCTGCGGCGAGACTCCGTATGCCAAGCTGGTTACTCAGCTGTACGGCGACAGAATGTATCTTGCCAACGCCACCGGCTGTTCCTCCATCTGGGGCGGTTCCGCTCCTTCCACTCCTTACACGGTCAACAAAGAGGGACACGGCCCGGCTTGGGGCAACTCCCTGTTTGAGGACAATGCGGAGTATGGCTATGGTATTTTCCTGGCTCAGGATACCCTGCGCAAGGCTCTGATTGAGAAGGTCCGCGCTCTGGCTGAGAAGGCCGAGGGCGAAGCCAAGACCGCCTGCGAGAACTATCTGGCCACCATCGACGACGCTGCCGCCAACAAGGCTGCCACCAAGGCTTTGGTTGCTGCTCTGGAGGCCTGCGGCTGCGAAGAGGGCAAAGAGATTCTCAAGGATAAGGACTTCCTGGCGAAGAAATCCGTCTGGATCTTCGGCGGAGACGGCTGGGCCTATGATATCGGCTTCGGCGGCTTGGATCATGTTATCGCTTCCGGCGAGGATGTGAACATCCTGGTATTCGATACCGAGGTGTATTCCAACACCGGCGGACAGTCCTCCAAATCCACTCCCACCGGTGCGGTTGCTCAGTTTGCCGCTGCTGGTAAGGAAGTGAAGAAGAAGGATCTGGCTGCAATCGCCATGAGCTATGGTTATGTCTATGTTGCCCAGGTTGCAATGGGCGCTGACTACAACCAGTGCATCAAGGCATTCACCGAGGCTGAGGCTTACCATGGCCCGTCCATCATCATCGCCTATGCTCCGTGTATCAACCACGGTATCCGCGGCGGTATGAGCATTGCTCAGACCGAGGAGAAGAATGCGGTTCTGGCTGGCTACTGGCATACCTTCCGGTATGACCCGCGCCTGGCTCTCGAGGGCAAGAATCCCTTCCAGTTGGATTCTAAGGCTCCGTCTGCCAACTATCAGGACTTCATCAAGAACGAGGTTCGTTACAGCTCCCTGATGAGAGCGTTCCCGGATCGCGCTGAGGAACTGTTTGCAAAAGCAGAGAAGAACGCTGCCGAGAAGTATGAGCACTTGGTGAAATTGGCTGAGAAATAAGCCTGAAGGATAGACCCCCGTGAGGGTTACGAAAAGCGCCCTGTATGTGTGAGCATACAGGGCGCTTTTTCAGTGCCGCCGAGCAGGCGGAAAAATCCCCCGTTAAACTGGGGAGGTGGATAAATGACTAACAGAAATAAGCGGATGTTTACAATTTCGGGAATACCGCTGGCGAACGCAGGGTCGGATAGGCGATACCCGGTCCTGGATGGAGCCTGTGTGGGAATTGCTCCGCTGGTTTATCGTTGGTATCGTTGGGTTTGGATTTGGGCGGCCCGATACAGGATGCGCAGAAGCCGATGGCTCGGGCCCCCCGCCACCGGCCCCATTGAAATGAAGCCGGGAAATTCGGCTGTCGTTAAGCCTGAGTTCTCTCCCAAAGCGGTTCGGCCGAGGCTCCCTCAAGCCAGGGGACAAGCTGCGCGCGTGAACCCTACCCTGTCAGAAAAATTTGGAGGTTTTGAGATTGATCTCATATCCTTGAGCTTCCAGGACAAGGCCCGGGTGTCACGGGAATACAGCCCACGGCATAGTATAGTAGGAAAACAAGTATTATCCGAAAAGGTGTGATGCCGGTGGTTATATATGTAGTAAAACCTGGGGATACCCTCTACAAGATCGCAAGGGAGTATCATGTATCCGTACAGAGGTTAATCAGCGACAATGCCATTAAAAATCCCAATAACCTGGTGGTGGGCCAGGCCCTGCTGATATTGGTGCCTAAAACCGTGTATACCATACAGCCTGGGGACACGCTGGGTTCCATTGCGCGCAAGTATAAAACTACGCCTATAGAGCTGCTGCAGAATAATCCCACGCTGATTGACGGCGGATTTGTAGCGGGGGCGCAGATTGCCGTTGAGTTTCAGGGGGAAAAAAGACGGGAACTTACGGTGAACGCCTATGCCTATCCGTTTGTGGATGCCAGGCTGATCCGAAGGGTATTGCCCTACCTGACCTATCTTACGATTTTCGGATACAGCTTTACCGATACCGGGGAACTTACCGGCATTGACGATCAGCCCCTGATTCAGCTGGCCTATCAGTTTGGGACTGCGCCGGTGATGCTCCTTGCCGCCACCGATGCCGCGGGGAATTTTGACGGCGCCAAGGCGGCCCGGCTGTTCCGAAACCCCGAGGCACAGGAGAAACTGCTGAAAAGCGTTGTGCAGGTTATGAAGGAAAAAGGCTATGTGGGCCTGGATATGGACTTTGAATATATTCAGGCTCAGGATAAGGATGGCTACATCGCCTTTTTGGAGCAGGCCTCAGAGCTCCTGCACCAGAATGGCTTTTTCCTGAATACGGATCTGGCGCCGAAAACCTCCGCCCAGCAGCCGGGGATTTTATACGAGGGGCACGATTACCCTGCAATCGGCGCGGTATCGGATACGGTCCTGTTAATGACCTATGAGTGGGGGTATACCTATTCCCCGCCCATGGCGGTTTCCCCCATTGACCGGGTACGGGAAGTTCTGCGGTATGCGGTTACAGAAATTAGCCCTACTAAAATTTTGATGGGGATTCCCAACTATGGCTATAACTGGACTCTCCCCTTTGAGAAGGATGGCTCCGGCGCAAAGAGTGTGGGCAATGAGGAGGCCGTGGACATCGCCATGTGGCACGGCGCGGCCATCCAGTTTGATGAGGCCTCCATGACGCCGTATTTTGAATATTTTGCCCCCAATGGAAAAAGGCACATGGTATGGTTTGAGGATGTGCGCAGTATCAAGGCAAAGCTGGATCTTACGGATGAGTTCGGCCTGCTGGGTGTGGGCTACTGGAACGCCATGCGGCCGTTTACGCAGAATTGGGCGCTGCTGAGCGCCCTGTACCGGATTCGCAAAATAATTTGAGCGGCAGCCTGGCGTACGCCAGGGGAATTTCACAAGAGCAGAAGGCGTCGCGTACCGGGCGGCGCCTTCTGCTTTTGTGCCTGCCGGCTTGGTGCTGTGAAGGACAATGAAAAGTACGGCCTCCTGGCAGCCTGCCTGCGGATTTTCGGGAACGGGCCCATGGCGCTCCGCCTGAAAATTAGAATACAGCAAGAATGGCAAGATTTCGCGGCACGGATCCACCTTTTCTGTTGGAATGGCTCATAACACAGGGGGATATTTTATGGAGTATCACAATAAAAGGGGAAGATAAAAGGCGTTTATTAAAAGGAGATTTCGGAAATTGGAATGAAAAACCAATTACAGGCATTTGACGGTGGAAGCCATTTGCAATATAATAAGAAGAACGAATAAAAAACATCCCGAATTTCCCAGGATTTTAGATATCTTGTGAAAAAATCAGGGGTTATGAGGAAGGGGGAGCAGAAAAGCCTCTTGCCGGAGTGGGAATCCGGCAAAAGGCGGGTATCAAACAAAAGCAGAGCTCTAAAGAGCAAAATGAGGAGGGATATTGTTTCCATGCTAAAACGACTGCTCGGTTACATCAAGCCTTTTTTAGGCGGCATGGCGCTGGCTATTTTGGTAAAGGGCGCAGGGGCCGTTACGGATCTGCTGATCCCCCACTTTATGGGGGAAGTCATTGACGAGGGAATCGCCAAGCAGGATATTCCGGTGATATGGAGCCTGTGCCTGGTGATGCTGGCTTTGGCCATTGCAACGGCGCTGCTCAATATTATTGCCAACTATATTTCCGCAAAAAAAACCCAGCAAATTGGCGAGAGGCTCCGGAATGTGCTGTATACCCATATTCAGAAGCTGACGCTCAAGGATGTGGAGGGGCTTACCACCTCCTCGCTGATTACCCGCGTCACCAATGACGTGGAGCACGTGCAGCGCACCTTTTTGATGATGACCCGCTTTATGATCCGCGCCCCTGTGATGGCCATCGGCGGCATTGTTTTTTCCCTGTCCATCGATGTGGGGCTCACCTGCATCATCTTTGTCTCCATGATCCTGCTGGCGGCGGCCAGCATGGCGGTATACAAGGTGACGCGTCCCCTGTACCGCAAGGTACAGCAGAATATCGACCGGCTTACCTCCATCATCCGGGAGGACTTGGGCGGCGTGAGGGTGATCAAATCCTTTTCCAAGTCCAATTATGAGATAGACAGAGTGAAGCGGCAGAGCCAGGAGGTCAAGCGGTTTGAACTCAAGGCGGGAAAAATCAACGCCTTTATGGGCCCGTCTATTATGTTGATCACCAACGTGACCATTGCGGTGATTCTCTATGTCAGCGGCTTCCGCATCCAGGGCGGCAGCATTGAAATCGGACAGGTTGTCACGATTTTAAACTACATCAATATGATCCTCATGGCCATGACCATGATTCCCCGTATGTTCATGATGTTCAGCCGCGCCAATACCTCTGCGGCCCGTATTATGGAGGTTCTGGACATGACTGACACCACCCAATACGGGGAACTCACCCGGGAGCAGGTGTCCTCAGACGGCACCCACCCGGTTCTGGAGCTCAGGGACGTATCCTTCCAGTATCCGGACGCCAGGGTAGCGGCGCTGCACCACATCTCTTTTACTGCTGCCAAGGGAAAAACCCTGGCGGTTATCGGCGGGACCGGTTCCGGAAAAACAACTCTGCTCAATTTGATCCTGAGGCTGTATGAGCCAACCGATGGGGAAATTCTCCTGTATGGGCACCCGATCCGGGAATTTGATAAAGAATCCTTCACCCAGACGGTCACGGCGGCCATGCAGCAGTACAATATCTTCGGTATGAGTATCCGGGAAAATATCGTATTGGATCGGGAATTCGACGAGTCCAGGCTCAACCAGTCCGCGGAATCCGCGCAGCTGATGGATCTGATTGAGGAGCTGGATGACGCCTTTGACCACGAGATCTCCCAGACGGGAAGCAACCTCTCCGGCGGGCAGAAGCAGCGCATCAGCGTGGCCCGCACCCTGTACCGGGAACCGGATTTGGTGGTTCTGGACGATGTGTCCAGTGCCCTGGATTACCGTACCGACTTCCGGCTGCGCAGCGCCCTCAAGGAGAACTACCAGGATAAGACCGTGCTGCTCATCTCCCAGCGTATCAGCAGCGTGAAGAGCGCGGACCAGATTCTGGTTCTGGAGAAGGGCAGGATGGCTGGGCTGGGAACCCATGAGGAACTTTTGAGAAGCTGCAAAACCTACCGGGATATCTGTCAGACCCAGAATGTCCCCGTTCCCGAACTATCTGCTTCGTGGGGGGAAGGAGGCGATGCGCAGTGAACAAGAAAAAGAATGCGTCCTCCCATGAAAAGGCCGTACAAAGGCGGCGTGTGGGATCCCTTTTACAGCTGGTGCGCTATATCCTGCGCTATAAGCTGCTCATCGGTTCGGTAATCGTTACGGTTTTAGTGGCAAACCTGCTGGCTTTGCTCATTCCCCAGCTCACCGGAATTATGGTGGACGCGCTGGATCTCTCTAATGGCAGCATCGATTTTTCCGCTCTCATTCAAAATGGGCTGTATATCGTTTTGGTGAGCCTGGTGGTATGGGGACTAAGCGCCCTGCAGAATGTCCTGATGCTCAAAACGGCCCAAAACGTGGTGCTGGATCTGCGCCATGATGTGTTTGCCAAGTTGATGAAGCTGCCGGTTTCATACTTTGACAACAACACCAAGGGCAATATTATCAGCATCATCTCCGTGGATATCGACAATATCAGCGATACCGTCTCCGCGGATGCCATCACGCTGATTACCGGTTTTGTCACTGTAGTGGGCTCCCTCATCATGATGCTCACCATCAGTCCGGTGATGACTCTGATTTTTGTTGTGACGGTTCCCATGATGTTCATTGCGGCGAAAATTATCTCCAAGCAGGCCAGGCGGCTGTTCCGCATCAAGAAGAACTGCTTCGGCGAGCTGTGCGGCTACGCGGAGGAGATGATAACCGCCCAAAAGACCGTCAAAGTGTATGGGCTGGAGGAATACAACAAGCACAACTTCTTTGACATCTCCAACCGGCTGCAGAAGTCCGGGGCCAAGGCGGAGTTTGTCTCCAGCATCATGATGCCGATTCTCAACGGCATCAACAACTTGAATTTTACGCTCATCTGCGCCATCGGGGCTTTTTTGGCCCTGAATGGGCGGATATCCATTGGTAACATTTCCTCCTTTGTGCTGTATTCCAAGAAATTCGCGGGCCCCATTGTGGATACCGCTAACATCATCAATATGCTTCAGGCATCCCTGGCGGCCTGCGACCGTGTTTTCTCCATCCTGAATGCGGATCCGGAGCCGGAATTGGCTCTTCCCGCCCCCGAAGGCGAGAAAAAGCCGCCGGTACAGGGCGAGGTGCGCTTTGAGGACGTGTGCTTCTCCTATGTGCCGGATACCCCGGTGCTGCGTCATGTGAGCTTTGACATTCAGCCCGGGCAGATGGTGGCCATCGTGGGCGCCACGGGAAGCGGCAAGACCACCATTATCAGCCTGCTGGAGCGCTTTTATGATATCACCAGCGGTACCATTACCATCGACGGGAAGAATATCCATGAATTCTCTTTGGAGCAGCTGCGCCAATGCTTTGCTTTGGTGCTCCAGGACAGCTGGCTGTTTGAGGGCACGGTGATGGAGAATATCGCCTATGCCGCGCCCCCCGAGCGCAGCACGCCGGAGATGGTGCGCAGCCTGTGCAGGCAGATTGAGGTGGATGATTTTATCGAATCCCTCCCCAACGGCTATGACACCGTGCTGCACAGCGATTCCGGCGGTCTTTCCCAGGGCCAGCGCCAGCTGCTGAATATCGCAAGGACGTTCCTGTGCGATCCGCCTATTTTTATTCTGGACGAGGCCACCTCCTCGGTGGATACCCAGACGGAGGCCAAGATTAAGACAGTCACCGCCAAGGTGACCCAGGGTAAGACCAGTATTGTGATTGCCCACCGCCTGTCCACCATCCTGAACGCGGATAAAATCCTGGTGATGAAGGATGGGAAAATCCGGGAATCCGGAACCCATGAGGAGCTCATCGCCCAGGGTGGGCTGTATCAGGAGCTCTATGAGAGCCAGTTCGCAGAATTATAGCGGAGAAAAGGAATCAAAAAAAGAGAAGGTCGCCGGAAGATTCCGGCGGCCTCCTGTGGTTTCATCTGAGGAAAGTATCATATAAGGGTAACTTGTCCCCAAACCCCGTTGATTTAGGGGCGCCTGCCGGCCTGATGGCATGGACGGCATCTGGCGGGGACGAACTGTGAAATGTCCCGGCAGGTAGGCTAAACTCCGTATAAAAGCTTTGTAATAATGGAATTGCTCAGTAAAAAGCCCCGGGGGGTCAGGGCCAGGCGGTCCTCTCCTTCCTCAAGAAGCCCGGCCCGGCGAAGAGGGGTGGCGCGCCGGGCCAGCTGGGCACAGTCTGCCTGGGGAAACCGCGCACCGAGCTCCCTCAGGGAGATTCCCTCGTTCAGGCGCAGGCCCAGCAGGACTGCCTCCTCAAAGCCGCCTCCCTCGCCGTCCGGGACAGGAAGATACCCAGGGGAGCCGGCCCCTGTGAGAAAGCTGTCCAAATCCCGGGGATAATACATCCGGCTGCCATTTAAAAAGGAATGGGCCGAGGGGCCCAGCCCCAGGTATTCCTGGCAGCGCCAATACTTTAAGTTGTGGCGGCTCTGGGTTTCGGGAGAGCGGGAAAAGTTGGAGATTTCATATTGCCGGTACCCGTGCCGGGCAAGGCTCTGGACCGCCAGCAGGTACCAGTCGGCCTGGGTGTCCTCGTCCGGGCACAGGGCCTGAATACCCTGCTGCTGGAAGGGGGTTCCCGGCTCCACCTTGAGCAGATAGGCCGAGATGTGCGGTACGTTCAGCGAGGAGCAGAAGGCGATGGAATCCGCAATGGTCTGCTCGGACTGCCCGGGGAGCCCCAGCATGAGATCCAGGGAGAGGTTCGTGAAGCCCGCGGCCTGCGCGTCCAGTACACACTGGGCCGCCTGCTGTGCGGTGTGGCGGCGTCCCAGAAGGCGCAGCTCCTCTTCACAGGAGGACTGCAGCCCAAAGGACAGCCGGTTCACCCCGGCCTCATGGAGGCGGGAAAATTCCTGTGCCAGAGCGGTGGCGGGATTGGCTTCCAGGGTGATTTCGGCCTGCTGTGTCAGGGCAAACGCGGCCCTTACCCCTTGGAGAAGCCGGGAAATACGCCGGGAACCCAGCAGCAGCGGGGTCCCGCCGCCGAAATAGACGGTGTCTGCCTGCCGGCACTCCAGCCGCTGACCCCATTGGGCCAGCTCGCGGAGCATGGCATCGACATAGGCGTCCATCACCTCTTCGGCATCCGTCATGGCTTGGGTGCCCAGGGAATAAAAGTCGCAGTAGGGGCATTTGGCGGTGCAAAAGGGCACGTGCAGGTAAATTCCAAGGGGTTCCATGATAATATTCCTCCTAAAAGGGCCTGCCCCGTTCTGCGGGACAGGCCTCTTTGGCAATTTTTTAGGATATAGGGCTGTATGGAAAGCCGGCCCGAGGCCTGTCGTACAAGGATTTCGGTCTGTTATGCCTGGGGATCCCCCGCCGTGCCCCGCAAAAAACAGAGGGTTTCAGGTCCTTTTGCCTTTACGGGGCGGCAAGGAGGCCTTTTTCATGCGATTTTAAAGATAGGCGATATTTTCGCGTGGGACGCTGGAACCTGCACGCGCGGATCCTCGGCAGGCCAAAGGAGCCGCCCTTTCGATGCCCGTGGATTTGCCCGGCCCCGAAGGCCGATGCTGTCTGTGGGAGTAAATCAGTCCAGCTTGAGCACCGCCATAAAGGCCTCCTGGGGGACCTCTACGGTTCCCAGCTGGCGCATCCGCTTTTTGCCCTCTTTCTGTTTTTCCAGCAGCTTCTTTTTCCGGGTGATGTCGCCGCCGTAGCACTTGGCCAGCACATCCTTGCGCAGGGCCTTGACAGTTTCCCGGGCAATAATCTTGCCGCCAACCGCCGCTTGGATGGGCACCTCAAACATCTGGCGGGGGATGTTTTCCTTGAGCTTTTCCGCCATCTTGCGGGCGCGGGGATAGGCCCGGTCCGCAAAGACGATGAAGGACAAGGCGTCGATGACGTCGCCGTTGAGCAGGATATCCAACTTGACCAGCTGGGAATCCCGGTAGCCGATGAATTCATAGTCAAAGGACGCATAGCCCTTGGTGCGGCTCTTCAAGGCGTCGAAAAAGTCGTAGACAATCTCGTTGAGGGGAAGCTCATAGTGCAGCTCCACCCGGTCGGTGTCCAGGTACTTGGTGTCCAGATAGACGCCGCGGCGCTCCTGGCACAGCTCCATGATATTGCCGATGTAGGCGGTGGGCGTCATGATGTTGGCGCGCACGAAGGGCTCCTGGGCGCTGAGGATGGTAGCGGGATCCGGGTAGTTGGTGGGGTTGTCGATCATGACGGTCTCCCCGCTGGAGAGCTGGATTTTATACACCACGCTGGGGGCGGTGGTAACCAAATCCAGGTTAAACTCCCGCTCCAGGCGCTCCTGGATAATCTCCATGTGCAAAAGCCCCAAAAACCCGCACCGGAAGCCGAAGCCCAGGGCCACGGAGGTCTCGGGCTCAAAGGAGAGGGAAGCGTCGTTGAGCTGAAGCTTTTCCAGAGCGTCCCGCAAATCCGGGTACTTGGCGCCGTCCGCCGGATAGATGCCGCAGAACACCATGGGGGTGGCCCTGCGGTAGCCGGGCAGGGGCTCCGCCGCGGGGTTTGCGGCGTCGGTGACCGTGTCGCCCACAGTGGTGTCCTGCACCGTCTTGATGCTGGCGGTGATATAGCCCACCTGCCCCGCCTCAAGCTGTGCGGTGGGAATCAGGCTGGTGGGGCCCATAAAGCCCACCTCCACCACGGTGAACTGAGCGCCGGTGGACATCATTTGGATCCGGGTGCCTGCCCTCACCTTGCCGTCCATCAATCGGACATAGGCTACCACGCCTCGGTAGGAGTCATAGTAGGAGTCGAAGATCAGGGCCTTCAGGGGCGCGTTCTCATCCCCCTTGGGTGCGGGGATATCAGTGACAATACGCTCCAGGACCTCCTCGATGTTCTCGCCGCTCTTAGCGGAAACCCTGGGGGCGTCCATGGCGGGAATTCCGATAATGTCCTCAATTTCATGGCACACCCGCTGGGGATCCGCGGAAGGCAGATCAATTTTATTGACCACCGGCACAACCTCCAGATCGTGCTCGATGGCCAGATAGGTGTTGGCCAGGGTTTGGGCCTCGATTCCCTGGGAGGCGTCCACCACCAGGATGGCGCCCTCACAGGCAGCCAGGGATCGGGAAACCTCATAGTTAAAGTCCACGTGCCCGGGGGTGTCGATGAGGTTGAAGTGGTAGATTTCCCCGTTTCTGGCCTGATAATCCAGGTTTACGGCGCGGGCCTTGATGGTAATGCCCCGCTCCCGCTCAATATCCATATTGTCCAGGAGCTGTTCCTCCATATCCCGTTGGGCCACGGTCTGGGTTTTCTCCAGAATCCGGTCGGCCAGGGTGGATTTTCCATGGTCAATATGGGCAATGATGCAAAAATTTCGAATATTTTTGCGGTATTCCGACATAGATGCCTTTCCTTTCCTATTCCCGGTCAGCGTTTTGCATCCTCCGGGAAATCCTGTTCTGTTTTTAAGAGAAAGAAAGCCTGGCTTTCCTCACCGGCTGATTCCATGCTGCCTTACAGTTTGAAAACGAATCGCAATTCTGCGCTCAACAGTTTTCCCATTGCCAGCGTACGGCTCTTATGAGACAAATGCAAGGCGGACACGACAGTTTGCAGTTTGGTTCAAGGCCGCCGGCCCAGCGGTTAAGCTTGGAGCAAGTCTTTCAAATCATCGCCGGCGGCACGGATTGCAGCAGCCTTCGTGTGATTATTATAGCAGGGTTTTTCTCCCTTGAAAAGATAGTCCGGCCCGGTTGTCAGCCGGCGGTGACAGATACCGTGAAATTCCAGGAGCCGTCCTCCCTCTGGGAAATCCTCTCCAGGCGCGCCGTGCGGATAGCGTCCTCCCCCTGAAGCGCCCGCAGGAATTTTTGGCTGGGATAGTCGGCGCTTACGCAGTCCATCCGGATGGTTTTTCCCTGGATGTCAAACCCCTGTACCTGGGTATCGTTGGGAACAACCTGAATGAGCGCCAGGGGGATTTGAACCTGATAGCTGGGAAGCTCTTCAAACTGAATGGTGGCGTCCAGAAGGGCAACCAGGTATTTCCGAAGCAGGGTATAGGTGTTTTTGTCTGTGAGGGCGCGCTGCAGGGAATCCATCTCCTCCCGGGGAGTGAGCAGGCGCTGGACTAGGGGGAGTTCCAGTATCTGCTGGGAGCATTTTTGAGCCAGATAAGCGCCGCCGGTGAAAACTGCCGCGGCGCATAAAAGCCCCAGCAGGGCCTGCCGCAGCCAAAACCAGATTTTTCGCGCCATGACAGCTGTCCCTCCCCCGATCGAAAGAATGCAGGGGGCTCCCCTGCATTCCCAGTTTTTGCTCCCTGTATGGTGTCCTGCGGTGTTCACTGGCTCCCCCAGGCAGAGGGTGCCTAAAATACGCCGGACAGTGGGGCCTCCCGCGCGGCACTCCCTCTAACATCAGGCACAGACTCGCCCGAACCGGGCGGGTTGGCCTCCCGCAGAAACACGGCGGAGGATTCTTGTGCCCGGCACTGCCCTCCTATGTCTGCAACAGGGGCCGATTCCCCGAAAAGAGCCCGAAGTTCCCCCTGACGGCGGAGCGGGCATCGCCGGGCCAAGACGGCGGAGGGGCCATTTCAGCCGGAGCGGATCGGCCCGCCGGTGCCGCCCTAGGAAATCTGCTCCAGGTATTCCTCCAGGCACAGGCCGTGGCTTGTGATATATTCGGCGGCCTCTTTGCCTACATACCGATAATGCCACGGCTCATAGGTGATATTTGTCACATTCTGCTTATCCTTGGGATACCGCAGGATAAAGCCGTACTTTGTACAGTTTTCCTTGAGCCAGGTAAAACCCTTGTAATTCTCGAATTCGTGCAGCAGATCCCAGTTGTCCGCATTGTATTCTTCACTGACCAAGTCCACGGCCAGGCCGGTGTGATGCTCGCTGGTTCCGGGAGGGGCAATCCACTTGGCGGCCTCGACCTTGGCGTTTTCTTTGGAATAGCCGCTGTTTATATACTCCTGAACCTTGTTGTTGTATAGTTCCTCAGAGCGGGCACGGGTCCGGTAGGTGGAGCGCAGCACCATGGGCTGTCCCGCGGCCTTTGCGTCCGCCAGCATCTGGCGCAGGGCGTCGGCGGCGCGGGAATCAAACTTATATTGCCCGGAGATTGTCACCAAATCCACTTTGAAGCTCTCCGGGAGCGGATTCTTGGCGTTGACTAAGATTAGCTTCCAGTCAGAGGACTGGGCGTTTGCCTGGCTGGGAGAGGTGCTCTGGGTTTTGCTGGAGCTGGGTTCGGAGCTGGAGGGCTCCTCCTGGGAGGAGGGCTCTTGCTCAGATGAGGAATCGGAGGATGTGTCCTCTGAAGAACTATCCGCAGAGGAACTCTCCCCGGACAGTGTTTCCTGGGAGCTGCTCTGAGAGTTCTCCTGGGAACTGCCGGATTCCCCAATGGGCTTGGAGATCCATTTCCAGGCTGCAACCGCCAGAGTGATAATCAGAATTAACGCAAGAAACCCGCCGCCAAAAACCACGATTCTGCGGCGGCGGTAGATAGCCTGCTGTTTTTTACGCTGAGATGCACGATTCGGCATAGAACTCCTCCTTGTATCTTTGGGAAAAGCAACTCCTGTTTTTTAGCCGGAGGCCCTGTGATGAAGCCTGCCCTCCGGGGCGTTCCTATTATGAAGGAGAGAGATGACTTTGATGGCGGGCCGGATTTCCTAGCGTGGACGCCGTGGAATAGGCCTAAACACCCCAAATCATCTGGTTACAGTTACGTGAACATTGTAGCATAAATACAGCCGGATTCCTAGTAGTTTGGAATCCGGCTGCAGAGTTTCTTTTTGCCTGGCGGGACTATCCCACCATGATTTTGCCCTCGGGCACTACCTGTTTGCGGGTACGGCTGTTGTTGCTCATAGCCAAGGCGAACATCAAGGAGACCGGCCCTACCCGGCCGATAAACATCGTCAGGCTTAAAATCAACTTGGGAATCAGCGTAATGCGGGCGGTAACGCCAACAGAGAGTCCAACTGTGGCAAAGGCGGAGCAGGCCTCAAACAGGGCGTCGATGCCGTCGTGAATGACCTTGGGCCCCATGATGAAATAGGTGGCGCCCGCGGCGATACATACGGTTACCGTGCCTAAAAAGACCACGGACAGCGCCTTGTAGACTGTCTGCTTGGGAACCCGTTTTCCCAGCACTACAGTGCTCTGGCGGCCGCGCACCACGGAGATGACCGTCATAATCAGGACGGCTACGGTTGTCACCTTGACGCCGCCTCCGGTGGATCCGGGCGCCGCTCCGATGAACATCAGGAAGATAAACACCAGCTTTGTGAGATCGTTGAGGTTATTGAGGTTCACCGAGTTAAAGCCGGCAGTACGGGTGGAAACCGATTGGAAGAACCCGGCCAGGAACTTATCCTTCGTGCTCATCCCATACAAAGTCATGGGGTTTTTCCATTCCAGTGCCAAAAAAGCCACCATTCCGATGATAATAAGCCCCGCGGTGGCGCCTAAGACCACCTTGGTGTGCAGCTGCAGCTTTTTGGTGCGGCGGAAATCATACAGATCATTCCATACGGCAAAGCCCAGGCCCCCGATGATGATAAGCAGAGCGATGGTAATCATGACCACGGCGTTGGAATTATAGTGGCACAGGGACACATAGGGCCCCTCCCGGCCCAGAATGTCGAAGCCCGCATTACAGAAGGCGGAAACCGCCAGAAAGATGGAGATGAAAATGCCGTCCAGCCCATATTTGGGGATAAATACCCCGCTGAGCACCAGCGCGCCCGCAAACTCAATCATAAAGGAGGCGATAACCACCCGCTTGACGATGCGCTGGATATCGATAATGCTGGTCGAGTTAATGGATTCCTGGGCCAGCTGCATACTGCGCAGGCCGATTTTCTTTCGAATCAGGACATTAAAAAAGGAGGTGAAGGTGACTAGCCCCAACCCGCCGATTTGAATCAATAGAAGAATGACAACCTGCCCGAAAGTGCTCCAGTGGGCAAAGGTATCATAGACAACCAGCCCTGTCACGCAGGTGGCGCTGGTAGCCGTAAAGAATGCGTTATCGATAGGGGTAAAAAGACCGTTTCTGGAACTGATGGGTAATGTGAGAAGAAGAGTACCTACCAGAATGACAAATGCGAAACTGATACAGATTACCCTAACCGGATAGGCTGTAATTGCCCGCTTTGTCTGAAGATTCAGCTTCAATGCCGATGCCGCCTTTCTGCTTCGCCCGTTTTCCGGGACTATATCTCTTGGGAAGACAAGTAGCAGTATAGCAAATAAAGATCCCAATTTCAATGGATTCCCACAGGGGAAGCAGGGAAAATCTTTGAATTCGCCCTGAGGCGACCCCTGATTGGACGCCGCCGCCTGAAACAACCGGGCTGCGGCGATTTTCCCTTTCCCATCCGCCCGGGGATTATTCCGCCAAGCGTTGAGTGGTGAGGTACCGTTTGGCGCGGACAATCAAACGCTTATCGTTGCGGAAAGTTACAACCTCCTGGGCCTGGGAGAGATCGACCCATTTGATTTCGCTGATCTCCTCCTCCTGGCACTGTACCGGGGCGCCGCAGCGGGCAACTCCTAAAAAATACACCACCTGTTTTTTCACATTGGGCTTGGGATAATAGATTACGCTCTCCCGAAACCCCGGGAGCAGGCGGATGGACAGCCCGGTTTCTTCCCGAACCTCCCGAAGGGCGGTCTGCACCTCCGTCTCCCGCCCTTCCATATGTCCTTTGGGAAAGGACCAGGTGCCGCCATAGCGATGCCGCAGAACCAACAGGGAGACCTGTTCCCCCTGCCTACAGAGCACCAGAGCCCCGCAGGATTTTTCCCGTTTGAGCAAGATGGTTCCCTCCTTGCTTCACACTCCTTACTTATGATGCCGGTTCTAGTGAAAATAACAAATACTTTTTGGTCGTTTTCTATAAAATTACTATACCATGTTTTCCCAAGGAAAGGAAGGGAAACAAAGGGTTTTTCCAAAGGTTTCACGGTGTTCCCGGCAATGTTTTGGGGCGTTTGGTTGACAAACTTCTCAAACTATTGTAGACTAATTTGCAGGCCGGATATACACTCAGGCTTTAAATTTGCGTCTATAGCTCAGCAGGATAGAGCGTTCGCCTCCTAAGCGAAAGGCCGCGCGTTCGAATCGCGCTAGACGCGCCAGACTGAGTCTGGACGCAATTCGCGTTCGGACTCTTTTCTTTTATAATCAATAAAGATGCATGCGTTGGCAGCGACGTCTTTTTTGTAGCGTAAACCCAAATCAAAGCGCAAACCGCAAGCTTTGCAATAAAAACAGCTCTCTATTTTGGAGGGCTATTTTTGTGTCTGTGCTCGGAAAATGCACAACCATAAGGATCCATGGCTTTTCCTTTTGGCGTATGGGGCTGTAAATGGGCAAATGAATATCGTGCTTTTTGAATCCAATGCTGCTCGGAAAATAAATTAAAAAATTCCCGCAGGTGAATCGGCCACCCACGGGAAAGTTGATTCTATATATTGTTTAAACGTAAATTTGACGGTTGTTTTATGAAAATCATGATTATGCAAATTGACTGTTATAAAGGGCGGCATATTTCCCGTCCCTTGCCATCAGTTCATCGTGATTTCCAACTTCCCTGATCCCACCATCCTCCATATACAAAATCATATCGGCGTCGCGGATGGTGGAAAGCCTGTGGGCGATGACAAAGCTGGTGCGTCCTTTCATCAGCTGCGCCATGGCGCGCTGGATCAAAACCTCTGTATGGGCGTCCACATTGCTCGTCGCCTCATCCAGGATCATGATTTCCGGGTCGGAAGCGATGGCACGGGCAATGGTGAGCAGCTGGCGCTCTCCCTGAGAAATGTTTTCTGCTCCTTTAGAAAGCACCATATCATATCCGCCGGGCAGCGTTTTGATAAAATTATGCGCACAGGCCGATTTTGCCGCGGCAATGATTTTGTCTCTGTCCATCTGTTCCTGTGCGTATCCCAGGTTGTCGGCAATCGTCCCCTCGAAAAGCCAGGTGTCCTGAAGCACCATGCCGAAGCGGTCCCGCAGCTCTTCTCTGGGCATATCCTGTATATTGACGCCGTCCACCATGATAGCGCCGCCGTTGATCTCATAAAAGCGCATGAGCAGGTTGATCAGGGTGGTTTTTCCCGCGCCGGTCGGCCCCACGATCGCCACCTTCTGGCCGGGCTTGACTATCAGATTTACACCGTTCATCAGCATTCGGTCAGGCGTATACCCAAACTGAACATTTTGGAGCGTCACGCTGCCGGAGCGGTCTTTGGGAATGATGCCGTGTTCTGCGTCCGGCAGCTCCTCCTCCGCGTCCAGCAGGGCAAAAATGCGGTCCCCGGCGGCCTTGGCCGCGCCGAAGCTGCCCGCCATGCCGGC
>JAETPU010000033.1 GCA_021771035.1 Marvinbryantia formatexigens | reverse complement strand
CCCCTCTTGAGTATCTCCCCCTTAGGGCAGTTTTTTGCGCTCAATTAGTGAAGGCTGGTAGAAAGTGAGGACCCGTAAACTCTCCTCACTTTCTAACGCCGCTGATGCAAGTTTAGCTTTTACTTTTTTGCCTGAAAAAAGGAAGCCTATTTCCCCAAAAGCTCCTCAAAGTGGGCTTTCGTTTGAGGAACGGTATAGCCTGTCTGCCCGTCTACCTCATTGAGGAGCGCCGTACCCGCCAAGAACCGCCTGAGGTTCTCCCCGGCGATGCGAACCACCCGCTCAAAGGTCTCCGGCAGCTGATAGCCGCCTGAGACGTGCGGGGTAATCAGGGCATTGGGGCAGTCCCACAGCGGGTGCCCGGGCGGCAGGGGCTCGGGATCCGTGACGTCCAGCCCGGCGCCCAGAATCCTGCCCTGCTGTAGCGCCTCACACAGGGCGTCCGTATCCACCGCCGTTCCCCTTCCCACATTCAGCAGAATGGCGTTGGGTTTCATTTTAGAGATCCTTTCGGCGTTCATCAGATGATAGGTGGCGGCGCCTCCCGGGACACTCAGCGCCACCACATCCGCCTGGCTGAGCAAGCCGTCCAAGGCGTCAATCTGATAAATTTCATCCACCTCCTCGGGCTTCCCATGAGCGCTGCGCCTGACGCCAATGGCCCTTCCGCCCAGGGCGCGAAAACGCTTGGCATACTCGCAGCCGATATCCCCCAGGCCTATAATCAGCGCTGTGGAGCCCGCGATTCCCCGCACTCCGCCGCAGCTCTCCCAGCGGTATGCCCGCTGGTTGTCCTGGTAACGGCTGAAATTCTTCATCAGCTGCAGTGTGACCCCCAGCATATGCTCGGAGATGGCCAGCCCGTAGGCTCCGGTGGAATTGGTGAGCACGGCCCCCTTGGGCAGAACCCCGCCGGTGAACCCATCCGTTCCCGCGCTGGAAAGCTGTAACAGGCGAAGGCTTTGGCACTCGCCAATCCGGCCGGAGGGCGGGTTGCCCAGGATAATCTGGGCCCGGCCCAGCTGTTCCCGGGTGAGCCGGGCGGCGCTGGTATAGACAAACTCGGCCCCGGGCGCACAGCTCTCCAGATAGTCCCGATGATTTTCCTGCACAGGGAGCAGAACCAAAACTGTCATTTTCTGTTCCATTTCATAACCGACCTTTCTCATATTCAACTCATTGCCAAGCATCCCCGCCGCGCAGCCAACGGAATCAGTCCGGCAGCGGGCGGTGTCTGCAACCCTTTTTCCTTTACTATACGGTATTTGAGGAGGCATTACAATAAAAATAGTATTGTGATCCAATTAAACCCGGCGGTTGGTTGGATACTATTTTTTGTTGCACGGGTATGAAAATCTAACGATTTTCTGTTAATGTAATAAAAAACAGTTCCGCTCAGGGAAAAAAGCTGCCCGGCTCGTTGCCCGGCGAGGGGTTCGGTGCTATAATGGACGGGATATTGCGGTAATCTGTTTGGACGGATCCGCATCCCCCACCGCACCAACCTGTCAGCTGCAAGGAAAGGAAGGCCAATCTGCCATGAGCTTTTTTCGGGATCTGCGCCGGGACGGCGCCTTTTACCGGCGGTTTTTCTCCCTCACCGGGATGATCGCCCTGCAAAATATCATCGTATTCAGCGTCAATCTTGCGGACAACCTGATGCTGGGCGCCTACAAGGAGACCGCCCTTTCCGGAGTGGCGCTGGTCAACCAAATCCAGTTTCTGCTGCAGATGATCGTCATGGGAATCGGCGAGGGCGTGATCGTGTTGTCCTCCCAATACTGGGGCAAACGCCAGACCCAGCCCATGAAGCACATCGCCAATATCGGGATGCGCCTGGCTGCAGCGGCGTCTCTTCTATTGTTCGCCGTGGTGTTTTTCTTTCCCCAGGGGGTTCTGGGGCTGCTCACCAACGAGCCCGCTGTCATTGACGAGGGCGTCAAATACCTAAAAATCATCTGCTTTTCCTATCCGCTGTTTGCTGTCACCAACACGCTTTTAGCCGTGCTGCGCAGCGTGGAGACCGTTCGCATCGGCTTTTTAGTCTCCTTTTCCACCTTTTGTATCAATGTGTGCCTGAATTCCATCCTCATCTATGGCAACCTGGGTGCGCCGGAATTGGGCAGCGCCGGCGCCGCCATCGCCACACTCATCTCCCGCACGGTGGAGGTAGTGATCATCCTCGTCTACTGCCTCTTTCGGGATCAAAAGCTGCGCCTGCGGGTACGGGACTTCACCCGCCGCCTGGAAAAATCCCTGCTGGGGGACTATATCCGCGTGGGGATGCCGGTCGTGGCCTCCAATGCCATCTGGGGCATTGCCATGGCCTCTCAGACCGCCATTCTGGGACGGCTGGGGGAGTCCGCCATTGCCGCCAACAGCATCGCCACAACGGTATTCCAAATCCTCACCGTCATCTCCTATGGGGCCTCCAGCGCCACCTCGGTTTTGGTGGGAAAGACCATTGGGGAAAGCGGAATGTCCCGGGTAAAGCGGTTTGTAAAGCCCCTGCAGGTGATCTATCTGCTCATCGGCCTTATCACCGGAGCCGCTTTGTTCTTAGTGAAGGACTGGATTTTGGGCTTCTATTCCGTTTCACCCCAGACCTACAGTTTGGCTATCGCCTTTATGACCGTGCTTAGCGTCACCAGTATCGGCACCTCCTATCAGGTGGCGGTTCTCACCGGAATTGTCCGGGGCGCCGGGGAGACGAAATTTATTCTGTATAACGACAGCATTTTTATGTGGCTGATCGTCATCCCCTCCGCCGCCTTGTGCGCCTTTGTGTGGAACCTCTCCCCGGTGGTGGTGTTCTGCTGTCTCAAGTGCGATCAAATCTTGAAGTGCGCCGTGGCCTTCGTCAAGGTCAATTTTCTGCCCTGGGGCCGCCAGCTTACCCGGGAGGAGCCGTTGGAGCAGGAGGAACGGGAGCGCGTCCCCCTGGGGTAGGGTGTACGCCGCGCGTAAAGGCCCGCTCCCGGCCTCGGTATATCCCGGCGGAGTTGATGCCGCCGTCCGTATTCGCCGCTGTCAGCTATAGAAAGGAAGGTATCAGACATGAATGAGGTTTTACAGGCCATCCGCCAGCGCAGAAGCATCCGCGATTTTCTCCCCCGGCCGGTCCCCCAAGAGCTTCTGGAGGAAATTGCCGCCGCCGGCACCTGGGCCCCCAGCGGGATGAACACCCAGTCCTTCAAATTCGTCGTCATCACCAATCCCCAGCTTCTCTCCAAGCTCAGCCAGGCGGTGGATCCCGAATCCTGCTTTTTCTATGGGGCCCCGGCCCTGATTCTGGCGGCCAACCGCAAGGACTACGAGGGCGCTGTGCCGGACTGTGCCGCCGCGCTCCAGACCATGTTTCTGGCCGCACACTCCTTAGGGATTTCCTCCTGCTGGGTCAGCCAGCTGAATGGACGCTGCGATGAAAAGCCTATCCGGGAACTGCTCACCCAGTGCTCCCTTCCGAAAAACTATGCCGTCTTTGGCGCCGCCGCCCTGGGATACGCCAAGGCTGAGGCGGCGGTCCCCGCCCGCCGGGAAAACACCGTTTTATGGGTAAAATAAGCCCCCGGGGCCAAAACACCGGCCGCCACAAGGCCGGGAGCATAAAAATCCCCCATGAAAGCAGGTTCTTTCATGGGGGATTTTATACTTTTTAAAACCGTCGGGGCGCCACACGCCAGGGGGCTTCCCACTCCCGCATCCTGGAGCATCATCCTCACGCGGTTCACAATAAAACGGGCTTCCCTGCCAGTTTGGATTCCCCGCCTACTGTTCCAGGGGGAGCCAGTCCAGAACCTTCTGGATGTGCGTGTCCCAATAGTCCCAGTTATGGATACCGGGCGCCTCATAGTAGATATGCTGATAGCCCAGATTCTCCAGGTGCCGGTGGAATTTCCGGTTTCCCTCAATGAGGAAGTCCTCGGTTCCGCAGGTGATAAACAGTTCCGGCATGGGTTTTCCGGCCTTAATGCGCTCCTCGGAGAGCTTGAACATATCGTCCTGGACCCGATCCCCAAACTCACTGGGCGGGCCGAAGGTGATAAACATCCGGCGGACCATATCATATTCCTCCTGGGTCAGCTTCGGGCGCAGGTCCTCCAGTTCCTGCAGGGAAGAGCAGGAACGCGCGGCCTCAGGGATGGTTCCCGCCCGGTCACAGGCGCCGGACAGGGACGCCGCATAGCTGAACCTGTCCCCGCAGGACATTCCGATTTTCAAGGTGCCGTAGCCGCCCATGGAGAGCCCCGCGATAAAGTTATCCTCCCGGCGGTCGCTCACCTTAAAATATTTCTGGCAGAACTCTGGGACCTCATAGGCGATAAAATCAAAGAAATTAAATCCCAGGTACTGGTTGGAGTACATACTCAAATGGGCGTTGGGCATGACCACCGCCAGCTTTTTATCCGCCACATACCGTTCGATGCTGGTTCTGCGCTGCCAGATGGTATTGTCGTCCGACGCGCCGTGCAGCAGATATAAAACCGGCAGCGGCTCCTTGCCGTCCCACAGGGGCTTTGCCGCTACGCCTACGCCCTGGTTCCCTTCAGGGAGAATGACGTCCATCTGCATTGCCATACCTAAGGCATTGGAAAAGAAATTGACCTTCAATAGTGCCATACCAAAAACCTCCAATCAAAGGGTGAGATGCCGGTCGTGCCGCCTCGGCAGAAATGCCTGTGGCAATTCTGTCCGGGGGTTCTCCCCGGCAGCAGCTCGGAATCGTCTCATATCATTTGTCATTATAGCCGCCGATTTCGGAAAAATCAATGGTTCTTTTCTGTGTATTTCTAGTTTTCTGTGCAATTCACCAATACGGTGCACAGTTTTCCGGCATTCCCTACGACACCGCCCCCCAAGAACTCTATCCGGAGATGATCGCCAAATCTGGCAGAACTGCGGCCTGAGCTGCACCTCCCTCAAGGCCTGACAGCCGCCGGGGACCGGCTGCCGGGACAGCCCGGCGCCGTGCGCTGCGGCGGCAGGGGTACAGGCTCCCCGCTTCGCCGGCACTGCAGCAATCCAAGAGGATTTCAAAAAATGCGCCTCCTCCCGTTTTTTCCGTCTGAAAACAAGCTATCATTTTTCTTTAAAATATGGTATAATAAGGGAGAATTTCATCGTGCATTTGTCGGGCCCGGGAAGTCGGAACCCCTGGCTCACAGGAGGAAAACGGATGCTTAAAAAAATAGGAAAGTTTTTAACAAGCCGTATGGCCATTGTGGGATCGGCTATTCTTCTGCAAGCCGTTATTCTAGTGCTGACCATCTGGCAGCTCAGCGAATACTATGTGTACTTGTATGCCGGGTTTTCCCTGCTGAGCTTGATCGCGGTGCTCTTTGTGTTAAACCGGGATGACAATCCCTCCTACAAGCTGGCCTGGGCTATCCCCATCATGCTGTTTCCCGTGTTCGGCGGGCTGTTTTACCTGTTCTTCGGCGCCCAGCGCACCACGAAACGTTTTCGCCAGGAACTCTTGGAGGCCAGTGTCCGCACCCGCCCCTACCTCACCGCGGATCCCCAGGCCAAAGAGCACCTGGCACAAACCAGCCGCAGCCGGTATAACCAGTCCCATTACATCACCCGGTATTCCGGCTTTCCGCTGTATGAACACACCTCCACCAAGTATCTCACCCCGGGTGAGGAAAAATTCCAGTGTCTGGTGGAGGAACTGAAAAAGGCGGAGCATTTCATCTTTTTAGAGTATTTCATCATCGAAGAAGGCATCATGTGGAATACGATTCTGGATATCCTGGTGGAAAAGGTGAAGGCCGGGGTGGATGTCCGGCTTATCTACGACGATGTGGGCTGCCTGCAGACGCTCCCATATAAATACAATGAAAAAATGGAATCCCTGGGGATCCGCTGCGAGGTGTTCAACCCCTTCAAGCCCGCGCTCAAGGCCATTATCAATAACCGGGATCACCGCAAAATAGCCGTGATTGACGGACATACGGCCTTCACCGGCGGCATTAATCTGGCGGACGAATACATCAACGCGTATCCCAAGCACGGCCATTGGAAGGACGCCTCGATTCTCATCAAGGGAGAGGCCGTCTGGAGTTTTACCATCATGTTTTTGCAGGTGTGGAGCGTCCTGCGCAAGGAGGATGCCTCAGAGGACTATGAACAGTTCCGGCCTCACCGGTACCACGAAGCGCCCTTTGAAGGCGACGGCTTTGTGCAGCCCTACGGCGACTGTCCCTTGGACAATGAGTCCGTGGGAGAAAATGTCTATCTGAATATCATTGCCAAGGCGCGCAATTATGTGTACATCCACACGCCCTACCTGATTGTGGACAATGAGCTGGTGACAGCGCTCAAGCTCGCCGCCAAAAGCGGCGTGGATGTGCGGATTGTCACGCCCCATATTCCGGATAAATGGTATGTGCACCTGATGACCCGCTCCTACTATGGACCTCTGGTGGAGGCCGGGGTCAAGATCTATGAGTACACCCCCGGGTTTATCCACTCCAAAATTTTTGTCTCCGACGACGACACCGCCACTGTGGGCACCATCAACATGGACTACCGCAGCCTGTATTTGCACTTTGAATGCGGGCTGTGGATGTGCCGGAACAGTTCTGTGGGCGAGGTGAAGGCCGATTTCCTCAAAACGCTGGAAAACTGCCAGCAAATCACTTTGGAGGACTGCCGGAACGTGAAATGGTATGTCCGTTTTATGCAGGCCCTGTTCCGGGTGTTTGCCCCCCTGATGTGATAAGGTTCGCATCCGGCGCGAGCATATCGGGAGTCTCAACTTGTGACAATTTTCTTTACAAAAACGGAAAACACCCTTGACTTCTCCCCGGGATGCGTGATATAATAATTATTGCATCGGGGTGTGGCGCAGCTGGTAGCGCGCTTGACTGGGGGTCAAGAGGCCGCAAGTTCAAGTCTTGTCACTCCGACCAAAATGGAAAGACCGCTGACTTATGTCGGCGGTCTTTTGCTATGTCTGCACTCATGCGGGTTTGCAGGAAGTAAAAAACAGCAAAGTCCTATAATTATCGTGAAAAGCAAAATTGAATGACAGGATTTAGTATAAATGTTATAATTCAATTATAACTAAGTATACTGCTATGTATGAAAAAAGAGAGTGAATGAATATGGATGAAGAATTTGACATTCCACTGCTGAATAATATTGCTGATGCTTTATCAATAACTAACGCTGAATTGCAATCATACTTTGATTTGTTGCATGGTGACAATGTACACTATCCCTATCCAATTAAGCAGGTCATAATCAATCTCTCTTCATGTACGGAACTTCGCATCAAGTTTAGATTACTGGAAGAGCATTGGGCATTTCTTTTTGATGATATTAATAAGGCAAAGAAACATAATCTTGATATTGGAAATTTTGTGAGTGTCAGTTTTGCCCACGGAATTGAAAGATTAAAAAATTTATGCGGAATTGATACACAAAAGTATTTTATTGCGTCACAGCAATTACAACGGTATAGGAATAAAATTGTTCATTTTACCTTAAACGATAATTTTGGAGCTATACTAAATGTCATAGCAGGTAGTATAGGAGATATAAATCTTTTTGTTTCTGACGAGATAGTCCCTTATATTAAGAATTATGATGCAATTAAGGATATAAAGAACGAATTAAATGAACTCAAGACGTTTCAAAAAAAACTTGTGAGTAGTTAGTGTAGATAATAAATAGGTTATAAGAAATTACGATCGTACACCCTCTCCCAAAAGATGCCGGGCGGTTCTATACCGCAGCTATCTCAGCGTTTCAGATGAGCGTCAAAAGAAGCCGGACAACGCAGCGTGTCCGGCTTCTTTTATGATACTGTGAAGATGCTGGGTTCCTGAGAGCGGCCGTTTAAAAAGGTTCCCCTTTCACACAGGATTTTACAGCCCCCAAAAAATCCGCAGATCCGGGGTTCCAGGAAAATTTTTCTCTTTCGCCTGGTTTGGCTGTTAGCGGCGGCCAACGTCCATTTTCCGGAATTTTATTTTTACAGTTGAAGAGACACCTCCGCCGGTGCAGAACGTAATATCTTGTTCTGCACCAGCGGAGATTTTACGATGTCCGGGGTATGAAAACCCGAGGATTTTTCTTTAGTCTCATGGGAATGGCGTGAGCCGTTCTACCGACAGCGTTGCATTGGTAAGCGAACCCAATTCAAACGCTGCAGCGCCAGTGGACTGAAACGCCAAATCAACCTGCCCGCTCAAATATTCAATGACACTCCCCTGTAGGATCGTATAATCGGTAGTTGAAAGGGGGCTGAACTGCATCGTGGAGTCAAGGAATCTGCTATCCTGGCGTACGCCTGCTGAAATTGTTTGCCCTGGCGCCGCGGCTGGCGCGATACGAATCATATAGTGAATCTCATATTCGCCCGGGAGATAGATTTGCAGCTCATTTTGGCCCTGCCCAATATTGAATGCGGGCATGGTATTATTTTGCTGAACCTGTTCCACTTGCCCGCTGGCAGACAGAGTAAACGATTGGGCCATGTTGGAATAGAGCCCACCGAAGGCAGTGTCGGCTTTCACAAAATCATTGATATTCACAGTTGCGGGATTATCGGTCAGGAAAATATCCAAATTAGGGGATATAAAATTCAAATCCTCCCCGAATCTGATGGGGATTGGCCCCCCATTGCCATTGACATAAAACAAAACATCACCGGGTTCAAATGATCCCGTTGCCCCCTGTTCACCCTGCGGTCCAGTGGCGCCAATGGGGCCCTGCGGCCCGGGCACACCTTGCGGCCCGGTAGGGCCGGTTTCGCCGGGCTGGCCTTGAGGCCCGGGGTCGCCCCGTTCACCCTGCGGCCCGGTTGCGCCAATGGGTCCCTGCGGCCCGGGCACACCTTGCGGCCCGGCGGGGCCGGCTTCGCCGGGCTGGCCCTGAGGGCCCGGGTCGCCCCGTTCACCCTGCGGGCCAGTCGCCCCATCGGAACCCTGCGGGCCGGTTGCACCCCGTGGAATATTGAAATCCAGCACATGGTTGGGCCCCCCGGAAACGTCGATTACAGCTGCGGGCTCACCCGGTTCTCCCGTATTGGTATTGCGAATGGTAATGGTTTCGGCGGTTCCATCCGCCCCGGCAGGCCCGGTCGCCCCAATGGGGCCCTGAGGCCCTGGCACACCTTGCGGCCCAGCGGGGCCGGCTTCACCGGGCTGGCCCTGAGGGCCGGGATCGCCCTTAGCGCCCCGGCAACAGCAGCAACCATACCCGCCGCAGAAGGTATTGCTGGGACAGAGATTATTTTTGCCCATACAATCATTGCCAGCATGATATATTTTCATGTTACCGTTATCCCTTTCCATAAAATCTAATGTTTTGCGGAATGTACCCGCAAAACCGTCAGGTATATGATCTCTTAAATCAGTCTATGCCGCACACTGTCAAACCGTTCTGCTTTGCGGATACCGGTGATCATGCTCTTCTCAAATTTCGCCCGGCAGAAAAACCAACGGGAATCGATTCGGAAGATTCCCGCCCTAAAGGGGAACTGTCTGCCCGCTCCTTTGGCGGTGGATTCCCAACAGCCAGCCCTCATTCATCCGTTGGGAGCCTACTGCCTGCAATCCCATTAAGTCCTCCATTTTCTGCGTTTCTCCTGGGCTTAGAAGTCTCTATACCGGTTAAACCAGAGTTCTCCACATAAAAAGCAGAAAGGGATTTGACAGGCTGTCAAATCCCTTTTTACTTTCCCAGAAGCTATTCCCCCAGGCCCCTTACCTTTGATTTGTAGTTGTATCCTGATTCGGCGAATTTATCATGGTGCGGATGACCTTTTCCAGTACAATGGAGAGGCACTCCTCCACCTTCTTTCGATTCATCCGGGCAATATCCTCATAGATGCAGGATAAATCATCCGTCAACTCTACCATATAACGCTTCATAGGAGTGCTCCTTCCTATCCGCGGCTGCACCGATCCTGCTACAAAAAATTCAATGGAGAACATACAGCCTTGAAACTTTATGGGTAGGTATCCTGCCGCGACCTCTATAATAATATCCTGATTCTTAATTTGTATAGTAGATGTTCAGCAAAATATCAAGCAGCCGAAGTATCTATCCAATCCAACCTTCCATAATATTATCAGGTAACTAAAGTATGGAAGGCAGGTGTATCTCTGCGATGCAGCTGAATGAGGCAGTGGCAAAACGAATCTCCGAGCTCTGTAAAGAGCGGAACATGACGCAATACCAATTATATCTCCGGAGTGGGGTTCCCCAGTCCACCTTGAGCACAATTATGAGCTGTGCCTATCCCAGCATGAAGCTGCGGATTCTCTATGAAATCTGCGAGGGACTGGACATCGGCCTTCAGGAGTTCTTTTCGTCCCCGCTGTTTGCAAGGGAAAAACTGGATGACTGACAAGTATGAACTACATCAGACGAATCCGCTTGCTTCGGGAGGATAGGGAGCTGCCGCAGCAAAAGTCGCTGAACTTCTTGCGGTGGGCCAAAAAACGTATTCGCACTATGAACTGGGAAAAACAAGAATTCCTCTGGAAAGCATGATAACCCTTGCAAAGTTCTATAGTGTCAGCATGGACTATTTTTGGGGAATTTGTGATGTACCATCACCATTCCCTAAAAAGTAAATATGAAACCTGCCAAATGTATATAAGAATTGCCTCTATAATTTTATAGTTTGATGAAAAGTTTGAAGTATACACGTCGGGATCTGTTCAGTATGAATCAGTTTAACCAGTTGAAACTGGAAGCCAATAAACAAATTTCAGATTAAAAGAAGGGGACTATGATTATGGGATTCGATCCTAATTTACCAATAATTTCAATATCTACTCGAGATTTTAATATTAAATCAGTAGCATTGCAAGAACAGCTTGAATACTTGAGTTCTTTAGGGATAGAAACGGAGATTGATGCACAGAAAATCACTGAAAAAGACGAAAGAACGATGCTTAAAAGACAGCGAGCTAATAGACATATGGGTGGAGGTGGCGGACTTTTGGCTCTCCACCAAAATGAGATCTTTATTACTGTGTCCTTAGGTGCATTGAATTTAATTGTAGATGAAGCTGCACGGGAAACCGTAAAGCAATTGATTAAATATCTAATTAACCAATTGCGTTTAGCACTTAAAAAACATAAACCTAAAAATGATAAGACAGAAATACAAGTTACAAAAGATCAATATGGCTGCCTTAATATATCTATAAGCGGTTCCTTTCCTCCTGAGACAATTGAAAAAGTAGTGGACAGTATATTATCTAAAGTTTAACAACTGATAATTTTCTGCTATCTTCTGAGATAACTTACATATATCTACTTAAATTTAGCAACGCTGGATAGATGTAAATGTGCTGAAAAGCCGATCATTTTTAGAACTAGATTAAATAAGATTCCGTGTAGCCTTCAGCGGGCCTGCCGCCCTTGCCTTTAAAACAGGCGCAGCCCTATAGGGCGCTTCCCCGCCTGGGGAGCGTGAACCGTTCCACCGGCACGCCCTCGTGTTTCAAGAGCCAGCGCTTTGTTTGAATCCCCCCAGCATAACCCGTCAGGCTGCCGGAGGCCCCCACAATCCGGTGGCAGGGAATGATGATGGAAATGGGGTTATGTCCCACAGCGCCGCCCACAGCTTGGGCGGACATACTGGCCAGGCCCAGCCCAGCGGCTGCCTGCTTTGCCAGTTGGCCATAGCTGACCGTTTCCCCATAGGGGATTTCACACAGCAGCTTGTACACTGTCTGCCGGAATTCACTGCCGGCCGGCTTCAGGGGCAGCTCCCCGGGAAGCGGCTTCTCTCCGGCAAAATACCGCCGCAGCCACTCCTTTCCCGCAGCCAGCACCGGGAGATTCTCTTCGGCAGTCCACTCCCCTGGCACACCGCCCCCATAATATTTCTGTCCCCGAAGCCACAGCCCCACCAGGTGTGTGCCATCGCTCGCCAATGTGATTGGCCCGATGGGGGAATCGTATTCCGCCGTATGAATCATGCTGTTATCCTCCTGAAGCATAGTTGCCGGCCCTGAAAGCCTCCTATCCCCTAACAATGGGGCTTTGGATTCCTTCTCTCTCTGTATATGATTAAAAACAACAGGCATAGAGGGCTTCCCCAGGTTCTACGGGAACCTCTAAAACGCCCGCCCCTTGAAACGAGACCATACATTGTTCCATCTCAGCAGCGGCCCCAACGCAGGATTGGCGATTGCAATCCACATGGATACAAGACAGGTTCCCCGCCCTAAAAGGCCAACTTCCCAGGAGCGCCCCGCTGCTTGCGGGCTATGTTCCGTGCCAGTTTTCCCAATCCTGTGGGGACATCTTCATAGTATCACTGAATGTTGATGATGGCAATCCCAAAACCAAAAGCCGGAAACGGCGCTTTCAGCGGCCCGCCAAGTCCCCCGGTACTGAACCGGCTGGGCAGCGCCATCCCCGGAAATCGACAGCCGGATAGAGGCGGCGCCCACTTTCTTTAAGCAATGGGGCTTATCCTTCTCCTTCGGTTTTTGAGCACGCGTCAGAACCCGCTGGGGTTTTGGCCTACTCCGAAAACAAAGCCAAACGAAACGTATGCCCTGTCATACGGACCGTCCGTGGGCAAAGTATGGGTTTTCTTGAAACAGCAGAAAATCCCCCGCCGGCGCGGCTGCACCCGGCGGGGGATCCTCTTAGAATCCGGCTTTATTTTGTCAATACGCCGTTTTCGCTCTCCATGAGAATTAAGAGCTGTTCCTCACGGCCGGTCTCGGCGTTGATATACACCAAAATGTGCTCATCTTCTGGGCCGGTGGTCAAAAACTCATAACAGTACACCTCATTGAGCCCGCTGGTGGGGATGATAACCTGCTTGACCTTTTGGATATTCAGGCTGCTGCTCACGGCCTTCCTGGCTTCTTCTTCGCTGATACGCGTCTGAGGAAGCTCCCTCTTGGTATGGTTGGTCAAATATCCACGGGCATCCATAGAGAGCACCTGCCCATCGTCAAGCGCCACGCTCACCTTCACCAAATCCGCATAGACGGTCACGTCCCCCTGCTGATAGGAAAAGTTGACCGTACAGATCCCATTGCTGGTCTCATAATAGCTCTCCGTCATAGAGGTCATCCCCAGTTTATCCAGAAATTCCTTGGCCTTGGCTACCGCATCGCTGCTGCTGAGCTTTGTCTGAGTGACCGCCCGTGAGCGCAGCAGGTAGGAGACAATCCCGCCCTGCTTGGTGATGGAGACTGTCGCCCCGTCGGCCCCAAAGGTATAGGAGGGCATATTGGAGGATTCCTCCGAGCCCTCCTGAAGGTTCTCCTCGGAGACCTCCAGCAGCTGGGCCGCCCGCTGTTTGGCAGTGGGCTTATCCACCTCTTCCAGGTTTTCCAGCATTCGGGGGGGCCGTTCCATAATATGGTCAGAGAACGGACCGTCATAAATCAGCGTAGGATACCCCTCGAAGGATTCCTCCATCTCCTGAAATCCGGACACTACACTGGGAACCTCCCCCTGGGACTCTTCCGCCTCATTGAACCAATCGGACAGTTCTGCTAAGTCGCTCACCGGAGTTTGGGCATTATAGAGATCCTGTGCCAAATTGGACATCTGGGAGCTGAGCCCCTGGGAATATTCCCACAGCTTGCGGAGATTCTCCTGTTCCTCCTGGGTTATCTCTTCACCGGCAGAGGCACGCTTACTCAGCGCCATGGCATATTCTCCAACCTGGGAGAGAAACTTATAGGTAGACGTCAGGTGAAAATCCGAAACCGGAAGAGAGGACATAGCGCTTTTCGCCATGGTAGCCTCCCGCCAAAGCTGCGTGGAAAGATTTGCACGCTGCCAGTCAGTCCCGGCATACACCTCCTTTTCCAAGGTGCTGGAAATGTTGGACAGGGCGTCTGTCAAATCGGACAGGGATCTTTGATAATTGTATTCCAAAACCTGATGGTATTGGGAGGCCCGGGCGTGCTGATAGATAGTGGTACCTGCCAGAGCGGCGACGATAGCCAGGGAAAAACTGACGACCCGGATTCCTGTTCTGCGGGAGATGTGATAGCTCATTACTCCTCATTCCTTTCCAAAAGAACTCACCAGTCTGCGTTTTACAGACTTCTCCCTGTTAGTCTGCCGTAAAATTCCCTGTTTATACTGGTTTTACCAGTGGTTTTTGCCTTGCGAATTGCAGGACAACTGCAAGGCATACAACAAGGAACTGATATGTTAGAATAAAGAAAAATTTGATTCTGACAGGGGGTTTTTCAGGTGAACTCTATTTTAGAAAACTTGTATCTCGGGGATCTGCGGCCCAGCGACCAAGTGAATCCGCAGTGCAGGGAATACAGGGAAGTTCGCGAAAAGCGGAGCGAGAAAATTAACCTTGTAATGGAAGGCTTGATCACCCCAATTCGGAAAAACTATACTTTTAATTTTTTGCGCCCAACCCGCTCATGCCGCGGGGGCACTCCATTTCTGCGCAGTCAGAAATGGAGGAAAGACCTGCCAAAGAGGGGAGAACCCCTCTTTGGTAACTCCCCCTTGGAGGCAGTTTTGCGCATTCAATCAGTGAAGGCTGGAAAAAAGTCGAGAAAGTAAACTTTCTCAACTTTTTAATGCCACTGATGCAAGTTTAGTTTTTATTTCCGTCCATTCAGTTACTTCCGTAACCCGGGGGTTCATCAAAGGAGGGGGCTGGCCCCATCCTTTGTCGTTTTTAAAAGTGAGTGGGGTTTCAAAGGGGAGAGAGGAAAATCGAAATCCTCTCTCCCCTTTGTAG
>JAETPU010000032.1 GCA_021771035.1 Marvinbryantia formatexigens | reverse complement strand
GTTCGAAAGATAATACACAAAATCGGCCTAAAATCTTGCATTTAGAGAAATCCGTTTTCCGGCCGGGCAGCACAAACCCAGTGTTCATCAGCGAAATCAGCCCCCAATTATCTTGCGTGAAATCTTGCATTTTTCCAAAAAATCTTGCCAAACGGGGCCAAAACGGGGGATGCCGGTTTGATTCGTACTATAGCCGTTTTTCGGGCTTTGGCCCCTCGAAAACGGCTTGACACCGCCGAAAATCCGGGGACAAACTGACCAGCTCTGACCTGCTCTTTTCCGCAAGAGCCTTTCCGGCACAGGACTCGAAAGCACCGGCAGTATCAACGGTATGGCTTGGTTCGAATTCCTAAAATGTTTCGTATTGGTGGTGAATTCAGTCCAAGGGCGGCTGCATTGGATACGCTCTGAACCAACCATAAAATCTTATGGGATGTTTACATGCCCTTTAGATTTGTTTTCTCTTGGAAACTAAATCCGAGATGGGTTACGGTTGCGATTCATGGATGCCTTTATTGATTTCAAAGACAATCTCTGTGCTTTTCCGATGGAGCACCTTCAAATAAGCAAAACGGATAGCTTTCCGTCTCTCTAGAGCGGTTGGCCGGCATCGTAGTACATATTGGCTACTACACAGCCCTTCGACAAGGCTATGTTTACGGAAACTTTGCATGAGACTGTCCGGCACAGAGGTAACGAAGAATAGATTGTGAACGTGACGGGCATCCTGCATTAAATCCGACAAAGACCGGAGTTGCGCACTATATGGAACAACTATCAGAAACAGTTTGGCTACGCGCGGAATGTCACCTTCGAGCTAATTTTGGATGTGGTGCAAAGCGGAGTTGGATAATGGGCCGCAGCACTTGACAGGCAAATCCGACGGCCCGGAACAGATAAGATGAAACCGCGGAGCATTTTCGCAGGGAAAACGCTCCGCGGTTTCATTTTTATTCTTTTTGGTCACTTGGCTCACGAACAGGCTAAATTCAAAATGAGCAAAGCGTTTGGTATCGGGCCTGTCACGTCTCCCTGTGGCTGGCCTGCGATTTTTGATACATAGCGGGAGAAACGCCATAGTACTTTTTGAAAACGGAGATGAAATGTTTGTCGGATAAAAAACCGGTTTGGGTGGCGACCTCAAAAACGCGCATGTCCGGATGGCTTTTCAGCAGCTTTGCCGCTTGTTCCATACGCAAAGCTGTGATGTATTTCAAATAGGAGATGCTCAGCTGTTTGTGAAAAAGATCGCTCAGATAGCTGCTGCTCACGGAACAGTGCTCGGCCACATCCGACAAAGAGATGTTCGACTGATAATTGCGGGCGATGTATTCTTTTGCCTGCAGGATCACGGGGCTCAACCCGCCGTCCAGCGCCGTTTGGCCGAACAGAAGGCGAAGCCATGCGAGCAGAGCCTCTGCGAACTCGTCGGGAGTGAAGGGACGGACCGCATTTTTGCACTGAACAGCCAGATCTTCCAGGGAGCGCTGTCGGCCTTCTTCCGTGTAAGCGTCACCGGCGGGGAGAGCGGCCAGAATATAAGAGGCGCAGCGCCAGAGACGATCCCCTGTCAGGGGAACGCCAAAGGCAAGGCACAGACTTTTCAAGTCGGCGTACCAGTGTTCCTGGGCATTTCCCAGCAGGTCGTACGCCAGCTGATCGCGGTATTTTTCGATCCGGTCCAGTGCGTGACGGTATTGGGAGATGTGGGAATGAAAAAACGGCCCTTGGGCCTTTGCCAATGGCAGAGGCAGGGTCTCTTCCAGACTGTTGTAGGAGGCGGAAAGCTGAAACGGATCCGTCACGATTTTTCCGCAGCGGCAATCGATGGAGACAAAGAGATCTTTTGCGCTCTCGCGCAGCAGTGTGCGATACAGCCGGCCAAGCTCTGTTTCCAGGTCCATCTCGCTGCACGCATCAGCCAGCAGACAGACGGAACCGTCCTTTTCGCACAGGATGATCCATCCGAACTGCGGGCACGCCCCATCCAGAAGCATGTGAAGAGCAAGCGACGACGAAGAAGCGGAGTAGAGGCACTGGAACTTTGCGATGCAGGCGAACGGCCCCATGAAAGAATGCCCTTCTTTCCGCAGCTCACGGTACAAATGGTATGCGCGCTCCGTGTCCTCTTCCAAAAACGCGCAGAGCAGCCGGTGGCGAAGAGGATCCCGCTTTGCCCCGGTCCCGGTCATGCGGAAACGGGCGGTCCCCCTCTCCCGCTCGAAGCGTGCGGCAAGCGTGTCCAGCAGGTCGATGAGGGTTTTATCCACCAGAGGCTTGAGAAGATAGTCCTTTACGTTATAGCGGATCGCCTTTTGTGCATACTCGAAATCACTGAAGCCGGAAATAATGATGACCGTGATGCCGGGGTAGTTCTCGTGGATGTGCTTCGCGAGGGACAAGCCGTCCATTTCCGGCATTTTAATGTCGGTTATCACCACGTCAACGGGTATCTCCTTCAGCAGTTCCACGGCTTCAAGGCCGTCCTTTGCCGCCGCGGAAACGTCGAACAGGGTGGAAAAAGCCGGGATGCTTTGGGTCAGATAGGTCCGCATCAGCGGTTCATCATCAACGATCATCGTGTGGTACATCATGGTTCTCCTTCGCAGGGCAGCGGGATCAGCAGGGAGACGGTGGTCCCCTGTGGCGAGGTGTCGATCAGCAGGGCCGCGCTCTTTCCGTAGCGCAGCCGCAGGCGTTTGTAGATATTGATGATGCCGATGCTGCCCTTGCCGCCGTCGCCTGAGCCCGGCGCATCGTCCGGCTCCTGCATGCTGCGCCGGATCTTTTCCAGCGTGGCTTCGTCGATGCCGGGGCCGTTGTCTGTGACGCACAATCTAAGGGCGTTTGCCTCCCATTGGGAAGCCACGTCAATCCGGGTCGCCTGCCTTCTGGGCTCACAGGCATATTTGACGGCGTTTTCGATCAGCGGCTGCAGGGTGAGCGACGGGATCTTGCGGTCAAGCAGGGCCTCATCCACCCGGATGGAATAGGTCAGCCGGTCTTGATAGCGCAGCTGAATCAGGTCGAGATAGGCCTGGCAGATGTTCAGCTCCCTGCGGATGGTGATGTCCTGATCCACGTTCATGATGCCGCCCAGGTAGTATGAGAGGTCCTCCACCGAGCGGATGGCGGTCTTGTATTCGCCGCATTTGATGAGCAGGCTGATGGTATTCAGCACGTTATAAAGAAAATGGGGCTTTATTTGGCTGCACAGGGAGTTATATTGCGCCTCTTTGCTCAGATACTGGGCGCGGTACACTTCCTGAGCCAACAGGGTGTTTCTTTGTATCATGGAGCTGAGGGCGCCCGCCATGTCGTTGAAGGATTCCGCCAGATACCCGATCTCATTGTGAGAGTGCACCTGGGCACGGACCTGAAGGTCGCCGCCCTCCACGGCATGCATCAGGCGAATGATGTCAAATAGAGGCCGCAGGAAGCGCGCGACCACAAAAACGATCAACACCGCCGCAAACAGCATGCTGCCCAGAGCAAGCAGAACGGTTTTCAACAGGTTTTCCTGGAGCGGCCGCATGAGGGCGGCATAGGAGTGGACGGCAAGAAGGGTGATGCCGCAGTCCGGGAGCACGAAACGGTTTACGATGTAATTTCCCTGGTCTGAAGCGAAAAGATCGTCCTCGGTATATGCCACGATTTTCTGAACATCCTCCGCATCCACTTCCTGGAGCAGCGCGCCGGAAGAATACAGGATCTGGTTTTGCTCGTTGACGATGAGCAGCGAGCCGCCGGCGTTGAGGTCCACCTTGTCGCAGATGCTGCGGATACCGGTGTAGTCGGCGTCCACCTTCACCACGCCCAGGGTGATGTTGTTGTCCTCTTTGCTGCGCAGCTGGCGCACAACTGAAAAAATGGGGGTCAGGTTGTCTCCGTAGACTCGTTCCAGCCGCGGCGGGAGCAGCAGCGGATCGGTGGTGGCACAGGCCTGTTTGTACCAGTCGCTCTCCAGATAGCTGCTGTATTCCGCCATTTCATAAGGAGTGCGCGTATAGGAATACAGCGCGTTGTCGTTCATGATATACACGCGCAGGATCTCACTGCGCGGCAGGCTCATGACCGAGGAGAGAAAGCCCTCCACCACACGGTTGAACTCCAGCTGCTGCTGTGCTGAAGAGGCCGTTTGCCCCAGCACATGCAGCAGCTCATCATTGTAATAAGGCGTAAGGGTCAGACGGTACAATTCGTTGATGTAGGTGTTGATGTTGGAGCCGGCCTGTTCGATGACCTGCTGCGTCTGCTCCATGGTCTGATCGGTCAGCTGGGTGGAATACCAGTGATAATTCCCGTAGGAAACAAGAACGATCACCGCCAGGTTCACAAAACAGACCGCCACCACGATCTGCGTTTTGAGAGATAGATTCCGCAGAGATCTCATCCGCCAGCCCCCCCTTCTTTGGACCCATGTTTATTATGCACGACAGAAAAAAGAAAGGCAAGGTTTGTTTGGTGGATATAAAAAACGAGGAATTAAATCAAAAAAACTGGGTATTTATCCTAAAATTTGCGATGCTACAATGAAATCAGGAGGAAGTACCTCTCGGTTCACGACAAACTTTTTGCCAACGAAAGGATGAGGGATATGTTCATCAAAAAAGCGATCGCCCTGGCTCTGTCGCTCTCTCTCACCGGCGTTCTGCTGGCCGGCTGCCAGAGCGGCACACCTTCCGCCGCTGGCAGCGGCAGCCAGACTTCGGCCGGAACGACTGACGGCGAGGTCGTGCACATCAAACTGTTCACCGGAAAGATCGAGACCATTGACGTGATGAACGAGATCATCGAGGATTTCAACGCGTCGCAGGATCGCATCGTGGTGGAACAGGAATACCAGAAGGATGCGAGCAATGTCATCAAGATCAAGTTTGCCTCCAACGAGGTGCCCGACATCATGACCACCTATGAGCAGGGGTTTGTGGACGAAGGGAAATACATGGACCTGACCGATCTGAACGAGTTCTGGGACCGGATGAGCCCGGAGATGAAGCTCGCCTGCACCGACGTCAACCAGGGCAAGGCGTTCCGCGTCTGCACCAACATGACGATGGCGGGATTCTTCTACAACAAGGACATCCTTGCCCAGGCGGGCTACACCGAATTCCCGACCCAGTGGGACGAGTTTGAGACCATGCTCAAGACCATCAAGGAGAAAATGCCGGACGTCACCCCCTGGTTTATTTTCGGCAGCGAGGCATGGCACCTGGGCCACCTCATCGAGTTCATCCCTCACGGCTACCTCAAGTCCACCCTGGGCACCATCGAGTGCAAGAAAGCCATGCTCGCCAACGACCAGGATGCCTTGCGCTTCGCAGATCCGGACGGTGCGATGGCAGTGTTCGCCCAGAACATGCTGAATCTCCAGAGCGAAGGGCTGATCAATGCCGACGTGCTCACTGCCACCAACGACAACTGCGTGCAGGACTTCGCGAATGGCAAGGCCGCCATGTTCAGCAATGGCATGTGGGCCCTGTCCAGCGTGCTGGAAGCCAATCCTGATATGGCCGACAAGATCGGTTTTGCACCCTACCCCGCTTACATGGAAGGTTCTGAGCCTGTTGTGCTGAGCGCGGAGGACTCCGGTTATTCCATCTCCGCCACCACCGAGCACAAGGAAGAGTGCATTGAGTTTTTGAACTTCCTGTTCAGCGCCGAAAACCAGAAGAAGTACAGCGAAGTTGCCAAGGCCCCCAGCGCGTTCACGGACGTGCAGGCCGAGTGGGCGCCCGCGAATATCGTGGACGAAGTTAACGCCGCTTTGGAGAACGCGGTGAACATCGGCTACACCAATGAGAAGCCCGCCGGCTTCTCTGGCGACGACGCCGGCCGTTACCTGCAAAACCTGCTGGCAGGCCAGTACGACGCACAGGGCTTTGCCGAGGCGTATGCACAGGCCTGGAACGACGGCATGGCAAGCTGAACGAGGCCGCAGCGGCAATCATTCATTTGACCCCCAGGCGATCAAGGCGAGCGTGTTGTCAGACCTTACACGCTCGCCTTTTGATTGGCCGGAAACACAGGTGATACACGATGAAAAAAAAGAAGACGGGGCTGCATTTGTTCATGGCGGTACCGGCGTTTGCGCTGTACTGCGTGTTCTTTATTTATCCGCTGACAAAAGGCATCGGGATGAGCCTGACCAACTGGAACGGATACAGCGCGCCGGAATTTGTGGGCCTCAAAAACTTCGTGGATTTTTTCCACGATGCCCGCGCCCTCCACGATATCAAGACCACGGTCCTCTTCACGTTGGGCAGCGCCCCGCTGCTGAATCTGGTGGGGTTGCTGTACGCGCTGTTGATGAACAGCAAGATCAAAGGCAAATCGGCCGCCCGCGCCTGTATCTACATGCCGGCGATCATCAGCCCGCTGATTATGGGATACATCTGGTATCTGCTTTTGCAGCCGGGGCGCGGCATTCTGTTTACGGTCTTTGACCGGATGGGACATCCCGAATGGTTTGGCAACTGGATGGGCAGCTACACCACCACGATGATCGTGCTGGTGCTGGTGAATGTGTGGCAGTATGCCGGCATGACCATGATCATCTATCTTGCGGGACTTCAAAACATTTCCCAGGACCTGTATGAGGCGGCGATGATCGACGGCGCCGGGACCTTTGCCCGGTTCCGCCGCATCACGCTGCCGCTGCTGATCCCTTCCATCCGCATCAATGTGATCACGAACATCATCGGTTCTTTGTCCGTGTTCGACATCGTCATGTCCCTGACAGGCGGCGGACCCGGCTATCAGACCGAGACGCTGAGCATTTATATTATGCGCATGTGCTATGGCAGCAAGACCGGATATTCCACCGCCGTGGCCATCGTGATGTTCGTGATCGTGCTGGTGCCGGTGCTGATCTCCCTGCGGCTGATGAAGCGGAAAGACTGAGAGGTGCGCGATGAAGAAAACATACGGCGTGCTGCGCCATTTGACGGTTTTGCTCATCTGCCTTTTGTGCATGAGCCCCTTCCTGGTGCTTTTGAATCTCTCCCTCAACACCCCGCAGCACAATCTGTACGAGGACAGCCTGATCGTCCCGGATTTCTACTTCGGGAATTACGCGGAGGGCTGGGTAAAATCCAACATCGGCCGCGCAATGGTCAACTCGGGCATCATTGCCTTCGCGGCACTGGCGGTCATCGTCCTGCTGGGGGCAATGGCCGGGTACACGGTGGCCCGGTTCCCCAACCGCTTCAATCGCATGGTCTTTTCCGTGCTGCTGGGCTGCATGATGATCCCCGGCATCATCAACACAGTGCCCCTTTATACCCTGATGATCCGCATCAAGGCGGTGAACACCCTGTGGGGCATGGCGCTGGTCTGCGCAACCCTCGCTTTGCCGCAGGCGGTGTTCGTGTTTTCCGGATTCATCCAGTCCATCCCCAAAGAGCTGGAGGAGGCCGCCATCATCGACGGGTGCAGCTATTTCACCGCCTTCTGGCGGGTGGTGTTCCCGCTGCTCAAGCCCTCGGTGGCTGCGGTGGTCATCCTGAACGGATTTGGCATCTGGAACAACTATTCCCAGGCGGTGTTCTTTCTGCAAAGCAGCGAAAAGCACAATGTGCCCCAGGCGCTCTCGGTGTATTTCCAGCAGTTCGCGGGGGCACAGTGGAACCTGATGGCTGCCACAGCGGTGATTGCCATCATCCCGGTGGTGGCGGTGTTCCTGGTGTTCCAAAAGCGCATCATGAGCGGCCTCACCGAAGGGGCCATCAAAGGGTGAGAAAGGAGAAAACATGGATCTTTTTCCGGCAAAAACGCAATTCCTCACAGGCGAAAATGTGGATTTGATCCTGGAAACGGCAAAGGAACAGTGGGAGCAGGCGGAGGTGTCGGTCTTTCGCTTAAACGACCTTGTCCTGCGGCAAAGCCGGCGCCCGGAGGGGGGGCGCGCCCTTCTTCGGTTGGGCAGCTTCGACAGCCCGTTCGCGGGCTACGGGGTGAGCGTGCGGCTGACGGGCGGCGGCAGAACCGCCGTTCTGGAAACGGCGTTCGACGTGACAGACCGCCCGAAACGGTCCCTCCGATACGGCTTTGTGAGCGACTTCACCCCCGAGGACGCGGACAATGGGGCAATGGACTGGCTGCGGAAATGCCACATCAACATGGTCCAGTTTTACGACTGGTCTTACCGTCACGATTCCCTTGTGTCCGACAGCGAAAACTACCGGGATATGATGGGAAAAGCAATCTCCCGTTCCACCGTTCTGGGAAAGGTGCGGCGGGCAAAGGAGCTGGGCATGCATCCCATCGCCTACGGCGCTGTCTATGCCGCCAGCCGGGAATTCTTTGAACAGCACCAGGATTGGGCGTTCTACAATTCCGCGCAGCAGCCTTTTGTGTTTATCGATGTGTTCTACATCATGAACATCCAGGCAGGGTCGCCCTGGCGGGACCATATCATCGGGGAATATCGGAAGGCACTGGAAAAGATGGGGTTTTCCGGCATCCACATGGACACCTACGGCTTCCCCAAAACAGCCTTTTCCCATCGGAAGGAAAGGCCGGAATGGGTGCGGCTGGACTGGGAGTTGCCCACCCTCATCGAGGAAACGCGGGAAAAGCTGTCCCGCGGCGGGGCTGACCCTTATCTCATCTTCAACAATGTGGGAAATTGGCCGACCTATTCCACTGCTGCCGCCCCCCAGGATGCAGTGTACATTGAAGTGTGGGAACCCTATGACCGCTATTGCCACATCGCCCGGCTCATCGATGACGCCAAAGCCGCCGGAGGCGGCAAACAGGTTATTCTGGCGGCGTATCTGACGCCCTTCCGAACGGAAGAGCGCCATCGTGCCATGAATGCGGCGAGACTGCTCACTGCGGCCATCGTGTCCCAGGGGGCAACCCACCTGCTGCTGGGCGAAAACCGCGCGGTGCTGACCCAGGGGTATTACAGCGACTATACCCGGCTGGAAGAGGAGGAAGCGGGCCTGCTCCGCCGCTATTATGATTTTCTTGTGCGGTATCTGGAGCTGTTTTACGATGATGGGCTGCAGACGGTCTCCATGACCCACACGGGATGGGATAATTACGAATACCGCTGCCTGAATGTTCCCGCCAGCGCCTGGGGCGAGGCCGGCAAACTTTGGATGATCGCGCGGGAACGCAAAGAACGCAAACTGCTCTCCTTCGTGAATCTTTGCGGCTGCGACGACGACCACTGGGACCGGGGTAAGCCGGAGCCAAAGGTGCAGCAGGGCGTGCGAGTGAAGGTGCAGGTGGACTTCCCTGTCAAGGGAATCTACACCGCCTCGCCTGACGGGCCGAGCCTCGCCGCGCAGGAAGTGCCGTACAGCGTCGAAAACAGCGAAAAAGGCTGCTTTGTCGAATTTGAACTTTCCGGCGTTGAACTGTGGCGCATCGTGTGGATTGAAATGAAGGGAGGAAACGAGATTGAAAAATAAGAAAAAGGGCCGTTTGATCGCTTTTTTGATGTCTTGTGCTTTTCTGGCGTTTTGTTTGCCTTCTTCTGCTTTTGCGCAACTTCCAGGCGTGGCCACGATTGAAAAAATCTATGTGAGCAAGGCCTGTTATCAACCGGGAGATACCGCGCATATTGAATTTCTCGTAAACAATTCCGGCGGCGCGATACAGGAATCGGCGGAAGTGAAGGTCTCTCACCTGGAGAATGTAATTTGGACGACTACAGTACCGGTCTCACTGGACGCGAATGCCTCTGCAAGTTTCAGCTTTGACTGGCAAACGCCAGCGGAAGATTTTAAAGGGTATCTGGTGCAAATCACTTTGTGTGCCAACACCTATGTTTCGGCCATCGACGTTTCCTCTGATGTATCGCGCTATCCCCGGTATGGATACAGTGTGGATTTTATGCCTGGTGAAAGTGTTCAGGAAAGCGACGCGATGATGAAAGAATTGGCACAGGTATACCATATCAATCTGGTCCAATATTATGACTGGATGTATCGCCATGAAAAGGCCCTTCCGGATGAAGGCGATGAATGGGTCGATATGTTTGGCCATACACTGTCCCGGCAAACCATTCAGCAGCGCATCAATGCGGGCCATCAATATAACCAGAAGGCCATGGCATATCAAATGTCCTATATGGCCAGGGAAGGCTACACAGCCAACGGTGTTGACAAAACATGGGGACTGTTCTCTGACCCGATTGGTCGAAATATTGACTATGATCCCGGCAATAACAGTACTTTGGCCAATGTGGATCAATTTTTCTTCCCCATGGAAGGAAAGCCGGCCCCCATTCTGTTTGCATTTAATCCGCTGAATACCAACTGGCAGAACTTTATGGTGGGTCAATATAAGCTGGCGATCAATGAATTGGGGTTTGATGGCATTCAAATCGACCAGATGGGTGACTTTTGGGGCAACAACGTCACCTATTATGATTACGAAGGTAACAGTGTGAACCTTGGGTCTTCCTTTGCGCCTTTTACTAACGTCGCCAAGGAACAGCTGACACAGAACAACAGCAGTAAAAACATCGTAACAATGAATGCGGTGAACGGCGGAAACAACGATTACTTTTCAACAAATGCGATTATCACACAAGCCAACACCGATTTTGCTTTCAGTGAACTGTGGGGAAACAGCGACACCTATCAGAAGATCAATGACTTTGTAAAATGGCAGCGGATGAGCGATGGCGGAAAAACCATGGTCTTGGCAGCCTACATGAACCAGTATGACATCAATGGTGATACATACTACTATGAAGATGCAGCGTTGCAGGGTGGCGTCCACACAAATACCGATGGAGAACTGACCTATATCACCGGATTTGATGAAGAGGGTGACAGTGCCTCGCTGACGGTCACGGTTCCGGAAACCGGCAATTACTCGCTGGTGTTTTATGCAGCGAACGGAACGGATACCCAGGCGTCAAAGAGCATCTATGTGGACGGGGAAAAGTATATGACGGCTTACTTTGACAGCACTCGTTCGGGTATCATCCCCGCAGAACCTGACTGGAGCACATACTCCTATGAGGCCTCCTTCACGATGCCCAAAAATCTGTATTTGACCGAGGGAAACCATACGATAACCGTTCGACAGGACGTGGATGATATTGGCGGAGACATTCGTCTGCACAGTTTGACGTTCGGTACATACGACAAGAACTCTGTCCAGCTTGCCAATGCGGCCATTGCAGCAAGCGGGGCGATGCATATCGAGCTGGGAAGCGGTATGTCGGTGGGAGGAAACAGCAATTCTCGCTATAATGATTTTTCCTTGCTTGGGAACCCGTATTACCCGAAAGCTGCAAAATCTATGACGCAGGATACTGCACAGGCAGTGGGGATGCACTATCAGTTTATCACCGCCTATGAAAATCTACTTTACGATGCGGATGTGCTTCCATCTGACTCCGGCTGGCAAAATATTCAAATTACGGGGCAGTCGATTTCCGGCGATGCGCAACCAGGAACGATTTGGTATATTTTGAAAAACAAAGGAAACGAATACGGGATCATTCACCTGATAAATCTCACGGCAGAGCAGGACCAGGACTGGAGAAACGTCACCGCTGAACCAGAAGAAAAGAATAACTTGCAGGTCAAATATTATCTTCCGCAGTTCAAAAGTGTGGAGGGAGTGTATATGGCCTCATCAGACCTGGGTTGTGTGAGTCAGGAATTGAACTTTACGATAGGAAATGATGCGGTCGGTAAATATGTAGCATTTACAGTTCCCTCTTTGAAATATTGGGATATGGTATATATAGCGTATGGAAATGAGACGTCTGGCAATCGCATTGAAGCGGAGTCGGCTATTCTGACCAACGTAAACATCGCCACAAATCACCCGGGGTATTCGGGAACAGGTTTTGTTGATTCTTACGGGAAGAATGGCGATGCAGTAACGATGGATTTTTATCTGGCCCAGGAAGGGGATTATAACCTGGACTTTGTCTATGCGGCGGCGGTTGAAGGAACACCGCAGCGAAAAATCTACATTGACGGATATGGGTTCGGAGAAATCCAGTTCCCGCCAAATGGAAGTTGGGACGAGTGGGCTTCTTCGCGGAAAACGGTACATCTGCGCAGAGGGATTCACAGAATGGTGATTCAAGCGGAAGGTGCGGCACCGGGATACATCAACCTGGATTGCGTGGACATCTCTGCGGTCGGTTAATACTGGTATTAAAAAAGACTTGTTGCGAAAGGAAAAAAGATGGAACACAATGCTCCTTGGTGGAAAAACGCGCTGATCTACCAAATTTACCCGCGCAGCTTTCAGGACAGCGACGGCGACGGTGTGGGTGACCTGAACGGCATCGTGCAGCGGCTGGACTATCTGGCCGATTTGGGGGTGGACGCCATCTGGCTTTGCCCGGTGTACCGCTCCCCTCAGGACGACAACGGCTATGATATCTCGGACTACTGCGACATCGACCCCGTGTTCGGTACGCTGGCGGATATGGAGCGCCTCATCCGGGAGGCGGGTCAGCGCGGGATACGCATTATCATGGATCTGGTGCTGAATCACTCTTCGGACGAGCACCCCTGGTTCATCGAAGCGAAAAAGAGCCGGGAGAACCCCTATCACGGCTTTTACATCTGGCGGGACGGCGTTCCAGACGCGCCGCCCAACGACATGAAAGCTTGCTTCGGTGGTTCTGCCTGGACGTGGGTGCCGGAGCTGCGGCAGTATTATTTCCACCAGTTTTCTGTCAAACAGCCGGACCTCAACTGGGACAATTCGGCGGTGCGGCAGCAGATTTATGGCGCCATCAATTTCTGGATCAAAAAGGGTGTGGGCGGTTTCCGCCTGGACGTGATCGACCAGATTGCCAAGGTGCCGGACGAAAAGATCACCAACAACGGCCCCATGCTGCACACCTATATCCGGGAGATGAATCGGGCCACCTTCGGGGGCACGGACCTGGTGACCGTCGGGGAGACCTGGGGCGCAACGCCAGAGATCGCCCGGCGGTACAGCGATCCCGCCGGCGACGAGTTTTCCATGGTGTTCCAGTTCGAGCACATCGGCCTGGACCAGAAGCCCGGCGGCGAGAAGTGGGACCTTGCGCCGCTGCGCCTGCAAGACCTGAAACAGGTGCTCTCCAAATGGCAGACGGAACTGTATTGCCGGGGGTGGAACAGCCTCTTCTGGAATAACCATGACCTGCCCCGTATCGTCTCCCGCTGGGGGAATGACGGGGCGTATCGGGAGGCGTCCGCCAAAATGCTGGCTACCCTACTCTATGGCCTGCAGGGTACGCCCTACATCTACCAGGGCGAGGAACTGGGCATGACCAATGCTTGCTTCCCGCTGGAGGACTGCCGCGACATCGAAACGCTGAACCTCTACAAAGAACGGCTGGAGAAAGGGTACTCTGAAGAAGAGATCATGCGGTCCATCCACGCGAAAGGGCGGGACAACGCCCGCACCCCCATGCAGTGGACCGCCGGGCCCAACGCCGGGTTCACAACGGGAAACCCCTGGATACGAGTCAATCCGAATTACCGGCAGATCAACGCTGAGCAGCAGATTGGTGAGCCGGGCTCGGTATACAGCTATTACAAGCGGTTGATCGCGCTGCGAAAGGAAACGCCTGTGGTGCAGAATGGTCGGTATGAACTGCTTTGCCCGGAGGACACGAGCATTTTTGCCTACAAACGGGACGATGGCGCGAACACGCTGTATGTGGTCTGTAATTTCTATGATGAGCATGTGGAAGGGCCGCTCCTCCCTGTGCAAGATGAAGATGTGCTGATTTCCAACTATCCTGACCCGCCTGCGGGCAGTCATCTGCGTCCTTATGAGGCGGTTTGGTATCTGTGCCGGAATGACCGGGTAACCCCCGTGCTGGGCGGACGATAACAAGATTCGTGCATACTTAGGCGAGATTTCGATTGCACGGAAGAGGGAGCCTCCCATAAGGGGGCTCCCTCTTCCCGTTATCGTTCAAGAATAAAGCGCACAAGCGGTAGACCCGATTCTGCTTTCCAGAAGATTTCGCTTTCCTTTTCTCCTTTTTTGGTACTCCTGCAGCAGTCATCGCGCAGTGTAACTTACTCTTTCTGGTGATACGGTTGTAATCTTATAAGGTGGGAAATTCCACAGCATCCGCGCCCTCGCTATCATATGTGTGATGCATCGATTCTCTTTTTTCTGTCCGCATTCCGATTTACATGCTGTGCCCCATCGACAACGGACACAGCAGCGGTTCTTTCACGCTCCGTGCTATCAGAAGCTATAAGATAAAGGGCACACAGCATTTTGCTCCAAAACCGACGTGAAGTCCGCCGGCAGGCGATACACAGAATCAGATGGAGAAGAGGCAGCTCCCAAAGGTACGAATCACGGTTTCTTCCTGGGCTTTCTCGGTTTTGATGCCACCGCCGCGATCATGGCGTAGTGCTCCTTGCTCTTTCTCGTGATGCTGTTGTAGTCCTTGGAGGTGAGGAACTCCAGCAGCCACTCTTTTGGCACCTTATAGGTGTGCTGGTACGGGAAGGACTTGAGCCTCCCCTCGATGCACCAGCGGCTGACGGTGCGGGAGGCGTAACCGGTGACGCGGGCGATCTGGTGGGCGTCCAGCACGTCGGGCTGGCGGGCCAGCAGCCGCTCGTACCAGCGGCGAATTCGCTGGCGGACGGCATCGGTGAGCAGGAGCGTGCCGTTCAGGCTGAAGGCTGGGGGCTTGTGGGCCGGGTAATTCTTGTACCAGCCGCTGGGCGGGGTGTAGTATGCCGGCTCGGCCAGGCGGCGGCGCAGGTAGGCGGCCACGTCGGCCTTGGCGATCTTGTAGCAGCGGGTCTGCTTGCCGGTGTTCTCGCAGGGCACCAGGCCGCTCTGCAGCAAGTATAGCGAGGTGCGGGT
>JAETPU010000063.1 GCA_021771035.1 Marvinbryantia formatexigens | reverse complement strand
CATTGGATTATCGAGATGTCGGAGATGATTGCCACAGCCAACGCCAAGAGTATTGAGGAAATCAAGTCATTCTTAAGCCGCCAGAAAGAAACCTACAAAGTGCCGTATGAGACACATCCGGCAGACCGGCTGCGGCAATGTGTATTTGGAGGGACGACCAACCGGCAGGACTTTTTGCCCCGTGACCGCACCGGCAACCGGCGCTTTCTCCCCGTGACGGTGTACCCGGAACGGGCGGAGGTTCACATACTGGACGATGAAGCGGCGGCGAGGGCGTATATCGAACAGATGTGGGCGGAAGCCATGACGGTTTACCGCAGTGGGAGGTATAAGCTGTCGTTCAGCATAGAAATGAACCGATACCTGAACGCCCACCAGCAGGACTTCATGCAGGAGGACACACAGGCTGGCATGATCTACGCCTATTTGGAGGACTACACCGGCGACAGGGTATGCTCCAAGCAGCTTTATGAGGAAGCGCTGGGGAACTTAAATTCCCCGGCGGACTGGGAGACACGGGCAATCTGTGAGATTATGAATACCGGCATTGCGGGCGGCATCATACAGGGCTGGGCAGCCTACAAAAGCCCGAAGCGGTATAAGAAATACGGTTCTCAAAAAGGCTGGGAGCGTGTCAACCAAGCTCCGCCGGAGGGGGACGGTTTTCAGGAAATCACGGAAGAAGAAGCCAGGCAAATGGAACTGCCATTCTAAAAAGCCGCCGGTTAACAGTTTGGTTGACGCTTCGGTTGACAGCCGGTTGACGGGGAAAAGCCTGATATTTGGGGCATTTCTCTCCTTTGTCAACCATGTCAACCAAGAAATCAAAGAAAAAGTAAAAAGTAAAAAGTAATAATAGAGCGCCTATGGATTGTTTTCAAAGTCTTTTCTGCCGGTTGACACGGTTTGGTTGACATGGAGACAGCCTGCGGCTGTACACCTGCCTGACATTCCCTTGTCGGGCATATTTCATTTATGGAGGTAACTGCCTATGGCAAAAAACAAAAACGAGAGCAATAACAAAAACAGCGGCACCCTGCTTACCGAAAAAGACGGCACCCAGTATTTTGTCATGGGGAAAGTCCGTATCAAGGTATCGGAGCATTTCGCACAGGATGGGAAGCCGCTTGACAGCCTGCTGGAAGATGTGATCCAGCACGCTGCCGCCGCTTCCTGAAAAATACGGAATAACGACTGTCAATCAGCCCACGCTTATGATATACTTGTA
>JAETPU010000062.1 GCA_021771035.1 Marvinbryantia formatexigens | reverse complement strand
CTATTGGAATTTTGAATAGCAAAGAAATATCGGTTAAAGAGTATTTACATTTTTGTTGTAACAAATTTAGCTTGTAAACTTCTGGTTTATTATTTCTTATACATCGGGTCAACTTGTCCCGAACTTTTACAACTAAATACCCGCCGCTCACACAGCGGCACACCGAGCAGGAAATCTGAAAAAGGTCTCCTGCTTTTTTTCTGCCCAAAATGAGGTGGTAAAACGCCACCCCATCCACCAAGCATAGAAAGGAGGGACACGAAATGCCCTGTCCACACAATGAAATCACGATTGTGCAGCGAAGCCAGCGGCAGTCTGCGGTTGCCGCCGCTGCTTACCAAAGCGGCGAAAAGCTGTTCTGTGAATACGACCAGCAAGTGAAGCACTACCCGGAAAAGCGTGGTATCGTCCACAATGAAATCCTGCTCCCGGCAAATGCCCCACGGTCGTATGCAGACCGCAATACCCTATGGAATGCCGCCGAAGCGGTGGAAAAACAATGGAACTCCCAGCTTGCAAGGCGGTGGGTGCTTACCATCCCAAGAGAGATACCGCCCGACCAGTACGCTGTCCTTGTCCGGGAGTTCTGCCAGAAGCAGTTTGTTTCCAAAGGCATGATTGCTGATTTTGCCATCCATGACCCCCATCCGCCGGGACATAATCCCCACGCCCATGTCCTGCTCACTATGAGGGCAATGGACGAACATGGGAAATGGCTTCCCAAGAGCCGCAAGGTTTATGACCTTGATGAGAATGGGGAACGGATAAAGCTGCCATCCGGCAGATGGAAAAGCCACAAGGAGGATACGGTGGACTGGAACGACCAGAAGTATTGTGAAATCTGGCGGCATGAATGGGAGGTCATCCAGAACCGCTATCTGGAAGCCAATGACCGCCCGGAGCGTGTGGACTTGCGTTCCTATGCCAGACAGGGGCTTGATATTGTCCCTACTGTCCATGAGGGGGCTGCTGTCCGGCAGATGGAAAAGCGTGGTATCCAGACGAATATCGGCAACCTGAACCGGGAAATCAGAGCCGCCAACCGCCTGATGAAATCCATCCGGCAGCTTATCCAAAACCTCAAAGGCTGGATTACCGAGCTGGGAGAAAAACGGAAAGAGCTGCTTGCACAAAAAGCGGCGGAGGAAGCAACACTTCTTCCCAATCTGCTGATGAAGTATATGGAGATACGAAAGGAAGAACGGAAGGACTGGACAAGGGCTGGACAGAACCGGGGGACTTCACAGGACTTAAAGGCAGTCAG
>JAETPU010000061.1 GCA_021771035.1 Marvinbryantia formatexigens | reverse complement strand
CTGTAATTTTGCCACCCTGCGGTATGGCGCGGTCTTATGCCTGTGATATGCCATGCGCAGCCCCGACTCGCTTACAAGCTCGGTGCGGTGGGCCGCTTTAATGCCGACATTTTCATTCTCCGCCTGGTAGATTTTTTTGTGGGCGTAGCCAACCGCCATATTTGCGCCGGCCTTAACCGGGCGCATCGGAACAGAACCCTTTACATGGGCCCGTTGTGTTTTAACCTCCTTTTCAAATTTCAGGCGTTTTTTGGCCTTACCCGTATCAGGATCAGAAGATGTTTCCATCCACAGCTTACGGCGGGCAGGCAGACGGTTTTCCGCCTGCTCCAGTTTTTCCGCTGTCCGTTCCGCTTTCCTCCGGGCTTTGGTGAGCTTTGTATCTTTTGCCTCTGGTGGGAGTTCGTCAGCGGTAAATTCCAGCTTGGAAGGCCGTTTTGGCTCTCCTTCGGCTGCCTCCGGTGGTTTCTCCTTTGGTTCCTCGGCTTTTGCCGCCTCCTGGAAACGCTGCTGGTATTTGTTGCCGTGCTGGTGCATCCGGGAACGACGTTCTGTCTGGATGGATTCTCCCTGCGTGGAGTGCCCTATATCAGAATTGCCGCTGTCAGAATCCTCACGCCGGGAATCCACATATCTGAAATCCCTCCGGCGCGGTTCCGGTGCAGAAGTTCCCGGTTCCAGAGGGTTCCGTGTTTCAGGTGCCCGTGCCGGCTCATGGTCCATATCCCTGCTTTCCAAATGTTCCGGTATGGAAATATCCGCCTGCTGCGGTACATCCGCTTTGAAAGGCTGTGTATCATCCGCTGCCTGCTGTGCTGCGGTTTCATACCTCCGGCTCCGAGCCGTTCCCAAAGAAGAAGGGGCGTCCCTGACCCGCAGCAGGTTAAAATCCTGTTCGCTCTGCCGGGTGTCCATCCGTTCCTCCGCATGGGAATCACGGACCGGCATCCGGGTATCTTTCTTTTTCCTCTGAAATTCTTTTTCCCGCGGCACTGTTATCACCTCCAGTCATTTTTATTTTCGGGAATTTATGCACCTGCCACTTCATCAGGCCGTGTTGTGAGTACACTGTATAACAGGGTGTCTTTCGGAAAATGATCGACAAAGGGGATAATCACATTTCCGAAAAACAGAAGCCCCTCGCCGGGACCGGAATGGGTTACATAAGAAAGCTGGTGCGGGGAAATTCCCAACTGTTTCGCCAAAATCTGCCGGTCCCCCTGGGCTTGGTTCAGCATGTAGATAAAATCCGAGTTCTATAGTGATAGGTAAGCCTCTGATATCATCTCGGGCTTTTCCCCCACTCCACACCGTGCATGCGACTTTCACCGCACACGGCGTTCCATCGGTTAGTATTTTTCATT
>JAETPU010000060.1 GCA_021771035.1 Marvinbryantia formatexigens | reverse complement strand
TATTTTATGAAACTTGTCGGCTGGGAACAGCTTGCATTGCAAGGTGTCCCCAGATGGCAAGTCCACAAAAGGGTAGCTGGCGGCAGCCAGCGCAGGGGAAGCGTAGCGTCCCCTGTATGATTTGGAGCAGACCATGACTGCGGAAAATCAAAGCCCTCCGGCGAGGAGCCTTCGGAGAACGCAATGCACCAACCTCTGGGTGGTGTATAATTGCGCCCTTAGTAAACTAAGGGTTTTCCGGCTTCTCCCGTTCCAGCAGTTTCTTCAATAGTTCCTGCGTGTCCTGCCTGTGAAAAATGATTTTGAGCAACACCATGACATCATCATCTGTCAGGCGTTCCGGCTCTTGCAGAAAACTTTCCAGCATACCGCCACGGGTACAGAGCCGGTGCGTCCGTTCCTTTCGAGTAAGCTGCTTTAACTGGTGCTGCAATGCCTTTTCATCATTGATGGCTTTCCGCAGTTTCTTTTCGCTTTTTTCCAACTCCCGGTTGAGCTTTTCCAGCTTTGAGGTATCAGGCAAGGGCAGCGTCCTCCTTTCCCGGTATCAGCACATAAATCCTGTTTGGTTCTCCAATGCCCTGACGCACCCGCATGATAAGTCCGGCGGTTTCCAGTTCATTCAGAGAACGCTTGACCGTCATAGAGCTACGGGACAGGACTGCGGCAATGGCTGTAACAGGGAAGCAGACAAACAGGATTCCGTTCTCATCCTCCTGTCCTTTGGATAGCATAGCGTCCAGCATCCGGCAGTACATGACCTTTGCGGTGCTGCTGACCGGAAATCCTGTCAACGCTCTTGGAAAAGCCATACAGGGCGGCAATGGTGTGTCTATCGTCATAAATTCAAAATTCATTCGGTGTGTTCCTCCTTTTTCTTTGCTCGTTTGGATAAATAACGGGGGCAGTCAATCACAACCGCCCGGAAGCTCTGCTTGCACCCATGCTGGCATTTCCGGCATAATTCGTTGTAAGTGACACGCCCCCGGTCATTGAGGTAAAAGGAAAGCTCATGCTTCCTCTTTTTGCTCATTCTCGGCATATTGTGTTTCCTCCCGTTTTAGTGTATGGTTTCGGGGCGATTTTCGGCAAAATTACAGCCATAGAGCCGCTTAAAATCTCCCGAAGTATCAGCGATAGGGTAGAATATCCCCCTATCAGATTGTCGTGTTTCGGTATCATTTCGGTGTCAGTTCGCCAGTTCTCCCCGGTGTCGTTCCTCCCCTGAATCTCACAGCGGCGTATCGCTCCCTTTGGTACGCTCGTTTCAGTCAGGGTTCCTCCACATCCCTGCCAAAAGTCATGGCGCTACATCGCCGGGGAAGCATATCCCACACAGGCTGGTCATTCGATTGGAATAATCCATCGATGAACTACCTGTATCAT
>JAETPU010000031.1 GCA_021771035.1 Marvinbryantia formatexigens | reverse complement strand
CAGGTCACTGCCTGACCTGTCCCGCCGGGACGGTTCTCTTAAAAACACCATATAGATTTTTTGTACGCCGCCGCCCGCCATCGAGCAGAGTTTTACACCTAATTGGGGATAAAACAAAAAATGCCCGGCGGCGAGGTGGCTTCCCCCGCTGTCATCCGGGCATCCCCAGAGAAATCCAGACACCTCCGGGCGTTAAAACAGCTGCTTCATCGCCTGGATTTCGGACTGTACCTGCCCGCTGACCTGTTCTCCCGGGGTAAACAGAGACCCGTAGCGGAACAGCGCAAAACCTCCGTATCCGGTTTGCTCCCGGGCCGCTTGAATCTGACGGGCCAAAAGGCTCTGAGAGGTTTTCCATTCCTCTTTGCCGTCTTCCCCGGCCCATTTGTCCTCCTGCCCCAGCTTATAGGGCGCCAGGCCCACATAGAGTTTCACGCCGCTGTCCCTGACCATGGAGGAAAATTCCTGCACCACCGTCTGGTAGGGCGCAGACTCATTCTCAAACCCATAGTAGATCTGCGGGCACAGGTAATCGATATCCCCGGCGTCAATCCAGGCCTGGATGTCGATATACTGGGAATTCAGGTTGTTTTTCATATTGCCCTGGGGGCTCACGCCGAAGAGGATTTTCCGCTCACACTGGGCCAGCGCCTCATGCACGCCGTGCACCAGCTCCCCTACATTCTGCCGCCGCCACTGGGCAAGCGTGAGCTCTCCCCCGCCGTCCTGATAGTCCGAATAGGCCGCGGCGTCAAAGCTCTCGTCCGGGGACGGATAGAAATAGTCGTCAAAATGGATGCCGTCCACCTCATAGTTGTCTGCAATCTCCCGAATACCGTTGATGATGAGTTCCCTGGCCTTTTGACGGCCCGGGTTCAGGTAGATGGCCCCCTGGTACTCAACGGCGGCGTCATCCGAGGCTTCAAGCCACTGCCCGGCGGGGTTCTGCTGGCTCAGGGGCTTCGAGTTATTGGCCGCCCGCACCCGGAAGGGATTCACCCACGCCTCTAATTTCAGTCCCCGGCTGTGGGCCTCCCGCACCAGGATCTCCAGGGGATCATAGCCGGGAGAAACGCCCTGTACGCCAGTACAGTAGGCCGACCAGGGAAAATACTGGGAGGGATACAGGGCATCGCAGAAGGGGCGCACCTGCGCAATCACCGTATTGATTCCCATCTGTTTCATATTGTCCATGGCCTCGCCGCAGTTTTTCGTGAATTCCTCCTGGCTTTTACCGGTGAGCATGGGCTCCAAATCCAGGTAGGACAGCCAAACCGCCCGCACCTCGCCTTCCTGCTGTTCGTGATTCTCCTGCGAGGCGCCGGCGGTGGACTGCCCAAAATACAAAGTGCTGTCCGCCGCCGGATATTCCTCCGCCCGGGCCGTCACTATGCTGGAAGGGCCCGAATATCCCACCGGAAGAGGCGGCCCATCCCGATGCGCCAGCCACCACCAGACAATCGCCGCCGCTATCAGCAGCACAATTACCAGGCCCATCAGCCCTGCTCCTCTTTTTGGCACGCCCTGTCTCCCCTTTCCTAGTTCCAATATGTCGCTGCGGCCCTGCTGTTTTAGCAACGGGATTCCGCCATTCCGTAGAGCTGAAGTTTCCAGAGCCCATGCCGCACAAAGGCGCTGGTTTGCTGGTTGTCCCACTTGTCCCGCGTGCGGCTACGTTTCTATGCCTATTCGTTTGTCAGGCGCAATATGCCCTTACAAAAGGGAATTTGTTTTGACAAACCCTCACATACAGAATATAATGGCGATAAGATATGCGGCAGTAATGCTGAAAGGATGGGATAGCAGTGAAAAAACACCGGCGGCGCGGCGGCTTTACCCTGGCGGAACTGCTCATTGTCATAGCCATTATCGGTATTCTGGCTGCTATCGCGATCCCGGTTTTTTCCTCCGTGCTGGGCAGCACCAAGGAACGCACCTGCCTTGCCAACCGGACCGCCCTATACCACGAGGTATTCTATGCCGATATGATAAAGGGCAGTTCAGTCGTTGATGAATTCACCCCGGATCTGCTCCGGGATAAAGGGTATGTGTGCCCCTCCAAGGAGGGACAGCTCACCGTCAGCTATGATCCTGTCACTCACCGGTATACGGTGAAATGCTCTTTACACGGAGGCGGCGACGCGGACTTCGATTTTGCCAACCTCATAGGGAAAACCCTCTCCCCGGGAGGCGAGCTCTTTGGGTATCTTGAGGAATTGGCCAAAAAGGGGCGGAATTCCCTGCCCCGCATCGATTCCAACGCGCCCAACGGCGGAAACTTCAAGGATACTGTACAGAAGCTCCTGGAAAAGGCCTCCAATAACACCCTGGGCGTGGGAATGACCACCACCTGGTCCATGAGTGAGCTCCGTTTGAAAAACGGCTCGGCAGATCCCAATTACCAGCTGTTTTGGAGCAGTGTGGACATCAGCCAGTGCAAAGCCGGCGATCAAATCCTGGTGATGCGTTACAACAACAACTATAAGGGTTCGCCCACCTACATTGCCGCCTGGGCAACCGTAACGCAGGAAAAGCTGGACGGCAAAGGGGAGCCCTACCCGGTTATCGATCAGCAAAACTTCACGAACATTGACGACAGTGCCCAAAAGGATTTTTCCTGTGCCTATGAGGTATTTGAGAAAACCCTCTCCCAGGAAGGCGGAATCCGAACCGGCGGGAACTGAACGGAAAAGACGGGGGAACTCATCAGCACCGCCGCTGAGGCCTCTCCCATGACAGATAAACCAAAAGAAGGGCCCTGCGCCGACTGGCGCAGGGCCCTTCTTTTGGTGCAGTCCGCAAACCAGTCTGCCAGTGACACCATAAGAAATCGTCGTTGTCCTTCTGCCCAATGGAGTTGTGCCCCTCTATCTTTGGCTGCACGGGCAGCAGCCCTAACGCGCTGAGTCAGGGTCTGGAAGAAGTCCTAAAAATCGGTGTGCCTTTGATGCAATGAAAAACAAGCACACAATCTGGTCATTCTCCCATTACGACCATACCCTTGATGACTTCTCCGGCATTCACCTGCCTAAAGGCCTCCTCAATTTGGGAAAAGCCCCAGCGGTGGGTCAGCAGGACCTGGGTCAGGCGCTCGTCTGTTTCAAGAAGCCGGCATACCTGTTCATAGCATTTTGCCTCCTGCGGAGTAAAGGTAAGTGTGCGGACGTCCCGGGACTGGCCCAAGGTATACGGTGTTTCACTCACGCCGTAAAAGGCCACCAGGCCGCCCTGCTTGAGCAGCGGCACTCCGCCGGCAAAAATTCCGGCGTTGCCTGTGGCTTCCAGGACAAAGTCGGCATCCCGGATCTGCCGGCGCTGCTCCCATTCGGGGGTGCCTCCCACATAGGCCTCATCTGCACCCAGCGCCTTGGCGGGCTTTAGCCGGGAAGCCCTGCGTCCCAGTACGATGACTCTGGCGGCGCCAAAAGCCTTGGCAAAATACGCCAGCGTATATCCGGCAATTCCGGTTCCTGTTACCAAAACGGTTTTTCCCGTCACATCCCCCAGCTGCTCAATACAGCTGGCGGTTTCACTGAGCGCTATCATCAAAGCCGCTTTGTGCAGAGGAAGCTGCTGCAGCCCAGTTACCGGAGTGCTGTCCTCCACAAGGCCATACTCGGCAAACCCGCCCCATTTGGAATAGTACCCATCCTGAAACGGCGCGCCGGTGGCATTGGCCCGAACCACACGATCCCCCACCTTGAGCTGCCGCACTCCCGCGCCAACAGCCACAACGCGCCCTACGGACTCATGCCCCACCAGCACCGGAAACTCCTGGCTGCCGAAGCTGGACTGGATGATATAGCGGTCCGTGGTGTTGCAGGGCACACAGCACTCGATTTTAACCAGCGCCTGGTTCTCGCCGGGGGTGGGCACATTGATGCGGACTATCCGGGTTTTTCCAGGGGACACTGCGGCAAAGGCCTGCATGGTCTTGGGGATTTTTACTTCTGCCATAAGAAAATCCATTCCTTTCCAAATTTGTTTTTGTTTTGAGCATTTACTATCGGTGCCTGCGCAAGCCAAAACTGCAAACCGCCACAGCTTGTTGAGCAAGCCGGGCGCGAATGTGTTGGCGCCCGTTTTTGCCTGCCGGTATGCTGCAACGCTTTCAGGCGCAGCCTTTCCGATTTATAGAACCCGCCATCGGACTTTGGGGAAACGGCGGCCTTTGGGCGCCGGTCCGGAAATTCCAGTTTATGAGACCTCCATGAAGCATGATACAGTACGCGCCGGATACAGAGAGTCCCACTGTGACCTCAAAAAGCGCACGCCTTTCGGCCTAGTGCCATCCAGCCAACGGCTCCGAACTGTCCTTGTACAGGCTCCCGCGCGGTAGGTAACCCCACACCGCCGATTAACCGTATCGGTGCAGCCAGTTGCCTTTTTTATAGTAGAGGACCATTGTCAGCGCGCTGGTCATCCAAGTGAGGGTGTAGCCCAGGTATACCACAATGATGCTATGGAAGGCAGGCATGGCAAGCCAGATCCAAAGCATCCTGAGTACGCACATATTTCCCACCAGGGCCAGCATGGGCACCATGGCAACCCCGGCTCCCCGCACCACGCCGCAGTAAGTGTGCGTGATGGCTAAAAACAGATAACCTGGCACCAAAAAGCGGCACATCATGGTGGCATACGAGAGGATCTCCTCGTCCGGGGAGAACACCCGGAAGATATATTTTCCAAACACCAGCAGCGAAAGCGAGAGCACAACGGACACTGCCAGGCTCATGAAAAGGCAGGTTTTTGCGCCCTTTTTCACCCGGTCGAAATTTTTAGCACCGATATTCTGTCCGGTAAAGGTAGTGATCGCCATGGAAAAACTCATAATCGGCAGGATGGCAAAGCCGTCTATCTTGCTGTAGGAGCTGCATCCCGCCATAGCCGCCGCGCCAAAGCTATTGATATTGGCCTGTACAATCACGTTGGAAAACGCCACAATAGCGTTCTGCACACCGCCCGGCAGGCCCATGCGCAGAATCTCAGAAAACATAAACCGGCTCATGCGGATTTTTCGTATCTCCAGGCGGATCATCCCCTTTGAGCGCATCATCAGGGCCAGCACCAGCACGGCGGAAACCGCCTGGGCAATCAGCGTGGCCCAGGCCACGCCGGCCACACCCATTTGGAACACCGCGACGAACAGCAGATCCAGCAGGATATTTAAAACACTGGAGACGATTAAAAAATACAAGGGATTTTTGGAATCTCCCACCGCCCGCAGAATCCCGGATGCGATATTATAGAGCATTACCACCAAAACTCCCAAAAAGTAGATGCGCAGATAGATGACGGCGCTTTCCAGCACCTCGGCAGGGGTCCCGATAGCCTTGAGCAGCGCCGGGGAAAGGATAACTCCCGCCACCGTAAGCGCTCCTCCCGCTATCAGCGTCAACGCAAAGGAGGTATGTACCGCGTCCTGGACGCTCTTGGCATCCCGTGCGCCGAAAAACCGCGCAATCACCACGCCGGCGCCGGTTGCAATGCCCATGAACAGCCCCACCAGAAGATTGATGATCGGCGTGCTGGCGCCCACCGCCGCCAGCGCGTTTCCCCCGATGAAATTCCCCACCACAATGGAATCCATCGTATTGTAAAGCTGCTGAAACAAATTCCCCAGCAAAAGAGGAATTGAAAAAAACAAAAGCTGCTTTGAAATAGAGCCCTTTGTCATCAGGCCTTGGGTTTCGTCCATTTTGAAGTCGCTTCCCTTCTGTCATTTTCCTGTCTCAATCGTCCTCGGGCAGATTCTCCCCCACTGTGTCCCGGCACAGGGCCAGAAAATCCTGAGTGGCCTGGGAGAGAAATTTATTCTTGTGGTAAATGAGAGTAAACTCCCGTTCAAAGCGCACCCCCTCAATCTTCAGCCGGTGCAGGCGCCCCTCGCGCAGATCCTGCTGAACCCAGCGGTAAGGCAGAACAGAAATCCCAAGCCCCCGGCACACTGCCTCCACAATAGCCTGGGTGCTCACGCTCTCCCAAACCGGAGTGATTTCCACCCCATGCAGCAGCATCGTGCTGTCAAAGAGTTCCCGGGTGCCGCTGCCCTTCTGCCGCAGCAAAAAGTCGCAGCCCTTGAGCTGATGGGCCTGGACTTGCGGCGTCTGTGCCAGCGGATGGTTTTGACCGCATACCAGCACCAGGGCGTCCCTGGCAAATTCCTCGCACACCATATGCTCACTGTGCACCACGCCCTCGATGAGCCCGAAATCCACTTCATTTGTGCTCACCCGATGTTCAATTTCCTCTGAATTATCCACCCGCACCTGGGCCTGAATCCCAGGATGCATCCGGCGGAACCGGCACAGCAAATCCGGCAGCAAAAAGGTGGCGATGGTGATACTGGAGCCCAGCCGCAGCATTCCGGCGGAATCCGCGTCCTTCATTGAGCGTTCCATCTCGTCAAATAAACTGACAATGTGCTTGGCATACTCGTAAAACTCCTGTCCCCGCTGGGTGATGAACAGCCTGCGGGAGATGCGGTCAAACAGACGCACTCCATAGTATTCCTCCAGCTCCGAAACAGCCAGGCTCACAGTGGGCTGTGCTAGATACAGCTGCTGGGCCGCGGCTGTAATTCCGCCGCATTCGCACACCGCTACAAAAATGCGCATATGCCTGAGCGTCATGGACTTCCCCCCTTTTTCCGAAGCACAGGGCGCGGGAGAACCTGCTGGTCTTCCCTGCCCGCCCGGATGATTGTTCACGCACACTGCCTGTACGGTTTATCTATAACGAAAAATAAATGTGTTTAATAACAATATACTATTTTACTTATGATTAGGCAAGAGATAAAATGAATAGGAAAGAACCCGTTGTTTGAGGGCTGCCGGAAGCTGTGCGGGCCGGTTTCTCCCCAGAGAGCCCAGCGCCATCCGGCACAATATTGCAGAAGGGACTGAGGTATTACCATGAAAAAAGATTGGAAGGTGTACTGGAAGCTGTTTTCCTCCACCTTTTATCTGAGCGCCTTTACCTTCGGCGGAGGATTCGTCATCATTCCGCTGATGAAAAAGAAGTTTGTGGATGAGCTTCACTGGATTGACGAAAAGGAGATGCTGGATCTCACGGCCATCGCCCAATCATCCCCCGGGGCCATCGCGGTGAACGCCTCCATCCTGGTAGGTTACCGGATTGCCGGGTTCCCCGGCGCCGCACTCACCATTTTGGGGACAGTTCTTCCCCCGCTGATTATCCTGAGCGTTATCTCCTTTTTTTACGCGGCATTCCGCTCCAACCGGTTTATCGCGGCGCTGCTGAAGGGAATGCAGGCCGGTGTGGCTGCGGTCATCTGCGATGTGGTGTTCAGTTTGGGAGGCAATGTAACCCGTCAGAAAAAAATCCTGCCGGTTCTGGTCATGATAGGCGCCTTTATCGCCACCTATTTCTTTAAGGTAAACATCATCCTGATTATCCTGGTATGCGGTTTATTGGGCGCGGTGTCCTTCTACTACGAAGAAAAAGCCAGAAAGGAGCGGGGCTGATGCTTTACTTACAGCTGTTCTGGAGCTTTATTCAAATCGGATTATTCAGTATCGGCGGCGGCTATGCGGCCATGCCGCTGATCCAAAGCCAGGTTGTCACCCTGCACGGCTGGCTGTCCATGGAGCAGTTTACGGATCTTATCACCATTGCCGAAATGACGCCCGGGCCCATCGCCGTCAACTCCGCCACCTTTGTGGGGATCCACATTGCGGGGATTCCCGGAGCGCTGATTGCCACCTTCGGCTGCGTACTCCCCTCCATCATCATCGTGCTGACCTTGGCATATTTCTATTACAAATATCAGAATCTCACCATCGTACAGGGGATTCTGGGCGGCCTTCGCCCAGCGGTTGTGGCGCTGATTGCCTCCGCGGGCATCTCCATTTTAATCACCGCCATCTGGAACGGAAAAGGTATCACCTCCCATCTGGCGGATGTGAACGTGGTGGCTGTGGTACTCTTTGCCCTCGCCTTCTTTGTCCTGCGCAAGTGGAAGCCCAATCCCATCCTGGTGATGCTGGGCTGCGGGGTTGTGGGCATGGTGGTGTACCTATTCCTCCCTGAGGGGACCCTGCCGCTGACCTGAGTGAAATTAGAAAAAACCGGCACAGCTCAGGCTGTGCCGGTTTTTTTCTATCCTTGGAGGGGTTATTTTCCCTCTGCTGCACGTTTGGCATCCCGCTCCCGCTTTTTCTCCAAAAGCTTGTTAATGCGGTAAACCGGGTTGAGCAGGCTGCTGATGGACTGGTCATGGTTGAGGCTGTCGATGATATAGGCGATATATTTTGCCATATTCACTTCGACATACCACTCCCGGGATTTGAGCTCAGGGGTACGGTAAATCAGGTTCGTGGTGAACACTCTGGTGATATCCCCGCGCTGATAGGCGGCGTCGAACTGATCGAGGCCCTCGCAGAACAGCCCGAAGGTGGTGCAGATGAAAATCCGCTTGGCGCCCCGGGCCTTGAGCTTGGAGGCAATGTCCAAAACAGACTCGCCGGAGGAAATCATGTCGTCCACAATAATTAAATCCTTGCCCTCAACGCTGTCCCCCAAAAATTCGTGGGCCACAATGGGGTTTTTGCCGTTGACAATGGTGGAGTAGTCACGGCGCTTATAGAACATCCCCAAATCCACACCCAGCACAGAGGAATAGTACATACAGCGCTGCATACCACCCTCATCGGGGGAGATAATCATCAGATGATCCTGATCGATCACCAAATCCGGAACATTGTTGATGAGCGCTTTGAGGAACTGATAGGTGGGCTGTACATTTTCAAAACCGCTGAGCGGGATAGCATTCTGCACCCGGGCGTCGTGGGCGTCGAAGGTAATCAGGTTGTCCACGCCCATATTCTCCAATTCCTGCAGGCAAAGGGCACAGTCCAGGGATTCCCTGGAGGAGCGCTTGTGCTGGCGGCCCTCATACAGCATGGGCATAATTACATTGATGCGCCGGGCCTTGCCGCTGGCGGAGGCAATAATCCGCTTGAGATCCTGATAATGGTCATCCGGGCTCATGGGAACATCCATGCCGTACATCTTGTAGCGGACGCCATAGTTGAACACATCCACCAGAATAAACAGGTCATGCCCCCGGACCGATTCCTTCATGGTTCCCTTGGCCTCTCCGGTTCCAAAACGGGGACAGTTGGTCTTAATCTGGTAGCTTTCGCGGCAGTAGCCGATGAAATCCGCGTCGTCCATGAGCTCCCCATGGCGCTGGGAACGCCATTCCACCAGGTATTTGTCCACCTTGGAGGTGAGCTCCTCACACCCCTTCATTCCGGCCAGGCTGAGCATTCCCACCGGAATGGCCACCTCGTGAATATTATTGTCTCTGGCTGTTTCCACCATAACTTCCTCCTATTCACTTTTCAAAGGCTGGCTTCCCCCAGCCCTTCGTTTTCCGTCCTCTATAGTATACCGGTATTTTCAGGCATCTTCAAGTTTTCCACCGCAAACTTCGCCATAAAATCTCCTTTTTGTGAAAATTCTAACTTTCCTCCAAAATAGAAAAACCACCAAAAAAGGATCCTGGATATTTTCACAAATACCAATTGTACGGCATTTCAGTGTATGCTATAATGGCCCTGCTTAGTGAAATTACTCCCACTATGGGGAGCGGTCACAAAAAGGAGGTTTTTTGCAATGAAACAACTCATCATCGCCTATGCAACCCTGCCCAAGCTGCCGCAGATGACCGACGACGATATCCGCAAGCTGGATGTCCTGAACGTGGCGTTTGCCCTGGTGGAGGACGGTAAAGCAGTACTCAAAACCCAGACGGATTTGGGATGCCTGGCTCATTTCCGCCAGGTGAACCCCAGCATGAAGCAGGTAATCTCCATTGGCGGATGGGGCGCCGGCGGCTTTTCCGAGGCCGCGCGCACCCCTGAAAGCCGGGATCTTTTTGCCACCACCGCCATCGAACTGATGCGCAAATGGAACTTTGACGGCGTGGATATGGATTGGGAGTTCCCCACCCATCCCCAGGGCGACATTGCCGCCTGCAAGGAGGATAAACAGAACTTCACCGCCATCATCGCCCGGCTGCGCCAGGAGCTGGATCGCTTTGAGGCCCAGGACGGCAAAAAATACCTGCTGTCCATTGCAGCGGGAGCGGATCTCTACTATCTGGACGCCACGGAGATGGAGAAAGTGGCCTCTTACCTGGACTATGTCCAGCTGATGACCTATGATATGCGCTGCGGGTTCCAGAGCATTACCGGGCACCACGCCAACCTGTATAACTCCACCGGCGATATTTTCCGCATCAGTGCGGACGCCAGCGCGCGCAATTTTGAGGCTGCCGGGGTTCCCCGGGACAAAATCGTCCTGGGCGCCGCCTTCTATTCCCGCAAATGGGTCCACGTTCCCAACAAGAGAAACGGTTTATTTGTCATTGCGGAGAAGCCTTCTCCCGAGGGCACCATCTACAGCTGCGGCGAGCATGGCCCCCGCTATGGTGATTTGGTGGAGAATTATATCGACAAGAACGGCTTCACCCGCTACTGGGACGATGAGGCCAAGGCCCCGTGGGTGTATGACGGCTCCACCTTCCTCTCCTATGATGATGAGCAGTCCATCGCCTGCAAGGTGGACTACATCAAGGAGCGCGGGCTGAAGGGCCTGATGTTCTGGGAATATTTCTATGATCCCACCCATACCCTGCTGGACACCATGTACCGGGAATTTCATAAGTAGCGCCCGCCGGCAGTGAAAAGTCCCCCTTCCATTAGGTACACACCTTTTTAGAAGAAATAGCTCAGCGGAACTCATTCCGCTGAGCTATTTCTTGTAATGCGGCGAAACCCGCCTTGGATTCTCCGCCAATGGCGCGCCGCTTTTGGATGGGAGACTTTGTTGCACGGCTGCTTTAACCGGCAGCAGCGAAAGCCCCGGTTCTCTGGGTACAGGGCATTCTGTGAAAGAACGCCCTCTGGGTTGACGCTGCCCCGATGCCAGGATAGGCTGGGCTATTCTCTCCAGCCGCACGGAGCATAGAGGCAGGCTCCCGTCTCCGGCGGGCTGCGAACCCGAAGCTCGCCGGGGGCTTATTTCCGCAGCCGGCCGGGATTGCCGAAAGAAGCCGAAAACAGCGCCAAACCGCGGGGCTCTATTCAAACAGGGTCTGCTCCTTTTTCAGCCGCCTTTTGATTCGCAACACTTTCCAAAAGCCGAATCCGATGAGTCCTCCCACAGCCGCCAGCACAATGGCGGCAACCAAGTTGACAATTTGGGCCCGGTGCTGTCCAAAATACAGGGAAAAATTATTGAGCGCCATACTAAACTCCATGAGCCCTATGACACCCAGCAGTGCAAGCATCCGGTTGAGATGGACAATCCTGGAGGCGTTGTCGGAAAACAGGTCAAACGTCCCGTCCCGGGCACGCTTCCTGAAGTAGGCCCAGCGCATGACGTTTCCCAAATATTCGGCCCCTGTCTCCTCCAAAAACTCGAGATAACGTTGGCTCTGGGCGTTTCCTGGTAAGTTTTCCAAGAGTTCCAGGCGCACCTGGTACTCCCCCGGCACACAGGGTTCAAAGCTATAGGTGCAAAACCCCACCGAGACAAGCGCCAAGCCCTGGACGGCCATTTCATTGAGCCATTTTTCCTCTTTATCGAAGTCCCAGGCCCAAAACCAGTGGAACATCTTCTTTCTCACTGCCGTGCACCCCCCAAAATCTTGTTGGCATTTTCCAATAGCTCCCGCAGCCGGAGTATCTCTCCGTCCAGGGCCCTTCGCCCAGTTTGTGTGAGGACATATTCCTTTTTCCGGCTGTTTTTCTCCCCCGGCAGGGCCCGGATCCACCCCCGCTCCAGCATGGTATTGATGGCGCCGTACAAGGTACCCGCCGCCAGATTCACCCTGCCGCGGGAGAGTTCCTGCACATTCTGCATAATTCCATAGCCGTGTAAGGGCTCTGTCAGGGATAATAAAATGTAGAACACCGCCTCAGTCAGTGCACCGGCTGCCTGCTCCATGCGCTTTTCCCCCCTGAACTATTATTTCGATTTCCGTTATATCGTTCGTCGATATAATTATATCGGGAACCGGTATAGTTGTCAAGGGGGCCGGATTGGAAATATTCCCCGGATTACTACAGAGAAAAACCAGCGCTTCCGGTTGCGGTCTCAACCGGAAGCGCTGGCGAATCTGCGTCCCCTTCAATATCCGGTATGGCCGGCGAGGGGCGTTTTAGGGTGCCAAGGGAGTGCACGAAGACTGTTATCCATAAAAAGCAGGGCGAACGGGAGAGAATACGGATTTGCCCGTCCCAAAAGCGTCCATACATCACAATTCCCGATAGATAAAATGGCGCACCGCACCGCCGATATCCGCCAGAAGCCCGGCGGCCTGATTGGGATAGATGGAGATCTCCGCTGTTTGTTCCAGGGGGATCCAGTGGAATTCCAGCTCTGAAACCTGTGTGTCCATCTGCTCTTTTGCACGAAAGGAACCCGCCCGGGGTGTTACGGTGTCACGGAGTTCTACCAGATAATACAGGCAGATCTGCTGGCAGGGCTTTTCTCCCCAGGGAAAAAACAGCTCCGCCACCCATTTGAGCTCCCCCACCGCAATCTGCGCGCCGATTTCTTCCTGATATTCCCGTCTGAGCGTCTCCTCATGGGTTTCCCCAAAGGCGACATGGCCTCCCGGAAAGGCAAACCCGGGATCTCCGGGGGCACTCTGCAGCAGTACCTTCCCATCCTGAATACAGATTCCCGCCACCCGGTAGGAAAATACGGCATCCGCCTCCCGAAATAAAATGTCCTGCATCTGCTCTCCTCCTTATCCGTTGTTCCTGCTTTCCCGAGGCTGTTTCAGGAAAGAGTAATCCAGTACCGCTGAATCATCCGGCCGTCCTGCGCCACCTCATTTTCCAGGACGGCGCCGTTGTGCAGCATGGTGCGCGCGGAGGCGGTATTATCCCTGTCGCAGGTAATCAGCACCCGAGTCAGCCCCATTGCCCGGCACTCCTCAAGCGCCAGCCCCAGCATCCGGGCCCCATAGCCCTACCGGCGCATCGACGGACGGATGCTGTAGCCGATATTTCCCGCGTATTGCAGCAGATAGCCATTGAGCCGGTGGCGGATATCAATCATCCCCACCAGCCGGTGCCGGTCCGCACTCACCGCCAAAAAGAGCGTGGCCGGAACCAGGCCCGGGCGCACAGTGGCCTCGCTGCGGTTGTCAATGGTTTGTGCAAGCCACTCCTCAAAACCCGCGGCAGAATCCAGCCCACCGCAGCCGGCCATGGTATCGCCGTGTTCCAAAAATTCCTGCCGGTATTCCAGCACCTGCTGGCGGTACCCCTCGTGAGGCAGCACCAGACGGATATCCTCCATCACGCTCACTCCTCTCCTGCCCGGGCCGCGCCGGATTTTCCCCCGCAGCACCTGGCTTTGGGGGATAGCCGGCCCTGGCGCCTGTTTCACCGTAAACTATGCTCCCTCACCATACCGGAACCACTGCGCTGCGCGAAACGAAGACAGCGCCGACGGACGGCTCAAGAAGGGTACCGTCCCCCTGCCAATTTTCCGTGTTTGGCAGGGTTTCCAAGAGGCTGTCAAAAAATATAGGGAGCCGGTTGTTTCCTAACGGCGGTTCCCAAAACGAATGAGACATCCCTTTTGAGCTTAGCCCCGCCTTTTGCGGTTTATTTCTCCCGGTGTTCGCGCTTCCAGCACAGAATCTGTTCCAGGCGGTCCTTCACCTTAGTTTCACTCCCCTGCTCCGTGGGGATATAGTACCGCCGCCCCCGCAAGCTCTCGGGCAGGCATTCCATGGTGGTGAGCTTTTCCTGGGTATCGTGGGCATACTCGTACCCCTCACCATAATGGAGTTCCTTCATCAAGCTGGTGGGGGCGTTGCGAATTTGCAGCGGCACCGGCTCCGCCAGCATCTGAGCGGCATCCTTTTTGGCCTTTTCATAGGCCAGATACAGCGCGTTGGACTTGGGCGCCATGGAAAGGTACACCACCGCGTGCGTGAGATGGACGCTGCACTCCGGCATTCCGATAAAATGGCAGGCCTGATAGGCCGCCACGGTGATTTGCAGCGCCCGGCTGTCCGCCATGCCCACATCCTCGCTGGCAAAACGCACCAGCCTGCGCGCCACATACAGCGGATCCTCCCCCGCCTCCAGCATCCGGGCCAGCCAATATACCGCCGCGTCCGGATCGCTGTTGCGCATGGATTTGTGCAGCGCGGAGATGAGATTATAGTGCTCCTCTCCGTTTTTATCATATAATAAAGATTTCTTACTGATGCACTGTTCCAGGATTTCCTTGGTGACGACGGTTTTGTCCGCCTGGCGCTGCCCGTTGAGCACCACCATCTCCAGGGTGTTGAGCGCGGTTCTGGCGTCGCCGTTGGCAAAGGCGGCTATCATCTGCAGCATTTCCCGGGAAATGTCCACCGTCTGGCTGCCGAAGCCCCGCTGGTCCGTTAAGGCATGGCTGAGCAGAGTGGTCAAATCCTCAACGTCCAGGGCCTGGAGCACAAACACCTTGCAGCGGGAGAGCAGCGCCGAATTGATTTCAAAGGAGGGGTTCTCCGTGGTGGCGCCGATGAGCGTAATGCTTCCCTTCTCCACATAGGGCAGAAAAGCATCCTGCTGCGCCTTATTGAAACGGTGGATCTCATCCACAAAGAGGATGGTGGTCTCTCCCAGCCTGCGGCTGGTCTCGGCTCTGGCCATTACCTCTTTTATCTCCTTGATCCCGCTGGTCACCGCGCTGAAATCGATAAAATTGGCCTTGGTGCGCTGCGCGATAATCCTTGCCAGAGTGGTTTTTCCAACGCCGGGCGGCCCCCAGAAGATCATGGAGGACACCTGATCCTGGTCAATAAGCTGCCGGAGCACCTTCCCCGGCCCCACCAGATGCCCCTGGCCTACAAATTCCTCCAGAGAGGATGGGCGCAGGCGGCTGGCGAGGGGCTGGCTGAGCTCCCGGCTGCCAAACAGAGACTGCTGCTCCATGGCTCTGCCTCCTTTAAAAGAACTTTTGTTTTCAGTATACCCCTGAAGGGCGAAAAGTGCAAGTGTTCCCGGGGGCTCTGAGCAGCCCGGTCCCAGGGGCCGCGGCCTTGCATACGGGCGGGAATCACCCGGCCGGCCCCGTCTGCTCGTCCGGCGGTGTTGTGCGGCTGAACCCAGGGCGGCAGGAACGCCGAACTCCCCTGACACAATACCACCCTGTCATGAATAGCGGTCAGGCAGGAGCAGCATCCACGGAACCTTTCCGCCATATTTTTTTGCAATCCCCGCTTGACATTTTGGGCAGTGAAACTTAAAATGTTAGATGGCTAATAATTATAATTCTAACTATTTACGGAAGTCCATTCCGCATTCGGGCTTTTGGCAGTAACCTTTTTACAGCCGCAGCTTTGAATTTCGGGAGTTCAGCGGACAAATGCACAAAAGAAAAACCGCTGCGTTCACAGCCGTCTTTCAAAGACACGGGCGCTTCTCAGGCGCCCTGTGCAGGACGCTTGTGCGTTCAATGCCTCTTGTGAAACTGCGCTTTCGCGGTTGATTTGACAGGTTCGGAATTTATAAAATGCCGAAGCGCTGCACTTCCCAAAGAGATAGGAGTTTCGTTAAAAAGTAAACTTTTACAGGAGAAAGGAGTTCTGTTTCAAAGGTATTTTAAACGAGGAAGGAGATTTATAAATGAAACATATGCCGCTTCACGCCCTGCTCGGCAGGGCATTGCATCTGCACGTCAAGCGCAGCGGCAGCCGGTTTTCCAGGTATGGCATCTCCAACGGACAGCCCAGAATCCTGGAATACCTGTCGGTGCACAACGGGTGCATCCAGCGCCAGCTGGCCCGCCACTGCGAATTGGAGCCCGCCACCATCACCAGTGTGCTGACCTTGATGGAAAAGTCCGGGTTTATCTACCGGGCCCCCTCCCAAACCGACAAGCGCGCCCTGTGTGTCTTTCTCACCGAGAAGGGCTGGCAGGCCGCCGAGCAGGTCAACGAGGTGTTTTCCAAACTGGAGGAGGAATGCTTTGACGGCTTTACTGCCCAGCAGCGCCGGGACGCCATCGACTATTTAACCCGCATTGGGGACAATATGCGCAAGGCAATGGATCTGGAGCGCGCCGAGGGGCCGAGAGAGTCCAGGCCCTCCTGCCATGAACCGGAGCATCACCGGAGGGAGGAGGAAAAACCATGAAACGGCTTTGCAAATACCTAAAAGGCAGCATCCCCTTCGTGGTCCTGGCGCCTCTTTTTATGCTGCTGGAGGTGATGATGGATCTGATGCAGCCTACCATGATGGCGGATATCATCGATGTGGGTGTGGCCAACGGCGACATGGCCTACGTGCTCTCCAGCGGAATCAAAATGCTGGGGATTGCCTTTGCGGGCTTTATCGGCGGCGCCGGATGCTGTGTATTTTCCGCCATCGCGGGAGTTTCCTTCGGCACCCGGCTGCGCCAGGGGATCTTCGATAAGGTGCAGACCTTCTCTTTCCGGGAGATTGACCGGCTGAAAACCTCCTCTCTGGTTACCCGGCTCACCAATGACGTCAACCAGGTGCAGATGATGGTGATGATGCTTCTCAAAGGGCTCATCCGCGCGCCGTTTTCCTGTATCGGCGGGCTGGTTATGGCTCTGAGCTTCAATGGGAAGCTCTCCCTCATCTTTCTGGCCGCCATGCCGGTGCTGGCAGTTGTAGTGGTATTCATCGTGCGCCGCTCCTTTCCCCTGTTTACCCGGATGCAGGAAAAAATCGACCGGGTGAATACGGTCATGCGGGAAAACCTGCTGGGAGTCCGGGTTGTAAAGGCCTTTGTCACCCAGGACAGGGAACGCCAGCGCTTTGAGAGCGCCAATGAGGATTTGATGAACTGGAGCATCAAGGCGCAGCGCATCACCATTCTTCTGTGGCCCTGGGTAACGCTGGTTACCAACCTGTGTATTGTGGCGCTATTGTGGTTCGGCGGCAACATGGCCATTGCCGGGGAAATTGAAACCGGAAAGATTATGGCCTTTATGAATTATCTGGTACAAATTCTCGGCTCCCTGATGATGTCCGTCATGATGGTCATCAACTTTGCCCGCGCCACCGCCTCCGCGCGGCGCATCAATGAGGTGCTGGACACCCAGCCCTCCATCCAGGATCCCGCCCAGCCCCAGCTTCCGGAGCACTTTGATGTGCGCTTTGAGAATGTATCCTTCCGGTATAACGACGATGTGGCCGACGAGGAGCCGGTACTCAAAAACATCTCCTTTACCGCACAGGAGGGAGAGCGCATCGGCATTATCGGCTCCACCGGCTCCGGCAAAAGCTCCCTTGTAGGGCTCATTCCCCGCCTCTATGACGTAACCGGCGGGTCCATCCGCATCGGCGGCGTGGATGTGCGGGACATTGCCCAGGATGATCTCCGCCGGATGATCGGCGTCGTCATGCAGGAGAGCCTCTTATTTTCCGGAACCATTGAGGAGAACCTGCGCTGGGGCGGCCAGGACACCTCCCCCGAGGCGCTCCGGCAGGCGGTTCAGGATGCCCAGGCCGAGGAATTTGTCTATCAGCTTCCTAAGCAGCTGCTGTCCCCGGTGGAACAGAGGGGCAAAAACTTTTCCGGCGGGCAGAAGCAGCGCCTGTCCATTGCCAGAACCTTTGTCAAGCATCCCAAGATCCTTATTCTGGACGATTCCACCAGCGCAGTGGATATGGCAACCGAGGCCAAAATTCAGGAGAGCCTGCGCCAATCCCACAGCGGCTCCACCACCTTTATCATCGCGCAGCGCATCAGCGCTATCAGCGACTGCGATAAAATCCTGGTGCTGGACGACGGCGTTCTCACTGCCTGCGCAACGCATTCCCAGCTGCTGAAAACCAGCGAAATCTACCGCAGCATCGCGGTATCCCAGCTTGGAGAGGAGGTGCTGGACCATGTCCGAACCTAAAAACAGCGCTCCCGCTCAACTGCCCGCGCGCCGCGGCCCCGGCGGGGGCCCCATGCACGCCGCCCCGGTAAAGCCCAAAAACGCCAAGGGAACTCTCAGGCGCCTGCTGCGCTACCTGTCCGGCAGCACCGGGAGGCTCATTCTGGTACTGGTTCTGTGCGTGGTAACCGCAGCTGTCAGCATCGTGACCACCCGTATGAACGGTATGATTATCGACGACTATATCGCTGTCGGAGATCTCTCGGGCCTGTGGAAAATCTGCCTGGTGCTCTTGGGTGTGTATCTCATCAGCGTGGCCTCCTCCTATTACCAGAACCTGATGATGGTGGATATCTCCCAGGTTTCCAGCGCAAAAATCCGCCGGGATCTGTTCCAGGTGCTGGGGAATCTGCCCCTGTCCTATTTCGACACTCATTCCAGCGGCGATTTGATGAGTCGGCTGACCAACGATGTGGACAATATCAGCACCACTCTGGCCCAGAACGTCACCCAGCTGTTTTCCGGTATTATCAGCGTAACGGGAACCCTGGCGGCCATGCTGCTGCTCTCCCCGCTGCTCACGCTGATTTCCATGGTCACCATCCCCCTGATGTTCCTGCTCACCCGCTGTATCATCCGCTTTTCCAGGCGGCTCTTCAAGCAGCAGCAGGCGGATTTGGGCGAACTCAACGGCTACATCGAGGAGATGATTTCCGGGGAAAAAGCCGTAAAGCTCTTCTCCAGGGAGGAAACCGTCAAGCAGGAATTCCACGCCATCAACGAGAAGCTGCGCAAAAGCTCCACCAAGGCCCAATCCCTCTCCGGGCTGATGGGCCCCGCCATGAATATGATAAGCAATATCTCCTACCTCATCGTGGCTGCTGCGGGCGGGATGCTGATTCTCAGGGGCGGCGCCGTGACCGTGGGAATCGTGTTCTCCTTCTTATTGTACATGAAGAACTTCGCCCGTCCCTTAAGCGAGATTGCAAACCTGTTCAACACCATCCAGTCCGCCCTTGCCGGTGCGGAGCGCGTATTCGAGGTGATGGATACTCCCCCGGAGACCGATGCCCCCGATGCCGTCCAGGCCCAGGAGCTAAAGGGGGATATCTCCTTCCAGGAGGTCACCTTCTCCTATCTGCCCGGCAAGCCGGTCCTCAAAAACGCCACCCTGAACGCCAAGCGCGGCCAGCAGATTGCCATCGTAGGGCCCACCGGCGCGGGCAAAACCACCATCATCAGCCTGCTGACCAGGTTCTATGACATTGACAGCGGTCAAATCCTTATCGACTCCAAGCCCATCAGTTCCTATACCCGCAACAGCCTGCGCCGGTGTGTGGGCATTGTCCTGCAGGACACCTTCCTGTTCTCGGAGAGCGTGCGGGAAAATATCCGGTACGGGCGCCTGGACGCCACGGACGAGGAAGTCGTAGCCGCAGCCAAAATGGCAAACGCCCATTCCTTCATCACCCATCTTCCCCAGGGCTACGATACCATCCTCTCGGACAACGCGGGCAATATCTCCCAGGGCCAGCGGCAGCTCATCGCCATCGCCCGGGCCATCCTGGCGGATCCCTGTGTCCTGATTCTGGATGAGGCGACCTCCTCCATCGATACGCGCACCGAACTGAAAATCCAGGACGCTATGCTGAAATTGATGGAAAACCGCACCAGCTTTATCATTGCCCACCGGCTATCCACCATCAAAAACGCCGACACCATCCTTGTGGTGAACTCCGGTGAAATTGTGGAGCGCGGCAGCCATCGGGAACTATTGGAGAAAAACGGCTTCTACGCCAATCTGTATAACAGCCAGTTTAAAACAGGAATGGCGCTGTAACCCTCTGGGCACAGCGGCCCATGTTGGGACAGCCCCAGGCTCTATGGAGCCTGGGGCTGTCCTGCTTTCAGTCAGGTCAGGATAAACCGGAAAACCGCCCCCCAAAATAGGCCGTGCTCCGGCAACGCACAATTTCCGGACAAGCCCTCCCGGCAAACCTTCCGGGGTTTTTCCCAATGTTCCAAGGCCGGTGAGGGACTGCCTGCAGCCGCTCGCCAAGCCAGCAGGGCCGTATTTTCTCCCCACGGCGCCGCACAAACTTCCGACAAGTACCCCGGTATGCGGCAAATAAGCAGTACACTATTAACGATTGCGCAAATCCCCCGGCAAATCATAAGGTTTTCATAAAGTACTAAATGGAGGACAAACTTTATGAAAATCTCACAGCATAAGCTGGAACTGATGGAGGCCATCTCCAACAACATCCAAAGGGAGAGACAAAATAAACATCTGAGCCAGAGCAAACTGGCGGCCCTGTGCGGGGTGAGCCCATCCTGCATCAAAAATATCGAAAACGCCGCCTGCCATATCAATTTCGGTGTAGTTCTATTTCTTCGGATCTGCAAGGCGCTTTCAGTTAATCCTGCCGTCCTTTTGCCCATGGATTTACTGGACTACTCGGATCCGCAGGAGGAACCTTTGGCTTAAAATGTCCCCCTCACACGCAAAACGGCCCCGTCCGGGCTATGAACAGGACCAAGTTGTGCGGACAGCACAAAAAGGCATCCTAAAATAGGAAATACAGAGTTTCAGTCGGAGTAGCGCAGTGTGAGTGGCGCTACTCCGTTCTTTAATTGAATGC
>JAETPU010000059.1 GCA_021771035.1 Marvinbryantia formatexigens | reverse complement strand
CGTATCCAGATGAATATTGGCCACCTGCCCTGCGGCGTGAACTCCTGCATCTGTCCGCCCGGATCCATGGACCTCCTGACAGACCCCGGTCATCTTTTCCAGAATCTTCTCTAATTTTCCCTGTATCGTATTGTCCGTATTTCCCTGGCGCTGCCAGCCGTCATAACGGCTTCCGTCATATTCCAGGAGCAGCGCTATATTTTTCCTGCTCATTTCCTGTCCCCCTGTCTTTTCCTTTTTGCAAGCCATCTCATAAGCGCGGCCGCCGCAATGCCAGTCAGAACCCCCGCCATATCCAGCCACACATCGCTGACCTGTCCGGATCTGCCTTCTACAAATAACTGTATGGTCTCATCAGTAAAGGGGATCAAAAATCCCAGGCAGCACTCCGTCAGACGCTCCACCGCAGGAGTCAGAGCATACTGCCGGACGGCAATGGCCAGGAAAATCCCCAAAAGTGTATATTCACCATAATGAGCCATTTTTCGGATAAAATGCTCTGTTATCCACCCGGCCTCAATCCCGAAACGGTCCGCTGCATCCAACACCGCAGCCAGCACACCTCCGCTCTGTCTGGAAGATTCTGCTGCCGGTGTCAGAGAATTATGAAAGATAAACCCTGTGTATAAAATCACCACAAGGGTCCAAAAAACAGACCGATTGATTCCTTTTAAAGTTTTCATCTTCAATTCCTGCCTTCACGCTTCTGCCGCACTTGTACAGGCATATGATTGTAACCATAATATGACAAAAGACCCGGCCTTAACCGGATCTGCATAAAAAGCGCGAGACGGGATTCGAACCCGCGACCCTCGCCTTGGCAAGGCGATACTCCACCACTGAGCCACTCGCGCAATCTTCTCCTAACCGTTCCCTTACCTTCAAACGGTTTCCTCTTCTCTCACGCACATACCCTCAAAACCACATATTGACTTCCTTATCCTTTTTCCGTTCCTTCTCTCTCAACTTTTGCCTTGGTCAAGCCCTCGGCCTATTAGTGACAGTCAGCTCCACGCCTTGCGGCGCTTCCACCCCTGCCCTATCTACCTCGTCGTCTCCAAGGGGCCTTACTTCTCTCGAATGGGATATCTCATCTTGGGGGGGGCTTCACGCTTAGATGCCTTCAGCGTTTATCCCTTCCAGGCTTGGCTACCCTGCTGTAGCGTTGATCGCTAACAGGTACACCAGCGGCCCGTCCGTCCCGGTCCTCTCGTACTAAGGACGGCTCCCCTCAAATATCCTTCGCCCGCGCCGGATAGGGACCGAACTGTCTCACGACGTTCTGAACCCAGCTCGCGTACCGCTTTAATGGGCGAACAGCCCAACCCTTGGGACCTGCTTCAGCCCCAGGATGCGATGAGCCGACATCGAGGTGCCAAACCACTCCGTCGATGTGAACTCTTGGGAGTGATAAGCCTGTTATCCCCAGGGTAGCTTTTATCCGTTGAGCGATG
>JAETPU010000058.1 GCA_021771035.1 Marvinbryantia formatexigens | reverse complement strand
CAGACCCTCACCCCCTAAATTACTTACTTGGCTGGGAAAGAACAAGATTCTCTCCAGCAAGCTTACTCCAAACCAGTAAACCTTCCAAGTTTTCAACAATCGTCAAGAAAGGATGACTAAAACCATGAACATCGGTATCGACCACGGCTATTACGCCATCAAAACCCGGCATTTTTCTTTCCCAGCCGGTATCTCGGAATATTCCCATGAACCCTACACCCTGCAGAACACGCTGGAGTGCGGCGGGAAGTTTTATGTCTGCGGGACCGGCAGACAGCCGATCCTGCGAAACAAAATGGAGAACGACAATTACTACCTGCTTACCCTCGCCGCCATCGCCAAGGAATTGAAACAGCGCGGTGAAAAAGCAGAGTGTTCCGTCAAACTCGCTGCTGGATTGCCTCTGGCTGGTTTTGGCCGTGAGAAAAAGCCCTTCCGGGAATACCTTCTGCGTTCTTCCCAGCCGGTCAGTTACCGGTTCGAAGGAATCTCCTACAAAATCGCCATCGAAGATGTGAAACTGTTCCCGCAGGGGTATTCCGCCATCGCCATCCATCCTGAACTCATCCAAAACGAACCTTCTGTTCTGCTCATGGATATCGGCGGCTGGACGGTGGATCTCATGCGGCTGGACAACGGCGTCCCCAACGCTTCGACCTGCCGCAGCTTGGAGCTTGGCATGATCCGCTGCATTGATGAAACGAAAGAACAGGTCCGCCGGGATGTAGGGCTGTCCGTGACCGACGCGCAGGTGGAACGAGTGCTGGCGGGAAAGCCCTGCAGCATGGACGAGGACGCCCGAAGCATCATCCAAAAGCAGGGCCGCCTCTACACCGAACGGCTTCTCTCGTCAGCCATGGAATCGGGGTTTGATCTCAAAGCTATCCCGGTAGTCATGCTGGGCGGGGGCGCGGCGGTGGTCAAGGGCAACGTGAGCGAACAGGACGGCCTGTGCCGGGTTTTTGCCCTGATAGACGGTGTAAACGCCGAAGGATTCGAGAGAATTTTGGGGCAATTTTCGGGCGGTGTGGGCAAGGGATGAACAGGCCCCTATTTGGCTTTCGCCCCAACCTCCAGAATGAACGTCACCGCAGAGCATGGGAAATCCTGCAGGCTGTGCCGGACGGACAGAAAAATGCCTTTCTGGTGCAGGCAATTCTGGAGAGCGAAGAAAAGGAAGTCTTTGAAACCACCCTGCGCCGGGTACTACGGGAAGAACTTCAAGCTGTCCCTTCCCAGTCGGTGAAACAGCAGGAAGAAGCCATCCCACAGGAGATGATGGGATTCCTCGGTTCCCTGCTGGATGAAGAATAACCCCCAACATGGCCTTTATTGGTTGTGACGTATGTTGCCCCTGCTTTGGCTGAAAGGTTGTTGCTCTTGGTGATAGCTTTATCCCAGCTTTTTCGATATGCTTGTGTTGCCCGAAAGGGAAAGAAACAACAAAGGAGCGATAGGGCAT
>JAETPU010000057.1 GCA_021771035.1 Marvinbryantia formatexigens | reverse complement strand
TATACCAACACCATAAAAAAGTCCAATTGCCATATCGTACTTATTAAATTGTCGTTTCTCCTTTTTTTCATATGTTTCCATCTTTGTTATTACCTCCTTCGCAAAATCGTCCATGTTGACTCCAAAAAGAAAGCAAATTTTTTTCAACATATTTAAATCGGGTTCATTAACATCTCTCTCCCAATTCGATAGTGCCTGCCGGGTAACATTCAATTCCCCGGCTAGTTCTTCCTGTGTCATTCCCAATTGTGTTCGCAGATGACGTATTTGCTTTCCTGTTGTAATATTCGTCTGTTCCTGGTTCAAAATAGTTTCTCCTCTCTGATACTGATTTTATCAATGATATTTCGCAATAGCCAGCAATGAACGCTTGCATTGCGCAAGACGTTACATTATCTTCTGAAACATATAGCGCACCTTGTCCAGGCGGCTGTTTGGACGGCGGGGCTGGATGACTGGCTTGCCGACAGCGGCCTGATACCCTTTCAGTTCTGTAAGGCATACGCTCTGCCCGTTGGTGTAAAAGGCCAGATCAGTACGGTATGCCTGTATACAGCGGGCGGGAATCTCGCCAGTAAAGACAACTTCATCCTTTTTTACCTGGACCGTTTCGATGGTGGCACAGTATTTCGGTGCATCATGATAAGCCCTGGAAAGATATTCCCGGGGCGCATAGAGGGTGAAGGAGAGATAAGGTTCCAGCAGTTGCGTCCCTGATTCCTTCAATGCCTGTTCCAATACAATCGGGGCCAATGAGCGGAAGTCCGCCGGCGTGCTGACCGGACTGTAATAAAGCCCGTATTCAAAGCAAATCTTACAGTCCGTTACGTTCCAGCCGAACAAGCCCTGCTCCAGCCCGTAACGGATACCATCCCTGACAGCGTTTTGAAAACTCTGGTTCAAGTATCCCAGCGAAACCCGGCTCTCGTATTGTACACCGGAGCCAAGCGGGAGTGGTGTAACAGACAGTCCGATGGATGCCCAAAACGGGTTGGGCGGCACCTCGATATGGATGGTGTGGCTGGCTGCTTTGAGCGGCCGCTCCATATAAATGACGGTGGGTTCCTTTACCACTGTTTCAAGCTTGTATTTTTCCGACAGCAAAGCGGAAACAACCTCCAACTGCACCCGGCCCAAAAAAGAAAGAATGATCTCATGGGTGATGGAATCCACCTCGCAGCGCAAAAGCGGGTCAGTATCCGCAAGTTGCGTAAGAGCGTCCAGCAGCCGTTCTCTTTGCGCTGCCGTTTTCGGCGCAATCGACGTCCGCAGCATGGGGAGGGGGTCCTCACGCCACCTTTTACGAGGGAGCCGGGTTGGGTCCCCTAATACATCGTTTAACCTCACGCTGTCGCTGGGAAGGATAACAATTTCACCCGGATAAGCGGTGTCTGTCCGAACAATTTCCCCTTTGGATGGAATACGCATCTCTGTGATTTTCAGCTTTTCTCTCCCGGCCAGGGCCACCGTATCCCGCAGGCGCAGCGTTCCGCTGTATAGCCG
>JAETPU010000030.1 GCA_021771035.1 Marvinbryantia formatexigens | reverse complement strand
GTCCAAAACTTCAAAGGGATGCTGAGGGACTAAGACGAGAACAAAGCCAAGCGCATCCCGGTGCCCCCGCGGCATTGAGCGGGCAGGGAGAGGAAAACTAAAAGTGTAGTTTTTCTGAATTGGCGTGTACAGGGTACAATTTCTGCCCATGTAAGTTATCATCCAATTCCATCCCAAAGCCCTGGCCGGGCGGCGGTACTTTCTGGTTACAGAAAGTACCCAAAGATAAAAAAGGAGGGAAGGGGTTTCGATTCCCCTTCCCTCCTTTTGACCACCCAACCCACAAACGACAAAGGATGGGGCCAGCCCCCTCCTTTGATGAACCCCCCGGGTTACGGAAGTAGCTTAATAGACAAAACTAGAATTGACTACGGAAGTTTTGGGCTTGTCCCGAAACTTCATAGGGACGCCGAGGGACTAAGATATAAACTAAACGGCGGGTGTCCCGGTGCCCTTAGTTTTGATTTTATCCCGCCGTTACAGGAGTAATTTTATAGACAGAACTAGAATTGATTACGGAAGTTTTGGTTTGTCCCGAAACTTCCGGGGATACTGGGACGCGCCTGGTCGTTTCTTTGGTTCATGAATAGAAGGCAGGGTTGCTATTTTTTGTAACATATGCAAGGACAGAGCGCTTTATTTTTTCCGTCTAAGAGAGAAAAATCCGATTGACACACCCCGGGAAAGTTGTATAATGAAAGTAGTTTGGACGGAAAATCCGCTGGGTTTCGCGGAGAAAAACGGATGAAATATGGAGGATCTGACGAATGGCTGATTACAAAAAGGATGATCAACTGATTGCTACCCATTTGGGCGATGAATATGAAAAATATTTGGGCTCGATTATCCCGCCTATCTTTATGAATTCCCTGCATGTGTTCGACAACATCGAGGAATATAACGACAAGACCAAGAGAAAGCCGGACTCCTATTTTTATGGACGGGTTTCCAACCCCACCACGCATATTGTGGAGCGCAAGGTGGCGGCCATGGAGCACGCCGAGTACGGCCTGGCCTTTGCCTCCGGTATGGCGGCGGCAACTACGGCCCTGATGAGTGTCTGCAAAGCCGGCAGCCATATTATCTGTGTCAAAAACGCCTACGGCGTGCTCACCGGCTATATTGACAATTACTGCGTGCCGGAGCTGGGTATGAGCGTAACCTATGTCAACGGCGAGAACCTGGAAGAATTTGAGAAGGCCATCCAGCCCAATACGGACCTGATTATTTTGGAGTCTCCGGTGTCCTTAGTCTTCACGGTGCAGGACATTCGCGGCGTCACGGCCCTGGCCAAGAAGCACAACATCAAAACCTATATCGACAACTCCTATTGTACGCCGATTTTCCAGAAACCTCTGGATATGGGCGTGGATATTGTCATGCACACCGCCTCCAAATACCTGGGAGGACACAGCGACATTATCGGCGGTATGCTGGCTACCAGCGACGAGGCCATCTTTAAAAAGGCATCCATGCTGCGTGAGATGCTGGGCGGAATTATCGGCCCCATGGAGGCCTGGCTGGTCATGCGCGGAATCCGGACGCTGGATGTGCGGGTACGCCGCCATGCCAAGATTGCCCTGGAGGTTGCCACTTGGCTGGAGCAGAATGAAAAGGTGGGCAAGGTCTACTATCCGGGCCTGGCCAGCCATCCCCAGCATGAGCTGATTGCCTCTCAGCAGAGCGGAAGCACCGGGCTGATGAGCTTTGAATTTAAGGATGCCAGCCGGGAGCAGGTCTGCAAGTTTGTCAATGAACTCAAGATCTTCAAAATCGGCGTATCCTGGGGCGGCTTTGAGAGCCTTGTCTGCACCCCCATGTATCCGTCCACGCCTGAGCACGCCGCTGAAGCCGGCTGCGGATGGGGCATCGTGCGGATCCACTGCGGTTTGGAAGGCGCCGCCAACCTGATTGCCGACCTTAAGCAGGCCATGGAGGCCGCTGGAATCTAAAAGCGGCATTGACAGGGAAAATCCCCTGTGTTATATTGAATTTAAGCTGAAATGGAGAGAATATTTCTGCACAGGAAGATTGTCTCCATTTTCTTTTCGAGGGATTGTGCACGAGCACGGACGTGGAAGGAGAGAAGAACAATGAAATTTACCGACGGCTATTGGCTTCCCCGGGAGGAATTTATCCCCTCCTACGCGGTGGAATACTCCCATCACCAGGTATCAGGCAATACCCTTGAGGTATTTGCCCCCACCAAGCATATTGCCTCCCGGGGCGATACGCTGAATCTGCCGGTTCTCACAGTGAGCCTGTCCTCTCCGATGCCGGGGGTACTCCGGGTGGTACTGGAGCATTTCCGCGGGGCTGTGCGGCGTACTCCCAGCTTTGAAGTGCGGGAGGAGCAGGTTTCCCCCCAAATTCAGGATACCCCCGAAGTGGTTCTCTTTCAAACAGGGGAACTGTGCGCCAGAATCGATAAGGCCCCCAATGCCTGGGGAATTCGGTTTGAGCATGGTGGAAAACGCCTGACGGACACCGGGTTTCGCAATATGGGCTATTGGAAGCACCAGCAAAGCGGCGAGGGCTTTTTGACGGAACAGCTGGCTTTGGGAGTGGGAGAGACTATCTACGGGCTGGGCGAGCAGTTCACGCCCTTTGTAAAAAACGGGCAGTCCGTCGAGATGTGGAACGGCGACGGCGGCACTGCCAGCGAGCAGGCCTATAAATGCGTGCCGTTTTACCTGAGCAGCGCCGGCTACGGCGTCTTTGTGGCGCAGCCCGAGGACGTGGCCTTTGAGGTTGGCAGCGAGAAGGTGGAGCGCGTCCAGTTCAGCACGAAAGGCGAGCGCCTGGAGTACTACCTCATCGACGGCCCCACCCCCAAGGAGGTGCTGAACCGCTATACCGCCCTCACCGGCCGTCCGGCCCTGCCGCCTGAGTGGAGCTTTGGGCTATGGCTGACCACCTCCTTCACCACCAGTTATGATGAGGATACGGTCACTTCCATGATCGACGGGATGGCCCAGCGGAATATCCCGTTGAGCGTGTTCCATTTCGACTGCTTCTGGATGAAAAAATACCAGTGGTGTGATTTTATCTGGGATGACGAAACCTTCCCGGATCCCCGGGAGATGCTGGAGCGCTATCATCAGCGGGGGCTGAAAATCTGCGTCTGGATCAATCCCTATATCGGGCAGAACTCCCGCCTGTTTGAGGAGGGAATGAAAAACGGCTACCTCTTGCGCAAGGAGAATGGGGATGTCTGGCAGACCGATATGTGGCAGGCGGGGATGGGCATTGTGGACTTTACCAACCCCCAGGCCACAGCTTGGTACCAGAGCAAGCTGGAAGAACTCCTGGAGATGGGCGTGGACTGTTTCAAGACGGACTTCGGCGAGAAGATCCCAGTGAAGGGGATTGTCTACCACGATGGCAGCGATCCGGTGCGGATGCACAACTACTATACCTATCTGTATAACCAGGCGGTGTTTCAGGTGCTCCAGCGGCGCCGCGGCGATGGGCAGGCCGTATTGTTTGCCCGGTCGGCCACAGCGGGCTCCCAGCAGTTCCCAGTAAACTGGGGCGGGGATTCCACGGCGTCCTTCCCCTCCATGGCGGAATCCCTGCGGGGCGGGCTTTCCCTGTCCCTGTGCGGCTTCGGATTCTGGAGCCACGATATGGGAGGCTTTGAAAAAACGGCCACGGCAGATGTATATAAGCGCTGGTGCGCCTTTGGAATGCTTTCCTCCCACAGCCGGCTACATGGATCCACCTCCTACCGGGTGCCCTGGCTCTTCGACGAGGAGGCCTGCCGGGTGTTGGAGCAGTTTACCCGGTTAAAATGCCGGCTGATGCCCTATCTCTACGCCAAGGCGGTGCAGGCCCATGAAACAGGAGTGCCCATGATGCGCCCAATGGTACTGGAATTTCCCGAGGATTTGGCCTGCCGTCCTCTGGATTTGCAGTATATGCTGGGGGATGCCCTGCTGGTGGCCCCGGTGATGCGGGAGGACGGCACGGCGGATACTTACCTGCCCAAGGGCACCTGGACTCACCTGCTGACCGGCGAAATCCAACAGGGCGGTCAGTTCCATCATGGGGAGTACGACTATTTCTCCCTGCCCTTGTATGTGCGGGAGAACACCATTCTGGTACTGGGACAGCGGGACGACAGGCCCGATTATGACTATGCCCAGGGCTTTACGGCGCATATCTATGAGCCTCAGGAGGGCGCAGTGTTGACGGCCGATATCCCGGATGAGCATGGCGGCTGCGCGGTACGCCTGCGGGCAGAGCGCAAGGGGGATCTGGTCACGGTGAGCGCCCAGGGCGCAGCGAAGGACTGGAAGGTGTGCGTCCATCTGGGCGGACGGCGCTGGGAGGCCCAGGCGGTATCAAACTGTGCGGAGATAGCACTGAACTGAATTGGGACGCGAGTCTTTCGGAACCGGCGTATGCTGGGCATGAATCCAACACGGACAAAGATTTTTGCATCAAGGAGCGGTAGCCCCGGGCTATTGGCCCGGGGCTACCGCTTTCTGTATATGCTGTCCGGACATAAATCTTCAACTGGAGATAGGTTTGAAAAAATAGCAACCTGGTTCAGGTTATATTACACTCCTGTTATCCGATTTCCGCTATACTAGCTATATTAGTTGAAAAGGGGGTTTTTCAGGTGAACTCTATTTTAGAAGACTTGTATCTCGGGAACCTTCGGCCCAGCGACCAAGTGAATCCGCAGTGCAGAGAATACAGGGAAATACGCGAAAAGCGGAGCGAGAAAATTAACCTTGTAATGGAAGGCTTAAATGAAATCGAACCAGCACTGAAAAAGGAATTCATAGAAATTGTGGATATGGAGGGAGACGAGGACTACTACGAGATGATAGAGGCTTTCACCGCGGGATTTCGGTTGGGAGCCAGAATGATGTTGTCCGCACTGGAAGATACTTAAGATACCTTCCGGCTGTCATTTTACAGCTGAAGTTTTGGACAAACCCAAAACTTCCGTAGTTGGTTCAAGTTCTGTCTATCAAATTACTTCCGTAATCCAGGGGTCCATCAAAGGAGGGGGCTGGCCCCCTCCTTTGTGGTCTTTGCGCACTTTTCTGCCACCAGAAAGTGCGGCCCCCGGCAGGGCTTGGGGTGGGAATTGGACGATAACTTACATAGGCAGAAATTGTACCCTGTTCACGCCAATTCAGAAAAACTACACTTTTCATTTTTTGCGCCCTGCCCGCTCATGCCGCGGGGGCACCCCTTTTCTGCACGGCCAGAAAAGGAGGAAAGAGCCGCCCAAGAGGCGTTCCCCCTCTTGGGTATCTCCCCTTTGGGATAGTTTTGCACACTCAATGAGTAAAGGCTAGAAAAAAGTCGAGAAAGTAAACTTTCTCAACTTTTCAATGCCGCTGATGCAAGTTTAGTTTTTATTTCCGTCCATTCAGTTACTCCCGTAACCCGGGGGTTCATCAAAGGAGGGGGCTGGCCCCCTTCTTTGTGGCCTTTGGGTACTTTTCCCCCACGGGAAAGTACCGCCCCCGGCAGGGCTTTGGGATGGAATTGGATGACAATCTGTTTGGGAAGAAAATGTACCCTATTCACGCCAATTCAGAAAAACTACACTTTTCATTTTTTGCGCCCTGCCCGCTCAATGCCGGGAGGTGCGGGCGGGGATGCATAAAGTCAATTGAAATAATGGACTATATGAGTATCCCCTATGAGTTTTGAAACAAGTTCAAAACTCCGCCGCTATTGATGCACGGCAGTTTCTATGATACCATAAAGCCTGGACTAGCTGGGAAGTTTCACGGTTTGGGTTTGCCAAACACCGGCCGTGCCTTCAGGCCGGTGAGGGAAACTTCGAGATATTCGCGTTCCACGCGAATATTGTACCATAAAGCCTGAACTAGCCGGGAAGTTTCACGGTTTGGCTTTGCCAAACACCGGCCGTGCCTTCAGGCCGGTGAGGGAAACTTCGAGATATTCGCGTTCCACGCGAATATTGTACCATAAAGCCTGAACTAACCGGGTTTTTGAAGCTTGATTTACGCCCACTGCCCGGCAAAACTTCAAAGGGACGCCGGGATGCGCTGAGCCATTCTTGGTCTTAGTCATTCAGCATCCCTTATGAGAATGGAAACAAGCTTCAATTCTCCGTAGCCGGCAATACTGGAGACTAAGCAAAGAATCAAACTGCGGGCATTCCGGTGCCAGTGTGGGAATGGGGGAAAACCAAGATGTTTTCATTGCAGCAGACAGACTATACCGACGAGACTTTTACCGGGAAAAATTTTTCGGCCCTTCTGGAGGAGCAGCCTCTGCGAAGGTTCACGTTTAACCGCTGCCGGTTTCGCAACTGCGACTTTCGGGAGATCCTTACCGACCACTGTACCTTTATCAACTGCGTATTCTCCATGTCCCGGCTGAGCGGTTCCCTGCACCAGAAAAGCGCGTTTCTCAACTGCAGCTTCAGCGGGGCGGTTCTCTTTGCGGCAAAGCTGGAGCACTGTAAATGCACCGGTACCACCTTTACCGGAGCGGACTGTACCGGTCTGGTGCTCAAAGGAGGGGACTATTCCTACAGCGCGTTTTTTGAGTGTGACCTTAGGGGAAACGATCTGGCTGGGCTCAAGCTGTGCCATGCGGATTTGCGGCGTGCCAAGCTGCAGAAGGCCGTTCTCAGGGAATCGGATCTCACCCAGTGCGTTGTGGACGGCGCGGATATGACCGGCTGTGATCTGCGGGGCGCGGTCATTGACGGCGTATCCTTTCGGAATGTTGTGATGGGGCGCACTAAGATTGATTTGGGACAGGCCGTCCAGATTGCCGCCAGCTTCGGCGCGGTTGTGGACTGAGGGGCGCTGTCTCACCACGCTCGATAAGCTGTGGATCTGCGTTGCGGCTGCTTCGGATATCCGGCTGGATTCCCTCGGCAGCAGGAAAAGCTGAGTGTTCCCGTCCAGGGGAGAAAAGCGGCTTTTTCGTCGGAGGAGTCCCATAGCAGACGCCAGGAGCCGGCCCCCCAAGGGGCCGGCTCCTGGCGATAAAGGAGAATTTCTATTAAAAAAAGAGGATTGCGGATTTGAGCGATTCTGAAAATCCCTAAAGGAACTATTCCAGGTTCAGCTGGCGCTTGAAGATGAAGTTGGTCAGCAGGAAGAAGCCCACCGCATAGGCGATTTCCAAAAGCCCCAGCCCTCCAATCATGATGTTGACGCCGCCCACCATGGCATATGGATTGCTGAAATAGTGAATGAAAAAGTCGGCGTTGTTGCTGAAGCCGGTTCCGATAATCAGCATCAGAATCGTGTTGACGGCCTGCATCACCATATAGATGCCCACATAACAGCCGAAAGCGGCGGCCACCCGGTGCTGATTGAACAGCTGTCCCAGGGAGATGGCACAGTAGATCATCAGGATGGAGGAGGCCAGGGCACTCAGCACCATCACAAAGAAGTTGAGCATGGTCAGCCAGAACAGGGCCACGTCGCCGTCAAAGTTCTGCTGCATCTCCACAAGGCCTCTGAAAAGGGAAGTGAACATCCCGCTTCCCAGCGCCAGGATCCCTACGGAAACCAATGTTACCACAATGCTGCCCAGCATCCATACCATAGAGGTAAACAGCTTTGCAAAGATATGGTTGCGCGGCGGCACCGGAAGAGTAAACATGAGATAGCCCTCTTCCTTGAGCAGGTTGCGGTAGAACCGCTGAATCATCACCAACAGGCTGATGACAAAGATTGCCACAATGATGCAGCCGTACAGAATCCAGCTTAAAATCTGGGGAATCCCAAAGGCAAAATTCTGAAACTTAAATTCCATGAACAGGCGGTTGAGCCCGGCCAGCAGAAGCAGAACGCCGTACAGGGGAAGGAAGGTTCTGGCTGTGGCCTTGAATTCATATTTGATGAGTCGTCCTAACATTTGAATACCTCCCGGAACACAGCGTCAACAGATTTGGAGTATTTCTCCCTGATTTCATCCACACTGGCAGAGAGAACGATTGAGCCCTTGGAGATGAATACCACGTCGTCCAGCACCTGCTCTACGTCCGCAATCAGGTGGGTGGAGATGATGACGGTGGCATCTGTGTTATAATTGGAAATGATGGTGCGCAGGATATAGTCCCGGCTTGCCGGGTCAACGCCGCCGATAGGCTCATCCAACAGGTACAGGCGGGCCTTGCGGCTCATCACCAGAATCAGCTGGACCTTTTCCTTAGTACCCTTGGACATGGTTTTAATCCGCGTGTTCAGGCTGATGTCCAGCCGGGAGAGCATATCCTTGGCACATTTGGGGTCGAAGTCCGCATAAAAATCAGAAAATAGGCTGAGCGTTTCCCTTACGGTCATCCAGTCGCTGAGATAGGTGCGCTCCGGAAGATAGGAGACGATGGCCTTGCTCTGGGTGCCGGGAACCATGCCGTCCACCAGGATGACGCCGCCGCTGGGCTGCAGAATGCCCGCTGTCAGCTTGATGAGTGTGGTTTTGCCGCTGCCGTTGGGGCCCAGCAGCCCGATAATCCTCCCCTTGGGAAGAGAGAGCTCCACATCGGTGAGCGCCGCGTTTTTTCCAAACACCTTGGTCAGGTGGCTGCACTCTAAAATTGACTGTGCCATTATTTCATCTCCTCTGCCTGTTTGGTAATCAAAGCTACGGTTTGTTCAATGTCAAATCCGAGCTGCTGCGTCCGTGCAAAGAATTCCTGCACCTGCTGGAGTGCCAGCTGTTCTTTCATTAGACGGATCATCTCCTCGTCCTCCGTGATATAGCGCCCCGCTGTCCGCTGGGAATAGAGCAGGCCCTGCCGCTCCAGTTCCGATAGTGCCTTCTGCATAGTGTTGGGGTTGACGGATGCCTCTGAGGCCAGGTCCCGCACCGATGGAAGCTTTTCCCCCGGCAAATAGAACCCTGAGGCAATCCGCAGCTGTATTTGCTGCAGAAGCTGCAGATAGATGGGACGGTCGTTGGCCAGTTCCCACGCCATACTAATGCCTCCTTGTATTATTGTACTAAGAGCTTAATACAATAATACATTAATACAATTCTCCTGTCAAGAAGTTTTTTCAAAAAGTTGAAACTTTTTTTATTCTGCTGCGACTAATAGGATGAAAACCGTAATACAGGGCCCAGTGGCCGGAGGGGAGGGAGCGCCGTGCAGCCCATTGTGGAGCTCTATGGAATGTATGCCCAGGATGTGCTGAATTATCTCATATTTTTGGGAGCGGATGGGGAGAGCGCGCAGGATCTCCTCCAGGAGACCTTTCTCAAAGCGCTCACAGGGGCGCTCACCTTTCAGGGCCGAAGCTCGGTGAAAACCTGGCTGTTCTCCATTGCGCGGCACTGCTTTTTGGATTGGCTGCGCCGCAGCCGGCATACCCTCCCCCTGGAAGAGGAAATCGTCCTTACCGCCGCCCAGGAAGAAGCGCCTTTTATCAGACAGGTGGAGAATGCGCAGATAATCCGCAGGGGGCTGGATGCCCTGGAGCCTCTCCCAAGAAAAATTGTAATCCGGAGAAGCCAGGGATATTCCTTCGGGGAAATTTCCCGGGATCTCTGTATCAATGAGAGCTCTGCCAGGGTGGTTTACCACCGGGCGCTGCGCAGGCTGCGGGGACTGTGCGCGCCGGGGGAGTAGGGCTCCCGCAGATGTTTGGGCTGGGGTTTTGGTTTTTGCGGGAGGGCTCAGGCTGTGAAGCGGAGAACCTCCCGGGACCCAAGCGCTTCTGCTGCGAAAAAAACCAACCGTCATGGTGAGACAAAGCGCTCCGTTCCCCTGCAAGGGTGAGAACGGATTAATCCGAATGAAGCCGCCCGGATTGTACCGTAAAAACGTGCGCCGTATGAGGCAAAGAAAAACAATCTCTTAAATAGGAAACTGTGATGGGGCTGTTTTTGAAAAAATCCGCAGAATCCAAAGAAGGAAGCCGGATGAAGCAAACTCTTGCGGCTCCTTTGTCCGCCGGGATTGAGACGGCGTGACCAGACACTTGCAAGTCCCCACAAGAAAGGAGTGCTCACGACTATGGAGAAACAAACTGTCCCCTGCCCGGTTATCCGGGATTTAATCCCTCTGTGCCATGACGAGGTGGCCAGCGCGGAGAGCCGGAAGCTGGTGGAACGCCACATTGCCGGCTGCGGGGAATGCCGCCGGGAGTATGAGGAATCCGGCGCGGCTGTGCCGCCTGCGGCAGCCGCACCGCAGATTCAGGGAGAACAGGGGCTCATCCGCCGGATCCGCCGCCGTTCCTATCAGATGCTGGGGCTTTTTCTGGTGGTTGGGGCAGTGCTGGGCGCGCTGATTACCTTTGACAGCAACGTGTTCTATAATTTTCTGCTGATGCCTGTGCTGGGCGCCGCGGGATATTTCCTCTGCCGTCCCCACCTCTATATCCCGCCGGTTTTCGTGGCGGCTGCTACCCTGGTGTGCGGCGGAACGGCCACTGTCGTTGCCTCCGAGAGCTTTTACGGGTTTCTCAGCTATGCCATTTATGCCGGCCTCTATGCCATGCTCACGCTGCTGGGCGTTTTGATAGGCTTTTTGCTGCGCTATGCTTTTTCCCGGGCCGGGTGATCCCGGCTGGTGTCAGAGGCCCCATAGGCTTGGCAGGGGGAAGAGGGGCCGGTGTGATGTTCAGAGAGGAGATGTATCATGAAAAAAGAGCAGCTGCCGTCGGCAAAGAAAGGAAGGCCCCTGGCCCTGCGGCTACTGGCGGGGGCGGGCGCCGTGACGCTCATTGTGCTCCTGTTGGGGATTACCAATTCCTTTACAGGAAATCCGGTTTCCGCCTTTTTGGCAAAGCAGAAGCTGACCGCCTACGTGCGCGAAGCCTATCCCCAGTATGACCTGAAGGCCGACCGGGCCAGGTATAATTTTAAGTTCGGTACCTATGATGTGACATTTCAGGACACCCAGTCCCAGGATGTGAAGTTTACCGCCAGCCTGCGCCGGGGAGGAGACATCAGCGACGACTATGACTCCCAGGTGACCGGCAGGACCAGTACGCTGATTCGCCTGGCGGATGAGATGAGCGGGCAGCTCAGGCCGGTGGTGGAGACCTTTTTAAGGGCGCGGGGGCTCCAGGTGGGCCAGAGGCTGTTTGTAGACTTTTCCCTCAAGCAGGGGACAGTGGAGATCCCGCCCCTGAACACGCCCTATTCCCGGGAACTTCCTCTGGAGGGAACGCTCTTTGTGGATATCCAGTCGGAGTCCCCCATGACGCTCCAGCAGGAAGCCGCCGTCATTCGAAGCCTGCATGAGCGCGTTACTGGAGAGGGCTACCGGGTTGTGAGCTATGTGCTCACCTTCTCCTATCCCATGGAAAACCGCCAGCGGACGGATTCTATCTCCTTAGATGCCGTACACATTGACGAAAACCTGGCCCATACGCTCCAGGAGGTTTTGGATTCAGATGGATTCCAGGAGGATATTTATGTGAGGCTGGATGAGAGATAAGCTTCCCCTCCGGCATTCCGGGGCTCAGGGCCCACCGGCAGAACAAACAAATAGCCCCACAGCTGCATTTTCAGCTGTGGGGCTATGCTGTCTTATAGACTTACGCTTCGGGATCCAAGGTGTGCTCACGCACCCATTCCTCAAACTCCGGGATATCCAGGGGCTTGGAGTAGATGTACCCCTGTACCATGTCCCCCCTGGTGCTGCGCAGGAACTCCAGCTGCTCCGGTGTTTCGATGCCCTCCGCCACAGTATAGGCGCCGATTTTTTTAGACAGCTGGGTAATGGAGGCCACCACATCCCTGGTTTTGGGACGGGTAACATCCAAAAAGAACCGGCGGTCCAATTTAACGGAGTCCACATCGAACTCCATGAGAAGGCCCAGGGAGGAATATCCCGCCCCAAAATCATCCAGGGAGCACTGAAAGCCCATACGATGCATCTCGTCGATCTGTTCCTTCACGTGCTCGATGCCCTGGTCATCAAAGAAAATGGACTCGGTGAGTTCCAGCTCCAACAAGCTGGTGGGGATTTGGTATTGCTGGGCAATCTGCTGGAACTGATGCAGGGTATCGGGGTTTTTAAAGTGCTGCCGGGACAGATTGACAGAGATGGGGAACACCGCACGGCCCTCCTGCATCCAGCGCCGCAGGGTTTTGCACACCTGTTCAAATACAAAGAGATCCAGCCTGCATATTTTGCCGTTCTGCTCAAAGATGGGAATAAAATCCGAGGGGGAGATGGTGCCCAGCTGGGGATGGAACCACCGCACCAGCGCCTCGGCGCCTCCCACGGTTCCGCTTTCAACCCACACCTTGGGCTGCAGAAACACCCGGAAATCCCCATGTTTCAGGGAATCCTCAAAGAGTGCGTTGAGCTCATACTCACGCTGCATCTTCTGGGTATACACGGCATCGTAGAAGATGCATTGTCCGTCCTCGAGGGAGGTGCGGCTGCGGCAGGCTGTCTTGGCGCGGTCCTGAATAATTCTGACATCCAGCGTGGGATCCTCCACAATATAGGCCCCCTGCTGCAGGATCAGCGGGTAGGGAAAGCCTGCGGCCTGCTGAGTTTGGCTGACAGCCTCGGTCATCCGCCTCAGCCTGTCGCGGATTTTCTGAGGATCGTTTTCCCTCAGGCAAAGGTAGAAATTGTCGGCATCGGCCCGGGCGGCGGTCTCCTGAGGGGTGATTGCCTCCCAGAGAAGATGCAGGACAGCTCTGAGAACTTCGTTTCCCCGCTGGCTTCCGAAATTCTCATTGATGAGCTTGAAGTTTTTAATATTCACAAGTGCAACCGTATAGGTGTTGGGCGGAGCGTCCCGCAGCAGCTGCCGGCAGCGCAGCTGAAATGCGGCGTTGTTGTTTCTCCCTGTTACCGGATCCAGAAAGGCCGCCTGCTCCAGCTGGCGGTAATGGATGCGGTAAATCCTCGCCGACAGCAGGAGAATCCCCACAAACAGGAGAATAATGCTGCCGATGATGAGAAAGGTCTGGGCAACATACACCGAGGTTTGCGCGGAGATGAGATCCGCCGGTATCAAGGTGAGCAGCACCCACTCCAGGCTGTCCAGGGTGTAGTAGGACAATATGAGTTCCGTACCGTCCACCGCTGTAAAGGAGAAGGTTCCGTCCAGATGGTTTTTCATGTCGCTTTGCATCTTCTGAATGTTCTGTACCACAGAATTATCTGAATTCTGCATAAAGATGTCATCCAGCTGCAGGAAGGGATCCAGGTTGGTGGGGGAGATGATCACCTGGCCGTCGCAGTCGGTGATACAGGTCAGGCCTTGGCCGGAAAAGCTGCTGGGCTGAATGAGATTCTGCATATTCTGCTTATCCCGCACACCGGCGAGAACGCCCACAATAGTTCCATCCTTATAAAAGGGAACCGAATAGGCGATGCTCTGCCCGTCCAAAAAGGAGACGCTGTTGTCCCCCCGCATGGAGGCCTGCACGCCCGGCAGATTTAGAAAATCGTTTTGAATGGGATGGGAGGAATAGATGTTACCGTCCAGATCCACCAGTACCAGGGAGTTAAAGTCCAGCAGTTTGGCTTTGCTTTCAAAAAGCTGCCTGACAGCCTGGGGATCGCTGTAGTCCTCGATGGATTGGAGGTTATCCTCCAGCATCTGCAGATTCTGGAGGATAGTGCCCAGCCGGTGGTCGATATCATCGGCCAGCTGCAGCGACACGTCCGAGACATAGACGCTGGTGACCTCCTTTGTGGCGCGGTGGAGCCCATAGGCGTTCCAGATGGCGGCCGCAGATAAAAACACAATTAAGACAGCCAGAGTAATCAATGATCTTTTATAATGAAAAAATTCCCGGGCTGGGCGAAAGAGTTTGCTGTCCGGGAAATACCCCTTATTCCCCATATCCACCTTCCTCTTGCAGTTGGTTCTTCATATCATTGGACGATTTTTTCTATTTTAACATAAATAACCCGCTTCGTCGATGGAAAAAACGGCATAAAAACAGGCGGGAGTACGCCTGTTTAGATAGTTCAGGACTCCGTGGCACGAATTGGAAATCCAAGGGGGATGCTGTCTGCTCTCCATCGAGGCTCCGCAGGAGGGAATGGACTGTATTCGCCGCCGGGAAATCCCCGGAAAATGGCTTGACAAGGGGGCTTGAGCATGATAGAATAAAGTCTGCCGCATATGCCTGGCCTTGGATAAGTGTGCCTGTTACAGGGCGCCGCCTTGTATAGCGAGACTTTTGGAAAGAGGAATTTGTATGTACGCAGTAATTGAAACCGGCGGAAAACAGTACCGTGTTCAGGAGGGCGATACCCTGTTCATCGAGAAGCTGGATGCCGCTGCAAACGAAACCGTAACATTCGACAAGGTGATTCTGGTTGAAAAGGAAGACGGTGTTGTATGCGGAGCTCCGACTGTTGAGGGCGCCAGTGTGACTGCCAATGTTGTAAAGAACGGCAAGGGCAAGAAGATCACAGTCTTTACCTACAAACCCAAAAAGGATTCTAAGCGTAAGCTGGGCCACAGACAGCCCTATACCAAGGTTCAGATTCTGAGCATCCAGGCCTAACCCCAGGATGATTCAGGCGGAGTTTCTGACCCAATCCGGCGAATTATGCGGGTGCAGGCTTTCCGGACACGCCGGCTTTGCCGACTACGGAGAGGATATCGTATGCGCCAGCGTGACGTCGGCTCTTCAGCTGACAGCCAACGGCATTACGGAGATAATAAAGGCTCCGGCTCAGGTTTCCGTCTTGGAAAATGAGATTTCCGTTGTGCTCAAGGCACCCGTTTCTCCTTGCGCCAGGGCCTTTTTACAGGCGCTCAAGCTTCATTTGGAAGTTTTGGCACAGGAGTATGAAGGAACGATTCAAATCAAAGTTTCGGAGGTGTAACTACCATGTTGAAGCTCAGCATGCAGTTTTTTGCCCACAAAAAGGGCGTTGGTTCTACAAAGAACGGCCGTGATTCCGAGTCCAAGCGTCTCGGCGTAAAACGGGCGGACGGCCAGTTTGTATTGGCCGGCAATATCCTGGTCCGCCAGCGCGGAACTCATATTCATCCCGGAGAGAATGTCGGACGTGGTTCCGACGATACTCTGTTCGCTCTCATTGACGGCAAAGTGAAATTTGAGCGCGTGGGCCGTGACCGCAAAAAGGTCAGCATCTACCCGGCTCAGTAAGATAACTGAATGGATGAAATCCCGAGTGCTCGCGCTCGGGATTTTCTTTGTTCTATGTAAATTGGGGCGTTTTTTTGGAATGATAGTGGAGTCACAGCCCTAGCCAGGCGCAGCCGGAAAGGGCTTTCTGCGCGGCGGAAAAGAAAAGCCCTGCTTGCCGGCCGGTATTTTGCACGGGCCGAACCGCGGAATGCTTGGGCCTTCTCCGCTTTTATGATACAATATTCGCGTGGAACGCGAATATACAATCATCTAACGATGATCTGAGAGTTTCGCTCACCGGCCTGAAAGCATGGCCGGTGTTTGGCAAAGCCAAAGCGCAAAACGTCTCGGCTGGTTCAAGATTTAATTGTGATACAATGTTCACGCAAGGCGTGAACCTGCAATCATCTTTTATGATTTCAGGTTCAAGATTTGATTTGTACTACAAGGAAATCAGAAATTTTAAGGCCAAGCGGGGCCTTATCGTGCGCTGGCGCAGTGCGGGGTGCCGCGGCCGGTGCTGTTGGAAGGGGCAGGCCAGTAGTGCTGCCCTGCCTGCAGGGGGCGCCCGCCCTTTGGCCATGAGGCCGGGGCACAGGGAAGAGCCCTCATCCAAGAAAGGAATGAACGGTAAATGATGTTTGTAGATACTGCGAAAATCCGGATTAAAGCCGGGGACGGCGGAAATGGGGCGGTTTCGTTCCACCGGGAAAAATATGTGGCTGCCGGCGGACCGGATGGCGGAGACGGCGGAAAAGGCGGCAATGTGGTCTTTGTGTCGGACACGAATGTCTCCACTTTGGTGGACTTTCGGTATCGGAAGCGCTATTTTGCGCCCAATGGGCAGCCGGGCAGCAGCAAGCGCTGTTCAGGAAAGAGCGGAGAGGATTTGGTGATTCGGGTTCCCAAGGGTACGCTCATCAGGGATGCCCAGACAAACCGGATATTGGCGGATATTTCCACCGATGAGCCGGTTGTGGTGGCCCGCGGCGGCCGCGGCGGCTGGGGAAATGTGCATTTTGCAACGCCCACCCGGCAGATTCCCCGCTTTGCCAAGCCGGGAATGCCCGGCGAGGAATTTGAGGTTGTCCTGGAACTCAAGCTCCTGGCGGATGTTGGGCTGGTTGGCTTCCCCAACGTGGGAAAATCCACCCTGATCTCCATGTGTTCCGCGGCAAAGCCGGTGATCGCCAATTACCATTTCACAACCCTGACACCGGTGCTGGGGGTGGTGAAGGTGGACGAAGGACAATCCTTTGTGATGGCGGATATCCCCGGACTCATTGAGGGCGCCAGCGAGGGCGTCGGGCTGGGCCATGAATTCCTGCGCCATGTGGAGCGCTGCCGCCTGACTGTGCACGTGGTGGATGTGTCGGGCAGCGAGGGACGGGATCCCAAGGAGGACTACCGCATCATCAACCGGGAACTGGAGCGGTTTAACCCGGAGATTGCCTCCCGCCCGCAGCTGGTGGTGGCTAACAAGTGCGATTTGGCTTCTTCTGAGCAGATTGAGGAGTTCCGCCAGTTCGTGCAGGAACAGGGCCGGAGCTTTTTTGCCATCTCCGCGGCTACAAGCCAGGGGATTCGGGAGCTCGTCTACGCAGTGTGGCAGGAATTGGAAAAGCTGCCGCCGGTCAAAATCTACGAGGCTGAGCCTGCGCCGCTGTATGAGGTGCACGAAGAGGATCGCACCAACTTTCAGATTAAAGTGGAGGACGGCATCTACATTGTGGAGGCCCCCTGGCTGGCACAGGTGCTGGGCAGTGTGAATATGGACGACTATGAATCCCTGCAGTACTTCCAGCGGGTGCTGCGCAGCAGCGGTATTATCGATAAGCTTTTGGAGATGGGGATTCAGGAGGGGGATACGGTGAGTATCTTCAACTTCCAGTTCGACTATATCAACTGACGGTATCCGGCAAAAAGCGAGGCGCCTGGCGTCTTTCCAAGCAGCGAGCTTCGTATTGGGGATATGACCCCGACGGCTTTGCGGGCACAGGAATGTGCGCCATCCAGGGCCTTTGTGCAGTTGCGGGAAAAAAGAAAATGACAAGCTGCAAAAGCAAGTGTATAATGGAACTATAGACGGTGGTTTGGAGCGTGGCGAGGGAAGTTTCCGGCTGATGGGATCCCCCCTGGCTGCGCCCGGTTCCCCAGGCTTCGCCTCGGGTTTGTGGTGCGGCAGTGCCGGCGGGGCTGCATATGTATACGGGCATCCGCTGTTCCATGGGCCTGTGCACAAAGTATCCGGCAGTCGTGGCGGCTCGCCCATAGCCGGGGAAATTGCCGCAATGTGCCGAGGGCTGCGCTTGAGATGCCGGGGGATTTATACAGCCGGCGCACGGAGAAAATACGCTCCCGGCGCTGCCGGCATGAGGGAGTGCCGCCCCCATACGCGCGGGGAGCAGCCCTCTGGGAAATGGAGAGAATGAGACGCAAAGGAGGAATTTTTTACGCAGGCAATCAAGGAAATGCAGGAGACGGCGGGCCTGCTCAGCCCGCTGACGCTGGCCTTTTTAGGGGACGGCGTGTACGAGCTTTTAGTGCGGCGCACGCTGATTGAACGCCATGGCAGTATGCCCGCCAATAAGCTGCATACCCTGACGGTACAGCTGGTGCGGGCCAGCGCGCAGGCCAAGGTGTATGACGTGTTATATGATAAGCTCTCCGGACAGGAGCAGGATATTCTGCGCCGGGGACGAAACGCCAATTCGACGAAGTGCCCGAAAAATGCTGATCCCGGGGAATACCGGAAGGCCACGGGGGTGGAGGCTCTGTTTGGGTATCTGTACCTGAGAGGGGAGCAGGGCCGCATCGAGGAGCTGTTTGAGAGGATTTATGATGAAATTCTCCGCGGCGATGAGCTCAAGGCAGCGAAGTAGAGGCTGAGGTATCAGCTGCAAGGGTTTCGGGATTTCTTCCCGGAACAGTGTGAGAGAGGAGCGGTGGATGACGGTGGGAACCAAAAAAGGAATCATCAAGGATTTTGCAGTGGATATTTTGTTTGATATTGCGGCGGCAATTTTGTATGCGGTCTCTGTCAATATGTTTACGGCGCCCAACCAGATTGCGCCCGGCGGCGTAACCGGACTGGCGACCATTCTCAATTATCTGCTGGGGGTGCCCATCGGTATCACCACCTTTTTGATCAACGTCCCGCTGGTAATATTGGGCCTTATTTTCCTGGGAAAGGCTTTTACGTTAAAAACGCTGAAAACCGTCGTGTTTTTCTCCCTGTTCGTGGATTTGCTCAATCCGATTCTGCAGCCCTATACCCGGGATCACCTGCTGGCGTCTTTGTTCGGCGGTATCCTGATGGGGGCGGCGCTGGGGCTGGTGTTTTTGCGGGGCTCCACCACCGGCGGAACCGATATTCTGGGCCGTCTGATTCAGCTGCCCATGCCCCATGTGCAGATCGGAAAGCTCATTATGCTGACGGACGGATTGATTTTGCTGCTCTCCACGATTGTGTACCACAATATCGAGACCGCCATGTATGGCGTTATTGTCATTTTCCTGGACGGCAAGGTGATCGATACCATCCTGTATGGCTACGATACGGGAAAACAGCTGATGGTGATTTCGGATTCCAACGAGGAAATCGGCCGCAGGGTGATGGGGGAGCTGGAGCGCGGTGCAACCTTCTTCCAGGCCCGGGGAGCCTATTCCAACGAGGAAAAGGATGTTTTGATGTGTATTGTCAAGCGCAACCAGTTCGGTAAGGTGAAAAAGATCATCAAGGAAATTGACCCGGATGCCTTTGTGATTGTGACTGAGGCGGGAGAGGTCATCGGCGACGGTTTTAAGAGTATCGATAAGAAATAGTAGGATAAGCTGGATACAACTTGTTTTTTGATATATGGGTATCCAAAAGGTCTCCGATACAGAATACCGGCCGTTTCTCCGAAAGGAGAAGGCTCTTTCGCGAATGCCTTATCCAATAACGGCCTGGCGGCGTTTGCCGGTTCAGGCAAAAATCCTCGGGTGCTTACGTGCCCGAGGATTTTTTCATGACATCGGCGTAACCCGCAAGGGATGTCTGCATTTTGCTGCATAGTTTCCGACGGATCCCAAAACCTGAAACAGGGCTCAAGCCTATCGGCAGCGCCGGACAAAAGTTGCCACAAAAAATCGGATGTGCCGGGTGTGGAAGTGGTACGATAGGAATACACAGAGAAGGAAGGGGTACCTATGGACTGGATTGAGAGTATAGGAAAGGCGCTGGAGTATATTGAGGAAAACCTGACGGATGATATTGCCGTGGAGCAGGTTGCCCGCCAGGCTTGTATCTCCAGCTTTTATTTTCAAAAGGCATTCGCCATGCTGTGCGGGTTTACCGTAGGGGATTATATCCGGCGCAGGCGTCTGTCCTTGGCGGGAACCCAGGTGCAGTCCACCCAAACGTCCATTATCGAAATAGCGCAGAACTACGGGTATGATTCTCCGGACAGTTTTACCAAGGCGTTTACCCGGTTCCACGGGGCTACTCCTACCGCTGTGAGAAGGGGCGGCGCTGCGCTGAAATCCTTTGCGCCGCTGAAGATTAAATTTACATTAGAGGGAGGAAGCATGATGGAATACAAAATCGTGCACAAAGAGGCGTTCACGGTGGTGGGCGTATCCGCAAAGTTTCAGTATGAGGGTGCCTTTGAGGCAATTCCAAAGTTTTGGAATTCCTATTTGCAGGGGGAGAATGCAACCCGGATCTGCGGTATGTATGGAATATCCATTGACCAGGATATGGGTTCCAAGGAATTCGATTATATGATCGCGGACAACTATATCCCGTGGGAGGAAATTGAGGATTCGCTTACGGCAGTCACGATTCCCAAGCATACCTGGGCGGTTTTTCCCTGCAGGGGCGCGCTCCCCAAGGCGCTGCAGGGAGTGAATGAGAAAATCTTCTCCGAATGGCTGCCCAACTGCCGGGAGTATGAAATTGCAGCGGGATATAACGTGGAGATGTATTCCGATGCCGGCAAATGCAAAAACGGAATTAGTGACGAGAATTACTACAGTGAGATCTGGATTCCGGTAAAACGTAAGTAATTGCCCGCCGGCCATGGAAGAAAGGAGAATATCACGTGGGAAACACAAAAAATGCGGGCGGAGATATGGTAGTTCAAAGTATCGTCAAGGAATCCTTCTGCGTGATTGGCAAGGAGGGATCCACCCGGGAAGAGGACGGGTGGATCCAGAGGCTATGGGCGGATGCCAACGCCCGGTTTGAGCAGGTGGCACAGCTGGCGAAAACCGATGAAACCGGAAAGCTCGTGGGAATTTGGGGAGCAATGACGGATTTTTCCCGTTCCTTCCTGCCCTGGGAGAATGGGTTCTCTCAGGGGCTGTATCTTGCCGGTGTGGAATGCCGGGACGGTGCGCAGGCGCCGGATGGCTGGACAAAGTGGACCATACCCGGCTTTGAGTATTTGTGTACTCCGAATGTGCAGCCAGAAACCTTTGAGAATACCATCCGGTATCTGCGGGACCGTCAGATTCCGCTTGTGGGCGCGGTTCAGGAGTTTACCAATCCAAACACCGGGGAGGGATACCTATGGTTTCCCATCCGGCGCCTGTAAGAGACAAAATGGCACAGAATCAAAAAACCGCCGCTCCGGAATGAACCGGAACGGCGGTTTTTTTAAACGGGGAATCAGCGAACGGCAATGACCTCAACCTCAACCTCGGCATCCTTGGGCAGAGCCGCAACCTGTACACAGGAGCGGGCCGGGAAGCTGCCGGTGAAGTAGCTGCCGTAAACTTCGTTGATTGCGCCGAAATTGGCCAAATCCTTCACGAAGATGGTTGCCTTCACGATGTTGGAATAATCCAGGCCGTTTTCCGCCAGGATATTTCCTACATTTTTCATAGCCTGATGAGCCTGCTCTTTTACGCCCTGGGCCAATTCGCCGGTTTCGGGGATGAGGCCCAGCTGGCCGGAGCAGTACATCGTATCGCCGACGCTGACAGCCTGAACATAGGGGCCGATAGCGCCCGGAGCTTTGTTCGTGTTTATAATCTTCTTTTCCATAATCGAATACCTCCGTCAAGTTTTTCTTGTCACGGATGGCTGACAGCCACCCTTTATAGTTTAGCAAAAATATAGGAAAAAACAAGAGAGAAACCAGGAATTTCCCAAAAAAGCCAGCCATGGCCGAATCATGCGTCAGCCCCGGCCGCAGGCGCACTGTTTGACCCAGTTGCAGTAAAGCTGGCGTGCCTGGGCGGACCAGCGATTTTCTACTCCCAGGGAGGGGTTATCCTGAATAAAGTAATTTTCAGGAAGCTGGATAGGCAGCCCTTTCTTCACGTCCCGGAAATATTCCTGGGCAAGAGTATCGTCATCATACTCGGAGTGCCCGGTAATGAAATAGTTGGAATGGCTGTCGGCTACCAGATAAATTCCCGCCCGCTGGGAAGAGGACAGGATCCGAAGGGCAGGCTCGGCGAGTACCTCGTCCCGGGAGATGGTGGTATGCCGGGAGTGGGGGACAAAAAAAGTCTCGGGAAAATCCCTCAGGATGGGCTCATCGGGGCGGCACACCGTATGTGCAAAGATACCGAACATCTTTTTGGGGAGTTCCACCTTGTGGATACCATAATGGTAGTACAGCCCGGCTTGGGCCCCCCAGCAGATGTGAAAGGTGGAGCGGCTGTTGGACTGGCTCCAGGCCATAATATCACACAGCTCCTCCCAGTAATCCACCTCCTCAAAAGGGATCTGCTCAATGGGAGCCCCGGTGATGATGAAGCCGTCGTAATACTCGTTCTCAATCTCCTGGAAATACCGGTAAAAGCGATTGAGATGTTCGGGAGAGGTATTCTTGCTTCGATGGGAGGAGACACGGATGAAATCAACCTGAATGGTCTCGGGGGAATAGGAGAGCTGGCGCAGAAGTTGCGTCTCCGTATCAATCTTCTTGGGCATCAGGTTTAAAATTCCAATTTTCAGGGAGGGGGCGGCAGCTGGCGACTCCAGACAGGGGCGGCCCTCCTGGGAAAGAACAGAGAAAGCGGGAAGTTCCCGGGGGATGATGATAGGCATAATTCTGCTTCCTTTCAGCGGATATAGTATTAGAATAGTATAAAGTGCGTGAGGATTCAAGAAAAAACGGGGAAAAAGTATCGGCTGGCATGGAACATCCCAGGGAAGGAAGCGAGGATGGAGAAAGAATGCAGCTTTTTGGTATATTAGAAGGAAAATCGGCTATCCTATAGGATGGCCGGAAGGATATTCCAACTTTTTTAAAACAAAGTTAAAAAAACAGTTGACAATCGTTCCTGGCTATGCTAATATAATAAAGCCAACTGCGCAGGGAAGCCGCGAGAGCGGGTCTGAAAAGCAGGAGGCGCCACAGAGGAAGGGCGAAAAGGAGGCCACGAAAAAAGTGGTTGACAAGAGCCCGAGGATGTGGTAAAATAAAAGAGTTCCGGTCGCGAGAGCGGGACGAGTTCGGACCTTGAAAATTGAACAACATGAAAGC
>JAETPU010000056.1 GCA_021771035.1 Marvinbryantia formatexigens | reverse complement strand
TCATTCGCCACAATCCCGATGGCGTTATCAATCTTTTTCTCATTGGTAAGCCCGTAGGTTTCTTCCAGATAAAGAAGCAGATACTTCATGTCCGTATCGTTCAGGGCGGTGCTTTCCCTGTGAAAACCGATGGGCTTTATGATGTCCTTGCGGTCAGTCAGGATGTTGTATGCGATAGCCCCGGAAAGCAGCGGGTCACGTTGGAATACGGTCAGGCAGTTCCGTATGCTCTGACGGACACCGCCTTTCTCGGTGGTTTCCAGCCCCGCCTTGATTTCCTCAATGCTCTGGGGCGGCTGCATGGCGTTCATGGTGTTTTTTAGTTCTTGCTGCGTCTGCGGCTGCAAGCTCTGCCATTCGCTGTTCAAGCTGTATCACATCCTTTCCGTAGTCCGTAATCAAAGCCGCTTTTTCCTCTGTCTCCCCGAACAGCAGCACATCCAGCAGATATTCCACATGGTCTTGCTTCTGTAAGGCTTCCACAAACCGGGGATGAAAGGCTTCCTCCGGGGAGTGCGGGACATAATCCTTTCTCCATGCCCGGAGCAGGTGGAGATAATCGGCAAGAATACGGAAGCAGCGGTTCTTTGCTTCCTGAAACTGTTCCTCCGGGGATTTCTGCCGGGGCTTGGGCTTTTTTGCCTTTCCCGGCGGCTTCCAGTCCTCATAGGAAAGCCCGAAGTCCTGTGCCAGTTGTACGGCGGCTTCTTTCTTTCCCAGTCCATACAGGGCAGCGGCAAAATCAATCACATCTCCATCCGCACCGCAGCCGAAGCAGTGGTAACGCCGATCCAGCTTCATGCTTGGGGTCTTATCGTTATGGAACGGGCAGCAAGCCATCCCGTTCCGACCTACATGGATTCCATAATGCTCCGCAGCCTGTCTTGTTGTGACGGACTGCTTCACAGCTTCAAATACATTCAAATCTATCCCTCCTTGAAAATAAGAAAAGCACCTGACATTCTCTGATTGAAAATGGCAAGTGCCTGTTAAAGTTCCATATCCTGTTGTTTGTGTTTCTTCTGTGCCGGGGCGGTTCTTTGTGCTTTTTTCTCGTCAGCCTTATCCTGCAAGACTTCTTTGATAGGCTGTTTCTTGGGCGGCTCTTTGCTTTCTTCTGTGCCGGGTGTTGCTTTCCGTACCCAGTAGCGGATGTCCCGCAGTTTCCTCAAATCCTCCTGTACCTCGGTCAGCGGTACTTTCAGCTCTGCGATTTCGCTAAGAAGCATTTCCTGCTCCTGTTGCAGCTCATTTTGCAACCTCCGGGTGTTCCTGTTTGAATTTCTCCTTTGTTTTCTTGAAAAATATCTTCTGGTACTTCTCATAGACAGGCTTACATTCCTTGCAGTCTGTCCGGCTGGCAAGAATCCCGTCAATCACTTTGCTGCGGGCTTCCTTTGGCTTCATCTGATTGCGGTAATCTGCGGCTGATTTCCCGGAAGATTCCAGAAACGCTTCTAAGTCCTCCACAGTGGAAAGTCCCTTTTGCCGGAGATAGGACAGGGCTTCGCTGACTGCCTTTAAGTCCTGTGAAGTCCCCCGGTTCTGTCCAGCCCTCGTCCAGTCCTTCCGTTCTTCCTTTCGTATCTCCATGTACTTCATCAGCAGATTGGGAAGAAGTGTCGCTTCCTCCGCCGCTTTTTGTGCAAGCAGCTCTTTCCGTTTTTCTCCCAGCTCGGTAATCCAGCCTTTGAGGTTTTGGATAAGCTGCCGGATGGACTTCATCAGACTGTTGGCGGCTCTGATTTCCCGGTTCAGGTTTCCGATATTCGTCTGGATACCACGCTTTTCCATCTGCCGGACAGCAGCCCCCTCATGGACAGTGGGGACAATATCAAGCCCCTGTCTGGCATAGGAACGCAAGTCCACACGCTCCGGACGGTCATTGGCTTCCAGATAGCGGTTCTGGATGACCTCCCATTCATGCCGCCAGATTTCGCAATACTTCTGGTCGTTCCAATCCACCGTATCCTCCTTGTGGCTTTTCCATCTGCCGGACGGAAGTTTTATCCGTTCCCCGTTTTCGTCAAGGTCATAAACCTTGCGGCTCTTGGGAAGCCATTTTCCATGTTCGTCCATTGCCCTCATAGTGAGCATGATATGGGCGTGGGGATTGTGTCCCGGCGGATGGGGGTCATGGATTGCAAAATCAGCAATCATGCCTTTGGAAACAAACTGCTGCTCACAAAACTCCCGGACAAGGACAGCATACTGGTCGGGTGGTATCTCTCTTGGGATGGTAAGCACCCACCGCCTTGCAAGCTGGGAGTTCCATTGCTTTTCCACCGCTTCGGCGGCGTTCCATAAGGTATTGCGGTCTGCATACGACCGTGGGGCATTT
>JAETPU010000055.1 GCA_021771035.1 Marvinbryantia formatexigens | reverse complement strand
ACCTTTTTGCCTGCCTGTATTCTTTCCAATGCAAACACCATATTTGGAGTCCGTTCAAAAAAGCCGATATCTCTTTTCCAACTGAGTCCGCATTTGCAGTGGAACAGACCGATAAACTGTTGCTTCATCTTCCGGCCACAATTGGGGCAGACCCGTTTACTGCTCATCAGTGTTCCTCCATCTGGGTGGTGGAAGCGTCCGCACAGGAAATGCCATACTGCCGGAGCAAATCTCGCGCACGCGCCTCCCCGTCTTGGCTAATTCGTATAGGAGCTTTTCCACAGTCATTAAGTACCAGCCCCGCCGCATCCAACCGGCTCAGCGCGCTGCGGTCGTGGCCCTTCCAGGTCAGGCGGAGCTTCTCGGCCGTTCGGATCGGTTTATGCCGAATCTCTTCGGTAGGGCATTCCTGCCAAGAAGTCAGATACAAAAGCATTAAAGTCAGCTCGTCAATGATCTTGTCCATATCCTGCATCTGGCTGACCCTCCAGCATTTCAATCCTGTGGTCTCCCACCAGGGATTTCATCATTTGTATTGCACTGGCGTTGAGCCGCAGCAAGCGCTCACTTTGGGGAACGCCCTGCCGGATCAGCTCTGCATTAATGCTCTCCAGGTTTGCCAGAACAATCAACTGGTGAAGGCTTGCCTCATCGCGGATGTTGCCTGGGCTGTCAGGGTGTGCCTGCCTCCATTCTTTTGCGGTGATGCCGAACAGGGCTACATTCAGGACATCAGCCTCGCTGGCATAAGTAAAGCTCTGACGTTGTGGGGTGATGTCCGGAGGGATCAGCATATCCTTGATCGCATCGGTATGGATCCGATAATTGATTTTGGCCAGTGTCCGGTTGAGATTCCAGCCAAGGGCAAGCCGGCTGTTTTCATCCGCCTTTAGCCGCTGGTAGTCCTTGATGATGTATAGCTTGAACTCAGCAGAAATCCAGGAGGCAAACTCGAAAGCAATATCCCTGTGCGCAAATGTACCGCCATATCTCCCAGCTTTAGAAAAGATCCCGATTGCGCTGGTCGCGTCAACCCACTTTTTCGGAGACATGGTAAACGTGTTAGACCCAGCCTGGATCCTAAACCCGTCGAATTCGACGGGTTTAAATTCCGGATTGTTGAGCTGCTCCCATAACCCCAGAAATTCAATTGTGTCCCGGTTCCGCATCCAATTCTTGATCACATCATCCGGGGCGTCGCTCTTATAGCGTGCAATATCTGTCAGGGAGATGTAGTCGTTCTCATCGCCGCTGGAAACGACGGCAATATCTGTCCCTTTGGCATGAATATGATCTTTCATAGGCTTCTTTGACGCCATGCGCTCACACTCCTTGTGCAATGATCTGATCCAGCAGCCCTTGGCAGCCCGCCAGCACATCCCGCCAGGTGGCATCGAAATCCTCGGTGTACCAGGGGTCCGCTACCTCCTGCTCCAGGCGGCCGGCGTATTCCATCAGCAGGTGCATCTTGTCGTTGAAGTCGCCGCCGCAGATGCGGTACATGCTGCGGAGGTTTGCCCTGTCCATCCCAATGAGCAGGTCGTATTCCTCGTAGTCGCTGTTGCGGAGCTGCCGGGCGGCATGGCCGCTGCAGGAGATACCGTGTTCCGCCAGCTTCCGCCGGGCAGGCGGGTAGACCGGGTTGCCGATCTCCTCCCGGCTGGTGGCC
>JAETPU010000054.1 GCA_021771035.1 Marvinbryantia formatexigens | reverse complement strand
CGATACTTCCCTGGCGCATGGCCTCCAGATTTTCGGCGCCCATTGTAATCAGGGAGGAAATATCCACATCTTCACAAGAAACACTGTGCTCGATTTTCAGCTCTGCACCTGGTTCCAAATGATCGCCGTACCGGTAAGCACGGTAATCTTTATTTTCTTCCAAAATCTTTCACACCTCCTTAAATCTCCGGCACACGGCTCTTTTTCGGGACCGCCTGTGCCGGGGTAGTTTTTTCTGCCGGCTTCGCCGCTGCAAGCTGTGCCATGACCGAAGGCCGCTCTGCCGTAAATATGGAAATCTGCTCATTCTCTGCTAATGGCTGCGCCGGAAGGGGCAGCGTCACATCCGAATGGGTAAGTATCTGCTCCCGTTTCAGGTCTGCCACGATCTCGTCAAATACCGCGTTGATAGCCCGCCGTTCCTCACCTTCAGGATAGGCTTTCAAAACCTCCATTTTTCCGTCTTTATCGGAAACAAAGGTAACGGCACAATCCGCATGGCCCACCAGATAATCCGATTGATAGGGCAGCTTATCCTTGATGTAACAGGCAAAGGCCCTGGCGGTCATTTCCACGTTGCTGTCCCAATAGCCGCCGTCCTTTTCACATTCCTTTCCCATGCGCACGGAATTTCGGTAAAAATCGGTCTCCACACGTCCAATCTGCGGGGCCTCCTGTGCCTGCATCCCGGACAGCATGTGCTCGAATATTTCCAGCCTTTCCCGCTCACTTTTGGGGATCACCCGCCCGGTGACAGACTTCTTAAAGGCACTGATCTGTTCCACGGAGCCGGCCTCGCCGGACAGAAACGCCTCCCTGAGAACCGCGTAAGTTTCCATCTGTTCCTCATTGCCATGCCGTTTCAGAGAACCGAGCACCGCAGAATCCAGCCAGCTTGCCGCATTTTTCCGGGTGCGCTCCGTCTGTGCTTCGGTACGGGCCACCGCCTGCTCCGGTGTCTCCGGTTTATATTTCATGGCTTCAATTAACTTCTGAAATGGCGCATAGAGGCGGGGCTGTTCTGAGAGCATCCCCTTTGCGCCCATTTTCGTACCCAGGTAATCGTCCAACCCGTGCCACCATTCATGTGCCAAAGAGCCGGCCCCGTGCATCTTCGTGAGATTGATAACCTTGCGAAGCGGTTCATAGTGGGCTGCCGCATTGCCGCTGCCCCTGGCGCCGAAAGCGATAGCAAGCGTCCCCTGATAGGCAATATCTTTGTCGCTGACCTGCAGGGCTGCCGCCAAATCTTTGAGCGCTTCAAACCCCATGTTGAGGGAAGCCTGCCGGTCATTCTGGTTCATCCAGTTCCCAAACTCACCGCCGCGAAATCCGAAAGTATCAAGGTAGTGCTGACCGGTAATCTCTGCGCCGTTTCTGTAATCCGGCCCGGTTCGCCGCACAGCGATAAGCTGTGGAGGCACAAACCGCGTCTTTCCGCTTTTGCTGCGGCCTTTTGCCAGCTCCTGCACCCATTTCAGGGCAGCCTCCCGCGTTTCAAAATTTGTCTGTAAGATGGAATAGCCCTTCGTCACATACCAGGTATCAGGTTTCCAGTCATTATTTTTGGAATAAGTATTCTTCCCGTCGTTGAAATGGATCGCATAGCCCTTCGGCACCTTCTGGTCTTTGGAAACGCCAAACTGTTCCTTCTGTGCTTTCTGTGTGAAGTTCCGCTCAAAATATCCTGC
>JAETPU010000029.1 GCA_021771035.1 Marvinbryantia formatexigens | reverse complement strand
CGGCAGAAAGTAGGTGCCCCGCGGCACAGCGGTTTGGGTAGGAAATTGGACGATAATCTTTTTGGGAGGTAAAACTGCTGTTTTGTAACAATGGATTTCTTCAATTTCCGAAAATGAGATAGAAAAGTATCTTTCACCCATGTTAATGGTCGACCAATTCCCACCCAACCCCCTGCCGGGGGCGGTACTTTCCCGTGGGGGAAAAGTACCCAAAGGCCACAAAGTAGGGGGCCAGCCCCCTGCTTTGATGAACCCCCGGGTTACGGCAGTAATTTGATAGACAGAACTTGAACCAACTACGGAAGTTTTGGCTTATCCAAAACTTCTAAGGGATGCCGAAGGACTAAGACGAGAACGAAGCCAAGCGCATCCCGGTGCCCCTAGCTTTGATTTTACCCCGCTGTTACGGCAGAACTTTGATGGAAAGAGCTGGAATTAACTATGGAAGTTTTGAGCCTGTCTCAAAACTTCCGTAGTCAATTCTACTGCCGTCTATATAGCTACTACCGTAACCCGAAACTTCACGGAGGCGCAAAAGTTTTTCCATTTCGATAGAGCTCAGCAGCGCCTATCGGCAGTGGGCCAGGGCCTCCTTTTTGCCAGGGTCCTCCTCCGGCGGCGTCTGTACCGGTTTCGGGGACAGGGCTTCGCAGTCCTCAACGTCCTCCTGCGCCGGTTCGGATACCTTCGGGGTGTCCCGCCCGATGGTGTGGGATAAAAACAGGGAGGCCTTGGCGCAGGCCGGGCCCACCATCTCATAGAGCAGGCCGGACGACAGGATAATCGTGGAGAGCAGAACCCCCATCTCTGTGGGGAGGATCCTCTGCCCTAAAACCGCCAGCCCAATGGAGACGCCCGCCTGGGGAATCAGTGCCAGGCCCAGGCATCTGCGGGTGGTCTTGGGCATCCGGCACAGGGAGGTTCCCGCAAAGGCGCCCAGATATTTTCCCACAATGCGCACTAAGAAATAGGCCACGCCGATAATGCCTGCCGCCGCCAGGGAGTGCAGATCCAGCCGCATCCCGGACAGGATAAAGAACAGCATCAGAATCGGCGGGGTAAATTTGTTCATCCTCTTAAACAGGCGCTTGCTGCCGCCAACATTGATATATACGGTCCCCAGCACCATACAGGCCAGCAGGGGAGAGATGTCCATGGCTGTACAGATACCAGTCACCACAAAGAGGATTGCCACGGTTAAAATCAGCCGGTGATCCGAGGAACGGTTGCCGTCCACCATCCGGTGCAGCACATATCCGGCGATGCCGCCCAGAATCAAAGCCGCCAGATTAAAGGCGATGGGCCACAGGATCATCCCGGCGTTGGTGACGCCGCCGCCCTCCATGGCCTGGGCCACAGCGGCGCAGATACTGAAGGCAATCAGCGCCACCGCGTCGTCCAGGGCCACCACCTGCAAAATCAGGTTCACAAAGCTGCCCTTGGCCTTATACTGCCGGATGGTCATGATGGTAGAGGCCGGCGCGGTTGCGGAGCCGATGGCGCCCAGCAGCAGCGCAAAGGACCAGGACAGATGAAACACATACACCATGCACAGCGTCACCAGTACAGCCGCGGTCAGGGCCTCCAAAATGGTGATGACCACCACCTTTCCCCCGTTCTGGCGCAGCTGGGAAAATTTAAAGTAGCGCCCTACGCCAAAGGCGATAAAGGCCAGGGCCAAATCTGTGACAAAGCCCATCTCCTCCACCTGGGCCGGGGAGATGAGATGCCCCAGGCTGGGGCCCAGCACCACACCCGCCAGAATATAGCCGGTTACATTGGGTAGATGCAGCTTTTTAGTCAGCCGGGTCATGAGAAATCCTGCCAGCATCATCATTGCCAGCGACAGGATGACCCGGGCGGAAGCATTAGAAATAAAGTCCATTGCGTACATGGGGGTTCCTCTTTTCTCCACAAGTTTTGGTTTGAATCAGACGGACCAGCCCGTGTCAGGGGAGTTTTGCTGGAGCAAAAAACAAACCGTGGGAGTCCCGCGCTGTTTCAGCGGCGCATCCCACGTTCGTCCTGGTTTTTCTGCCGTTCCAAATTCATACACTTGATTATATGGAGGCAATATGATAAAATCAAATAATTCTTTCTTAGCACATCATAAAAAATATTTATACTCTGACGAAACCGCAGTGCAAATCCGGTGGAAAGTTTTTCCCAAATCCGATGGCGGCGGCTTAGTTTTGTAGAAAGGACAGGCGCAAACAGTCATGATTGATACCAAAATCAACACTCTGCTCACCGTAGTCAAGGCCGGCAGTTTTACAAAAGCCGCCCAGGAGCTGCACTTAACGCAGCCCGCCGTCAGCCATCATATCCGCCTTTTGGAGAAGGAATTCGGCGTAAAGCTGTTTAAACCCGATAAAAAGGAGCTGGCCCCCACCGAGGAAGGCGAGGTCCTCATCAAATATGCCCGCCGCCTGGTGGCGGTGAGCAACAGCGCGCGCCTTGCCATGGAGGACTGCCGCACCCAGGCCAAGCATTTGACCATCGGCATCACCCAGACCGCCGGGGAGAACCTGATGCCCCAGGTAATCGCCCTGTACTGCAACGAGCACCCCGACACCCACATAAAAATTCGCACAGACACCATAAAAAAACTTTATAACAGATTGGAACTCTATGAACTGGATATCGCCGTGGTGGAGGGGGTGCTGCCCAACCGGAAGTTCGGCTCGGTTCTGCTGGACACGGATCACCTGTGCCTGATTGTCTCCCCGCAGCACCCCTTCGCCGCGCGGCAGAGCGTCCAGCTGGAGGAACTCAAAAGCGAAAAGCTGATCCTGCGCCCCTCCGGCGCCGGGACGCGGATGCTCTTCGACACCTGCCTGCACAACCATCTGGAGACCATTAAAAATTTTAATGTGATGATGGAGCTGGACAATATCACCATGATCAAGGAGCTGGTTTCCCTGAACCTGGGGGTATCCATCATTGCCAGGAGCGCCTGCAAAGAGGAGATCAAAAGCGGGGCGCTGAGCGTGGTGCCCATCGAGGGGGTCACCATGGTGCGGGAGATCCACATGGTGTACCAGCGGGACTTCTCCCACCTGGAGATCCTGGAGGACTTCAAGCGCATCTACAACGGGCTATATTGAGAATATTCTATAAATCCCAATTCGCTATAAAGAATTTTTATCTTCAATAAACCAGAAATTCTTTATAGCGAATCTTTTGTAATTTTTTCTGTGATATACTCCTTACGATGAAATTGGAAGGGGTGTATTTTCTATGAAAGACATATTAGAGGAGCTGTATTATTGCCGTGTGAGGCCCAGCGATGAGGTAGAGCCGAAAGCGCCGGAATATAGGGAGGCCAATAAAGAATATTTGAAGAGGAACGCAAAATTTATGGAAAAGCTGCCGGAGGAATTAAGGCGGGAATATATGGAGCTTCTGGACCAGGAAACAGAGTCAGAATCATACTATTTATATGAAACCTTCGCGGTGGGATACCGTCTGGGAGCCAGACTGGCAGTAACAATTTTTATGGAAGGTACTGAGAGATAAATTAGAAGAATCTGTTCTTGTCTATCAAGATATTTCCGTAACGGCGGGGTAAACTCAAAGCAAGGGGCACCGGGACACTCGGAGGTGCTTTCAGTTTGTTCGATACTTAGTTGTACAGCACCTCCATGAAGTTTTGACAAGCCAAAACTTCCGTAGCCAATTCTAAGTTCTGTCTATCAAATTACTGCCGTAACCCGGGGGTTCATCAAAGCAGGGGGCTGGCCCCCTGCTTTGTGGTCTTTGCGCACTTTTCTGCCACCAGAAAGTGCGGCCCCCGGCAGGGGGTTGGGTGGGAATTGGACGACAGTTTACATGGGTGAAAATCCCCCACGGTTCTCTTAATGGAGATTTTGCCACCCATACGGAATACCATCCAATTACCCACCCAAACCGCTGTGCCGCGGGACACCGGGATGCGCCTAGTTTTGTTGTAATCTCAGTATACCAGCATCCCTTAGAAATTTTGGACAAGCCAAAACTTCCGCAGTAAATTCCCAATCGTGGCCTGCCGAACAGAAAGCAGGCAAAGTTCGACTCTCCCATGGGGTAGTTCTGCACATTCAATTATGGTATCCTAAGTTGATAGTGAAAACAATAAGTTTCAAGGGCAGATTCCCCTTCCCTTTATAATAAGTACACCGCCCTGGGCCGAAAATATGGCGCAAACCGGAATTGCCGCCGCCGTTTTTAGGAAAAAGGCCCCCAAAATGCTCTTTTTCCCGGGATACCGGCCCTTGCAGTTGACAAGTCTTCCAGGGAAATAGTAAAATAAAATAATATGAAGTTTGCCATCTGGTAATCCAGAAGGAGTGGAAAAAATGATCAAAAGCATGACCGGATATGGACGCGCCCAAAAAGCCTTTGAAAACCGGGACATCACGGTGGAAATCAAGAGTGTGAACCACCGGTTCTTTGAGTTCTCCGCACGTACGCCGCGGGCCTATGGCTATTTGGACGAAAAGCTCAAGGCCCTGCTCCAGGGGGAAATCTCCCGGGGGAAGGTAGAGGTGTCGGTACAGCTGCTCAATGCGGAGAGCCAGGGCACCCAGGTGGAAGTGAGCCGGGAACTGGCCGCCAGCTATGCGGGGGCGCTGCGGGAGCTGGGGGAGGAATTATCCCTCACCGATGATCTCAGCCTGTCGGTGTTTGCGCGCCTGCCCGATCTCTTTTGCGTGCGCCGGGCCCAGGAGGATGAGGAACTGGTTGTCCGGCAGGTCACCCAGGTGGCGTCCGAGGCGTTGGAGCAGTTTTTGAAGATGCGCCGGGCCGAGGGGGAAAAGCTCAAGGCAGATGTCCTCTCCCGGCTGGATACCATCGAAGCGGACGTGGGCCAGGTGGAGCAGCTCTCTCCCCAGACAGTCCAGGCCTACCGGGAAAAGCTCACCGCCAAGATTAAAGAGGTCCTTTCGGACTGCCAGGCGGACGAACAGCGCATCGTGACCGAGGCCGCCATTTTTGCGGAAAAAATCGCGGTGGATGAGGAAACTGTCCGGCTGCGCAGCCATCTGCACCAGTTCCGCCAGATTCTGGAGAGCGGGGAACCTGTGGGCCGCAAGCTGGATTTCCTGGTTCAGGAATGCAACCGGGAAACCAACACCATCGGCTCCAAGGCCATGGATTTGAAGGTCACCCGCCTGGTGGTGGAGATGAAAAGCGAAATCGAAAAAATCAGGGAACAGATTCAGAATATCGAATAGACGCCGCCGGCCTTCAGAAAGGAATGGAGAGGGAAATGAAACTCATCAATATCGGATTTGGAAATATGGTGTCCGCCAGCCGCCTGGTGGCGATTGTCAGCCCGGAATCGGCCCCCATCAAGCGGATTATCCAGGACGCCCGGGACCGGGGAACCCTGATCGACGCCACCTATGGACGGCGCACCCGAGCGGTTATCATCACGGACAGCGATCATGTGATTCTCTCCGCCGTGCAGCCTGAAACCGTGGCGAACCGGCTGATTGACGACGATGACGAGGAGGAACTGGAGGATGAGCAGTAAGGGTCTGCTGATTGTGTTTTCCGGTCCGTCCGGCGTGGGCAAGGGAACCGTGCTCAAGGAGTACCTGGCGGCACACCCCGATACCCACTATTCCATCTCCGCCACCACCCGCGCCCCGCGTCCCGGTGAGGAGCATGGACGGGAATACTATTTCATCTCCCGGGAGCAGTTCCAGGAGCTGATTGCCAAGGACGGCCTTTTGGAATACGCCGAATATTCCGGCAACTACTATGGAACGCCCAAGGCTCCGGTTCAGGAAGCCCTGAGCCAGGGGCGCAATGTGATTCTGGAAATCGAGGTGCAGGGGGCAAAACGGGTTCTCCGGGAGAATCCCCAGGCAGTGTCCCTGTTCATTATGCCGCCTTCCATGAAGGAGCTCACCCGCCGCCTGGTGGATCGGAACACCGAGGACGAGGCCACCGTCCGCCGCCGGCTGGATACTGCCAGAAACGAAATTGCCCAGGCCGGAATTTATGATTATATTGTGGTCAACGATAGTCTGGCCAAGGCGGTAGCGGATATGGACAGCGTGCTGCACGCCGCCGGGTTTTCCGGAAAAAACGCTGATAAATTGATTGAAGAGGTGCTGAAAAATGCTTAGACCAGCTGTAGCTTCCATGCTCAATAAAGACCAAAGCTATTATTCCCTGGTGGTTGGAGTCGCCAAGCGCGCCCGCCAGATTGTGGACGAGGCGGAAAACAACCATGTGGTACTGGTGGAAAAACCGGTAAAGAGCGCGGTGGAGGAACTGGCCGCCGGCAAATACCATATTGTGGACCATGAACCTGAGAGCGCCGATGACGACGGCCGCTGATTGGGTGCCGGCAAGTCCTGTGCCAAGTTTGAAAGAGCTTCTTTCAGGCTTGGCTTTGTGCCGTTTATCCCCGAAAATAGGGCCTGTCCGCCTATGCCGGATTGGCGCGGCCTTTGGAAAGGAATGAAACTTCCGATGGAGAAAACGCAGAAAACAGTGGTGCTGGGGGTGTGCGGCGGCATTGCCGCCTACAAGGTGGCCCAGGTGGCCAGTACGCTGACCCAGCAGGGAATCGATGTCCACGTGATCATGACCAAAAACGCCACGCAGTTTGTCACGCCGCTCACCTTTGAGAGCCTGACCGGCAACCGGGTGGTGGTGGATACCTTCGACCGCAATTTCCAGTGGGATGTCAAACACGTCTCCCTGGCAAAACGGGCGGATGTATTTCTGATTGCCCCGGCTACCGCCAACATCATCGCCAAGATGGCCTATGGCCTGGCGGACGATATGCTCTCCACCACGGTTCTGGCGGCGTCCTGCCCCAAAATTGTGGTGCCCGCCATGAATACGGGGATGTATGAGAATCCGGCTACCCAGCGCAACTTGGAGATCCTGCGCCGGGACGGCATGGCGGTGATGGAGCCCGGCGTGGGCCGGCTGGCCTGCCGGGATGTGGGCAAGGGCCGCCTGCCCCGCATCGAGGAGATTGTGGAGTGCACCCGGTTTTATCTCTCCCAAAAGGATTTGCAGGGCAAAACCGTGCTGGTGACAGCGGGCCCCACCCAGGAGGCGCTGGATCCGGTGCGGTATCTCACCAACCATTCCACCGGCAAGATGGGCTATGCCATTGCCGCGGCTGCGGCCCGCCGGGGGGCCAAAACCATCCTGGTGAGCGGGCCCACAGGCCTGCAAGTCCCCTTTGGGGTGGAATGCCTGCCTGTGAAAAGCGCCCAGGAGATGTTTGAGGCGGTGACCGGGCGCGCGCCCGCGTGCGATATGATTATAAAAGCGGCGGCGGTGGCGGATTACCGTCCCAGCCAGGTCTCGGAGCAGAAGATGAAAAAGTCCGACGGGCAGCTGAATTTGTCCCTTCAGAGAACCCAGGATATCCTGGGGTATCTGGGGGAGCATAAGCGCCCGGGCCAGGTGCTGTGCGGCTTTTCCATGGAGACGCAGAACCTCCTGGAAAATTCACAGCGCAAGCTGATAAAAAAGAATGCGGACTGTATCGTTGCCAACAATCTGTTTGAGCCCGGGGCCGGCTTCGGCGTGGACACCAATGTGGTGACGCTGATTACCCGCCAGGGGCATGAGACGCTGCCGCAGATGGAAAAATCCCAGGTGGCCCAGGTGCTGCTGGATACTCTGGCCCGGATGCTTCCCGCGCAGGAATCGGGCGTCTCGGATCAATGTGAGCTTTAACCCCACGCCTATCGAGGCGGTTTTGAGTACAGTTCGGGGCTCTGCCGATGGGATTTGCTCCAGGGAAAGGAAGGTGGCTTTTTTGACTGTTGATTTCGTGGTAAATGTGGCAGTTGATAAGGCTGCTTTTCATTTTGACCGCCTTTTTTCCTACCGGGTGCCAAGCGGGCTCGCCCAGAACCTTGCCTGCGGCTGCCGGGTGCTGGTTCCCTTCGGAGCCTCCAACCGTAAGCGCCAGGGAATGGTGCTGGGGATGGAGCGCCAACAGCCCGAGGGCGAGGCCCTCCAGTCCATGAAGCCCATCGCGGCGGTGCTGGACGAGCAGCCGGTCCTCTCCCAGGAGGGCATCGAGCTGGTGCGGTATTTGAAGGCCACCACCTTCTGCACCTATTATGAGGCCGTAAAAACCCTGCTTCCCGCGGCGCTCAACTATGAGGTGGAGCGCCTGGAGGAATATAACCCCGAGTTCACCCGGGAGGAGCTCCTTTCCCCGGAGGAAACCCGCATTCTGGATACCCTGCGGCGTTCCCGCAAGGGGCTGGAGCGCCAGAAGCTCTGTGAAATCTTCGGCCTGCGCCTGACAGCTCCCGTGTTCACGCATCTTTTGGAGCTTGGCGCCATCAGGGAAAGCGATACGGCCCGCCGCCGGCTTCAGGACGAGACCATCACCATGGTGCGCCTGGCTGAGGATTTGGATGTGTCCCAGACCATGAGCACCTGCCGCACCCAAAACCAGCGCAGTGTCCTGGAGCTGCTGGAACAGGTGGGGGACGCTTCCCTCAAGGAGGTCTCCTATTTCACCTCTGTCACCCGGGCGGTGCTGGATAACCTTCGCAAAAAGGGCTGGGTGGAATATTATGAGCGCAAGGCGCCGCTGCGTTCCGGGACCGAGGAGCTCCCGGAGGCGCTCCGGGAGGAAACGGTTCTCAACGAGGAACAGAAGGCGGCCTATGAGGGGCTCTCCCGGCAGTATTCCAATCGGGCCCAGGGAAATTCCACCGCGCTCTTGTTCGGCATCACCGGCAGCGGGAAAACCCAGGTGTTTTTAAAGCTCATCGACGATGTGGTGGCCGATGGGCGACAGGTAATCGTGATGGTCCCGGAAATCGCCCTCACCCCCCAGACCATCCGCCGGTTTCAGAGCTATTTTGGCAGCCGGGTGGCGGTGATCCACAGCGGGCTCTCCCTGACAGAGCGCTACACCCAGCACCGGCGGATTGCGGCGGGGGAGGTTTCCATCGCGGTGGGCACCCGGTCCGCGGTATTCGCCCCATTCCAGCGCCTGGGCCTTGTGATTCTGGACGAGGAGCAGGAGGGCAGCTATAAATCGGACCGCAGCCCCCGGTACCATGCCCGGGATGTGGCGAAATTCCGCTGCCGCAGGCATGGGGCCATGCTCCTGCTGGCTTCGGCGACCCCTTCGGTGGAGAGCTATTATGAGGCCGCCCGGGGCAAGTACTCCCTGTACACCTTAAACCGGCGCTTCGGCGCAGCCAAGCTGCCGGGGGTGGGCATCGTGGATATGAAGGAAGAGCGCATGGAGGGAAACCTCTCCCCCTTAAGCCGGGTGCTGGCCGAGGAGGTGCAGCAAAATCTTCAGCGCGGCGAGCAGACCATCCTGCTGCTCAACCGCCGCGGCTTCAATACCGTGGTGCAGTGCACCCAGTGCGGCGAGGCCGCCAACTGCCCCAACTGCAGCATCGCCATGACCTACCACCGGGCCAATAACCGCCTGATGTGCCATTACTGCGGCTATTCCACGCCGCTTATCTCCACCTGTCAAAAGTGCGGCAGCAAGATGATCCGGTACGACGGCATCGGCACCCAGCGCCTGCAGGAGGCGGTGCAGGCCATGTTCCCCGCGGCGCGGGTCCTGCGTATGGATACGGACTCCACCATGTCCAAAAACGCCTATGAGCAGTCCTTTTCCCGGTTTGCCGCCGGGGAATACGATATCCTGGTGGGAACCCAGATGGTGGCCAAGGGGCTCAATTTTCCCAATGTCACCCTGGTGGGGGTGCTCAGCGCGGATTCGGCGGTTCACGCGGACAACTATAAAAGCGCGGAGCGCACCTTCAGCCTGATTACCCAGGTGGTGGGCCGGTGCGGCAGGGCCGATAAGCCCGGCAGGGCCTATATCCAGTCCTTCCAGGTGGATAACCCGGTTTTGCAGCTGGCGGCCCGGCAGGACTATGAGAGCTTTTTTAAAGAGGAAATCCGGTACCGCAAGATGATGCTGTACCCTCCCTTCTGCGATGTGTGCGTCATCGGGTTTTCCGGTATCGAGGAGCGGGCGGTCAAGCTGGCGGCGCAGTCCTTTGCCGGACGGTTTTCCCGCACGGCGGCCGCAAGCTATCCCCAGCTGCCTCTGCGCCTGCTGGGCCCGGTGCCCAGCGGGATTCTCAAGGTCAGCAATAAATACCGCTACAAGCTGCTGCTGAAATGCCGCAACAGCGCGAAGCTGCGCCAGCTGCTCCAGGAGGTGCTGCTGGCCCAGGCCCAGGATAAGGGGATCCGGGGCGTGAGCAGCTATGTGGATTTTCACTTTGATGGGGTTATCTGAAGCGCTGGCAATATGAGGCCCCAACCCCGGCCCCGGGCGCACAAACTCCCGGGCCGGGGCATCCCCGCGCACAGGGCAGCCGGTCAGCGTCAATCCATCATACACCCCGACACCATTCGCAATCCGGGCCTCTATGGGGGTGCGGCCCGTCGTCCGGCAGCGCGGCTGCACCCAACAGGGATTCGCCCGGCGCCTGTATCGCGGGAGCGTTCAAAAAATTCCGCTGCCGGCGGGCTGAGCTGACGCGTTACAGTGCCGTGAAACGATACCATATCGCCAAATGGCCTGCGCGGCGGAGAATTCAAGGATCAATAGTAAAAAATGGAATAGAGCGGGTAAAACCGATTACAATATCAAGTGTAAGAGCTTGCAGCTTTGGAAAGGATGTTTCAGACATGGCAATTCGGGAAATTTTAAAAGACGGCGACGAGACACTCAGAAAAAAATGCCGCGAGGTGACGGAGTTTAACCCCCGGCTCTGGCAGCTTTTGGACGATATGGCCGAGACCATGTACGCCGCCGACGGCGCGGGCCTTGCGGGGCCTCAGGTGGGGATTCTGCGCCAGGTGGTGGTCATTGACGCAGGGGAAGGGCTCATAGAACTGATGAATCCCACCATCCTTTCCACCAGCGGGATGCAGGAGGGCGCCGAGGGCTGCCTGTCCTTCCCCGGAGAATATGGCATTGTGCGCCGCCCCATGAAGGTGCGGGTGAAGGCCCAGAACCGAAACGGCGAATGGTTTGAGGCCGAGGGCGAGGGCCTTTTGGCAAGGGCCTTCTGCCATGAGATCGACCATCTCTCCGGCAGGCTGTTCAAGGATTTGGCGGTTCGGATGCTGCAGCCCAGGGAACTGGAGGACGAGGAATGAGAATTTTGTTTATGGGTACCCCGGATTTCGCGGTGCCCTGCCTGCAAAGGCTGATTCAGGGTAAGCAGGATGTGTGCGCCGTGTTCACCCAGCCGGATAAGCCCAAGGGGCGCGGCTACCAGCTGGCGCCGCCTCCGGTGAAGGTGGCGGCACAACAGGCGGGGATCCCGGTCTATCAGCCCCAGAGTATCAAAAAGGATCCCCAGGTGCTCGGGGAAATCCGGGCGCTGGCTCCGCAGCTCATTGTGGTGGTGGCCTATGGCAAGCTTTTGCCGCCCGAGCTTTTGGAAATCCCGCCGCTGGGCTGTGTGAATATCCATGCCTCCCTGCTGCCCAAATACCGGGGTGCGGGCCCCATTCAGTGGAGCGTGATCAACGGCGAGGAGACCACCGGCGTCACCTCCATGTTCATGGCCCAGGGCCTGGACACCGGGGACATGATTTTAAAGTGCGAGACCCCCATCGGCCCGGACGAGACCGCCGGGGAGCTCCACGACCGCCTGTCCCAGCTGGGAGCCCAGTGCCTGAGCGAAACGCTGCGCCTGTTTGAAGCGGGAGCAGTGCCCCGCCAGGCCCAGGACGACAGCCAGTCCAGCTATGCGCCCATGCTGCAGAAGAGCCTGGGGGAGCTGGATTACGCCCGGCCGGTCACGGAGCTCTATAACCTGATCCGGGGAGTTTCCCCCTGGCCGGGAGCCTATACCTATCTGGACGGCAAGCTTTTGAAGGTGCACCGGGCCCGTCCGGTTCTGGAGGCCACCGGCGCCCCCGGAGAGCTTCTGGATTCCCAGCGTATGCTGGTGGGCTGCCAGGGAGGCGCGCTGGAATTTTTGGAGGTGCAGCTCCAGGGTGCCCGCCGTATGAGCGCGCAGGAGTTCCTGCGGGGCAAAAAGCTGGCGGCGGGAATTGTGCTGGGCCGGGATACCCAAAACTGAAAAGGAGGGTTACGTTTCTATGTGGGGATACTATTTTGCCAGCCATTACTACTATCTGATTTTGGTGGTGCCCGCCATGCTGCTGGCCCTTTGGGCCCAGGTGCGGGTGAAAACCACCTTTCACAAATACAGCGGGATGCGCTGCGCCAGGGGGTTCACCGGCGCGGATGCCGCCCGGGCGATTCTGGATGCCAACGGCCTGTATGACATCCGGGTGGAGCACGTCTCCGGCAATTTAACCGACCACTTTGATCCCTCCTCCCGGGTCATCCGCCTGTCGGATTCCGTCTACAATGTGGCAACGGTGGCGGCGGTGGGCGTTGCCGCCCATGAGGCCGGCCATGCCGTACAGCACGCGGTGGGCTATCTGCCCATCAAAATCCGCTCCGCCATTGTAGGCGTCACCAATATCGGCTCCAGCTTGTCCATGCCGCTGATTCTTCTGGGGCTTGTGTTCTCCTTTGAGCCGCTGGTCACCATCGGGCTGCTGCTGTTTTCCCTGATTTCCATCTTTCAGCTGGTCACCCTGCCGGTGGAGTTTAACGCCAGCTCCCGGGCGCTGCGCATTTTGGATTCCTCCCAGATGCTGGATGAGCAGGAACTGCGGGGGGCCAGAAAGGTGCTTACCGCCGCGGCGCTGACTTATGTGGCGGCCCTGGTGGTGGCCCTGGCAAACCTGCTGCGGATGATTTTAATCTACGGGCGCCGCTCCCGCCGGGATGACTAGAAAAACCGGTCCCGCCGGATGCCGGGCGCATTTTGGCAAGACCCGGGGAGTTCACACACCGGGCGCGTTGCTGGAGCCGATGCCGTGAAGCCGGGCTCGCCAGGCGCGGGAGGAAATCTGCGGCGGCGCATCTTTGAACGGCTTTTTTGAGAGAGGAGACTACCATGACACCAAGGCAGGCGGCCCTGAGGGCCTTACAGCACGTACAGCAGGAGGGAGCCTATTCCACCCTGGAGCTGGACGCCGTTCTGCGGCTAGCGGGATTTTCGGGCCGGGACAAGGCCTTTACCTCTACGCTCTTCTATGGCACCCTGGAGCGCCGCCTCACCCTGGACTTCTGCATCTCCCTGTGCGCAAACCGCGAACTGGATACCCTGGATCCCACTGTGCGGGAAATCCTCAGGCTTGGGGCTTATCAGCTCTTGTTTTTGCAGGGCGTTCCCGCCAGGGCCGCCATCAGTGAGAGCGTGAATTTGGCCAGGCAGTCGGGGATGGGGCGGGCCGCGGGCTTTATCAACGCCGTGCTGCGCCGTCTTTCCCAGCTGGGGGACATCCCCTATCCTAACCGGGAGAAAAAGCCGGAATCCTATCTGAGCGTGCGGTATTCCTGCCCCAAATGGCTGGCAAAGTATTTGTGCAAAACCTATGGGGAAGCGCTGGCCGAGGAGATTCTGGGCAGCTTTTTGGGCGCGCCGCCGGTATACCTGCGGGTGAACTCCCAAAAGACAACGCCCCAAAAGCTGATACGCCTTCTGGAACTCCAGGGGCTCGATGCAGCCGAAACTCCCGTGCCGGGCGCCTTGCGCCTGGAGCACACCGCCGCTCTGACTCAGAGCCCTCTTTTTGCAGAGGGGCTCTTCCATGTGCAGGATCTCTCCTCCCAGCTGTGCGCGCTGGCGCTGGGAGCCCAAAAGGGGATGCGGGTGCTGGATGCCTGCGCGGCTCCCGGAGGCAAGAGCTTTACCATCGCCCAGATGATGGAGGATACCGGGGAGGTCTGCTCCTGTGATCTGCATGAGCACCGGGTGCAGCTCATCCGCCAGGGGGCGCGGCGGCTTTCCCTCTCCTGCATTGTCCCCATGGTGCGGGACGCCCGGGAACCCTGGGAGCGGCAGTTTGACCGGGTGCTTTGCGATGTGCCCTGCTCCGGGCTGGGGGTTGTGCGCAGAAAACCGGAAATCAAGTACCAGTCCCGGCAGGCCTGCCAGGAGCTTCCCGCTCTCCAGCTGTCCATTCTGCAAAACGCGGCTGGGGCGGTGAAACCGGACGGCGTGCTGGTTTATTCCACCTGCACCCTGTGTAAAGAGGAAAACGAGGGTGTGGTGGGGGAATTTTTGCAAAAAAATAAGGAATTTGAAATAGAAAAATTGCCTAAAATATTGTATGATTATGGAATAGGTTCCTCGTGGGTTACAATGCTGCCCAATTCTCAGGGACCGGATGGCTTTTTCGTATGCCGGATGAAGAAAATAGGTGAGTAATTGGAACAGCGGGATATTAAATCGCTCACGCTGAGCGAACTGCAGCGGGAATTTACCGGGCTGGGACTGCAAAAGTTCCGGGCCGGACAGGTGTACCGCTGGCTGCACCAAAAACAGGTGCTCTCCTTCGAGGAGATGAGCAATCTCTCCAAGGATACCCGGGAGCTGCTCAAGCAGCATTACCGCATCACCAGGCTGGACATCCAGCGCAAGCTGGTTTCCAAATTGGACGGGACGGTGAAGTTTCTCTACCGGCTTTCGGACGGCGAATGCGTGGAGAGCGTCCTGATGCAGTATAAGCACGGCTACAGCTTGTGTATCTCCACCCAGGTGGGCTGCCGGATGGGCTGTAAGTTCTGCGCCTCCACCCTGTTGGGGCTCAAACGCAACTTGGAGCCCTCCGAGATGCTGGAGGAAATTTATACCGCCCAGCGGGAAACTGGGCAAAAGGTTTCCAGCCTGGTTCTCATGGGAATTGGGGAGCCGCTGGATAACTATGACAACGTACTGAAATTCCTGGGGATTCTCTCCAGTGCCGATGGCATGAACCTGAGCCTGCGCCATGTGTCCCTGTCCACCTGCGGATTGGTGGATGGGATCCGGCGGCTGCAGACGGAGAATCTGGGGCTGACCCTCTCCATCTCCCTGCACGCCCCCAATGATGCCATCCGCAGCCAGACCATGCCGGTGAATGCAAAATGGAACGTCGAGGCGCTTTTGGACGCCTGCCGGGATTATTTTGCAGCCACAGGGCGCAGAATCTCCTTTGAATATGCCCTGATTGCAGGGGTCAACGATACGGATGCCTGTGCCAGAGAGCTGGTACACCGCCTGAAAGGGATGATTTGCCATGTGAACCTCATCCCGGTCAATGCGGTGGCGGAACGGGGCTTCCGGCGCAGCTCGCCCCAGCGCATCCAGAGCTTTCAGCGTATTTTGCAGTCCGGCGGCGTCAACGCCACAGTCCGCCGGGAGCTGGGCAGCGATATTAACGCGGCCTGCGGCCAGCTTCGGCGGGATAGTATCCTGCACGAGGGCGAGGCCGCGCCATCAAAGAGTCCGGCCCCAGCGGCCCGGACGGGGAAAGGAGCGGGAGCGAATGATAGCAGCAGGAAACACAGACGTGGGCCGGGTGCGCACGGAAAACCAGGATTGCTATGATTACCGTATTTGCTCGGAAAATCTGGCCTGGGCTGTGGTCTGCGACGGAATGGGCGGGGCCAACGGCGGAAATATCGCCAGTTCCATGGCAGTCACCGCAATTCGTGAGCAGCTGGAAAAAAGCGTCTTGCAGAAGCTCAGTCCCAACTCTATAAAACTGATCCTGTTTTCTGCCCTGGCGGCGGCCAACAGCCTGGTGTTTGACCGGGGAGCCAAAAACCAGGAGCTGGCGGGGATGGGTACAACTGCGGTGGCGGTGATGGTTTTGGACAATACCGCCTATATCGCCTATGCCGGAGACAGCCGGCTGTACCATATCCGGGACGGCCGGGCAAAGCTTGTCACCAAGGACCACAGCGTGGTGCAGGTTCTGGTGGATGACGGCAAGATTACGGAGGAAGAGGCCAAAACCCACCCCAAAAAGCGCTATATCACAAAGGCGCTTGGCGTGCAGGCCAGTGTGGATCCGGATTACCGGGAGGAGACCTTGGAACCTGGAGAGAGCCTTCTTTTGTGCACCGACGGCCTGACCAATTATGTGGACAACGAGGAAATCGGCCCCGTGGTAAAGGAGCGCAGCGAGCAGGGAGCGGTGAACCATTTAATCGCCCTGGCCAATGAGCGCGGCGGGTCGGACAATATTACAGCGGTGATACTGACCGTTTAAACGAAAGCCCGCAGTCAGGAACTAACTTTCAGGAGGCCAAAAAATGGATAATACTATCGGGACGGTTCTGGATTCCCGCTATGAAATTAAAGAGCTCATTGGCAGCGGCGGGATGGCCAACGTCTACCAGGCGCTGGACCGGGAGGAGAACCGTATTGTAGCGGTCAAAATTCTGCGGGAGGAATTTGCCCGCAATGAGGAATTTGTCCGCCGCTTTAAAAATGAATCCAAGGCGATAGCCCTGCTGTCCCATGAAAATATCGTCAAAATTTATGATGTGGGGTTTACCGACAGCATCCAGTATATCGTAATGGAATACCTCAGCGGTATCACCTTAAAGGACTATATCAACCAGCAGAAGGTTGTGGATTGGAAAGAGGCCTGCTATTTCACCCTGCAAATTTTAAAGGGCCTGCAGCATGCCCATTCCAAGGGGATTGTCCACCGGGACATTAAGCCCCATAACATCATGCTCCTGCAGGATGGGGCTATCAAGATAACGGATTTCGGCATCGCGCGGTTTGCCCGCAGCGAGGCCGCCACCATGACGGATCACGCCATCGGCTCTGTGCACTATATCAGCCCGGAGCAGGCCAGGGGTGAGAATACCGACGCCAGGACGGATATCTATTCCGTGGGCGTTATGCTCTTTGAAATGCTCACCGGACAGCTTCCCTTTGAGGCCGACACTCCGGTATCCGTGGCCCTCAAGCAGATCCAGAACGAGCCTGACAAGCTGTGCACCCTCAACCCGGACATTCCCAAGGGGCTTGAGGACATCACCATGCGGGCGATGCAGAAAAACGCCCGCCTGCGCTATGAATCGGCGCAGGCCATGCTGGAGGAGCTGGAGCGCTTTTTGCAGGACCCCGAGCACTTTGTTCCCAAACAGCCTGAAGGAGACAGTGAAGTGAAAAACGCCAGGAAAGAGCCAGCCAAGGGAAAAAAGAAAGGGCAGCCGGTGCGCAGGCCGCTGCCGGTCATCCCAATCCTCACCGGAATTGCCGCCGCCTTTGTGCTGGCAACGGTTCTGTTTATTGCGGGGATGCTGCGGATCAATAACCCCTTCCAGTCCCCGGATGATGTACGGGTCCCCAACCTGATTGGGCTCACCTATGAGAGCGTCAAGGAAAATGAAACATACCTGGAGAACTTCAATATCCAGGTGGAGGAGACTTCCTTCCAGGAGGGTGTTGAGGAAGGCGCTATCTACCATCAGGAGCCCAAGGAAGGCCGCGTGGTAAAGAAGGGCTCCATCATCACCATCAAGGTCTCGGGAGGAACCCAGTCCATGTCCGTAGAGGATTATTCCGGCCAGGATTCCGCCGCAGTCTATGCCCGTTTGGAGGAGCTGGGGCTCAAATATGAGGAGCAGCAGGTCAACCATCCCAGCATCGGGGCGGGAAAGGTCGTCAAGACGGATCCTCCCGTGGGGGGAACCATCAACACGGGGGAAACCATCGTCGTGTATGTGAGCATGGGCTCCACCACCAAACAGGTAGAGGTTCCGGACGTGAAAGGGCTGACGGTGGAGGAGGCCAAGGAGAAGCTGGGCGAGGCCGGGCTGAAAATCGGCGACCGGGAGACCGTCACCGATGCCAAGGAGGCCAAGGGCAAGATCATTGAACAGTCCCCCGAGAGCGGATCCATGATTGAGGACGGAGGCCGCGTGGATTTGAAGGTCAGCGGCAACGACAGTGTGCGCAAGGTGGCGGTGAGCGTCCCCCTGCCCAAGGAAAATAATTCCCAGGTGACGGTTCAGGCCTTTATGGATGGGGAAAAGATTGAGGAAGAAACCCTCACTCCCAGTAAAGCCAAGTCCTGGAGAGTGATCTTTGAGGGCGAGGGAACCGCCAATATCGAAATCCGTATCAACAGCGTGGTGTATAAGCGCTATCTGCTGGATTTTGATGCCGCCACCCATACCGAAATTAACTGACGGAATGCTTTGGCGCCGCGGGCTTTTTTACCCCAGCTTTCCGCTTCTCTTCGCGTTTCTATCGGGCCCTGGTGCCGGAAAGCGTCCAAGATGCGCCGAATTTTTGTACTTGCGGCGCTTGGCTCTGCAGCCCGCAGACGGATGCCTGCTGTTCTAACAGTACCGCCTATGTCCAATAGCCTGCCGCTGACAGCCTACTTGGCCCGATGCCTGCGGCGAAGGCTTTTTGCAGGGCGCCCTTGCCGGCCCGGACATTGGATTTCCACACCAGCGAAATAGAATCAAAAATCCCCCGGCTTTTGCCGGGGGATTTTCTGGTTTATCTATTTAGTTATAAAACAGACGCGGCTTATTGTGTACATACACGCTCAAGGCCAGCCCAATTCCAAGATACAGAGTCACCACTGAGGTTCCGCCCGCACTCAAAAATGGAAGTGTCAGCCCGATGACCGGAAGCATACTCAGGCACATCCCCACATTCACCATAATCTGCACGCTGAACATGGCAAACACACCGACACAGATGAAAAAACCCAAGTCATCGGAACAGTGGCGCGTGTTCCAGAGGATTTTAAAACAGATGGCGCCCAGGAGAATCAGGGTGGCGATGGTTCCCACAAACCCCAGGGCCTCGCCGATAAAGGAGAAAATAAAATCGTTTTGAATTTCCGGGACATAGTAGTGATCGCCGGAAAAAATCCCTGTCCCGAAAATCTGCCCGGAGCCGATGGCAATGCGCCCCTTGAGCTGCTGGTAGCCGATTCCCTGAGGATCCAGGGCCGGATTGAAAATACTGAGCACCCGCAGCTTTTGGTCATTGCTCATAATCCCGAACCAGGCCACCGGGATACCCACCGCCAAAACTCCCACAGCGGACAGGATATATTTCCAGGATACCCCCGCGGAAAACAGGATAAACAGGAAAATCATCAGGAACACCAGGGCCGTTCCGTCATCCCCCTGAAAATGGATGAGCAGAGTGGGGATGGCGCCGTGGACGCACAAAAGCGCGATGTTCTTCAGGGAATTCAAATTTTCCTTCACCTTGGATAAATGCAGGGAAAAGGTGAGAATAAAGCTGATTTTCAGCAGCTCCGCAGGCTGCAGCGACAGGCCGAAGGGCAGCGGCAGCCATGCCTTGTCGTCTGCGCCGCTGCGCTGCAGGCCAAAAAAGAAGGTGAGCAGCACCAGGAGCAGGGTGAACGGCACATGGAATTTCCACAGCTTGGCCATGGTATGGTAATCGATTTTGGACATGATGATGGCAACTGTCAGGCCAATGACCGCCGCCCCGGCCTGGACGATGACCACCCGCCGGGAATTCACCATCTCCGAATTGGTAATCCCCAAAAGCAGAACCACACTGAAGGCTGAGGCTATCATACATAGTAAAAGAAGCCACCGGTCCGTGTCCTTGATATACTGGACGATGGCCCCGAAAAATCGTTTCATTCATTTTTTCCTTTCTCTCAAACATCCGATAGTCCTATTATAGCCGCTCGCCCATTCGGACGCAACCGCAGCAGAAGAAAATTCACATTATCTGCACTCCCGCGGCAGAGAAAGGTATGGAAAACGCTCTGGCGGCCGTATAACCGCCTGTTTTCGGTGTCCGGCCCGGTTCCGGTTCCCGCCCGTCAGCCATTCTCCCTGGGATGGATCGCCGGAAACAGAGAATACCGGCGCTCTCTGAAATTCCCTCAGCCCCGGGCGCTTTCCCCCTGAAGATGCGCTTCCAGGATATTTTTCAGCGAAGCCATGGAACTGGAATGGGAACGGGCAACCACAGTCCCTTTCCCCTTGAGCGTACTCATGGCACACTGCACCATTTTGTGGGATACGGTGTTGGTAAACAGGATGAGCAGATCCGGGGTTCCGATTTTATCCTTCATGGAACCGCTCATCTGGGTAAACACCTTGGGCTTGCATTGGTACTGCCGGCACAACAGCTTATACCGGCATACCATACAGTCGTTTCCTCCGATAATGACAACGCTCACAGCAGATTCTCCCCTTTTCTTAGCTTTATTCATAAGAACAGTTTCAGTGCGGTCTCCTCCCAAAATGAGAGAGGATAGAATTGCGTTAGTTCAGACTAACAGAGTCCTCTGAAAACAGCGCCGCTTCGGGCATTCTCGGATAGGGACGGCCCTTTGCTCCTGACCGGCAGAATGAACCCAAAGGTTCAAACATTGCCGAATAGCGGCTGATGAAGGAGCTTGATACGGAAACGATACAAGGACAACACGGTTAGCTTAAACTAACTATGTCGTCATTCTACAGGAATGCTCCCCCGTTTGTCAAGAAATTTTTTCAGGATCTCAAGAAACGCCCGGAAATTCCAAAAGTTCTATCCGAATTCTGCCGCGGCCCAATAGATGATGCACCATGCCGGATGGAACTCCCCGCCGCAGAATGGAGAGCGTTTTGGTGAATACTAACGCACGTTAAGCCTGGGTCAATTTACCTTCCTCGGTAACCCCATAGAAGTTTCGGGCAAGCCAAAACTTCCGTAGTCAATTCTAGTTCTGTCTATCAAATTACTCCCGTAACCCGGGGACGCTCGGAGGTGCTCTCAGTATATTCGATGCTTAGTTGTACAGCACCTCCGTGAAGTTTCGGGCAAGCCCAAAACATCCGTAGTTAATTCTACTGCTGTCTATAAAAGTTCTACCGTAATCCGGGGGTTCATCAAAGGAGGGGGCTGGCCCCATCCTTTGTCGTTTGTGGGATGGGTGGTCAAAAGGAGGGAAGGGGAATCGAAACCCCTTCCCTCCTTTTTTGTCTTTGGGTACTTTCTGCAACCAGAAAGTACCGCCCCCGGCAGGGCTTTGGGAAGGAAATTGGATGGTAATTGTATATGGGTGTAACTCACCCTATTCCATGCCAATTCAGAAAAACTGCACTTTTTATTTTTTGCACCCTGCCCGCTCATGCCGCGGGGGCACCCCATTTCTGCGCAGTCAGAAATGGGGGAAAGACCTGCCCAAGAGGCGTTCCCCCTCTTGGGTATCACCCCCTTGGGGGCAGTTCCTTGCACTCAATCAGTAGAGGCTGGTAGAAACCAAGAACCCGCAAGCTCTTCTTGGTTTCAAAACCCATACCTGGGTCGATGCCGCTGATGCCGGGACACTCTCAGCTTGATTCAGGTCTTAGTCCTTCAGCATCCCTTAGAAGTTTCGGGACAAGCCCAAAACTTCCGTAGTTCATTCAAGTTCCGTCTATAAAAATTCTGCCGTAATAGCGGGGTAAAATCAAAGCTAGGGGTACCGGGACACTCGCAGTTTAATTCTAGTCTTAGTCCTTCAGTGTCCCTTTGAAGTTTTGGATAAGCCAAAACTTCCCCAGCTTTTCAAAACCTTAGTATCCCTTGTCGTTTTTAAAAGTGAGTGGGGTTCCAAAGGGGAGAATAAAATAGCTGCGGAGTTTTGAACTTGTTTCAAAACTCTCAGGGGCTCTGTAGGATTGGGACAACAATTTCACTCAGAGAGCCCCGCATCCTCTCTCCACTTTGTAGTCTTTGGAAACTTTCTGCTGACATTAACCACGGAGAATTGAAACAAGTTTCAATTCTCATAAGGGATGCTGTACTACTAGGCCAAAAATGAACTACCCGCATCCCGGCGGCAGGGGCTTTGGGAAGGAAATTGGATGATAGTTGTATATGGGTGCAACTCACCCTATTTCATGCAAATAAAGAAGAGCTACACTTTTTAATTTTTCTCTCCCTGCCCGCTCAATGCCGGGAGGTACTCTGGGCTCAATCGAAACGGTAATCCTATAGTACCTCCGTGAGTTTTGAAACAAGTTCAAAACTCCGCAGCAAGTTCCAAATGGTGGTCTGCACGGCCAGAAAAGGGGGAAAGAGCCGCCCAAGAGGCGTGCCCCCTCTTGGGTATCTCCCCCTTGGGGGAGTTTTTCTCACTCAATCAGTAGAGGCTGGAAAAAAAGCTGGGAATTAAACTTTCTCAACTTTCCGGCCCATACTTGGACACCCTTGGGCCGACTCACACTAGGGACTACCGATACCTGCGTTGCCCCACACCTGTGCGCCAGCCGGGAGAACTGCGTGCCGGTGTGGGGAAAGCCCCGCATCAACCCTGTTTTTGGCTGGCAATCTCAGTACCGTAACGCAGGCTCTCGTCCAGCAGCGCCCGCATACTCTCCAAAGGAGTATCCGCGGTCATGTTGTTTCCCGCCGCCATAATCAGGCGCCCCTCGGGGCGGTAATAGGTATCCATCATAAAGCGCACCTCCTGGCGGACGTCATCCGGCGTGCCATAGGGGATGATGCGCTGCACATCAAAGCCGGCCCAGATGCAGATCTTGTCTCCATACTCAGCGGCGATTTTGCGCTCGTCCATGGTGTATTTCTGGATGGGATGCAGCACGTCCAGGCCGATTTCAATCAAATCCGGGATAAACGGCTCGATATTTCCGCAGGTGTGCAGCCAGAAATGAAGCCCCAGCTGGTGGGCATAGTCAATGAGTTCCTGATAGTAGGGCTTAAAAAACTCCCGGAAGATCTCCAGAGAGAAAAAGGGCCCGGTCTGGGTTCCGATATCGTCGCTGGTCCAGACGGCGTCCAGATCCATCTCCTCCTTTCCCCGGCGGATCAACACCTTATAAAAATCAGTCAGGGCACGGAACAGCCGGTGGACCTCATCTGGGTTTTCATAGAAATCATACAGGGCGTTTTCCATTCCCCGCAGGGACCAAAAACGCTCAAACAGCCAAAACCACCACACGCCCACCCGGTAGGTCTCTCCGCGGGGAGTGACATCGGCCGGAATCAGCCCTTTATAGTCCGGTGAGGGGAAGTCTGCCAGAATGTCATCCAGCTTGTCCCAGTCGTCAATGGCGCTGATGGCGTCCAAAGGGGTGTCGGGCCCGAAGGGATTGTCATAGTTGAGCCAGCGGTAGGAGGGATCGTCTGGCGGGGCCGCAAACACATCCGGCACCTGGAAGGTGAAAAGCTCCACATCGCTGGGATAGCTGTCCAAAAGCTCCTGAAAGGCCTCTTTCTGCTCTCCCATCACATTGGGATGGCTCCACAGCTGAATGGCGATGGGCACCCGCCTGGCGGCTCCCTTGCCTTCAATTACCGAGCAAATTTCTTCACGGGTCAGAGGAGTATCAAATTTCATCCTATTGCATCCTTTCCGGTTTGCCCGTCTCCCATAAGGGCCGGGCGTCCATAGCTATAGTATAGCGGTGCGGCAGGGACGGCGTCAGGCGCCTTTTTGCCATAATACTATGGAATATTGCTCTTTTGATTGAATAGAGCTTCCCCTGTATGCTACAATGAATAAAACGGCTGAAAAGGAGGGGATAGCATGGAGATTGCTTCCCTCAACCAGGCGGATCCTCAGTTCCTGTATCTCCACAGGATTGATGCGGCCAACGCCCTGGCTCCCGGCGAAAGCTATGAGCGGCGGTTTACGCAGCATTATGAGATCGATCTCATCACCGGCGGACAGGGAACGGTTGAGACTCAGGGCGTGTTCCGCGCCACAGCGCCGGGGATGCTCTTTTTCCGCAAACCGGGGATGCAGGTGTGCGGCGGAGGAGGATATCACTGCTACCATCTGGGGTTTTCCCTGCCCCAGGGCCAGGAAATCTCGTTTCCTCCGGTGATACAGCTGCAGGCCCCCGGCGCTGTTCAGGCTCAGCTGGCCCAGCTCTATCAGGCTTTTTTGGAGCATAGCCAGGTTCTGGAACTGGTGAGTAAAAAGTGTATCCTGGAAATTTTATTTTTGCTCTATCAGGAACACCTTCGCCAGGAGAGCCAGCGGCATCTCGCCCAGGGGGCCTGCGCGGGGGCGGTGCTGGCGGCGGCAGGCCGGATCCGAGAACATCCGGAGCTGCCCTATTCCCTGGAACAGCTGGCCCGGCAGGCCAATGTGAGCAAATACCATTTCTGCCGGATGTTTAAGGCCCTGGTAGGGGAATCCCCCCTGGCCTACGCGGCTGCCTGTCGGGTACGGCTGGTGCAACGGATGCTTCTGGAGACCACCCTGAGCCTGCAGGAAATTCAGATTGCCTGCGGCTACCGCAATGAGGCGCAGTTTTTCCAGATATTCCGCCAGCTCACCGGGGATACCCCCGCCCATTACCGGAGAGCCTATACGCTGCATTGACGGGGCCGGCAAAAACACAATGGGACAAAAGCTTTTAGGCTCCCGTCCCATTCTTTCGTTTTTTCCCCTGGGACGGTATGCTATAGCTTATCAGTTGCGTTTTGGCCCAAAAGCCGCCGCGTGGGCTGCCCTTTTGCCCACCCCGATCTGTTTTTAAAGTGCCAAAGGAATAAAACCAGACTATATACATTGAATAGATAAATATAAACTGTTGATATTATTTTATATAAGTATTACGATAAAATTAATAAAACATGAATTCTAACACCAAAGGAGATGACAACTGTGAAGAAGGCAAAACGAATGGCAGCGGTCGTTCTGTGTCTGTGCGTGGTGGCACTGTGTATGGGCTTTACCCAGCAGCGGGATGCCGGGGAACTAGCGGCAGAGAGAGCTATGTCCCGGCAGGAAGAGGCCCTGGACGCGTATCAGCTGCTGTGGGACAGCTTTGAGAAGGAACCGGAGAGCCTGCAGCCCTATTATCCCGACGAGTATGGCGGGGAGTATATCGACGACGATAAGCTGGTAATCCAACTCACTGAAAATACCCCAGAGAACCAGGCCAAATACCGGGAACTGTGCGGAAACTCCGATAAGGTGGTATTCGAAAAGGTAACCTATTCCCTCAATTATCTGAATAGTTTGGAGAGTGTTGCCGAGGAGATGCTGGAGGATTACGCGGTAACCAGCTATGGTGTGGATCGTAAGGAAAACCAGTTTGCCATCTCTGTGGAGGCGTCGGATTTGGAGGAGGCCCAGCTGAGCTTCTACCGCCGCAGAAGTAGCGAGCCCATTGTGTTTCGGGAAGGGGCTCCGATGCAGACTTTATCAAGTATTTTGCCTGGAGGCAGAAAAATCACAAGTGAAACTTCAAATGGTTGTAGTATCACAGTTATGGGAACTTATAATGGAAAGGATGCTTTAGTCTCTTGTGGACATGATCTCTATGCGGGGAATAATATTTCTTATAATGGGATTAAAGTAGCCAAAATTAAAGTTTCTAATTATAAAGATAGAGGATATGGAGATTACTCTATTTCCGAAGTTACAAATTCTTCCTATTCGGGAAGTAGTTATGTCTTAGCGGAAACTGGTCAGCGGTATGTAACATCCATTGCCTCTGCGCCTCAGGGAACTGCAATTAGTAAAAATGGGATGGCTACCGGGTATACAACTGGATATGTTTCTATGACAAATACAGCCATTAGAGATAAAAAGACTGATTATATCTTGAATGGAATGTCTACCTGTTCTTTTGTAAAGGCTGCAAAGCACGGGGATAGTGGGGGCCCTATTTTCATTCCTACGTCCGGTGGTGTTAAATTAGTCGGCGGGCTTTCTTGCCAAAACACTTCAGATGATGAGAGTTATATTTATTATGGCTTCAGCACAATGGGATATGTGACAAATTTGGGATTCCGGCTGAAATGATACAGAAAAAGCCGGACTGCAAAGCGGGATGGATAGAATGAAAAATTCTGCGACAGTCAGCAGGGCGTTTTTGCGCAATTGCATGGTTCTTTTGCTGGGAATCTGTGTGCTGCGCAGTGGGTTCGGCA
>JAETPU010000053.1 GCA_021771035.1 Marvinbryantia formatexigens | reverse complement strand
TCATTCGCCACAATCCCGATGGCGTTATCAATCTTTTTCTCATTGGTAAGCCCGTAGGTTTCTTCCAGATAAAGAAGCAGATACTTCATGTCCGTATCGTTCAGGGCGGTGCTTTCTCTGTGAAAACCGATGGACTTTATGATGTCCTTGCGGTCGGTCAGGATGTTGTATGCGATAGCCCCGGAAAGCAGCGGGTCACGCTGGAATACGGTCAGACAGTTCCGTATGCTCTGACGGACACCGCCTTTCTCGGTAGTTTCCAGCCCCGCCTTGATTTCCTCAACGCTCTGTGGCGGCTGCATAGCGTTCATGGTGTTTTTTAGTTCTTGCTGCGTCTGCGGCTGCAAGCTCTGCCATTCGTTGTTCAAGCTGTATCACATCCTTTCCGTAGTCCGTAATCAAAGCCGCTTTTTCCTCTGTCTCCCCGAACAGCAGCACATCCAGCAGATATTCCACTTGGGCTTGCTTCTGTAAGGCTTCCACAAACCGGGGATGAAAGGCTTCCTCCGGGGAGTGCGGGGCGTAGTCCGTTCTCCATGCCATAAGCAAGTGAAGATAATCGGCAAGGATACGGAAGCAGAGGTTCTTTGCTTCCTGAAACTGTTCCTCCGGGGATTTCTGCCGGGGCTTTGGCTTTTTTGCCTTTCCCGGCGGTTTCCAGTCCTCATAGGAAAGCCCGAAGTCCTGTGCCAGTTGTACGGCGGCATCTTTCTTTCCCAGCCCATGCAGGGCGGCGGCAAAATCAATCACATCCCCATCCGCACCGCAGCCGAAGCAGTGGTAACGCCGATCCAGCTTCATGCTTGGGGTTTTATCGTTATGGAACGGGCAGCAAGTCATCCCGTTCCGACCTACATGGATTCCATAATGCTCCGCAGCCTGTCTTGTTGTGACGGACTGCTTCACAGCTTTAAATACATTCAAATCTATCCCTCCTTGATTCGTGGGAAAGCTTCCCACGCTGTCACGGTGGTCGCTGAATGGATATGCAAGCATATCCGCCCAGCTCGTCACTCGTGCAAATAAGAAAAGCACCTGACATTCTCTGATTGAAAATGGCAAGTGCCTGTTAAAGTTCCATATCCTGTTGTCTGTGTTTCGCCTGTGCCGGGGCGGTTCTTTGAGCCTTTTTCTCGTCAGCCTTATCCTGCAAGACTTCTTTGATAGGCTGTTTCTTGGGCGGTTCTTTGCTTTCCTCTGTGCCGGGTGTGGCTTTCCGTACCCAGTAGCGGATGTCCCGCAGCTTCTTCAAATCCTCCTGAACCTCGGTCAAAGGTTCTTTCAGCTCTGCGATTTCGCTGAGAAGTTTTTCCTGCTCCTCTTGCAGCTCCTTTTGGGTGCTGTCCTTATCGTCCGGGTGCTTGGCAAGGTAGGCGGCGGCTTTCGCATACCGGGCAACCTCCGGGTGTTCCTGTTTGAATTTCTCCTTTGTTTTCTTAAAAAATATCTTCTGGTACTTCTCATAGACAGGCTTACATTCCTTGCAGTCTGTCCGGCTGGCAAGAATCCCGTCAATCACTTTGCTGCGGACTTCCTTTGGCTTCATCTGATTGCGGTAATCTGCGGCTGATTTCCCGGAAGATTCCAAAAATGCTTCTAAGTCCTCCACAGTGGAAAGCCCCTTTTGCCGGAGATAGGACAGGGCTTCGCTGACTGCCTTTAAGTCCTGTGAAGTCCCCCGGTTCTGTCCAGCCCTTGTCCAGT
>JAETPU010000009.1 GCA_021771035.1 Marvinbryantia formatexigens | reverse complement strand
GTAACAATCTCTCGCAATTGGCAGACCGTACCAACGCGACGTGACGCGTGCTGCTAGTATTAGAGGGCTTTGCCCGTCTATGAAGAACCCCCGGCTTTGCCGGGGGGTTCCTATTTATAAAAGTCAGAGCGCACTCACGCCGCTACTCCTCCTCTTTCGCAAAAAGTCACGCTTGGCTCACCTGTTTAGTTGTAAACGCCCTCACAACGGTTCGCTGTCGCTACCAACTTTTTGCGACTTACGAGGGTTCAGATCCATACGCCAAATTGCCAAATATCTTTTTCATGTGCCTCTCACAACAACAGCCCCGCATGGATAAATGATCCATGCGGGGCTAATTCTTGTTAAAGAAGTCACAGTATAAATCACTTTTTAATCCTGGAGCAGTATGAGTCATATTAAAATTTGCAGAGGAGTGTCTTTGACATAAACGTTCTATATGGATGCCACAACACTCGCGGCCGCCATATGGCCACCGTACAGGAAAAATCGGATATGGCGGGAATGCTCTATCGGCAGTATCTCTCAGGCGTGAATCTGGGCTGGCTGCTGATTTTCCATTGAAGAGTGGTGCTCCCTCGCCAAGGACTGGGAACGCCGTACACCACCCATTTCAGCAATCTGCTTTCCAGTCAGAAGGGCATGGACTACGGCAATCCGCGTTGATACCATCTTTTTCGTGCAGGAAGAGAAAAATGGACGGAGCAATACGGATGAGGACACCAGTCAAAGAAAGGCTGCTTGGTACCACTCACAGAGTGTACGGAGCAGCCTTTTGTTTATCAATAACGGTTACCGCTTTACCAGACCATCCGGCGAGTGCGTTGCAGCTGTGCCAATTGGGCTGGGATATTGGGAAAATTGCCGGCAGTTGCTTTCCGTTCCAGAAGGGGGGCTGAAAGTTGCCCTCTGCGGGAAATTCGGGCTGAGCACAGTTGCTTTTTAACTTGTATGGATGGGAGCGATACTATATAATGAAAATTCCAGTATAAAGAATTGAGGTAGAGACAATTGAAAAGTTTGCTTGATTGGTGCGGCGAAAATAATCGCGGCGATATGCTTCGGTGCTATCTGGAGGGGGCCAACACGCATTCGCCGGCGGACGTTGGCTTTTCTTCGGGAAAGAAGGTTCAGTGGAAGTGCCCGGTCTGCACGCTGACCTGGGAGGCATCGCCCAACAAAATGAACCGCAGGCATCCGGACCGGATATTTTGCCCCTACTGCAGCCACGAGAGGGCGAGCCCTTTTTACAATGCGGCATTGCTATATCCGGAGATGCTTTCCTACTGGGACGCTGAAAACAATCAGGGGAGTCTGAGCGATCAGCTCCCGAAATCCGGGTATGTTGCCCACTGGAGATGCGGCGAGGGACATACCTGGACAAGATCGATCAAAGAACAGGCATCCGCGGTGGAGCGATACCGCCGCAATCTTGCACAGAAGGCCGACGGACTGTGCCCTTATTGCAGCCATGAGCGGGTGAGCTCCCAGTACAACCTGGAAGTGCTCTATGGGGAGGTGGCCAGGCAGTGGTACTACGGAGGAAACGGAACACTGACACCCCGGGATGTATCTCCCTACAGCGGCAAGAAGGTGCTTTGGAAATGTTCCTACGATCCGTCACACATTTGGGCGGATCGTATTAGCAACCGAACCATGTTGCTGCGGGGATGTCCAATCTGTGCAAAGCATTTTCGAATATCCTATCCGGCGAGGGCGCTGTATTACTACCTGCACCATAGCGGGGTGGACTGCGCCTGTGAGATACCGGTAGGGCGGTATTCGATCGATATTGAGATCCGCTGCAAAAAGCCGGGAATGCCGCCTGTTGCGCTGGAGATCGATGGGTACCGTCACAGAACGCCGGAGGCTGCTTTGCGGGATGCCAGAAAGGACGCTCTCCTGCGGCAATTAGGGTATCGTGTCATCCGGCTCAAGGAGGTTCCTGAACAGAAGGATGAGATCAGAATCCAAAACGATGTGATCACCTATCCGGCCTCTGACAGAAACATCTATCTGAACCGGCTGATTCAGTATGTGATGCTGTTGACGGCGGGCGTGCACATGGAGCCGGATCATGTGCATGACCACTGGAAAATCGAGGAGTTCTATTATCACACCCGCAGAGAACGATCGCTGGCAGTGCGGTATCCCGCCCTGGCCCGGGAGTGGAGCCAACGGAATCGGGATACCCCGGAGGTTGTTTCGCCGGGGCTGAGCGCAAAGAGGTGGTGGAAGTGCCCGAATTGCGGAAAAGAGTACCAGGCGACCATATCGAACCGCACCCGGCACAACTCCGGCTGTCCCTACTGTTCTCATCTGCGGGTCACGGCAGAAACCTGTCTGGCCGCAGTTTTTCCTGAGATTGCGCAGGAATGGGATCTGGAGAAAAACGCGCCGCTTAAACCCACGGATGTCCTTCCTGGAACGGATAAGCGGGTCTGGTGGAAGTGCCGGTACGGACATAGCTGGAAGGCGCTGATTTACACACGCACGGGAAAAAATCGCTCAAAGTGTCCGGTATGTCAAAGGCGCGCTGTTGGACCGGGAACCTCTTTGGCGGATGAAGCACCGGAGCTGGCGGACTATTGGCATCCTTTCAAAAATAACCGTTTACCGGACAAGGTTGCACCGCATTCCAATCAGAAATTTTGGTGGCGTTGTCCCGAAGGGCACGAGTGGCAGGATACACCGAATACGCTGCAGAAATACACCCCGGATCGGATCTGCCCCTACTGTGATCATCGCCGGTTGTCAACGGAGTATTGCCTGGCGGCACAGAACGAGAGTCTGGCGGCGCTCTGGCATCCGTCGACAAATTGCTGTACAGCTCAGGAAATCGCGCCTCACTCCAATAAGAAGGTATGGTGGCAATGTGAAAAAGGACATGAGTGGCAGGATACCGTGAGCCAAGCGCAGGTGTTTGGCGCTCAGAAGGCGTGTCCGTACTGCAATAACCGCAGGGTTTGGGCAGGAAACTGTCTGGCGAATCTGGCTCCGCAGCTGGCTGCACAGTGGCATCCCACAAAGAACGGCCTGCTGACACCGGAGAATGTGCTTGCCAGGAGCGCCCGGAAGGTTTGGTGGAGGTGCCCCAAGGGGCACGAATGGCAGACAACCGTAGCAAAACGATATCAGCGGGGGGATGGCTGTCCGTTCTGCTCGGGGCATCGGGCTTCCCCGGAGAACTGTCTGGGGGCGCTGTATCCTGAAATCATCCATCAGTGGGACAGCGTCCGAAATGCACCGTTGACGCCGTATGACGTAACCGCGTGTAGTGGAAAACGGGTTTGGTGGAAGTGCTCTGAGGGGCATACATGGCACAGGACGGTGATTGGGCAGATCAAAAGCCAGGGGTGTCCATACTGTCGGAAACCTGTCCGGCACCGGTCTATCGCAGAGGAGCATCCGGAATTAATTGCCCAGTGGGATATGGCCAGAAATGATAGGGCTCCGGATCAATATGCGGCACATTCCAACAAAAAAGTTTGGTGGCGATGCGAATTCGGCCATAGCTGGCAGGCAACGCCAGATACCAGAGCCCGCGGCAGCGGCTGTCCCTTCTGTGCGCAGGAACGCAGGAGAAAAAAGCCTGACGATCCCGGCTCGGGACTTCCGCAAAAATGAAGGATACTTGGCGCAGCTGCGAAAAGCGTGTTGTCACACAGTTCGGAGGCGGGATCCTTCTTCCGTCTCAAGCGCCGCTGAGATGGCGTTGTTTTCAGGTGCCCGCGCAGGAACGACTCTGTTCATCAACGGGAGCGGTTTCCGATAATCCACTATAGATGCTATTTTTCAGAAGTACATAGTGCAAACAAATTCCCATTTTAGCCGTTTTTTCTACGCCGGAGCAAGCTATAGTCCGCTTGCTCCGGATTTTGACGCTTTGAGTATGAGAAAACCCACGTTTCTGCCGAGGGCAGGCAACGAAGCCTTGGCAAAATTAAATAGTAAAAATGGAATCGTTGTCTTTCACCAATACGGAGTCCCGCTTTCATTAACTTTAAAGAAGTCCGGCCTTTTCTATAGAAAAAGGCCGGACTTCTTCCGAATTCTAACGCAGCGCGTTAGGATGGATACCCGTGTAACAAAAAATAGTATGGGCTCAAGCGGATCACAATACTGTTTTTGACAAGGCTCCGCGCTTCACGAGGTATGCAGCGCGTCAATGGGCTGGAGGCGGGATGCCTTTGCCGCCGGATAGCTGCCGAATAATACGCCTATCACCGCACAAAATGCGATAGCCGCCATGCCGATCCCCCAGTTTATGGCTGCGCTGCTTGCGGCGGCTGAATTGTATACACTGATGACGGCAACCGATAAGGCCAATCCGATCAATCCGCCAAGGACCGAGAGGATACACGATTCGCACAGGAATGGGAGCATAATATGCTGCCTTTTTGCGCCAACCGCTTTACGGATCCCGATTTCCCTTGTACGCTCAGTTACGGAGACAAGCATTATATTCATAATGCCAATGCCGCCTACCAGCAGAGATATGGCGGCAATACCCGCCAATAACAGGGACATGGTGCTGCTGACATCATCCATCGCATCCAGAACCTCTGACTGATTGCTGACCGTAAAACTGTCCTCATCCCGGGTCGTTTGCAGCAAAAAGGATTCAACCATATTGATCGCCGTATTTACGGAACCGGAGCTTGCAGCTTTGACGTAGAAAGTGGATACCGATTTTTGGCCTGTAATGCGTTCGGCTGTGGTGTATGGGATGAGAATTTTACTGTCCAGCGAGCCTACAAGGCTGCTTCCCTGTTCCTCCAGCACACCGATGACCTTATAATTCCGTTCCCCAATCGTGATGGTACCGCCCACGGCATCCCAAGTTCCAAACAAATCCGTTGCGGCTTCTGTACCGATGATCGCTACATTGGTGGTCCATTCAATATCAGAATCAACAATCAGGCGCCCGCTTTGAATGTCCGCAGCCTGTACGTCGAAATAGTCATTGGTAACGCCAACAATGGAATAGGAGCCATTTTCACTGTTGTGTTTTACAGTCTGGCTGGTGGTAATCACCGGCGCTGTTTTATCAATTGCCCCATAGCTGCTGAGAGTCTCGATCCCCTCGCGGCTGACGGATACGTCCTCTCCTACAATCGAGGCGGTGATTTGATCCGAACCCATGCTGGCAATGCTGTCAGTGATGCCGCTGGCTGCGTTCTGCGTAATGGACACCAGGATGACAACGGCCATCACACCAATAATGATACCCAGCATGGTAAGAAAGGAGCGCATTTTATTGCTGTAGATTGCCCTGAGGGATAGCTTGATAATTTTCAGCGTCATGCTCTTGCCTCACTCTCTGTCAGTATCCCGTCGTGCACATACACTCTGCGCTGTGCCTGTTCGGCAACCCCCTTATCGTGGGTAATCAGAACAATGGTATTCCCCGCTTTATGCAGATCCTGAATAATCGCCATAATTTCGGAGCCGGAAGAAGAATCGAGATTTCCGGTGGGCTCGTCTGCCAGGATAATCGATGGTTGTGCTGCAAGCACGCGGGCGATGGCCACTCGCTGCTGCTGGCCGCCTGAAAGCTGTGTTGGCTTGTGCTTCATCCGGTCGGCCAGGCCTACCTGCGACAGTGTTTTTTCCACCCTCTCCCTGCGCTGGGACGCAGAGAGCTTATGGTACAAAAGCGGCATTTCCACATTTTCGTATGCGGTCAGTTCGGGAAGCAGGTTGAACTGCTGAAAAATGAATCCGATTTTTTTGCCCCGGATCTCGGAAAGCTGGTTTTCCGTACAGCTGTCGATATACTCGCCGTCAAGGACATAATCGCCGGAATCCGGAATATCAAGACAGCCGATAATATTCATGAGCGTTGATTTCCCGCTGCCGGACGGCCCAAGAATAGATACAAATTCCCTTGGCTTCACATGAAGGTTAATATCGTGAAGAACATCCACTTGTTCATCGCCGATGGAATAGGATTTATAAATATGCTTTAGCTTTATCATATCGACGCCTCCGTTAATTGCCGCCCATGCCGCTGGGGAAACTGCCCCCTGCGTTGAAGGGCATATTGCTGGGATCAAAATTCTCAAAATCAAAGTCTCCGAAGTCCATTCCGCCGCCTCCGGGGAATCCGCCCATACCGCCGAACCCGCCTTGGCTTTGACTGTCCGAACCGATCTGTGTAGAGGTAATCTTGGCAATTACGATTAAATCGCCCTCGGCAAGGTCATCGCTTTCAATGAGAATATAACTGCCGTCGCTCATTCCGGTTTCGACTGTTACCTTGGTGAGTTCGGAGACATCCAGTTCATCCCCTGCATATTCTGTTCCCTCAGCAGTACCGCTTGGCGCAAGGTAGACGTAATTGCTGTCGCCCGAGGTGCGCACAGCGTCAACGGGAACCAGCAGGCCCTCGCCGCTGGACTCGATGACAATTTCTGCCGAGGCGCTCATGCCGGGATATACGCCTTGCACATATCCCACGGTTGCTGTAATCTGGTAAGCTGTTGTGCCTCCGTTGGAGCTTCCGTTGTAGGAAACAGCGGTAACCGTTCCGGTATAGTCGCCGTCCACAGCGTCGATGGTGAAGTCTGCCTGCTGGCCGACTTTAACGGTGGAAATGTCCAATTCGTCAACGGCAATCCCCATAGTAAAGCCGTCAGTACCCATGATCATTGCAATCTGGCTGTTTGCCGCCAATTCATCCTCGTCAGCTATAGGCAATTCAAGCAGGACACAGTCGTACGGCGCCGCAAATGTGGTTTGTGTCCCATTTTCATCTTCTGCGGCGGCAATAACGGCGTCCTTCTCCACGGTGTCGCCCACTTCATAGTTTACGGCAGTGATGGTAACGGCTTTTGTTGTAACCAGCGTTTCCTGAGAAATAGGCGTCAGTGTTCCGCTTCCGCTGATTGTGGTGTCTACATTACCGGCGGTAATTGCCTCGACATGATAGGTCGTGATACTGGAAGATTTCGCCGCTTTACCGCTGAAGAAGTTCACAATTAAAACAATTACAAGAATGATTGCGATGAGGCCGGCGGCTGACAGCACGATGGTTTTTGTCCTTTTGCTATGATTCCCGGGCACAGCTTTTGTCCCATTGCGGTTTGCTTGTGTTGCCATGGCTTGTTGTTCCTTTCTGCTGTGAATGACAGGCTTCGAGAATAGATGATTGACTTCGTGGATGAGGGAGGTGTAGAGATAATCCGGGATAACAACATCATCAAACCCGCTGTCGCTTGGATTCCTGAATTCTGCGGAAAGCTGAACCCGGTTTGCCCACTGTTCCCGGCGCAGAGCTCCGGTTTTCTGTGCAATATCCTCCGTGGCCTGGCTGACTGATTTTGAGACGGATTCGGCAGGGACATCAAAAATTTGGGCAAGACGGCTGACGCTGAGGCCGCCATAGACGTTCATTAAGTAGCATGGCCTCAAATCATCCGGCAGCGATTCGATTTCCCTGACAAAGGGCTGGTACTTTTTTGCAACCTGCGCAGCGGGGATGGATTCAAAATCAGGATCTCCGTTTTCGCCGATCAGGTACAGCTTCAAAAGGTTGCTGTGAAGAATTCCCCTGAAATCCTCCTCCGGGGCGGATGAGGCGCCCGCAACCTCTTGTATGGACGTTTTCCATGCATGAATGAGAAGCGGCGCGCCCTCGCAAACGTTTTTGGTGAGCTGACAGCTGATAAACCAGGCTTTTTTCAGGTGTGCGTCGATTAATTTTTCCAGGGCCCTCGCATTTCCTCTTTTTATTTTTTCGTATGTTTCTTGATCCACAAATTCGTCCTCCATTGCATTGGTTGTAGTTCTGATTCCGGCTGCCTGGCGAAAAGAATGGGGAAGGCGGCGTTTTCTTATATCAACAGAAAATCGCCGCAGTTTCATTCCCGTATAACCACAATAGTCCCCATTGCTTTTAGGAGAAAGAGACTGGATACTATCACGTTCCTGTCATTCTGTGCAGCCAATCAGAACCTGGCCTGCTGCCCGAAAGAATTACAACAGGCGGCAGCTGTGCGTTTACCATCTGAATGATAGCCGTCCGAACTAAATCCACCCTAAAGAAGCTATGAATTGCGGGTGAACTTTGTAAGGCATTTTCCCCGCAGTTGAATCGTGGATATGCTCAAGGCGTGCTATAATAGAAAGAAATCAGGAGAATTGGAATGCTGCCTTTAGCTGGCGTTAAGGCTGTTACGGTAACATAAAGAGAAATTCATGCGGGGAGAGTGCCGGGATGCGTTTACTGATTGCAGAGGATGATACAAGATTATTAAAATCCTTAAAACACATATTCGAATTGAACCAATACAGCGTGGACGCCGTCTCAAACGGTATGGACGCACTTGCCTATGCGGAGAGCGAAGAATATGACGGATTGGTTTTGGATATTATGATGCCGGGGCTGGATGGAGTAGAAGTGTTAAAGCGTCTTCGCGAGAAGGGGATTTCTACCCCTGCGCTGTTTTTAACAGCCAAAACAGAGATATACCAGCGGGTGGAAGGGCTTGACGCCGGGGCGGATGACTATCTGCCGAAACCGTTTTCCATACCGGAATTGCTTGCGCGTGTGAGAGCGATGCTGAGAAGGCGGGACAGTTATGTACCGGATCTTTGTACATTCCGGGGGCTCACGCTCAACCGTTCCACCTACGAGCTGCAGTTCAAAAACGAGAAAGCGGCGTTGAGCGGCCGGGAGTTTCAAATTATGGAAATGCTCATGGAACGCCCGAATTTCATTATCCCGGTTGACGATTTTATGTCCCACGTTTGGGGTTGGGAGAGCGATGTGGATGTCAGCGTAATTTGGGTGCACATTTCCAATATCCGAAAAAAGCTCGTGTCCATGAAGGCGGGCGTTGAAATCCGGTTTATTCGGGGAGCCGGTTATAAGCTGGAGGAAATACAATGATTTATAAGTTACGCAGGAAATTTATCAAAATTTGTATTCTTTCCTTCATAGCGGTTTTTATTGTGTTGTTTCTGTCGATTCTTTTAGTGACCACGGTGCAGACCAACCGGTCTCTCGATATGCTTGCGGATGTGGTATCCTCCAATAACGGAACGTTCCCCCAGTGGAATGAATTCAATGATGCCCCCAATCCGCCGCCTATGCCCAACGGACTAAATATGGAATCTCCTTTTACCACCCGTTTTTTCACGGTGCGCTTTGATTCGGATGGCAATGTTTTATCCGCGGATATTCAGTCCATTGCCAGTGTGTCCCGGGACGAGGCGATTGCCTATGCTGAAAAGGCGCTGGAACGCCCGAATCAGCGCGGATGGGTGGGGGATTTCCGCTATAAGCGATACGATACAGCGTCGGGAAAGGCGGTCGTATTCATCAACGGGCTCAGCTCCAGACAAAGCAGCCGGCAGTTTATGCTGGCCGCCTCATTGGTGTTCGCCGCAAGCAGTATTGTGATCATTTTTTTGGTGATTCTCATTTCCCGAAAGGCAGTGAAGCCTGCGGCTGAGAGCTATGAAAAACAAAAACAGTTTATCACCGACGCCAATCATGAGCTCAAAACGCCACTGACGCTGATTCGTACCAATCTTGACATTATGGAAACGGAAATGGGAGCCAACGAGTGGCTTGCCGATATTCGGGAGGAAGCCAGGATAATGACGGAATTGGTGAATCGTCTGGTTTCCCTTGCCCGTATGGATGAGGAGAACACCAAACTCCCCAAGGAACCCTTTTCCCTGAGCGAAGTAGTTTTGGATACCGTATCTGCGTTTGCTCCGCATATTAACAGACAGCATAAAAAGCTGGTGACCGAGATCCCTGACGATATCCCCTATCACGGTAATGAGGCGGCCATACGGCAGCTGATCTCTATTCTGATGGATAACGCTGTGGTGTACTGTGATCCGGGCGGGGTGATTGCGGTGACCCTGCGTGGGGGAAAACACCCGGCTGTCCTGGTGGACAATACTTATACGGCGGTAGACAGTATTGAACTGGAACGGCTGTTCGACCGATTTTACCGTGCAGACAAAGCGAGAACGTACGGCGGCGGCTTCGGCATTGGCCTGTCGATTGCCAAAGCCATTGTGGAAAAACATCACGGTGAAATCCGGGCGTTCTCACTCGGCGGGACTATGATTCGGTTCCAGGCGAGCTTATAGGCATCGCTGTGCCCTTTGCCGGCTTCGGGCAGAAACCGCGTTGTGCACGGGGCCGCGGAATGCGGAGGATGCCGGTGGGAAAGGCGGGAAGCGCCCTGCGCCGGGCTCCCTTCGATTCCTGGCAGAAGCAGGGGGGCGATTCCAACGGGCATACCTCAAACGTCAGGATCAGGTTCCTCTGCTGCGTTTTGGATCTCCATGGAGCAGGCTGGAAAATGCCAACCCGGTGCAAAAAATCCCGGAGTTCCAAAACTCCGGGATTTTTGCGCCATGGGTTACCATTCTTCTTGATGAGAATCCAAATCCGGTCCCAGGAAGAACGCATGGGGTTTTATCCCATAGATATCTGACAGCGTGAAAAGCTGTGCGGCCTCAATATCCTCTCCATTTTCAATGGATACTATGGTTTGCCGGTCAATTCCCGAAAGCTGTGACAGCTCGTCGATCAACCATCCCCTCTCCTCTCTGAATAACTTCAGGTTTTCCCGAAGGGCTTTCATTTGCTGTTCGGTTTCTCTGTGTCGATGCAAGGCAGTTTCCTCCTCCTGTAATACTAAAATACGATACTTTACGATACTTTAAGTTAATTGTATTATATTATCTTAAAGTATACAATCCAATTATTATTCAATTTGTGAGGGGACGTATATGGGGTATAATGAGCTGAAATACCGGCAGCGGTTCACCACTTCAATCGATAAAAACTTACTGGAGGCTTTTTTTGAGTTGGCGAAAAAGAAAAAGCAGCCGAAAAGTTGGCTGATGGACGAAGCGCTGGAGGATTTTTTACTGAAAAACGGAATTCAGGTTCCAAAGGCAAGTGAAAAGAGATAGGGCGCCCAATATCCCGCGGGATAGCCGTCAAGAGCTCATACTGTGCGGCAGGCGGGTTTGCCGGTGAAACCTCTGCGGCGGGAGGGGACTTTGTGAAAAAAATGTCGGGGTTTTCGGGAATTGACTTGCTTTTTCAGGAAAAAGGGCGTAAAATAAGTAAAAACAGCGGCCGGCCGTTGTTTGGAGGATTTGAGCGCTGCTTTTGAAACAGGAGCCGAATCCGGTTCCGGTTCTATTGATGACAATTTCATATCGGGGAGCTTGTAAACAGGCTGAGAGGAAGGTGTGACCTTCGACCCATGAACCTGATTTGGATAATGCCAACGTAGGGAAGCCCATATTCGCAGGAATGTAAGGGAAGTTACCGATCAGGTAGCTTCCTTTTTTTGTTGACAAATCCACTGGAACAGCGGCTGGGATGTTTCAAAGCTTTGCTTTCGGGGGAAGGCGTTAAATAGCCCCCTTGGTAAAGGAAATTGCATCCATGCGAGCCCGGGCCAAAGAGTGGCTGGGATGTCAAACCCTTTCCCGGTGTTGCAGGAGGTCTGACACGGATAGGCTCTGATACAATCAGTCCGGGTTCACGGCTGGCGGTTATTGATTTTGGAGGTGAATTATGATTCGAGTAAACGGCAGGGAAGAAAATATTGCGGGGAAGACCATTGCTCAGTACCTCTCCCAAACCCAGTATGACCCCAGGCGAATCGCAGTGGAGCGCAACGGGGAGATTGTCCCCAAAAGGCTCTATGAAGCGACAGTCCTTAGGGAAGGCGATAGCCTCGAAGTGGTCAGTTTTGTAGGAGGCGGCTGATATGCGCCAGATACCAACCAAAGAGGAAATGCTCCAGGCGCTCAGGCAGCGCCATGGAATCCGCCTCCAGGAAAAGCTGGACAGCGCCGTGGTGGCAATCTGCGGGCTTGGAGGGCTGGGCTCCAATATCGCGGTGGCCCTGGCGCGGGCCGGCATTGGAACGCTGCTGCTGCTGGACTTCGACCGGGTGGAGCTCTCCAATTTAAACCGGCAGCAGTACACAGTGGCCCAGCTGGGATGGTATAAAACCCAGGCGCTTTCCCAGACGCTGTGCTCCATTGCGCCGTACTGCAACGTCGTGACCCATACCGTGCGAGTCACCCGGGAGAATCTGGCTTCCCTGCTGGGGGAAGCGGATATCATCTGCGAGGCGTTTGACGGCGCCCAGGATAAGGCGATGCTGGCAAACGGCGTGCTGGAGCAGTTCCCGGATAAGTTTCTGGTCTGCGCCTCGGGCATGGCGGGGCTGTCCTCCTCCAACACCATTCAGACCAAAAAAATAACCGGCCATTTTTACATCTGCGGCGACTTTGTCAGCGATATTGCCGACGGCTTGGGCCTTGTTTCGGCCCGGGTCATGCTGTGCGCCGCGCACCAGGCCAATATGGTTCTGCGCATCCTGGCGGGAGAACTTGAGGCATAGAGAAAAGAGGAAACACAGTGCAGACAAACGACAATCTCATTTTGGGCGGACATGAATTTCAGTCCCGGTTTATTCTGGGCTCGGGCAAATATTCCCTGGGTTTAATTGAGGCGGCGGTGCGGGATGCCGGCGCCCAGATTATCACTCTGGCGGTACGCCGCGCCAACACCAAGGAACAGGAAAATATCCTGGATTTTATACCCAAGGGCGTCACTTTGCTGCCCAACACCTCCGGCGCGCGCAATGCCCAGGAGGCCGTGCGGATTGCCCGGCTGGCCAGGGAACTGGGCTGCGGGGACTTTGTGAAAATCGAAATCATGCGGGATGCCAAGTACCTTCTGCCGGATAATGCCGAAACCATCAAAGCCACCCGGATTCTGGCCGGGGAGGGCTTTGTGGTGATGCCGTATATGTTTCCCGATTTGAATGCGGCCCGGGATTTGGCAGACGCGGGCGCCGCCTGTATCATGCCGCTGGGGGCCCCAATCGGCTCCAACAAGGGGCTGGCAGCCCGGGAATTTATCCAGATCCTCATCGACGAAATCGAACTGCCCATCATTGTGGACGCGGGGATTGGACGCCCCTCCCAGGCGTGCGAGGCCATGGAGATGGGGGCCGCGGCCGTGATGGCCAATACCGCTCTGGCGACGGCGGGGGATCTTCCCATGATGGCAGCCGCATTCCGGCAGGCAGTTGAGGCGGGGCGCAAGGCCTACCTGTCCGGGCTTGGGCGCGTGCTCTCTCGGGGGGCGGCGGCCTCCGATCCCCTGACCGGCTTTTTGCGGGAGGAACCCTCCGGTTTACCGGCTGACAGATGCTGACTCTCAGGAGCCCAAACCGGAGAGAACCCCAGAAAGGAGTGGCCAATACCAATGGAAAATGAATTTTTAGTGGATTCCCAGTACCTCTCCAAGGAAGCGCTGGAAAAAAAGCACCGTCTGGAACACGATCCCAGCTCCCGGAAAAACCACATGGAATACCTGCCCGGGATGGAGCAGATTCACTCCGATATCTGTGAGCGGGTGCTCTCTCAGATGAACAGCTATGACCCTTCGGAATATACCGCCCGGGACGTACAGGCTGCGCTGGAGCACGAAACCTGCTCTCTAAGGGATTTTAAGGCGCTGCTCTCCCCGGCGGCAGAGCCCTTTTTGGAGCAGATGGCAAAAAAGGCGCAGCGAGAAACCCAAAAGCATTTCGGAAATAACGTATACCTGTTTACTCCGCTGTATATCGCCAATTACTGCGAAAACTACTGCATTTACTGCGGGTTTAACTGCTATAACCACATCAGGCGCATGAAGCTGTCCATGGAGCAGATAGAGCATGAAATGCAGGTGATTGCCCAAAGCGGCATGGAGGAAATCCTTATCCTCACCGGGGAAAGCCGTGCCCAGAGCGATGTGGAGTATATCGGCCAGGCCTGCAGGCTGGCGCGCAGATATTTTCGGATGGTGGGGCTGGAAATTTACCCGGTGAACACGGACGAATACCGCTATCTGCACGAGTGCGGCGCGGATTATGTGACGGTGTTCCAGGAGACCTATGATACCGATAAATATGAAACCCTGCACCTGATGGGGCATAAGCGGGTGTGGCCCTACCGGTTCGACGCCCAGGAGCGGGCCCTGATGGGCGGGATGCGCGGCGTGGCCTTTTCGGCCCTGCTGGGGCTGTCCAATTTCCGAAAGGACGCCCTGGCAAGCGCCCTGCACGTATACTACCTGCAGCGCAAGTATCCCTGGGCGGAGATGTCCCTGTCCTGCCCCAGGCTGCGCCCCATTCTCAATAATGAGAAAATTAACCCCTTGGATGTAGGGGAAAAGCAGCTGTGCCAGATTCTGTGCGCCTACCGTATTTTCCTGCCCTTTGTGGGGATTACCGTCTCCTCACGGGAGAGCGCTGAGTTTCGCAATGGGATTGTAAAAATCGCGGCAACCAAGGTTTCCGCCGGGGTTTCCACAGGAATAGGCGATCACGAGAGTAAATATACGGGGAAGGAGTCAGACGGGCCGATGGGCGACGAGCAGTTCGAAATCTGTGACGGGCGCAGCTTTGAGCGGATGTACCGGGACATCGCGGGCGAGGGCCTGCAGCCGGTTCTGAACGATTATCTGTATGTGTAAGGTTTTGTGTTTTACCAGCCGTGAGCTGTGCCGGGAGGATTTTCTGGAGAGGATACGGCTTTTAGCGGGTGCATCCCCCGCCGGGGTTGTGCTGCGGGAGAAAGATTTGTCCGAGCAGGAGTACCTTGTTTTGGCACGGCAGGTTCAGAAAATCTGTGAGCGCTGGCACGTCCCCTGCATCCTGCACGGCTTCGCGGATGCGGCGATAAAGCTTCATGCAAAGGCTGTGCATCTGCCGCTGCCGGTTCTGCGGGGGCTGACACAGGCGCAAAAGGCGGCGTTTTCCTGTATTGGCGCCTCCTGCCACTGTGTTGAGGAGGCCCAGGAGGCCCAGGCGCTGGGCTGTACCTATCTGACAGCCGGGCATATTTTTGAAACCGGCTGCAAAAGGGGGCTGCCCGGGCGCGGCGTACAATTTTTAAAGGATGTGGCGGATGCGGTGGAAATACCGGTTTTCGCCATCGGTGGAATTACCCCTGAGACTGTGAAATCTCTGCGGGGTACCGGGGCCAAGGGCGTGTGTATCATGAGCGCGGCCATGCAGCGCGGCGATGTGCGCGGCTATTTAAACCAGCTGGAAAGGGGGATGCAGGGTGGCCTTTAACCGGGAACAGCTGCTTTTATATGCGGTGACCGACCGTTCGGGCACTCAGAATATATCGTTTCTCAGCCAGATTGAAGAGGCTCTGCAGAACGGCGTAACGCTTTTGCAGCTGAGGGAAAAAAACATGGAGGAGCAGGCGTTTATTGACGAGGCCGTGCAGGTACTTAAGCTCTGCCGCCGCTACGGGGTACCGCTCATCATCAACGACAATGTGCAGGTGGCTCTGAAAAGCGGAGCCCACGGCGTACACGTGGGGGCCTCCGATCAGCCTGTCCGGGAGATCCGCCGGCTGGCGGGCCGGGAGTTTATCATCGGCGCCACCGCCAAGACCGTGGAGCAGGCGCGCAGCGCCCAGCAGTCCGGAGCGGATTATCTGGGCGTGGGCGCGGTGTTCCCCTCTCCAACCAAGAAGGACGCCGTACGCATTACCACACAGCAGCTGCGGGAAATCTGCGGGGCGGTCAGCATCCCGGCGGTGGCTATCGGCGGGATTACCGAGGAAAACCTGGGCCAGCTCAGGGGGAGCGGAATTGCGGGGATTGCGGTGGTATCCGCCATCTTTGCGTCGCAATCTCCCGGTTCGGCGGCGGCCCGCCTTGCAAAGATGGCGCGGGAGCTGGTGGGCCGCTGAGGACAGGCGCACAGACTGCTTTAAAAACCTGCGCAGCCCGGAAAACGGGAACACTGAGGCCCCGAACACAAAGTGCGGGGGCTCTCACGGCCCGGCGGCGCTGTTGTGCGGGCAGCGCAGCCCGATGGAAAGCGGAAGAAAAAGCGCAGCGGGCTGTTTGGCCAGAGCCCTCAATCAGCGGCGCTCCTCCTTGTTTTTGTACTGCCGGGTCCGGACAGATTTTTTAATCCATGAGCCAAATGATGAGATAGGGGAACGGGACTATGAAAACAGCATTATCCATCGCCGGAAGCGATTCCAGCGCGGGCGCCGGAATTCAGGCGGACATCAAAACCATGACCATGAACGGCGTCTATGCCATGACAGCCGTCACCGCCCTGACAGCGCAGAACACAACCGGCGTTTCGGCAATTCTGGAGGTGACGCCCCAGTTTTTACGGCAGCAGCTGGACGCGGTGTTTGAGGATATCCGCCCTGATGCGGTAAAAATCGGGATGATCCCGTCCCCGCAGCTGGTGACGGCGGCAGCACAGGCCCTGCGGGAATACCGGGCCCAGCATATTGTGGCGGACCCGGTGATGGCTGCCACCAGCGGGTCAGTCCTGGCCCGGGACAGCGCGGTGCGGGGGCTGCTCCGGGAGCTGCTGCCGATGGCCCAGCTCGTCACCCCCAACATCCCGGAGGCCCAAATTCTCTCCGGGATACCCATTGAAACCAAAGAGGATATGGAGCGGGCGGCGAAAAAAATCGGGGATCTCTGCGGCTGCGCGGTTCTGTGCAAGGGCGGGCACCTGGCGGATGACGCCAGCGATGTGCTCTATGCCGGCGGGGAGTACACCTGGTTTGGGGGAAAGCGGGTGGAGAACCCCAACACCCACGGTACGGGCTGTACGCTCTCCAGCGCCATTGCGGCGAACCTGGCGAAGGGGTATGGGCTGCGGGAGGCTGTCCGCCTGGCCAAGGACTATCTCACCGGCGCTCTGGAGAGTATGCTGGATTTGGGGCATGGCTCCGGGCCTGTTGACCATATCTTTGATGCGAAAAGCCGGTATATGGAGTTACCATTTGCCTGATAACTGAGAGGAGAACAGAATATGCAACTCAACTATACAACCCAGATGGACGCGGCCCGCCGCGGGATTCTCACCCCCCAGCTGGAAAGCGTGGCCCAAAAGGAGAGGATGAGCGTACAGGAACTGATGCCCCTGGTGGCCTGCGGCAAGGTGGCAATCCCCGCAAACCGGCTGCATACCTGCATCGATCCCCAGGGAATCGGATCCATGCTGCGCACGAAGATCAATGTGAATTTGGGCGTTTCCCGGGACTGCAAGGACTACGACGTGGAGATGGAGAAGGTGCTTTGGGCGGTCCAAATGGGGGCCGAGTCCATTATGGATCTGTCCAGCCACGGCGATACACAGCCCTTCCGCCGTAAACTGACGTCCGAATGCCCCGCGATAATCGGCACGGTTCCCGTCTATGACAGCGTCATCCATTACCAGCGGGATCTGGATACGCTGACAGCTAAGGATTTTATCGACGTCATCCGCCTGCACGCCCAGGACGGCGTGGATTTTGTCACCCTGCACTGCGGCATCACCTGCAAAACCATCGAGCAGATCCGCAAACATAAGCGTAAAATGAATATCGTCTCCCGGGGAGGTTCCCTGGTGTTTGCCTGGATGTGCATGACCGGCCAGGAAAATCCGTTCTATGAATACTATGACGAGATCCTGGACATCTGCCGGGAATATGATGTGACGGTCTCCCTGGGGGATGCCTGCCGTCCCGGCTGCCTGGCGGACGCCACGGACGTCTGCCAAATTGAGGAGCTGGTGCGCCTGGGAGAGCTCACCAAGCGCGCCTGGGAGAAGGACGTACAGGTGATGGTGGAAGGCCCGGGGCACGTGCCCATGGATCAAATTGCCGCCAATATGAAGGTGCAGGAGACGCTTTGCATGGGCGCGCCTTTCTATGTGCTGGGCCCATTGGTGACGGATATTGCCCCCGGCTATGACCATATCACCGCGGCCATCGGCGGGGCCATGGCGGCCATGAACGGGGCGGCCTTCCTTTGCTATGTGACGCCCGCGGAGCATTTGGCGCTGCCGAATCTGCAGGACGTCAAACAGGGCATCATCGCCAGCAAAATCGCGGCCCACGCGGCGGATATCGCCAAGGGGGTGCGGGGCGCCCGGGAAATTGACGACCGGATGGGGGACGCCCGCCGCGTCCTGGACTGGGAAGGGCAGTTCGCCTGTGCTTTGGATCCGCAGACCGCCAAGGCTGTGAGGGACGACCGTTCCCCCGAGCATGACGACACCTGCTCCATGTGCGGAAAATTCTGTGCGGTGCGCAGTATGAATAAGGCGTTAAATGGGGAGTATATCGACATCCTTTAAGCCCTTTGCGGCCCGGTATGAATTGGCGTCCTCAGTGCAAAATCTCCGGCAGAGCCCCGCATGGATTGGCAGATCCATGCGGGGCTCTGGTTTTGCCGGGGCATTGGAATTTCTAAATTGCCTCAGGCATAAAAGCCGTTTTCCCACGGGGGAAGTCCCTAAGGGAGAAAAGCTCTCCTGGGCCGGCGCGAGAGGAATGAGACTCCACAGTCCCTGAGTGGGAAAGGCGGCAGGAAATTCGTCAGCGGTTTCTGCGCCGCCGCTTTGGCGTTCCCTAGCGCGCGGAGCCGCAGATGCACCAGTTCAGGGCCGGCGGGTGTGGAACCCGTGGGGCTGGGGAAGAGTTCCAGGCCGCCGGCGGTTAGATTTTGTAAAAAAATTTTAAAAAAGGTCGATTGTTCCTCCATTTTATATTATAATAAGAGTTACCCACGGAATAAAAACAAAAGGAGAATTTGGAATGAAGGTTCTATACAACGGTAAAACCAAAAATGTACTGACCGACGAAGCCACCGGCAATGTCTATCTGCTGTTTAAGGATGACGCCACCGGAGAAAACGGCGTGTTCGATCCGGGCTCCAACACAGTAGGCGGCAGCGTGGAGGGAAAAGGCAAAACCGGGCTGAAAATCTCCCAGTATTTCTTTAAGCTCATGGAGGAAAACGGCATCCCCACCCACTATCTGAATGCGGATGTCGACAAGAGCCTGATGCAGGTGCGCTCCCTCACCGTGCCGAAGCTGGAATTCGTGCTGCGTTATTTTACCGCGGGCAGTATGTGCCGCCGCTTCTCCCTGGAAGAGGGAATCCCGTTCGACCCCCCCTACCTGGAGGTTACCCTGAAGGACGACGCGCAGGGCGATCCCCTGATCAGCGAGAGACTGTGCATCATGAAGGGCCTTCTCAGGGAGGGCCAGTACAACGAGGCGCTGGGGATCCTTACCAGAGTGGGCGAGGTTCTCAAAAAAGAGTTGGCTCAGCTGGGCCTGACGCTCATCGATTTGAAGATCGAAGTGGGCTATGACGAAACCGGCAAGATGTATGTGGCGGATGAAATCACCCCCGACATCTGGCGTATTAAGGATGAAAACGGCAACATCCCCAACCAGATTGACTGCGCAAAGATGCTCCTGGAGAAAATCGGCTGAGGGATAGCCCCTGATTTTTTCGAGGCGTAAACAACCCCCTGTGGTGCCCGGCTGATGCACCACAGGGGGTTTGTCTATTGCTTTGACGCTGCGGGAATCTCCGGCTGCGGCTGTGCTGGGCACAGTATCACCCAACGTTCGGCCGCCGCATAGCGTCAGCGGAGAATGACACCGCACGATGCGGGCCACGGTGGGTCGTTGCCCCTCCGTAGCCGATAAGATATAAAAACGTGAGCTTCAATTCAGCCAAGCGGGAAAGAAAGGGATTTTGCTGCGGCACAAGGATTTGCCCGGGACATAAACGCCTGTTTACAGGCTGCGGGGCAAGTCAAACAGGCAGCCTGAGTTTGGGTGCTCTCGAGGGGTTTTCCGGCGGAAAGCCGGTATCGTGCTCTCCGAATCCCCCCGGCTTCTGCCTGCGGGAAAAAGCCATACGCCCCAAGGCTGCAATCTGTCCTGCCCCTGGGGTTTGCGGGCGGTTCTTGGGAATTTTCAGCCGTAGAAGTGTTTTTTACAAAAACGGTTTCATCTGCTCCACATTGGCCTGCTCAGTGGCCAGCAGCTTTTCGGCCAGGCGCCGGATTCGGTCATCGTCCCCGGCATAGTCGTGCAGATGCTTGAGCCCCTTGGTAATTCCCATGTGATTGCCGTTGATGACCAATTCGGAAATTTTGGAGGCGGAGGAGTCCGTCATGGTCTGCATGGCGGACATCATCCCGGCGGACATACGGGCCATCCCGCTGGGTTCCTTGGGGGTTTCCCCCATGGATTTAAGAAGCTTTGCCGCTTCGATGGCAATGGACTGGTATTCCCGTATTTGGGACTGGACGCACTTCATCAGGCCGCTGTCGTGAATCCGGCCCGAGACGTCCTGAAGCCCTTCGATTCCCATGGCGGCGGTTTCGTGGATATACTGGAGCAATTCGATATCGCGCATGATTCATCACCTCAGGCTTAGTATGTCCCGGGCGGCAAAAACCATACCGCGGCTGTGCGATTTTTGTGTTTTCCCCTCACGCCGCCGGGGAAACTATTCCGGGAGCTTGACAAGCTTGTGTTTTTCTGGCACAGTGTGAGCGGCTCCAGTTTTTTAGTTTGAATCGCCTGATTTGGGAGGGAGCAAAATGGAAAAACCCGTTTACCGTATGATGGAACTGCGTGACGAAATTACGATCCAGGGAATTTATTCCCTGACCTATCAGGAGAAGGGCGCTGAGTTCCTCTTTGCGGGAGAAGCGCATGATTTTTGGGAGCTCATCTACCTGGATAAGGGGTTTTTATACCTGTTAATCGATGACAAGGGCTATAAGGTCAACCAGGGCGAACTGTTCTTTTTCAACCGCAACCAGCACCATATTGTGTGGTCGGATTCCACGGTGGCCCCCTGTTTTATGACGCTGGGCTTTGCCATGGAGTTCCCGCATCCCCAGCTGTTCCAGCACCGCCGTTTTCTAGTTGGGGAGGAGTGCAAGGCAATTTTAAAAAAGCTGCTTGCGGAGCGTGTAGCCTCCTTTGGAGGGGAACTGTCCCTGGAATTGGGCGAGCCTAAGCAGGGGAGCGCCCCCTTTGCCCAGCAGCTGCTCAAGCTGTACCTCACAGAGCTGCTGATCTGTGTCTACCGCACCTGTCTGCCGCAGCGGGAGGCGCCCCAGAGCGTTTCCAGTATCCGCAACCGAACCCAGGCCCTGGTGTTCCAGACAGCCGCGGATTATATCCGCGAACATTTGGGGGAGAGGATTGAAATCCCGGCCCTGTGCCGCCATGTCCATGTGAGCCAGTCACAGCTGAACCGGGCGTTTCATCACCAGTGCGGTATGGCGGTGGGGGAATATCTCTCCTCGCAAAAGCTGCAGCGGGCCAAGGAGCTGCTGGCGGTATCGGGCATGAACGTGACCCAGGTGGCCCAGGCGCTCTCCTATTCCAGCGTTCACTATTTTTCCCGCGCGTTTAAGCAGAAATACGGGATGTCCCCCCGGCAGTACAGCAATTCCATTCGCTGCCAATAGCCACGCCGGTACTCTGAAACCGGCTGTTCGTCATTGGGAATTTGGATTGCGGTTCATGGAAACTCCCGGGCGGTTTGGGCCGTTTTTATGCCCGGTGGGATTCGCTGAATCCGGCATACGGGGATTTGCTCAGAAAGTGCAAATAACCGGCAGAATAGGATAAATACAGCGCGGCAAGAGTGTGGTACCATAGAATCGGAAAGAACGGGCAGGGCCGTCGTTTGGGCGCCGGCTGTTCACATCATGTGTGAACTTTGTACTAAAAGGCCTAAAGGGGCGTTTCTTGACCCGAGCCGCAAAGCCGGCCTTGGCGCGCAAAGAACCCCCATTTCCCCATCCGCAATGGGGCCCGATGATATTCTTTCGCAGTATCCGGCTGGCCAATCCAGAGATGCCGGGGCCGGTTTCAGGAAATAAAGGAGGAACCCGCTATGCTTACACCCAGAGAAAACCTGCTGCGCGCAATCCGCAAGGAAAATCCCGAGTATGTACCGCTGTTTTTAAACCTGTGCCAGGAGCAGGAAAACAACTTTTTTGCCCGTACCGGCTCCAGGGACTATCTGTCTTATTTTGATATTCCGGTGCGGTATATCAATCTGCGCCCCTCCAGACACCCGGCGGACTATTCCAGGTATTACCCCTCTCTGCCGGCCAATACTGTGATAGACGAATACGGAGTGGGGCAGGAGTCCCACGGCTTCAAGCACTTTACCAAGATGCTCCACCCCATGGAGGATTTCACCACGCCTGAGGAGGTCTACGAATTCCCGCTGCCGGATATGCTGGCGGATTACCGCTGGGAGGGCCTGGAGCAGGAGGTGCAGCGGATCCACGACGAAGGCTATGCCGCCATGTTCCACTGTATTATGGTGTTTGAGTACACCTGGTATCTGCGGGGGCTGGAAAACCTGCTGTGCGACATGATTACCGATGAGGAAATGGCTGCGGCCTGCCTGGACAGAATGACCCGGTTTCAGGCGCAGATTGCGGCGAAAATGGCGGCAATCGGGGTGGATATCATTGTTTTTGGAGACGATGTGGGCACTCAGAATGCCCTGATGATGAGCAAGGAACAGTGGCGTCGGTGGATTAAACCCACCACCAGGGCGGTGATTCAGGCCGCAAAACAGGCCAATCCCCAGGTGCTGTGCTACTATCATTCCGATGGAAACATCTTTGATATTATCGACGAGCTCATTGAGGTGGGTGTGGATATTTTGAACCCGATTCAGCCGGAATGTATGGATCCAATCAGGATAAAGGAACTCTATGGGGATAAGCTGGCCTTTTGGGGAACTATCGGAACCCAGACGACCATGCCCTTCGGAACGCCCCAGCAGGTGGAGCAGACCGTGAAAACCATGATCGAGACTGTGGGCAAGGGCGGCGGATTCGTGGCGGCTCCCACCCATCTTCTGGAGCCGGAGGTTCCGTGGGAAAATATCGAGGCCCTGGCGCACGCCGTAAAAAAATACGGCAAATACTCCTGGTAGGCTCCAAAACCATCCTTAGACATAAAATGCCGCCGCTCGGCAAATTCAGAGCGGCGGCATTTTTATATGAAGAAAACCACTCTCTAGTGGACTGTACCGGATAAAAAGGACAGTCCATTTGCCGGGGGCCTATTGTTTGCGGTTTGTCTGTTCCGTGTGTGCCCTTGAGGTGCCGTAATCATTCCAACAGGCTGAAAACGCCGGAGCTTTCATTGCCGGGGTACGGCCCTAAACAAGGAACGTTTGCCGGTTTGACAGCAGGCGCGGCAGGGCTGCTGCCTTCCATAGGGTGCCAAAACCCGCAGGGCGCGGAAATCGGAGGCTCACGCCCGGCACGGGTTCACTTTTAAGGGACTGGGATGGAAAATACAGAAGGCCCGCCGGGCAATCGTGAAATTGGAAACATTTACCGAACCAGTTTTCCCCGCTTTTTGCGCGGTAACAGGGAAACGGTACGCCAAAAGCGCGGGGATCAGCTTGACGGAAACGCCGGTTGGGGAATATAATCAAACTGACTATAGTTTCCGGTTGTTTCGAGGAACGGTAATAACAGAGCGTGTGAAACAGCTCAGATAGGCTGGTATGTATGAAAACTCCCAACCGCGGCAATCCGATGCGCGCCCTCTATAATTGGATGGACAATTCCACACTGCTGCAGTGTATCCGCAGCGGCCTGGTCATGACGATTCCGGTACTGCTAATCGGTTCCTTTGCACTGGTGCTGCGCTCCCTGCCCATTCCGGCGTATCAGGAGTTTATCACCGGGTTTCTCAGCGGAACCCTGTACACCATTTTCAATGCGATTCACAGCGCCACCTTTGGGTTTATGGCGCTGTATATGACGGCGTCTATCTCCATCTGCTATTCCCAGCAGAGGATGGACAGCCAGCAGTTCCACTACGGCCCGCTGTTTACGTCAATTATCTGCTTTTGCATTCTCAGCGACTTTTTATCCGAAAATTTTTCCCTGGAGGCGTTCGGCGTCAAGGGGATGTTTACCGCCATTATCTGCGCCTTGGGGGCGTCTGCCCTCTATTGCTGGCTGAGCCGGCGCCTCACCGGCCATGTGCGCCTGTATGCGGACGGGGCGGATGTGGAGTTTAACAGCGCCATCTCCACGATTATTCCCGCCATCCTGGTCATTTTGGTGTTTGCCGTGCTCAATCTGTGCCTGGTGAAGCTGTTCGGCGTCCACAGTACGCAGATGTTGTTTGTCAATCTGATCAACGGCTTCTTTTCCAATATGGGGCGTTCCCTGGGCAGTATGCTGCTGTTTGTGCTCCTGTCCAATGTGCTGTGGTTTTTCGGCATCCATGGCACGGATGTCCTGGAGTCCGTCACCCAGCACCTCTTTGTCCCGGCGGTGGCCCTCAACGCCGGCAATATCGCCGCAGGCGGGCAGGCCACCGAAATTTTCAGCAAGACGTTTTTTGATGTGTTCGTGGCAATGGGCGGCTGCGGAACCTCTGTGTGCCTGCTGATTGCGGTTTTGCTTTTCAGCCGCCGGCGGAGCAACAGGAATTTATCCCGGTTTGCCGCACTGCCTATGCTGTTCAATATCAACGAGCCCATGGTATTTGGCCTGCCCATTGTGTTCAATCCGGTTCTGTTCATTCCCTTTGTGCTGACCCCGCTGATGATGGTTTTCACCAGCTGGGCTGCTATGGCGCTGGGCCTGGTGCCCATTCCCGCCGTCACCGTGGAATGGACCACGCCTGTGCTGCTGGGAGGATATTTGGCCACGGGTTCCATCAGCGGGGCAATTCTGCAGCTGGTGAATATCGTGCTGGGAGTGCTCATTTACCGGCCGTTTGTCAGGCTGTATGATAAGGAAAAGCTGCGCAATGCCAACTGGCGTATGGAGAAGCTCATCCGGATTCTCCAAAAGAGCGAGGCCGAACGGCGCCCGGTGGAACTGCTCGCCCTGCGGGACAGTACCAGCACTGTATCCAAGGCGCTGGCGGAGGATCTTCGTTTTCATCTCGCCAGGGAACTGCCAAAGCTCTATTACCAGCCCCAGTTTGACAGTCAAGGCGTCTGTATCGGCGCGGAGGCCCTGCTTCGTTGGGAACACCCGCTGTATGGGATGGTATACCCGCCGCTGATGATTCAAATTGCCGAGGAGAGCGGAATGCTCACCGCGTTGGAGGAAAGCGTGTTCCGCCGCGTCCTCAAGGATATGGATCCGCTTCTGGATGTATTGGGCCGGGAGGCGAAAATTTCGGTGAATGTGACGGGCACGACGATACAGACGGCGAAGTTTGAACGTTTTCTCAGTGAGATGCACCAGCGGTACCCCAAATATACCCGGAATTTGTGCATTGAAATCACCGAACAGGCCGCCATCCACCTGGATCAGGATCTTCTGGAACGGCTCATGCGGATCCATGGGCTGGGGTACTGCTTTGCCATCGATGATTTTTCCATGGGGAATACCTCCATTAAATATCTGCAGACCAATGTGTTCGACTGCATCAAGCTGGATGGCTCTTTGAGCCGCAATGTGCTCAGCAATCCCAGAAGCCTGGAGATTGTGGCCTCCATTGCGGAATTGGCGGCCAGCTTTGGAATCCGGGTCCTGGCGGAGTTTGTGGAGACATCCCAGCAGCGGGAAATTTTAGAGGGGGCCGGCTGCCGGCTGTATCAGGGCTACCTGTACAGCCCAGCTGTGCCGCTGGACAGCTTGCGGGAGGCGCTGCCCGGTTCAAAACAGGCCGACTAGGGTTTGTGGAACTGGATGCCGGCGTACCGCTCGATAGAAGGAGCCAAAGCCTCAATGCGGCTGCATTGGGGCTTTGCTGACGGCAATCCAAAAACGGTTTGTGCCTGGCGCTGATAAAGGCAAGGCGACAGGGGGAGGAAATGCTATGAATTTCTGTCAAATTACGTTCAGCCCCACTGGGGGAACCAAGAAGGCGGCGGACGCTCTGATGCAGTCCTGCTGCGCGCACAGAAGGGAAATTGATCTCTGTGAGAGCGGCGCTGATTTTTCCCAGTTCCGGTTTTCCCGGGAAGATCTCTGTGTTGTGGCGGTGCCCTCCTATGGCGGGCGCGTCCCCGGCCCGGCTGTACGGCGGCTGAGCAGAATGCGGGGAAACGGGGCCATGGCCGTGCTGGTATGTGTCTATGGGAACCGCGCCTACCAGGACACTCTTTTGGAGTTAAAGGACACGCTCACCGCCGCGGGTTTCCATTGCATTGCCGCGGTGGCGGCGGTGGCGCAGCATTCTATTGTTCCTCAGTTTGCCGCTGGGCGCCCCGATGCCCGGGATATGTCCCAGCTGCGGGAATTTGGGGAGAAAATTTTCACTGCCGCCCAGGCTGGCGGCCGCCGGGGGCTCTCGCTGCCTGGAACCCGGCCCTACCGGGAATATGCCGGCACCCCCTTTAAGCCCAGGGGCGGCGGCGAATGCACCCGGTGCGGTATGTGCGCCAAAAGCTGCCCGGTGCGGGCAATTCCCATGGAGGATCCCTCTGGAGTGGATGAGAGCGCCTGCATCTCCTGTATGCGCTGTATCGGCGTGTGCCCCAGCCACGCCAGAGAAGTCAGCCCGGCGGCTTTGGAGGCTGCGGCTCAGAAGATGAAGAAAGCCTGCAGCCAGAGGAAGGAAAATGAACTGTTTTTGTAACCGTTTATCCCCTTTGGGAATAGGATAGCAATATATCCGGTTTTGCAGCGGCGGATAACGGCACATAGTATACCGGGCGTTTGACGCTTGCTTTTCCGCCCTGGCCCCAAACCGGATTTAGAATTCCGGCGCGGCAGCCGGGGTAACTGAACAGGCAGGCAAAAGCCGGGCCGGGCCGCAGGACAGCGGCAGCGGATGCGGAGAATTTGAGGAAACGCCGGATGAGTACCGCTGCGCGGGCGCTTGAAGGAGTTCCCTGGTTTTCAGGACACATCTGTGGGACAGTGAGAGTTTGTTCCCACAGGTGTGTTTTTTTATCCTCACAAATCCCCGCCTGCCCAAACACCCCCACACCGGCTGCCGGTTTCCCTTGAGCAAAGCGACCTTGGCGTGTTCCGGGAAAGGGAATTCTCCTGCCGGAACGCCGCGGTATCCGGCTGCGGCCGGGCCCCCAGGCAAGGGGCTGAATGGGAAACCGGACGGGCGGGGGCCCTCTGCGGCACGCAGTGAGGCTCCTCTGATTATCATTCCCCCGCGGGAACCCGGGAGGTTCTGTTTATGAACGACGCATTTTTGAAAACAGGACTGACAAATGAACAGGTTACAATGTTGCAGGAACGCTATGGGAAAAATGAGCTGGCTCCACAGAAACGGGGCGGGATTTTGAAAAGGATTCTGGGGATATTCTGTGAGCCGATGTTTCTGCTGCTGCTGGCGGCAAGCGGGCTTTACTTTATCCTGGGGCAGCCGGCGGACGGAGGCGTCATGCTGGTGTTTATCCTGGCAATGATTGGAATCGACATCGGCCAGGAGCTCAAGACAGACCGGACGCTGGACGCCCTCAAACGATTGTCTGAACCGCAGATTCAGGTGATCCGCCAGGGGGAAAAACGCAGAATCCCCAGTGAGGAGCTGGTGCCCGGGGATTTAATGCTGCTCAGCGAAGGCGTAAAAATACCGGCGGACGGGTTCATCGAACAGTGCAGCGATCTGTGTGTGGATGAGTCCTCCCTGACCGGCGAATCCCAGGCGGTCTGGAAACAGTGCGGGAAACTCCCGGCACAGGACAGCCGGAACCTGAACCGCTGCTTTGCGGGAACCCTGGTGCTTCAGGGCACTGCCTGTGTCCGTGTGGAAAAAACAGGCTGCAAAACGGAGTATGGAAAAATCGGCCTGCAGGTGCAGGGGGAAACATCGGGGCCCACCCACCTCCAGCGGCAGACAGCGGCCCTTGTGAAGGCGTGTGCCCTGACAGCGGCGGTTTTGATGCTGGGGGTAGGTGCCGTGACCTATTGGAACCTGACAGAGCTGGGGAGCCAGGACCGCCTGGTTCAAAGCATTCTCTCGGGGGTTACCCTCGCCATGGCCATGATTCCGGAGGAGTTCCCGGTGGTGCTTACGGTATTTCTGTCCATGGGGGCGTTTCGCCTAGCCAAAAAACAGTCCCTTCTCAAGCATATTTCCAGTGTGGAGACGCTGGGGGCTGTTTCGGTTCTGTGTGTGGATAAAACCGGCACCATCACGCAAAACCAAATGACGGTTCGGCAGGCCTTTTGGCTTCCCGCGCGGGAGCGGGATTTCTATGAAGCCATGGGCCTGGCCTGTGAGATTGAGGCCTATGATCCCATGGAGAAGGCCCTGCTGGCCCTGTGTGAGGAAAAGGGCTTCTCCCGGGAGGCGCTCTTTTCCGGCGAACTGGTGAGGGAGTACCCGTTCACCAATGAGCACAAGCGTATGGGCCACGTATGGGCCCGGGGAAATTCCATCTTTCTGGCTGCCAAGGGCTCCCCGGAAAAGCTGTTTGAACTGTGTACCGATGCGGACGATATTCATAGCGCCCAGCGGGAATTTGAAGCCATGTCCCGCCAGGGTCTGCGGGTGCTGGCAGTTGCCGGTGCCTGGCTGGGGGATTCCCAGGCACTTCCTGAGAAAATGGAGGAAATTCCCCTCACGCTGCTGGGCCTGGTGGGGCTTGAGGATCCCATCAGGCCGGGGATCGAGCGTCAGATAGCCGCCTGCCGCAGCGCCGGAATCCGTGTGGTCATGATCACCGGTGACAATGGGGAAACAGCGGCCCACATTGCCCGGCAGGCTGGGGTTTGTGTCGGGAAACAGTCCATGACCGGAGAGATGCTGGATACTATGGAGGACGCCCGGCTTGAGGCAGTCGTCCGAAAGGAGAACTTGTTTTCCCGGGTGGCGCCCCAGCATAAGCTGCGTATCGTCAAGGCGCTCAGGGCGCAGGGGGAGATTGTCGCCATGACCGGGGACGGGGTAAACGACGCCCCGGCGCTGAAGGCCGCCGATGTGGGCATTGCCATGGGCAAGCGGGGAAGCGAAGTCTCCCGGGAAGCCTCGGACCTCATCCTGATGGACGATAACTTCGCCACCATCGTGCATACCATCCGGGACGGGCGCAGGATCTATGACAACATCCGCAGGGCCGTGGGCTATATTTTCACCATCCATATCCCCATCGCCCTGTCCGCGCTGGCCGCCCCGCTGCTGGGAATCGGCCCCGCACAGCTGTTTTTGCTGCCGCTGCACATTGTGCTTTTGGAACTGATGATCGATCCCACCTGTTCCATCGTCCTGGAACGCCAGCCCGCGGAACCGGATATTATGCGGCGGCCTCCGGTTTCCCCCAGGGAAAAGCTGCTGACTGCCCCGGTCTTTGCCAAGAGCGTTTTACAGGGGATTGTGATGTTTGCCGCCTGCTTCGGGCTATACTTTGGCTGGCTGCGCTGCTTTCCCGGTGAGGTGTTCACCGCCCGTTCCCTGGGGCTTGTGGCCTTAATCTGTTCCAATCTCCTGCTGGTGCAGGTGAATAGCTCCCAGAGCCTATCTGCATGGCAGTCTCTGAGACGGCTGGCGCGGGACAGGGTGATGTGGTTCAGCTGGATTGGCACCGGGGCCCTGCTGGGGATTATTCTCTATACGCCTCTGGGCAGCTTTTTGAAACTGGCCCCGCTGTCTGTTTTTGGACTGCTGCTGGCTTTGGGAGCCGCCGCTGCGGGTGTCCTGTGGTATGAGCTTGTAAAGCTGGCCCGAAGGCTCCGGCGATAGCGCGGGGATGTATGGGAAGTGCCTTTTCACCGTGCTCCGGTATCTCTTTTCCCGGAGTCAGCTGAGGATGCCAAGGGGGCGGAACTTTGCACAATCTTCCATGAAAGAATCCGCGGCCCCGTTTTGAGCGGGTCATGGGCCGCTGCGCTCAGATGGCCGCGGGCAATACGGGGGCTTATCCGCCGGATGGCGCCCGGCATCCCTGCCGGTACAGTTTTTTAACCCCAGGAACACCTCCGTACCCGGCGGCACATACTTTCCGGCGCCGGAAAACAGCTGCAGACCCGTCAAAAAAAGAGGCTCCCCATGGGGAGCCTCTTTTTTTGACGAATTTTCTCGGTTTATCGGGCCGGGTTTAATCGGTGACCCGGCGGTTTTTGTAGTAGAACTCCCTGTCCCGCTGGGTGATGGGTCGAAGAACCCGGCAGGGGCTGCCCACAGCCACAACATCCGGCGGAATATCGTGAGTCACCACGCTGCCGGCCCCGATGACGGAATTTTTTCCAATGGTAACACCGGGCAGGATGACGGCATTGCTGCCGATCCAGACATGATCCTGGATATGCACCGGAAGGGAGAACTGCTCCCCGTGGATGCGCAGATCCGGGTGCACGGGATGTCCGGTGGCGGTGATGGTGACGTTGGGGGCAATCATCACATAGTCCCCGATGTAGACATCCACGTCATCCACAATCACCAAATTGAAATTGGCATAGAAGAAACTGCCGATATGGGTCCGGTAGCCAAATTCCAGGTGGAAGGGCGGCTCAATCCAAACGGTTTCCCCCATATCCCCCAGCAGTTCCCGGAGAATTTTCTGCCGGGTCTCCTCGTCCCGGGGATGGGCCCGGTTAAATTCATATACCAGCTCCTTACACCGCAGCTGCTCTTCGGGAAAGCCCTCGCCGGTGGCCGCATACAGCCGGCCGCTGTCCATCAGTTCTCGAATTGTCATCGTTTGTCCTGCCTTTCTGCCGGAATCTTTTCTGTGTGTGGGTTTTGAGAGGCACCAATCGTTCTGGATGGGGGATTGCCTTTCATCAACCGCCACAGGCGCGCTGCCCTGGGACCGGATGCCTGCTGGGGAAGGGCCCTCAAGCCTATCCGGGACCAGCGGCACCATGCCGCAGCGCCGGGGGCAAGCCGGCGCCCCCATGCCAATCCGGTTATTATTAAAATAACGCTGGAGCAGGGGACGTTTTTTTGCAGTGTGCAGCGCTGTTTGGATTGAGTATACCAAAAACAAAGCGGATGGACAAGGCTTGTGGAAAATAACGAAAAAAATGGAAATCTTCCGGCGTTTTGAACCTTGTACCCCGCCAGTTACTCCGATATACTGTTAAGGAATTGTGCGGTTTTTGACAGGTTCGCCGCCGGAGGATAACCTGGAAATTTAGTACCGTCCGGATTTGGAAAAAAGGGGAGTTACCATGGAACAGCAATTCCTTGAGCGCGCCAGAAAACTGGTTTCACAGATGACCCTGGGGGAAAAAATTGCCCAGATGCAGCATGATGCCCCGGCCATTGAGCGGCTGGGAATCCCGGCCTACAACTGGTGGAACGAGGGCCTGCATGGGGTTGCCAGAGCGGGCTGCGCCACGGTGTTTCCACAGGCAATCGGGCTGGCTGCCAGCTTTAATGAAAAGTTACTGTATGAGGTGGCCTGTGCCGTCTCCGACGAAGCCAGGGCCAAATATAACGCCTTTCGCCGGCTGCACGGCGGGGATACCAGGATCTACCAGGGGCTTACCTACTGGTCCCCCAACATCAACCTGTTCCGGGATCCCCGCTGGGGGCGCGGGCAGGAGACCTATGGGGAGGATCCGCTTCTCACCGCCCGTATGGGCACGGCCTTTGTCCGGGGGCTGCAGGGGGAGCACCCGGTCTGGCGTAAGGTGGACGCCACCCTCAAGCACTATGCCGTGCACAGCGGCCCCGAAGGGCTGCGCCATGGCTTTGATGCCAAGGTAGGGCAGGAGGATCTCTTTGAGAGCTACCTGTGGGCGTTTCGCTACTGTATCCGGCACGCGGATCCCTCGGCTGTAATGGGGGCCTATAACCGGGTCAACGGCGAGGCCTGCTGCGCCAGCCCCACACTGCTCCAAAAAATCCTGTATGGGGAGTTCGGCTTTGACGGCTATGTGGTTTCGGATTGCGGGGCCATCTGTGATATTGCCAAAAACCACCATGTCACCGAAAACGACGCCCAGTCCGCCGCCTTGGCGGTGAAAAACGGCTGCCAGCTCAACTGCGGAGTGGCCTACCAGTGGCTCAAGGCCGCGGTGGGGATGAATCTCATAGATGAGGATACGATCACCGAAGCGGTGGTGCGCCTGTTTGCCGCCCGGATGCGCTTGGGAATGTTTGACGAAGCCTGCCCCTATCACGCCATCCCCTATGAGGTGGTAGATTCGCCCAAGCACCAGGCGCTCAACCTGAAAATGGCGCAGGAGAGCATTGTCCTGCTTAAAAATGATGGGATTCTTCCTCTGAAGCCGGACGTCCATGTGGCGGTGATTGGCCCCAATGCGGATGAAAAAGAAGTCCTGCTGGGCAACTATAACGGAATTCCGTCCCGCTGGGTAACGCCGCTGCAGGGCATTTTGCAGCTCAGTCAGGGTCGGGTGGAGTATGCCCCCGGCAGCGCTCTGTCCCGTTCTCCCGGACCGTCCTGGGACGCCCTGCGGCTCGACGAGGCGCTGGCGGCGGCGCGGCAGGCGCAGGTGATTGTTGTGTGCATGGGGCTTTCCCCAAGCATCGAGGGCGAGGAAGGGGACGCTCAGAACGATTATTACGGCGACAAGCGGGATTTGGAGCTGCCCCAGGTTCAAAAAACACTTTTCGAGGCCCTCAGAGAGCTCGGCAAGCCCATGGTGTTTGTGAATATCAGCGGGAGCTGCATAAATTTATCCCAGCAGGACCGGGACTGCAATGCGGTTCTGCAGTGCTTTTATCCGGGCGCGTTGGGCGGGGAAGCCCTGGCGCAGATTCTCTATGGACAGGTGTCGCCCAGCGGCAGGCTTCCGGTGACTTTTTACCGGTCCGCCCAGGATCTGCCGCCCTTTGAGGACTACTCCATGCGCTCGCGCACCTACCGGTATTATGATGGCCCGGTGGTGTATCCCTTTGGGCACGGGCTCACCTATTCCAAAATTGAGGAGCACTGGCTGTCCCCCTGGAAGGCCCTGGTCAAAAATGCCGGGGACTATGAGACAGACTACTGCGTCCTGCAGTTCGGGCGGGTAAACGGGCATCCCCAGCTGTGCGGCTTTGAGAAAATCCACCTGATGCCGGGGGAGGAAAAGACGGTTTTCTTCCCGCCTGAGGAATGCCCCTTTGAGATGGAATGAACGGCGGGAAAGTAGATAAAAGGACGCTCGATGAGTCCCCAGAGGCACGCCTGCCTGCTTGGCGGTAGGGATGGTGCGGGCCTGCGGGACTGAAGGAAAGGATGGACGCAAGATGGAAAATCAGGTACAGCGGGGCATTCGATGGGATGCCGCGGGCGCCTATTGGATTAACGGGGAAAAGAAGCTGCTCTGCTGCGGGGAATTTCACTATTTCCGGGTTCCCCGTCAGGACTGGGAGCGGCGGCTGCTCCTTTGGAAAAAAGCGGGAGGGAACTGCATTGCCACCTATGTTCCCTGGGAACTTCACGAGCCCCAGGAGGGGAGCTTTGCCTTTTCCGACTGCCCGGCGAGGGACTTGGAGGGCTTTTTGCAGCTGTGCCGGCGTTTGGACTTGTTTGTTTTGGTGCGTCCGGGGCCCTACCAGTATTCGGAGATGAAGTACAGCGGCCTTCCCGAATGGCTGGTGACCGAATATCCGCAGATTTTGGCCCGCAATCCTGAGGGGGAGATCGTCAATGAAATTTCAGTCTCCTACCTGCATCCGGTATTTTTAGAAAAGGCCCGGCGGTGGTATGAGGCGGTCATTCCCATTTTGGCCCGCTATACGGTGGATCACGACGGCCCCATCGCCATGGTGCAGTTCGACAACGAGCTCATGGGTATCCACTACTGGTTTACAGACGCCTATGACTGCAACCGCCAGGCCATGGGAATTGGGGAGCCCGGCGGGGCCTGGCCCAGCTTTTTAAGGGAACGCTATGATACCATCGGGAGCCTGAACGCCGCCTATGAGAGCGGTTATGGGAGTTTTGAGGAGGTTTTCCCCATTCATCCCCCTGCGCGCTGCGCCACCCAGTCCCGCAGGCTCAAGGATTATCAGGACTTTTATTTTTCCGCCGCCGCCCGATATGCCCAAATTCTGTGCGGCTGGCTGCGGGAATTGGGAATGCAGGTTCCCATCGTGCACAATTCCCCCAATCCCAACGCCAACAGCACCTTTTTGGAGATCCGGGACGCGCTGGGAGAGGGGTTCCTTCTGGGCAGCGACCATTATTACAACCTGAATATCGGCTGGGAGCAGAATAACCCCACGCCTCAATATGCCCTGCGCTGCTTTTATTCCAATGAAATGCTGCGCCTGATGGGCTATCCGCCCACGGTGTTTGAGCTCCCCGGGGGCAGCCCCTCCGAATTCCCGCCCATCGCGCCCGGAGATCTGAAGGCCGCCTACTATGCCAACACGGCCCTGGGCATGAAGGGGCATAACTACTATATTTTCACCGGAGGGGAAAACCCCTTCCACCTGGGTTCCAACGGCCGGTACTACGACTTCTGCGCGCCTGTTTCCGCTGCGGGGGAAGTGCGTCCCTCCTATGAAATCATCCGGGAATACCACGCCTTTCTCCATGAAAATGAGTGGCTGGCAGGGGCCGGAATGGAAGCGGACTTCTATGTGGGGCTGGATTGGGAGTCCACCCGCAGCTCCTTTTACAGTGCCTCAGGCGTCAGCCGGGCAAAGGCATGGGAACTCACCCGCAACGGCATTCTGCTCACCGCCTTTGGGACCTCGTATTCTCCCCAGCTGGTGGAGCTCTCTGGGGAGCTGCCCACAGACAAGCCCCTGATGCTGGCGGTGTTTTCGGGGATGGAACGCTCCCTGCAGGAAAAGCTGGTGGCGTTTCTAAAGGCGGGCGGAAAGCTGGTGCTCGCCCCCACCCTTCCCCAGACAGACGAAACCGGCGCGCCCTGCACTGTCTTGGCGGACTTTTTAGGCAGTAAAATTCCCACCAACGACCGCCGCTACGCCCCTGTCTTAATGATGGATGCAATGCAGGATATCCCCTGCTCCAAGTCCCGGGTCTACACGGTGGAGGAAGCTCCCCTGGGGGCGCGTACCATAGGCTGGGATGAGAAAAACGGCGGGGTTTTCTGTTGGGAAAAAGCCTTCCCCGGCGGTGGAAAAGCGGTGTTTTTGGGCCTGGATTGGGAGTACTGCAAGCTGGAGCACGGGGAGATTTTAACCGGCCTGCTTTCCCGGTGTGGAAAACCCGCCGCCTCCCGCTGCATCAGCACCTCCAACCCCAGTGTGTGGGCAGTGCTGCGCCGGGACGGGGAGAAGGCCATGGCCTTTGTACTGAACCTGTATTCCGCGCCCAATGAAACCGACGTCACAATCACCGTGGGCGCCAACACGCGGACCTTTTCGGGTTTGAAGCTGCAGCCGATGGAGGTGCTGTGCCTGCCGGTTACGCTGGCGGACCAGGATGCCTGATGGAGCCTGTCCGAAGCTAAGGGGGCATTCTGCGCCGCAATTCAAAATGCTTCTGAATCGACAGGCCCAAATAACAACAAATTGGGAGGAACAAAGATGAAATCATATAAGCTGCCCAAGGAGAACTGCGATATTCTGGCCAAAAAAGCCATTGCCAGCTGGGATGAAGCCCTGCCGCTGGGAAACGGAAAGATGGGCTGCCTCATCTGGGGGGCCTCCGATGCGCTGCGCCTGAGCCTGGACCGGGGCGATTTATGGGACAATACTCCGGCTCCGGAACTCTCGGATGAGCGGTACCGCTTTAAAAATTTAGTGCAGGCCGCCAGAGACGGCGATATGCACACGCAGCTGGAGCTTTTTGACGCCCCGTACCGCCACGCGGCGCCCACCAAGCTGCCGGCGGGAAAGCTGGTGCTCCAGTTTGCCCCCGGTCTGCCGGTATCCTCCCGGCTGCACCTGGCCGATGCCCATGCCTGCGTTAAAATTGGCCAGTCCCCCATTGTCCTGGAGAGCTTTTTGAGCGCCGTGGCCCCGGTTGGGCTCATCCGGCTGAGCTGCCCTGCCGGCAGTTTTTCGGTTCGCCTGGAGAATCCCCAATTCGGCGTCAAAACCTGTGAAAATCAGGAAAACGAAGAGGGAGAGGAATCGGTGTCCGCCGGGTCGCTCAAGTTTCTGTGCTATGCGCCGCCGGTGTTTGGACAGCATAAAACCCTTCGCTGGTTCGAACAGCAGGTGGATGAACAGCTGACCTATGGAATCTGGCTGGATATGCGGGAACAGGACGGAAAAACGCTGATAGCCTATACGGTGGCCGCCAGCCTGGACGGCGAAAACTGGCGGGAGCAGGCCCTGGATACTTTGCGCCGGAGCCTGGACGCCGGGTATGACGCCTGTTATCTGGAGCACCGCGGATGGTGGGAGCAGTATTGGTCTGAAAGCGCCGTCACCCTGCCGGACGAGCTCTTTGAGGTGAATTGGTACCGGACCAACTATCTGCTGGGGGCCTGTTCCCGAAAGGGCTGCCCGCCCATGCCGCTGCAGGGCGTATGGACAGCGGATAACGGCGAGCTGCCGCCCTGGAAGGGGGATTACCACAACGACTTAAACACCCAGCTGTGCTATGCCAGCTATCTGAAGGCCAACCATCTGGCGGCGGGCGAGAGCTTTCTGGACTTTTTGTGGGGCCTTCTGGATGAGGGAAAGGCCTTTGCCCGGGAGTTTTATGGGACGCCCGGCATCTGTATGCCCTCTATTATGACCATCCAGGGCAAGCCCATGGGCGGGTGGTGTATGTATTCCTACAGCCCCACCAACCAGCTGTGGCTCTGCCAGCTGTTTGAGCGCCACTACACCCTGACTGGGGACGAAACTTTCCTCAGGGAGCGGGCCTATCCGTACCTGAAGCTCACCGGCGAGTGCCTGGAAGGGCTGCTGGAAAAAAATGAGGAGGGCCAGCTGGTGCTGCCGGTGTCCAGCTCTCCGGAAATCCATGACAATACCAGTAATGCCTGGGTAACCCCCAACAGCACCTATGATCTCTCCCTGCTGCGCTATCTGTTTACCCAGCTGGTGCGCTTCGCCCGCCAGCTTGGCACCGGCGAGGAGAACCGCTGGCAGGAAATTTTAAACGCCCTGCCCCAGCTGCCGGTCAACGAGAGAAACGTCCTGATGCTCTCGCCGGATGAATCCCTGACGGAATCCCACCGGCACCATTCCCACATGATGGCGGTGTATCCCCTGCGGCAGCTGCACTATGAGGATGAGGCGGATCGAGCCGTCATCGATGCCTCGGTGGAGAACCTGGAGGTGCTGGGAACCGGAAACTGGGTGGGATTTTCCTTCCCGTGGATGTCCGCGTTCTACTGTATGCAGCATAACGGCGAGGGAGCGGCCTACCAGCTCAAGCTGTTCTGGGAGAATTTCTGTTCCCCCAACGGGTTCCACCTCAACGGGGATTATCAGCGCCGGGGCCTCTCTAAGTACCACTACCGCCCCTTCACCCTGGAGGCCAACATGGCGGCGGCGGACGCATTGCAGGAGATGCTCTTGGGCACACAGCGGGATCTGCTGGAGTTTTTCCCGGCAATTCCAAAGCAGTGGCACGAGGGCGAAGTCTCCTTTGAACAGTTCCGCGGCCCCAATGGAGTGCTGGTGAGCGCCTCCATGTGCGGCGGCGCGGTAAACTCCATCACGCTGAGCGCCTGTCATGATGGTTGTTACCGGCTGCGCAGCCCCTTCCCGGAAGGGTTCTCCTGTTCCTTGGAGTATGCCGTATGCCGGGAGAAGGACATTCTGTGTGTCACCCTGAAAGCGGGTCAGACCATTACCATATCGAGGAAATAAGGAGGGAACCCCTTTGGATTTTACGCTGGAAAAATTGGAAAAACGCACCCGGGAGCTGGAGGCGTTTCGGTATGTAAACTTGCAGGACATCTCCCCCATGCAGCTGATGGAGGCGCCTGAGGTTGAGGACGGGATTCACCGGCAGCCGCCTCAGACGGTGCAGGGCAGGGAACTCTGTACCGGGGATTTCCTGAGCGGATGGGATCAATACTGGTGGTGCCAGAAGGTGCTGGAGCTTCCCACCCGGCGCCGGGGGCTTACCCCTGTTGGGATATTCGATTTCGGAAACACCGGGCACGGGAACAACGACGGCTTTGAGGGACTTTTGTACCTGGATTCGCACCCTTACCAGGGGATTGACGCCAACCATCGGGACGTTGTGTTTTCCCCGGAGTGGGCGGGGAAAACCGTCAATCTCCAGCTGCTCCTGTGGAGCGGGCTTCAGGGCGGGGGAGCGCCAAAAACTCAATACCACCAGGCGCGCCGGATGCAGGTGGGCTATCTGCATGAGGACACCGACGCCCTGTATTACTTTTTCAAGGCCATCTATAAGACGCTCAAGCTGCTGCCTGAGAGCGACGGGAACTACTATGCCCTGCTGGATGCCGCCGATAGGGCCCTGGCAATCCTCAACTGGGATGAGGACCGCTTTTATGATACGGTGGGCGAGGCCTTGGATTGCCTGAATCATGATCTGGACAGGATGGAAAAGAACAGTAAGGTTACTGTCTGGGGAGTGGGGCACACCCACATCGACGTGGCCTGGCTGTGGCGTCTCAGGCACACCCGGGAAAAGGCCATGCGTTCCTTTTCCACCGTGCTGCGCCTGATGGAGGAGTTTGACGAGTATGTCTTCTTGCAGAGCCAGCCCCAGCTGTACCAGTTCATCAAGGAGGACTCCCCGGAACTGTACGGCAAAATAAAACAGCGGGTTTCCGATTCCCGCTGGGAAGCCGATGGGGCCATGTGGCTGGAGGCGGACTGCAACGTAACCTCCGGGGAATCATTAGTACGCCAGCTGCTGGAGGGGATCACCTTCTTTCAAGAGGAGTTCGGGGTGCGCTGCCATACCCTGTGGCTGCCGGATGTGTTCGGCTACAGCTGGGCGCTGCCCCAGCTGCTTCGCCAATGCGGTATCGATACGTTTATGACGACGAAAATCAGCTGGAACAAATATAATACCATGCCCAACGATCTCTTCCGCTGGAAGGGAATCGATGGAACGGAAATTTTGACCTATTTTATCAATACTCCGGAAATCGGTCATCCGCTTACTTCCCGCTTTGCCACCTACAATGGAATGCTCAGCCCCCGCAGCGTGCTGGGAAGCTGGGAAAAGTTTAAAAACAAGGATATCACTCAGAATACGCTCATTTCCTACGGCTTTGGAGACGGCGGAGGCGGCCCCAACCGCAATATGCTCAAGATGAGGCGCGCCATGGCAAGACTGCCCGGGCTGCCCAATGTCAAGGCCGCGTCCTCCCGGGAGTTTTTCGAAAAAATCCATGCGGACGCCGATAAGGCCGGGGAGAAGGTCCCGGTTTGGGATGGGGAACTCTATTTGGAGTTTCACCGGGGAACCTATACCTCTCAGGCCCAGAATAAACAAAAGAACCGCCGGTTGGAATTTTCCCTGTGCCAGGCGGAGTGGATTTCCTCTCTGAGCTATGTGCTGTGGAATACCTATGAGGAGTCCGCGTTGGATGAGGCCTGGAAAATTGTGCTGCGCAACCAGTTCCACGATATTATTCCCGGTTCCTCCATCCATGAGGTGTATGCGGATTCCCAAAAGGAATACCAAAGGGCGCAGGAACTCCTGCACAGCGCCTGCCAGGCGGGGCTTGAGAAAATCGAAACGCCCTCCAATGACAGCTATACCCTGTATAATTTCTCCAGCTTTGCCCGGGCGGACTTGTCCTGGGTCCCCGAGGAGCGGGAAGGCCGGTTTGTGGGTCAGTCGGGGGAGGAGCTCACCGCCGTGCGGGGCTGGGAGGGCTACCGGGTCCGGGTGCCCATGCAACCCTTGAGCTGCCGTACCATCCGCTTTATCCCCGGGGAGGTCTCCGAAAAGCCCAGCGGCATGGTTGTGGATGTGGAAGAGCGCGTCGTGACCACCCCCTTCTACCGCCTGAAGTGGAACCCGGACGGCAGCATCGGGGAAATTTATGATAGGCGCTGTGCCCGGCAGCTTTTAGCCGGGGATTCCGGCGCCAACCGCCTGATGGTGTATGAGGATAAGCCGCTGGAGTATGACGCCTGGGAGCTGGAGCCCTTCTATCCCCAGAAGGGGGAGGCCCTGGCGGCGCAGGCCAATCCTGAGGTGCTGGAGTGTTCGGCGCTGCGGGTGGTGGTGCGTTTTGACTACCGCTACCACCATTCCCAGATTATCCAGGATATGACCCTGTATGCCAATTCGCCGCGGATCGATTTTGCCACCCGTGTGGACTGGCATGAGTCCAACCGGATGCTGAAGGTGCTGTTCCCGGTGAATATCCGTTCCACAAAGGCTTCCTATGAGATTCAGTACGGCTATGTGGAGCGCCCCAATCACCGCAACACCAGCTGGGACGAGGCAAAATTTGAGGTGGTGGGCCACCGCTGGGCGGATCTTTCCCAGACCGATTACGGCGTCAGCCTGCTCAACGACAGCAAATACGGCTATGGCGTCCAGGGGAACGTGATGAGCCTGTCCCTGCTCAAGAGCGCCAAATTCCCGGATACCTCTGCCGATATGGGCGAACATTACTTTACCTATTCCATTATGGGCCATGAGGGCGGTGTAGCCCAGGGGGATACCATCGAGGAGGCTGCCGCGTTAAACCTGCCGATTCTGGTTTCCAAGGGAGAATCCGTCCTGGAGGAGCGCAGCATCCTTCGCGTCGATAACCGAAGCGTGACAGTGGATGCGGTAAAAAAGGCCAAACGGGGCGATGCAGTGGTGGTTCGCCTGCACGAGTGCCGGGGCGGCTGCGCCAAGGGAGAGTTGCGCTCCGATTTGGATCTGGTGCGGTATGCCTTGTCCAATCCTCTGGAGGAGGCGATAGGCCCCATCACCGAGGGCAGTGTGATTCCCTTTGAACTGGGCCCCTTTGAGGTTCAGACCTATCTGCTTTGGTTCCGGTAATGGCAGAGGGAGGTTCATTTCCGGTTTGGCAGGGTATCATGCTGGAAACCGGGGCTCACCACGTATAGAGGGTTCCCGGCCCTGCCGGGGAGCTGTAGCGGCTCTGTCAGGACTAAAACTTGCACACCCGGGAAGCCTGGAAGGCTCTCGCTTGCGCACTGCTTGCCCTGCCGCCTGAAACCAGACAAATCTCTCTTCGCCCCATGTTTTTCTGCTTTTCAATCCGGTGGATGCATAGGCTGATTTGCCGGATACGGGAAGGGGTAAGAGGACAGCGTACCCTTACTGTAAAACGGTTGGCTTCCCAACCCATGAAAAAGAGATACCGGCTGCTTGCGGCCGGTATCTCTTTTGGCATACGCCCTTATCATTTGTGAGATGCCGCTTTTGCATCTGCCCGTGGCGGTGCGCAATACAGTGGAAAACGTCATGGAACACAGGCTGAGATAACCTGCCGGAACACGCGGAGCAGCGCCGCAGGGCCTTTGCGCTATAGAATATTCTTGAGATTGGGCACTTCGTCCTCCCAGATGCGCAGGATAATCATCTTGGCCCGGGAGAGCTCCGACATAAATTCCCCGTAGTGCTCATATTCCAGCAGGTAGGGCAGCTTTGCCAGATCCCCGGTCGTCTCGTCGATAGCGGAATGGCGCACCAGACGCACCAGAATCGGCTCTACCTGGTGCCAGTGGGTCACCAGCTCTGTGGTGTGCGCCTGGGCGGCCTGATAATCCTCCCGGAGAACCTCCTCCTCAATTTCGGTAATCTGAAGTTCCAGGCGGCTGATTGTGGAATGGATATATACCAGGCTTCCCAGACTGACTGAAATGATAGCCAGAAGGATCCCGGTGGCAATTAAAACCCGTTTCATGACTGGCCTCCTTTCGAATCCCCGTCTTTCTGCAGGCCAAAACTTTCGATTTCACTGGTGACCGTCACGTGAAACTGCGACTGTGCGCGCACCTGCAGCCACTGTTCCCGGTTTTCCTGGATCTGCCGGCGCACTTTGGCCGGACAGTAGCGCTCCAAGCCAATGGGGTCCACCCCATAAAACACCAGCGTTTTTTCCAGCGCATTTTCGATGGTCTTTGCAATCTGCCCATCCTGCTCCTCTTCAATTTGTTTGACATTGGAGGCGTTGACGCTGGAGAGCTTGGTGCCGTTTACCTCCTGCGCCCGGCTTTTCAGGCGGATTTGCAGGGTGAATTCCGGGGCCTCTTCCCATTGGAAGCTTCCCTTGATACCGGTGGAGGAGCGAATTACCTCCAGGGAAACCAGTCCCAGGGAATCGTCCTGGACGTTGACGAGGGTCTTTTTCATCTTGTTGGCGGCAAACAGCAGGCCCTTGGTCTCCTCACGGTTGAGCTGCCCCACCAAAAACTCGTCGTGAAACAGGGCTGTGCCCGACACCCGGACCGTGGAATTCCCCAGCTTATCCTGGTACAGTTCCACAAATGGCATACACGGGTCCCGGTCCGGAGAGCTCAGGGACTGCATCACCTGATAAAACCGTCCCCGAAAGATCTGTCCGTTTTTTTCCTCGTTGGCTAAGGTCATCTGGATTTCCAGCGCCGGGAGCAGGCCCTGGCTTATCTGGGCGGAGACAATCTCGGAGGCGTCGCCCTGGCAGACCGCCATATCCACATTGGGACGGAAATCCGGATTGCTGTTGAGAAAGTTTGTGATGGCGCTGATGCCCTCCCTGGCGGCGGATTCCCCGATGATCACCAGCTTGTTGTGCCCATAGAACACCTCCTTGCCCTGCTGCAGGGACGCGTTGAGAAATGCCTCGGAGATGGTCTGGCCCTCCACCAGGATCACCTGGCTGTTGACCTTGCTGGCGTCCACGGCTGTGGTGGTGCCTCCGCCCTGGGGATCGAACACCTGCAGGGTAATTTGATACATCCCGTTCTTGCGGTCAATCCCCATGGCCTGCACCAGCGCCCGCTCGTTGAGCTCGGCGGAATGCAGGCATCCGGTGGTGAGCAGGATGGGCATCAGCAGTGCCAGGGTGATGCAGAACAGTTTTTTTAAGATGCGCATTGGGATGCCTCCTTGTGCTTTCGGACTGCGCCGATGATGACGAGAACCACCGGCAGAACGGTTCCCAGTACCATCACCGGAACCACAGTGACCCAGAAATTGATAGTGGCATACAGGATGCGCACATTATGGGAAATAATGAGGGATAAAACCAGGGTGGCCCCGGTGGTAATCCAGGGGGAAAACTTGTGCAGCCGCAGGGGAAGCAGCTTATTCAGGCAGGAGGAGCCCACCAGGAGAAACAGGGAGGCCCGGATGAAGGACACCAGCACCCAGATGGCCATATGCAGGCTGTCCAGCCGCTGAAAAAAGGAGACTTCCGCTACGCTGGCTGCGGAGTAATAGGGGAAAATCTGTGTGGAAAGGTAGTTGCCAAGGGAGCCCACCGTGATAAAGGTGAGCAATTCGAACACCACCAGCGCCAGCACGCCCACCTTCACATAGGCCCTGGTCAGGCGGCCCTTCACCTGGGGAATGAGCATCAAAAACAGGATGGTGTCCACCCGCAGCCCCATGGAATAAAAGACGGAATCTCCCAGCACCTTTGTGGAGGAGGAGAGCAGGGGCGTAAAATTGGAAAGGCGGACCTGGGGAGCCAGTGCCAAAAGGATAAAGAAATAGGAGAGCATACTGGCGAAAAAGATATAGATTCCAACTCTTGCAATGGGCTCGATTCCCCGTGTACTGGCATACAGGCAGGCCGCCAAAAAGGTGATCAGAATGATCCAGTGGGAATTTTTCGGGTACACCGCCGTGGTGATGAAGAATTCAAAGGTGCTGCTGGTGCTGGCCGCGGTATAAATGCAGAAGAGCCACAGCAGCGCGGCGGTCACCTTGGCGGCGGGCTGGCCCAGCCCTACGGCGGTACAGTCCACAATGTCCTTGCCCGGATACAGCTTGATGAGAAAATACAGGGGGATAATCAGGAGAAAGGATACGGCAAAGGTGCCCAGAAGCACCAGCATCTCGTCCAGGCCGTTCACCGCGCCGCCCTTGGCGGAGAAGGTGAGGACGGCAAAAATGCGGACAATAAACAGCAGGAGAATCATCTCAAAGGTATCGATATAGGATTTTTGTGAGGTCATCAGCGGTTTCCTCCCTCATTGGGGCTCTCATCGGCTTCGTCCAGCTCAGAGCCCGGCAAATGTTGAACCCGCAGGTTTTCCCGGCCCAGACGCCTCCAGTTCACCCGGATAAAGGCGTCCCGCCATTCGAAGATGCGGAAGGGGGCGGCCGGGGAGGTCACCGGGATACCGTATACGTTCACGGACGCCAGGTTTAAAAAGACCAAAGCCAGCGCCAGGGTGATGCCATAGATGCCGAAGGTGCCGCCCAGGAGGATGAATACGATACGCAGGATGCTCACCGGCTCATACAGGCTGGGCACCACGAAGGAGCTGATGGCGGTGAGGGCCACTACCATCACCATGGGCGCGCCGATGAGCCCCGCGGTTACGGCGGCGTCCCCGATGACAATGGCGCCTACAATGCTTACGGCATGGCCCACCGGCCTTGGCAGCCGCAGTCCGGCCTCCCGCATGATTTCAAAAATCAGGTGGATGATGAGCGCCTCCACCACAATGGGAAAGGGGGTGGATTCCTCCGAGGCGGCGATATTGAATAGCAGGGCCTCCGGAAAGAGCTCCGGATGAAAGCTGGCCACCGCCACATAGATTCCCGGGATGAGAATGGTGAAAAAGAAGGAAATATACTTTAAGCACCGGATAAAGGTGGCGTAGTAGGCGCGGTGGGTGTAATCGTCCAGGCTTTGAAAGTGTTCCGTAAACAAAAAAGGCACAATCAGCGCAAAGGGGGTGCCGTCCACCAGGATGCCCACCCGGCCCTCGCTGATTTTGGCGCACATGGTGTCCGGGCGCTCGGTGGTTCCCACACCGGAGAACAGGGAAAAGGGCTTTTTATCCAGAAAGGGCTGCAGGTACCCGGAATCTAGAATCACGTCCAGCTTTACCCGGCTCAGGCGGGAGCGGATTTCATTGAGCATGGTTTCGGAGACGGCGTCCGTCAGGTATATCAGGCATACGTCGGTGCGGCTCTTGGTGCCCATGGTCATCAATTCAAACTTGAGCTTTTCCGATTTCATCCTGCGGCGGATCATGGTCAGGTTAATCCGAAGCGGCTCCACAAAGCCCTCCCGGCTGCCCCGCTCGTTGACCTCGGAGGACGGTTCGGAGACACTGCGGAACTGGAACCCCTGGATGCCCAGGGAAAAGCCGAAGGGGATTCCGTCTATGAGGATGACAATAAACCCGGACATAATAAACTGAAAGACCTCGGAATAGGTATAAATCTCCTTTTGATCCGCTGCCAGAACGGCGTTGGAACGTATCCAGGAGACTAAGGCCTCAGGGGAATCCTCGCTTAGCTCCAAAGTTGTCAGGGGTTCCAGAAGAATTTCCGTCATGGTCTGCAGATCGAACATCCCCTCGCACATCACCAGCTGCACGGTCTGGGAACCCACCCGAATCTCCCGGTTGAGCAGATCCGAGGAATTGGAGATCTTTTTTCTCAGGGTAATCATCGTCTGGGATAAATCCGCCGACAAGCGCTCCTGGGGATCGTCCTGCTGGGGCGGCTGGTACGCTTTATTCTTTGCATAGGCCAAGCGCTCTTGTATCCAATGAAACATTGCCCACTCACCTTCCCGTTTTTCTTGGTTCACAGGCGGTATCTGCCGCAGGGCGGCCGGCTGGCGCGCGCAGACAGAGTTCCGTTACGCGCCATGGCTGAGTCCCCGAGGCAAAAGCCGCCCCATTTTCTCAGAGGCTAAACTTACCTTTCCCCAACTGCGGCGCAATCATTCAAAAGCTGGCAATCCCGGGAAAAATTGTTGGCGCCGGCGGTATATCCCGAGCTGCCGTCGGGAAAGCTAAGGACAGAATTTTGAAAGACAGGAGGAATGGGCATGGCAGTCGTATTTCTGAGAACCTGTGTGCTCTACATAATCATCGTGTTTTCACTGCGGATTATGGGGAAGCGCCAGATAGGGGAGCTGCAGCCTTCGGAATTCGTGATTACCATTCTAATTTCCAATATTGCCACCCTGCCCATCGAGGATACCAACATTCCCCTGGTGGCGGGCCTGCTGCCGATTTTAACCCTGGTGACCTTTGAGGTGATGGCCTCGGCGCTCTCCCTCAAGAGCAAGGCCGCGCGCAAAATCATCTCAGGGACGCCGCGGGTGGTCATCCGGGACGGCGTCATCGACCAGCAGGAGCTGCGCAATTTACGGTTTTCTATCGACGACCTTCTGGAGCAGCTGCGCATTTCCAATGTATTCGACGTACGGGAGGTGGCCTTTGCCATTGTGGAGACCACAGGCAAGGTCAGCGTGTACCAGCGCTACAGCAACCGGAATGTCACCCCTGAGGTGCTGGGGCTTCCCAATGAGCCCGCCCAGGATTTTCCCCAGGTCACCGTTATCAGCGACGGCGCGGTGATCTATCCGGCCCTGAAGGCCTACAACCTGCGGGAGGAATGGCTGAAAAATGTGCTGGAACGGGAGGGGTGGGATCTCAAGGAGGTGTTCCTGATGACTGCCAACCCCAGTGCGGACTATCATATTGTGCCCAAGGAACGGTTCAAAAACAAAAAACGCAGAAAAAAAGAGGCGGATCAGTAAAAAGTGAAAACCGCGTTTGGCCTTTTTTGGGAAGCCCGGCGTTGGGGTAAAGCTGGACATCCCCCGGCGCTGAGGGGCCGGGGCCAATAAAAGGGCTGCCTTTTGAGTGGACTCCATGCGCCCTGCGTCGGAACAGCTGATGTTTTGGATAACCCTTGGAGTTCCCGCAGAGGGAAGCCTCTGCAAAGGGGCGCCTGCTTTGTGCCGGTCAGGCCGCGGATTTCGTTCGCCCCAGAAAAGCCGGAGCCCGCAGGCAAGGATAACCCTGAGAGCATCCGGCTGGCTTTGCGCCTTTCGCGTTTTTTTACACATCAGAAAATATTGGCGTTCACTTAAAAAAACAGCCATTGTGCAGCTATGGGCGCCCGGCGGCAGAACCAGCCCGCGCCCGGGTCGGGATCTTGCGCCAGTGGCTGTCTTTTTGCGCCAATCACAGGAAATCCCGCCGGGGATATTGGCAAAGTCTGCGGGAACTTCCTGTTTTTTTCTTGTCTTTTTCAGCGTCATAGGGATATGATAACAGTACAAGCTTCTGTTCAGTTTGCCTGTTTTTTTTATGGATTGTTCGGGAAACTTCAGAAGATAGACGGTGGTTTTCTTGAAAATAATCTTTTATTTTAGAGGCCGCAGTGGTATAATACCAATGTTAGACAACTTTTAAGTATTTCTTTTTTGTGAACTTTACAGAGCCGGCCGCAGTTGCTGCGCCGGAGACAATAGATAGAAACCCAGGATGGACTGAAATAAGGAGTGAGCCGCACAATGGAGAAGTTTGTGGTTAAGGGCGGAATCCCGCTCACCGGCGAAGTGGAGATCAGCGGAGCAAAAAACGCCGCAGTGGCCATTATTCCAGCCGCAATTTTGGCTGAGGGCCCCTGCGTCATTGAAAATATACCGGAAATCAGCGATGTCAGCGTTTTGTTCAAAATTCTGTGTGAAATCGGTGCGGAGGTCAAAATGCTCAACCGGCATACGGTCCGCATTGATCCCCGCCATGTGGGAATCCCCATCGTCCCCTATGAAATGGCCCGGCGGATGCGCGCTTCCTACTACTTTATGGGCGCCCTGCTGGGACGGTTCGGACGGGCGAGCGTATCCATGCCCGGCGGCTGCGATTTTGGCGTACGCCCTATCGATCAGCATATCAAGGGCTTTGAGGCCCTGGGGGCCACAGTCTCCCTGGCGGACGGCGGCATGGTGGATCTGCGTGCCCAGGAAATTGTGGGAACCCACATCTATTTTGATACGGTAACCGTTGGGGCCACCATCAATGTAATTTTGGCCGCGGTGAAGGCCAAGGGCATCACTATTCTGGAGAATGTGGCCAAGGAACCCCATATTGTGGATCTGGTGAACTTCTTAAACTCAATGGGCGCGGATATCCGCGGGGCCGGAACCGATGTAATCAAGGTCCATGGGGTGGAGCACCTGCACGGCGCCACTTATTCCATCATTCCGGATCAAATCGAGGCCGGAACCTTTATGGTGGCCGCGGCTGCCACAAAGGGCGATGTGTTAATTAAAAATGTAATCCCCAAGCACCTGGAATCCATCACGGACAAACTCACCAAGGCCGGGGTCAATGTGGAGGAATACGACGATTCCGTTCGTGTCTGGCGGGAAGGCGAGCTAGTTAAGGAGAGCATCAAGACGATGCCCCATCCCGGATTCCCGACGGATATGCAGCCGCAGATGACCACTCTTCTGGCGATGGCTAGGGGAACCAGTATTGTGACAGAGGGCGTGTATGACAACCGCTTTAAATATGTGGATGAGCTGCGCCGCATGGGCGCCAACATCCAGGTGGACGGGCGCGTGGCTGTTGTGGAAGGTGTCAGCACCCTGGTGGGGGCGCCGGTGAAGGCGATGGATCTGCGCGCGGGCGCCGCTATGCTGATCGCCGCTATGGCCGCCACTGGTATGACCGAGATCGAGGATATCCAGTATATTGAACGCGGGTATGAGCACGTGGTGGAAAAGTTCCGATCCCTGGGGGCTTCCATCGAGCGTATCCATGTCCAGGAGCCGGAGCTGGTGGGAAAGGCGCTGTAAGTAAACTAGGAGGGTACGGGGTTCCGTGCCCTTTTTTTGAAGGCTTTTTCGGTTTATTGGGAAGAGGAGACACAATCATGACTGAGTTTTGCACGCTTTCCAGCGGCAGCAGCGGAAACTGCGCCTTTGGACGTGTCGGTAATTTTTCGTTTTTGGTGGATGTGGGTATCAGCTGCCGGGCGGTAGTCAATTCACTGGGGTGCATTGGAGCGGATCCCGGGGAACTGGGGGGCATTTTCATCACCCATGAACACGTGGATCACATCCGGGGCCTGCGGGTTTTGCTCAAACGGATCCATGTACCCATCTATGCATCTTCGGAGGTGCTGGATTATCTTTGGGAACATGATCTGGCAGGCTGCCAATCCCCGATGATCCCCATTTCGCCGCAGCATCCGGTGGAATTTGACGGCGGCGTGGTGCGCTGCTTTGATACGCCCCACGACAGTGTACATAGCCTGGGCTTTCGGATTGAAACCCACTCCGGGGTCCGGCTGGGGATCGCCACGGATTTGGGTTTCATCTCCGATACCGTGCGGGAGAACCTGGACGGATGCCAGATGGTGCTTTTGGAATCCAATTATGATCTCTCCATGCTTCAGACAGGGCGCTATCCCTATCCGCTCAAGCGGCGCATCATGGGCCAGCGGGGACATCTGTGCAACGACGAGTGCGCAAAGGAACTCGCCCAGCTCATCGAGAGGGGGACCAGCCATATTCTTTTGGGGCATATCAGCGCGGAGAATAACCATCCCCAGCTGGCCTACCAGACGGCGGTGTGTGCCCTGGCGGGCGAAGGCAAGCAGGTGGACAGGGACTATGTCCTACAGCCCGCGCCCCGGTATGAGCACAGCCAAATGTTCCGGCTGTAGCGAACTGGGAGTGGGAACCGGTTCCCCCGCAAAGCGGCAGGCATCAAAGGCGCCTGCTGTCGGCCCCGAACGATTGGCGGACACAGTAAGGAGGAGCATATGCTGACCATTCAGGTTGTGTGCGTTGGAAAACTCAAGGAGCGGGCCTGGCGGGAGGCCTGCCAGGAATATGCCAAACGCCTTTCCGGCTCTGCCCGCGTTCAGATAATCGAGGTTGCGCAGGCGCACCTCCCGGATAAACCCTCCCAGGCCCAGATTGACGCCGCGCTGCTTCAGGAGGGAAAGTCCATCCTGGAAAAGGTGTCCCCGGGCGCTTTTCTGGTAAGCCTGTGCATTGAGGGCACCATGCTGGATTCCCCGGGGCTGGCCAAAAAAATCAGGGATAGGATGGCGGGCGGTACCAGTACCATCGCATTTGTGATTGGCGGTTCCTTTGGGCTCTCCGGACAGGTCAAGGAGCGCTCGGGGCTGCGCCTGTCCATGTCCCGGATGACCTTCCCCCATCAGCTTGCCAGGGTTATGCTGCTGGAGCAGGTTTACCGGGTGATGAATATTCTCGGGAATGGGAAATATCATAAATAGGGGATGGCGGGCCAAAAGAACGGCCCATACTTTTGGAAAGAGTGTTGAAAAAGCTGGAGCAATACAGTATAATAATAGGTAATTTAGCATAACTGGAGGCGGTTAGCCCCAGCTGGAGGAGAACGTATGAGCCAGAATTTTGTAATTTCTACGGATACGAACTGTGATTTGCCCCTGCCCTACGCCAAAGAACGCGGCCTTTTGCTGCTTCCGCTGGATTTTATCCTGGAGGGTGTCACCTATCACGGCGACGAAGAAAAAATAACCATGGGCGAATTCTATGACAAAATGCGCGCGGGCGCTACGCCCACTACAACTCAGGTGAATTTTGAGACTGCCAGGGAACGTTTTGAACCCCTGCTCAAGGAGGGCAAGGATATTTTGCACCTGTCCTTTTCCTCAGCGCTGAGCGGCAGCTATAATACGGTGAATATGGTGGCCCAGGAGCTCCAGGAGCACTATCCTGAGAGAACGATCCTTGTCCTGGACAGTCTATGCGCCTCCCTGGGACAGGGGCTTTTGGTGCACAAGGCGCTGAATCTGCGGGATGAAGGAAAGTCTCTGGAGGAAATTGCCCGGTGGGTGCAGGACAATAAGCTGCATATCTGCCATAATTTCACCGTGGAGGATCTCAAATACCTGTACCGGGGCGGACGGGTTTCCCGTACGACGGCTGTTGTGGGAACAGCCCTTGGAATCAAGCCCATTATGCACGTGGACAATGAGGGGCGCCTGGTGCCCTGCGGCAAGGTACGGGGCAGAAAAGCTTCGCTGAACGCGCTGGTGGACAATATGGTCAAGCAGTGCCAGGGCATGGAAAACGATATCTTCTTTATCAGCCATGGGGACTGTATGGAAGAGGCCGAATATGTAGCCAAGCTGGTCCGGGATAAACTGAAAATTGAAAAATGCCTGATCAATCATGTTGGGGCCAGTGTGGGCTCCCATTCCGGGCCGGGCACCATGGCGCTGTTCTTTATGGGGAATGTGCGCTAGATTTTAACTAATTCTGTATCAACGCCGGCACGGCTGCACAGGTGCTGGGCTGGCACTGCAGCGGCGGCTGTGTGATAGAATAGCCCGGCCGGTCTGCAAAACTTGGAAGTTTTAAACAGGCTCCAGGTTGACGGCGCCGAATCACGGGGAGTCTCTTCGCTGGAAGGGGTTCCCCTTTTTCTTTGAATTGGCAAAGAGGGGTGGCTTTATGGATATCCTGGTTACCTGCAATCGCGGGTACCTGCTGCAGCTGTCACGGATGCTTTTTTCCCTGTCCGCGGCACATCCGGGGGAAAATCTGCGGGTGTTTTTGGCCTATGAGGAGATTCCCCGGGAACATCTGGAGCAGCTGGAAGAACTCTTGAAGGCCTGTGCTCCCCGGATCCGATTGGAACGCCTCGCGGTTGACGGAAATTTATTTGCAGGCGCGCCCGTGACACAGCGCTATCCCAAGGAGATGTATTTCCGTATCCTGGCGGCGTTTTTGCTGCCCGGCCTGCAGCGGGTTCTGTATCTGGATCCGGACATTGTGGTGCTGCATTCCCTGAAAGAACTGTATGAGCTGGACCTGGGCGGGGATCTGCTGGCGGCGTGCACCCATATCCGCGCCCCGCTCAAGCATCTCAACGAGGCGCGCCTGGGAGTAAGAATCCCCGGGCCCTATATCAATTCCGGCGTGATGCTCATGAATCTGGAATTGCTGCGTCAGCGCCAGCAGCCCCGGGAGATCTTTCAGTATATCCAGCGGCATACCCGCCAGCTGATGCTTCCGGATCAGGATGTTCTGAGCGGGCTGTATTCCCAGGCAATCCGGTGCGTGGATCCCATCGTCTATAATCTGAGCGAGCGGATTTACCGCCTGGAGCGCCTGCGCCATCCCCAGCGGCGCCTGGATCGGGACTGGGTGGCGCAGAATACCGCCATCCTCCATTACTGCGGGCGCAATAAGCCCTGGTGCGGGCACTATTTTGGGGAACTGGATTCCTTTTACTGGGAGAATGTCCGGCGGATGCGGGACTGCCTGGGAACGCGGGAGGAATTGCCGGAATAATAACGAAAATTCAGCGGCGCTCAGCGCGGGCCGGCTTGAGGCTATTGGAAAAAGGAGCGGGAAAATATGGTCACCTTCACACAGGCACACCGGGAATTCATTGAAAAATACTTTGAGGATGAGGTTTTGGATTTGCCCTATGACGCGCAGGAGCTTTTGGACTGTGAGGATGCTTCCCAGGTGCTGGAAGCCCTGAGCGATATGGACGAGGCTATCAGCTATCTTGCGGGCGAGGGCTGCGAGTACGGGCCCGAACAGCTGGATGCAATCTCACGGGAACTGCTGCGGGTACGCCAGGAGTTTAAGGAACTCAATGGGATAACGGCGCTGTAGGGCATGGGCCCCATGTATTGCCGTGGCATATAAAAAGAACCCCGCCCATGGGCGATTGCCCATGGGCGGGTACAACCGGTTTGGGGCACCGGATTCTGGCCCGGCCTTACAAATTTTTACACCGTGCTCCATGATAGGCTTCAACGGATGCGGCAGGCCTGTCAGGACAGACGGCTCAACACAGAGGTGCAGCTGCGCCAATGCGCGCTGGTTCTTCTGTATTCAAGCAAATGCTGCAGGGGAGAAACAAACTAGGAGCGTTCTTCCGATTCCTTTGGTCCGAATAGCCGGGCCTGACGAGTCGTAAGAGATGCAAAAATCTACAAACGCAACGTGGAGCTTGCAGCTCCCGTAAGGCTGGTATTAGTATGTGTGGGCCGCTGCGGGCTATGTATGGAAATTTTTTCTGCTGCGCTTGGTTCTAAAAAGGAAAAGTTTGACGGGAAACCGGGGAAATGGTTGCAATCCGGCTGGGATTATGCTACAATACTTTAAGTTCAGTGTTTGAAGTTAACGGAGGTGCAATTTAGTGAGCCCGTTGGAAATTGTTGGCGGTATTCTGCTTGTGCTTACAAGCGTTTTTATGATCATCGTCGTTATGATGCAGGAGCATAACACCACCATGGGTGGCGCATTCGGCGAAGTGGATCAGGTTAGCTCACGGAATCAGAGCAAGACATTAAACGTGATGCTTTCAAAGGCAACAAAATATGCAGCGATTGTTTTTTTTGTTTTGACTCTGGTGATGAATATCCTGGTTGTCTATCTGAAATGAGAACATGAAAAAGCTCCGCCGAAGCGGGGCTTTTCTTTTTGAAAGAAGAGGAAATGCTCCCACCGGGCTTCCGGCCGGTATGCCTAATCGGCGCTGTAAAAAATCTACCTTGACGACGCCCTGCCAGCGATGGCTCCCGCTTTTGCCCAAGCGAAAGCGGCATCTTTTACGGGAGGACGGCTATACTAAGGTAGAAAACGGCAGAACAGGAATTCAAAAACGAAGAACCATGCTGATGCCGCAGCGTATAGAAGGGGAGCGAGCCTGCGGGCGGCGCGGCCTGGTATCATCCCGCCGGGAACTGAAGGTTCCCCCATTCGGGACAGCGGAGCTTCCCATTTTTGTCCTCTTAGGATACCCCCCCGGCGGAATTTGGTATACGAACCAGGCCGTGAACGAGGGAATCCTCCGGATATCAAGCCTGGAATTCCCCTTAGGCGGCGAATGCAGCAGCGAGCAATAGGGCACTGCCCGTTCAAAACGGCAGGAAAGGCCGCGGAGAACAGCCCTTTTAAGATTTAGATACTGGAAAAACTGGAGGCGCAGGGCCTGCGTTCTGTGGAGATGCCCCCAGATGGTTGGAAAGGAAGAAAGAATATGAAAAAGAGTTTGACGAAACGCATGATAGAGGTTTTTGAGAGGCTTCGAAGAACACCGGTCTCCCGCCGGGAGCTGGCAGCCAAGATGGGTGTTTCCAAGGCGGAACAGAAGGAGTTTTCTGAGCTCTTGGACCAGATGTTTCAGAAAGGACAGGTGGTGGAGCGCCGCCAGAAGCTCCTGTTCTCCAAAAACTGGGGATTTCAGACAGCCAGCGTAGTCAAGGTGAACAGCACCTTCGGGTTTGTGCGTCCCGAAGGGGAGGATGCGGATCTGTTCGTGCCGGGCCATGCCATGCTGGGGGCCATGCCCAAGGACGTGGTGCTCATCCGGCGCCGCCCCGGACGGGGAGAACTGGAGGAAGCCGAAATCCTGGCGATTCTGGAGCCCTCCGAGGCGCTGTTCAGCGGCGTGCTCACAAAGCGCGACAAGATCTGTGAGGTAACACCGGACAGCATGATGCGTTTCCCCGTCAAGGTGAGCCGGGCCAGCGCCAGGGATGCACAGGATGGGGACAAGGTGCTGGCGCAGATTGTCTCCCGGGGTACCCGGCATTTTGATCATGTGGCCAAGGTCCTCAAGGTGTACGGCCGCAGCGATAAGGCCGAATACTGCTGCGAATCCATCGTGGGCGCCCAGGGGGTTTCCCTGGAATTCCCTGAGGAGGTGGTAACCCTGGCGGACTACCTGGGGAATAAACCTCTGGATCCCAGTGAGGTTGCGCGCCGCCGGGATTTGCGGGATGAGCTCATCTTCACCATCGATTCTGCGGACAGCAAGGATCTGGACGACGCCGTTTCCCTGGCAAAGCTTCAGGATGGCTGGAAGCTGGGCGTGCATATCGCCGATGTCAGCCACTATGTGCGCCCCAATACTCCTCTGGACGAGGAGGCTTTTGAGCGGGGAACCTCTATCTACTATGCGGATTCCGTGATTCCTATGCTGCCCAAGGCGCTCTCCAACGGAATTTGTTCCCTGAATCCCGGGGAGGACAGATTTGCCTTTTCCGCCCTCATGGAGCTGGAGGAGGACGGTACCCTGCGTGGGTTTACCTTCTGCAAGTCGGTGATCCGCTCCAGGGTGAAGGGTGTCTATCGGGAAATCAACGCCATTCTGGACGGCAGTGCCGGGGAGGAACTGCGGGAAAAATATAAGGAGCTCCTCCCCATGATTGCCCAGATGAGGGAGCTTTCCCGGCGGCTGGATGCCTCACGGCGGGAGCGGGGCAGTGTGGAGCTGGAATCCGTGGAGTCCAAGGTTTTGCTGGACGAAAACCGGATGGCGGTGGATGTGGTGCCGCGCCAGAGAGGAGAATCTGAGGAGATCATCGAAAACTTTATGCTCCTGGCAAACCAGGCGGCTGCCACCTTTGCCATGCAAAAGGAGATTCCCTTTATCTACCGGGTGCACGATACCCCCACTCCGGAAAAGCTGGCCTCGCTGGCCCAGCTGCTCCAGGCCCTGGGCCTGGACGCCAGGGAGATTCATCCGCCGGTGCAGTCCAAGACCTTTGCAGGAGTGCTCGAGCAGGTAAAAGGAACCAAATATTCGATGATTGTCAATAACCAGCTGCTGCGTTCCATGGCCAAGGCCATCTACAGCCCCACCAATATCGGGCACTTCGGCCTGGTGCTCAAAAACTACGCCCACTTCACCTCACCCATCCGCAGATATCCGGATCTGTGCATCCACCGTATTATGACTTCGGTTTTGGATGGGATGGATTCCACAAAGGCCCAGCGCAAGTATGGGGAATTTGTGGCGCGCGCCGCGAAGCACTCCAGTGAGATGGAGCAGCGCGCCATGACCATCGAGCGGGACTGTGAGGACTGCTATAAGGCTGAATACATGACGCGCCATGTGGGGGAGGATCTGGACGGGGTTATCACCTCTGTCACCTCCTTCGGAATGTATGTGCAGCTGCCCAACACCGTGGAGGGCATGATCCGCGTCGCCGAGCTGGGCGAAGGTTATGAGTTCGACGGCCAGGTGAGTATGCGCAGCTCTCTGGGAGGAATTTCCTATACCGTGGGGGATCCCATCCGTATCCGGGTAGCCGCTGCCAACGTCTCCGCCGGGCAGGTGGATTTTGTCCTGCCGCCTCATGAGGAAGCAAACAATACCCTGTCTGAATAAAACAGGATATAGAAACGCCCTGGTCAATGCACCGGGGCGTTTCTATATCCTGAAGTGTCAAGTCAAGTGCAGCGATAGATTATAAAAGACTTCATAAGGCGTTTTCCAACGCAGGCATTTGCGCGGCCTGAAGCTGAGCTTTTTAATGAAGGAACTAATATCATAGTCAGAGGGCAGGGCGGTAGCAAACGATTTTGGCGGGTACTCCCTCAGCAGGCCATTGGTACTTTCGTCGGTGCCGCGCTTCCAGGGAATATGGGGATCCGGGAAGTAAAATGGCATCCCGTTTAACGCCTGTGCTCCAAAGTCGTGCTTGGAAAACTCTTCGCCGCGGTCAGGCGTGATGGTTCTGCGCTTTTCCTTCGGCAGAGCGGACAGCAACGGGATCATCCCGTCGGCAATCGGCGCCCAAATCTTCTTGGGTATCCTTCGGGCCGGCAAGTTCCGCCTGCCTCGGCCTGTGATGGTGACAAGTTAGCCAGAGCCTGTTTTTGAAGCAGCAGTGTCTGCTTCCCAATGGCGGAAGACCGTCAGGCCATCCGCCTCTTGGTGGCGTTCCTGCATGCGGCTGCTGATGACGATTTTCCCTCTGGTTTCAGCCGTTTCTATCACCGCCGATGCCGTCGGAAGGGCGGGACAGTAAGAAATATGACCTCAAATCCTGCGTCCCCTTGACATTCCCTGCCGGACCCGGCATAATATACTTAAAAAGTACAGTTGAAAAAATTGACAGGAACCCGTCCCGGTTCATTCATGGAACCGCCCTGTTTGGGATATGATAAGTCAGAAGATACTTTTTCCGGATTGGCGGGTGCGGGCAGCGGCTGGCCCAGGCTGGGCACACAGCCGGAGAAAGGGAGCCGGTGCGGGTTCCAGAAAGGAATGAGGAGAGCTATGGAGATGTCTACGGTTTTGGCGGCATTGGCCGGAACAGGGTTTACCTATTTCATGACCACGCTGGGCGCCGGCCTGGTGTTCTTTTTCCGAAGGGAGATCGGCGCGGGAATCCAACGGGTGTTCCTGGGGTTTGCCGCTGGCGTAATGATTGCGGCGTCCGTCTGGTCATTGTTGATTCCCGCCATTCAGCAGGCTGAGGAGATGGGGCAGATAGGCTGGATTCCGGCCGCCGGCGGTTTTGTATTGGGCGGGCTGTTTTTATATCTCCTGGATGGGCTGCTGCCGCATCTGCACCCCGGCAGCAATACGCCGGAGGGAATGCCCTCCTCCCTTCGCAGGACCACCATGCTTATCTTTGCAGTCACCCTTCATAATATCCCGGAGGGAATGGCGGTGGGCCTTGCCTTTGCGATGGCTGCCGGCCAGGGGGATACGGTGATGCTCAGTTCCGCGTTGGCCCTTGCCATTGGCATCGGGATTCAGAATTTCCCCGAGGGGGCCGCAATTGCCCTTCCGCTGCGCCAGGAGGGGATGCCCTCCTGGAAAGCCTTTCTCTATGGAAGCCTGTCCGGAATTGTAGAACCCATCTTCGGTGTGCTGACGGTCTTTGTGGCGGGTTCCATCACCGGGCTTATGCCCTGGCTGCTCTCCTTTGCCGCGGGCGCGATGATCTATGTGGTGGTGGAGGAATTAATCCCGGAGGCCCATCTGGGCGAGCACTCCAACTCCGGCACCATCGGCGTGATGGCGGGATTTTTAATCATGATGATCTTGGATGTGGCGCTGGGATAACGCCGGGGCGCGGACAAGGAATTTTCCATTGACTTTCCGGATTCTGCTGGGTATGATTAGGGCAAAGGCCAAAAAGAGGACTGGGAAAGCTCTGGCCAGGCTGGCCTGGACGCATGAAGCGGCGCCTGAGGCCAGGTTCACAGGATGAGCGCACACCGCAGGTTTCAGCCGTATCGATGAGGCGTTCCCCGGTGCCGGGCCCCGCACGAATGGAAAGGAAGGAACATACGATGGAGCATACACGCAAGCAATCCATCCGATTTGGCGTACTGGCAGATTTGCACGTGGATATTATGCCGGACACCCAGAGAAGGCTGGACATCTTTTTAAAGGACTGCCGGGAGCATGATGTGGATTTTATCATGGAACTGGGAGATTTTTGCTACCCGGACGACAACCGGTTCGTCACCTGCAAAGAGGAGAATATGCCGGTCAATATTGCCAACGGCCTGCGCACGAAGCCGTGGGTGGATAAGAGAGCCATAGTCAAAGCTTGGCAGGAGTTCCCGAAACCAGCCTATCATGTTATCGGCAACCATGATACGGATATGTGCGCCAAGCGGGATATCTGCGCGTTTCACGGCGGACATGACTGCTATTACTCCTTCGACTGCGGCCAAACCCATTTTATTGTCCTGGACGCCAACTATTTCCGTCGGGACGGGGAAGAGGTTTCCTATGACCACGGCAACTATTTCGATGCGGCGAAGGGGGATTTCCCCATCATCCCGAAAGAACAGCTGGACTGGCTCAAGGCGGATTTAGCCAAAACAAATTACCCCAGTATCCTGTTTTCCCATCAGAGCCTGGCTCATGATCCCAGGGGGATCCGCAATCATAAAGAACCCCATGAAATTCTGAAAAATGCGCCCGGCGGCGTCATTTTGTGTATGAACGGCCACGAGCATATCGATGCGTATTCCGAAGAGGATGGCATCGCCTATGTGATGCTCAACAGTATTTCCAACCAGTGGCTGGGGGAGCAGTACGCGGCGCAGCGGTATGAGGACGAAATTGAGGCGAAATGCCCGGATGTCCGCTATACCGCCCCATACCGGGATCCGGTTTACGCCATCGTCACCGTACAGGAGGACTGTGTGCGCATCCAGGGCGTCAGCAGCGAATTGATACCGCCTCTGCCGCAGGAGCTGGGATATCCGGCTCCCGTGACAGCCAAGGTGACATCCCGCATCATTCCTATCCGAAAAAGATAGGTGTTCGGCTGGAACCATGAGAATGGGGAATCCCCGGGGAGGTGTTCTTCTCCGGGGATTTTTAGGCTTCAGTAAAGCCTTGCGAGTTCTTTAGAAAGATAAAAATGGATTCCTTCGGCAGATTCATGCCATCGGTTTTCATCAAAGTTGGGGACATTGATGATTTGTCCCACCTCATAAATGAAATTTTTATTTCTTTTGGATTGCGCCCTACTCATGCGTTTTCCTGACGGATCCTCGATTTCAAGTATAACAGCTTTATTCGTCCGGCATCGGTATGTTGTGGCAGAACTTCTTTTGGCATCCTCAGGGAGCAACAGCTTTACAATAGAATACTGTCCGATATCTGACTGTGCTTTTTTAAAGCCGATAAATTGCCCCATTTCAGGACACAATTGAAAATAGAATTGCGTGTACTCATTTACCTTGACATTGTCCAACACAGCTTGATATAAATTACAACGAAATAGGTTGGCACTCTTTAAATTGGCTTTTGTTAAGTTTGAGCCTGCCATGTCAGCTTGAGTGAGATTACAATATTTAAAGTTTGCATTTGTTAAGTTACATTTCAAAAAAACTGAGTGGTATAAGTTGGCCCTGCTGAATATCAAGCCTGATAGATCCAGACCTGAAAAAACAGGCCTATTTCTTTTTTCTCCACTGCGAATCCATTCCTCGTGTTGCTGGATCATATCATCCAATTCTTTTTGGGTAATGTTTGCCATTGGTTTTCCTCCTCTCATAGGCGGCATTTTTCCTGGAAACCAAATTTAGTATACGGTAGATTTATTATAACTTAAAATTGACTTACGCATATATAAGATATTAATTTAATAGTATTGTGATTTGACTGAATCCAGCTTTTGTTCATTTGGGTATGAAAATCCAGCGGTTTTCTTTGATAAAATGATTCATTTTCAGAATGTAAATCAGGATGGGTGTTGGTGTTCAGGAAACGGGGAAAACAAAATTCCAGAGGATTTTTCCATCGGCGGCGGCATAAAATTTCCAACCGGGTAAATACTAGAAATAAAGCGGACGGCCACTGGGACGCCGGCGATTTATTTTGAAGTTGATGGAGGATGGCTGCATGAAGGCAACTGGAATAGTGAGAAGAATCGATGATCTCGGGCGTGTTGTAATCCCAAAGGAGATTCGCAGAACCATGCGGATCCGGGAGGGGGATCCCCTGGAAATCTATACGGACAGCGACGGCGAGGTCATTTTTAAGAAATATTCCCCCATCGGGGAATTGGGAACCTTTTCCCATCAGTACGCGGATGTGCTCTTTAAGGTGAGCGGGAACCCGGTGGTTGTGTGCGACCGGGATCACGTCATCGCGGTATCGGGCATCCCCAAAAAGGAGATGCTGGAGCGCCGGATTGCCCCGGAATTGGAGGATCTCATGGAGAAACGCAAAAACTATCTGCGGGATCGCCAGAACTCTGTCCCGGGGATGCAGCCTGTGGAGGGTGTGGACCGCTACGCGCTGGCGGCAATGCCGATTCTGGCAGCCGGGGATGTATGCGGGGCTATCCTGATGATGGACGGGGATTCCCCTTCCGAGGACGCCGCGGACAATTCCAAGCTGATGCAGGCGGCGGCTCTGTTTTTAGGCCGGCAGATGGAGGAATAATGGGAGTCGGATTGGACGAAAAAACAGGACACCAGCCCCCGGGGCTCGTGTAAACTGCCAAAAATCTCAAAAAGTCCTGATAAAAACCGATTTCTTCCTGCCAGACGCTTGAATTTAACCCGAAAGTATGGTAAATTATATTTAGAATACGAATGGTGAGGAAAGAGTGGGAAGTAAAAACCCGCTCTTTTCCTTTATGTTAAGGACTATTTCCGCGAACCCTTCTTGGAAACAGCGGAAGGATGAAGGATAGGTGTTGTAAAACTTGGCGACAAAAAAACCAAACACAGTGGCAACCGTCACACAGCTTGTGGAACCGATTGTGCGTGAGGCGGGGGTTGAACTGTGGGATGTGAGGTTTGAAAAAGAAGGCTCTCTGTGGTTTTTGAGGGTATACCTGGATAAGGAGGGCGGCGTCACCATCGACGACTGCGAAACTGTCAGCCGTGCGCTGAGCCCCGTTTTGGATCAGGCGGATCCCATCGAACAGAGTTACATTTTAGAGGTCTCGTCCCCCGGGGTGGAGCGGGATCTGGTGAAGGACTGGCATTTCCAGAAGTATGTGGGCTCCCCGGTCCAGGTACGCCTCATCCGGCCGGTAGAGGGCATCCGGGATTTCACCGGGATTATGACCGGCTGCGAGGAAGCAGGGATTACACTCCTTTTAGATGATGACCTGGAAATGCAGGTTCTCAAAAGCGAGGCGGCCTATATCCGCCTGGTGGATCAATATGAGGGGGAAATCCCCGAACTGCAGGATTAATCCGGCGGCTTGCCGCTGATTGACAGCGGATGGGCAGGAAGATGCCGTGCGGGACAGATAACGTCAAAGCGCCCCGGCGGCACTAATTTTTGGCCCACCCATAAGCGAGAATAAGAAGGAGGAGTATTTAAAACTATGAATACCGAATTTTTTGAGGCACTGGCACTCCTTGAAAAAGAAAAAGGCATTCCGGCGGACTACCTGCTGGAAAAAATAAAGAACGCCATCTCCATCGCAGTGAAACGTGATTACGGCGGAGCGGAAAATGTGGTCGTGGATATTGACCCGGTGCGCAGCCGCTTTGATGTGTACATGACCAAGGTTGCCGTGGAGGAAGTGGAAAACCCCGCAACTCAGATTTTATTGGAAAACGCCAGAAAATACGACACCGCCGTGCAGCTTGGTGAAAATGTGGAAATTCACCTGGAGACCAAGCAGTTCGGACGCATTGCAGCCCAGACTGCAAAGCACGTCATCCGCCAGGGCATCCGGGAGGCGGAGCGCGGACAGATGCTGCAGGAGTTCCAGAGCAAGGAGCATGAAATCCTCTCCGCAGTTGTGCTGCGCACGGATTCCAAGCGCGGAACCGCCACCCTGGAGGTGGGCAAAAATGAGGCCATTCTCCCCAAGAGCGAGCAGGTTCCCGGTGAGGAGCTCCGGGAGGGCGACCGCATCAAAGTGTATGTGGTCGAGGTTGCCGAGACGGAAAAGGGCCCGCGCATGATGATTTCCAGAACCCATCCGGGACTGGTCAAGCGCCTGTTTGAGATGGAGGTTCCGGAGATTTTCGATGGAACGGTCGAAGTAAAGGCCATTTCCAGGGAGGCCGGCTCCAGAACGAAAATTGCAGTCACCAGCAAGGACCCCAATGTGGACGCGGTGGGCGCCTGTATCGGCGCCAGAGGAGTGCGGGTGGCCCGCATCGTAGAGGAACTGGGCGGCGAGAAGATCGACGTGGTCAAATATTCCGAGGATCCTGCGCAGCTCATCTGTGCGGCACTGTCCCCGGCCCAGGTGCTGGATGTCCAGGTGTGCGAGGATGTGCCCAAGTCCTGTAAGGTCACGGTTCCCGATTCTCAGCTTTCCCTGGCGATTGGAAACAAAGGCCAGAACGCCCGCCTGGCGGCCCGTCTGACCGGATGGAAAATTGATATCCGGCCTCTGAGCGCCGCCCAGCAGGAACCTGAGCCCGAGCAGGCCCAGCAGGAGCCCCAGGAGGCCCCGGCTGAGTAAATAGAGTTTGCAGCAGGAAGGAGAGGAAAATGATGCAGACCAAAAAAGTACCCATGAGAATGTGCAGCGGCTGCGGGGAGATGAAGCCCAAGCGTGAGCTGGTTCGGGTTGTCAAAAGCCCGCAGGGAGAAATCAGTATGGATTTGACAGGCCGTAAGGCGGGCCGCGGAGCCTATGTCTGCAAAAATCCGGAGTGCCTGCAAAAGGCCCAGAAGGCCCGGCGCCTGGAGCGCTCCTTCTCCATGCAGATTCCCCAAGAGGTGTATGAGCGGCTGAAGGAGGAACTGAATGCCGGTGAATGAACGAGACAGGCAGAAAATACTCAACATGGTGTCCCTGGCCAAACGTGCCGGACAGCTGGTGCTGGGGTTTGATTTGGTAAAGGATACAGTGATGGCCTCCAGGACGGATTATGTGTTTGTCACACAGGATCTTTCCCCGAAGTCGAAAAAGGAAGTGGAATACTTTTGCTCCCAGCTGGATGCCCAGATTACGGTGCTGCCGGTGAGCATGGAGGAGATCCAGTGGGCTGTTTCCAAGCGTTCCGGGGTGCTTACCGTGTGCAATCCCGGGATGAATAAGCGCCTGCGTGTCCTCTGTGCCCAGTGGAATGGGGAGCAGGCCAAGGGTGAGGGCAGTTCTGCCAAGTAAACTCCAGAGTAAGCTTGGGAGAGGCGTTTCCGGAATTGCGGCGGGGCCGAATGTCCTGGCCGGTTCCGGGCCAAACCTGATACAACGAATTATGCCGCCCGGCGGGATAGTTCTTAGCATAGAGAAAGCGAATAACGGCTACGGAGGAGGATTTTATCGTATGGTAGTAAAATATCGCGTACATGAAGTGGCGAAGGATCTCAACGTGCCCAGCAAAGACGTGATTGATCTTTTGGGAAAGCACTTTGACACTCCCAAAAAGCATATGACCGCACTGACTGAGCAGGAACTCAATGTGGTATTTGAGCACTTCACCCAGAAAAACCAGGTGAAGAGTTTCGATGAATACTTTGCCCTTCAAAATCAGAAACCGCAGGAACCAAAACCTGCCCCTACAAAGTCTCAGGATAAAAAGGAAGACAGCATGACAGAAAAGAAAGCAGAAGTCCAGCAAACCCCCGCGGTGCAGGAGAAGCCCCAGCAGGCCCAGAAGCCCGCTGCAGCTCCCGCGCCTGCTGCCGCAGCCAAGGAACCTGCGGCGGCGCCCGCCCCCAGCCAGCCAGCCGCCAAGGCGCCGGAACGCCCGGCAGGGAATTCTGAGGAGCGCCCGGCTTCCAACGGCCCGCGCGGCGGCGATAACCGTACCTTCAGTAACAACGGCCCGCGCAGCAATGACAACCGGACTTTCAATAACAACGGCCCGCGCGGCGGCGATAACCGTACCTTCAGTAACAACGGCCCGCGCGGTGGCGATAACCGCACCTTCAGTAACAACGGCCCGCGCAGCAATGACAACCGCACCTTCAGTAACAACGGCCCGCGCAGCAATGACAACCGGACTTTCAATAACAACGGCCCGCGCGGCAATGACAACCGTACCTTCAGTAACAACGGCCCGCGCGGTGGCGATAACCGCACCTTCAATAACAACGGCCCGCGCAGCAATGGCCCGAGATTTGGGGATCGGAATCAGAATACTTCCCGTCCCGCCCGTCCTGCCGCGCCGAAAACTCCGGCAGCGCCGCCCCGTCCGGTGGTCAACCGCCAGCCCACTATCGTAAAAGAAAACGGTGTGGAGGTTATGGAGCGCCGCCATATTGACATCAAGGCCGCTTCGGTGGATTTGGATAAGTACAATGAGCGCTATGAGACCATCGCCCCCACCAATCTGGCACGCAAGGACAATGGGGTGAAAAAGCAGAAGCTCAACCAGAAATCCGCCCGTAAGAATAAGCCCTTCCAGTCCCGCAAGGAGAAGGAAGAGGCCAAGATGCGCAAGCTGGAGCTGGAGCGCCAGCGCCGTCAGAAGCTGGAGATCACCATCCCCGACGAGATTACGGTGGGAGAGCTTGCCCTGCGCCTGAAGGTTCAATCCTCCGAGATTATCAAGAAGCTGATGCTCAACGGCGTGATGGCTTCCATTTCCGATATTATCGACTATGATACCGCGGCCCTGGTGGCCATGGAAATTGGCGCCAAAGTGGAGCGGGAAGTGGTCGTCACCATCGAGGATCGCCTGATTGACGATTCCGACGACTCCACAGAGGATCTGGAGGGCCGCAGCCCGGTCGTGGTGGTGATGGGCCACGTTGACCATGGTAAAACCTCTCTGCTGGACGCCATCCGCAACGCCAATGTGACCTCCACGGAGGCCGGCGGCATCACCCAGCATATCGGCGCGTACCGTGTCAAGGTGAAGGATCGTTCCGTCACGTTCCTGGATACTCCGGGCCATGAGGCATTTACCTCCATGCGTGCCAGAGGCGCCCAGGTTACGGATATCGCCATTTTGGTGGTCGCGGCGGACGACGGCATCATGCCCCAGACGGTTGAGGCCATCAACCATGCCAAGGCCGCCCAAGTTTCCATCATTGTCGCCATCAATAAAATTGATAAGGAAGCCGCCAATGTGGAGCGCGTGAAGCAGGAGCTCACCGAGTACGGCCTGGTGCCGGAGGAATGGGGCGGAGATGTGATCTGCGTTCCGGTTTCCGCCAAAACCCACCAGGGAATCGACGAGTTGCTTGAGATGGTGCAGCTGGTTGCGGATATGAAGGAGCTCAAAGCCAATCCCTCCCGCCGCGCCAAGGGTACTGTCATTGAAGCCCGCTTGGATAAGGGCCGCGGACCCGTTGCCACTCTGCTGGTACAGAACGGTACTCTGCATACGGGCGATGTGTTGATCGCCGGTACTGCCGTGGGCCGTGTGCGCGTGATGACCGACGACCATGGCAATACCATTGAGGAGGCCGGCCCCAGCGTTCCGGTGGAGATCACCGGTTTGGCGGAGGTCCCGGCGGCGGGCGATGTGTTCAACGCCGTCGAGGATGAGCGCCTGGCCCGCGAATTGGTGGAGCAGCGTAAACAGGAGGCCAAGGAGGAGGTCTTTAAGTCCTTCCAGAAGGTCACTCTGGATAACCTGTTCTCCCAGATTGAACAGGGTGAGATGAAGGAACTGCCCATCATCGTTAAGGCGGATGTGCAGGGTTCCGTGGAGGCCGTCAAACAGTCTCTGGAGAAAATCTCCAACGACGAGGTCCGCGTTCGGGTCATCCATGGCGCTGTCGGTGCCGTGAGCGAATCCGACGTCATGCTGGCCACCGCCTCCAATGCCATTATCATCGGCTTCAATGTGCGCCCGGATCCCATCGCCAGGGACATGGCGGAGCGGGACGGCGTAGAACTGCGGATGTACCGCATTATCTACGATGCCATCGAGGACGTGAAGTCCGCTATGAAGGGTATGCTGGCTCCCAAGTTCCGGGATGTGGATCTGGGCCGCGCCGAGGTTCGCCAGGTGTACAAGATCAGCAATGTGGGTACGGTTGCCGGATGCTATGTGCTGGAGGGCAAAATCACCCGCAGCGCCAATATCCGGATTGTGCGCGACGGTATCATCGTGGCCGACGACAAGCTGGCCAGCCTCAAGCGCTTCAAGGATGATGTGCGGGAGGTTGCCAGCGGTTACGAATGCGGCATGAGCCTGGAGAAGTTCAGCGATCTCAAGGAAGGCGATGTCTTTGAGGCGTATGAAGTAGAGGAATACCGGGAAGACTAAACGGGTACTGGCACAATTGGACGGATACCGCGCGGCGGGAGAAACCGGCCGGCATGACACCCCACTTCCAAACCGCGGGTTCTAAAGCGGTCCGGTATCCGGTATGGCATATCCCGCGGCAGAGCAGCTGCCGGGGCTCAAACTGACGTGCAGCGAATGAAAACAGCGGGCGGCATGGGGATAGCGCAGGGCTGCCCTTACCGCCTGCTTTTCTGTTTCGCGGAACCCGGTTGGCGGCATCGGCAGGGCACCGCCTCAAAACACGCAGCAGCACATTGGCGCGGGATGCCATCGCTTTTCTGTGCGTTTCGCAAGAGCCGCAGATGACGGCTGCCGGTATCAACGGGGCCGTCCGCCGGGCTGCTGCCGGCGTGTATCTTCGCCAACCCAAAATCACTGATAGAATATCCGAATCAACCGGAACGTTCTGCCCTTTGGCGCCTGCTGGTGTTTGACCGGCGCCAAAGGGCCTGTGGGTAACACTCCCGAATGTTCACACCTGATGGAAGGAGAACACACGTGGCTTCTTTTAAATTCAGCCGGACGGCTGAGGATGTAAAACGGGAACTGACGGCAATTTTGCGCACTGTCAAGGATCCCAGGGTCAATGGGCTCTTGAGCATCGTCAAGGTGGATTTGTCCAATGACTATTCCGCCTGTAAGGTGCATATCAGCTCGATGGATGGGCTTGAGGCCGCCAAACAGGCGGTGAAGGGCTTAAACAGTGCGGCAGGCTATATCCGGCATGAGCTGGGCAGCCGTCTGCGGCTGCGGTATACTCCGCAGCTCCACTTTGTGGAGGATGATTCCATTGAGTACAGCGCCCAAATTAACAAGGTCCTGATGGACATTAAAAGGAAAGAGGAACATGAGGATTGATTTGCGCCAAGCCGCTCAAAGCCTGTTGGAGCACCGGCAAATTCTGATTCTATGCCACCAGGATCCCGATGGGGATACCCTGGGCAGCGGGTTTGCGTTATGCGAGGCGCTGCGCGGGCTGGGGAAATCAGTCAAGGTTCTGTGCGACAGTTTTCCCCCGCAGTTCTCCTTTTTATACCCTAAGGCCCCTTCCCAGGCACTGACACAGCCCTTTGTGGTGGCGGTTGATGTGGCGGATGAGCGCCTGTTGGGGGAACGCCTGCGCCGCTATGCCGGCAATGTGGATCTGTGTATCGATCATCATCCCTCCAACACGCTGTACGCGCGGCAGACGCTTTTGGAGCCTCAGGCTGCCGCAACCGCGGAGATTCTTGTCCGGCTTTTGGATGTGATGGGCGTTCCCCTCACTAAGCGGATTGCCGCCGGGCTGTATACGGGAATCTCGACGGATACCGGCTGCTTTAAATTTTCTAATACCACCGCGCAGCTTCACCGCACGGCGGCGCGCCTCATGGAAACCGGCATCGATACTTACAGGATCAACCGCCGGATGTTTGACATCAAATCCAAAGGGCGTATCGCCATCGAACGGATGGTTCTGGATACGGTGCGTTACTACTACGGCGGAACCTGCGCGCTCATCTATATCACCCAGGAGATGGTGGAGAAGGCCGGGGCCACCCAGTCGGAATTGGGAACGCTCAGCTCTCTGCCAAGGCAGATTGAGGGCGTGGAAATCGGTGTCACCCTGCGGCAGCGGGGAGACAGCTTTAAGGTGAGCGTGCATACCGGCGGAGCGCTGGATGCCGCGGCGCTCTGCGCCAAGCTGGGCGGCGGGGGCCATTTCCGGGCTGCGGGCTGTGTAATCCGTGCGCCTCTGCCCCAGGCCGTGCGGACTTTGGTGGAGCTCATCGGGCTGGAATTGGCCCGGGTTCATTCTCCCTTGGCGGGACAGTCTTCACCAAAAAGGATTCCCTCCGGCCCCAAACTGCTGGACTGAGGCCGGCAGGGAAGGCCCATTCTCCAGCGTATCCGCTCCGGCACGGACTGCCGGGGATCAGGGACAGAGCGGCTGGATTCGGGAAGCCTTCTGGCCGCCGCCCTGCGGGAAAACTTCAAACTCATAAATAAGCCGCCTCCGGGTCCTGTTTGGGACACAAAAGGGCGGCTTGCCTCTGAAAAAATAAGCTTTTCAAATGCCCATGCGTTTACGCAGGGAAATGTTCACACAAACGATAGGGAGGAGAGGCGCCATGGATGGAATTCTGCTGATTGACAAACCGCAGGGTTTTACCTCTTTTGACGTGGTGGCAAAGCTGCGGGGAATCCTGAAAACGAGAAAAATCGGCCATGCGGGGACGTTGGATCCCATGGCGACCGGGGTTCTTCCCGTGTTTTTGGGGAGCGCCACCAAAGCCTGCGATATTCTCCCCAACTCCGATAAGGCCTATCGGGCGGTTCTGCGCCTGGGCATCAGGACCGATACCCTGGATCGCACCGGGACTGTCATTGCAAAGGCTCCCGTCACGGTGGGGGCGTCCGAACTGAAGAAACTGCTTCCCCAATTTACCGGAACCATCCTGCAGGTGCCGCCCATGTATTCCGCCGTGAAGATAGGCGGACGAAAGCTGTGCGATTTGGCCCGGCAGGGGAAGGAAATTGAGCGCCCCTCCCGGCAGGTGACAATCCGCTCCATTCATCTAATCCAGGAAGCCGCGCCGGACTATACGCTGCTTGTGGAGTGCTCTAAGGGAACCTATATCCGCACCCTGTGCGACGATTTGGGACAGGCGCTGGGCTGCGGGGCCGCCCTGATGGAGCTCACCAGGACACAGGCGGCGGGCTATGCCCTGGAAGACTGCCATACGCTGCAGGAAATTGAAGCCGCCCGGGATGCCGGAACGCTGGAACAATGGATTCTTCCGGTTCACACAGCCTTTTCCCGGCTGCCGCAGGTTGTTTTGGAACGCCGGGATGCCTTTTATTTTTGCAATGGCCTGAAGATGCAGGCGGACCGCTTCGGCTGCCGGCAGATCCAGGGGTTGTTTTGCGTATTGGCCCAGGGGGAAATTCCCCGGTTCCTGGGCCTTGGTTATGTGGATGAGATGGGGCTGCTGCGGGTAAAAAAGCTGTTTTCCCGCCTGGAGGAGAAGCCCGGGCGTGTTGAGGATAAGGAGGGAGCAGTCCTATGACCAGCGTACAGATTGCCCCCCGGCTGCCGTCTCAGCAAAGCAGAGGAGCCAGTGTGGCACTGGGCCTGTTTGACGGGGTTCATGTCGGCCACGCGGCGGTCATCCGCCAGGCGGTGCAGGCGGCGGGCGGGGAATTGGTTCCCTGTGTTTTTACCTTTGAGCTGCGGGAAACTGTACCGGATTCCAAGAACCAGTACAGCGAATTGCTCACCCCCAGGCAGAAACAGGCACGCCTCTACAGCCTGGGTGTTCAGCAGATCCTGTCCGTTCCCTTTGAACAGGTGAAAAATCTCACGGGACAGGAGTTCTTTGAACAGATCCTTTTGGAACGGATGCACGCGAGGATTCTGTGCTGTGGGGATGATTTTCGGTTCGGACGAGGGGCGCAATGCTCCGTTTTACAGCTCAGGCAGCTCTGTGAGAATGCCGGGGTCAGGCTGATGGTTTTGCCTAAGATTCAGCGGGACGGCGGAATCGTGAGCTCCACGAGAATCCGCCTGGCTGTGCGCCGGGGAGAAATGGGCCTGGCCCGGGATTTGCTGGGCGTTCCCTTTACTTTGGAGTTTGAGGTCGTCCATGGCAGGCGCCTGGGGCGTCAGCTGGGAGCGCCTACGCTCAACCAGCGGTTTCCGGCCAATTTTACGGTACCGAGGTTTGGGGTCTATGCCTCCATTGCCAGAATTGGGGACAAGGCTTATCCGGCGGTCACCAATGTGGGGATTAAGCCCACAGTGGGCTCCGCGGAAGTCCTGGCCGAAACCCATGCGGTGGGGTTTTCCGGGGATCTGTACGGGAAGCTGATTCCGGTAGAACTCTTGGAATTTCTCAGAGAGGAAAGAAAATTCGGAAACCTGGAGGAACTCACCCGCCAGATCCGCCAGGACGCCCAAAGAGCCGTGGAATTGGTGGGTGACTGGGAGGGTGCCCCGGCAGCTTTCCGGGGTTAGGAATTCCGGTGAGCCCCGGTGAAGGAGCCATACCGCTGGAGAATTTAAGCGATACCGTTTTTCCCGGTATGCCCGCCCTGTGCGTCTGGACGGCGTATCCGTTGCAGGACGGCTGATGCCGGCCAGCAAAAATTACCCATAAGCCAGGAAAAAGCCATGCCCATGTGCGTTAGCGTACTTGGGCATGGCTTTTAATTTGGATGAGAGGGAACTGTTCCAGGGAGCTTTCACAATGGGCAAACGCAGCTTACACAGCGGCATCACAGCATCTCGCCTTGCGCTAGAACCGCAGGTCAGCGGCAAAACAAACAGGGACGGCAGCGCCCGGGGCACTGTCCGGCACAAAACCCTGCTGGGTCCAACTCCTCCGGCGGCTGTCAGGGGCAGAACCACGGGGAGTTTCGTCTGAAAACAAACGGGTACTCCCCATTCTTCTGTTCACTCGGCGTTAGCGCTCCGGTTTCTCCCTGCCGCTTTTCCAAACATGGTACAGAATATCCTTGAGGACCAACATGGCGTCCTGCCTGCTGAATTGGGATTCCTGCTGGATTTCGTCCAGCAGTTCCTTCAGCCTGCGGGCGTAGAATGGGATGTCCACCTTCTCCTGATAACTGAGCAGGACGGGATATTTCTTACCCCACGCCTTTGTCCAGTCAACGTTTGCTTCTGCCTTCCCATTGGTCCTGTCGATAGTCTCCTGGATTTCTTGGATATCCAGGTCAAACTCAATCAGTTCATCTAGGGACATATGATACAATAGCGCCATTTTTTTGCACTGGCGGATATCGGGAACGGTTTCATCAGTTTCCCATTTTGATATGGTCTGCCGGCTTACCCCAAGCTTTTCGGCCACGTCCTCCTGTGAAAGCCCGCGTCGCTTTCTTGCGTGAAATAGATGGTTTCCTAAATCCATGATGCACCCTCCTTATCAGTTGATATCTCTATTATAGTACCTGCCGCGCACAAACTCTATCAACGAAAGTTTTCAAATTTGCGCGTTTTTTAGATACCGGGCGCAGCCGTGCCCAATCGTTCCATGACAAAACGGGATGCTGCACCGGCAGCATCCCGTTTGGGCGTTCCTATTTGGTTTTCACAGGCTGTTTTTTGGGGAAAGCGGGGTTAGATGCGGACGATTCCCAATCCATCCAGCACCGAGCTGACCAAAATTGCCACAATGAAGAAGGGGGCAAGATAGCGGATGATGACCACAAACAGCTTTTCCCGGTGGAAGGGGGAGGAGAGCTTCACTTCCTGACAGATGGTCTTGGTTTTGATGACATAGGCCACAAAGATGCAGGTGAGCAGGGCGATAATCGGCATCAGTACGGAATTGGTGAGAAAATCGAACTGATCCAGAATCTGCAAACCGAAAATCTTGAAGTCGCCCCACACCCCGTAGCCCAGGGAGGAGGGAATGGCAATCACAAAGGCCAGTACCGTCACCAGGATGACCGCTTTCGTCCGCTTCATGTTAAATTCGTCGCATACCGTGGAAACTACCGCCTCCATCAGAGAGATGGCGGAGGTGAGCGCCGCAAAGAGCACCAGAAGGAAGAACACCGCCCCGGCAATGTTGCCCAGGGGCATACTGCCAAACACCTTGGGCAGCGTGACGAACATGAGCCCCGCGCCCTTATTGAGGGCATCCGGATCTCCTCCTGAGAAGGAGAATACCGCTGGAATTATCATCAGTCCCGCCAAAATGGCAATGCCGGTATCAAACAATTCGATATGCCCAACGCTCTTTTCCAGGTCGTCCTCTTTTTTCAGATAGGAACCATAGGTGATCATGATTCCCATAGCCAGGGACATGGAATAGAACATCTGGCCCAGGGCCGCCAAAATGGTTTGGCCGGAGAACCGGGAGAAATCCGGAATCAGGAAATATTTAATTCCCTCACCGGCGCCGGGCAGGGTCATCGAATAGATGGCGATGATGACAGAGAGAACCACAAGAATGGGCATAAGTACCTTGCTGGCCTTTTCGATTCCGTTTTTCACACCCTTGAGCACCACACAGAAGGCGGCAATCAGGAACAAAAATAGCCAGAACAGGGGCTCCACAGGCTGGGCGATAAAATTGGAGAAGAAGCTGTCCGCCGCGGGACCGGCAGTCTGTGCGCCGCCTCCTGTGACGAATACCACCAGATACTTGACAACCCACCCGCCGATGACGCTGTAATAGGGAAGAATCAGAAAGGCTACCAATGAGGAGAGCACACCGATAAAGGTATATTTTTTGTTCAGGCTCCGAAAGGCCCCAATGGGGCTTTTTCCTGTCTTGCGTCCCAAGGCCACCTCAGCCACCATAATGGTAAAACCGAAGGTAACCACTAAAATAATGTAGATGAGCAGGAAAACACCGCCGCCGTATTTTGCGGCCAGGTAGGGGAACCGCCAGATATTTCCCAGGCCCACTGCGGAACCTGCCGCGGCCAAAACAAAACCGAGGCGCCCGCTGAATTTACTGCGTTTTTCCATGTGTCCAAGTCCTCCTGTAACATTCGGGATAAAAGAAGCCAGCCGCAGGATATGACGCACACGGCTGGTAAGAAATGCTTTACCCTATTATAACGTAAAAGAGCTAAAATCCATAGTGCTTTTCACCCTTTTTTACGCTTTTATGAAATTTTTGTGAATCTTGGGGAGAACTGTCCCAATTTTGGACTGAAATTTGGAGAAGTGGAAAAAAACCGGGGATGAAAATCCGAGAAAACGCTCTCTGGGGCGGCCTGGATGGAGAGTACCGGGGCTCGCCATTTATGGCCCAGCGCTCATGACGGTGAGTGCGTATGGAATTTAGGAGGAATCTTCTGTTTCACACGGGGCCGTTCAGGCTAGAAAAAGAAAATTCCGTTTGAACATCCCATCTCCCGTTTTTTTGCGGGAGGGCGGCTTACAGCCGTTCTCCGCAGGCCGGCTGTGCCGGATCAGGCTTTCTCAGTAGGGCAAAGGAGCGCCTGGAAAGAACGGCGATCAGGAAGGAAAGAATGGCGGCGACGAGGAAAATGGCAGAAAGCTGGCCTGACATTGCTTCAAAGAGCCATCCATAGACGGCCTGGCCGAGCGGGCTGGCGCACATACATACGCACAGGGCCAGGGACATGATTTTACCGATGAGCTCCCCCGGGGTAATCAGTTGGACATAGGCCATCATCTGGATGGAAAAGATGGTGGAAGTTGCCATTGCCAGAAAACAACAGGCCAGAATCACGATGTAGGCCGCAAGGCCGGGCACCGGCAAAAGGAGGACAAGGGCCACCGGCAAGAGCAGGAAGGAGCAGCCGAACAGGAGGATATGGCTTTGGGAGACATCCAGCCTTTTCGAGAGGGCCCCGGAGAGAATGCCCCCCGCAAGGCCGCCGGCTGCCATAACCCCCTGGCACACGCCGTACAGCTGGTTTCCCAGCTGTTCCTCAAAGCCCAGCTTCTGGGTGATGATAACGGGCAGGCCAATGATTAGCAGTGCGGAATAAACCAGGTTGATAGCGGCGATAAACAGCGCAATCTTGGCGATGATGGGCTTTTCGTTTTTAATAAAGCGAAAGCTGTGCGCCATATCCTGCCGTACGAGGGCGGCGATGCTTGCGGCGCCCGGTTTTTTCTCAAAGGGAATATGGATAAAGATCTCCATGACGGCGGAGGCGAAAAAGCAGAATATGCTCACCCATAGAACCGGTGTAATCCCATAAAACCCATATACGGCGCCGCCAATGACAGGGCCTATCAGTCCGGCGAGGGAATTGACCAGCGTCACCACGGAATTGGCTGGCACCAGCTGCTGGGCAGTCACCAGGGCCGGAATGCTGGCCTGGACAGAGGGCTGGTAGGCTCCCTGAATTCCATACAGGAGAATGAGTGTGCAGACAATCAGCACCACCAGATCCAGTTTTCCCAGCAGCAGGGTAAAGAGTAAGGCAAGCCCCGCTGTGGCAAAGTCCAGTATCACCATAATATTGCGCTTATTGATGCGGTCGGCGATGATTCCGCCTACAGGGGAGAGCAGGATCATCGGGATAAAGGAACAGGCTGAGACAATGCCGAACAGGGCCGGGGACTGGGTCTGATTGAGCAGGTATAAAGGCAGGGCAAAGCGCAGAACCGCATTGCCGAACAGGGAGATAATCTGTCCGATTACCACCATGGTGAAGTCGCGGCGGAACAGGCGGGGATTGGCCATTGTGAACACGCATCCTTTCGTTGTTGCGGCTGGCTGCCTTTCCAGGCTTTGCCCATGGGCGCACAGCCGAGGGCGGGATTCCCGGAAAAACAGGCGTTCCGTTTTGAAAACCTGCTGTTCCCCCACGGAAACTTTGAATCCTCAATATCCCCAGCTGCAATCCGTACCGAACAAAATGGAACAAGCTATATACCAACCGTCGGTATGTAATGTGGCAAAAAATATCTGCTCCGGTAGGGAGCAGGATTTGCTGAACATAAAAGGAAGGCAGGCGCCGCTGGGTGACCCTGACGGCGGCTGCATCAACCTCCCGCACCCATTGACAGGACGGGCGCTACTCAGTCTGAGCGGCTTTAAAACGGCTGCAAAAATCAAGATACCGGCTGAGCATATCCTCATCCAGCAGATCCATGCCCATATTGTTTAGCAGGACGCCGAAAAATTTGACGCGCCCCACCAATTCCTGAGGGCTGGACTGGAGTACCATAGGATTCAGCCAGATGTTTGCCAGCAGCGTGATAACTTCGGAGAGCTCTTTGGGATACTGGGTGCGGATAGAACCGTCCCTGAGCCCCTGCTCTACTACGGGATACACAAAATCCGGAACCACAACCTGAAAAATTTCCTGTAACTGTAACACCAGAAGTTTAGGGTTTTTCATCATATCGGGCGCCACACTCGCCAGAATGTCCCGATCGGAACCGGAAAGGAAAATCCGAAACATCTCTTTGATTTTTTCCCGGCCGCTCAGGAACTTGTCGTCCCGCACCGCCATAAGCTCCTGGACCAGCTGCTGGTTATAGCGGTCCCCAACTGCATTGAGGATATCCTCCTTGGAGCTGAAATGGTGATAAATAGCGCCTTTGGAGAGATTGCCAAGCCGCTCCAGAATGTCCTGAATGGAGGTGTTCTCATACCCTTTTTCCAAAAACAGCGCCTGGGCGGCTTCCAGGATTCGGTTCACCGTCTGCTCCGGATATTTGTTTCGTGACATGGACAGCACCTCGATACATACCGTTAGTATGTATTTATCGTAACATGGCCTCCACGTAAAGTCAACCCTCAATATTCCAAGCTGAGCGCCCCTGGCGCCGAAGGTCCCACGCCGTCTGCCGATAGGCGCTCAAGACACGGGACGCGGGTTTGGGGTTCACTCCCCGAAGGGCACGCCGCCCGCTGGCATCCGCGGCGCTGATAGGCTTGCCGGCGAGAGGGCGCTGGGGCTGCCGGGGCATTGAAAGCCGCTGCAAACGGGGCTGCCCAGGGCTTCGAAGGCTCCATGCTTCAGTTCCCCCGGTTCAGCGCCGCCTTAAAAAAGGGAGTGCCCGGACGGCGGCCGCGGCTCTTTGAGTCCGGTAAGGGCTTCAGGCGCCCGGTACCAAAGCCGGAAGCGGGCTCAATCAACCCATTGCTCATATGACCGCCAAACCTGTCCGGCGCGGATACTCTGAACCGATTGGAAGAGTATGGCACTGCGCGGCGAAGCGGGAAGGGGGAGGGATTACAGCTGGCCTGCGGCAATACAGACAAAAATCCAAGGGGAACTTTGGTACAGTTTTTTTAAATCAGCCCCTTGAAAATGTGGATGGCACCGATTACAATAGGGACTGTAAACGATTACATCAAGGCTTTGCAAGGGGGGATTGCGTACAATGGCGACCATCAAGGACGTTGCCCGCAGAGCGGGAGTCTCTGTTGCCACGGTCTCCCGGGTACTGAATAAAAGCGATACAGTGACGCCCAGGACGCGCCAGCGGGTGCTGGACGCCATCCGGGAGATGGACTATAACCCCAATCTTCTGGGGCGCAACCTGCGGCAGTCCCGCACCAATAAAATTTTAGTGCTGCTGCCGACGGTCTCCAATATGTTTTATTCCCGTATCGTTTCCTCCATTGAAAAGCGGGCCAGTGAAAACGGCTATAATATGATGCTGTGCGTCACGGGCTCCAGCCGTGAGAAGGAGGAGCGCTACCTGGATTTGCTGCGCACCCGGCTGGTGGACGGCGTCATCTTCCTCACCAGTGAGCAGAGCGCGCAGGAGCTGGATGAGCTGGCTCAGCGGTATCCGGTGGTGCAGTGCTGCGAATATGTGCAGGGGGCACAACTTCCCACTGTGAGTATCGACAACTACCGGGCGGCCAGGGACGCGGTGGACTATCTGCACAGCCTCGGCCATGAGAGGATTGCCTTTCTGGGGGTGTCCCAGGGCTATGGATCGGCGCAGGTGCGCCGGGACGGCTACTCCGACGCCATGCGGGATTTGGGGCTTGCGGTGCCGGGGGAATATGTCCGGGAGGACGGGGGCTACAGCTACCAGGACGGAATCCAGGCCTGCAGGGGTCTGATGGATCTGCAAAAGCCGCCCACGGCGCTGTTTGCGGTGTCGGACAGCCTGGCGGTGGGCGCGGTTAATTTCCTGCTGACTCACGGCCGGCGCGTGGGTGAAGGCGGAATTTCAGTCATCGGTTTTGACGACACCGCTTTATCCAGAATGTATCTTCCCTCGATTACAACGGTTTCCCAGCCCAGGGCGGAGCTGGGGTCCATGGCCACAGAACTGCTGCTCGGGCAGATCTCACGGCAGGATGGGCAAGGGCCCCAGGACAATCAACCCGTTATTTTTTTGGAGCACAAGCTGAAAATCCGGGAATCCACCGGGCGCTTGTAAGCCAAATCAATCATATTTTAAACGTGTAAAAAAAGGAGACGACAGTCATGGAGAGAATTGTCAAAATCGGAATCATCGGCTGCGGCGGCATTGCCAACGGCAAGCATATGCCCAGCCTGAAGAAGCTGGAAAATGTACAGATGGTGGCCTTCTGCGATATTATCGAGGAGCGCGCTGTCAAGGCCTGCAAGGAGTATGGAGCCGAGGGCGCCAAGGTGTACACCGATTATCAGGAGCTGCTCAAGGATCCCCAAATCGAGGTCGTCCATGTTTGCACTCCCAACCGTTCCCACAGCTTCATCACAGTGGACGCCCTGCACGCGGGCAAGCACGTGATGTGTGAAAAGCCCATGGCAAAGACCTATGCTGAGGCCAAGAAAATGCTTGAGGCCGCCCGTGAAACCGGCAAAAAGCTCACTATCGGCTACCAGAACCGCCAAAAGGCAAATTCCCAGTACCTGAAGGCCGCCTGCGAGGCCGGCGAGCTGGGGGATATTTACTACGCCAAGGCCCATGCCGTCCGCCGCCGCGCGGTTCCCACCTGGGGCGTGTTCCTCAACGAGTATGAGCAGGGCGGCGGCCCGCTTATCGATATCGGAACCCATGCGCTGGATCTCACATTGTGGATGATGGATAACTACAAACCTAAGATGGTGGTGGGCAGCGTCTTCAAGAAGCTGGGCGATCAGACCCAGACCGCCAATGCCTGGGGCGACTGGGATCCTAAAAAGTACACCGTGGAGGATTCCGCCTTTGGCTTTATCACCATGGAAAACGGAGCCACCATTGTCCTGGAATCCAGCTGGGCGCTCAATACCCTGGATGTCAGAGAGGCCCAGACAACCCTGTGCGGCACCAAGGCCGGGGCCGATATGGTAGGGGAGGACGCCGGAGAGGGCGTGCGCATCAACGGCGTAAAATATAACAAGCAGTATGTGGAAATTCCGGATCTCAAGGCCGGCGGCGTGGCATTTTATGACGGAACCGCGGAGAGCGAGGCAGACCGGGAGGCCCGCCTGTGGATTGACGCCGTCATCCATGACAAAGAGCCGGTGGTAAAGCCTCAGCAGGCCATCGTGGTCACCCAGATCCTGGAGGCCATCTATGAGTCCGCTAAAACCGGAAAACCGGTTTATCTCAACGATTAATCCCTGTTGTGTGAGAAGATATTCAACTGAATCTGAGGAGGCCTGTGTAAATGAGCCGTAAAATCGGGCTCCAGCTGTGGAGCATCAAACAGGATTTGGAAAAGGACTTTAAGGCAGGGCTCAAACGAGTGGCCCAGCTGGGCTATGATGGGGTGGAATTTGCCGGGTATTACGGCATCGAGGCCCCAAAGATGAAGGAACTGCTCCAGGAATATGGCCTTGAGGTGGCGGGCGTCCACCACAATGTGGATGAACTGGATCAAAATCTGGAAGCAATCATGGCCTATAACCGGGTGCTGGAAAACCGGGACATCGTGTGTGCCTGGGCCCCCACGGAGAGCTATGAGCAGGTGCAGGAATCCATCCGCAAGCTGCAAAAGGCCGCGGCCGTTCTGCGGGAAAATGGTTTTCGCCTGCACTACCACAACCACAGCCATGAGTTTGTACAGTACGATGGGGAATATGCCATCGATATCATGGCTAAGGCGGTAGAGGGCATGAAGGCCGAGGTGGATACCTACTGGGTTTGGAACGCAGGCGTGGATGTGTGCGCCTACTTGGAAAAACGCCGGGAGGATATCACTCTGGTCCATATCAAGGACGGCACCAAAGAGGTGCGCACCGCTGTGGGCGAGGGAATTGTGGATATCCAGTCCATTCTGGATAAATCCGCCGAAATCGGTGCCCAATGGCTGATTGTAGAGGACGAATCCGAGCCGGGCGGCCTGGACAGCGTGGCCCGGGGCATCCGGAATCTGAAAGAAAAATTCACCGTTCGCTAAGGAGGTATTATAATGCAGTTGGGAGTATTGACTGTTCCGCTGTATGGAATGAGCTTGGACGAGGCCCTGGGATATCTGAAAGCACAGGGCGTGCAGACTGTGGAGATTGGCGGCGGCGGGTATCCCGGAAAGGGGCACTGCAACCCCGCCCAGCTTCTGGCGGACGAAGCCAGGCTCAAGGAATTTCAGGATACCTTTGCCAAGCATGAAATGGGCTTGTGCGCGCTGAGCTGCCACGGCAACCCCATCCATCCCAACAAGGAAATTGCAAAGGGCTATGACGACGATCTCACCGACACGATTCTTCTGGCGGAGAAACTGGGCGTCAAGACCATTGTTACCTTCTCCGGCTGCCCCGGGGATCATGAGGGAGCCAAGCTCCCCAACTGGGTGACCTGTGCCTGGCCGCCGGATTATTTGGAGGTGCTGGATTACCAGTGGAATGAGGTGCTCATCCCCTATTGGAAGCAGAAATCCGAGTTTGCCAAGGCCCACGGCATCGAGAAGATTGCCTTTGAGCTGCACCCCGGCTTCTGCGTCTACAACACCGCCAGTATGCTGCGCCTGCGTGAGGCGGTCGGCCCTATTCTGGGCGCCAACGTGGATCCCAGCCACCTGTTCTGGCAGGGGATGGATCCGGTCAAGGTTATCTATGAGCTGGGCGATGCCATCTATCATTTCCACGCCAAGGATACCGCCGTCAACCCCTATCAGACCCCCATTAACGGCGTCTTGGATACCCATGACTATGGGGATTTGATGAACCGCTCCTGGGTGTTCCGCACCGTGGGCTATGGCCACGATGAAAAGACCTGGAGGGACATTATCAGCGCTCTCAAGACCGTGGGCTATGACGGCGCCGTCAGCATCGAGCACGAGGACGCCCTGATGAGCCAGAAGGAGGGCCTGGAGAAGGCCATTTCCTTCTTGAAGAATGTGCTGATTTTTGAAAACGCCACGGATATGTGGTGGGCATAAAACCGTCCGAACATAAAACACCCGTTGTCCCGGTTCTGGGGCGGCGGGTGTTTTTTATGGAGCCTTTGGTTCGGCACAGGTGACGGCTGATTTTGCCAACCGCCAATAGGGAAAGCGGCCCGGCTGTAAGCCGCATGGCGTTATATGCATTCCATGGTGTACTCAAACGATCGGGCGCGGGGAACACGGATCTCCGGCTCAAACCGAAGGGCCGAAGTACGGCGGCTAATTGCCTTTGGACTGTCGGAACGGCTGCGGGAGCGTGAACACAGTTTGCCTTGCCAATCCTGCGGCCGGGTCTTACCTCTGCCAAGTCCGAATTAAGTCCCTGCCCGTACGGATTCTTCGGGCCGTGTTGGATGGAGATTCATCCGAAAATTTCAAAACTTCCCTGTTCGGCGCCGCAGTGAGCCCGCGCCGGGCGTGGGAAAAGCATCGGTCTGGCGGAGTCTGTGCCCTCAAGCGCGGCGGGGACTTGACAAGCGTTGGCACACAGAGTATCCTGAACGAAATTGCGGCAGTATGGATGGCTTTTTTCGGCAGGAGAACCGCTCAGCGGCAGAAATAGCGGCCTTTTGCCGGTGTCCTCAAAAAATTGCCGTAAAATCAGCCATGGAGAAGCGGCAGGGGAGAAGGAGGAACGCAAGCGTGATTTATGTGGCGGTATCGGGACCTGATGGAATCGAGCATACCTTTAGCGCCGATACCATACCGGTCTGTGAGCAGGAGGTGCAGCGCCAGCTTTCGCTGTATTACCGCACACGCTGCTGTGAGCGCTGCCGCAGGGCGGTGGTGCACAGCGGCTTTGCGCGGCTGGTGACAGAACTTGAGGATGGGGCTGTCTCGGAGGAAACAAAGGCGCTGTTTCCCATTGCCGGTACAGCCGCGGCAATGCGGGCCCGGCAATTCTGACAGGCAGACAGAAGAAATACGCACTGTGCGCCGCGCCGCGGGAGTAGCGCAGCGCCCGAGAGGAAGGGAAGAACGATGCAGGAGATATTTTTAAAGGCTCCGCCCATGGGGTGGAACAGCTGGAATACCTTTATGGACGGTTTGGACGAGGCCACCCTGCGGGAAATTGCGGTTTCGCTCAAGGAGCAGGGCTTTTTAGAGGCGGGCTATGAATACTTCTGCCTGGACGACGGCTGGGAGGAGAAAACCCGGCGCGTGGGCTGCGGCGTGGACTATGACAGGAAAAAATTCCCCTCCGGGCTCAAAAGCTTCGGGGATTTTCTGCATGGTTTGGGCTTTAAATTCGGGATTTACTCCTGTGCGGGCACGCTCACCTGCGGCGGGTACCCGGGCAGCTACGGCTATGAATATGAGGACGCGCAGAAGTTTGCCGACTGGGGCGTGGATTTGCTCAAGTATGACAACTGCTATGTGCCCACAGATGTGCCGGGAAAGTTTTTGTACCGCCGCATGGGCCAGGCCCTGCGGGAGACGGGCCGCCCCATTCTGTACAGTATGTGCAACTGGGGCTTTGATGATTCCCAAACCTGGGTGCGCTCCACTGGGGCGCACAGCTACCGGATTGGAACGGACAGCCGGGATACCTGGGAAAATGTCCAGTCGGTGATGCACGTGCTGGGGAAGATGAATCTGACCGCCTTCAGCGGAGCCAACTGCTATGCGGATCCGGATTTTCTCATCGCCGGGATGAACGGCAGGGGCGCTGTCTCCAATTTGGGAGAGGAAATCGGCCCCAACGCCGGGTACAATGTGTACCGGATGCAGTTTTCCCTCTGGTGTATGATCTGCGCGCCGCTGATGATGTCCCACGATCCTCGCTATACCACTCCCCAGACTGCCGAAATCCTGCTCAACCGGGAGCTGCTGGCGGTCAACCAGGATGCGGCCAACATCCCGGCGTTTCCGTGCAGAATTGAAAAAATGATGGAGGCCGACGCGTCCAAATGCGAGGTCTGGGCCAAGCCCCTGAGCTGCGGAGACGTTGTGGTAGGTCTGTTTAACCGTAAGGATACCCCCGCCTATCTGCAGGCAGGATTTGAGAGTATGGGATGGCTTCTCAGCGATACCGTAGATGCCTATGATCTCTGGGCACACCGGCCGGCGGGAGTGTTCCGCGGCAATGTGACCATGCAGGTTCCCGGCCGGGATTGTGTGGTGCTCCGTCTGCACCGCAGGCGCTGAGGAAAACCGGAGTGCCTGTGTAACTAAGCCGGGAACCGGAAAAGAAGCCCTATCATCCGCGGTGATACGGCAAAAAGCGGGAGCAGATTTTTCTGCTCCCGCTTTTATCGAAACTCTAATTATTATTCGCCGAAATATCTCTTCAACAGACCGGCAAAGCCGCAGCCGTGACGTGCCTCGTCCTTGGCCATCTCGTGGACGGTGTCGTGGATGGCATCCAAGCCCAGCTCCTTGGCGCGGGTAGCAATCTTCTTCTTGCCCTCGCAGGCGCCGTTCTCAGCGGCAACACGCAGTTCCAGGTTCTTCTTGGTGCTGGAGGTCACAACCTCACCCAGCAGCTCTGCAAACTTTGCGGCGTGCTCGGCTTCCTCAAAGGCAGCCCGGCGGTAGAACTCTGCAACCTCAGGATACCCCTCACGGTCGGCAACGCGAGCCATTGCCAGATACATTCCAACCTCGGTGCATTCACCGGTGAAGTTCATCTGCAGGCCCTCGTAGATCTCAGCGTCTACGCCCTCAGCCACACCCACGCGGTGCTCATCGGCCCATTTCATTGCGGAATCGGACTGCTCAACAAATTTAGAAGCCGGAGCTTTACACTGAGGACATGCCTCAGGAGCGGATTCACCAACATAAACATACCCACAGATGCTGCAAACAAAAGTCTTCATATTGTTATCCTCCTTCGTCATTTCAGCGGCGCCGATATACGCGCCTGTCGTGTTCGAGACTAATATACCATATTTGTATACCTTTTGCAACCTATTTTTTCAAAAAATCTTGGATTCTCTCTGAATCCGGCAGAAAGTCTGCTTTGTCGTCAAATTCCTGTGTTTGAAAATAGGATTTTCGGCAGACAGGGTGGGAACAGGAGCCTTGCATCCTCGCTGCGTGTCTGCGCTTTGGTGAGGAGAGTCACATGGCAGGGCGGGGGCTACTGCGGGATTTGGGACATTTTGTTGAAACAAATATGGATGATACAGGATGTGCGGAACCGTACAGCATAAAACGGAAAGGCCCGCCAAAAGGCATTGAGTCAATCCAGGTAAAAACAACACAGGCGCTGAGGAAGAATACTGCCCGCTATGATGGGGATGTTCCAAACTGAGGATCTGTCCGCCGCGCACGTATAGTTTAGTAAAAACCGGCATCCGAGTCCGTCTTATGGAATGGAGGATCCGGTAGGCCGACGCTTTTCCGTGAGGATTCAAGGGGATAGGGGGAGAAAAAGGGCCTGGACACCAAAAGATTTGTGGAAACCTGTCGCTCTTCATTTGCAAGCCGCTTGGGATGTGGTATAATATTCGCACAAGGTGCGAATATCTGGGAGTTTCGCTCACCGGCCTGAAGGTATGGCCGGTGTTTGGCAAAGCCAAACCGCAAAACATCCCGGCTGGGCGGGCTCCCGGCGGTTTCCGTACTGTTTGGCAGGTTAGCCAGCCGCCGCGCGGCGGGTTTTCCGGTAAGCCGGGGCCTGCGGTACATGGACGCAGCGCGGAGGATGCCGGGCGCACCGTGCAAAACGCATAGGAATGTAAATTGCAGTGCACACTTTTCATAACTTAACGTTCAGCCGCCGTATGGCGCCGCGCGTTTTTGTTGCAGCGAAATCGGCGATTCAAACAGGGTTTAAACTGTTTCCCACTGTGCGGGCCACGGCGGGCCTTTGCCTCACCGTGGCCGATAAGTGGTAGAATTTTGTGGCGATAAAACAGAAAACAGACATTGAAGGGGAGTATTGAAATGAGATTTACACTGGCGATGCTGGTGGGAAAGCTAGTGGGGCTGCTGGGCAAGGTTACCAGCCGCGCCACCAACCTGCCGGGCGAATTGGCGCTGAAGATTTGTCCCGATTTGTTCCGGCATTTCCAATTCGACGGAAAGGTGCTGGCGGTGACAGGCTCCAATGGAAAAACCAGTACCTCCAATATGGTGGCCTTTATTCTTCGGGAAAATGGGAAGAGCGTCGCCCACAATGCCAAAGGCTCCAACCTGCTGGGCGGCGTGGCCACAACGCTGCTCACCCACAGTAATTTTGGGGGAAGGGTCCCCCACGACTTTGTGGTCCTGGAAGTGGACGAGCGGTATTCCCGCCTGATTTTCCGGGATTTTTCTCCGGACTATATGCTGGTGACCAATCTTTTCCGGGATCAGCTCACCCGTAACGGAAATGTGGACGTGATTATAGAAAAGCTGCAGGAGGCCATTAAACCCTCAGTCAAGCTGATTCTCAATGCCAACGATCCCATCAGCGCCAATCTGTCGCCGGAAAATGAGCGGGTCTATTATGGGGTGGACAGAACCAGCCACTCCACTGGGGAGAGCCTCAATATCACCCATGACGCCAAGGTGTGCCCCAAGTGTTACCATAAGATGCAGTATTCTTTCTTCCACTATAACCATATCGGCGCCTATACGTGCTCCGGCTGCGGCTATACCAATCCCAAAACCGCCTATCAGATTACCGATGTGGATTTGGAGCAGGGGGATATGCTCTTTAACGGCAGCCGGGTTCACACAGAGTATCGCAGCGTCTTTAATATTTTCAATATGGCAGGGGCCCTGAGCGCCTGCTGTGAACTGGGCATCAAGGCTGTGGACGCCTGCACGGCCCTGTCCCGGTTTAGACTGATGAAGGAACGCTATGACGAGATGATGGTGGGCTCCCGGCGCGCCGTCATGATTCTCTCCAAAAACCAAAACCCGGTGTCCTTTGACCAATCCATCTCCCATGTGCTGGATCTCAAGGGGGACAAAACGGTGGTGGTCTATGTGGGAAATATCAACCACACCAATAACCGGGATACCACCTGGCTGTACGACATCAGCTTTGAGCGGCTGCAAAAGGAGGTCTCCAGCGTTGTGTGCACCGGCCCCCGCGCCTATGATTTGGCGGTGCGCCTGTCCCTGGGCGGGTTTACTCCTGAACAGATTCAGGTGGAGCGGGATCTGGGCAAGCTGCGCCCGGTGATGGAACAGACAACGGGGACAATCTGTATTTTGACAGAGCTCTATGATGCCAAGGCAGTGCTGGAGGTGATCACGAAATGAGTGAAGTGACGGTAAAAATTCTTTGGCTTTACGACGATCTGCTGGACCTGTACGGCGATTCCGGAAACCTGCTGCTATTGGAGCGCCGCATCCAGGGAATGGGGCACACCTGTGTCATTGAGAAAAAAAGCATCGGGGATACGCTGGAATTTGCGGGGTACGACCTTGTGTACCTGGGCCCCGGAAAGTATAAAAACCTCATGGCGGCAGCCAAACACCTGGTACAGTACCGGGATGCCCTGAAGGCCTATTTGGAGGACGGCGGCAGGATGCTTGCCACCGGAAGCGCCCAGGTGCTCTTTGGGAAAAGCTTTGACGGCCAGGAATGCGTGGGCCTGTTCGACTATACCGCCCAGGAGACCGGCGAGGTGGATACCCATGATTTTGTGGCGCAGATGTGCTGGGACAGCCACGCGCTGTGCTATGGCTTTGTCAACCGGACTGCCAAGCTGAGCAGCGAGGCCGCGCGGGTGCCCATGTTCTGCCTGCATGAGACAACGCTCTCTCAGGACTTCCCAGAGAATACGGAAGGTAGAATTCAGGATGGATTCTACGGAACGTGGATGCTGGGCCCGGTACTGGTGAAGAATCCGGCGCTGGCGAAGGCATTTTTAAAACAGATTCTGGGCGAAAACTTCGTGGACTATGACGATTCCCTGGAGGAAAAGGCCCTGCGCTTCACCCTGGAAGAATTCCTGAGGAAAGAGGACTGAGCCCCGCCGCCCCTGTCTTTCGATGAAAAAACCGGACATCCTGGTGCTATGGCACAGGATGTCCGGTTTTTCGGTATTGAGGCGCGGCTCAGCGCCGGATTTCCGGGAAAACAGCGAGATGTCTGCGCGGGCATTGAGCCGGGAAGCCGAATATTTTGGATTCCCGCGGCCAAGCAACACAAGAAATCCCACCTGTAGGGAATAGGGCGGCAGATACAGAGGCTGAATTCCTGAATTCGCGGTGCGTCTTATCTGATAGCGCCTGTCCGCGTGATGCCTCCATGGGGAGCTTGAGAATTCCGGTTTTCCGGGAACCTTGCCGCGGCAGGCATCTGTTCCCGGCGGGGCCGATGGGCCTAGCCCTGCTTGCCGGGCGGTCTGAGCTTTGTGGGAACAGGCCAGGCTAGAACCATTTCTTTTTGCGGAAAATAAAGACGGTAAGCCCCACCACCAGCAGGCTGATTCCAATGAGCGCCGGATAGGCGAAGGGCAGATGATACTCAGGCATATCGAAATTCATGCCATACCAGCCCGCAATCAGGGACAGGGGCAGAAAAATTGTCGTAATGACCGTAAAGAACTTCATGGTCCGGTTCAGGCTGATGTCCACCTGGGACTGGTAGGCCTCCCGGATTTCAGTCACATAGTCCTGAAGCTCCATAACGCGGCTGTGCAGCCTGGTGATGCGATCCGTCAGGATGCGCAGATATTTGGCGCAGCCGTCCTCCAAAAGGCCGCTGTCATTGAGCAGCAGCCCGGAGAACGCGTCCGCCATCTGTTCATAGTACCGTTTTAGGGCGAACAGCCTGCGGCGCATGGCGATCATGCTGCGCACACAGTCCCGGTGATCCTTCCCCTCGATGACCGCGTCCTCCATGGCCTCAAGCCGGTTCTCCAGACGGTCCAGGCGTTGGCTGTCATGCCGGATGAAAACCTCCAGCAGATGGTAGAGCAGCCGGGGGACATTCCAGTCGCCGCCCTCCCGGGATAACTCTTCCAGCAGGCCGAAAAATCTCTGAGGGGCTGCACAGAATATGGCAATTTCCCCCGGGGAAAACGCAAAAACAACCTGGGACGCCCCCTCCTGCCCATGGGAGGACGCATGATACCGCAGGAAGAGCAAATCCCCCTGCTCCCGGCTCTCAAAGCGGATGGCCGGGTTTTCGCAGGCGGCGCGCCAGGCCTTGTGGGATAAACACAGGGGGCGCGCCTTGGGATCCTCCAGCGTACACAGCCGGATAAGGCAGTCGGACTTATCCGGCTCCTGCTTGAGCGCAATGAGCTGGGCGTCCCGCAGCATATAGAGCATACTGTCCTGGCTGGCCATGATTTACTCCCTCCCGAACAGCGGCGTGCTGAAATAGCGTTCACCGGTGTCCGGAAGGATTGTGACAACCCGTTTGCCGGGCCCCAGCTTGCGAGCCAATTTGAGCGCGGCCGCCACATTGGAGCCGCTGGAAATCCCGCACAACAGCCCCTCCTCCCGGGCAAGGCGGCGGGAAGTCTCCAAGGCCTCCTCGTCGGAAACGATACAGATCTGGCTGTAGATCTGGGTATTCAGGTTTTCGGGCACCAGCCCATCGCCGATTCCCATCTGCAAATGCGTGCCGATGCTGCCGCCAGAGAGGATTGCCGCGTGCTCCGGCTCCACGGCCCAAATTTCAATCTGGGGATTCGCACGGCGCAGTTCCTCCCCCACGCCGGTGATGGTTCCGCCGGTTCCCACCCCGGAGCAGAAGCCGTCGATGGGCCCGTCTACATCCCGCAGGATCTCCCTGGCTGTCTGCAAACGGTGAATCTGCGGGTTATCCGGATTTACAAACTGCTGGGGGATAAACACGTTTTTATCCTCCCTGGCCATGCGCTCGGCGGTGGCCATACAGTTGGCAATACACTCCCCGATATCCCCGTCGTCGTGTACGAGGACCACCTGTGCGCCGTATTGCTCCACCAGCTTCCGGCGTTCCTCGCTGACGGAATCCGGCATGATGATGCGTACCCGGTACCCGCACACCGCCCCAACCAGGGCAATGCCGATCCCCTGGTTACCGCTGGTGGGCTCCACAATGATGGTGTCCTTGTGGATGAGCCCTTTTTGGCGGGCCTGCTCCAGCATATTGTAGGCCACCCGGGTTTTGATGGAGCCCCCGATGTTGACTCCCTCATATTTTACTAAAACCTCGGCGTCCTCCTGCGAGCACAGGCGCTGCAGGCGGATAAGGGGGGTATTGCCGACGGCTTGTAACACGGTATCATAGATCAAAGGTTTCGCGCTCCTCTCCGATGTGTGGGCCCGTACTTGTATCAAAGCAGGGCTGTATGAAGACCCCCCTGGGCTTTTTGCCCGAAAGGGCTCATGTGCAGCCGGCTTCCTGGACAGGCCGCCCAAAGACAAGTCTAAATGGGACAACTAGCTGTTTTTGTGGGAACCAGGGCCGGCAGGGCTTATGGTACACCCGCTGTTTGAGCCGATGCCCGGTTCGCTGGTCAGGGAAATTGGCTTTTTGAAGCCGCTGTGCAGAATCCGGGATTCCCAGAACCGTACTTCTCTATTGTAAGCAAATAGGGGAAAAACTGCAAGAAAAAAATAGAAGGCCCTGCGTCTTGCCCGCGGAGCTTCTTGGCGCTTTGACTGCATGAGAGGCGCTGAGCGGGCAGTTTTTCCTGACGGGATTTGTGCCCATACCGCGGGGCCATTCGCCAATGGGGAAATTGCGCCCTTTGGGCGGATTGGCGGGCCCGCAGCCTGGGGAATGATTGACATTTGATTCCAAAAACGCCTATAATGAAGAAAACTCTGCCCGAGCCCATGTTTGGAAAGGAAGAAAGTACCATGGAAAACACCTATGCCCAGCAGCTCTTTTCAATGATTCAAAGCTCTCCCACCAGCTTTCACGCGGTGCGCAGCATTTGCCGCCGCCTTGAGCAGGAGGGGTTCCAGGAGCTTTTGGAGCGGGACGCCTGGAATTTATCCCCCGGGGGCCGCTATTATCTCACCCGCAACCAGTCCTCTGTCCTGGCCTTCGCCGTTCCCCAGGGGAACTATGAAAACTTCCAGATTGTCGCCAGCCACAGCGATTCCCCAACCTTTAAGCTCAAGGAACACGCCGCCATGGGGGTGAACGGGCACTACACCATGCTCAATACGGAACGCTACGGCGGGATGCTGTATTCCACCTGGCTGGATCGTCCTCTCTCTATCGCAGGGCGGGTGATGGTGCGCCGGCAGGATGGGATTTCTTCCCAGCTCATCCAGTTTGACAGGGATTTGGTGCTTATTCCCAACCTGGCTATCCATATGAACCGGGCCGCCAATGAGGGCGTGGCAATGAATCCCCAGGTGGATCTGCTGCCGCTGTTCGGGGATGAGAGGGCAAAGGATTCCCTGTGCCAGCTTGTGGCAGAGGAATGCTCGGTCCAGCCGCAGGAGATTGTGGGCAGCGATCTCTATCTGTACAACCGCTGCGCCCCCAGCATCTGGGGAGCCAACCGGGAATATCTGTCCTGCCCCCAGCTGGATGATTTGGAGTGCGTGTTTGCCTCCCTGGAGGCGTTTTTATCCTCCCAGCCCAGCCGGAGCATCAAGGTCTGCGCGGTGTTTGATAACGAGGAGGTGGGCAGCTCCACCAAGCAGGGGGCCGCTTCTACCTTTCTCTATGATACGCTGCAGCGGGTCAATTGGTCCCTGGGCGGCACCATGGAGGATTACCACAGGGCGGTGGCGTCCAGCTTTATGGTCTCCGCGGACAACGCCCATGCCCAGCACCCCAACCATCCGGAAAAGACGGATTCCACCAACTGTGTGTACCTCAATGAGGGCGTGGTAGTGAAACACAATGCCAACCAGAAATACACCACGGATGGGGTTTCCGCGGCGGTGTTCCAGAGCCTGTGCGAGAGGGCCTCGGTGCCGGTGCAGCATTTTGCCAACCGTTCCGATATCCCGGGCGGCTCCACTTTGGGAAACCTTTCCACACTGCAGGTACCCATGAACACGGTGGATATCGGCCTGGCCCAGCTGGCCATGCACTCCAGCTATGAGACTGCCGGGGTAAAGGACTTGGAGTACCTGGTGCGGGCGCTCAGGGAATTCTATTCCAGTACCGTCACGATGGTATCTGACGGCAGCTGCCGGATAGAAAAACAGCAGCCCCAGGCGTGAGCCTTTTAGGGCGAAAACGGCATCAACCCGGAAAGGAATGAATCATCCAATGATAAAAGGCGCAGTTTTCTTCGACTATGACGGAACTCTGGTGGACGAGCAGGAATATTTATACCGGATGACGCCCACCACCCGCTGGTGCATCGAGCAGCTCAAAGCCAATGGATACCTGACGGTTCTGGCCACAGGCCGCGCCAAATGCTATGTGCCCGCTTACCTGGACTGCTTTGACGGTATCGTAGCCACCAACGGCGCCTATGCCCAGGTGCATTCCAGGGAAATTTATAACCATACCGTGCCTCAAAAGGCGCTGGAGGAGCTGCTGGGCTATTTTGAGGAACATGATATCAACTACATGATTGAAAACCAGGAAAATGCCTACTGCTGGAAGCTGGATGAGCATTATCGGCAGTTTGTCGGCAATTTTAATATCGATACCTCCCGGATTCATGATATGAGCCGCTGGAATCCTCAAATCAAGCTGAATAAGCTCAACATCATCTATGCCCCGCAGGAGCTCTTCGGGGAGATCCGCCGGCGGTTTGCCGGGGACTTTGAGTTTTTATACCATCGTGGCAGCCTGACTTCCTGTGATATTTCCTGCCGGGGCGTCTCCAAGGCCAACGGCGTCACTGCCATACTAAAGGCCTTTGGGATCCCCCGGGAGCAGGCCTGGGCCTTCGGCGACAATGACAACGACTGTGAGATGCTCTCGGCAGTGGGTCACGGCATCGCCATGGGAAAACATTCGCCGAATCTCGCCAGGTGTGCCCAGAGGATCACCGGCACCGTCCTGGAGGAGGGGATCTACACGGCCCTGGTCTCCCAAGGCCTTATTGAGCCTATCCCCAAACAGCTGGGGATGCAGCCGCTGGCTCCCGCCTGCAAGGATTATCTCTGGGGAGGCGAGCGGTTAAAAACACAGTATCATAAGCACAGCACCCTGAGCCCCCTGGCGGAGTGCTGGGAGCTTTCCACCCATCCGGACGGGCCAAGCCGGATTGCCGGAGGAGCCTTTGCGGGAATGGCGCTGGAATCCTTTGTGAGGGACTATCCTGAGACGCTGGGGACGCAAGGCGCCGCCCATCCCAAATTCCCCATGCTGATAAAACTTATCGATGCCAGGCAGAACCTCTCGGTCCAGGTACATCCCAATGACAGCTATGCCGCCCGGGAAAATGGGGAGCTGGGCAAAACGGAACTGTGGCATATCCTGGACTGCGCCCCCGGCGCCTGGCTGTATTATGGGGTAAACCGTGAGGTGAGCAAGGAGGAGTTCGCCCGCCGGATAAAGGAGAATACGGTGGAGGAAATCCTCAACCGGGTTCCGGTACACCCGGGGGATGCCTTTTTTATTGAGGCCGGCACTCTGCACGCCATTGGGGCAGGGATCCTTTTGGCGGAGGTGCAGCAGAATTCCAACACCACCTACCGGGTGTACGACTATGGACGCCTGGGGGCAAACGGCGAGCCCAGGCAGCTCCATATCCGCCAGGCACTGGACGTTTCCCGGCTCACCCCCTCTTTGATGCAAAAACCCGATGCTCCCGTCCAGGGGCAGGGGTATTGCAGACAGCGGCTGGGGAAATGCGCGTATTTTACCGTGGACTGTTATCAGGTGCAGTCCATGTGCACCCTGTCCCTGACGCAGGAGAGCTTTACCGCCTTGCTGTTTGAGGAGGGTGCCGCTAGGCTTCTCCTCAATGGAGAGGAACTCACAGCCGAAAAAGGGCAGACTATCTTTGTGCCCGCCCAGGAGGCCTCCCTGTTTGTACAGGGGGAGTGCAGGTTCCTTGCGGCCCGGGTGTAGGCTGCCGTGACAGGCCTTCGAAGGCTGAGCGCTCAAGCTCGTTTAGAATTCCCCGGCACCCCCTGGGGCATTGCTTGCAAATCAAAACCACCTGTTGAATAGAGCGGTGGGATAAGAAAAGTTTAGTAGGGGCGGCAATCAGCCGCCCCTATCTCGTTTCTTAAAGTACCGCGCTTAACGGGTGGTTTGCTCAGGCCCTATAAGGGGCCATCTCCTGTGGTATCCCTCTAAAGAGGGCGTCGAACGATGCATCAATCGCACTTTCTGCTCCGCAAGTCCCTTGCAAGGGGTTATATCCTTTTCCTTATTCCAAACTGTATTTCTTTGAGTAGGGAAACCACCGGCTATGCCGGTGGAGGTACCCCGTAAAAAAGCTTTAGCTTCAAGCGTCGAGCGAAGCGAGCTACTAACAACAGTCTTTCGATGATGGAAAGGCTATCGAAAGAACAGCGATTGCTCGTTTACGGGCAGTGGGCGCGAGATGCAGGCGAAAGATAATTCGGCGCGTCTTGAGACGCCTGCCGGTAAAAGGCCCTGATAGGGCCAACTCAAGTCACCAGCTTAGCTGGTGGTTATGACTTACTATCGTGTTGGGATTGCCCCCCGGTTCAACTGGGGGTTTTATTGTCGCCGAAGAAGTAAGAATCTTATACCGGGGAGAGGACAAGCTACTGCTCCATCTCCTGCGCGCTTTTTTCCAGGGCCAGCAGACAGGCCTGCCACAGCTTTGGATCCAGGTTCTCCCGCAGGCCGTACAGCAGGTTGCAAACCGCCTTTTGTGAGGCGGCTTGTGCCAGCTCCTGCACCAGCCGGCGCTCCTCGTCGGATGTCAGGGCCTGGCGCAAGGGCTTTACCAATTTATACCGCACCCCCTGGGCTGTATGCCGGCCGATACTGTGAATCCTCGGGATACAAGTACGGAATTCCTCCCAATTCTCTAATTCCAGCACCTTCTCCCGAATTATCCCGCGGGCCTTTTGTACAGCCGGGGTTTCCAGGATGTCCTTCGAGGTAATGCCCAGCTTGTCCATATCCAAAAGCGTAATCCCCGCAAGATCCCCCAGCCTGGGATCCAGGTCCCGGGGAACCGCCAGATCCACCAGGGTGACTGGGTGGGAGGGGGCCTTCCAATGGGAATCGTCCGGATTGAGGGTATAGTGGGGGCTCACCGTTGCGCTGACGGCAATCTGTATGTCAGGCAGCTTTTCATAGCGCTGTTCATAGGGAATCACTCTCACTCCGGCGGGGATAATGACCTCCCGGCTTTTGTAGCTGCGAAGGGTCATCCAAACCTCGGCGTGCTCCCGCACAAGGCACTGGGCCGCCAAACGGCCCATTTCACCGTTTCCAATCACCAGGCATTGGCGTCCTTTTAGGGAACCGAGCATCTCCCGCAGCAGGCGGACAGCCCGGGCGGGAACGGAGGTGTCCTTGGCGTTTAAAGCCACACTGGATTTAATTTCCTTGGCACAGGTTACTGCACAACGAAACAATACCTCCAGGACAGAATCCGTACAGTGCGCTTCCCTGGCCAGGGAAAGGGCGTTTTTTACCTGTGTGAGGATCTGATCCTCCCCAAAAATCTGGGACTGTATCCCACAGGCCAGGGAAAACAGGTACTGAGCAGCCGCAAGCCCCGTGCGGTGGGTAAAGAGATTTCGGTACTCTGCGTATGGTACACGGCGCAGGTTACAAAAGGTTTCCAGCGCATCCCGCTGGCAGGTCCCGCTGAGCCACAGCTCCGTGCGGTTGCAGGTGGAGAGCACCACAACCCCGTCACAGCCGCACTGTTCCTTGAGCTCCTGGGCAGTGTGAAAGGCATGGCTCTGTGTCAGGGAAAATAATTCACGGTATTCGATAGAGGCCTGGTTATAATCAATCCCGACCATCTGTATATTCAAGGCGCTGTTCCTTCCTTTCCGGGCGTTGTGCCGCAGAAAAACGGTTTTCTGCAGGCTGGATTGTATCCGCCGCCGCTTGGCTGCGTACCCTGCGGCGCTACTCCCAACTTTATCATAAAAATGGCGGAAACTCAATGAAAAAAGCGGCGAAAAACAGGAGATAACCGCGAAAAAAGGAGGCGAAACCCCAAAAGGGCTCCGCCTCCTTTTGCCTGACGGCCTAGAGCGGGCGCGTTTGAAAATACCCGATTTCGCCCAGCGGCTGGGAAATTTGGCTGGGCGTGATGCGATGGGGGTCATAGGTTACGTCTACTCCCTTAGAGCCAATTTCCATGGAGGTGACGCCCGGCAGCTGGCTGAGCTGGCATTTGAGCGCCGTATAGTCGGGAGATTCGGTAACGCAGTCGTAGTGGAGCATTCGAATCGGGGACATACTCAGGCCCTCCTTTTCCGTAAGAACTGTTTGAGGCTGAATAGATGTGAATTGCCAGTCCCAAAATCCCTGGAAGCCTGGGCTGCCTGTTGAAACAACAGCCGGCTGCGCTGGTGCGCCAAACGCAGGGGACAGCAGCGCACACTTGAAGGCTTCCTAGGGATTCTGCGGGTTGTTGGTACCCTCTTCCTGTTGAAGATGATTGTGTTTTTGGGTGATGGGCTGAGGAATACTATAAATATCCGTATAGGATTCCGCTTCCTCCGGGCTGATGGGCGGCGTGGGCATAAGCCCCGTGCATTCGGTAGCGCTGGCGGTTAAATTGGCTTCCTCAAAGAAAAGCTCCTCTTCGCTCATGGGTTCGGGAGGAACCATCTGTTTGTTTTTATCCGGGGTGTTGGGGGATTGTCTGTTCACAGTACACACTTCCTTTCCTTGGTGCCTCTTTGGCAGAAAATTGGTGTTTCAGTTTTAAATTGAGAACACAATACTAGTGTTTCACATAGGAAAAGCGGTATACTGTCCAAATCCTGTCTTGAGCCGGTAGGGTTCAAAACCCGCCGGATGGAAAATTTTTAATACGATTTGTTCTCCTCTCCGGTTATCGGCTTCCGGAGAAATAGGAAAACCAGTATGGGCCCGGCGCCAGCCGGTGCAAATCAGAGCCAAACAGTACGTGTTTTTGAAGGAGAACGCTGGATTGTCAATCATGCAGGAAGTATTGTCCAAAACAGTTTCATGATGCAGGGGTCGAAATCTTGTTGCTGCCTGAAACTTAAATTTTTTCGAAGGAGTTCAGCCGAAAAACAAATATTGTTATCGCTTGCCGATGCCCGAGCATCGGGGACGTTATTTAACAGTAAGCTTCGGGCAACGGAAAGCTGTAGAAATATAGAAAACCTTCCAGAGACGAATTTCTCTGGAAGGCTGTTGGAATATGGGGCAAAGGCCCAACACCTGCCCGTCCAGGCGTTTATTCCGTTTCCTCGTCAAAAAAATCGCCGAACAGGGGATAGATGCCTTCCTGTTCAGAGACGCCGATGGCCTGCTCGCCGTACCACTCAACCGTGTATTCTCTGTGGTTGATAAACTCCTTTTTCAAAAAGTGAGCCGGTTCAAAGGTAAGCTCCAACCTGCTGCCAGCCGGAAGTTTCGTAACATACGCGTACCCATCCAGTTCATAAAATTCGCATTGGCGGCCGTTGACCTGTACGGTAAAAGTCCCGGGAACCAGGTTTTCGGGAATACGCACGGCCAGATTCGAATCGATTTTCGGCGTAATCGTAATGATTCCCTTTCTGGGAAGGGCGCTTTGTACCTGGGCCAAGGGAGAATCACAGTCGAAGAGAAGGTTTACCCGGATTCCCAGCGGGTCCTGGGTGACGATTTGCCGGCTAAAGGCGCAGATGGCCTGGGCAGCGCCCTGGGTGATGTCGATGGTATTGATAATACTGTCGGGCTCCGTTAAATGGCAGCTGGGATTGGGAAATCCAAAACCGCCCAACGCCCGTTTTTCCATATCCCGCTGGGCGTCGCTCTGAGGGGACAGGGTGGGGAGAATACACTGCCGAGGCTCCAGAACTTGAGCGGGCAGAATTCCGCCGCGCATAAATTTTTCGGCCCGGGAATACCACAGCGCGGGTGACTCCATCTTCGCCAGCATCAGTTGGATTTGAATAAGATCTCCCACCTGGTTGGATTCTCCCTGCTGTGTGGGAAGATACAGATGTTCTTTACAGTAGCCATAGGTGGAGTACGCGGATCTGAGCCCGTGTTCATAGATCTGCCGCACCTGTGCGCACAGAACAGGGTTGGAGGTTGCCATCCCCAGGGCCAGAACGCCGGACAGCGTGCTGGTGATGGAGTGTACATGGGTAAAGGCCTCGTCCCGGATGGTACCCAAGCTGTCAAAGCATACTTCCATTGTGGATTCTGCGTACCATTGGGCCAGCTGCAAGGCATGAGTGTTCCCGGTTTCCTGATAGAGCAGAACCAGAGGGCCCACCAGGCGTCCCTGCCCCATCGTGGGGCTTATCTCCCCTAAGCGGTGAAACTTCCGTTGCTTTTCCTCGGGAAAATTTCCCAGCAATGCGGGATCCAGGCTTTTGGTTTCGGGGTTAGTCAGCCCAAGCAGGGTGTCGAGGAACCCATCAATCACACGAAGCGCCCGCCTGCTGCCCCGGAGTTTTACTAACCAGACCAGTGCTTCCAAGCATTCCCGAAGATTATGAAATTCCACAACCGGGCGCCCGTCACACACTTGTGGATCCCTGAAAACAGGAAGATTATCCGGTAGATCACAGCAGGAAAACAGGTAATCTACATAAACTTGTTCCACTGCCTCGGGACAACGGATCCCGGTTGAGGACTCGATACTGTATATGGTATCCAATGCTCGCCCCGTGATGTGGGGAATACCAATATCCGTTAGATGAAACGCCTGGGCGGTCCCATCCTTGCACCGGCGAATTCCAAAAAACGGTTCTTGATTCAGATCCCGATCCAGGATCTCACAATTGTATTGAAGGCATAGTTCCAAGCGTTGTCTCAAGTCTGCGGAGTACCAGCTGATATTGGACATCATTTTCTCTCCATTCCTGATGTGAATTTCGTTTGGACTCAGTTTAGAAGTAACCGGGATGAAAGTCAACCGTTTTGAATTTTAGCGTTCAAAAGTTCTCAATCTCGCACAAAATGCAGGAGGCTTTTTTCAATAGAAATGATAGAGGAAGAGATTTTTTTGTTCATCGCCTCTCAAAGGGATGTTCCTGATGATATCGTTGAAACCGCCAGGCAGCAAAACTATTTGCGGATATCTTAGAGTAAGACGAATCTGCGTCGTCTTGGTTTCGGGAAATTAGAGCTGTATCAGCGGCGCCGCGGTTACCTGTGGGGCGCACATTTTGGGCTGTGAAGGAACGGGCGGCTGGGCTTGGATAGGACCGGCAGACGGAGTTTGGATACAGATCCTCCGCATACTGCTTGCGGGAAGAAAAAAATAGTATTACAATAGGTCAAAACGGGAAGGGCTTGGTGGAGAGCAGATGGAACACATAACAACGGAATCCTTGCGAAATGATGTCCTGAAATTGGCGCAGAAGCAGTATGGAACCGCACCGGACTATCTTTGGATGAAAGACCCCAAATCCGCAGTTTTGCGGCATTCGGATAGTAAAAAGTGGTATGCTGTTTTGATGGAGATTCCCAAAAAACGCCTGGGCCTTCCAGGAGAAGGCAGCGTGGACATTCTGAATTTAAAGGCCGATCCCATAATGTCCGGTTCACTTTTGCTGCAGCAGGGGATTCTTCCCGGATACAATATGCATAAGGGGAGCTGGATCACGGTGCTGCTGGACGGGACGGTGGAATGGGACCTGATTGTCTCACTGTTGGATATGAGCTTTGAGACGACGGCCAAGAAAGTCAGGGCGAAGCCGATGGGGGTTCGCAGCTCCAATTGGATTGTCCCTGCAAATCCCAAATTTTATGATATTGAAAAGGCTGTCAGGGAAAGCCCGGATGGCATCTTTACCTGGAAGCAGAGCAACCATATTGCAGTGGGGGATACGGTGTACCTCTATGTGGCCTCTCCGGTTTCCGCCATTCGCTATCAGTGCCGCGCGGTTGAGGTGGATATCCCCTGTCAATATGCTGACGAAAATGTGAGAATGAGCCGTGTGATGCGCCTGCAGCTGCTCAGGCGCTATGATAAAGAACCTGTCAGCTTCGAATTGCTCAAAGCCCATGGCGTGACGGCTGTACGCGGCCCGCGCAATATTCCCCAAAGCCTGATTCATGAAATTGAAACCATGTATCCGCCGATGTGAGCGAATGCGGTGTTTGGGGTTGGGAGCCAAACGGTGCTCTGTATTGGCGCCGATGCTCGGAAGAGGAAGCAGATACTCCCGCCGTAAGTGAAGATATAAAATAACGGAACAAGAAAAGGCCTGCGCACATATTTCACGTGCGCAGGCATCGGCTGGAACAATTCTTTTACACCATCTTTTTTCCAATATACATGGCGTGTTCTGAGAAAGCCAGAAATTCTGGAATATCCAGGAATTTTTTGGCGGTTTCGATCCAGAGCTCGTATTCCTCTTTTGGAAACAGTTTAACTTGATTTTCATTGAGTGATAGAATACTTTCTTGTCCAAATAAATGCAGTTTTTCCAAAGGAAACTGCTGCATAAATGGTTCAATTTGCTTTTGGTTCATAAAACAGGCAGATGTAAATGCAGGCCCAACATACTCTGTGCCTGTCACTATCGAATCGATCAGCGCGGCAGTCGATTGATTCCCGAGATCCTCTGCTAAAAACCCGGGTCCATTTTTTAAATCATAGATGATGCCGGCAAAATCTAAAATGAAGGAACAGTAAAGAATACCACCAGGCTTTAGTCGTTCGATAGCTAATCGCACTGCCTGTGTTCGCTGCTCTTTGTTGATTAAATGGTATAAAGGCCCCATTAGAAAAACATGATCATATTGTGCTAACTCCATAGTGCCAATTTCTAAACAATTGGCGGCAAACATAGGAAAATCCACATTGCATTCTCTGGATTTGGCTTTTGCAAGTTCAATATTGCCGTCAGACAGATCGATGAGGGTAACATCACATCCTTTTTGAGCGTAGTAGATGGAGTATCGCCCCGGGCCCCCACCGATATCAAGTACGCTGTCCCCGGGCTTAATATACTGATCCATGATATATGTCGTAAATATAAATTCAAAAGGATGTTTTTCTAAACGTTCCCATTCTTTTTGGCTATTTTCATCATAGTATTTTTTGGTTTCCTCGATACTCAACAATACCGCCCTCTTTTCTGATAGAGAATCTATACACAATTTTTCTGTAAATCACTCTCAGTATACCAGATGGAGTCTCTAAAAGGTACCTATCTTTTCATTAATTTTGGTGGGAGCGTTCATAAGGAAAAACTCTCAAACCCACATAAAATAAGGACATCCGGCAGTAAGCGGACGAATATTCTACCAACAATTTGTTATTGCTCTATTTTCTGAAATACATTTCCAGAAGGCAAATCTCCAGTACTAGTCTGCATAGTTATATATAACATGGTTTTTCCATCCGCTAAGTATATTAAATGAGTATTAAGCAAAGCAACTATTTTTTGGCACCAAGCTGGAATATATGTCTCATATAACTGATACATACTTTCGTTTTCTTTATCAGTTGAAAATGGAGATTCAGCATGAAGCAATTTTCCACATTTATTATATATATCAATAAAATCTTCTTTGGTTAAAAAACCGTCTTTTTTATTTACAAAGACATGTGTTTCCCTGCTAGTGTCTATTGATATAGGTATGGGATAGAATTGCGGATTAACTCTTTCGATATCATTTAATATCAAGCGTCCATTCCACATTTTCTCTATATTGTTAAAATGACGACGGTATAATCCCTCGTTTGCCACCAAAGAACCAAGTGCAATGGTTTCAAGAATTTTTCTAATTTGCAAAATACAGAATTCTATCTGTGTTATTGGATATGGTATCTTGTAATCTTGCTTAAGTTGAACCAATGTAATTGCATCAAATCTCAATTTTACTGTATTCATTAGTTTGAGATATGTTTGTAGTACATTGGATTGCTCCTTCATTTTTTGATCTCCTCTTTATTATAGCACTCACGGAAAAATAAAAATCAAAAGCAGGTTGGCGATACCAACCTGCTTTTGTCATTATGACCGCTTGAGGATCATTCATAGTGTAAAGGTGAGACAAAAAGGTCGGCATGTAAATAGGCACAAGGAAACAGAGGCGTGGAGGAAAAACCTCTGCGGATTTCTTCTCCGCATCGAGCATGCCTTTCTCCGGTAGCGAAAAGCCACGGATTACCCTGCCGCAGCGAACGTTGTTGCCAAGGGCAAACAATGTGCACCAATAAGAAAAGACAGGCAAAAGCCTGTCTTTTCTTATTGGTGCGGATAACAGGACTTGAACCTGCATGAGCGTGAACTCACTAGAACCTGAATCTAGCGCGTCTGCCAATTCCGCCATATCCGCATATTAAGTTGTCTGAAGCGAATTTAATTATACCAATTTTCAAATCAGGTGTCAACTGTTTTTTTCGCACCATCGGCTGGAATCAAAAAATCTTCGGAACAGACGGTATTCCATCCATTCCGAAGATTCCAAATTCAGACAAGTTACTTTTGACGGCTGCGGTTAAAGTTGATTAGGCACCCGTCCAGGAGAATCTGCCGCTCCACAGGAGTAAGCGTATCCAGGGTAAGGCTGACCGGGGACGCAGTGCCCTCATGCAGTAAATACCCTTCCAGGCTGGATGTGCCGGATTGGACGGCGTCGCGGATATGGGGGAGAACCAGCAGATCCCCCACCGCGATGGGCTGCTCGGCTTCCCAGCGCAGCGGCAGCATCCCCCAGTTGATCAGATTGCTGCGGTAACGCTTGGTGGCGTATTCCAGGCATAGATTGCCCAGCCCTCCCAATACCCTCTGGCAGGAGGCTGCCTGTTCTCTGGCGGAGCCGTCGCCTGGCCTGCGGGCATATACCAAGCTTCCCACTTCAATCTGGCTGGGATCAGTTCCAAGCAGCTGGGAGATTTGCTCCCATTCGGGGAGCAGGGAAGCGTCCGGAATCGAGGCGCTCTCCTTGGCGCGCTGGACATAGTGAGGATCCTTGCGGGAGAGGGTAAACTGCGCCAGGCGCAGGGGGTTGGAACGGTAGGAGGAGGTTTCCCCCGAGGGGATCAGCTCATCTGTGGTGGTGACCTCATCCAGGATAACGGAACACACCCGCAGCACCGCGTGAGTTCCCAGTGCAGGCTGCTGGGGCCAATCCGCGATGTTGGGGCCGAAAACCAGCGGCTCCTCCGGCTTGGGATGCCCGGAACCATGGTAACAGCGGCTCTGGTACAGGGAACCGTCAAAGTGGTAGGCGGGGCCGCAAAAGGGAGCGTCCAGCAGTCGCTGCGCACTGCACAGGCGTCCGCCGTTTGCCGCTGTAGCGGCAATGGAACGCGCGTCCATCAGGGCCACGCCCGCCAGCTGCCGCTGGGCAGGCTTGCTGCCCTCCCGGTTGGGGAAGTTGCGGGTGCTGTGACGGATGCTGAGCCCTCCGTTGGCCGGCACGTCCCCAGCCCCGAAGCAGGGTCCGCAGAAGGCGGTGCGCAAAGTGGCGCCGGTCCCAAGCAGCTGGGCGGCAGTCCCGTTTTTCATCAGCTCCAGATAGATGGGCTGGCTGGCCGGATAAATGCTCAGGGAGAACTCGCCGCAGCCGATAGTTTTGTTTTCCAGGATGTGGGCGGCCTCACAGATGTTCTCATAGCCGCCGCCGGCGCATCCGGCGATCACCCCCTGTTCCACCCAAATCTCCTTATCCCCGATGCGTCCGGTCAGATTTAGGCTGAGCCCGGGGAACTGCTCCTGCACCGTTTGCTCTGTCTGCCGCAGGATATCCGGGGCGTTTTCGATGAGCTCGTCGATTTCAAAGGCGTTGCTGGGATGGAAGGGAAGGGCAATCATAGGACGGATTTGGGAGAGATCGATGGCCAGCAGTTTGTCATACCAGACACAGTCCCCGGGAGCCAGGGCACGGTATTCCTCCGCGCGGCCGTGGCATTCCAGGTAGTCCCTGGTGGCGGCGTCCGTCACCCAAATGGAGCTCAGGCACGTGGTCTCGGTGGTCATCACGTCGATTCCGCAGCGGAAATCCATGCTCAGGTTCTGAATGCCCGGGCCTACGAATTCCAGAATACAGTTTTTCACATAGCCGTCGGCAAACACCTCTTTGATCAGCGCCAGGGCCACGTCCTGAGGCCCAACGCCCGGCTGCGGGGCACCGGTGAGATAGATTCCCACCACCGGCGGCATGGCGATATCATAGGTGTCCCCCAGCAGCTGTTTTACCAGCTCCGGCCCGCCCTCGCCGATGGCCATGGTGCCGATGGCGCCGTAGCGGGTATGGCTGTCGGAACCCAGGATCATTTTGCCGCAGCCTGCCATACATTCCCGCATATACTGATGAATCACCGCCTGGTGGGCCGGAACGTAGATGCCGCCGTATTTCTTCGCGGCGGACAGTCCAAACCGGTGATCGTCCTCGTTGATGGTTCCTCCCACCGCGCACAGGCTGTTGTGGCAGTTGGTGAGCACATACGGGATGGGAAAGGACTGCATACCGCTGGCCCGGGCGGTTTGGATAATCCCCACATAGGTGATGTCATGGGAAGCCATGGCGTCAAAGCGAATCCGCAGGCGGTTGGAGTCCGGGTCATGCTCCTGGTTATGCGCCTGTAAAATGCCGTAGGAGATGGTGCTTTTGCGTGCCGCCTCCTGCTGCTGCGAGGAAAGCTCCGGCAGCTGCGCGGCAATTGTTTTTTGCTGGAGCAGATAGGCTCCATGGGGATATCTTTGCATAATGGGTCTTCCTTTCCATTCGTATTGTGCCGGTAATTTTCATACAGTCTACCATATTTTCTGAAATTTTGCAATTATTACGGATGAATTCCTGCAAAATGTTTTTGGAAGAATTCTCCGTAAAATAGCCTGCTGACTCACACACCCACGGTGCTGCGGCGGTAAAGGGCAGAAAGAAAGGCCCTGCCGCTTTGGCAGAACCTGGTTTTCTAGCTGCGGCTGCGGGATTCCTGTGTGAGCGGCACAAACAATACCCGGGAGGTGTCCTCGCAGCAAAGGCACAGGGAATATCCCTCACAGAAGGGCCACAACCGCAGGCGCACGCCGTTTAACTGGTCCAGCAGCCCCTGGGTGCCCACAACGCTGAAGTCGGAAAACGAGCTGTCGATGCCCTGCCCGGTAAATTTCACATAGCTCTCCTTGGCGCTCCACACTTTAAAAAAGTCCCCGGGATGTTCCTGCAGATAACCGGCCTCCCGGGGATGAAAAAACCGCCGGGCGATTTTCTGGGTCTGGGCCCGCTGGGCTGCCTGCAAGTCCAGCCCCACCTTCTGTAAACTCACGGCGCACATCCAGTATTCCCCGCTGTGGGTGACGGAGAACTGAATTTCCGGCGCGTGGCGCAGGCAGGGCTTGCCGTATTGAGGGCGCGTTACGGTTAAATCAGGGATAGGGCGCGAGTCCCGGCGGCACCAGTCCCTGACAGCGGCCCGCAGCAGCTCCGGGGAATCCTGACGGCTCGTAATGGCGCAGGTATAAATCGTCACCGGCGCTGCCATGTTACCGGGGCTCCTCAATCCCGCGTTTGCGCATATAGGCGATGGCGTCCTTCACCTGATGCAGCTGCCAGACATCCCGTGTGGGGATGGTGACGTCGAAAGTATCCTCAAAGACGGAGATGATGTTCATAATATCAAAGGAATTGAGCCCTAAATCCTGGATAAAATCGGTATCGTCGGTGATATCGCTTTTTCCCGTAACCTGAAAGATAATCTTTTGAATGAGTTCCAACATATAATTAACCCTTTCTTTCCCGAATTTGTGCCGGTTTCGCCTGGATAAGCCTCAGCGGCGGGGAGATCCCCTGCGCGGGCTGCGCCGCCTTCCACTAGACGAGATGCCGTTTGATCTTCTGGGACCCGGTTTTGGCAAAAGGCTGCTTGCGGATATTGATCATCTGGATGTGCTGGTAGAAGGGGAGCTTGGCGTTGATCTCGTCGATCCCCGCCTGGAGAACGGCCAGTATATCATAGGCGGTCATTCCCTGAGAGCGCACCGGATCGGGGAAAATGCTGGCGGCCAGCTTGATATCGTCCGCGGAGGTTCCGCTGGCGGCGCCGTACACCACCACTTCCTTCACCAGGGGGATCCGGCTCACCAGCTCCTCCATCTTTTCCGGGGAGACCTTTTTGCCGTTTTTAAAGACGATGAGGTTCTTCTTTCGTCCTGTGATAAAGAGAAAGCCCTTTTTGTCCAGACGGCCCAAATCCCCGGTTTTAAACCAGCCGTCCTCCATAACCTCCTGGGTGAGTTCGGGCGACTGATAGTAACCCAGCATAAGGGAGGTGCCCCTGACGAGGATTTCCTCCTCTGCAATTTTCAGGGTAAAGGTGGGCAGCACATAGCCTACTGAACCGAAACGGTGGGAATCATTGGAGTTGACGGCAATCAGCGGCGAACACTCCGTAATGCCGTAGCCCTGTAAAACAGTCAGTCCCAGCAGACTCAGCTGCTCTTCGATATCCCCGCCCAGGGCCGCGCCGCCGGAGATGATGAGGTGTATGGTTCCGAAGGCCTTTCGGCGGATTTCCTCCAGCACCTTCAGCTTCGGCCGGATTCCAAGCCGGCGCAGGAAGCCCAGCACGGAAAACAGGCGCTTGAGCTTTTTGGCCTGGCCGGATTTTTCCGCCTGAAGCCAGATTTGGTTGATGACGGCCTCCAGCAATAGGGGAACGGTCATGATGGTGTCGCAGCCGGAGAGCTGCAGATCCCGCATGACGGTTTTGAGATTGCCGTTGATCACCAGATGGGACCCCTGCACCAGCGTGCTCAGCACCCCGCAGGTCATGCCGTAGGTGTGGTAAAAGGGAAGATGGGTGAAGATCCGCTCATGGGTATTGACATAATAAAGGCAGTCGCTGGCGTTCTGCAGAATATTGATGTGGGAGAGCATCACGGGCTTTGCCAGGCTGGAGGTTCCGGAGGTAAAGACAATGGCGGCCATATCGTCCGGGCCTTGGGGGTATTCCCGGGGCTCCTTGAGCGCCTCCCGGCTTTCGCGCCCCTGATGGCACAGCTCCTCGAAGGTGAGAACCCCCTCCTCGCTCCCGGTTCCCGGGAAGGCAATCAGCGCCTCTTTGGGAAGCACAGGCGTACAGATAGAGGCATAGGTCCCCGTGATAAAGGCCGCCTGTGCATTGGCCTGCCGCAGCATCTGGCGGATGGTGTCGTCGGACTGCTCCGCGTCGATACATACCGCCACCGACCCGGAAGAGGTAATGGCAAGATAGGCCACCAGCCATTCATAGCTGTTCTCACTGATAATGGCAATATGTTTTTGTGTGAGCCCCTGCAGGTGCAGCGCCTCCCGAAGTTGATAGATCTGCTCGGTAAATTCCCGGTAGGTATGGGTCACTTCCTGCTGGCGCCTGGTGAAATAGGTGACAGCGGGCTTCTCGGGATACAGGGCCGCCAGGCCGTCTACAAAATGGCTGAAGGTGTCATAGTGGTTCACCTGGGTGAGGGGAAAATTCTTCATGCTGTCTGCTCCTCTCTGTTTTTACGGCTGCGCTCGGTAAAGCTTATTGGGAAAGATGATACACGGCGCCGTCCTCGATGGAGAGGAATGCTTTGACAACGTCCGGATCAAATTGGGTGGAGCACCCTTCCCTGAGCTGCTGGAGGGCGGCTTCCACCGTGAGGGCTCCCCGGTAGGAACGGTTGGAAGTCATGGCGTCATAGGAGTCCGCCACGGCAATGATGCGGGCCTCCAGGGGAATAGCGCCGCCGCACAGGCCGTCCGGGTATCCGCGCCCGTCGATGCGCTCATGGTGGGCCCGCACAATGGGCACAATATCCCGGAACATGGAGATGGCGGACAAAATACGCGCGCCGTCCGCGGAGTGCAGACGGATTTTTTCAAATTCCTCGTCGGTGAGGCGCCCCTTTTTCAGCAGAATATCGTCGGGAACCCCCACCTTGCCGATATCATGGAAAAGCCCCGCGATTCTCAGCCGCTCACAGTACGCTTCATCCTTGCCCATGGCCCTGGCAATCAGCACGCAGTACCGGGAAACCCGGTCGGAATGGCCGCAGGTGTAAATATCCCGGGCGTCCACCAAAAGACGCAGGGCGTTGATAATCTCCATGTAGCTGTCCCGAAGCTTGGAATAGGCCTGGGTGAGCTCCTCGTTTTTGCGGCTGACCACTGAGTGCAGAAACACGTTGTTGAGAGCCGCGGTAATCTGCCGGGAAAACACCTGCAGCAGCTGGACCTGGTCCTCCTTGGGCGGCGCTGGCATTGCCGCGGACAACAGCCCCGCAATTTCGCCCTGGGCGTTTTGAATGGCGCACATGACCCAGGAGTCCCGGTGGATAATCCCGGAGGCCTCGAAGGCGTTTTGGGCCAGCAGCTCCCGGAGCGCGGGGGGCGTATCCGCCTGCCCGGTGGTACGCGTCATGGGAACCGGCCCGCTGATGGCGCTGTTTTGAGTTTCAAAGGCGGAGAAATCGATTTCCAGCGCGCCGCTGCCGACGCCCAGTAAGGAGACGGCGGTGCCCAGAATACTGTCCATGATGTGCTCCAGGGACTGCAGATGGTAGATCTGCGGCAGGGAGTCGATAATGGAGGACAGGCCGTTTTGATAGTTCTGGATGGTGCGCATTTGGAGTATGGATTTCACACAGGATTCCACCAGGAGCTCCAGCTGGTCAAACCGGTCGCTCTTCTCATAGTAGCCCTGGATATCCAGTTCCCGGATCGTTTTGATGGGCGGGGCCACGCTCTTATGGCCGGTAAGCAGGATGATAAAGAGCTCCTTGTTGAATTTGCGGATTTCCGCAACCACCTGATCGCCGCAGATAGGGGTCATTAAAAAGTCCAGCAGAAGGATATCATACTGTCCCTGGCGAATCCGTTCAATCGCGCGGTAGGGCTCGTGCTCCACATCTACATGATAGCCGGAGCGCTGAAAAAAGGCCTGGAGTGTGGAGGTCATAATGGGATCGTCGTCGAGAGTGAGTATTGAAAAGTTGTTCTGAAGTGATTTGAGTTTGCTTTTCCTCATTTAGCAGTCCCCCCCATTGGTACATCCTTGGATAAAACAATCCGATCGATTGGTATCGACATCCCGAATATGGAGCCGCCCTCGGGGTTGTCCTCGTGCCAGAGCGTGCCTCCAAAGTTGCCGTGCACCACAGCCTGGGAGATATACAGCCCAAGCCCGGTGCCCTGGGTTCCCTTGCTGGTGACCATCTCCCGGAACAGCCGCTGCTTCACCCGCGGGCTCACGCCTGGGCCGTTGTCCTTGACGTATATTTTTAAGTATTCCTCGTCCCGGCTTACTCCCAGGACAATTTCCCCCTTGTCATGCTGGGCATAGATGGAATTGGAAATAAAGTTATCCAGCACCTGAATAAGGGAGTTGATATCGCCGTGGATGGTGGTGCTGCGCTCCTGGTTATATTCGATAATCAGCTGGTTGTGGCTGCTGAACAGCTCGTGGCGCATGAGTAAGGTGACCCGTTTAAACAGCTCGTCCACAGTGAAGGCGGCGTCCTCATTGGAAACGACGGTGGTGGCCTGCCCCTTGATGGCGGTGATAATCTCGGACATATAGGCCGAGGATTCCCGCATCTTTTGGAACCAGCCCTCGATTTCCCCGTATATTTCCAGGTAATCCTCCCGGGTAACCTGGGCGTCGTCCAGGCTTTCCCGGCATTCGTCAATGAGGGCCTCCACGGAGGAGATACACCCGGAGATGCTCATGATGGGGGTTTTCAGGTTGTGGGCCAGCCCGCCCATCATCTGGCCTAAAAACGCCAGCCGCTCCTGCTCCATCATGCGCGCCTGGTTGTCCTGCAGCTTCTGCATACTGTTTTTCAGCTGGGTGACATCTTTAAATATCACCACATAGCCGGACAGCCTCTGCTTGAGAAGAACCGGGGAGACCTCCACGATAAAATAGGCCTTGTAGACATTTTTGTCCTCCCGGGTGATGATGGACTGCTCGTAGGAAATGGGGGACAGGCTGCTCTTGCACGAATCCACGGCGGTAATCAGGTTATACACCACGGCGTTGGAGCTGTTGTCGTCCTCGGTGACGAATTCGCTGAGATGGGAGCCCTCCTTCAGGCCGTACCGCTGGGTAAAGATATCCGAAAAAGGCCGGTTGAAGCTGATGATAAGCCCGTTGTCGCTGAGAATCATGAAGGAGTCCGAGATGGAGTTTAACACCAGCTGGGTGGCCAGGGGCTTGATATCCAAAAAGTGCAGCTTATAGATGGCGATTCCGTTTAAGATGATGATTGCGATAAAGCTCAGGGGAGTGGCGGTGATGGGCATGGAGGCGGAGGATGTGGAGATGAACCCCACCACCAACGGGCACAGCCCGCTGAGCGTAAACAGGGAGCACTGCAGCAGGTACAGCCTGGTACGGTTGCGCAGGGCAAAGCTCATCATGAGCACCATGGCCACCACCAGGCATAGGTAGCAGTAGATGCTGGAAACCGCAATATAGGGCCCAAAGACGATCTCGCTTTTGATGATGGAAAACACCTTGTACTGCAGGTGGTGCAGGGGATTGGTCCATACCACCAGGGAATTGAGAACCGGGATGATAAACAGAAGCCAGGCCTTGCGGGGCATGGTGTCCCAGTTGTTTAAAAAAGCCAGGGAAATGCAAAGGTACAAAGTGGGCGTCGTGGAACCGGTGGAATTGGTGACGGCGTCCAGGAAAAAGAGCACAGGGGTATTGGCGGGATCCACAAACTTCATTATAAGCAGCGCCAGCACCCAGATGGCGTAGGAGACAGCCAGGGCAATATACAGCTTATGGATCAGCCGCAGGTGCTGGGTTTTAATGCTCCACACCACAAAAATGGTAATGCAGACCAGAGCGGCAACGGCAATAACAGCGAAGAAATCCGAAATCATAAGTTCAGCGCTCCTTTTCCGCATCTGTTTGTCCGTCCTGTGACAGGAAGGCAATCTCCCGGGCAAGCTTTTCTGCCCCTGGAATCTGCTGGGAGAACCCCGCCGCCTGGTACGCGCTGCCTGTCAAGGCACATACGGGGGTGATGGTGGTGGGATGGCTGCGGTACAGATTCAGAGAATCCATCAGCAGGGAGATGGACTGCGGAGCCCCGGGCTGCGTCCTTTTCTCGGCGGCAAGGGCGTCGAACTCATCGCTCTCCAGAATGCGCAGGGAGGGCATCAGCTTAGTGAGGACTTCTCCCAGCACTGGGGGCGAGGGGTTCATAATATGAAAAGCAGTCTGCCCGGCGCCGCATAGGGCTGCCACCGCCTGGGCGGCCCAGTCCACCGGGGTGAGATCCACGGTCAGCCCCGCCAGCTGGGCGGGCAGGGCCCCCAGGGCCCCGGCCGCCTGCAAAAACAGAACCGTGAGATTCTGCGAGGCATTGCGCTGGAACACGCCGTCGCTGGCGCGCCCCACCAGCCGTCCGAGCCGGTACACCTTGGCCGCCAGGCCACGCTCCCGCATCGCGGAATATACCTGGGCCTCGGCCAGCATTTTGCTTTTGACATAGGTGTTTTCCTGCCAGTTCTGGCCCATAAAGAAGTCCTGCTCCGAAAACTCGGTTTTAATGCTGGGAAGCTGCGTCAGGTATTCCCCGGACACGCTCACGGTGGACATATGGTGCAGGACGGCTTGCGCGTCCAGCGCCAGCTGTATGGCGGTACGGGTGCCGGTGATGTTGTTCTCCAGAAAAGCGCCTTCATCGGCGCAGTAATGGCGCACATCGGCCGCCGCGTGGTATACGGCGGAAATTTCATGGCACACAGCCGCGTAGGTCTCCTCAGGCAGGCCCATGCGCTCCAGGGTAATGTCCCCGCAAAGCGCTGTGATTCTGCCCTCCATTCCAGTGGTCCAGCCGTTTCCAAAGTACCAGCTCAAAGCCTCAGACAGCCGCTGGGGATTTCCCCGCACCAGGCAGTAGGCCCGGCGCACGCCTCTGGACAGCAGGGCGTGCAGCAGATGGGCTCCGAAGAAGCCGGTGGCCCCGGTGAGAAAGATGCAGTCCGGCTCCGCGGTGCTGGCAGCCTGGCTGTACTCCGGGACGTACCGGGGCAGAAATGCCGCTGGTTCCTCAGCGTTCGGAGAACTGCCGGCACAGTCAGCCTGGGGTTGTGCCCCCAGCAGCCCGGCTTGGGCTTCTGCGGTAGGATTCTGATAGAATTGGGCCACGCTCAGTTGGATCTGCCGGTTGGAATATTGGCTGAGCACACTCAGGGCGTCCAGGGAGGTCCCTCCCTGCTCAAAGAAGGAGATCTTGGGGGAAAGCCCCTGTTTGCCCAGAACCCGCCCCCAAATTTCTAAAATTTCCCCAACATTCAGAACACTGGATGGGTTTTTGTCCGGCTCCCGCCCAGCTTCCCCGGAAGTTTTTACGGAAATTTTGGCGCTGAAAGTGGCTGAGGGGATATCCGAATTGACAGCGGCGGCGTCCTGCTGCCGCATGGACGGCACAACCGGTTCCCCGCAGGGCGCGCTGTGTTCCGGCGCAGCTTGTGGGGGAAACGTATCGTCCTGCCCCTCGCAAGGCTCGCGGGTGAGGGCGCCGGGGGCCGGGATGGGTCCCTCTGCCGGTTCCGCCTTCTGCGAAGGCTGCGGCGCAGCGCAGGCCGGTGCGCTGCCGTCCTGGGAGGCCATTGCCTTCAGGGCGGTGAGATCCGCCTTACCCCCCGGAGTGAAGGGCATTTCCTGCAGCATATGAAACTGGGACGGCACCATATAGCCGGGCAGATACTCCCTGAGATAAGCGGTAATTTCCCCGCTGCTCCTGCCGGCGGACGAGGTACAGAAGGCGTGGAGCTCCACCATTGAGTTGGCGCCGGTGACCGGCACTACCACAGCCTGCTCCACCAGCCCGCTGTCCAGGATGGTGTTGACAATCTCATCGATTTCCAGGCGCTGCCCGTTGATTTTTACCTGGGCGTCACACCGGCCCAGGCAGTCCAGGCTCCCGTCCGCCCGCAGGCGGCCCAAATCCCCGCTCTTATACATCATCTGTCCGGGAACGAAGGGATCTGGGAAAAATGCCCCGGCGGTGAGATCCTCCCTGGCAATATAACCGGCGGAAACTCCCTGGCCCGCCAGATAGAGCTCTCCCACGGCGGTGGGCATCAGGCGCTCCTGCTGCGGGCCCAGCACATACACCCGGCAGTTGTGCATAGGCCTGCCGATAGTGACAGGCTCCCCGGGGGTAAGATCCGTCATGGTGATATAGACGCAGGCCTCCGTGGGCCCATAGAGATTCAACAGCCGCCCGCTGCAGTGGCTTTTAAATTTGGCCGCCAGCGCCGGGGACACCTGCTCGCCGCCCACAATGGTGAACTGCAGGTGCCGTGCCGCCGTGCAGAAGGCGTCATTGGTCAGGCACATGGCCAGGCGCGAGGCGGTAAACTGAATAAACCCGGCGCCGAACTCCTCGATGAGCCCGGCTAGGCGCCAGGGAAGCAGCATCTCCTCCTCATCGGCAAGGATGATGGTTTTGCCCATTGCCAGGGGCAGCAGGCTCTCGGTGATAAAGATATCGAAAATCGGCGTCGTGGCGCAGATCATGGGGCCGCTCACGCAGGCCAGGGCCTCCCGCATATTGCTCAGCAGGTTGGAAACGCTGCTGTGGCGGATCATCACGCCCTTGGGGCGCCCTGTGGAACCGGAGGTGAACAGCACATTGCAAAGGGAGTCCGGACTCACGGCGGCATCCTGAAACTCATGAACTCCGTCCAAAGAGGGAACCACCGCCATGGCCCGCAGGCTCTCGGGGAGCTGGGGCAGGGTCTGCTCATCGCACAGGATAATCTGAATCCCCGCGGTTTGCGCCATATAGTCAAGCCGCTTGGGCGGCAGGGTGGACAGGATGGGCACATAGGCGCAGCCGGCCTTGAGAATGCCCAGCATACCGGCAAAGAGATCCGGGGTGCGGCGCATGGAGATTCCAATGCAGCCGCCCGGCGCCGCACCGGCATTCACCAAAACGCTGGCAATCTGGCAGGCCCGGCGTTCCATCTGGATGCGGGTCGTCTTTTCCCCGTGGCAGATGACGGCGGTATCCTGCGGGTGCAGCATGGCCTCCCGGCGGATCTGCTGGTGGATGGGCAGGTTCAAAAAGGGCTGCGTGGTGTAATCCGGGAACTCGATAAGCCGGGTATAGTCGTCCAGGGAGACGGGGGAAATCTCTCCCAGCGTCTCATGGCGCGCGGCAACAAGCCCCTCCAGAATCCCTGTCATGGAACGGGCGTACAGCGCCACGGTGTCCTTCTGGTACAGGCCGGTGGCATATTGGAAGTTTAAGCAGTAGGTATCTCCTTCCAGGGCCACATCCAGCCCCAGCTCGGCTTTCGTGGTGGTGGCCGCGATGGGATAATACTGTACGGGGCGCTCCCCAAAGCGCAGCTGACCCGCATCAAAGGGGCGCATGGAGATCATCACGTCGTATAAGGGGTTGCGCGAAGGGTCCCGGGGCAGGCGCAGCAGCGCGAGAATTTCCTCGGGCGTGCAGGCGCTGTGATCCATCATGCCGGAAACCTCCTGGGCCGCCTGGCTGAGATAGGATGAGATATCCGTATCCCGCTTTACGCGCAGCTTGAGGGGAAGAACGTTGAGAAACGGCCCGCAGACCTCCTGCAGCTGGCTTGTGGCCCGGTCCGTCACCGGAGAACCTACGGTAAACTCCTCTTTTCCGCTGACACAGGCCAGCAGGTAGCCGAAAGCCGCCAAAAACACCGTATAGGCGGAGACGCCGTTATCCCGGCAGAACTGCTGGATGGCGCCGCTGAGCTCCCGGGAGCATTCCAGGGAGTAGCTGTCGCCTGCAAATTGTCCCGCCGTGTTTGCGCTGCGTGGAAAATCCGTAGGAAGATCCAGCGGGGCCGGCATGGGGGAGAGATGCTCCAGCCAATATTGCCGGTCAGCTTCACAGGCAGGCGGGGTTTGGCTCAGATGGTAGGAATAGTCCAGATAGGAGATTTGGGGAAGGGAGGGCGTTTTGCCCTCATAATACTGGGCCAGGCGCCCCATGATGACGGGCGTGCTGATGCCGTCGCTGATAATATGGTGGGTGTCCAGGAACAGCATGGGCTTGCCGTCCGGCGTTTTCCAGATTCCCGCGCGCAGGAGCGGGGCCTGGGATAAATCGAAGGGCGCGGCGAAGGCCTCGGATACCTCCCGGAAGCTGTCCCCCCGCAGAAGCTGCAGGTGGAAGGACACACGGTCTGCCACATGGGCATAAATGCCGTCCGGCTCCTGCAAAAATGAGGTTCGAAACAGCTCGTCGTCTGCAATCAGGGCTTCAAAGGCAGTTTGAAGCCGCTGGGCGTCCAGCGCGCCTTCCAATAAAAAGGCGCCGGACATATTATAGAGAAGCCCGGATTCATCCAGCATGGACTGAAAGTAGATGCCCTTCTGAACCGGGGACAGGGGATAGCGATCCAGCTTTGGCGCCTTGGCAATGCGCGCAAAGGCCGCCGGGGGCGTCAGCTGGGCTCCGGTTCGCTGGGCAATCACCTGGGCCAGGCGGCTGGCGGTGCGGCAGGCGTACAAATCAGAAACCCGCAGCCGGCAGTCGGTTCTCTCCTCCAGTTCGGAGAGGGTCTGCATGGCGGACAGGGAGGTTCCCCCGCTGAGGAAATAGTCGCTGTCCGGCCCCAGCTGCTGCTCCAGAACCTGGGAAAAAACCTCCTGGATTTCCCGCACCAGGCCGGTGCTGGCCTGGGAGCCGCCATGGGCGGTTTGGCGCGGCAGGGGCAGGCGGGCTTCGTCCACCTTGCCGTTGGCGGTTAAGGGGATCGCCTGCACCCGCTGCAGGAAGGCGGGGAGCATATATCTGGGGAGGTAGTTTGCCGCATAGGTGAGCAGCTCTACCTCGGAAATTTCAGAATCGGCAGTATAATATACGGCGATAGCCGCCTGGCCGGAGACTTCCAGCACCCGTGCGGCGGCATCGTGAACCAGGGGATGCGAGGCAATGCAGGAGGAGATCTCCTGGGGCTCCACACGCAGCCCGCGCAGCTTGATTTGCCGGTCGCGCCGCCCCGCCAGCTGAATTTCTCCCTGAGGAGTCCAACAGGCGGTATCCCCGGTGCGGTACAGGCGCTCACAGGACTCAAAGGGACTGGGCAGAAAGCGCTCCTCGGTGAGCTCAGGGGCGTTGCGGTATCCCTTTCCCACGCAGATCCCGCCGATATACAGTTCCCCATAGACCCCGACGGGAAGAGGATTCCTCCACTCGTCCAGGATATAAAGCCGGCAGTTCTGCAGGGGTGTGCCCGCGGTGATGGCGGCGGAGCCGTTGAGCAGCTTGTGGCTGACGGCCACGGTGGCCTCCGAGGGGCCGTATTGGTTGTATACCCGCGCGCCGGTGCAGCTGCTCAGCGTCTGCAGAAGTTCCCGGGGAAACGCCTCGCCTCCGCAGACGATGCTGTCCATAATCCGCATGGAGGTGCGAAATTCCCTATCCTGGAGCAGGGCGGCCAGCCTGGAAGGCGTGGTGGCCAGAAAGCCCACCCCATAGCTGAGCACCAGGTGCGCCAGGCGCCGGGGATTTTCCAAATCCTCCCCGGTGGGCAGGACAATGGTGCGCCCGTTAAGCAGGGCGGCGCTGCTTTCCAAAACAAAAGCGTCGAACCCTACGCTGCACATGGAGAGCACCGCGCCTTTGGCGTACACGCTCCCCATGGCCTGGGCCAGGTTTACTAAGCTTTGCTGGGTGATTTCCACACCCTTGGGCGCGCCGGTGCTGCCGGAGGTATACACCACATAGGCCAAGTCCTCGGGCTTTGCCCTGCCGGCGCAGGGGGCTTGGGGCTCTTGGGAAAGCTGTGTGATATCCAAAACCTCCACAGCCAGCCCCTGGGCCGAAAGGTCCTGGGAAAGCTCTGGGGTGCTGATTAAGACGTCCGCGCCGCTCTGGCCGATAATCTGCAGCGCCCGCATCACCGGCGTTTCCTGGGACAGGAGCAGATAGGCCCATCCGGCCCTTAACACTCCCACCATGGCGGCAAACAGGGAAAAATCCCGGGGCAGCAGGATGGCGGCAAGGCCGCCGTCAGGCTTTGAAACCCGCTTTAGGGCATCCGCCACACCGGCTCCCCGCTCCTCGAGGGCCCGGTAACTCAGGCGCTCGCCCCGGTGAATCAGGGCCGCCCGGTTGGGGTTCTGGGAAACCACCCGGGCAAACACCGAGTAGGCGTCCGTGTCCCCTAAATACCGGGAGGTGCGGTTGAAGGTATAGAGCACCTGCTCCCGCTCGTCGGCGCTGAGCATCGACAGCCGGCACAGGGGCGTCTGCGGGCTGGAGAGCGCCTGCGTCAGCAGGTTCATTAAACTCTCGTGCAGGGAGGTAATTTCATCCTGGGAGAAAAACTGCGTCAGGTAATCATAGTCCACCGCATACTGCCGCGGCGATTCCAGATTGCTCAAATGGATGCACAGCTGCTCCGCCTGGTACCCGCTGTAATGCCAGCGCCCGGAAAAGATGACGGAGGTGTCGTGGCTGGCATAGATACGGCTGTCCTGGTAAGAAAGGGCAATCTGAAACAGGCGCCCGTCGGGGCTGTCCGCCAGGGCGCAGATATCCCCAAAGGGAAAGCGCTGGTGGCGCAGAAGCTCATACCAGGATTCCGCCAGCTGTTCATTGAATTGGGAAAAATTCCAGCTGTCGTCAATTTCATTGATAAAGGGCAGGGTACTCACAAACATACCGGTACACTGCTTAAACAGATAGCTGGTGCGGTTAAAGATAGGTACGCCGATGGTGAAGCGCCTGGCGCCTCCGATGCGTTTAAAATAGGCAGCCAGGGCCATATAAAACACAGCGAACGGCGCCACCCGGTTCTGGATACAGAAGGAATAGACGGCGTGGTTGAGATGCTGGGGCAGCGAAAAGCTCACCCGGCGTCCCACAGGGCTGATAGCGGCGCCCTTGAGATCCTTGATCCCCGCCGGCTCGCTGAAGCTGGAAAGCTGCTGGGCCCAGTAGCGCTTGTCCTTTTCATAGTGGGAGGACTTCAGGTAATCCTGCTCATCCTGGACATGGAGCTCATAGCTGGGGGCGTCGTCCAGCTCAGGGGTTTCCCCCTGAAGAAGTTCAAAATAGGTTTTGGCAATCCGGTTGCAGATGAGCGCCTGGGACCAGCCGTCCGAAATGATGTGGTGGATTTTCACCAGAACGCCTCCGGAGTATTCCCCGGTGCGGAACAGCACAAACCGGTACAGGGGGGAATCCAAAAGAGGCATAACCTGCCGGGTGGTGGTGTTTTCCCAGACAGAGAGCCCGCTTTCCCCGGCGCCGGAAAAATCATACACAGGAAAGCTCTCCTGGGCATAGGGCGCGCTGTATTGGAACGGGGTACCCTCCCGCATGACAATGCGGGTGCGCAGGGATACGTCCGAGGCAATCACCAGGTTGAGGGTTTTTTGCAGCAGGGGGAAATTCACCTGGCCGTCAATGCGCAAGGTGGTGCTGATGTTATTGATGGATGTCCCTTCAAATGTGCGCTCCAGATCCCAGATATTGCGCTGGCTCAAGGAGAGTGGGAACACAGTCTTATGTTGGAATTCTGACATTTGAGCTACCGTCCTTGGATTACGTTTCTGTATGAATCCTTACAATCTAAAAATAAGCAATACACCTATATTTATACCCTTTTTTTGCTGTAAAAGCAACGTATTTGCCGGTGTTTCCTGCCGGTTTTCATAAAAAAGGGGAAAGAATGCGGGATTTACGTTCAAACCGGAAAAGAATTGGCCCAACAGGAAGAAAAAGGACAGATTTCTTCCATGATTTTCCGAAATTGCGCTGTTTTTATCCCCCGGGCGGCGCCGCCCGGGGGAACGCCCGCCGAATGATAAACCAACCGCTCAGCGTTTGGTTTACTGGGGCCCTTATAGGGCCTATCTCCTGTGGTAGCCCTCTAAAGAGGGCGCCGAACGATTCCTCAACCACACTTTTTGCTCTGCAAGCCCTTTGCAAGGGATTATATCCTTCTTCTCATTCCAAAATGTATTGCTTTGCTTTAGGCTCCAGCGCCAGCTGGAACCTATTTCTTTTACTAAAGTGTTGTTTGTGGACCCTCAAACTGGGGCTTTTTATCTTGCCTAATCGGCGACAAAAAACCAGCCCTTCCCAAACTGGACTGGGAAGGGCTGGCCCGGATACGTCTGCCCGACTGCTTCAGCCGCCGGTGCGGTAAGCGCTGGGGGTTGTGCCGCATTGCCGCAAAAAAACCCGGTTAAAGGTGCGGGGAGTCTCAAAGCCGCAGCTGTAGGCCACTTGGGTGACAGGGAGATCCGTATTCAGAAGCAGCTGCTGCGCCTGCTGAATGCGCAGGGCGTTGACATATTCTACAAAGCCCATTCCCAGGCGGCCTGTAAACAGCCGGGAGAGCTGGTACCGGCTGAGCCCCAGCGCCCTTGCGGCACTTTCCAAATTCAGCGGCTCCCGAAAATGCGCCGTGACGTATTCCAGGGCCTGGTATAAAAGCCCCTGAAAGGCGCTGTCGGAGTTGGGGGAGGTGTCCAGGGCCTCCCAAACCAGGGCCAGGAGCACCTGCAGGTAGGCACGGCTCACCTGGTGTTCCCCAAGCTGATGATACCGCAAAATTTGACCAATCACCCGGGAAAAATCCTCAGGCAGCCGGGATGCGCGCAAAATAGGGCAGCGGGGAGTGCGGGACTGCAGAGGACGGGCATAGCTCCCGGCCAATTTTGGCTTGGCTATCAGCAGCACGGTGCGGCTGGGCTCGCCGTCCCATCCGGCATCGGGGGGCACATAGCCGTGGATGACATTGGGAAAGAAAAATACGGCGTCCCCCTGGTGCAGCGTGACGGTAGAATCCCCCAGCAGAATGCCGGCGCGCCCCGTTTCCACATAGAGCATCTCCATGGCGTCGTGCAGGTGGGCCGGGAATACAAAATGGCTGGACTGTGAGATGCGAAGCTCGTCCTCCAGGTTTTCATACCAGGGGTGCATCAGCAGCTCCCTCCTTTTTTAAAACTGCCTGTGCGGCAGCATTTTTCGGCGCGGGCTCTGCGCCTCGGCAGCCCAAAGACGATAGGGGCCTGTAAATGGGGCGGAGTGCAAAAAATGTCTGAAACTTGCGTGGATTTGTCCTGTATTTTACCATGGGCTTTGCTATAATGCAAGTGACAGGAGCTTCGGATACTCCGGGAGGGGCACAGGGGGGAATACCCAGCCCGGCTGTGTGCCATTCGCCTGAGAGCGGAGCGTTACACCGGCGGTACGCAAACATCGCAAATCCAGATACGAAGCATAACCCCAAAGAGAGCTTCAGGCTGAAAGGAAGGGTAGCTATGAAAAATCCAGCGCATATAACGGCAATCATCGGCTTCGGCGGCATGGGTGGCTGGCATTTGTCCACCATCCGGGACCGGGTTCCCGAACTGACGGTAAAGGGAGTTTATGATATCCGGCCCCAGGCGGCCCAAAAGGCGCAGGAGGAGGGGCTCTATGCCTATCAGTCCTCCGAGGAACTCCTGGAGGACCGGGAGGTTCAGCTGGTGATCATCGCGGTGCCCAACAACTTCCATAAGGATTATGCCATCCGCTGCCTGCGGGCGGGCAAGCACGTCATCTGCGAGAAGCCGGTTACCATGAACGCCCGGGAACTCGAGGAAATCCTGGAGGTTCAAAAGGAAACCGGGAAAGTTTTTACCGTGCACCAGAACCGCCGCTGGGACAGGGACTACGCCACAGTGCGCTCCATCCTCTCACAGGGAACGGTGGGCGCTCCCTACTTCATCGAAAGCCGGGTTCAGGGCTCCCGCAGGGCCATGTTCGGCTGGCGGGGACACAAGCCCAACGGCGGCGGAATGCTGTACGACTGGGGCGTGCACCTGCTGGATCAGCTCATGGATTTGATTTTGGAGCCCGTCACTTCGGTCACCGCGCATCTGGTGACGGTTTTTTCCGATGAAGTGGACGATAACTGCAAAATCCTCCTGGAATTTGAAAGCGGGATTTCCGCGCTGGTGGAGGTATCCACCAACTGCTTTATCAACCTGCCCAGATGGCATATCTCCTGTGCCGGCGGCACCATTGCCGTCGAGGACTGGGACTGCAGGGGAGAGATTGTCCAGCTGGCCCAGGACGGGGAGATGAGCTGGGAGGATGATATCGTCTACACCAGCGCAGGCCCCACCAGGACCATGGCGCCCCGCCCTGCCCATACTACCCGCCGGCTTCAGCTCCCCAAAATAGAAAGCGACAGCGCGGACTACTACTGCAATGTGGCGGCGGTTATAGAGGGGAAGGAGGAACTGATCGTGCGGCCCGAACAGTGCCTGCGGGTGATGAAGGTCATCGATTTGGCCTTTTTATCCCATGAAAAAGGCGTTGGGTTGGCCTGCCATATCTGATGCGAAACACTTGGTGACAAACTGCCTGGGCAAACGCCCGGCGAAACGGGCTTCTATACAAGGGAACAGGATATTACCGTACAACGGAACAATCAGAAGGGAGTTTAGAACAATGGAAAAACGTGCACTGATTCTCCAGGGCGGATGGGACGGCCATGAACCGCAGCTGACCTCCAAGCGTTTTGCGGGGCTGCTCAGGGAGGCCGGGTTCCAGGTGGAAATTTCCGACACGCTGGAGAGCCTGGCAAATCTGGAGGAACTGATGGAATTGGATCTGCTGGTGGCCTGCTGGACCATGGGCGAGATTCCCGGCGAATATACCAAAAACGTCGCCAAGGCCGTGGGCGCGGGCGTTGGATTGGCAGGCTGCCACGGCGGTATGTGCGATGCCTTCCGGCAGGATACCGAGTGGCAGTTTATCACCGGCGGACAGTGGGTGAGTCATCCCGGCGGAGACGGCGTGGAGTATATGGTGAATATCTGCCATGGCTCCAGCCCCATTACCGAGGGCCTTCAGGATTTCCCGGTTTGCAGCGAGCACTATTACCTCCATGTGGATCCGGCAATCGAGGTGCTGGCCACCACCCGGTTCCCCATTGTGGACTATTACCACATCTCCAATAAGCCGGTGGATATGCCGGTGGCCTGGACCAAGTTCTGGGGCAACGGCAGGGTGTTCTACACCTCACTGGGGCACCATGACGATGTGTTTGAGAAGTCCCCCAATGCCCAGGAACTGATGCGCCGCGGTATGCTGTGGGCGGCCCAGGGCCGGCAGTTTGCCCGCCAGAATGGGCTCACCACCGAGCGGTTCGAGAATACGGCCAAGATGTATTGAGAGGAGGCCCCGGCTATGGAAAAGGTACGCATCGGCATCGTGGGAATCGGTGCCATCAGCGGAATTTACCTGGAGAACATCACCAAGCGCTTCACCCAGATGGAAATTGTGGGCGTGTGCGATTTGATTGACGAGCGGGCAAAGTCCGCGGTAAAAAATTACGGTATTCCCAAGCAGTATCCCACCATGTATGAGATGTTCGCGGACGACAGCGTGGAGATTGTCCTGAACCTCACCCGCCCCTATGAGCATTTTGAGGTCTCCAAGGCGGCGCTGCTGGCGGGAAAGCACGTCTACAGTGAAAAACCCCTGGCCGCCACCCTGGAGGAGGGCAAGGAACTGGTGCGCCTGGCGCAGCAGAAGGGCCTTCTCCTGGGCGGGGCGCCGGACACCTTTATGGGCGCGGGCATCCAGTCCTGCCGCAAGCTCATCGACGACGGATACATCGGGGATCCCGTGGGCGCGGCGGCCTTTATGATCTGCCGGGGCCATGAGAGCTGGCACCCGGATCCGGATTTTTACTATCAGCACGGCGGCGGGCCGCTGTTCGATATGGGACCGTATTACCTGACCGCCCTGGTGAACCTTCTGGGCGGCGTGCAGGCGGTATCCGGAATGGCAAAGGCGTCCTTTGATCGAAGGATGATCTCCAGCGAACCCCACCGGGGCGAGGAGATCCAGGTACGTGTCCCCACCTATGTCACCAGTATGCTCCAGTTTGATTCCGGCGCGGTGGGAACGCTGTTCACCACCTTCGATGTCCATTACTGGACCCAGGCGCGCCTGGAGATCTACGGCTCCCGCGGCACCTTGATTGTACCGGATCCCAATACCTTCGGCGGTCCCATCCAGCTGTACCGCCCGGAGGACGGCACCAGGCGCGAGGTCCCGCTCACATTCGATTACAGTGAAAACAGCCGGGCGCTGGGGCTTGCCGATATGGCCCGTGCACTGCGCACCGGCAGGGATTTCCGGGCCAATTACCAGCAGACCTTCCACGTGCTGGAGATTATGGAGTCCATCTACCGCAGCAGCAGGGAAAAGCGCATGGTCTCCCTGGAATCCTCCTACACCCGGGGCGAGCCCATGCACCACAACCCCCTGGACGGCATTTTGGACTAGCGCGGCGCTGCATATGGCCGGTAAATCCACTTTAGAATGCCGCCCGGTTTTTACAGAGCCGCGTAGTGATGAAGAAAAACCCCATGGTTGGCCGCGTAAGACGGCGACGGCGGTTCCGACCCGCCGCCTGTGAGACAGGAAAATTTATCCGGAACCGGCATGGGGTTGAGGAAACCGCCTTTCATAAAAACTTTATTTGGCAGCTGAACCCCCATGGATCGCTGGGGCTTATCCTGTGGTCCGGCCGGAGGATGCCATACCTTATCGCGCAGTCGGGACATACAGTGCGATGAGCCCCATGAGACGGGGATTTTATCCGCAGATCAAGGCTTTTGCTGTGAAATTTGTTGCAACAAAATTGTGTTGCACAGAAAGTGCGGCTTCCTGCCGCCCCGCCGTCACGGGAACGATTCCGATAAAAAAACAAGCCGCAGGGTACCTGCGGCTTGTTTTTCTTTTGTCACCGGATAGGCAAGATAAAAACTCATGGAACAGACCATTGGCACTTTAAAAAGGCGCGGGAGGCCCCGGCTTTCGTATCCCATCCCAATAGTTACAGAGCGGCGAAGAGGGTGTCGTCATCGGCCTTTCGGGGGGACAAAGCTTGTCCCTGGAGGGGCAGCCGCCCAAGGCGTCGAAGCCTGTGAGACAAGTGCAGCTGCATTCGGGAGTTTGATGCCCGCCGCGCCCCATAGGCCTGACTGAAGCTGCACTGTCACGGTTATGGCGTTTCTTCAACCCTTCGTTTACCCCTCTTTGGCTCCCAGGTGCAATTCCTGCGTATAGGCCTGCATTCCCTTGATACACAGGGCGATGACCTCGCTGAGCTCCATTCCCAGCATTTCACAGCCCTGGCGGATCACCTGCCGGTCACATTTGGCTGCAAAGGCCTTGTCTTTAAATTTCTTGTTGACGCTCTTGGGGGTCAAATCCGTGATGCCGGTGGGGCGCATCAGGGACGTCGCCATGATAATTCCGGTGAGTTCATCTACGGTAAACAGGCTCTTTTCCAGGTTGGATTCTGGCTGGACCTGGCACACAAGGCCGTAACCGTGGCTTTCGATGGCGCGGATTTCTTCGTCTGTGGCGCCATAGGGCTCCAAAAGCTCCCGGACGTGCTGGCAGTGCTCCTGGGGATATTGTTCAAAGTCGATGTCGTGCAGATAGCCGATGGCGCCCCAGTACTCCGGGCTTTCCCCGAAGTGCTCCGCCATGGCGGCCATAGCGCCGCTGACAGCCAGGCTGTGGCTCAATAAGTGCTCCTGGGTGATGTGCTGGGCTAAAATCTCCTTTGCCTTTTGCATTGTGATCATATATATTCTTCCTTTCTGTTTTGGCACGCTTCGGCGAAGCCGAATTTTGACCGAAGGGTCAAAAAGGGACAAAACGCCGTTTGAAGCGAAGCTGTCAAACGATCTTCCTTTCTGTTTTGGCACGCTTGAAGCGAAGCAGAATTTTGACCGAAGGGTCAAAAAGGGGCAAAGCGCAGTCTCGGGCGGTATTACAATCGCCTTTTCCTGTCCGGGCAGGAGCGTCCCTGAGAGCGGGAAGAGAGAGAAAATGCCCCTTCCCTAATAGTTCGTCGTATGAGCGCCGGGTTCGGGCTTCAAAACTTCGCCGTATTCAGTGCCATTATAGCAACTTTGCCCGGGAAAATCCATATATCCGGCTGAAAAGACGCCTGCGGGCTCTCCGGGGAAAGATCTAACGCCCGTCCCTGTATCGGGGGAGAGCTGCCCGCGCTCAAAAGGCAGACGGCGCCGGGACAGGCGGCCCTTTGCGACGCGGCAAAAGCCAGTGGAAACCGGTGTGAGAGCTCCCCCCGGCGGTATGGGCCGGCGGCTCTCTTGCGCCCGTTTGGGGGTTCGGGGAAACTCAAACCGCCTGCGGGCCGCGGCGTCCATGGCTTCTTGACAACCGGTTCAGCGCCGTCTATACTGGAACCGTACCGAAACCCGCCGGATCCGGCGGGTTTCCCTGGTGCCCCGTGAACCGCGGCGAAATTGCGGTGAACGGGGCTTTTTGTTTTTTAACAGGATAGGAGGATAACAATGGAGCGCTTTCTGAGTGTGATTGCGCGGTTCGACAGCGCCACCGAACAAACCCTCGTCGGCATGGCGTCCGCCGCCGGAGTGGAGGGCCTGGATCCCCATTTGACCCTGGGAATTTATGAACAGATGCCTGTGAGAAGCCTGGTTGAGCGGGTACGGCGGATTGCGCGCCGCTGGCAGAGAGTCCCCGTTTCCCTGTGCGGAATCGGCGTCTACTTTGGGGACTGGCTGGGCGTGATCCCCCGGGTGGACAGCCGCCTGCTGCATCTGCACGGACAGCTTCACACCGGCTGCGGCGGGTATTCCGCCCGCTTCACCGCGCCCGGGGACTGGACGCCCCATGTCAGCCTGTGCGCCTGCACGCCTCAGCGGCTCAGGAGCTTTGTGGAATTATTTCGGGAAACGCGGGGGGAGATCATCAGCCTTCAGGTCAGTGAGCGCCGGGAGGATGCCTTCGTCCTTCTGAGTTCCTTTGATTTGGCCCGGAGCGCTGGAAAAGGTTTCCCCGCGGATGAAAAAATCCTTGACAGCTCTCAAAAAAAGTGGTAGTGTATAAAAAACTTGAAACCATAGAAGCGGAGATAACGGCGGAGATGCTCGTACAGAGAGCCCGGGAAGCTGAGAGCCGGGCCGAAAACAAACCGTCAAATGGACCGCTGAGGGCACAGTCAAAGGAGTTTTTCCGAGTATTCTGTGACGGTAGGGCATCCGTTATTTGCCGGGGATATGTTAGTATCCTGCAAAGTGTGCGGCGTCTGCCGCGAATCAAGGTGGTACCGCGGGGATGAATGATGACCCGTCCTTGACATTGTTTTACAGTGTCAGGGACGGGTTTTTTGTTGTGTCTGGGCCATGTGCCTTCCCCTTGCCGCCTAGTGCGTCGTGGAGGGGGCACGGCACAGCCGCCGCTGCGGGGAGCCAGCGCTTGAGCTGCCATCTGCCGCGGCCTGACAATCGGTACCGGCATAAGCGGCGGGGATTCCATTGGCAAGGGAGGAACTATCACAATGAAATGGACACAATACGGCTTTCCGCCGGGGCGGCGATGGCGTCCCTGAAACTGTGACAGCAGGTGACGCGGTGGAATCGGAAGAATCTCAAGAACAGGGAGGAACGGCTGATGTCGAAAGGAAGATTTGGCGTCCACGGCGGGCAGTATGTCCCGGAAACGCTGATGAACGCGGTGAATGAACTGGAAGAAGCCTACAGCTTCTATCAACAGGACCCCCAGTTTCGCGGGGAGCTCAAAGCCCTGCTGAACGATTATGCGGGCAGGCCCTCGCGGCTGTATTATGCCAAACGTATGACACAAGATTTGGGCGGGGCGAAAATCTACCTCAAGCGGGAGGATCTCAACCATACGGGAGCGCACAAAATCAACAATGTGCTGGGGCAGACGCTCCTGGCCAAAAAGATGGGGAAAACCAGGGTGATCGCCGAAACCGGCGCCGGCCAGCACGGGGTTGCCGCTGCCACCGCCGCCGCACTGATGGGGCTGGAATGTGAAATCTTCATGGGCAGGGAGGATACCCAGCGCCAGGCGCTCAATGTGTATAAAATGCGCCTGCTGGGAGCCAAGGTCCACGAAGTCATCAGCGGAACCGCAACCCTGAAGGACGCTGTGTCCGAGACCATGCGGGAGTGGACCCGCCGTGTGGGGGATACCCACTATGTGCTGGGCTCCGTCATGGGTCCGCACCCGTTCCCCACCATCGTGCGGGATTTCCAGGCGGTGATCTCCCAGGAGATAAAAGAACAGATCCTGACGGCGGAGGGACGCCTGCCGGATGCGGTGCTGGCCTGTGTGGGCGGGGGCTCCAATGCCATCGGCGCGTTTTATCACTTTATCGGCGATCCCGGCGTGCGCCTCATCGGCTGCGAAGCCGCGGGCCGGGGCGTGGGCACCTTGGAGACGGCTGCCACCATCGCCACCGGGCGCCCCGGGATTTTCCACGGCATGAAGAGCTATTTCTGCCAGGATGAGTTCGGGCAGATAGCCCCGGTGTATTCCATCTCTGCCGGTCTGGATTATCCCGGCGTCGGCCCGGAACACGCCCACCTGCACGACATCGGCCGGGCCGAATATGTCCCGGTGACGGATGACGAGGCCGTGGACGCCTTCGAGTACCTCTCCCGGATGGAGGGGATTATCCCGGCTATCGAGAGCGCCCATGCGGTGGCCTATGCCAAAAAGCTGGCGGGACAGATGAAAAAGGATCAGATTATCGTGGTAAACATCTCGGGCCGCGGCGACAAGGACTGTGCCGCCATTGCCCGCTACAGAGGGGAGGATCTCAGCGAATGAGCAGAATAGAAAAGGCGTTTCAAAACGGGAAGGCTTTCATTGCCTTTCTCACCTGCGGGGATCCGGATCTGCAGACCACTTTGGAACTGGTCAAGGCCATGGAACAGGCTGGCGCGGATCTGGTGGAATTGGGCATCCCCTTTTCGGATCCGGTGGCGGAGGGCCCCGTGATTCAGGGGGCCAATGTGCGGGCGCTGGCAGGCGGCGTTACCACGGATAAAATCCTGAAGATGGTGCGCCGGCTGCGCGGGGAGGTTTCCATCCCGCTTTTGTTTATGACCTATGCCAACGTGGTGTTCTCCTACGGCACCGAACGCTTTTTGAAAGCGGCGGCGGATGCGGGCATCGACGGGCTGATTCTGCCGGATGTGCCCTATGAGGAGCGGGAGGATTTTGCCCCGGCGTGCCAAAAATACGGCGTGGACTACATTCCTCTGGTGGCGCCCACCTCCCGCGGGCGGGTGCGGCGTATCGCCGAAAGCGCCCAGGGCTTTGTGTACTGTGTCTCCTCCATGGGGGTCACCGGGGAGAGGTCCAGCCTGAGCGGGCAGGTGTCCGGCCTGGTGGAGGAGGTCCGCAAATTTACCCCGGTTCCCGCCGCGGTGGGCTTCGGGGTGTCCACGCCCCGGCAGGCCGCCCAAGTTGCAGCCGCCGCGGACGGCGTCATCGTGGGCTCCGCGATTGTCCGCCTGGTGGAATGGTACGGCAGGGATGCCGCCGGGCCGGTCTCAGAATTTGTGAAAGCAATGAAAACTGCCATTCGGGATGCCAAATATGAATGAAGTATCAATGAATCGTGAACAAATGGCAAAAATACGGGTTCGGAGCCGCACAAAAACCCCGGCGGCAGTTCAGCATTAAAATTCCCCGGGTTCGGTTTTTTTCTGGAAATAAATGGAGGAAATTCGATGTATAAAGATATCATGACAAAAATCACCACGCATCAGGAATTGAGCCAAGAGGAAATCTTCCAGCTCATCGGTGCCATCAACCGGGACGAAATCTCCGATGTGCAGATTGCGGGCTTTCAGGTGGCGCTGCTGATGAAGGGCGCTTCCCTGGAGGAAATCGCCTCGATTGCCAAGGCTATGCGCCAAAACTGCGTCCCCCTGCGCCCGCAGGTGTCCTCCCCTCTGATGGACACCTGCGGCACCGGCGGCGGCCTGAGCACCTTTAACATCTCCACGGCGACGGCGCTGGTGGCCGCGGCCGCCGGGATCCCCATCGCCAAACACGGCAGCCGCTCCATCTCCAGCCTGTCCGGCAGCGCGGATGTACTGGAGGCGCTGGGGGTCAACATCAACCTGACCCCGCCCCAGGCCGAGGCGCTCATCGAGGAAATCGGCATCGCCTTTATCTATGCGCCGCTGTTCCATCCGGTGATGTGCAAGGTGCTGCCCCCGGAGACACAGCTGGGCATCAAGACCGTGTTCTACACCATCATCGGCCCGCTCATCAACCCTGCCTTTGCCCCGCGTCATCTGCTGGGCGTCTATAAACCGGAGCTTCTGGATACGGTGAGCTATGTAGCTAAGGAATTGGGCTACACCGACGCCATGTTCGTCCATGGGCTGGACGGCCTGGATGAGATTTCCTTATTGGGTCCCACCAGAATCAACCGGCTCAAGGACGGGGCCATCACCTCCTTTGAAATTACCCCGGAGCAGTTCGGCCTGCAAAGCTGCTCCCTGCAGGATATCAAAACCGGGACCCCTCAGGAGAATGCCGACACCATCGTGGGGGTATTCGAGGGCGCTGTCCATGGCCCCAGGCGGGATGCCATTGTGCTCAATGCGGCGGGCGCCTTGATAGTCGGGGAAAAGGCCGAAAGTTTTGAGGAGGGAATCCGGCTGGCGCGGCAGCTCATCGACAGCGGCGCGGCACGGGATAAGCTGGAGGCCCTCAAAAAGGGTTCTCGGGCCTATTGTGAGGAGGCGGCGCGATGAAGGGGTTTCTGGAGAGCCTGGTACAGGTAACACGAACGGGACTTCTTCCGGTAATCCCGGATTTTAAGCGGATTTCTCCCAAGGATGGGGACTTGTTCGGCCCCCGGGATCCAGTGCAGTGCGCGGCCCTCATGCAGGCTGCCGGAGCGCCGGCGCTCTCGGTGGTGACAGAGGAAACCCAGTTCGGCGGCTCCCTTGAGCTTTTAGAGGACATTGCCGGGGCCGTACCGCTCCCAGTGCTGCGCAAGGACTTTATCCGCTCGGGGGAGGATCTCAAAGAGACCAGAGAGTGCGGCGCCAGTGCTGTTTTGCTCATTGCCGCCTGCCTGGAGCCCCAAAAGCTCACGGAATTGTACCACCAGGCGCTGGAACTGGGGCTCGAGCCACTTGTGGAGGCCCATACTCCGCAGGAGCTTGGGCAGGCGCGAGCGCTTGGAGCGAAACTGGTGGGAATCAATAACCGCAATATCCTGCAGCTGGAGCTCGACGGTGGGACCGTGGAGACCACCGGGGCACTGGCACATCTCAAACCACAGGGGAGCTTTCTCATCAGCGAGAGCGGGATTCTCACGCCCCAGGATGCCGCTGCGGCTGCTGTAAGCGGAGCGGATGCCGTTCTGGTGGGAACCGCCATCTGGAAAGCCGGGGATCCGGTTCTCTATTACCGGCAGCTGTCCCGGGCGGTGAGACGGTGATAGCCCGGGATCAAAAGGAAATCATCCTGAAAATCTGCGGGCTGATGCGTGAGAAGGATGTGCTTCTGTGCAAAGAGCTGGGCGTACAGATAGCCGGGTTCGTGGTGGATTACCCCAAGGCGGTTCCGTGGAATTTACAGGAGCAAACTGCCCGCAGGCTGCTGGATTTTGTGGAGGGGCCTGTGAAGAGCTGTGTGGTAACAGGCGGAAGCTATGAAAAGCTCTTGGGGCTGGCCCGCCGGCTCAGGCCGGATTACCTGCAGCTGCACTATGACGAACCCCTGGACGTGGCGCAGCGGCTGGCCGCGGCGTTGATCGGGCAGAATACCCGCATTATCAAAACTCTCCCTGCGGGGCCCCAGGAACGCCGGGCGCAGCTGGGCGCGGCGGAGCTTCCCGAGTGCCTCAGGCGGCTGCGCGACGGCGGAATTTTCGCGGCCCTGGTGGATCCCCGCACCCGGGATACCGCGGCACGGCAGGGGCTCAAAGCGGACGTGAGTTTTTTCAGAGAGGCGGACAGTCTAGGTATCCTGCCTGTATTTTTGGCGGGTGGGATTACTCCTGGGACTGTACGCTCCCTTCTGGAGAAGACCGGTGCCCGGTACCTGGACGTGATGTCCGGGGTGGAAGCTTCCCCCGGCGTCAAGGATGAGGCAAAACTCAGAGAGCTGACGGCGATTCTCAGGGAACGGGAGAAACTGGATCTATAAAGGCCTCCGGCTGATGCCGTTTCATCAAAGATAATGGAGCTGCCTTGTTCTACTAATTTTATATGTACGTCCGGAGTGGGCCCTGACGGATACGCACACGCCCTGCGCCATTGCCGGATTTTTCGGCCAGCGCCAGCAGCTTCCCTGTTTGGGGAACGGTGTGGGGCGCGGCATCCCGGCTGGAGATGGATGGACGGCTTAAAAACATCCCGTACAGAGTGAACGGTGGTTTGGAACCAAAAGAAAGAGCCGGATCTGCCTGTGCGGGCAGATCCGGCTCTTTGAGGAGGGGATCAAACTGTTCCCGGTGAGGGAATCAGAGGGGATGTCAACGCATATTGGGAACCTGAGGCAGCCCGGTAAACCTGAGAAAATGCTGAATATGTTCATCCCAGAAATCCCAGTTGTGGATGCCGGGGTTTTCCTCATAGACATAGCCGAAGGGATTGCCGGGGAAGCTCTGGAAGAAATCCCTTGTTTTGCGCGCTCCCGGCAGCGCCAGGGTGTCCTCGGTGCCGCAGGCATGATAGATGCGGGGGACAGGCTTTCCTTCCTGGAGAATCACCTTCGCTGAGTGGACGGCGTCCTCCTCGGTTCCTGTGAGATCCCGGTCCCCGTACAGCATAAAGCGCTGCTTTATCTGCTGCGGGGTGGGGTTCTCCTGGCTGTGGAAGTTGCCAAGCCCAGCGGACAGGCAACCGATAGCCGCATACTGTTCGGGATGGGCCAGCCCTATCTTCATGGCTCCGGCGCCGCCCATGGAAAGCCCCGCGATGAAGTTGTCCTCGCGTTTGTCAGAGAGTGGGAACATCCCCCGCATGACGGCGGGAATTTCCTCGGAGATAAAGGTATAGTAATTGTTGCCATGGGCCATGTTGGCATAGCCGCTGGTGTGGGCATTGGGCATCACGACGGCAAGCCCCAGGCGGATGGCATACCGCTCAATGGACGTCTGGCGCTGCCAGGCGGTATGGTCGTCGCTGTAGCCATGCAGAAGATACAAGGTTGGATAACGATAGTCGGAAATGCCGGCCTGCCCCAGGCGCTGGGGAATGATGACGTCCGCGCTCATGGCCAAATCCAATACTTTGGAATCAAAATTCACATGAAAAAGTGCCATTGCTCACTGCTCCTTTCTCTCAGGCTGCGGGGCTTCCTGGTTGTCCCTGGCACGCATAGAGGAGAACCAATCCAGCGCCAGCTGGATTTTTTCATCCCAATATTTCCATTGGTGATCGCCCGGGGAGTCCTCATACCATACCTCGTAGCCCATCTGGGAAAGGCGTTTTCCCATCAGGACGTTGCCCTCATAGATGGCGTCGTCCTCGGTGCCGCACCAGATATAGATGGAGGGCTTGGGCAAATTGGTCTTGGCAAGCTCCCTGGCGCGGAAGGTCAAATCATTTTCGCTGCCCTCGAGCTGCTCGGTGGGGCCGAACACATCCCGCCAGATTTCCGAGCTGAGCCCCAGCCCTTCATATTTTTTAATTTGATTGTGGCAGTCAGAGACGATTTCCACAGCGCCGGACAGCGCCGCCACAGCCCGGAAGGACTCAGGCGCGCAGATGCCCAGCTTCAGGGCCCCGTATCCGCCCATAGAGAGTCCAGCCGCAAAGGTATCCTCCCGGCGGCGGGACATTTTAGGAAACATCGTACGGCAGAAACGGGGAACCTCCTCGGAAATATAGGTCCAATAGTTTTTGCCCACGGCCATGTTGGTGTACCATCCCAGGTGGACGGCAGGCATCACCACGGCAAACCCATGCTCCTGTGCGTACCGTTCAATGGAAGTTTTGCGCTGCCACGAGGTGTGGTCAGAGCTCATGCCGTGCACCAGATAAAGTGTGGGGTAGGTTTCTTCGTCAGAATGATCCGGCAGAATCACATCCATCTCCACACACATATCCAGCACCTCAGAGAAAAAATCAACGTGTAGGAGCGCCATATCCTTTCCTCCTTTTGCAATTGAGTATCAGTCTGCGGCATTTGCCGCTCTGTCTTAAACATAGCTGTTTGATGGTTGGATGTCAATAGATTAGATTGGTAATTCCAGATAATTTTTGTGCGGCTTGCACTACCTTCTTCCACACAAGAGAATGTCTTCCAAATACGGCGGGGATTCCCAGGCGTTTTCCGGGAAAATACCGGTGCGGTACCGGCGGTTCCCTGAATTTTGACGGTTTCGCCCCTGCGGGCAGGGCCTGTGGGGGCATATCTGAGTAAATCGGCGGAAAAAGAGTGGTTTCCCTTGATTTTTACAGCCGGAACCGATAAAATAAAACAGAGATTTTGCCGGATATTCAAACGGGATGCCAAATCAGCCGGAGGGGTTCGGCTGTTTTTTTACTGGGCTCCCGACGGATTAGGGAGGAATGCAGGGTGGCAACAGACCTGTTGGCGGACATTCAAAGCTGTATGGGCGGATTTTCCAAGGGGCAAAAACGAATTGCCAAGTTTATGCTGGAGCACTATGACAAGGCGGCTTTTATGACGGCCTCAAAGCTGGGCGGCGCCGTGGGAGTCAGCGAATCCACGGTAGTGCGCTTCGCCTCCGAACTGGGCTATGAGGGGTATCCTCAGCTGCAAAAGGCCCTTCAGGAACTGATTCGCAACAAGCTGACCGCGGTGCAGCGCATGGAGATGACAACGGAGCAGATCGGCGCCTCCGATGTGCTCAACAAGGTGCTCAATCTGGACATCGAGCGCATTCGCCGCACGTTGGAGGAGACCTCCCGCCAGGATTTTGACACGGCGGTGGATGCTATCGTCAACGCGGAGCATATCTACATCATCGGAATCCGCAGCGCGTCGTCCCTGGCGTCCTTTCTCAGCTTTTATTTTAACCACATCCTGCCGGATGTCCGCCTGGTGAACACCTCCAGCGCCAGCGAGATGTTTGAGCAGATGCTGCGCATCTCGGAGAAGGACGTGCTGATTGCCATCTCCTTCCCGCGGTATTCCCACCGAACCCATATGGCCTCTCAATACGCCTCGGACTGTGGGGCCAAGGTGATCGCCATTACCGACAGCCAGGAATCCCCCATTGCCCAGTGTGCGGACACGCTTCTGCTGGCCCGCAGCGATATGGCCTCCTTTGTGGATTCCCTGGTGGCGCCCCTGAGCTTAATCAACGCGCTCATTGTGGCGGTGGGCCTGCGCTGCCGCAACGAGGTTTCGGATATTTTCTCCCGCCTGGAGAGGATTTGGGACGAATATAATGTATATGAAAAGGTAGAGGAGACTAAAACAAAGGATGGATCAGCACTTTGATGTGGTAGTTGTGGGCGCCGGCGCGGCGGGGCTTTTATGTGCCGGGACAGCGGCGCGCAGGGGAGCCAAGGTCCTGCTTTTGGAGCGCAATGCCAAAGCGGGGCGCAAGGTGATGATCACCGGCAAGGGACGCTGTAATGTCACCAACTTCTGTGATGCCGCCCAGGTGATTCAGAACACTAAGCGCAACGGCAAGTTTTTGTACAGCGCGCTTTGCGCCTTTTCGCCCCGGGATACGATGGAACTCATAGAGAGCCTGGGCGTGCCGCTGAAGGTGGAGCGCGGAAACCGGGTGTTTCCTGTTTCCGACCGGGCGGCGGACATTGTGGACGCGCTGGCGGCCTTTGCCGGCGGCAGCGGGGTGAAAACCCGGTTTCAGGCCAGAGCTAAGGCGCTTGATATCCGGGACGGGCGCCTTCGCGGCGTGATTTTGGAGGATGGGGATCGCCTGAGCGCCTCCAAGGTGATTGTTGCCACAGGCGGCATGAGCTATCCGGGGACGGGTTCCAGCGGGGATGGATACCGCCTGGCAAAGCAGGCCGGGCACACCATTGTGCCGGTTCAGCCTTCCCTCATCCCTGTCGTCACCAAGGAGAACTATTGCCGGGACATGATGGGGCTTTCCCTGAAAAATGTGACGGTTACGCTCACCCAGGAGAAAAAGGGTAAGGAAAAGGTGGTTTTCCAGGAACTGGGGGAGATGCTCTTTACCCACTTCGGCGTGTCCGGGCCCCTGATCCTGTCTGCCAGTTCCCATATGGATGCCGGGAAGCTGGAGGAATACCGGCTGTACATTGACTTAAAGCCGGGCCTGACGCTTGAGCAGCTGGATTCCCGGCTGCTGCGGGATTTTTCGGAGAACCTCAACCGGGATTTCGCCAATTCCCTGTCCCATCTGCTGCCGGCCAAGCTGATCCCCGTGGCGGTATCCTTAAGCGGGATTGGGCGCGGGGTCAAGGTACACCAGGTCACCCGGGAGCAGCGCCGCCGGTTCGCGCAGCTGTTAAAGCGCTTTCCTCTGACGCCGGCTGCCCTTCGCCCGGTAGAAGAGGCGATTATTACCTCCGGGGGCGTGAGCGTCAAAGAAGTCAACCCCAAAACCATGCAGTCCAAGCTGCTGGAGGGGCTCTACTTTGCGGGGGAAGTTTTGGATGTGGACGCCTATACAGGCGGATTTAATCTGCAAATTGCATTCAGCACGGGTGTTCTGGCTGGAAACGCCTGCATGGACTGTGCTGACTGATGGATTTAGATGTGAGGTGAGCACGGGAGAGTATCCCAAAGCGCAGTCCCGCTGCCCTGGAAACCATTCCAGGCAGGGCGCGCCGGGCTCACAGGGAAAGGATGGTCATCTTAGTGAAAGCAATCGCGATTGACGGGCCTGCCGGAGCGGGCAAAAGCACAATCGCCCGGGCGGTAGCCCAGGCAATGGGGTATATCTATGTGGATACGGGGGCGCTGTACCGGGCTATCGGCCTGGGAGTGTGCCTGCTGGGCCTGGATCCCCATAATGAAAAGGACGTGACAGATGCCCTGGATAGCATCACCGTAACCCTTCGCTTTGTAGAAGGGGAGCAGCGGGTCTTCCTCAACGGGCACGACGTGTCCGGTGAAATCCGCCAGCCGCAGATCTCTATGGCGGCATCCCAGGTGGCAAGCATCGGCGCCGTGCGGGAATTTCTGTTCTCGCTGCAGAAGGACATGGCCAAAAAGAACAATGTGGTGATGGATGGACGGGATATCGGCACGGTGGTTTTGCCTCAGGCGGATGTGAAGATTTTCCTGACCGCCTCCCCCGAGGAGCGGGCGCAGCGCCGGTATGACGAATTGATGCTCAAGGGCGAAAAGACCACCTATGAGGAGGTTTTGGCCGACGTCAAGCAGCGGGACTACAACGACACTCACCGGGACATCTCACCGCTTCGCCAGGCCCAGGACGCCATCTTGGTGGATACCACCGGAATTACCCTGGAGCAGTCCATTCAAAAGGTGCACGACACCGCAGTTCAGAAGCTCAGTACGCAGACTTCCTGCTAGAGGAAAGGAGAGGCTCGGCGATGCTGTTTCAAAAGGTGGCCCGTGCCGTGACGGGAATCATTTTCCGCAGCTATTATCATATTGTCTTTCAGGGAGTGGAGCAGGTCCCCAAGAAGGGCGGCTTTTTGGTGTGCTGCAACCACCGCACCACCCTGGATCCCATCTTTCTGGGTCAGAAGGTGAAATGCAACCTGCGCTTTATGGCAAAGGCGGAACTGTTTGAAAATCCGTTTTTCTCCTTTATTATCCGGCACTTGGGCGCGTTTCCCGTACAGCGGGGCAAAGGCGATATGACCGCGATTCAGACAGCGAAAGCAGCCCTCACCCAGGGGGACTCCCTGATTATGTTCCCTGAGGGCACCCGCTCCAAGGACGGCAAGCTGCTCAAGATAAAGTCCGGCGCCGTGATGATTGCCGGCCAGACCGGCGCGGATATCCTGCCCATGGTGATCTGTTTTGAGGGAAAGCTGCATTTCCGTTCTAAAATTGTTGTGCGCTATGGAGCTGTCATCCCCAATGAGGAACTGGGAGTATCGGCCGGAGTGCCCAATCCCAGCGAGCTTCGCGGCGCAAACAAGCTGCTCCAAAGCCGTCTGCAGCAGCTCATGGACGAGGCCAATGCCAGCTTATAGCCCGGCGCTTCTTGCTTATCGTATACCGGGCTGCGGGCGATCCGGTACGCAGGCTGTAAGTTTCCTGCCCCGGCCGGATAAGGGCACCGGGACGGGCGCCGTCCCGGTTTTTGCAGCCTCAATTCCGAAGGCTGCCCTTCCGGATATTTAGCCCCGGCGTACATGGAAATACGGCGTTTCCGTCCGGGACGCTGGGCCTCCCGGAGGAGCGGGGAACCCCCTGCCGCAGCCAGCTTCAACGGGTAAAGGAATCTGCCCCTTGGCAAATGTGCTGGGCCGAAATAGAAAATTGAGTTGGAGGGATATTCTTGAAATTGACAGTGGCCAAAAGCGCCGGATTCTGCTTCGGCGTCAAACGGGCGGTGGATTTGGTATTTGAAAAGGCCGAAGGCGACAGGCCTGTCTGTACCCTGGGGCCTATCATCCATAACCCGCAGATTGTCAGCCAGCTCAAGGACAAAGGCGTCGAGATCGTCCAGCGTGTTGAGGACTGTGATCCGGGCGCGCTTTTGGTGATTCGTTCCCATGGCGTAGGAGCGGATGTCTATGAGGAAATTTCCCGCAGGGGGCTCTCCTTTGCCGACGCCACCTGCCCCTTTGTAGCCAAAATCCACCAGACCGTGCGGGAACAGTCCCAAAACGGCAGGCTGATTTTGATTGCCGGGGATGAAAATCATCCAGAGGTACAGGGGATCATCGGGCACTGCACCGGAGACTATATCGCCTTCAAAACAGCCGGTGAGCTCAAGGAAAAGCTGGAAGAAATTCCAAATAAAAACAAAATTGGATTCTCAATGGTGGCCCAAACCACGTTTCATACAATAGAATGGGCCTTTTGCGTAGAATTTGCAAAAAAAGTGTGTACAAATCTTTTAATATTTGATACAATATGTAGTGCTACGGAAACTAGGCAGCGCGAGGCGATTCAGTTAGCCAAACAGTCCGATGTAATGGTGGTGGTAGGCGGTGCGTCCAGCTCCAACACCAAGAAACTCCAGGAGGTCTGCCGGCCGTATTGCCGTACGGTTTTGGTGGAGTCCGCAGGACAGCTAAGGGAATATGATTTCAGCGGGGCTGAGTTGATCGGAGTTACTGCGGGGGCGTCTACCCCTGCTTTTATCATTAAGGAGGTACAAGAAACAATGACTGAAATTCTGCAGAACAATAATGAAGAGGAGCTCAGCTTTGAAGAACTGTTGGAGCAGTCCTTCAAAAGTACATATACGGGAGAAAAGGTAACTGGTACCGTTGTCGGCTATACCCCGACTGAGGTTCAGGTTGAAATTGGAACCAAACAGACCGGATATGTTCCGCTGCATGAGCTGACGGATGATCCCTCCGCTAAGGTTGAGGATCTGGTAAAGAAGGGCGATACCCTGACTCTGCAGGTGCTGCGGGTCAACGATGTTGAGGGCACCATCATGCTCTCCAAGAAGCGTGTGGACGCTGCTGCCGGCCTGGAGAAGGTTGAGGCCGCCGCGGAGAACAACGAGACCCTGACCGGTATTGTGACCGAGGTTGTCAAGGGCGGCGTTGTGGCTGTCACCAATGGCGTGAAGATCTTTATCCCCGCTTCTCAGGCTACCGCTTCCAGGGACGAGCCCCTGGAGGATCTGCTGAGAAAAGAGGTTTCCTTTAAGATTCTGGAGATGAACCGCGGCCGCAGGCGTGCGGTTGGCTCCATCCGTGCCGTTCTGCGTGAGCAGAGAAAGGTGCTGGAGGACAAATTCTGGGAGACTGTGGAGATTGGCCAGCACTATACCGGCGCTGTGAAATCCCTGACCTCCTATGGCGCGTTCGTTGATTTGGGCGGCGTGGACGGAATGATTCACATCTCCGAGCTCTCCTGGAGCCGGATTAAGCATCCCTCCGAGGTTGTCAAGGTGGGAGATATGGTTGAGGTGTATGTGAAGGACATCGACGCTGAGAACCGCAAGATTTCCCTGGGCTACAAGAAGGCTGAGGACAATCCGTGGGAGGTTCTCAAGAGAGATTATCCCATCGGCTGCACTGTGACCGTGAAGATTGTCTCCATGACCACGTTCGGTGCGTTTGCTCAGATTATTCCGGGAATTGATGGCTTGATCCATATTTCCCAGATCTCCACTGAGAGAGTCAACAAACCTCAGGACGTTCTGGCTGTGGGCCAGGAAGTGGACGCAAAACTGATTGATGTTGACTTTGATAAAAAGCGCGTCAGCCTGTCTATCCGCGCTCTTCTCGAGGAGCAGGGCGATTACGAGGACTAATGCCGCAGGATCAAAGGAGCCTGGAACCGTATTTCGGTTCCAGGCTCCTTTTTGACGTCTGCGCCCGATGTCCTGCATCTGTATTTTTATGAGAAAAAAATCTATACCTTCACCAGGAGCAGCATTGTTCCCGCCACCAGAAGGAGAAAGCCCGCCAAGGCCCGTCTGGACAGGCGTTCCCCCAAAAAGATGCGGGAAAACACAATGGTGACGACAATGCTCAGCTTATCAATGGGCGCCACAATACTCGCCTGACCCTCCTGAAGAGCCCGGTAGTAGAACAGCCAGGAAAGCCCGGTTGCCAGGCCGGAGAGAATGAGAAACAGCCAGCTTTTTTTGGTGATCTGCGGGATCTGCCGCTGCTTGCCCTGGGCCAAGACAATCCCCCAGGCCAGAACCAGCACCACGACTGTCCGGATTGCGGTACCCAGGTTGGATTCCACATTCTGAATCCCCAGCTTTCCTAAAATGGAGGTGGCGGCGGCAAAAATGGCGGAGAGCCCGGCGTAGATAAGGTAAGCGTTGCTGTGAGGCTCTGATGAGGCGGCCCTCCTGCGCTGGATCATCAGGTAGGTGCCCGCACCGATGAGCACCATACACAGTATCTTGAGCGGCCCCAAAGGCTCCCCCAGAAAGAGAAAGGCCATCAGCATGGTGAGCAGAATGCTGGATTTATCGATAGGAACCACTTTGTTGACATCCCCCAGGGCCAGCGCACGGAAGTAACAAATCCAGGAGGCGCCGGTGCTCAGGCCGGAGAGAATTAAAAACAGATAGCTGATTGGAGTTATCTGCCCGATCGTATCCTGGGAACCGACGAGGAATACCATAATCCAGCTGAACACAGCCACCACGATCGTCCGCAGCGCGGTGGCCAGATGGGAATCGGTGTGTTCGATGCCGATTTTTGCTAAAACAGCCGTGATGCCTGCAAACAGGGCGGACAAAAAAGCGTACAGGATCCACATGGCGGCTCCCTCCTCTTCACTGATGGGATACTCGGTGCAGCATTCGATTTTAGGATACTAGCCCTTAGGGGCTTTGTCAATAAAAACAGGACGCCGGCCCTTTTAGTGTCCTTAATTTCTGGGATTCTATACGGCGTTGGTGATTTTATTCGGCGGCACGTTAAAAAACGACTGGCTTTCCCGAATGGCGGATCGCAAAAAAAGGATGAACAGGACCAAGTTGTGCGGACAGCACAAAAAGGCATCCTAAAATAGGAAATACAGAGTTTCAGTCGGAGTAGCGCAGTGTGAGTGGCGCTACTCCGTTCTTTAATTGAATGCGTTCATGGTTGTAAAAATAAATGTAGCGGTCGATCATTTCCGTTGCCTGCCTAAAGGTGGCAGGCTTGTGTCGGTAAATGCATTCTGTTTTTAAGATAGAGAAGAAGTTTTCAGCCATAGCATTGTCATAGCAGTTCCCACGTCTTGACATGGACGGCGTTATGCCATATTCTTGAATTAGGTTGAAATATGCGCGTGAAGTGTATTGAAACCCTTGGTCGCTGTGGAGGTGGAGCTCTGCGGCGACCCTCTTTTTTTCTTTACGCATGGCCAGCCGAATCGTGTCGAGCACCAGATTGACCGTCTGCTCTGTCCCGGTTTTGTAGGCCACAATGCTGTTGTCATACAGATCACGAATCATGGACAGGTATAACACACCTTGCTTTGTGTGGATGTAAGAAATGTCTGTGACCCACTTTGCATTGGGCCTGTCAGCATGGAACTGGCGATTTAGCAAATTTTTATACTTGTGTATGTGCTGTCCCATGTTGACCCACTTTCTGCGGCGGCGTATCTCTGATAGCAGGTCATATTTCTTCATCACACGCAGAATGGTCTTGGGGTTATGGTGAATGCCGCGCTTTTCCAGCGTCAGCCAGATCCTGCGGTAGCCGTAAGTGTGAAAACACTTCTCCTGTTGTTGCCGGATGGCGTCCGCCAGTCCCGCATCTCTCTCTGGTCTGCCAAGACGATGTTCAAAGCCGTAGTAGCCGCTTCGGGATACAGAGAAAAAACGACACATGACAGCTATGGAATATTCATCCCTATGCCGGTAGATGACTGCATACTTGACCTGAACTCTCACTTCCTTTCCACGGATTGCAGAAAATCCCGCAACAGTTCATTTTCCATCTTCAATCGCTGATTTTCATACTTGTACTCCGCGAGTGTTTTGACCGTTTTTCTCCCTCGTTGCTTCGGAATTATTCTTTCTTTGAGCCAGCACTGAATCGCCCACCGACTGATTCCATACTCTCGACTCATTGCTTTCTGACTTTCTCCTGCTCGGATACGCGATACTACTCTTTCCCGGATTCCTTCCGGATACTTTTTCATCCCTTTTTTCCCTGCCATACAAATACCCCCTATGTAGTTATTTTCCTACATAGGGGGCCTTTTGTCTATTGTCCGTTTTTACTGGTCCTGTTCA
>JAETPU010000028.1 GCA_021771035.1 Marvinbryantia formatexigens | reverse complement strand
ATGCCCTATCGCTCCTTTGTTGTTTCTTTCCCTTTCGGGCAACACAAGCATATCGAAAAAGCTGGGATAAAGCTATCACCAAGAGCAACAACCTTTCAGCCAAAGCAGGGGCAACACGTCACAACCAATAAAGACCATGTTGGAGGTTATACTTCGCCCAGCAGGGAACCGAGAAATCCCATCATCTCCTGTGGGATGGCTTCTTCCGGCGGTTTCACAGGCTGGGAAGGGACAGCTTGAAATTCTTCCCGCAATACCCGGTGCAGGGTGGTTTCAAAGGTTTCCTTTTCTTCGCTCTCCAGAATCACCTGCACCAGAAATTTAGGGGGAGAGGGGGAAAGCGGAAAACCTCCCCGGCCTGTCAGCCGGAGAGGTTCTAAAAAAGGGCGCACTACCCCCTTGTGTTTTGAGGGCTTAAAAATGACCCGTTTGAGGGAGTCGTCAATCTATCTATATAACTGCCGGAAACTTTTACAGTTCCGACAACGGGAAAAAGAGTGGTAAACGCAAAAAAGCGGGGCCTCCAGTCTGAATAATCAGGCGGAAGCCCCGCTGTCACAGATTTTGCTGCGGTTTGCTGTTTGGACATCTACGGTAAAACCGTTTTTCGGATTTTGCTTCCAAAAGCCCGCAAACCCGCCATGAATACTGAAAAAAATGGAGTGACATCTTTTTTGTCACTCCATCATGGTGCCGGTGGTGGGACTTGAACCCACACGGTATTGCTACCAACGGATTTTGAGTCCGTCACGTCTGCCATTCCATCACACCGGCGAAAATCGGCACAATCAAAATTGTGACCGACTAAAATTATACCTGTTTTTTCAGAAAAAATCAATAGGTTTTTTGCTTTTTCTTCTATATTCCCCTATTCCGCCTCTATACCAAGAATCTGCAGCGCTACATGAAGCGTAATCAACAGACACTGAGCAGCGGGAGGATGCAGCGCCATTCTCTCTGCAATCTCCACAAGCTCCCGCAGATATTGTGTTAGAATCGCGGGATTATGAAACGCGAGAACCTCCAGCAGACAATTACTAAACAGGGCCAGCTTACAGACCAGCTGTGTTTCCTCCAGGCTTTGAGGTTCCCACAATCCAGACGGTTCCTGTACTGGATCTGCTCCGGAACACCTATCCAACAGGGCCCGCATCCGCAAAACAAATGCCGAGTTTTCCTCTATATTCTCCTGCCGAATCGGGAGGGGCTTGAGGGGCTCGGTATCACAGCACAGCAGCCGGACAGCCTCACCAAAGCCTGTCTGTTCGCTTTCCTTCACAGAAGATATCAGACATACCTGCAGCTTAGCCCCGCACAGGGCCTTCACCGCGCGCTCAAGCATCCTGGTTTCTTCCTCCCGGCAGCCGGAGCATACACGCAGAATTTCCTCATACCCCTGCCCGGCAATGGCTTCATAGCAGCTGGCGAGAACCCACAGAAACCGGGTGGGACGACCGTTCTCCTTTAACAGGCAGCAATCTTCCCCGTTTTCATACCGCCAGTCCCCTTCCCTCTGCCGGGCCAGCCCCTGTGTTTCCAGAAGTTCGAGCACCTTCCCGCAGACCTGCTCCTTTAGAGGCTCTTCCTGCGGCACAAAGCCAAAATCCCCAACCAGATCCGCCTGGTGAGAGCTCAATGGTTCTTCACCGTCCGGTATCCGTCCCAAGCGCCGAAACACCCAATACCCGCTCCGGGTATACACCTCTGAGAGCACCTGGGCTGTCAGCGCCGTTCGCTGTGCCGTCAGCGCGGATCCGGAAGCCGGAGCGCTTTCCACTTCAACCAGCAGCTTTTTCCCCTTGCCGTAAAGGGAACGCCCATAGGCGCTTTGACAGGCCAAGATATCTGAGAGTACACCGGTATACCACTGAGGGCGCAGCGAAAACCACAGCATCCCCGTCTCATCTATCCGGCAGTGACCGGGATATTCCTCATCAAACACCAAAAACCGGCAGATCACCTCCGCCAGCTCCCGGGGCTCCCATTGCAGCGCGCCTGCATTGAGAACTGCGGCATCACACCGTATGCTCCCCTCCGGGTTGTGCCGGGGAAACTCCGTCTTAAAATCGCGCAGGGGCACTGGAGGCACAATCCCCTGACCCACGGCGGCGCCGAAGGCATTCAGGACCATCTGACGGATTTGGGCCGATGCGTGTTTCACCAAATTGGACATCTCAGCTTTGACACTCCTTCACTTGAATGCGCACCTCATTTTCACTAGCAAGTGAGGTATTCACATCAATGGCATAGGAAAAAAGCAGTTCCCCACCATTTTCTCCCAAACTGGATTGAACCTGAGAACCAGACACCCCGATCATCAGTTCTCCGTAGCCCATATCATAGTTGCAGTGGTGGCGCACCCCCGGCTCCACAATCATCTCCGCCCGGCGCTCTCCGCTGCGCAGCAGGGTCACCTTATGGGGAGCGCACACCTTGAGCACCGTGCGGGAGCCCTCAAAGCCGGTGGCCTCGGTCTCCTCATAGCACAGATAATAATTTCCGTTTTTTAAATAGTAGGTTCCCTGGGTGATCAGTTCCACCGTATCGGTCTCCCCATCCACCGTGGAAGAACCTTTAATGGATATAATAACGTCCTTTTTCAAACTGTCCAATTTTCCTCCAACCGGACGCCTTAGGCGCCCTGTATTGCTTCAATTTCTATTTGCTGCACGTTTCCGCCCAAATCCGCCCCTAAAAACTTGGAGGCGGTGGCAGTAAACTGATCGGCGCTGTCGCTGACAAAATACTGGCACACCGCGGGGGATTCCTCCTCCCGCAGCAGGTTATTCGTGGTTAAAAAGTTCTGTACAAAGTGGGCGGTCTCCTTGCCTGGGTCAATGAGCACCGCAGAATAGCCGATGACGTCATTGATGAGGTCATACAGCAGCGGATAGTGGGTACAGCCCAAAATGAGCGTATCAATCCCCTCCTGCATGAGTGGTTCCAGATACATCTGGGCCGTCAGGCGCGTGATGGGGTTCTGGGGTTCAATGAGCCCATTCTCCACCAGCGGCACAAACAGCGGGCAATCCCGCCCGATTACCTTGCAGGCGGAGTTGATGCTCCTAATGGATTTGCCATAGGCTCCGCTGCGAATCGTGGCCGTAGTGCCGATAACGCCGATTACCCCCTTCTGTGTAAGGGAACAGGCGGCCTGCGCGGCAGGCAGAATCACCCCGGTATAGGGAACCTTGATCTTCGCCCCAAGTTCCTTGGAAATCACGGAACTGGCAGTCCCGCAGGCGATTACAATCATTTTCACATCCCGGCTCTCCAGAAAGGCGATATCCTGCTGGGTATAACGGGTGATGGTACTGCGGCTTCGGGTACCATAGGGTACGCGGCCCGTATCTCCAAAATAGACAATATTCTCCTGGGGGAGAATCCGCCTGAGTTCCCGTACTACGGTAAGGCCGCCCACGCCGGAGTCAAAAACACCGATTGGTCTGTTATCCATACAACTGCCCTTCCTTTCTTATAATGCCGCCGGCCCAAAGGGCGCCCCAAAGCCGTATTCGGCTGCTGGGAGCCCGCCTGTCCGAACTTGTGAAATGAGGCGTCTTTGCACCTATTCCAGCGCCAGGGCAATGAGCTTATCCAAAAGCCCGGAATAGCTCATCCCCATATGCTGCATCAGCTTGGGATACATACTGATATTGGTAAAGCCCGGCAGCGTGTTGAGTTCATTGAGCACCACGCCCCGCGTTTTAGTGACAAAGAAATCCACCCGGGAAAGCCCGCTGCAGCCCATAGCCTGATAGGCGCTTACTGCCAGGCGGCGCAGCGTCTCCTCCTGTTCCTGGGAGAGCCTGGCCGGAATATGCAGTTCGGAGGCGTCATCCAGATATTTGGCCTCGTAGTCATAAAACTCATTGCATGGGACAATCTCTCCGGGCCTGGAGGCGATGGGATTGTCATTGCCTATCACAGCGCATTCCACCTCGCGCCCCGTGAGCGTTTCCTCCAATATGGCCTTCCCGTCATTCTGGAAGGCCAGCTCAAGGGAACGGCGCAGCCCCTCTTTATCGTCGGCACGGCTCACTCCCACAGAGGATCCGGCATTGGCTGGCTTTACAAAGATGGGATAGGGCACTTCCCCGCTGACACGGGCCTCCAGGGCGTCAAAATCCCGCATCTCACAGGCATGGGCAACGGTAAACTTCGCCATAGGAATCCCAGCCCTTGCCAGGCGGATATGGGTAACTTCCTTATCCATACAGTCGGCGCTGGCCAGCACGTTGCAGCCCACATAGGGGATTTGCGCCAGCTCGAAGAGGCCCTGTACGGTGCCGTCCTCCCCGTTTTTACCATGCAGGACGGGAAATACCACATCCACACGCAGCACAGTGCCGCTGCCGTCCAACAGGAGGATCCCGTGGTGGGAAGCGTCCGGGGATATGACGGCGGGAGTGCAGTCCTGGATGCAGTTCTCCCATTCGCCGCTTATAATTTTTTCTACAGCACCGGTGTACCGCAGCCAGCGGCCGTCCTTTGTGATGCCCAGCAGGATTAAATCATACCGCTGGGGATCCAAATTCCCGATAACTGAAGTGACCGACATCCGGGACACCTCATGCTCGCTGGAAACGCCGCCAAAGAGTACGGCAACTGTCAATTTGTCTTGTGCCATCAATCATTCCGCCTTTCCGCATCCCAGGCTCACCCGGGGCGCGCTTATCACAAGTAAGTATATGATCCATCAGAACGCAACTTGCGTCAAAAGTGCTGAATCAGGCTGTATCGGTTGTAAGCAGCCCAGCCGGGACGCGGGCCGCAGCGGGGAGGGCTTCATTTCTCCGGCATTTTGTCCCGCAAATTCCCGGAACCATAATTTCAGAACCAGCCGGGACGCGCTTTGGCCTTGCCAAACACCGGCCATACTTTCAGGCCGGTGAGCGAAACTCCCCAATAATCGCTGATGCGATTATTGTATCACAGATCCCCCGGTGCGTAAAGAAAAATGCCGTACTTCTGCGGCTTTGAATCCACTGGTAACTATTTCATCTTCCGTGACGTTCCGTGAGGCGGCAAAATCCCCCAATCCCCTCTCCGGCTGCCTGCCGAGGCCCTCTGCCGTACAACCGGCATCCGTATGTTATTGAAAGAGTTTCCCGGCTTTTTGACCGTTTCCCCTTGTATTCCGGCCCAGATCCCCTATAATCAGAGAAGAGGGCCAATCCGTGCGTGCCCCAAATTGAATCCCCGTCCCACAGGGCGGGAAGAAAAGGAGTACTTATGAGAAAGAATATTAGCAACTGTCTGCTGGGATTCGTCCTGATTCTGGCGGGTGCCGTCTTTGCGGGAAACGCGATGGGATGGTGGCAGGTCTCCCTGTTTTTCCAGGGCTGGTGGACCTTGTTCCTGATTATTCCGGCAATTTCCAGCATGATCCGCCGCGGTATCCATATCGGCAACAGCATTCTGCTGCTCATCAGCGTTCTTCTGTTTTTCTCCGCACAGAGCTGGATTCCCTTCCAGATTCTGCGCAGACTGATGTTCCCCCTGATCCTGATTTTCATCGGCGTAGGCGTGCTTCTTCACAATATCTTTGCCGCGGGAAGAAATCCCGAGGCTCCCTCGATGGCAAGCGCACAGTCCCGGGAATTCTGTGCCGTATTCAGCGGCCGGGAGGAGACCTTCCCCAACGGCGAACTCTTTGAGGGCGCCAGCTGCCTGAGCGTATTCGGCGGTGTAGATTTGGATTTGAGAGGCGTAGTGCTCACCCATGATGTGCGCATCGACGCCACAGCTATTTTCGGCGGCGTGGATCTCAAGCTGCCTGAAGGCTATGCGGTAAAAACCAGCTGCTTCCCCCTGTTCGGAGGCATGGACAACCACTGTAAAGCAGCGGCCTGTTTGGGAGGGGTTCCTACTATCTATGTAAACGCCACCTGTATCTTCGGCGGCGTGGATCTCAAATAGCCCATAATCAGGCTTTACGTCCGGCATCCCGGTGCAAGCAGAGGTATTTCGGGTGCCCGGCTGCCGGTTTTTTATACCGCCGGTTTGTTTTCCCATAAGATCCGGATGCGGCCTGTCAGACGGCACCGCCGCAATCCGTGCAGCTACTGACGCCAAACACTCCGCGGTGCATCTGGTTTGCGCCCGCATACAGGATGGGCGCAATTCCTGAGAAAGGAATCAATTCCAATATGAAACATTCGTACAACGTCATTAAATATGTAGCGCTGGGCCTGGGGCTGCTTTTGAGCGCTGTTATCCTCGCGGCGGTAGGCCAGCTGGTTCTGGGTGTGGCACAGGGAGTCAATACTCTGGGCTTCCATTGGAGCGGCGCCGGCGGGGCCTCCCAGGGAGCCATCAGCCGGGACTATTCCTTTTCCAACATCGCCTCCCTGGATTTGGACTGCGGGACCGGGAATGTTCAGGTAACCGCCGGCGATTCGGACACTTGGATTGTCAAGGCCGAAAATGTCAATTCCGAATTCACCTGTACGCAGACCGGCTCCTCCCTGAAGATTAAAAACCCTAAACCCTGGTGGAACTTCCTCTCCAACCTCTTTTCCAAGGATGAGAAAATCACCGTCATCGCCCCGAAGGGCGCCCGGCTGAGCGAGTTTGATCTGGACTGCGGCGTGGGCAGCTTCACTCTGGATTCCTTGACAGTGGACTCCCTGTCCCTGGATGCGGGCACCGGAAGAATAGAAATTGAAAATCTCACTGTCTCCGGGAATACGGAGTTAGACTGCGGTGTGGGGGAAATTTCCATCCGTTCCTCTGCCATGCACAACCTGAAGGTGGATGGCGGCGTGGGCAGCTTCAGCTATGAGGGCACTCTCACTGGCAAAAGTGAATTTTCCTGCGGCGTCGGCAATACCGAGCTTTTGCTCAGCGGCACTGTGCAGGACTACAGGATCGACGCCGACAGCGGCGTGGGTACCGTCCGGGTGGACAATGAAAAAATCCAGAAACATCAAAAGCTGGGCAGCTCCGACGCTCCCCATTCCCTGCGTATCGACGGCGGCGTGGGAAACGTTCAGGTCTCCTTCCGCTGAGCGCCCTCTATCCGTTTCCCTGTAACCGGAACTTATAATATTCTAACGAAAAAAGGAAGGCCCCGCACCAGCGGGGCCTTCCTTTTTTCGTCCAACCGGCGGTCAGAAACCGGCACCGAATGGCGCCGGGGTATCTCATCAGTAAAAACGCCCTCTCGGTTCCCTTGAGGCGCCGGTATTTCTTCGGCTCCTTCTTGTCTGATGAATTCGTCAAATAATAGAACGATATTTTGTAGGAAATAATGTCTAGAAATTATATGTTTTATTGAACAAAATTATAGTATATGTTAAAATATTATTAACAAAAGGCGTTTCTCATTACTTATCCGAAACCGATGGTACAGCGAATAGAAGTGAAAATCGCAGCCGTTTGACGCCTTAGAGGACATACAATAGCAGAAAGAAATGGAATGTCACGGGAAGAATCAGGAAGTTCACCACGCGCATGGTATTTTTCTTGCTGGCATTGGGGATGGCGCTGGCGGTTCCCGCGAACGCCGCCTCCCCCAGGCTCAGACTGGATTCCTATTGGCCGAAAACTCCTACCACTGTCTATTTCACCTGTCAATTTACCGGGTCCGAACGGGCCGCCTGCCAATATGCAATGGGAGCTTGGAACAATGTTCTGGCTTTTGACGGAGACAGGATGGTACGATTGGAAATGACAACTTCTCCAAGCGAGCCCTATAGCGAAATAACCAGAAGATACGATAAAGATTGGGGTTATGCAGGCTATTGCGTTCATCATCCAGAAACCGGCCCCTTAACTTGGGTTGAAATATGGATTAATGATGATCTGCCATATTCTGTAGGGGCTAAGCCTGGGACAAGGGATTTGCAGTCCATAGTGGTTCATGAATTGGGACACGCGCTGGGAGTTGCCCATTGCCACGAACTAGGAACAAGCTGCTTTCTGGATCCCTTTACCTGCAGCTCCAATGTGATGAATCCATCGGTTCCATATACACAAAATCGGCGGGTACTCAGCGATTATGACAAGGGTTCCTATCGAGCCATTTATAATTATTAAGAAGGAGGAAGCTATAATGAATCGAACGCCCAAAACGAAAAAGCTCATTAGAGGCGTTGCCGGGGGATTTCTACTATTGGCAATTATTACGGTAGGAGCTTATTTGTTACATCCCGGAGGCCCGATTTGGCATAAGACCGTTCATAAAGGAAGTGGTTCAATGAACATCCTGCCCCTGTCAGGAATGAGCAGGCAGGCGGATAAAATCGTGTATGGGACTGTTGTGGAGCGTGGAGAATCCTTTTTTGATGACAGCGGATCTGCATTTACACCAGTAATTATACGGGTAAACGATGTTATCAAGGGGCCTGAGCGTCTGACCACCACCTTGTATTTGGAATGGTATGGTGAGTTTGATTCAGAAATCTATCACTACCACGAGGACGGCTATAAGCCATATCCGGTTCAGGTGGACACCCAAGTTGTCCTGCTTTTGGACGAAAACGGTTATTCTATCACAGGCGGGGGCATCTGCGAGGTGAAGGACGGCATTGTTCATATTAACCCCTATATTGAAAATGCCAAGGAAGTTTCCGACACCCTGGAGATTCCCTACGAGGACTTTAAGACGCTGATTCAGGGATATCTCGGTTAACGTGGTATCCTGTCTTGATTCGGCTTAAACCAGTGAAATCGCAGCCGCGCCCGCGGGGGATTCCCCCGCGGGCGCGGTTTTATCTGAATGGAACCAATCAAACTGCTAAAGCCGTCCCGGCCTATTCCCCATCCTCCAGGCCGAAGTGCCGGGCCAAAGCCATCAGGGTGTCCTGTCGGGTATCCCGTTCGGTGGAATCGCGCACAATGGTAAAAAATCCGCTCTGCGCATATTCCTGATAGCATTCCGGGCTGTTGATTTTCATCAGGCACTGCCGAAAGTTCTCCATCGTGGCCTTGGGATCCTCACAAAGCTGAATCTGACGCAGTAAAAACTGCTTTTCCTCATCCTCCCGGTCGAAAAACCGTTCCACCGACATCCACTGAGGCGCCAGCATCACGGCAACGTGCCGGTAATCGGAGATTTCATGCAGCAGGTCCAGCGGGATATTGGTATCAACAATAACGCCGCCGCTTTGGGAGAGCGCAAGGAGCTGCGCCACTTCAAACTCCCCAGCCTCCCGGGAACTTTCCCGGATCCAGGCTTCATATTCCTGCGGCGTCCGGTTTAAAAACTCCGGCCAGCCGGACATGGTCTGAAAATAACACAGGTTGGGCTGAATCTGGGGCTGTGCCACCTGCCAGCTCACCTGCATATGATAGTTTTCCGTACAGGCGATAAGCCCATACCGCTGGGCCAGCAGACTCACCATCGTGGATTTTCCCGCATAAGCGGTTCCCGTGATAAAATATGTATGGCTCAGGTAGTGCTTGAGAATATTGTTTTCTATTTTCATAATGGTGTAATTCCTTTCATAGGGCCGGCTTTTCCCTGACCGCAGGACGCTCCTTTTCCATCCCATCGGCAGGGGCAGAACCCGATTTTCATATAACAAACCAAGGCCCGTCGGTTTCCCGCAGACCCTCCTTATAGCTGCAGCGCAGCCTCAATCAGAACCGGATTCGGTTATTATTGTACAAAAAATGACACCACATGGTTTTTCCTCCTGAATCATACGGACCCACTGCACGCAAAGCCTTCGCGCACACTAGGGCAGCCGGGGAATTTGTGCCCAGCTTGCAGGCCGCCAGCTTAAAAGGACAGTCAGCAGGGTTAAAACTACACTGCCGGTTGAGAGTGCTCGAAGTCACAATTTCATTTTGCCTCATTGCACTTCCCCAGTTTTGAAATACCCCAAAACTCCTCAGCTTGTTCTAACCTTTTGAGGCCTTTGGATACTTTCTGCTAGTGAAACGGCGGCATACAGCTCCGTTAGGAACAGGATACGCCTTTTGGCCGGGTAATACAAGGGAAAAAATATCCTTACAGGTAGTTGACCGCAATGATGGAAATTCCCAGTACGGTGAGAACGGCGCCGGTGGCACGGTTGAGCACCTTGGGGCTGGCCTTGTTGGCAAACTTTGCGGCAATCCGTGCGAACAGCAGGGTGGACAAAACGCAGAAAACCAGACACCGCCAGTTTTGCAGCCCGCCGATGGCAAAATGGCTCACAGAACCGGTGAGCGCGGTGAAGGTCATAATAAAGACGCTGGTTCCCACAGCGGTTTTCAGCTCATATCCCAGCACGCTGGTGAGGATCAAAAGCATCATCATACCGCCGCCCGCGCCCACAAAGCCGCAGATGAGCCCGATAAGCATCCCGCACACCAGGGACTGCACCAGGCGCTTTTTGGCGCTCACTCCCGCCATTTTTTCCTTGGTGGTCATCACCGGGCGCACTAAAAACTTAATGCCCAAAAGCAGGGTCATAAAAACAGAAAATCCGCCCATGGTGCTTCCGGGAACAAAGCTGGAAGCCCAAGAGCCCACCAGTGTAAACACCAATACGGAGCCCATCATCACAAGGCCGTTACGGATATCCAGGTTCTTATGCCTGCCATAGGTGTAGGCGCTCACAGCGCTGGCAAGGACATCACTGGCAAGGGCGATTCCCACTGCCTCATAGGCGGGAATGTGTAAAAAGGTGATGAGCATGGGGCTTATCACGGCCGCGGCGCTCATCCCCGCGAAACCAGTTCCAAGGCCTGCCCCAAGCCCCGCCAGCAGGCAGATGATGAATTCAAACATTTCGGGGGCCTCCCTCCTGAAGCGCCATACGGACATTCTGGGATATTTTTTCTGTAATCTCCTCCAGCTGGCGCTGCTGCCCAGAAGAAAAACCCGCAAACAGTTTCGAGAAAAACTCCTCCTGGGCCCTGCGCCCCGCCGCCACAATTTCATCGGCGGCCTCAAGCACCCTGAGATGCACCACCTTGCGGTTATCCTGTAAGTAGCAGCGCTGAAGGTATCCCAGCTCCACCAGGTGCTGGATGGAGGAGGACACATGAGATTTGGTGAGCCCGCGCCGGTTTATCATATCTGTGGCTGTATCAAACTGCGGGTTGTTTGCCAGAAACAAGAGGATATCCAGTTCCATACGGGTCAGGGAATACTCTCCAAACACCCACTGCAAACTTTGATCATACAGACGTTTAATCAGGGACAGTCCATTCCAAAATTCAGGATTCATCGGGTTTCCTCCGTCAGAATTGGGTTTGGCTCCTCTGCGAAACGCGGTAATTCCAAGCCTTTTCAACCGGATTTTGCTCTATTCCGTCCAGGGAGCTCCCAATCAATTGTAGTTCTATTTTGAACAATACTGTCATTGTACCCCTGCCGCCGCGGCCTGTCAAGTGACAACCGGCATCCATCCCAGGCTGAACCGTGAAACATCCCGGCTGGTTCAAGCTTCATCGTCCACTTGTTTTCCTGCGATAAAAGGGGATCGGCCGGCTGGCCGATCCCCTTTTTCTTGCTTGGCGGATCATTTCGCTACAGACTGATTACATTGCTCCAGGCGCGGTTTCCCAGGGCATCCGTAACTTCGGCGCGGATCCATTTCTCAAAGGGCTTGAGCTGGTACTGGGCCTGTGTCATCCCATCCCCATAGGCATTGCGGTCCGCAGACCAGGCTGTTTGAGAGTAAAATGAAATCTTCACGGCGGGAGAACATCTGACAACGGCCTTCGAGCCCTCCACACTCAAATGGATTTCAGGGCCCTGGGTGGCGTAAAATGCCCCCTGGGCGATTTTTTGAGTCAAATCCGCCTGAGAGGTTTTTCCATCACTCACATCAATCATAATGTAGGAGACAGCGGCGTCGTTATCATAATAGTGGCAGTCATCCGCGGCAATCAGCGGAAAGCACAGCCCGGCATTGGCCAGCAGATCCACAATGGCGCTGGAATCGGGGCGGTTTGAGGCGTGTACTCCGGACACCGTGTTATAAATCTCGGTCCCGCAAATGCCCTCAAGCCCCTTTACCTGCTTCACCGTGTTCAGCGACCAGGCCGGATGCGCCAAAATGGCAATTCCGCCAGCTTGCCGGATGGCATCCACATAGCACTGGGCGTCGGCCCTATCCTGCACCTGAGGCTCACAGGGGGCGCCAATCCCAAGAATATGGAATACCCCGCTGGCCGTATCCCCATGGGGCGAGTTGTATTCACAGCCGGAGAGAATTTGAACGCCGTCCATTTCCCCGCCCTCATGCCAGACCCAGTGATCCGTCAGGGCTACAGCATCAAATCCGCGTTCCTTAAAGTACCGGAGGGCCTCCTGGGGAGAGAGCCCTCCGTCTGAGCGGTTGGTGTGAACGTGCAGCGCGGTTTTCATCCGTTTCTTTCCAAACATATCCGTATACATGGCAAAGCCTCCTCAAAAAATGGGCAGGAGCGGAACTTTGATGCCGCTCCCGAATGTCCTAGAGAATCTTATAGTTATTGAGCACATCCCGCTGGGTCAGATAGGAAAGGGATTTTTCCAGCATGACCCCGTGGCGGGTGTCTGTGGCATAGGTAAAGGTGGTTTTAATGGAAATTTCCAAAAAACGCGTGGCCCGATCCATCGCCATAGGCAGGCTGTCCCCGGTGAGCAGGGAGCCGATGAGCACACTGGCATAGATATCCCCGGTACCCGGATAGGAGACCGGGACATAATCGCAGGGGACATACCAAAAGGAATTGTGCTGCCGGTCATAGCCGATGTTGGCAATTTCATCAGTTGCCATAGAAACCCCGGTAATCACCACAAGGTGGGGCCCCAGCTCACTCAGGCGCACCAATAGGCTCTTGGCCTGGGCGCGGGTCAGCGGAGAAAGGGGGTATTCCTGGCCCAGGAGCATGGAGGCCTCCGTCAAATTGGGGGTAATCAGATCCGCTACCCGTGCCAATTCGCCCATTCTTGAGCGCATGGCGGGCGTATAGGTGCGGTAGGGCTTTCCATGATCCCCCATCACCGGATCCACCACGCTCAGTGCCTGCGGATAGGTGGAGAAAAATTCCAGGCAGTGGTCAATCTGGGCCTCGCTGCCCAAAAAGCCGCTGTAGATACAGTCAAACTCCAGGCCCAGGCGCTTATAGTGCTCCAGGGCGGGATGAAGATAATCCGTCAAATCCCGGAACTCCACCTCACCCAGGCCGCCCGTATGGGTGGAGAGCACCGCCGTGGGAACAGGGCACACCTGTACGCCCATGACAGAGAGTACCGGCAGAATGACGCTCAGGGAGCACCGGCCAAAGCCGGACATATCGTGAATTGCCGCAACCCGCGGCAGACGGTTGGGTAAGGACTGCATGGAAATTCCTCCATCATGATAGTATTGATTTGGTTCTTCCCCTGAAACACAGGGTATCATCCTGTCCGCCGGTACTGTTCCATTGGAAAGTCTTTTCCGGGGGATAGGTGCCATTTCTCCTATTTTCAGAATCCGGCGGCCGTGATATGGAAAACGATTCTCTGCAAGAGCATTGCGGCGGGTACCGCTGTCCCCCGCGGCTGGGGTTTATCAGGATTGCCTGCCGGGTTTTGTCCCAGGGGACGCCGGCCTCCTGCCTGCTGTATCTGTTCCGGAAGGCGTTTCCCCTATTCCTGGGCCAGGTCCTCTAAAAAGAAAATCCCCTGTGCCAAATTGAGAAACATATCGGGTTTCTTGAGCGCACGGGCCTTCCCTTTCCACCAGACAGTTTCCCGGTTGGCGCTTACACTCACGGTTCTTCCGTCAGCCAGCCGGTATGTCATCGTAATCAGCGGCTCCCCGCCGGGATCCGCCTCTTGGAACAGGGAATATTTGAGAAAACCGGTTAGCTTCACGGCCTGCTCAATTTTTTCCCTGTCGTTCACCTCTTTGACAGCTTCGCTGACTTGGGGATAGGACAGAGTGACAGCCTGCACTTCCTGAGCTTTGGGAACGCCCAACAGGTACATTCCACTTGTCAGCAGGTGAATCAGCACAATCAGAATCGTGGAAGCCAAAACCGTCAGGAGAAATCCGCCTGTCTTTTTAAGAAGTCTGGTATTCATTGTGTTTCCTCCTCTTTGAAGAAGTCCAGCCTTTTCTGCGGAACACAATGCTATTTTTTATTGATGCAAAAGAAAACCGAAAGTTTTCACACCCATGCAAAATAAAATAGTCTGCAAACACACGTTGGGCTCAATCGAATCACAATGCTATTTTTTATGGTATCATAACTGTAAACCTACAGAGTTTGCGCCTGAACACCGGCCGATGAGCGAAACTCCCTCAATCATCTTTGATGATTGCAGGTTCACGCCTTGCGTGAACATTGTACCACAAGGCCTGAAGGAACCGGGAAGTTTCATGGTTTGGCTCTGCCAAACACCGGCCGTACCTTTGGGCCGGTGAGGGAAACTTCGTGATATTCGCGTTCCACGCGAATATTGTACCACAAAACGGGCCATACAGCTACAGGCATTCGTCAGTATTTTATCCCGTTCCATCCGTACTGCCCCCGCCGGGCTCTGTGATGGTCCCGGTAAAGACCGGACCGGCCCTGCGATCCGGCGTATCCCGGTAAGTGACAAAACTGTAAGAAAAAAGTCACTGCAAAGTCACCGCACCCGCCTATAATAAAACCATACAGAACCCCCAAAGCGGTCTGCAGGCGAACGGGACGCCCGGCTGCCGGGCGCTGTCAGCCCGAAATTGGAATACAGCGGCGCCCGGGAAGACAGCCCGGAATGTTTCCCGCATCTTATTTTAGCTGTTTTAATCGAAATGCTTGTATCATGAAAAGGAGGAACGGTATTCATGGCTATCGTCACCGTCGAACACCTGTCCAAAATTTACGGGACGGGAGAAACCGCCGTCAAGGCCCTGGATGATGTCTCGTTTTCCATCGAGGCCGGAGAATTCATTGCCATTGTGGGCCCGTCCGGCTCTGGAAAATCCACCCTGCTGCATCTGTTGGGCGGTGTGGATCGTCCCACCAGCGGAAAAATCTTTATCGATAATACGGATATTTACAGCCTCAACGAAACCAATCTGGCAATATTCCGCCGGCGGCAGATTGGGCTCATCTATCAGTTTTACAACCTGATTCCGGTTCTCACTGTCCATGAAAACATCACCCTGCCCCTTCTGCTGGACGGCCACCAGGAGGATAAGGAACAGCTGAAAAACCTCACCAAGCTGCTGGGGCTCCAGCAGCGCCTGGATTATCTGCCCAACCAGCTCTCCGGCGGGCAGCAGCAGCGGGTCTCTGTGGGCAGGGCACTCATCAATAACCCGGCGATTGTCCTGGCTGACGAGCCCACCGGCAACCTGGACAGCCGCAACAGCGCCGAGATTATCAGCCTGTTAAAAATGTTCAACCGCACCTACCATCAAACCCTGGTGGTCATTACCCATGATGAGCGTATCGCCCTGCAGGCGGATCGCATCCTTTCCATCGAGGATGGAAAAATCGCAAAGGATGAGGTGGTGCGCTCATGAACATCGTACAAAAACTCACCTGGCGCCAGATGAAACTAAACCGGCGGCGTACCCTGGTGACTATCATCGGCGTTGTGATCTCTGTGGCGATGATTACCGCTGTCATGACGCTGGGCTTTTCCTTTCAGGATATGTTCAAGCGCTCGGTCATCGCCGAGGACGGCGAGTGGCACGTGGTGTACCGCGGCCTGGATGAAAAACAGGTTCAGCAAGTTTGGGAGGATCCCGAAAGCAAAAAGGTGCTGCTCAGCCGGGACGTGGGGTATTCTCTGCTTCCGGGCGGCCAGAACGGCTACAAGCCCTACCTCTTTCTGAAGGAATACAACCGCCAGGCCCTGGAGGAATTCCCCATCACCCTCACCAAGGGGCGCCTTCCGCTCAACAGCAGCGAGGTGCTGATTCCGGAACACGTGGCCTCCAACGGCGGCGTACAGTACCAGCTGGGAGATACCATCACCCTGGCGCTGGGCCAGCGGCACGCTGCAGGAGCTCCACAGGAGGCCCTGGGGCAGAATAACCCCTTCCTTTCCGGAGAGGACAGGGACTCCGAAACGGAGCAGCTTGACGTTACCGATACCCGCACCGTAACCGTTGTGGGCTTTATTGAGCGCCCCAACTGGGAGCGGAGCTTTTCGCCGGGCTATACGGTTATCACCCTGATGGACGAATCCACCATCTCCGCCGCGGCGCCGGTTACCGCCAGTGTGGCAATGAACCATGTGAACCATTCCCTATACGAATACAGCGGAAAACTGGCCAAGGCCATGGGCATTTCTGAGGAGCAGGTGGACTACCATAACTCTTTGCTCAACTACTGCGGCGTTACGCAAAACGACGCCATGAACAGCACCATGATCGGGATGATTTCCATTTTGATCGCCATCATTATGGTGGGTTCCGTATCCCTCATCTACAACGCCTTTGCCATCTCTGTGGCGGAGCGCTCCCGGTATTTGGGAATGCTCTCCAGTGTTGGAGCCACCCGTTCCCAGAAGCGCAACTCTGTCTTTTTTGAGGGCGCCCTCATCGGGGCTGTCAGTATCCCGGTGGGAATTATCTGCGGGCTGGGCGGCATTGGTATTACCTTTTTGTTCATCAACCCCATGCTTTTCTCTATCTTTAACGATGTTTCCGGGCTGCGGGTTGTCATCTCCTGGGGGCTTTTGGGCCTCTGTGTCCTGTTCTCGGCGCTGACTATTTTCATCTCCACCTGGATTCCCGCCCTGAGAGCATCGAAAATCACCCCCATCGACGCCATCCGCCAGTCCCAGGATGTTCGCCTGAGCCGGCGCAAGGTAAAAACCTCCCGGCTCACCCGCAGGCTCTTCGGCTTTGAGGCGGAATTGGGGCTGAAAAACCTCAAACGCAACCGCAGGCGCTACCAGGCCACCATCATCTCCCTGGCCGTCAGTATGGTCTTGTTCCTGACAGTGTCCTACTACACCCAGATCATCCGCAGCAGCTATGAGGCGGCCACCAGCTCTGGCACCTACAACTTCGATATCACCGCGTCCCTGTCCTCCAAAAACAAAGACGCGCTTCAAACCTCCCTAAACCGCATCCTCAGCACTGAGGGCATCACCGAAAAGAGCGTTCAATACCAGCAGCGCCTGGAATACCAATTCCAGAAGGAGCAAATTCCCGAGGGCATCCTGGATTCCTTCGTGGCTGATCCCAAAGGGGACTGGGCCAGCGTTTATCTGATTGGGCTGGACGACGATTCCCTGGCGCAGTATGCCAACACCCTGGGAGTGGATCCGGATTCCCTGCATGATACCCAGTCTCCAACGGGCATTGCCATCAATTCCGGAACCTTCCGGGACGCCCAAAACCGGTTTACCCAGCAGGAAACGCTCCTGCTCCAGGAGGGGCAGAAGATGCCGTTGTTTGAGGAGCGCTATCTGGAGGAGGGCGCACAGGAATCCTCCCGGGTGTCCTACGGGGAAATTACTCTGGCAAAGGTGACGGATACGCCTCCGCAGGTCTCCCTGGTTTCCCCCTCCCCGGGAATGGTTTACGTGTTTGTCTCCCAGGACGTGTATGAGGCCATGGCTCTGGCGCATCAGGACATCAATGCTCTGACCGCCTGCCAGGTGTATCTCAACAGCGGGGATCCCGCCGTACTGGAGGATACTATCGCCAAGCTTGAGCTGGACGATACCAGCATCAATCTGATAAACCTCCACGAGCAGCGGCAGAGCAACATGAACCTGCTGACCCTGGTCAACGTGTTTACCGGCGGATTTCTGGTGCTCATTACGCTTATCTGTGCCGCCAATATCTTCAACACCATCTCCACCAGCATTGCCCTGCGCCGCCGGGAATTCGCCATGCTGCGCTCCGTAGGCATGACACCCAAGCGTTTTAACCGGATGCTGCGTTATGAGAGTATCTTCTATGGGCTCAAGGCCCTTTTGTACGGGCTTCCCATCAGCTTTGCCCTGATGGGGCTCATCTGGTACTCCACCCGCTCCTCCTTTGCAATGGATTTCCAGGTTCCCTGGATTCCCCTGCTGGTTACGGTTATCGCCGTCTTTTTGATGGTGGGAGCTTCGATGCTGTACTCCTCCGCTAAAACCCGCCGCGAAACCATTGTCAGCGGCCTGACGCAGGAAAATATCTAAGAATCCCTGTACCCGAAGGGACCGTTTCGGAAAAAGCAGACAGCGACAAAGTCCCCCCTTATGCAGGCAAATAAACTGCATCAGGGGGGACTGTTATGTATAAGCGAAATGTTACACCCATGCGGGCGCCGCTTGCGCAACGTCTCTGAGGCCAAAAGCTCCATATTCCTTCCCAGAGAGCCTTTTACCCGGTTGCACAAGCTGGTACACTTTACAATCCTTCGGGGGCTTTTCACAGGATTCCATCTCTTTTATTCCATAATCTGGGGCAAGGTGCTGATCCCCAGCATATGCAGGGTATCGCTGCTGAGCATCCCGATGCAGTCATAAATCCAATCCACCAGTTCCGCCCCGTCCATCACCAGGATCCCGCAGCGCCCGGCACGCTGCAGGGCCGCCTGGGAGGGTACCGCGCTGGTAATAAAGAGATAGCTTGCATTTTCATGTTCCCCGCTGTCCTTGATGGCCTCAAGCTGCCTGACACCCCAGTCATCACTCACTCCGTCGTGGTGCTTCACCTGTACGATGATTTTAACCTCAGAAAACTTATCAGATTTCACCGCTTCAATATCCTTGTCCCCTATGCCCTGGGTTTCCCTCTTGGCACACACCCGGGCAGAATAGCCCTCGCATTCAAAGAGCTCCCTGACCAACTGCTCCAGGCCGATTCCTCCGGTTTGGAGATGCGTTTTTCCCCGGCGCAGATTCGTCAGAAGCGTCTTTTTAAACTGCACTTCCTTTTGTTCCATTCTCTTGGTGAATTGGGCATCAAAGGAGAAATTGTCCTGGCTGAGGATCCCTTCGATCTCCTGTCCAAACTCATACAAATCGGATACCGTGGAGCCGCGCACCCGCAGCCTGCGCTGCAGGGCCTCAGAAAGCTCATTGCGGGAGATTGTCAGCAGGCCGTCCTGTGCCGTGAGGTATTCCACCTGCAGCTGATTGGCAAGATCCTGGCAAGCACAGCCGGGATCATATTGGTATTCGCCCTTTGACACCGCAATGCGCACCGCACTGTAGTAGGGTACCAGCAGGATATCCCCCTTGCGAATCGACAAAAACCGCCGGACCTCGTTGAGCTTTTTTCCCACCACCTGAGCCGCCGTATTTTGGCCGCTGTAATAGTTCTCCTTTACCTGCTGCAAAAGGCGCTGTAGTTCTTCTGTGCCATAGGCGGTAAAATCGATACCGCTCCAGCCCACCGCGACAACATTCCGGCTGAAAAAGATATCGAAATCCTCCTGCGTGGAACGCATGGCCCGCACCATATAATAGCTGCGGCTTTCCAAGATTGTCCCCCTCCTTCTCCATCCCAGTTTGAGGCATCAAACCGGTTTCTGTCCTTATCATACTCCTTTTTAGAGGAAACACAATCCTTAGCCTGCCGGCCCGCAATGAAAATTAAGCCGGGAAGCCTTCGCAGGGGTTCGCAGCAGGGAGAGGATATGCTATAATAACCTCACGGCCCAAAGGGCCGTGAGAACATTTTATCGTTCTGGTATGGAGGCTTCGCCTCCCTTTTATGCTATAATAACCTCACAGCCCAAAGGGCGTGAGAACATTTTATCGTTCTGGTATGGAGGCTTCGCCTCCCTTTTATGTTATAATAACCTCACGGCCCAAAGGGCCGTGAGAACATTGAAGCAGTTTGGAAGGAAAGCTTCGCTTTCTTTTCTATGCTATAATAACCTCACGGCTCAAAAGGCCGTGAGAACATTGAAGCAGTTTGGAAGGAAAGCTTCGCTTTCTTTTCTATGCTATAATAGTCGCGTAGAACGCGAATATCCAATCATCAAGGATGATTGGGGGAGTTTCTCTCACCGGCCCGAAGGCATAGCCGGTGTTTGGCGAAGCCAAACCGCAAAACATCCCCGTTGGTTCAGGACTTATGCTATAATAGTCGCGTAGAACGCGACTATCCAATCATCGAGGACGGTTGGGGAAGTTTTTCCCGCCTGTCAAGGGCATTATAGGACTGTCCCGCCGTCGCACACACTTTTTTAGGCGTCCGCTTTTCCAGGCGAAGACGTCAAGTAAATTTGACAGTTCTTATCATTTTTGGTTCAAACAACAGGAGGAAATTTATGCAGTGGTGGATCTGGCTGGTTGTCATCTTCTTTGTACTGGTTATTCTGTACTATATATATCACAACAATAAGGCAGAATAGCGAATGTCCGCCTGTCAATGGAGGGGTACAGGCCAAGGGAGGGGCAAGGATTTGGAACTTCAGGAAATTCTGGACTGCGCCATTCAGGTGGGGTATGAGCTCTCCACCAGCGGCGCGGAAATCTATCGGGTGGAACAGAGCATCTTTTTCATCTGCGAGGCCTACGGCGTATCGGACGTGCACGTATTTGCCATCCCGTCCAGCATTGTGGTGACGGTTTCGGACGGCGCCGAATTTCTCACCCGTACCAAGCGGGTCACCACCCATTCCACAAATCTGGACCGGGTGGAGCGCCTGACGGATCTTTCCAGGATGCTCTGCCAGGAGAAGCCCTCCTATCAGGTGGCCCTGCAAAAGCTGCAGGAAATCCGCCAGCGGCCCTTTTACAGCAATTTGAGCCGGTATCTCGCCGGAATGCTGGTGGGATTCAGCTTTGCCCTATTCTTTGGCGGGGAATTCCCCGATGCACTGCTGGCACTGGGAATCGGCGGTTTGGTGGTATGGCTCATGGATTTTTTAGAGGGGCTGCACACCAATTCCTTCTTTATCAACGTTATTTGCGGGTTCTTTGCGGCGCTGCTGGCCTACTGGCCCGCCTCCTGTGTGCCATGGCTGCACGCGGATAAGGTGATTATCGGCGTCATTATGATCCTGGTTCCCGGGCTGGCCATCGCCAACAGTATGCGGGACTTTATGGCAAGCGATACCGTAGCCGGGATTTCCCGGATTACCGATGCCCTGCTGACCGCAGTGGGCATCGCCTTGGGTGTGGCGCTGGCAATGATGGTGGTGTTTTGATGCGGCGGCAGTGTTTTTTGGTAGGAGGACGGCGGTATGCCATATGAGCTGACTCTGGTTCTGCAGTGCCTGTGGGCCTTTTTAGGTTCCCTGGGCTTCGGTATTTTCTTTAATATTCGGGGGAAAAACCTTTGGTTTGCCGCTTTGGCCGGGCTGGTTGGCTGGGTGGCCTACTTAGTGTCGGCAGGAATTTTGCCCGGCGCTGTGCCTCAGAGCTTCTGGGCCGGCACCGCCATCTCCCTGTATTCCGAATGTATGGCTGTGCGCAGAAAATGCCCGGTGACGGTATTTTTAGTGGCGGCTATGATCCCTCTGGTGCCGGGCAGCACCATCTATTACACGATGGAAGCCCTGCTGCTGGGGGATATGCGCCGGTTTGTCCAGATGGGGCTTTCCACCTTCGAGGTTGCCGGCGCCATCGCCATGGGTATTCTCAGCGTGTCCTTTTTGGTGCGCCTGTTAAAAAGCCTGCTGCGCCGTGTACGCTGCCGGGAACGCCGCACTCAATAAGGAAGCCTGATACCGGTCCTGTTTTCGTCCTTTGCCCCGACATCTCGCTCAATTTGAGGTGTGCTCAGCAGCCCGTTTTCCCTCCCGATTGTTGACTGAAACGGCAGGCAAAACCAGAGGGTTCATAATGAATCAACGCCATCGCTGTTTGATTCTCCATCGGTTGAGCCGGTGGCTGAAAAAGGACAGAAAGGGAGCATAATCAGATGATTATGCTCCCTTTTATCTGTGATATTGCGTTTTCTTACTGAGCCTTAACCGGGGCAAACCTCAGCACATTCCAGGAATGGGGCGAAAGCGGAATCTGCGCCTCATTCTCCTGAACGCTGACGGGTGTCTTGCTGGAGGGCGCTACCCGGTTGGGCGCCTCACAGGTATTCACCGCCATAAGATCGCTGTGCTCCAGAACAAGGTGCTCCTTTAGGTACAGGCTTCCAAACTCCCTGAAGCTCATCTGCAGCAGTGCCTCGTCCTCCAGGCAGCGGTTGAGGGCAAAAACCGTCACTTCCCCTGTGTCCTCATCCCACACACTGGCAGTGTCCACATAGGGGACATCCGTATAGCGGCGGCTGTCATATTTCTGGGACTGCATGATGGGGTGCAGCACGGTGCCCCTGCCGTATTGGGAGGCGTGCAGGAAGGGATAAAAGATGGTCTGTGCCCAGGCGGAGCCGCCGTTTTGGGTCATAATGGGGGCGATAACATTCACCAGCTGGGCCAGGCAGGCAATTTTCACCCGATCCGCATGGTTGAATAAGGTGATGAGCATTCCGCCTACCAAAAGGGCATCTTCAAAGGTATAGATATCCTCCAGCTGATGGGGGGCGATACTCCAGCGGGGAATCTCCTTGTCCTGGGCGTTGGAATGGAACCAGACGTTCCACTCATCAAAGGAAAGATTAATTTTTTTCTTGCTGCGGCAGATGACGCCGGTGTAGTCGCAGGCCGCAATCACCGAGCGGATAAAATAGTCCATATCCAAGGTATTGGCCAGATAATCCGCGGTGTCCTCCTCCCGGTTGCCATAATACGTGTGCAGGGAGATGTAGTCGGCATACTCGTAGGTGTGCTCCAGAACCGTGGATTCCCAGCGCCCAAAAGTGGGCATATTGCTCCCGGAGCTGCCGCAGGCCACCAGCTCGATGGAGGGATCCACCCATTTCATCAGCTTGGCGGCTTCCCGGGCAGTGCGCCCGTATTCCTCGGCCGTTTTGGCACACATCTGCCACGGACCGTCCATTTCGTTGCCCAGACACCAGGTGTGAATGCCGAATGGTGCGGCAAACCCATTTTGGATTCGCAAATCGCTGTATTTGCTGCCGCCCGGATGGTTGCAGTACTCCACCAAATCCTTGGCCTCGCTGGGGCCCCTGGTGCCCAGGTTCACCGCCATCATCACCTGGGTGCCGGCCCGGCGCGCCCACTCCTGGAACTCATCGATTCCAACCTGGTTGGTTTCAATGGTTCCCCAGGCAAGCTCTGTCCGGCGGGGACGCAGCTCCTTGGGGCCGATGCCGTCCTCCCAGCAGTATCCGGAGACAAAATTTCCCCCGGGATACCGTACAATGGGAACTCTCAGCTTGCGGACCAAATCCAGGACATCCCGGCGAAAGCCCATCTCGTCAGCCGCCGGATGCCCGGGCTCATAGATTCCTCCGTAGATTGCCCGTCCAAGATGCTCCAAAAAGGAGCCGAAAATCCTAGGATCCACCTTGGAGATGGTATCCTGTTTTATGAGTGTAAGCGATGCCTGTTTCATGGATAACGTTCCTTCCCTTCTCAGAACCCGGCTGTCATAGCTCCCGCAAGCAGGCACAGACACGGGCCTGTTTTTTCAAACTCTGTTTTTAGTGTATCCTCTTGTCCGGGGTGGGACAATGATTTATAATAGGAAAAAACTGATGGATCCTGCTTGTTCAGGATGTACTCTCCTCAGCTGACAGGAGGCTGACATATGATTGTCCTGCACCATGTGGGTTGGCATTTCGTACATCCCAGCGATTTTGAGGTCCTGCGTCCCAACGGGCGTGAGGACTGGCTTTTCCTATTGTTTCAAAGTCCGGCCCAGGTGTGCCTGAACGCGGCCTGGCAGCCCGTGCAGGCGGGCAGCGGCATCATATACCCGCCGGGGATGCCCCAGCATTACCGGGCCTGGCAGGTTACCTTTCGCAATGACTGGATTCACTTTTTCCCCGACAGCGGGTTCCCCAGCCTGCTGGAGCGCCTCGGGCTTCCCGTGGGGGTTCCCTTTTTATGCCCGGATCCCCGGGAAATTTCCTCCAGCCTGCGCCAAATCAGTGAGGAAAGCCAGCTTAGCTCCCCGCTCACCGAAGAACTGCTGGACTTGGAAATCCGGCGCCTCTTTTTAAAGCTCAGCCAGTCCCTGCAGTGGACACCCTCCCTTCCGGATCAGCCCTATCTGGGCGCGTTCCAGAAGCTGCGCAGCGAAATTTACAACGCCCCCTACCAAAACTGGCGGGTATCCCAGCTCTCCGAGCGGCTCAACCTGAGCCCCTCCTATTTTCAGCATCTATACCATACCCTGTTCTCCACATCCGTGGGCGCGGACATCATCGCCAGCCGCCTAAGCTATGCCCGGTATCTTCTGGAGAGCGCCTCTTTTTCCGTTGGGTACATCGCTTCCCAGTGCGGATATGAGAACCCGGAGCACTTCATGCGCCAGTTTAAAAAGTATATGGGGGTTACCCCCACCCAGTACCGCAAACAGCACGGCAATCAGGCATAGGGGCCCGGGCCCCTATGCCTGATTTGTTTGGGTTTCTCTTTTTTGGATTTGCCGCTCCCGTTGGGCTGTCCGAAGGCTTCTCCCTGTATTGCCCTATATTACCGGGCGTCGCTCTTCATCTTTCGGGTAAATACAATCACCGCCAAAAGATAGAAAACGGCGGCATACCCAATCACCCACGCCAGCTCCGGCATGATTCTGCCATACTCTCCGGCCATGGCAAAGCGCCCGGCATTGACCGCATGGGCAAAGGGCAGGCAGTCAGCCGCCGCCTTGAATCCTCCGCCCACCAGATCCAAATCGAACCAGATGCCGGATAGCCACGCGGTCAGGTTGGTGAGCAGCGCGCCGCAGATGCCTCCCACCTGCTTATCGGTAAACAGGCTTCCGCACAAAAGGCCGATGGCAATAAATAAAACGGCGGCGGGCAGCAGCACCAGAAGCACAAGAACTATCTGCATCCTAAATTCCATCCCCAATAGGAGAGCAACCCCAAAGCACAGGATACTCTGGGCCAGGGCCATTGGGAGAAGCGGAACCGTATAGCCCAAAATATAGTCCTTCGCCGTCATAGGCGAAACGAAAAGCCGCAGCATCAGGGAACTGCTCCGGTCCTTGGCAATGGTAAACCCGGAAAACAGGGAGATAAAAGATAGCCCAAACACGGCAACGCCGGGAGTGAGGCTGTCCAGCCGGAATAAGTCCACCGGGATATTGGACTGGATTGCCGTCAGCAGCACCAGAACCACCACTGGAAATCCAATTCCAAAAATCAGGTTGAGCCTGTCCCTGAGGATCTCCTTCGTGTTGCGAAGGGCAAAGCTACCTGCCTTCATACTGGTTTCCTCCCCCACACAGGGCAACAAAGGCATCCTCAAATTGATGGGTGCCCGCCTGCCTCATAATCTCCTCATCGGTACCGAGGGCTACCAGCTTCCCCCGCGCCATAATCCCAATTCGATCTGACAGGGCTTGGGCCTCCTCCAGATAATGGGTGGTGAGAATGATGGTGATTTTCCCTTTGAGCGACTCAATCACCCTCCACAGCTCCCGGCGCGCCAGCACATCCAAACCCAGGGTGGGCTCATCCAAAAAGAGGATTTTCGGCTCGCTGATAAGGGCCATCGCGATGGAGAGCCTGCGCTGCCACCCCCCGGAGAGGGTTTTAGCCTTGCTTTTTTCCACATCACGCAAAGAGAATTCTTCCAAAAATCGCCCGGCCTTCTCCCGGGCCGTTTTTCGCCCATTCCCATAGATCCCGCAAATGAGCTCCAGGTTCTCCCGCACCGTCAAATTGGGCGCTACCGCCGTCTCCTGAGGCGATACGCTGAGAATTGCCCGGGCCGCGGCCGGCGATGTCAAAATACTGTTTCCCATGATAACCGCATCGCCCGCGGTGGGCCTTGTCAGGCAGCACAGCATTTTAATGGTGGTGGTTTTCCCCGCCCCATTGACGCCCAGCAACGCAAAAACCTCCCCCTGCCTGATACAGAGATCCAGGCCATCCACGGCCCGTTTTCCCCGATAGTCCTTGGTTAGGGCAAGCGTCTGAATGGCTGTCATTCCCCTTCATCCTCTCCGGCTTCCTGAATGGCCTTCGCAAAGCTCCGGGAATCCTCCTCCGACTGCTGGGGATAAAGTTCCTTAGCCTTGCCCGCAAAAATGGCGTCTGCTATCTTGGCAAATACGCCATACCGCTCGATGGCAATTCCCTTTTGAGAATCCGCCAGCAACAGCAGGGTATCCCCAGGGGAAATTTCAAACATATCCCGCACCTCTTTGGGGATTACAATCTGTCCCTTAGGCCCCACCTTAACCGAGCTCATAAACTTTCCATCTTTCTCCTTGGAACGCATTTCACTGCCCCCTCACCGCTATATTCGGTAGAATTAGTATTACTTGTATAACTTATACTACTCTGAATTTTCTTCTCTGTCAATATTTTATCGGACAGACACATTTCACTATCTTCCCGAAGGACGTCCGGAAAAACCATTTTACAGCAGGATTTCCTTGTTTTCTCTTGGGTAAATTTCCCCACCTCCGGTACAGCGGGAGGGATTTTTCTGCCTCTTGGGCCAGATAAAAAAATCCCTAAAGCAAAGAGGGTTCGCATTCAGCGAACCCTCTTTGCTTTAGGGATACAAGTTTGGAGGCACCACCCAGATTTGAACTGGGGCATAAAGGTTTTGCAGACCTCTGCCTTACCACTTGGCTATGGTGCCAAAATTGGAGCGGATTACGAGGCTCGAACTCGCTACCTCCACCTTGGCAAGGTGGCGCTCTACCAGATGAGCTAAACCCGCAGATAAAATGGTGGCTCCGGTCGGAATCGAACCAACGAC
>JAETPU010000052.1 GCA_021771035.1 Marvinbryantia formatexigens | reverse complement strand
ATGTCGGCATTAAAGCGGCCCACCGCACCGAGCTTGTAAGCGAGTCGGGGCTGCGCATGGCATATCACAGGCATAAGACCGCGCCATACCGCAGGGTGGCAAAATTACAGCAGAAATCAGCCAGGGCCAATGCCCGGCTTGCCTACCGGCAGGCATTACAGGACAACCCGGAGCTGAAGAAAAATCTTCTTGCCCGGATGTGGCAGAAACAAAAACTAAAACGCCAGTATGCCAAAGCAGCCAGGGAAGCGAAAAAAGCCGGAAAGCGGGCAAAGGACACCGCCGTTACCACGGAAAAGATTGCTGCAAGTGTGGTTCACGCTGTCAAGCGCCACCCGGTTCTATGCGGAATCGTGATCCTGCTCCTTTTGGTATTTTTCCTGATCGCTTCCTTGTTTTCTTCCTTTTCCAATATTGGAACCGGAGGGCTGGGGAGCCTTGCCGCCTCTACTTATCTGGCGGACGACGCGGACATCAACAATGCGGAGCTTATATATACCGAGTGGGAAACGGACCTGCAGATGCAGATCAACCGTGTGGAATCGGACCGGCCCGGTTATGACGAGTACCGCTATAATATCGGCCCCATTGAGCATGATCCTTATGTTTTAATGGGGTATCTCACCTCTGCGTATCAGGATTTCACCTATGCACAGATCGAGAGCGTCCTCCGGGAGCTTTTTAACGGGCAGTATTCCCTATCCTTCACGGAGGAAACGGAAATCCGCTACCGGACAGAAACAAGCATTGACCCGGAGACCGGCGAGGAAACAGAGGAAGAAGTGCCTTATGAGTGGCACATCTTAAATGTAACGCTTACTTCCATGCCGCTTGAAAACCTGGTGGTTTCACGCATGGACGCAGACCAGAAAGAAATCTGCGAGATTTTATTGCAGACCAAAGGAAACCGGCAGTATGTGAAAAATGTGTTTGGCACCAACTGGCTGCCCTATGTCACCAGCTACTACGGCTACCGGGTACACCCGATCAGCGGGAAAAAGAACTACCATACCGGCGTTGACATCGGGATGCCCCAGGGCACGGAAATTTTGGCCGGGCATGACGGCACGGTCACGCTGGCAGGAAATGCGGGCGGCTATGGTCTGTGCGTCTCCATTGAAGGCGAGGCTTACGAGGGGCACTCTCTTACCACCAAATACGGCCACTGTTCACAAATCTTAGTATCTGCCGGACAGGAGGTAAAGGCCGGGGATGTGATCGCAAAGGTCGGCAGCACCGGAAACTCCACCGGGCCGCACCTGCACCTGGAGGTATTGGTTGACGGACAGTATAGAAACCCGTTGTATTTTGCCGATACCGGCGATACCAGCGAGCGGCATCTGCCGGCAGCAGGCGCAGGCGGCGGAGGGAACTATTTTGACTATGATGTTCCACCGGAGGCCCTTGCGGATGAAAAATTTGCGGCTATGCTTGCGGAGGCTGAAAAGTATTTAGGCTATCCGTATGTGTGGGGCGGCGCAAGCCCTTCCACTTCCTTTGACTGTTCCGGCTATGTTTCCTGGGTCGTCAATCATTGCGGCGTGGGCTGGAATTTCGGACGCCTGACCGCAGACGGGCTTTTAGGCGTGTGTACGCCTGTATCAAGCGCCGATGCAAGGCCCGGCGACCTGATCTTCTTCCAGGGGACCTACAATACCAGCGGCGCAAGCCATGTGGGAATCTATGTGGGTAACGGGATGATGATCCATTGTGGGGACCCGATCTCCTACGCAAACATCAACACAAGCTACTGGCAGCAGCACTTTTATACATTTGGGCGTCTGCCCTGACAGATTGGAGGTAATAAATTGAACCCTAAGATTGAAAA
>JAETPU010000027.1 GCA_021771035.1 Marvinbryantia formatexigens | reverse complement strand
CACCTCCGCCAAAAAATCCATGTGGCCGGGCGTATCCACAATGTTGACTTTACATCTGTGCCACTGGAAGGAAGTGACTGCCGCTTGAATGGTAATCCCACGCTGCCGCTCCAAAAACATGGTGTCCGTCCTCGTTGTCCCTTTTTCGACGCTCCCCGGTTCTGAAATGGCTCCGCTGGCATATAGCAGGCTCTCCGTCAAGGTCGTCTTTCCAGCGTCTACATGGGCAAGAATTCCAATATTGATTATTTTCATGTGATTGTCCTCCCTTTACTGCCCCGAAGGGCATAAAAATCCCCAGCAGTAAAATACTTTTACCACTGGGGATGATAATTTGCGGACATACACATATACAGCATACACCTGTTTGTGAGTGCTGTTTTTGGGGATATGTCAAAATTGATAAGGCAAAAGTATTCTTAAATTGGGTACAAAAAACTAAGCCCCTACAAAAGGGACTATCATAATCCTTTGTTCCCACTATTTGATTATAGTTTTATTTAAGAATACCTTGCCGCATATTTTTTACTCCTTTTCTGGAATTGAATTATTATATCACATCAGTTTTAGGAAAACAAGTATCTAAAAGAAATTTTTCTTCCCCTTATATGTAACAATCATACCGGCTTCCTAACGTTCAGAATGGTTTCTACTGTCTGCTGCGGTGTTTGGTTGGAATTGTCCAGCCAAAAGCCGATCCGTGGTGTTGTCTGCATTTTACTAAATACAAATTCAATGTATACAGAAAGAAATATATAAGGAGTGGGAGGGATTCCGCCGTAGTCGGCATTGTAGGAAAATCCAAAAGTTTAGATTTTCTCAAAATGCTTATCTTTTGGTCTTTGGTTCGGAATAGTGTAGTGCTGGCGGTCTATCTATTGTTTTCGGTTGCTTGCTTCTTTACCGTACATGAGCATTCTCTCCGGGAAATCAAAGCTTGGAACCGCCAGTTTTCTTTGACTTCTGCCCAAGCGAGAGATTAAAAAAACTTCTGTTCCTCTCTACGAATGTCTCATACTCTGCCGCTTGGTTCTTGTTCGACCGATCCACCCACTCAAGCATGCAATCGCCTCTTTTTTGCCTTTTTTTCATATTACTTTAGCACAAGTAAAAGTCAATATCTAAAAAAGAGAATCTTTATATTGCATTTTGTCTGCTTGTGCTAGAATACAATCTCTTTGCAATATGACGTCTATGAAAGTATAGAAAAACTGAGAAGTTTCGGTGTGAATTTGACGTAACAGAGACGGCTAAGACGCTTTTATGAGGAGGCACCTTCATTATAATACTTGACATATGTCGGTAATGGCGCTATCATTATTTATGACATATGTCGGTAAAGCGGCGTGTTGGAAAATACTACATCTTGTAAAAAGCTATAGATTTAAATTGGTATATGTAGTGGTACGAAAATGATAGACAGTTTGAGGAGATAGATAATGCCAAGGCCTAAGAAGTGCAGAAAAGTATGCCAGATGCCTGGAGCGCAAGAGTTTTGCCCAACAGATAAGAAAACCTGTGGAGTAGCTGTAGTTCTGACTGTAGACGAATACGAGGCTATTCGTCTCATTGATTACCAAGGGTTTTCCCAGGAAGAATGCGGTAGTTACATGCAGGTGGCACGGACTACGGTACAAGCTATCTATACTGCGGCTAGAAAGAAATTGGCAAAGGCGCTGGTAGAGGGTCGACCCTTTCGCATAGAAGGTGGCGACTTTCAGCTTTGTGATGGCTCAGAGGAGTTCTGTGGATGTGGTGGCTGTCGTCGTCATCGAAGGAACTGTATGAAAACAATAGATCAGGGGGATGCTCACGATGAAAATAGCGATTCCGTTGGATGAAAATAGGCAAGATGTCTGCATCGTTCTGGCCAGAGCGCCTTACTTTCTTTTTCATGAAGGTGAAGAAAACACTATCGTGGAGAATCCAGCAGCCCAATCTCAAGGCGGTGCTGGCATCCAAGCAGCACAGTTTTTGGTGGATAGTGAAGTGAATGCTCTCATAACTGTCCGCTGTGGTCAGAATGCTGCAGATGTGTTTCAGGCAGCTGGTGTAGAAGTTTACAAGACGATTCATAAGACCGCCTTAGAGAATTTAAGTGCATTGGAGGAAGGGAAGCTTGAGAAATTGACACAATTTCATGGTGGCTTCCATGGCTTGAAATGAAGATAGCTTGTTTGAGTGGTAAAGGCGGTGCAGGAAAGACATTAGTAGCCGTTAATCTAGCAGCAACGGCCGGCAAAGCCACTTATATCGACTGCGATGTGGAAGAGCCTAATGGGCGTTTATTTTTAAAGCCACAGGATATCGAAGAAGTAGAAGTATGCTCTCTGCTTCCATCCTTTGATGCGAAAAGATGTAGTGGATGCAAAAAATGTGTGAAGTTTTGTCGTTTTCATGCACTTATGTATGTTAAAGAAAAACCAATGGTATTTTCAGAGGTGTGTCATAGCTGTGGAGGTTGTGCACTGATCTGTCCAGAAGATGCTATTACAGAAATGGAGAAACCCATTGGCAAGCTAGAAATTGGAATGTCTGATGACCTTCAGGTGGTTACCGGCGTTTTGAACCCAGGTGAGGCCACTGGGGTCCAGGTGATCCGTGAAGCATTAAAGCGAGCTGCAGGAACAACTATTATTGACTGCCCACCAGGCAGCGCCTGCTCCGTTATGGAAAGCGTGATGGATGCAGATTACTGTGTGCTTGTGGCAGAGCCAACAGCATTTGGATTCCACAATTTTAAAATGGTCTATGAGTTGGTAAGGTTATTAGGAAAGCCTTGTGGTGTTGTAGTCAATAAACAAGAGACTCCATATTCCCCATTAGATGATTTCTGTATGGAATATGGCCTAGATGTCCTTGTTCGCATTCCCTATTCAAAAAAGATTGCCGCCCTGACAGCCAATGGACAGCTGGCATGCCATCATGATATGGCGACAAGAAATTTATTTACTCACCTCTTAGGCAGGATTGGAGGTGCAGTATGAAACGCTTGTTGATTCTTAGTGGTAAAGGTGGAACTGGAAAAACGACTACAGCTGCAGCTTTTACTCGGTTTGCGCATGCCAAGGCAGTAGCTGACTGCGATGTGGATGCGCCCAACCTTCATCTGGTGAACGCTCAAATAGTAGAACCCCAAGTTTTAGATTTTTTGGGAGGAAATAAAGCTGTTATTGACTCGGAAAAATGTGTCGGTTGTGGGACCTGCCAGTCCCACTGTCGGTTTAATGCCTTGGTAAAGCTGGGAGGAAAATACCAAGTCAATGAGTATGCCTGCGAGGGATGCGGAGTTTGCTCCTATGTTTGTCCTCAGGAAGCAATAACACTAGTTGAAGATGTGGCTGGAAAAAAGGAACTTTACCTGGGTGACGGCGTTTTTTCTACAGCTATGCTGAAAATGGGAAGAGGGAACTCCGGTAAGTTGGTAACTGATGTGAAGATGGCGATGCTGAAAAATGCACCCAAAGATTCTGAACTTGCTATTATTGACGGATCGCCTGGAATCGGTTGCCCAGTAATCGCCTCTATCAGTGGCATGGATCTCGTGCTGGTTGTTGCTGAGCCAAGTCTCTCTGGTATCAGCGATTTGGAACGATTGGTGAAGGCTGCTGAAAGTTTTCATGCCCAGTTGGCCGTTTGCGTCAACAAGTGGGACGTCAGTCCAGAGAGCACAAAGGCTATCCGCGTTTTTTGCCAAGAAAGAGGAATCCCTTTTGCAGGTATCATTCCTTATGATAAGGTTGCGTCTCATGCTGTTAATGCCGGAAAGAGTCTGGCAGATATAGACTGTCCAGCTAGAGATGCACTAAAATCTATATTTGAATTTACAAGCAATTTGCTTGGATTATAAATTGTATAAGGAGAAATGTATCATGAAAATTGCAGTTGCAGCTATGGGATCTACTGTTGCCGGTCATTTTGGCCATTGTGAGAACTTTATTTTCTTCGAAGCCAATGAAGGCAAAATCACCGCTGAGAACTCTGTCCCCAACCCTGGTCATCGGCCTGGCTTTTTGCCTAATTTTTTAGCAGATAATGGTGCAGAGGTCATTATTTCTGGTGGTATGGGCGGAGGCGCCGTAGACATTTTTAATGAGCGAGGCGTAGAAGTGATCGTAGGTGCACAAGGAGATGCACGAGCTGCTGTAGAGGCTTATCTGCGCGGAGAACTAGTTTCTACTGGCTCTGTTTGTCACGAACACCAACATGCAGGTGAATGTGGTGAGCATTAGTAATTGGTAACTCAGTTAAAGATGAGAGTCTATACCAAATGAGAAACTCTATTTAGCGAGTACATATATCACTTCATCGAAAAATGCAAAAAGTAAGGAATACGATCTGGTTTTAGATTGTACTCCTTACTTTTTCTTGGATTTTCTATACAGTTTTAGAAGCGAGTAGATGTTCGTGTAAAGAAATAGCAGCTTCTGTATTTTAAGTTAGAATTTAAGTGCCAGTCCGGTGGTGCGGCATGGAGAGGAAGATACTTTATGGAAAACAACAAGGACCTTGACAAGGACAAGCAGCCGGTGCCGCATGTTCCCAACATGGAAGGTAACGAAGGCAAGAAGACCACAGTGACGCTCTTTGGACGCGAAGTGTCCAAGAAGAAGGCTGTCTTGTCTGGACTGGTTGTTTTTCTTGTAATTGCCCTCATCGGTGGAATTACGTGGTATACGCTGAGCCATCGACAGGACGATCTGCCAGTGGTTCAGCACGTCATCCAAATCGGTGCTGAAGCAGATGGCTGGGTGAAGGGCGAATCCTCACCGGTCATCGCCCATATCGTGAACAAAGAGGAGAAGGTCGATTACTACCACGCCTATGACGCGAACGAACCGCATGCGCTCGATGTCCCAGCCGAGGGTGAGTACGAAGTCTCCTTCATCACACCGGTCAACAAGAACGGCTCCACCTACGAGGTTCCGAAGGCATCCAAGGTAAAGTCTGTGGCCGACGAGGGCAAAAATGCCGATAAGGACGATCTTCCCTTCGAGTTCAAGCCCATCGCCGCCGACAAAGTGAATGCTGATGCCCTCAACGGCATCGTGAAAAGTGTTGTCGAGGCGGTCAAGAAAGGCGACGAGACCCTAACTGGCGAAAACGGCAGCAAGGCCATCGAGCTGGCAAAGGAAAACATCGAGGCTAACCCGAACGCCGACAAGGACAAGGTGGATGAGGAGAGCCAGAAGGTCGAGGAGGGCGTGACCGACGAGTCGTCAGGCGGGAGCGAGGGCGTACCCGAGCTCGAGACTGGTGGAAATGGCAGCTCTGGCAATGGTGGAAACTCCGGTTCCAACGGTGGAGGCGAGAGCAAGCCGCAGCATGTCCATAACTGGGTTGCCCAGACCACGGTCGTGCATCATGATGCGGTGTATCAGACGGTTCACCATGATGCAGTATATGAAACTCGCGCTGTTTGTAACGGGTGCGGCAAAGTTTTCAATAATCAAGCAGAGGTAGATAGTCATATCGACCCTTTCAGTAACAGTGGTTGCGTCTCTTATAGTACGCGTCCTGTGGAAGTTTCACCAGCTTGGACTGAGACTAAAGAAGTTTCCCCAGCATGGGATGAGACAATCACTACCGGCTACATCTGTTCTGGCTGTGGTGCGATTAAATAATATGCTACAACCATAACACTGGGGACCGATGCAACAGGAATATATTGAGGAACATAACCCTATCCGCATTGATGCTCCTTGCCTTAGCGGTGAACTCTGAGCATTTGTAAATGAAGCACGTCATAATTGTAAACGAATTGCAAAAGCAAACCGTTATCAATTGACAGATCTCGCATTTCGCAATATTCTATCCTGCGGATAGTTTAAAAATAAACTAATTAAGATTACAGACAAGGGGATTTTTTGTTATGGAAGCGTATGATCGACCAGCGCAAGATATATGCCAAGCGCTGAACACCGATCCCGAACATGGTCTTACTTCCGCTCAGGCTGAAGAGGTCCTAACTCGGGTGGGCGAGAATCGATTGAAGGCAAAGCGAAAGCAAACCCTCGCAGGGCGGTTCTTCAGTCAGTTCAAAGATGTCATGATTTTGATTTTGTTGGCTGCAGCTGCCATCTCTTTCTACGTGGCACTTCAGGGCAACGATCCAACGGAGTTTTTTGAGCCTGCTCTGATCTTGCTCATTGTTGTTCTGAACGCCATTATGGGTACAGTCCAAGAGAGCAAGGCGGAAAAATCTTTAGAGGCACTTCAGAATATGTCTGCTCCCCATGCGCGAGTACGGCGGAATGGACAGGAGTCTATTGTCGATGCAGCCAAATTGGTTCCCGGAGACATCGTTTTAATCGAAGCGGGCGACTACATCCCCGCTGATGGTCGGCTGATCTCTGCATCCAACCTAAAAGTGGAGGAATCTGCCCTTACTGGTGAATCTATTCCTGTAGAGAAAGACGCACAGGTACAGGTCGCCGCAGACTCCCCATTGGGCGACCGGCTAAATATGGTCTATTCCGGCTGCAGTGTTACATATGGACACGGCGAAATGGTCATCACTGCTACCGGTATGGATACTGAAATGGGGCACATCGCCAGTATTCTGAACAACGAGAAACAGACGCAGACCCCGTTGCAGAAGAAACTTGCTCAATTGGGCCGGATGCTAGGGGTGCTGGCCATTGCCATCTGTGGTGTGATCTTCGCCATTGGCCTTGCCAGCGGCATGGAGTTGATGGAGATCTTTATGGTGTCCATCTCCCTGGCTGTTTCGGCGATTCCCGAAGGGCTTCCCGCAATTGTTACCATTGTTTTGTCTATCGGTGTGACCCGGCTAGCCAAGCGGAATGCCATCATTCGCAAGCTGCCTGCCGTGGAGACTTTGGGCGGCGCGTCGGTGATATGCTCGGATAAAACGGGCACGTTGACACAAAACCGCATGACCCTTATTCGAGGTTATTGTGTCCAAGGCGACCGCAGCGAAAACATCTCCCAGTCCAACGCGCCAGAGATCCAAACTCTGCTAAAGCTGGGGACCCTGTGCTGCGATGGCACCGTCTCTGTTCAGAACGGAAAAGAAGTGGACATTGGCGATCCCACTGAAACCTGCATCGTTTCCGCCGCTTTAAAGAACGGCTTTACCAAAGATGCCTTAAATAAAGCGTACCCCCGCGTAGCTGAAGTTCCGTTCGATTCTGACCGCAAGCTAATGAGTGTGGTATGCCAGATCAGCGGCAAGCTGGTAGTTATCGCCAAAGGTGGCTTCGATACACTGGCTTCTCGCTGCATCTCCGGCGTGAGTGACAAGGTCGCAGGTGTAGTGGAAGAGATGAGCCGTCAGGCCCTTCGGGTGCTGGCTGTGGCCTGTAAAGTGATCGACAAGGTGCCCGAAGAGGTTACATCGGAAAGCTTGGAGCATGACTTGACCCTGGTTGGTTTGGTAGGCATGATCGATCCGCCTCGTGAGGAGGCAAAACTGGCTGTTGCGACCTGCCGACAGGCTGGAATCAAGCCGGTGATGATCACTGGCGACCATGTGCTGACCGCTTCCGCCATTGCCCAGCAGCTGGGTATTATGGAAACCGGTGATCGGGCAATTATCGGCAGCGACCTTTCCAAAATCAGTGAGGAAGAACTGGATAAGCAGGTCGAGGGGATTGCAGTCTATGCTCGTGTCTCCCCCGAGGATAAAATCCGTATCGTTAAGGCATGGCAGAGGAAAGACGCCATCGTGGCGATGACCGGAGATGGCGTCAACGACGCACCCGCCTTGAAGGCAGCGGATATCGGCTGTGCCATGGGTATCACCGGCACCGATGTTGCAAAGGGCGCCTCTGATATGACGCTGATGGATGACAACTTCGCCACCATCGTGTCCGCAGTACAGGAAGGCCGGGGCATTTACGACAACATCAAAAAGGCAGTCGCATTCCTGCTGGGTACAAATATCGGCGAGGTTCTCGTTACCTTCATTGCCATGCTTCTGTGGAACCAGGCTCCTTTCCTGTCCATGCAGCTGCTGTGGATCAACCTGGTCACAGACTCCCTTCCAGCCATCGCTCTGGGGATGGAGGCCATCGATCCCAATGTAATGGACCGTAGGCCCAAGCCCAAGAAGGAAGGCATCTTTGCCAAGGGACTGGGTGTCCAGGTCGTTTTGCAGGGCATTATGTTCGCCGTTTTGTCCCTCATCGGCTTCCGTGTTGGTGGCCAGGTAACCGGCACGATCGAGGGCGGTCGCACCATGGCTTTCCTTGTGCTGGCTTTCACCCAGATCTTTCACGCATACAACATGCGTTCCCATAAATCTCTCTTTAAGACCGGGTTCTTTACCAACAAATATTTGAATCTGGCCAGTCTGGTCTCTGTGGCTTTGATGTGCTTGGTGCTCTTTATTCCCCCAGTAGCCACTGTGTTCGGCCTGATTCGTCTGCCCCTTAACCTGTATGTTCTGGGCTTCGGTTTGGCCATTGTCCCGGTGATCCTGCTAGAAATCGTCAAAGCTATTGGGCTGATCAAACACCATAAATGACTTGATATGTCGTGGTCGTGGGGTGGTGTAGCGGATCTAACAACGTCTTTCCAGCCGAACGAAGGCAAGGACGACCTGCAGACCGGAGAGAACAAGTAATATCGCTTTTTGGATTGCGGTTATACTGGCTGTTGGTGCAGTCCCAACCGGCACTGCTCTTGACAGCAGAAAAGAAAATGCGATCGATAAACTGAAAGCTCCCTGCCGGTGTTCAGCAGGGAGTTTTTCCATATAAGCGCTGCAGGAAATCTGCGGTGCGGATTTCGGTATAGAAGCATGCTTTCTCTGTCGTCGGCAACCGCCTAAATTGGCTACGATGAATTCCCTTGGCAAAGGCAAAAACAAGGGGCAACACATTGGACTTTAGTGCTTATACAAAAAAACTGATGAATCAATGGCTTTTAGAAGGCTGTACTTTTAGCCGTGAAATTAGCGGTATTTAGCCGGAAAGGATGATTGCAATGAAACGCCTTAAAGCAAAAGAAATTTTTTCGATTCCAAATTTGATGGGGTATTTCCGCATCCTTCTCATCCCTGTGTTTTGCTATGTTTATGCGGCAAAAGAAAACTATTTATTGGCGGCTGGAATCGTTTTACTTTCCAGTCTCACGGATCTATTTGATGGATTGGTGGCAAGAAAGTTCGACATGGTTACAGAGTTGGGTAAGGTGCTCGATCCCATTGCGGATAAATTGACACATGCGGCGTTGGCGATCTGTCTGGCGATCCGATACCCTCTGATGTGGGCTTTGATCGGCCTTATGGCTATTAAAGAGGGTTACATGGGGATTATGGGGTTGCTTTTCCTGAAAAAAGGCAAGATGCTGGATGGCGCAATGTGGTTTGGCAAAGTATGCACCGCTGTACTGTTTGTTGGCCTACTGCTGCTTTTTGTTTTTCCCCACCTGTCGCCTTCGCTTGTGAATGGCCTTATATTGCTGATGATGGCCGTTATGGTTTTCGCCTTGCTCATGTATATTCCAGTATTTAACCATATGAGAAAAGAGACGGGTCAAGAAGAAAAGTAGTATTTAAGTGCATCTATAAAAGAGAAGGTGCTTATTTATGTTAAAACTGATTTTGTTCTTTATCTACATTTTCATGCTCACTGCTGTGATATTCTTAGAACGTAAATCCCCCACAGAAGCATTGCTTTGGGTTTTTGTTTTGCTGTGCCTTCCATATTTCGGTGCAATTTTGTATTTGATATTCGGCAGTACAATGTCAATTAAAATAACTGATTTTGCGCGCAAAAGGCGCTTAAAAAAACAACGGCCTAATCTCTGCCCTCCCCAAACAAATATAGTTGATCCCTCTAATTTGTCCCCAGTCGGGTCGCGAGTTGCCCGTTTTAACTGCAACTACAATCAAAGTAGGCTCACCAGCTATAACCGCGCAGATCTATATACCAATGGTAAGGAGCATTACCGGCAACTTTTTGCGGATATCAGAAGTGCGAAACAGTGTATTTACATAGAGTTCTATACCATTCACCATGACGAAATAGGAGAGGCTTTGGTATCTGTACTTGCCGAAAAAGCTTCCGCGGGAATAGAAGTTTTGGTATTGTGTGATTTTATAGCCAATCTCTCCACCCCGCAAAAAATGTTCCAGCCACTGCTCGATGCCGGTGGTAAATTGGTTCGGGTAAAGCCCTATTTTACCCATTACCGCAGTCACCGCAAAATCGTCGCTATCGACCACCAGATAGGTTATATCGGCGGTATGAACATTGGCAGGCAATATGCCAATATGGCAAAAGTCAAAAATCCTTGGCGCGACACACAGATCCGTCTGGATGGCGAATGTGTAAATGTGCTTGATGAGTATTTCCTGACAGATTGGCTTTGTGCTGTGAGACAAATCCATTGGGAACAGGCTGTGTCATACGTCTCATCTATTACTGCAAAAACATTTGAGGCTTCGGATAAGCTTTGCCAGTTTATTGTGGGGGGCGCTGACACCAATAAAGAAGCTGTTAAAATGTGTTATCTCAGCATGATCTCCAGCGCCAAAAAGAGCATCCGCATTCAGACCCCTTACTTTATTCCGGACGCATCTATTTTGGATGCACTGAAGGCTGCAGCGGCTAGTGGTGTTGAGATTGAATTGATGATTCCCGGCATTAAAGCCAGTTTCTTTTTAGATCCTGTAACCACTTATTATTGCGGGCAATTATTGGAATATGGAGCAAAGGTATATAAATATAGGGGTTATGTGCATGCCAAAACCATGGTGATCGATGATGAGATTTGCTGCATCGGTTCCGTCAATATGGATATGCGTAGCCTTATGGTAGATGATGAGGTGTGTGGGGTTTTCTACTCCTCCCCATTGGTCAAACAATATATTGACATTTTTAAAGACGACATTCAGAATTGCGATGCCTATTCATGGCAACGATTTTTGGATCGAGGCCGGAAAGAAAAAGCGCTTGAAAGTTTTTTTGTTCTATTTGCACCGCTGATGTGAGCCATGTGTTATAAACGCTACTTCAATGAGAACGGAAAGAGGGCTCTTTTGCTGCAGTGGGCAGTTTGGGACTGGGGGACAGGTTGTAATTTTGTGGTTTGTTTGCCAGGCTCTCATATGGGCTTGTCTAGACAAACCATACGAGGTATCCGGCTAACAAGCCACAAAATAGAGCTATCCCTCCTAATATTGAACCAACTACTGCAGCAAAAGTATCTCCTTTGTAACCATCTATATAGCTAAAATTAGGACGATTTTTATCATATCCAATCTTTACTTCATCTCCTCTGTGATATTAACAATATGTTGTTCCAAAATCAATCATAACCTTTATGGCCTCATTATCAACCATATACTCATAGGTGGGAAAATACGCTCGTCCTCTATTTGGTTTCATCGTACTGATATCTATAATCTTCCCATATGTTTGCGATAAGCATTTGATTTTCTTGTCTCTTGCTGTTTTAAGATGAACGTACGCTAGTCTAACAATAAAGAAACCCACGCTACAAAATGCTATTGGTAATACTATTCCCGCCAATACTTTTTCAAAAAAAGGTTATCACTAAACCCCCAAATAGGAGGGTGACGCTACTGTAACCCTCCCCAAAATGGAGGATATGAAATGTATTTGAAGTATAAGAATTTAATCATCCGAAACGCCGCTGAGAAGGACGCAGAACTGCTGGCCGCGTGGTGGAATGACGGCAAAGTAATGGCACACGCGGGGTTCCCAAATGGGACGGGGCAAACTGCGAAACGTATTGCTGCCAGTTTGCGGGAGGATACTGACACAGCTCACAGACGTCTGATGATCGAAATGGACGGTATCCCCATCGGAGAGATGAACTATCGTAACTTAGGTGGTCAGACTGCTGAAATCGGAATTAAAATCTGTGATTTTTCCAAACAAAACAAAGGCGTGGGAAAGATTCTGCTGAGTATGCTGATTTCTTCTCTGTTTCAGGATTTAGGGTATCAAAAAATTATTCTCGATACGAATCTTAAAAACACAAGAGCACAGCATGTTTACGAACAACTGGGTTTTACGAAATTGCGGGTGAATGAAAATTCTTGGACAAATCAAATTGGTGAATTACAGTCGTCAGTTGATTACGAACTATATCAAAAGGATTTTGTGAACTTTGCCCAATGAGGATATGCCTGATTCCAAGGTCTCAAGGCCTGAATTCTATATCAGGAATCCCGTTTGCGTAGTATTGGGCGTATGGGTTCATTGATGATGAAACGGTCCGCCCCATCCAGAGGCCGGTTTGCTTGGGCAAGTCGGTCTTTCCTATGAAATTCAGAGAGGTTGTAAGAATGGCCATGTTCTTTTCAGGAATTCAATGGGCTGCGCCAGCAGATTTAGGGATAAGCCAGCTGTATTTGAACAAATCCAAGCTGATTGACATAGAAAAGTGGTTTGATTCAAAGCGTATGACGTTGTGCCAGCCGATTTCGGTCTATGATTTTGGGGACGGCAGGCTCACCTTGACAGATGGCCACAGCCGTGCGTTTATTGCGCATCAGCATAAGACAAAAATCCCCATCGTTTATGATACGGACGATATTGTAACAAACGAACTGGGTCAACAGCTTTATAAAAATGATATTGCCTGGTGCCGGCGTTTCAATCTTCAGACGGTTGCCGACCTTGAACCCCGCATCGTCGGCTCCTCTGAATATCAATACCTTTGGGTGGAACGCTGTGACCGTGCTTATAACCTGTTGACAAAAACGAAGGAGTGCGAGAGACTGCAAATTGAACGGCAACATACAGATTTGTTTTTATATGGCGCGAATGCAGAGCTGACAATGTTTTATTTTGAGAATCAACAAGGGCAGTTATTTGAGTTCAGCCGATAGTCAGGAATGCCTTTGGCGAACCTGTCACAGAAAGAGTTTAGAGACCTATGTGTATGCCTGCGATGCCAATTTGCGTCAATACCTGGGGCAATTTATTCCAACCGCATAATTATGGAGAAGGGGCAGCGTCCAAACCGCCGGCCTTTATCAAGAGATCGAAGAAGTCCCGGTATGCCAAAAGCATACCGGGACTTCTTGTATGTCGCCGGGCAGGCGGAAAAAATCCCCCGGTTAAACTGGGTGTGGATAACCTCTGCCAGGCGGGCGGGTATACTGCGGGGACAATTGCGGGAAAGCTGTACTCCTGGATTTCTCCGATACCCGGCGTGTTCATCCGGGTGAAAGGGCAAGAGGGATTTTCTTCATCCTGATTTTGCTCGTTAAAGGAATTCAATGGCTCCCTTGGGGCAAAATTTGATACATTTTCCGCAGGCGATACAGGTTTCTCCGTCTATCTGCGGCAGCGAATTCGCATCCTGCTGTGTAATCGCGCCCTTAGGGCAGACCGCTATGGAGGGGCACCTGTGGTTTTGCGGGCATTTCTGCGGATTTACTGTAAGTTTCATTGGGCGGCGTCTCCTTCATATGTGCAGTAATGATGTTTGATGGACTGAATCAACGCAATGACACGTTGGTCCTGAATTTGGTAAAAGACATTCATCCCCTGTTTTTCAGAGGAAAGAATCCCAGCGGTTTTGAGCTGGTTCAGATGCTGCGACAGGGCAGGGGCAGTGATGCCGGGATCGCATTTATGGATTTCCCCAACGGTAAGCCTTCCGTTCATCAGTGCGCATAAAATCAGCAGCCGGTGTTCATTGGCTAAGAGCCTGAGCAGCTGCGCTATCATTTTTGCCTGATCCTCCATGGCTTTTGACCTTCTTTCCATTCCTTAATTTGCAGATACCCTGCGTCATAGTTCCCATAGGGCAATAGACGCACCAGGATCTGGGACGAAACAGTACCATTGTTGTGAGTCCCAATACGGTGGAGGTGAGCATCACGCCAAAAAAGCCAAAGGCAAACTGCCCGATCCATGGAGCCGCAAAGCTGACGTCCGCCCACTGCCAGGGCAGCTTGAACACCCACAGGAGCGTCACGGTTTGGGAGAGCGGAGCTCCCATAAATACCTGGTATGTACTGAACAGCATCAGGCCGAACATCGTCATGAAAAATAGGAGAAACCCATACCGGAACCACCGGCTGCGCAAAAATTTGGGCGGCGGTGAATTTCTCGACAGCTTGAGCTTTTCGCCCAATATCCCCAGAAGCTGCCCGCGCCCGCAATAACGGTTGCAGTAGGCCTTGCTTCCGCCAAAGACAGCGATGAGGAGAGGAATACAGAAAAACAGCATTCCCAACCAGGCAAACAGGATATTGAACAGTCCCAGAAGCAAATAGAGGAGTTCGCCAATCCACAAATAGTCGCTCCATCTCTTTTTCTTCACAGCGCAGCCCCCCGTTCGACGATGTCAATTACATCAGCGGGGCACGTTTTTGCGCATCGCCCGCAGCCCACACACAGTTCTGGGATGATCCGGGCGGTAATGCCATAGACAATGCGGACTGCATCCCGGGGACAGGCCTGTACGCAGCAGCCGCAGGCCACGCATTCCGTGCCGATTCTGGCAATTTTTAGTGATTTGGGCATAGAGACCTCCTAAATAATTAAGATATTTCTAATATGCTTTATTATTAGCTGCCTGTCAACCGTACCGTTAGGATGGTAGTGTGCAGGCGGGGGAGCCATGCACAAGTCGGTTTACCACAGGATATGAGGGATAGGCTTGGGCTATGCCGGTGCAGAGCGGGATTTTGAGGAAGAGGAGGCCTCAATCCCCGGGGAGCAAAGGCTTGGGCGTATTTTTGGGCACGGGGCGCCTGAGGGGCGCTGTCCTAAAAGCGCATCCCGGCGGGGATGGCAGATTACGAAATACAGGCAGAAACCGCTGGAGTCTCTCTCCCGGCGGCGCCTTGCAGGCTGGGGAGGGTTTGAGACGGTATCTGTGAGAAAAAACAGCGCGGGCCATTGTGGGGAACTCCGGTATCTGCTACAATAGGGGCAAAAGGCCCCCGGCCGGACTACAGCGGTATAAGAAGCGGGGCGCTGCGCTGCCATGACGCCGCCAGCCCCAGGAAAGGAAGGATATGAAGATGGCTGTTCAGAAGTTTACCATCAGTCGGGACGACAGTGTGTATGAGGCGTTCCCCGATGTGGTGCTCACTCCAAAAGGCAAGCTGCTGTGTATGTTTACTGAGATGACCCACCATGGGGACAGAAGCTATACCCGTGTGGTGTACTGCACCTCGCAGGATCGGGGCCGGACCTGGAGCGGGAAAAACTACCTGTCCGAAAGTACGCTGGGAACCGGCTACAGCTACGACTGTGTGCGGATGTCCTATCTGCCGGACGGGCGTCTTTCAGTGGTGTGCAACCGGGGAAGCAGGCCGCAGGAGGGCAAGGCTCCCCAGGCCCCTGTCATTGTCCTGTGGCTGGGTGACGCAGAGGGAACCCAATGGGAGGGCCCCTTTGACACCCCGGCCTATGGGATTGTACCGGACAGAATCGTCACCACCCGTACCGGGCGTCTGCTTTTGTCCGCGCATTATCCTGACGCCGAAACCGGAAAGCTGGCCCAGCAGCTGTGGTACAGCGACGATAACCTGCGTACCTGGCAGGGGCCTGTCGTTGTGGGAAAGGATCCGCAGCTCAACCTGTGTGAGGTTTCCATTGTCCAGCATCCTCAGGGCCCGCTGGTGGCCTTGATGCGGGAGAATTCCGGTAAGGGCTATGACTGCTACAAGGCGATTTCCCGGGATGACGGGGAGAGCTGGGAGCCCCTGCACACCATGCCCCTGCCCGGCTGTCACCGGCCCACAGCAGGTTTTCTGCAAAGCGGCAACGTGCTGGTGACCTACCGGTTTATGCAGGGCGGTAAGGGCTGGCTGGGCTTCTGGACGCAGAATATGTTTGCGGCGCTCACCAGTTCCCAGAGCCTGCTGCGATCCCAGCGGGACGAGCAGTGGTCCCGGATTATGCCCCTGGACTACGACCGCAGCCCGGTGAGCGATTTGGGTTACACCGGCTGGGTGCAGTTCCCGGATGGGGAAATCTATGTGGTCAGCTATATTGTGGATGACGCGCCTAAGGCACAGATCCGGGGCTATTCCCTAAGGGAAAGCGATTTCTGCCTAGGGGAAATTGGGGAACCCCAGGAGTAGCCGCTGACAGCCGCTTGGTTTTTTCCCGGTATTGCAGCCCGGGTGGGCCGCGGTAAGACAGCGGGGATCTGGCGGCAGAAATTCTGGAAAAAATTTCTTTGATAAAACCCTTGACTTATCTATAAAAAACCTGTATACTAAACAAGTATTCTAAATGTACTGATTGATTGCCGTTGGCACCTAGTCAAGTTCCATTTTGACTAGCTGCCGACGGTTTTTTGTTTGCACGATTTCGAATAACATTATTTTTAGGAGGTATTCGTTGATGAATAACGGTACTGTGAAATGGTTTAACGAGGGAAAAGGTTTTGGATTTATCTCCAACGACGATGGAAGCGGCGATGTCTTTGTGCATTTTTCTTCCATTATGGGAAATGGATTTAAAACACTGGCTGAGGGCCAGAAGGTAACCTTTGACACCGAGGCGGATCCTAAGGATCCCCGCAAGCTACGCGCTGTCAATGTGTTTGCCGCCTAACGGCAGGCCAATGGATTAAAAACATCCGGGAATCATCAGATTCCCGGGTGTTTTTCTTTGTTGTACCGCCGGATTAAGAGCAGACGGCCGATAAAAGGCCTTGGACCATGGACGCAAAGCGCCGTCCGGCAGGCTGGGCGCCCGCCGGTATGGGGCGCCTCCCTGACGGACGGCGAAACAGTATAGGCAAAAAGGAAAGGCTCTGTTTTCCCCTTTGGCCCCGGGGCCGGCTGCCCGCTATGGCGTTTTGAGCCAGACCAGCTTCAAACACCGGGAGGGGGAGCGGGGCCAGGGCGGCGGCGCGTTCTGTCTGCGCCTTACGGCTTTGTGCATCTATGGGCACAGCGCTCTGTTTGAGGTTCCGAAACCGGCGCTTAGTCGTCGTCAGTCTCGGATTTCCACTTGAGGATCGCGCCGTCGGATTTCCGGATTTCACATTCATACTCCGTGCTGCCCTGCTGCAGTTCAATTTCATACACAGCGGTGCCGTCTTCCGTTTCCAGCTTGCAGGAGGTGATTTTTGCCCCCGGCGCCCGCTGCTGAGCCAGCTTTCGGGCCTGGGTTTCGTCGATTGAGGCCGCGGAGGAGCCGGAGGAGGAAGATTCCGAAGGAAGCTCCTCATAGTCATAGGACAGGACAGCCCCGTCGGAAGCGCGCAGTTCATACTCATATTCCCTGCCGGAGGTGTAGAACTTGAGCTCATACAGCTCCAGCCCGTCGTCCCGATCCAGCTTCGCCTTATAGAATGTTGCGCTGGAGGCGCTGACCCCTGCGTGCTGCAGGGCAATCTGCTTGGCTTTCTCCATACTGATGCGCCCGGTCTGAGCGCCGCCGGAGGCACTGGATGAGGAGGATTCGGAAGAATCGGAGGAATGAGAGGGCGCGATCTCCTCGGTGTCATAGGAGAGGATTTCTCCGGTTTTTGCGTTGATATCATACTCATATTCCCGGGTGGAGGTGAAGAATTCCACCTCGTATTCCACCTGGCCGTCCTCGAAATCCAGTTTGAGCTTATGGATGGTAACGTCCTGCTCTGCAAGCCCCGCGTGGGCAAGCGCTGCCTGTTTGGCCTTCTCTTCCCCGATATAGGCCTTATCACTGGCGGCCCCGACAGAATTGATGCCGCTGTCGGAGAGCGCCGCCTTCTGGGAGGCCAGCAGGAGGTTGAGCTCGTTGATGGTGAGCTTGGAGAGATCCTCAGCGCGGTAGGTGGGGTTATTGGAGAGCAGAAGCTGCACCAGGGCCGCCTTGCCCATGGAGATGCCGTACTGGTCGGCCAGGGTTTTGAGTTCAGCGTCAGTATCCTCAGAAAGGCTCTGGCTGAGCACGGCGCCGTCGATGGACTGAGCGGAGAGAATCCGGTCGATTTCCTCCACCAGCTGGGCCTGCAGCTGATGGCCATGCTCGGCGTCCTCACTTTCCACGGTGACCAGAATGGAGTTGGAGACCTCCCCGATATAGCCATGCTTCACCAGGGAACCCAGCAGCGCGTTGACTGCTACATTCAGGTCGGTTCCCTTTAAATCCATGTCATCCAGGATCTCCACGGCGTCGTCATTTTTGGCGTTGAGCTCCATCACCTTGTCGTTGGCGTTGAGCTTGAGTTCAATACTGGGGTTGACGTCCAGCAGGATTTGGGAATCTACCACCAGGTTCTGCGAATAATAGCGTGCGCCAAAGAAAACTCCGGTTCCCAACACAAGGACAGCTGCCGCTGCTGCGGTCCAGCGGGCCCAAAGGGGGATTCGCCTTTTTTGAGTTTTGACGGGTTCATTCTTTGTATTCATAAGCTCGGCTCCTCTGCCGCATTGGGAGAGAAGGCCTCTGAGCTGCTCAGAGCGATCCGGCGCGGTATGTTCAAATGCGGCTTTAATTTTAGCCTCGAAATCCCGATTACGCATCATGCACTTCTTCTCCCCATGCTTTTTTTAGTTTTTTCATTGATCGGCTGTACTTGGATAGGACAGTAGACAAGGGCAGAGATAAAATTGTGCTGATTTCACGGAATTTCAGCCCGCTGACCGCGTGGAACACCACAATCCGGTATTCCTCCGGAGTAAGCTTTTGCAGGAGATGCTGGAGAATTTGCCTGTCCTCGATGGCAGCTTCGGGCATCTGCACCTGAATTTCATCCCAGTATTCCTGGGGCCGGACGGTTTCCCGGTTTGCCCCTCTGAGCTTCATCAGTGCGGTATTCCTGGCGATGCCCAGGATCCAGGCCAGGGGCGTGCCCTTCGCCTGGTAATTTTTTGAGGATTCATAGACTGCCAAAAAGGTTTCCTGCATGGCGTCCTGTGCGTCGTGCCAATTGAGATAGGAAAGCAGATAGGAAAACACAGAAATCCTGGTCTGCTCATAGAGGGCCGCCAATGCTTCCCCGCTTCCCTGCGCTGTCAGGCTGAGTAAGAATTCCGTATGTTCCGCACTCCCGGTCTGTGCGGAGGTGGAGTCTTGAAGCTTCATCATTTTTCTACCCTTTCTATGGTACTAATTGCAGGAAGGGGCCGTTTTATTGCAGCGATTGCAAAAAAATTTTCAGAATTTCAAAAAGCGGGTAAAAAACCCGCGGCACCATTTACTACAATCATACAAAACCAGGGAAGAAAAAGCAAGGAGGGCAAAGAGGAGCGCCGCAGCGGCAATCACAGAAATTGACGCTGTGCTCCCGCAAAAGACGGCGGTAGTTCTGCCGGTTGCGAATTGACCGGGGCCGGGAGAACGGACAGGGAAGGAAACTCATCGCCGGGCTGCCAAACTGGCGGCAGGAGGAAACCGGAGTAAACTCCAAAGGCGCCTAGACAGGGCTGGCGGCAAAATTCAAAAACAGCTGTGCGCAGGGGAGGGCCTGCCGGGTAAACTGGACATCATCAGGAGCTGCCAAAAAGTCATCTATCAGATCCGCAAGATGCTCTGACGACACCTCGAAACGATTACACAGACATACCAGGTTTTCCACCGCAGACCGGTCGGTGGAGATATCCTCAAACCGGATATTGCCGCATTTCAGTCCAAAAGAACAATACGTTCGGCCCTCTAGGGAGTACTCGCCGCTGATTAATTGTACCATCATCAAAACACCCAGTTTCATTTATTTTTTGACGAATAAAAAGCCTGTAGGCGTAAAGCTTACAGGCGTACCATGCATAACAAAAAAACACTGCTCAAGAGTATGCGCAGATGATCAGTGTGTAGTTGCTGCAGCTGGCTGTCATGTCCCAGGGACGAAGACCCTATAGCTTTGCGTCACCGATTTTCATCGGGTTTGCCAATATTCGATTGTTTCAACGATACCATGATTCTAAAAAGTTGTCAACAAAGCCGGATATAATTTTCAACTTTTTAACTAAAAATGGGGGAATTCACAGCTCGCAAGGAGACTATAAACCGGACATTCGGCAACGAATAAGCGGAATTTTATCCAAGAGGTACAGCAAATTTTAAATAAAAACAATAAAAATAGAGGTAAATTATATTAAATTCGACGAGTTTTTAAGAATTGGCGGCATAACTGGATAAAGAGTGCAATTTTATGCAATTTCGGTTGAAAGATTGAGAAAACGATCACGCGGGATATTCCAAAAATCACGCTGCTGTGCCCGTGGATGCGCTGCGGTTTTTCCAGAAGACTAGATGATTGGGGCTTCGGGGATAACATGGTGTGGGGGAATAGGGCTGCCGGGAATTCGTAAGAATCGCCCCTGCCCGGCGACGTGCCGAACAGGGGGCGATTCAGGCAGGGGGCCGGAATTATTCGGAATCCTCACTCCTGCTGCAAAATACAATCATCACATTTGGATGGATTGCTATATCGGCGGAATACCGGAATCCCTTGCAGTTGACAGCCCAATAGGGGATGTCAGAGGCGAAATATTTATGTTTTTCGAGTGCGATAGGCTCTCCAAATTTGGAGTTCATAAATTTAGTAATTGCCCCCATGGCATTTTCCGAATTATCGGAGATATAGGAGACGTTACTCAGCCGACCGCTTTTATCAAAGAGATATCGGACGAAGAAAGAATGGCCTTCGATATCAATATTTCGGGATTCGGAATAGTGAGCCGTAAAACCGATTTCACTGGTACGGTCCACCAAGGGGCCGACCACCTGTTCAATGTCCGGTTTTTTCATGTCCCAGGAGAGTCGGCGGTCATGCAGCAGGGTATCGGGAAAGGATTTTACCTCATTTCGGATCAGAATCGGAACCCCCTTGCGGTGTTCCACGGTCACATCTTTTATTATTTCATTTTTAATGGTAAACCTGATGCTGTAGGTGTCCCGCCCCGACGCCCATTTGTCGTCGAGAAAATCCCCGTTCTCATCCAGCAAAAAGGGAACAAGGTTGTCATCAGCGTCCAGATAAAACTCCATCCACAGATAGAGGGACTCATCCTGACTCAGAAAGTCCTTTGCATGTGCCAAGGCCTCCGTTGCGGTTTTGTACCTATCGTGGATCCCCTGGTAACGCTGAGCTTCGGCGTCAGTCTTTCCGATTTTGTTAACGGCCCATTTGAAGTAATCCAGCTCATAGTTGTTCAGAGCTGCGGTAGCCCGCTGTCCGATTTTTACCCCTCGTTTTGTCTGGAAATTGCCGCTGTTTTTTTGGTTGCAGCTGGAAAGCATTAGGGAGTCGTCGGTGGGAAAATCAACCTCATTTCCGCTGCCGTCATAAAAGGAAAACTCCTCAGTCCCCCATTGGTAGATGGGGGAACGGTTGAGCCCGAGTATTTTGCCGTCTAGGAAGCCTGCGCAGCCGGGAAGCGTCAGGAGAATCAGAAACGCCAGACAATACGATAGGAATTTTTTCATAAAATTCACCTCAAGGGAAGTATAACATATCCGGCAAAAAATATAAAATTAAATTGTATATATACAAAAAATCCCTTCGGCCTAAAATATAAGCCGAAGGGACGGGGACTATAATCGGATGAAGAGTTTGGCGCTGTCCCGGCTTATCATCTCCACCAGAGCCCAGTCCGCAAACGCCATGGGGCACCGGGCCGGTTCCAGCGCCGGGCGCCTGAAGCCCTCCTGGGGAATTCCCTGGGAAAACTGTGTCCAGGCACGGTGTCCGCTGCCCAAAAGCTTGGTGAGCAGGCGAAGCGTGCCGGGGCTTAGCTGGGTAATATTGGGGATAGAACCTGAAAACACGGCTCGGCCTTCCTGCTCCGGGGTAATCGGTATCGTCAGATCACTTCGATTGCTACGAGATTTCCGGCGGAATCCGTGACCTCTACCAGACGGCCGATCACCCCCTGCTCCACCATAAGCAGCAGTTTTTCAAAATCCAAATGTTCCAAAGATTCCTGCCCGGAGAGCTGGGGAAGGCCGATGCCCATCTGCATTCCCACTTTAACCAGGGTGACGGGGAGATTAACCCGCACCGTATCGTTATCCTCGCAGTCCACGGTGATGCGCAGCATTCGTTCCCGGGAGTCTGTTCTCTGCTGGGGCGGCAGTTGTGCCACCACCGGAGCGGGTGGGCGTCCGAACAGCTCATCCAGGGAGATTGAGAAAAAATCCGCAATCAGGGGCAGAAGGGAAACATCCGGGCACGCGAGATCGTTTTCCCATTTGGATACCGCCTGTGGCGATACGCCGAACTGTTCCGCCAGCTGGTCCTGGGTAAGGGTTCTCTCCCTTCGCAGCCGGGCGATGGTTTTACCGATGTTCTGCTGCATACTCTCGTCCACCCTTCCTTATATGGTAACTTCTATTGTATAAGAAACGATTCTCAAAGCGAAGGGACTGCGTGTTGAGTTTTAGTTGGAAAGTTCCACCATTGGTTGTGGAGCGCCAAACCGGAAGTTGAGCGGGCTGCGGGTATCCGGGAGGAAGGGGTTGGGGCACGCGGATTCGGGGTACCGGCTGCTTTGGAAAGGCGCTGGGGAGGTTTTGAGTCAAAGCGGGGACGCCCAAGGAACCCGCCGAAAACAGAACATCCGGCGAAGGCCCGCAGCCGCTGCCAGCTGGGAAACACCCGCCGGGCCGTGGAGTTGGGCGGGATTTTTCGGAAATTTTTATGAAAAGACATAATTTTGGAAAATGCGGATCATACTAACACCAGAGCGCCCTGCGCGGCGCTGAACGCTGCCGGATTCGGCAGGAAAAACACCCCGTTTCATTGATGTTAGCAGCGGGGGAAAGGAAGTGTCCATTTATGCCAATGACGCCGCAGGAATATGAAAAACTCAATCAAAAGGAGTCCCCCAACAGTAAAAGCGCAAAGAATATCACCATGGCGTTTCTCATCGGTGGGGTGATTTGCCTGCTGGGAGAGTTTTTGCTCAACTCCTACGCCATGCTGGGATTTGATGAAACCCAGGCGGGGGCCATGACCTCCATCACCCTGGTATTTCTCAGCGCTCTGCTGACTGGGCTGAACTTGTATGACAAAATTGCCAAGGTGGGCGGGGCTGGTACCCTGGTTCCCATCACCGGATTTGCCAACGCCGTGGTATCCCCCGCGCTGGAATTTAAAGCGGAGGGCTATGTGCTGGGCCTGGGCGCCAAGATGTTTATCATCGCCGGGCCGGTGATTGTGTACGGAACGCTGGCCTCGGTGGCCTATGGCGTCATCCTGTACCTGTTTGGGCTGCTGTAACGAAGGGAGAGTGGAAGCACTATGGCAACAAAGATAGGAAGCCGCACCGTCCAGCTGGACACGCCCATTTCTGTCCTGGGGTATGCCGCTATCGGCTCCAAAATGGAATCCCAGGGGCCGCTGGCTCAGAAGTTTGACTTGCTCAATGAGGACTCCACCTTTGGGGAGAGCTCCTGGGAGAAGGCCGAAAGCCGGATGCAGACCGATGTGGTTCACAAGGCATTGGATAAGGCGGGCGTCAGCGCCCAGGACTGCGATTACATTTTCGCCGGGGATCTGCTCAACCAGTGCATCAGCTCCACCTATGGCCTGCGGGATTTGGGTGTGCCCTTTGTGGGGCTGTACGGCGCCTGCTCCACGATGGCGGAATCCCTGGGGGTATGCTCCATCTTTTTGGAGAGCGGCGCGGCACAGAAGGGAATCGCCGTGACCTCCTCCCATTTCTGCTCCGCGGAGCGCCAGTTCCGGTTCCCCCTGGAATATGGAGGACAGAGAACGCCTACCTCCCAGTGGACCGCCACAGCCGCCGGAGCGGCTGTTTTGGGCAAGGGCAGCCTGCCGCCCTATGTGCGCAAGGTGACCATTGGGCGCATTCAGGATTTGGGTATCAAGGACGCCAACAATATGGGCGCGGCCATGGCTCCCGCGGCGGCCGATACCATCAAGACGTATTTTGAGGACACCTGCACCAACGCGGACAACTATGATCTGATCCTCACCGGGGATCTGGGCAAAGTGGGCAGCACTCTCCTATACGATCTGCTGGAACAGCAGGGCATTTCGCTGAATTCCAAGCACCACGACTGCGGGCTGCTGATCTATGATTTGGAGCAGCAGGACGTCCATGCGGGCGGTTCCGGCTGCGGCTGCTCGGCCTCCGTACTGTGCGCGGATATTCTGCCAAAAATGCGCCAGGGCCAGCTCAAGGACGTTCTGTTTGTGGCCACCGGCGCTTTGATGAGCACCACCTCGGTACAGCAGGGAGAATCCATCCCCGGGATTGCGCATCTGGTGCATCTGTCCACCACGATGCCGTCCTGACGGGGCGAAAGGAGCGAAGAAAATTTGGACATTTTTTTGGAATATCTCAAGGCTTTTCTGGTAGGCGGCGCCTTCTGCGCCATCGGCCAGGTGCTGATCGATTATACGAAGCTCACCCCCGCCCGGATTTTGGTGGGATATGTGGTGGCAGGCGTGATTTTAGGCGGGCTGGGCGTCTACAAGCCTCTGATCGAATTTGCGGGGGCCGGCGCCACGGTACCCCTGACGGGCTTCGGCTATCTGCTTGCCAAGGGGGCCAAAGAGGCGGTGAGCCAGGTGGGGCTGTTGGGGGCCTTCACCGGCGGGCTGACTGCCGCGGCCGCGGGGATCACCGCCGCCATCGTCTTTGGGTTCTTGGTGGCGCTTATCTTTAAGCCGGGGGACAAGGCGTAGGGCGTGGTATTTCCTAAAAACTCAAAAAAGGCCGGACGGGAGTTACTCCCGTCCGGCCATATGTCGTTTTATTCTGCGATATAGTACTGGTGGATTTCAGAGATGCAGCTTTCGCACAGAGCACCGACAGGAGTGAACTGCACGTCGCCGATGTCTCCACATATCTGGCAATGGGGTGTACAAATACAGATTTCAATGGAACTTCCGTGTACCTTCAAGTTCAGAAGCATTTTTTCCTTAAGTCCCAGTTCCTCTCTCACCGCTGTTGGAATTAAAATTTTCCCGTTTTTACCCATGCGCAGCGTATACATTTTTTAGAGTCCTCCTCAAATTAACCAAATCTCACTAGTACGCTTTAACGTTACAAGTATACGCTTTAAATAACTAAAAATCAAGTTCTAATCGAAGTATAATATACGTGAAAACGAAGTAAAGAGGGATATTATGAAGGATATTCTGAACAGAATCACAAAACTTCGACAAGAACGTAAGTGGTCAGAGTATGAGTTAGCGAAAAATTCTGGATTAACCCAGTCCACTATATCCACTTGGTATCGGAAGGATCAGGTGCCCACCATACCAACACTGAAGAAGGTCTGTGATGCGTTTGGTATAACATTGTCTCAATTCTTTGCAGAAGGAGAGGAAACTTCTTTCCTAACATCTGAACAAAAAGAGATGCTTGATAATTGGTCTGCATTGTCGTCTCAACAGCAACGGGCAGTTTTGGAGTTACTGAAAAGTATATAAACATAATAGCTTGTTTTTGACGTAGAAACTTTACGCTTTGTCTTATTATCTTTCTGTTTTTGGACAAATTATAATATACGTAAGAACGTAGTAGGGGATGGGGTGATAACAGTAAAAGATATTCTTACAGAGATTACACGACTCCGATTAGAGCGGAAATGGACGGAATACCAATTGTCGGAGCGTTCCGGAATTCCGCAATCAACAATATCTGGCTGGTATCGAAAAAAGCAAACCCCAACCATGAAAAGCTTAGAAAAAATTTGTAAAGGGTTTGATATTCCCTTGTCACAGTTCCTTGCAGAGGGGAAAGATGCAATTTGTTTGACAGAGGAACAGAAAAAATTGTTGGATAGGTGGTCTACATTAACAAAAAAACAGAAAGAGTTATTTCTAGAGTTATTTGAGACGATATGATTTTTTTACCGCTCATTGCCGGGCGGCGGTACTTTCTGGTTACAGAAAGTACCCAAAGATAAAAAAGGAGGGAAGGGGTTTCGATTCCCCTTCCCTCCTTTTGACCACCCAACCCGCAAACGACAAAGGATGGGGCCAGCCCCCTCCTTTGATGAACCCCCGGTTTACAGAGGGAATTTTATAGACGGCAATAAATACTAAACTCGCATCAGCGGCATTAGAAACCAAGAAGAGCCTGCGGGTTCTTGGTTTCTACCAGCCTCTACTTATTAAGTGCAAAAAAAACTACCCCAAGGGGGTGATACCCAAGAGGGGGAACGCCTCTTGGGCGAATCTTTGCCTACTTTCTGTTCGGCAGAAAGTAGGGCCGCCCGGCAGGGCTTGGGGAGGGAATTGGGAGATCGTTTTCTTGGGTGTAAATTTTACTCTGATCTTTTTCGCAAAAACTTTATAAAGGCTCTTAACTTTAAGCTTAAAAATGGAAAGTTTATCGCCCAAAAAGATTATCGTCCAATTACCCACAGTGAACTTCTATTGATTGAAATTAAGAAAAACCTATAATTTCAGTTTTTCTTCACCCTGAGCGCCTCATCCCATCGCCGGTTGACGGCCCGGTGAATCAAAAACAGGTAGGGAAGGCCCAGGTTTGTCTCCAACAGGGAGTTGACAATCAGGGTCTGCAGGCTCTGGTTGCGGATTCCGGTGATAGCCAGAACCGCCTCCCATCCGAACTGTACCAGAATCCCGATGGCTAAGATCCATTTGATATCATAGGGCTCACGCTTGGCGCGCAGATTGTGGACAATCAGGATGGCATATCCCACAAACAGCATCAGAGCCATCACCCCGTGGTAGTCCGCGGTGCCGCGGGAGATGCTGATGGTGCCGAAGCTGCCGCCGAAGTTCTGGCTGAGCAGCGCCACGCACAGCCAGCCCGAGAGGATGTACAGCGACCATTCCAGCGCGTGGTGATCCCGGTCCAGCCACACCCAGATCCAGACGAAATTGGTAAAGCCATAGCTCATGGACAGCCATAACAGAAACCACATGGGGTCAGCCCCGGTGACAACCCGGGTTCCCAGCGCCAGATAGAAGATCCCATAGTCCACGAGAAAATACAGAATGCCGCCCAAAAGCCCCGCAATTGCGGCTTGAAAGCGCTTTGTGGCCAATAGAACAGCCAAAAGGGATAATAAAAAGAGAATGTCTAAAATTGGATACAGCCCGTTCATGGTGCGGGCGGCGATGACCTCGGTTCCCATCAGGAACGCCTCCTTTTTAATTTGTCTGCATCCGGGCGGAAAAACGCCGGATACGTCCAGGATAGTTGCCGGTTTTGGCCCCGGCTGCAAAAAAGACGAAGTTTCGGTTGTGCCCCAGGGCAAAATCCGGTAGTATAGGGATAAGCCCCCCGCCAGGGAACCTGATCTTCGCGGCACAGGCGCCGGGGCGTTGGACAGGCCTGACAAACACAGAAACAGCCGGTGCGGTTTTGTATAGTATGACACCCCGCACAGGAGAAACGGAGCGATAAAATGGACGAACTGCAAAAGCAGAAACTCATGGAGAAAAATAAGCGCCTTATCGATATGGTGATAGAACGCGCAAAACGGGATTTTCCGGACGATATTGCCATTATTGGGCTGACGGGCTCCTTTTCCACCGGGGACTTCCATGAAAAAAGCGATTTGGATCTCCTTATCATCAACAATACCCCCAGGGGATGGCAGATCTCCAAGTGCTTTATCCTGGACGATGTGGGATACGATTTCTACTGCACGCCCTGGGAAACCCGGATTCTGTCGGCAGCCCGGCTTGAGAGCCCCTTCATTTCCCATCTCACCCAGATACAGGTGCTGTACTACTCCAAACCCGAGGATTTGCAGCGCCTGCGGGAATATCAGCAGATGGCCCTGACGGAATTGGAAAAGCCCATCGGGGAGAACTGTATCCGGCGCTCCTATCCCTATTTTGAGCGGGCAAAGGGCCGTTTTGCGGATATGCTGCTCAACCAGGAATTGGGCCCGGTGCGAACCGCGGCCGCGGCTATGGCGCAGGAACTCATCGATGGGGTGAACTGCCTGAACAATTCCTGTTTTCGCCGGGGAATCAAGCGTTTTTGGGAAGAACTCAGGGCCCTGCCCTATCTTCCGGAGCGTTTTGAAGAGAACTATCACGCCCTGGTGAAGGCGAAAACGGTCCCCCAGCTTCGGGAACACGCAAAAGCGATGCTGGAAAGCGCGTTGGCGCTCAAGGATCGTATGGAGAAGGACTTTCTGCCCCGGCCTGTGCCCACCGGGGAAAATCTGGCGGGAACCTATGAGGAACTGTGGTGCAATTACCGCAACAAGGTGATTCGCAGCACTCAGGACGGCAATGTGTCCTATGCCTTTTTGACGGCCCTGGGCGCTCAGGGATTTCTGGACGAGATGGCGGAAGAACTGGGGACGCCCGCCTTTGACGTGATGGGGGCGTTTTCCGCCGATGATCTGCCTGGGTTCTGTGAACGCTTTCTTGCCATCATGGAGGAATACCGCCGGGAATACGACAAGGTGGGGCTCAAGGTGAAAAAATTTAATACCTTTGAAGAGTTATACAAAGAGTATATGGGCTGAGATTTCCGGAAAGCCTTTTTTCATTACAGGCCCTTTTGAATACTGACGAAGATAGGCGGGCAGTTGGGCCGGTTGGCGAATTCGTGGACAATCACCGTGCAGGCGCGGCTGTCCAGATTCCGGACGTACTCCAGCAGGGCATCCTTTTCGGCAAAACCGGTGTCCCGCCCGTAATAGATGCACAGGCTCATCACGCCGTCGGGCCCGAGCAGCTGCATTCCCTGCTGAATGGCGGCGATGCTGGTTTCGGCGCGGGTGAAGATGCTGTGATCCCCGCCGGGGAGCCAGCCGAAATTGAACACGATACAGGAGACGCTGCCGGGCTGGGCATACCGGTTCAGATTGCTGTGGCTGTCCAGAATGACCTGGGCGTTCCCCAGTTCCTCCCGCAGCAGCAGTTCCCGGGTACTCTGGACGGCCTCGGGCTGGATATCAAAGGCGAGCACCTGGCCGGCGGGGCCGCACAGGCGGCACAATAGGGCGGTGTCGTGTCCCCGGCCCGCGGTGGCGTCGATACAGAGATCGCCTGATTGCACGTGCTGCCGGATAAAATCATGCGCCAGATTCACGGCGCCGAAGGTGGAGGCCATGGAATCATCCCCTTCCTTTGAGATTGGGCTCCCCGGCTGGGCTCAAGCGATTCGGCCGAACCCTATGCGGATACCGAAGGCGTTTTGGGGGAACCCGATTTGATACTTCTCAGTTTACCCAGATCCTCCCACTGGGTCAAGCCCTTGGGGTAACTGGGGCGGGAATAGGCTGTGAGAATCCGCGGCGTCCCCTGTGACAGGGATTTGAGGCGCTGGAGAGGGGGACGAAGGAAAGCGTCCGCCGGTTCACGGAGCGCACGGCTGTCCCATGAGCGTGTAAGGCAGCGGCCTCCCGGCACAGAGCGCGCCGGAAAAGCGGGCCCTGCGTTGTGAACCGAGAGGCCAGAGAGCCGCGGGAAGCAACAGCCTGTTTATCCGGATGCCGGGAACCCCGTGCGCCGCAGCAGGAGGAAGGCCTGGCGCCGCCGGGAAAATTCAGACGGTATAGAAAGGAAAAATCATGAACTGGGAACCATGGACAGGCTGCTACAAAATCAGCGATGGCTGTACCAACTGTTATTTTTATGGGCCTCATGCAAAACGGTATGGCCAAAACACCATACAAAAAACGGATAAATTTGATTGGCCGGTTAGAAGGAATTCGAAAGGCGAATATAATATCAAGGGAAACAAAGTGCTTCCAACGTGTTTTGCTACGGATTTCTTTCTGCCCGAAGCGGACGAATGGCGCAAAGATGCCTGGGCTATCATCAGGCAGAGGACAGATATCGAATTTCTGATATTGACAAAACGGATCGACCGTTTTCTCATATCGCTGCCTGAGGATTGGGGAGAAGGATATGAAAATGTCAATCTCGGCTGTACGGTGGAGAACCAGGAATTGGCGGATGCCCGCCTGCCTCTGTTTTTATCCTATCCGATAAAAAAACGGTTCATTGCCTGCGCTCCGCTGTTAGGGGCAATCGATTTAAGAAACTATCTCGGCGGAGTGGATCATGTTACAGTGGGCGGCGAAACAGGGCGGGAAGCCAGGGAATGCCAGTATGACTGGGTGCTTGACATCCGGGAGCAGTGTGTGAATGCGAATGTGACGTTTTGATTTAAGAATACAGGCTCGTTTTTTAAACGGGATGGAGTCGTAAAAAAAATAAATCCATATCAGCAATCCAGCGTAGCCAGGGAGCTGGGGATTGATATTTTAAATGGGAAACGGCTGTTTTAGGCCAAAAGATCGCAGGGGAATGCGGTGGAGATCTGTTTTTCGGGCTTACTTTGAAGAGGGTATCCATCTGTGCGGGCGGATGTCTCCTTTTTCCGAGAAACAGCTCCGGCAAAAGGCGTATCGGGATGCGGAAGATAGGGCCTGAGGGCTTTGAGTTGCGTGCGGGCGCGGGATGAGAGTTTTATACAAACGTTAGGAAATACCGCTGTAAAAAACCGGGAGGCAAAGGGAAAGGAGGAGGCTTCATGTCCATCAGCAGGCTCTTTGAGATGGTCTATCTGCTCCAGGAACAGGGGACGATGACGGCGGCAAAGCTGGCGGAGCACTTTGAGGTATCCAGCCGTACCATTTACCGGGATGTGGAGGCCTTGTCCCAGGCGGGGATCCCCATCTATGCCAGCCGGGGAAGCGGCGGGGGAATTTCCCTCTCGGAGCAGTTCGTGCTGCGCCGGACCCTGCTCTCCCAGCAGGAGCAGACAGAGATTTTAAGTGCCCTGCGGGGAATGAACGCCCTGAAGCTGCCCCAGGTGCAGGGCGTGCTTACAAAGCTCGGCGCCCTGTTTGGGCAGGCGCCCCGGCGGGACAGTGATTGGATTTCCATTGATTTCTCCGCCTGGGATCCCACAAGCGTGGTGGGGGAGCGCTTCCAGCTGATCAAGACGGCGATTTTGGAGGGCAGGGTTCTGGCCTTCGGCTACCACAGCAGCCGTGGGGAATCCACCCGCCGCCGGGTGATGCCGGTGCAACTGCTGTATAAATCCATGGATTGGTATGTGTGGGCCTATTGCCTGCTGCGAAGGGAATACCGGTGCTTTAAGCTCAGCCGGATGCAGGAGCCGGCGCTGACGCAGGAGCGTTTCCTGCCTGTGGATCTTCCCGATGGGCTAAAGGAGCCGCACGATTCGGGGAAAGCCGCGCGGTTTGAATATGGGGGCCCTATGATACGGGTGAGGGCGGTGTTTTCCCCGCAGTGCGCCTACCGGGTGTGCGAGGAATTTCCTCCCCAGCAGCTGCAAAGACAACCGGACGGCAGCTTTTTGGCGGAGTTTGAGCGCAGTGAGGATGAATGGCTCTATGACTACCTGCTCTCCTATGGGGAAAAGGTGGAAATCCTATCCCCATCCTCCCTGAGGCGGGAACTGAACCGGCGGCATTGCTTGGCGATCCAGCGCAACAGCCCGGAGTAACAGCCGCAGAGCGCACATACTGCAATCGGGGCCCCGGCGGCAGGGATACCGGGGTTCTCAAAACGGCAGCCCGCACTCTGGCCCTTTAGGGGCTGTAGCTGAGGGTTCCCTTTCAGGAGTGGCTGCGGCCAAGCCCGGGGGATGACGCAAGGCCGAAGGATACCGGCCGGCGCCGGGTGAACGGCAAAGTGGATTCTTTTTTCTGGGATGGTTCTGCGAATATGACATCCAGTTGTCACATTGGATGTGTTACAGTGAGAATCAAGGTTCCCAAACGCAACGGATTCCTTATTAAAACGACCGGAACAGGCTCGTGGGATATCCCGGGGGATTTCCGGGAGGATGTTCGGGGGCCTGGGAGGATTATCCGGTTCAAACGGATTTTGGGGAAGAAAGCAGAATCATCAAAACAGGAAAAGGAGAATGAAATGATGGAAAAGCTGTCATGCAACAAACGCTGGGTCACTGGGTGGAGCGCCAGAACCTCCAATACGTCACCGGATATGCAGGCGGTAATCGGCGGGCTGTGGGCCAAGCTGTTTACCGGCCCTATCCCTGAGGGGGCGTGCACCATCGGGCTGTATTCCGACTATGAAAACGGAGTCCAGGGGGACTACACCATCACCGTGGGCTTTGAAAGCAAACCGGGGGATCCTGTCCCTCAGGGCATGACTCAAAGGGAGATCCCCGCCGGGGAGTATGTACGTTTGTGGGCTTCCGTGAAGGACTGTGCTCAAACAGCGCAGGCAGTAGCCCCACTCTGGCAGCAAATCTGGGCGGCGCCTCTGGAGCGCACCTATACCGGGGACTATGAGGAATATCTTCCCGAAGGGGATCATTGGCGGGTAAATGTGTATGCGGCTGTGAAAAATTCCCCGCAGGAGTAGCGGCGGGATGATTGAAACCGAAGTGCCGCCCCGCCTGCGCCCGGTGCGGGAATATAGCGCGATGGAGAGGGGATACCGGCGTAATGGCGGTGTGCCTTCTTTCCGCTTTGCCGCAGGTTGTACCCGCCGCAGAGGCTGTCGGGAACCGGGACAGGCAGAATGGATGATACAGGGGCTCCAAGGATGCATGAAAGCGCCGATACGGGCCCCGAAAGGAGCGAAGCCGCAATGGCCCAGAAGTTTGATTATAAAAAAGAATACCCGGATTTATACCTGCCCGGGAAAAAGCCCATGCCCATCCAAGTGGGGAGGATACGCTTTCTGATGGTGGACGGCAAGGGCGCGCCGGAATCTGAGGAATACCAGAGCGCCCTCAAAGCCCTGTATGCGGTGGCCTTCACCATTAAAATGAGCCGGCTTTCGACGCCCCCCGAGGGGTATTTTGAGTATGTGGTGCCGCCCTTGGAGGGGCTCTGGCATACACTCCAGTCCGCCCAAGGGCCGCAGGCGTTTACTGCTCTGCCGCGCCAGCAGTGGCAGTGGACCTCCATGCTGCGCCAGCCGGATTTTGTCACACCCCAGGTGTTCCAATGGGCGCTTGAGGAATGCCGGCGCAAAAAACCGGAGGTGGATTGTTCAAAAATCCGCCTTGAGGCGTTTGAGGAGGGCCTGTGTGTGCAGATGATGCATCTGGGCCCCTACAGCGAGGAGGAAACTACTTTGTCACAGCTGCGGGAGTGGATTCGCGCCCAGGGGTACCGGGATGATACCGGTGAGAGCCGGCGCCACCATGAACTCTATCTCAGCGATCCCCGCCGGTGCGCGCCCCAGCGGATGAAAACCGTACTGCGCCTGCCCATCTCCAGGGCTTAAGGCCGCGCGGGCGCGCTTTTGCCGGGGACTGCCCGGCAGAACTCTCTTTGGGGGACTCAAGGGGCAAGGCGCCTTCAGGATATCCGGGCATGACCGGAGCGGCGGTTGTGCCGCATAGAAATTGGCAATAGGATTCGGGGACGCGTTTTGGCGGCACGCGCCTGCGGAGAACCGACGTATTACCCAAAAGGGGAGGGAACGATTCATGGCACAGAAGCGGGATGGGATGCCAACAGTACCGGCAAAGACGATTGTAACCCGTACCAAGGGCAGCTGGTTCGGCGCGGACTATACCATGAACCTGTACCGGGGCTGCTGCCACGGCTGTATTTACTGTGACAGCCGCAGCGAATGTTACCGGATTGAGGAGTTTGACACGGTGCGCGTCAAGGAGGATGCCCTGCGGCTTGTCCGGGACGATCTGCGGCGCAAGGTGAAGCCCGGCGTAGTGGCCACCGGCGCCATGAGCGATCCTTACAATCCTTTTGAGAGGCGTTATGAGTACACCCGGAACGCCCTGGAGCTTCTGAATGCCTTTGAGTTCGGTGTTTTTATCACCACCAAGAGCGATCTGATTGTCCGGGATGCGGATATTCTCAGGGATATCCGCAGGCATTCCCCGGTGCTGTGTATGCTCACCGTGACTGCCGCACAGGACAGCCTGTGTGAAAAGGTGGAGCCCAATGTGGCGGTGTCCTCCCGGCGGTTTGAGGCCATCCGGCAGCTGCGCGCGGCCGGTATCCCCACCGGGGTGATGCTGATGCCGGTGCTTCCCTTTTTGGAGGATACCCGGGAGAATATCCGGGGGATTTTGCAGGCGGCGGCCCAGAGCGGCGCCAATTATGTGTACCCGTCCTTTGGCATGACCCTGCGGGGCAGCCAGCGGGAGTGGTACTATCAAAAGCTGGAGGAACAGTTCCCCGGACAGGGGCTCCCGCAGCGTTACCGCAGCCGGTATGGGGAGCGCTATTCCTGCACCAGCCCTAAAGCCAGGGAGCTGTGGGGCTTCTTCACGGAACTGGCGGATTCCCTGGGGCTTTTATACCGGATGCCGGATATTGTAAACAGCTACCGCATGGGGTATGACACCCCCATGCAGCTCAGGCTCTATTGAAATGAGTGCTGTTAGGAAATCCCCTGCTTTTTGGCGGGGGATTTTTGGTTGAAAATTATTATCAAATAATTATATCTTGTCGACAAATAAATAGAATAAATTTATAATAAAAGTAAATATAATGTAAAATTTTGAGGAGGGAAGTAAAAATGAAGACGAGAAACCGGCGGCTTATGAAGGGAATACTCAGCCTTTGCCTGATAGGGGGCTGTGCGCGGCATTTCCACAGCAGAGCGTGAAGGCGCATGAGATGTATTATGATGGGAATACGCCCATTGTACTGAAGTGGGCGAATCTTTCGAATGGCAAGGCCTACATGAAGATGAACGGGGATAAGTTACAGTCACCCTACTCAAACTATTATAGTACGGTCAAGAATGCTTGGCCTAACGCTTCCTCTCGTGTTCAAGTGGTTCAGGCTTCTTTTTCCGCATCAACTGTAGACTTTATTACACCGACTAGTGATGCATGGTCCGATTTGGTTGGATATTGGAGAATTGGGGAGGTCAGTGGGTATTGTCGCGCACAAACAACAGATGGTTTTATAGTTGATAATATGGAAAGCGCTAAAGTTTCGAATGGGAAAATTTCATACGCAAGCATTTATGTCACTCCCCATCTGGACGTATGTGATACGGAAACGTATCGTAAAAAGACGATGATTCATGAAATCGGCCATGCGCTAGGACTTGGACATGCAAATAGAGGGCCATATGCAACGAATGTTGCATCAGTTATGAATCAAGGTAAAACAAGCTATTACACGCCGCAGGCCCATGATGTCAATGATTTGATTCCCAAATACTAGAAACAAAAGGAGATGAGTAGAGTGAAGCGGATTAAGAACAGGCTAGTAAGAATGTCTTTATGCATAATAGGAATCGGTATTATTGTTTTGGGAGGAGTATATGGGAATACAATCAGACAAAAAGAAAACCAGCTTACTGCTGAGCAAATAGAGACAATGAGGGCAAAGTATCCCTTAGGCTCTGAGCCGGAGGTTCTGGAAAGCAAAGATGTTCTTTCTCTGGAAGCAGTTATTGAGCGGGGTGATACTTTTGTATATGGAGAAATTATCGGGGACAAAGGCACATATACAAAAAATATTACATCAGGGGATAGTGAACTTGATGCCAAGCTGGAATCAAAAGGGATGAATACGGTATCCTTTTATGAGTATCCTCTGAGAGTGTTGTCGGATTCTGAGGGAATTTTGAAAACGGGGGATGAAATTACGATTTTTGCACCTAAGGTTTATGAGGGAAGTTATCCGGAATTAAGCAAAGGGATGAAAGTGGTTGTCCCAATTTTGACTGTCCCTGTTGAGAAGCATCCCGAATGGCGCAAGGAATACACTTTAACAGGCTCATATTATGTCACGGAGGATGGCTATGCGATAGCGGCATTTGACGAGGCTCAAGCGCCCTCCACACTCACCCGCAGCGGGTACACCAGCGGGCTGAAGGTGGACGCGCTGCTCAGACGCCTCAAGAAATAATATGAGTATCCAGACAGGAGGGGAGGACAGATGAACTGGTTTTCTAAAAAACTGGCGGGAGTATGTGCGGCCTGCCTGATCCTTGTGTTCGCCGGAGCCGGCCTGAAAACCTGGGTTGAGTACCAGGAGGAGGCCGACCGTCTCACCCCTGAGCAGATAGAACAGCTGCGGGGAAAGTACCCGATGGGGAGCTATCCGCCTACAATGGATATCCTATTCGCTCCGGTGGAGGACGCTGTCGATTGGTGGGATACTTTTGTATACGGTGAAGTGCTGCCAAAGCGCCCCAATATGTCCACCGCCTATGAGTACCCGGTGCGGGTGATCCGGGATACCCGAGGGTATTTTGAGGAAGGGGAGGTTATCCTGATCTGGGCGCCCTATATCTACCGGGACGGATACCCCAAGCCTGAGACGGGAAGCCGAATCGTTTGCCCAATTGGGATGCGCTCCGAGAAGCTGGAGGATGGAAGGGTCTCGGTAGGGCTCAACGGTTTTTATTATGTGACACAGGAGGACTATACCATTCCCGCGTTTCCGGATGACAACTACACTACATCCTATCTCACCCACTATGGAACCACCGCGGGGCTGAAGGTGGATGTCCTGCTCAAGCGCCTGAGAAGGTAGAATTTCTGCTTATCCCATATGAAAGTGCCCGGGGAAGGCTTCCCCGGGCACTTTTAACTGCCGTAATGAGGGCATAAACCGGCACAGGCTTTTCAGGTAATGGATAAACTGCTGCTGGGGGAAAATGACCCATCCGTTTTCATCCCTGGGCTGGCAGGAGGGAATGGGCAGGCCATATGCTGTATTTTTGTCTTCCATATGGCTTATAATCCACCTGAAGTATAGCGCAATTTGGGGGGATTGAATAGGCAAAGGGCGCCTCTTAGGAAAAATTAAGAAAGCCCCATCCCGTTTTTATGCGGGATGGGGCTGAAACGCTATTCCAGGGACTTAACAATGCCGGTGACATAGTCCACAAATTCGTCTTCGGAAAATTGTATCCATCCCACGGTTTTGTTTGTGTACCCGTTGGGAAGGCTCAATCCTTCGAACTTGTCAGGTGGAAGTTGAATGGGATCCTCCGTAAGTAAGATATCAGAGTATGAACCAAGCGGAGCACCGTTTTCCCTCATAAAGAGAAAGGCTCGATCCCCAGGCTGGTAGTGGTTGATTCCCTCTACGATATAAATATCTGTCTGAGTTTCTCCCCCCAACTCAAGAAAAGTTACTTTTGAGTCTGCAGGGTTTCCTTTAATTGTTTGTTCAACCTGAAAAATAACTGGCGTATGCGGGATGGAATCTTGAATTGGAAATACTGCTTCTTCTCGGGACAGAACCCTTCCCACAATAATGTATTGTGCTTTTTCGCACATTTCCTGCAATGAGAAATATTCGCGGGCACCAGAACCTGTATGTATCCGTTTTGAAGTGCTTCCAGAGGACATCCCTAACTGCGATTTCGTCTGTTCCCGAGGAAAAATGAAAGAAATTCCAAATACAAGCAGTGCGGCGGCGCAGAGCCCCAAGACTGTGTAAGCCAGCTTTCCAATCTTATTCATCGTGATGCCCCCCTCAATATATTCCTCGGAAAGAATTAATATCATAGCTTTGCAGAGTTCGCCGGGTTTTGCCTTTCGGAATTTTATAATTCATTACAAAGTTTTCCTCGCCTTGACCAGCCCAGGGACAGATAGTGTCTTCCTCGTGACAATGCCGAATAGCGATACCGTGGCCTAATTCGTGGACAACAACGGTCTGAAAATCATACTTACCGGATACAGCGCCATATCCGATAGCCTTTGTTGAATTAATCCAGATCGTGAAGCCTGTCAAATAGGAGCCGTGATAAGTATGATCGGTATAAGCAATAAAATCACTGTCAGAACGAGGCTCCCAGCGCAATTTTCCTTCTGCGTTTACATTACTGGTAAATTGATAAGTGATAGGATAACTGCCAGTTGTGGATTTTACGGCGTTCCAGGTGTTCATGGCGGATTGCACATAACTGCGATCGGTGGAGGACATGGGGCAATACACATTAATCGCTCTCGGTGTGTTATGCCAATAATAGTCAAATATTATCCGCGGCTCCAGGGCCCGTGCCGCCCGGCCTGGAAGCAGCAGCACTCCAAACAGCGTCAGACACAGGCATTGGATGAATTTTCTTTTCAGTTAACTCCCTCCTTATAAATGAATACATCCTTTATTTAATATATAACATATTTTATTAACAATTAATATTGATTATAGTCTATATGCCATTAATTTCAAATCTATTATATTTGAGATTCTGGGAAAATGCCTCCAAGGGATGGATGCAATTTCTGGGTTTCCCCAATACATAACCGCCCCGGCTTTGGCATACACATGGTGATATAAGCCAAGGCAGGGAGGGGGATTCAGTTGAAGGGGAATCCAGAGGAGCGGGCCGTTCTTTTGGGCGCCTATATTGCGGAGAAAAACGCGACGGTGCGCCAGGCGGCCAAAGAATTTCAAATATCCAAGAGTACGGTCCATAAGGATGTTACAGAGCGTCTGAGAAAGCTCAATCCGGAGCTTTATCACCATGTCAAGGAGATTTTGGAGCTCAATAAGCAGGAACGCCATATCCGGGGCGGCCTGGCCACCCGGGAAAAATATGCCGCGCTCAAGGAACCGGCGTCCAGCCGGCATTGACAGAAGATTCGCCGGGACGGCGTTCCCATATCCATATGGGCTTTCGCGGATATCGGCACAGCGGGAATGCCCCGTGACAAGCGGGATAGCATTCAGCGCCTGGGAGGGGCTGAGCCTTCAAACCCATTGCGGCGATCGCGGCCCCCGGCTGAAACGTAAGCCGTCAAGAGCCCTGGCGGGGGTGACCTGCCGGGGTTTTCGCCGTGCACCCACAGGGGGAAAGCATTTCCATCGGGAACTGTAGTTTCAGAACCATCCGAGACGCCTTTCACGGGGCCGGGACAACGCCGCGGCAATATTGCAGGCCCTGGGAGTGCGCGGGTTTCTCTGGCAGTATCTTTGTGACACGCTTGAGTTTTGGAGGAAAACGATGGGCTGCTCTTATCAGGCGGCGGGAAGGGGGAGACGTTTGTTAGCCTTGGCGCAAAACAGGCATTGCTTTGAATTTCCGCAGTCGCCTGCGGGGAGTAAACGCCGGAACCAGGACAGCGCATACAAAAAGCAGCCGCTCCCTCTGAGAGCGGCTGCTTTTTGTGTTGGAAGATTCCGTTCCAATTAGATTGGCTTTCTCTGTGCTCAGGCTTATTTCTTTCTGAGATTTTTCAGCTTTCCCCGGAAGATGACCCCCATCTCCACCAGCTTATTGACCACAGGCTTATAGTTATAATTGAACTCTCCCGCAAGCTCATCCAAGGAGCCGTTAAAGCCTTTCTTAAAGCGGTACAGGCCGTACATATGCCCGCCCTCTTCCAAATTTCCGGAGACACCCTGGAAATCGTAGACGGTACAGCCGGTCTGAACAGCCCAGCGGATCATCTCCCACTGCATCAGATAGTTGGGCATCACGTTGCGGTGGGCATTATCCGAGGCGCCGTAGACATAACAGGTTTTTCCGGCATAATTGGTGGTGATAGCGCCGCACACCGGGTTTCCCTCATAAAAGCCCATATAGAGCCTCACGTGTTCCCCCAGGGCATCCAGCATCCGTTCAAAATATCCCTTGGGGCGTACATTGAAGCCGTCCCGTTCCCCGGTAGTCTGCATCAGGCGGACAAAATCGTCCAGATACTCCTTGCCCACCACTTTAATCTCAACCCCATGCCGCTGCGCCACCCGTACATTGTACCGGGTTTTGGAGGTGAGGTTTTGAAACAGCTCCTCCTCGGTGCGTCCGTTCAGGTACAGCCGGTAATTGAAGCGGGCTTGGATTCCCTCAAAGCCATCGGGGCCGTAGAAATGCTCGAAGCCCATTTCCTTGGCGATACGTTGAAATTCCCCGTCTGCCATGGGAACATTGGGGTCCATTTTGTACATATGGGCCCGGTAGCGTTTGGCCAGAGTGTCAATGCCCGATTTTAGATCCTCCAGCACCGCGCGGGAATGCAGATCGCAGATTGGCCCTCTGGGTGTGTATAAAAAGGAGGTGTGAAACACGGGGATACGCTGGATTAAAACCAGGCAGCCGCCCACAATGGCCCCGGTATCGTCCCGGGAGACGACCACTTCATGCTCCCAGTTGCTCTTTACATTTGTCCAGCGGATACTCTGGGTAAATTCCCCTTGGGGATGGGTTTTGACAAACTGTTCATATTCTTCATAACGGCTTTTATCCAAGATCTCCATGCGTTCCACTCCTTATCGGCCTGCGCCGTATTTCTTGTATTGGATTTCTACATCCGGGCGGTCCCAACGATGGCCCGGCGCCGCGGGAAAATGCGGCAGCGGCTCCCCTGCACGGCGTAATATGAGAAAAACAGTTTTGGATTTCCGAAAACCGGAATTCCTTTGGACTGCTTTTTGTAAGACAAGTATGGGAATCTGCCGATTTCCCGCTGATGTAAGAAAAAGCTCCGCAAGCGGAGCCATGCAGCTGCATTCCCTTCTATTGTTACGATCCCTTCGTGATAAACATTCCAAAGAATATCAGCCGTCCCCGCTGGCTTTGAGAACCCCCACTTCCAGTTTGAGCTGTTCCAAAGAAAAAGCCCACAGGGATACGCGTGATACAGAAAACACACCGTCATAAAGCCCGAACCAACCGGGATGTTTTGGTGTTTGGCAAAGCCAAACACCGGCCACACCTTCGGACCGATGAGGGAAACTTCCTCAATCATCTTTGATGATTGCAGGTTCATGCCCTACATGAACATTGTACCACACTTTCCGCCGCTTTCCTAGCGGATTTTCTCCCCATCATTCCTCTAAAATCGCCGCGTTTCGCTCCAAGACAGCTTTCCCGCGAAACCCGTAGGCACGCTCCCGCAGCTGACGGGCGGTTAAGGAGAGATCCGCGGTTTCCCCAATATCCCGCAGAAATTCCGGCAGGCTGGTGGGCAAGCTTCCCCGGTTCATAGGACACACATCGCTGCACACATCGCATCCCCACAAAAGGCCGCCTTTTTTGATAAGGGCCTGTTCTTCAGTGGTGAGCTCCCCTTTTTTCTGGGTGATATGGGAGACGCACCGGGCTGTGCAGACAATCCCTTCTCTGACGGCTCCTCCCGGACAGAACCGGGAGCAGGCGCCGCAGTGCAGGCATCCCGTCTCCATAGGACGCCCCGGCTCCACATACAGGGTGGTGACGATTTCACCGATGAATACATAGGAACCGTACACCGGATGAAGGAGCAGGCCGTTGTCTCCTATGACGCCCAGCCCGGACAGCCAGGCGGCCCGGACCTCCCGGATGGGGGAATTGTCGGCGAAGGATACAAAGCTCTCTGAGGGCCACACCTGGGCCAGCCGGACACACACCCGGTCCAAAAGCTCCAGGGCCACCCGGTGGTAGTCCGGCACCACCGCGTATTTGGAGAGGTTGCGCCCGGAGGAATAGGCGGGCAGCCGGTAGGGGAACAGGGCGGTCAGGACGCTTTGGGCGTTCCGGGGGACGCGCTGGGCCGCCCGGCAGTCCAAAAGGGGGAGGACGTCCGAGAGCCGGCAGACGCCGTACGCGGGAATCCCACAGCGGGAAAAGGCCTGGGAAACAGGCTCTGGCAGCATGAATAAAGTCCTCCTTTCTGGAACCATGGGCGGGCCGGAAAACACCATGCTGGTAGGCCCGTCGTACAAATGCTGGAGCGGTTACTGCTCCATGCCCAAGCGTGCGCAATGTCTCCGGCCGATTTCAGGGCGGAAGACCATCGCTTTCTGGGGGATGGGCGGCAAAGCATATTCGGCAGGCCGAACCTTAAAGTGGCCAAACACAGCCGGATACCAAAATTCAAGCGGGAAGCGGCGACAGTTTGAAAGGCGCTGTATCAGCGCCTTTGAGTTTGCCGCCTGGCGGATTAGTAGTGAATCTGATGCTCCTGAGAGGAGTAGTCCGTAGTCTTGGTGGGGAGCCCCTTTTTACGAAGGGCGTTTTCAATGGCCCGGCGTACCAGGGCATAGAGAACCGCAAAGGCGGGAACCCCGATGAACATCCCCACAAACCCAAACAGCCCGCCGCCGATGAGAATCGCGAACATCACCCAGAAGGCGGAGATCCCGATGGTGTTCCCCAGGATTTTTGGGCCCAGCACATTTCCGTCGAACTGCTGCAGGGCAATCACGAAGATGATGAACCACAGGCACTTTTGAGGATCCACAATGAGCAGGATAAACCCGCAGGGCACCGCGCCGATAATGGGCCCGAAGAAGGGGATTACATTGGTGACGCCCACAATCACGCTGATGAGCAGGGCATAGGGGATGCGCAGGATGCTGCATCCCACAAAGCAGAGGATTCCGATAATCAATGAGTCGATGAGCTTGCCGTTGATAAAGTTGCCGAATACCTCATGGCTGGAGTGCGCCAGCTCCACCGCGCTGTCCACCCGTTTGGTGGGAAACACCGCATAGAGGAATTTTTTGAGCTGGGCGATGAACTTTTCCTTACCAAACAACAGGTAAACCGCGATGATGATACCGATAATGGCATTGGCCACGCTGACGGTGACATTCCTGGAGAAATTATAGATATAGGGAGCCACCTTGGTGATGAGATCCGCGGTTTTGGTGAGGTAATCCTCCCAGGACAGCAGCATCCGCCCCAGAAAGTCCCCGCTGATATTCAGCGTATTCATCCATTGGTTGACTGTGGCTTCCACGGAGCTCTTATACTGGGGGATGTTTCCCACCAGTTGATAGACGCTCTGCACCAGCTGGGGAATCAGGATGGCAAACAGCGCCGCCACCACCAGCAGGGCCAGCAGCATGGTGATGCTCACCGAGATGACCCGCTTCCATTTATAGCCTATTTTATGTTCCAGCCCCCGCAGCCAGGCGCGCTCGACGAATTTCATAGGGGTGGACAGCAGATAGGCAAAGACAAAGCCCCAGATAAACGGCCCCAGCAGGGAGACCCCCTGGCGCAGCAGCTGTGCCAGCTTGTCCCAGTTGAGGATGGCAAAATATAAAAGCAGCCCAACCGCAACCACGATGCAGTTGGAAATGACCTTTACAGTGGTTTCGGACGTCCATTTCAGTTTCATGATTGTATCCACCATCCCTTTTTGCGGTGATGCCCGCGTCCTGCACGACGATAGCGCCGCCGAACGGGGAAAAACGCTCTGTTTTCATTATAATCGACACGCTTTGGATTGCCAACCCGGGGGTTCTTACATTTTCCTTTCAATATTCCCAAAATTTTGGTACGGTAACAGGGGGAGAGCCCCGAGTGAGGCGCAAATGATCCGGGGACATACCGCACTGCAAAGAATAGGGGACACCGGTTTGGATTTTCCACGGAGAGGGTCCTTAATTGTGGAAAACTCTTGCGCTCTTGAAGGCTATGGATGGCTGGCAGGGTCTGGAAAGGCCAATCAGTCCCATGTGGTGCGCTGCGCCTTGCCCTGACGGGATATTGGTTCGCCTCTTTGCGTTGTTTAGATTTCCGGATATTGTTTTGGCAATGGCGGTCATTGGACAGTGTTACAACATACGGGCAGGCCGGCTGGGCCAAAAACACCGGATGTCCAAAAGTGTTTCTAAAGAGCGAAAGACTGACGGAGGGAAACGCCATAGGAGCAAATTTTTCGTAATTTTGGGGTGAGAGTATGTGTTGCCGGCGAATGCTTTTGGCAGCCGGCGGCAATTTTGTTTTTTGAAACAAGCCGCTTGATATTTTAAACAGCCGGGCGGAGAATTCCTTTTTTTCACCGATATGTCCGGCGCGGGTGTTCCCACCCACAGCACAAAAACCCCGCCGCTGCAGTTTCAGGCAGCGGCGGGGTTTGGCGCCAAATATAGTTAAAACTCGATGCGGCTCTGGATATACTCCACCAGATTGTCCATGGGGATACGCACCTGCTCCATGGAATCCCGGTCACGCACGGTGACACAGCCGTCCTGCTCGGTTTCAAAGTCCACCGTAACACAGAACGGGGTGCCGATTTCATCCTGGCGGCGGTAGCGCTTGCCGATGGAACCGGCGTCGTCATAGTCCACCGAGAAGTGTTTGGCCAATTTCTCATACAGTGCCCCTGCGGGCTCGGCCAGCTTTTTGGACAGCGGCAGCACACAGGCCTTGAAGGGGGCCAAGGCCGGATGGAACCGCATGACCACGCGGGAATCCTTCTCGGAGAGGACCTCCTCGTCATAGGCCTCGCACAAGAAGGCCAGGGTTACACGGTCGGCGCCCAGGGAGGGCTCCACCACATAGGGAACATAGCGCTCATTTGTCTCGGGATCAAAATAGTCGAGACTCTTGCCAGAGTGGTTGATGTGCTGGGTTAAATCGTAGTCCGTACGGTCCGCGATGCCCCACAGCTCTCCCCAGCCGAAGGGGAACAGGTATTCCACGTCCGTGGTGGCCTTGGAATAGAAGGACAGCTCCTCCTTTTCATGATCCCGCAGGCGCAGGTTGGTATCGTCAATTTTCAGGCTGAGCAGCCAGTTGTGGCAGAAGTCCTTCCAGTACCGGAACCAATCCAGGTCGGTGCCGGGCTTACAGAAGAACTCCAGCTCCATCTGCTCGAATTCCCGGATCCGGAAGATGAAGTTGCCGGGGGTAATCTCGTTGCGGAAGCTCTTGCCCACCTGGCCGATGCCGAAGGGCAGCTTTTTGCGGGTGGTCCGCTGCACGTTGGCAAAGTTGACAAAGATGCCCTGGGCGGTCTCTGGGCGCAGATAGACCTCGTTTTTGGCATCCTCAGTGATGCCCTGATAGGTTTTATACATCAGGTTGAATTTGCGGATGTCGGTGAAATTATTCCCGCCGCACTGGGGACACTTTACATGCTTCTCCCGGATGAAATCCATCATCCTGTCAAATTCCCAGCCCTCGGGGGAAACGCCGGTCTGATCCTCGATGAGCTGGTCGGCGCGGTGGCGGGTTTTGCAGTCCTTACAGTCCATCAGCGGATCGGAGAAGCCGCCCACATGGCCGGAGGCCACCCACACCTCGGGGTTCATCAAAATTGCGCTGTCCAGGCCCACGTTGTAGCGGTTTTCCTGGACAAATTTCTTCCACCAGGCGCGTTTTACATTGTTTTTGAGTTCCACGCCCAGGGGGCCGTAGTCCCAGGAGTTGGCAAGGCCGCCGTAAATTTCACTGCCGGAATACACAAAGCCCCGGCCCTTGCACAGGGCTACAATTTTATCCATGCTCTTTTCAGAATTCAGCATTCCGTATAACCTCCAGTTTCTAGTTTGAGAGAGAAAAGCAGCTGATGAACCCACAGATCGTCTGGATGAAAAACGCCCCGTCAGGGCGCGGATCCCGGCCCTCTTGAAGCCTGGGTGTTCTGTTTGAATTCAAAAACTACAGATAGTTTAAGTTTATAACGCCGCCGCTGTAAAGTCAACTGAAAAACCGCTGTTTGGGCGGGACGGCGCCTGTTTTTCTGCTCAGGCCGGCCCCCGGCGCTGTGGAAGGGCATCGGGCCAGAGCGGACGTTACCCCCTGGGGCTTGAATATGCTCTGACGGACCGGGCCTCAGCGGGAAGTAACGGCAGCTGGGGATAGGCGGGGAGCCATACAGCGATGCCGGAGGACCTTCAGGCGCCGGCGGGCTGCATCCCAACGGGGAAAACAGAGGTCCGCAATGGGGCGGGCTCTCGGAAACCGCGGTGCTGGTGGGGAAGAATAGTCCCTATTCGGAGACTTGCCTGCAGGAGGCGGCATAGTCCGCGGCGGGTCGGAACAGACCCAGGGCGATGCCGGTGAGGGCGATAAAGCCCAGCCCCGCCTGGATGGGATACATCCACAGGATGGAGGACGGCAGCAAAAAGGGCAGCACAGCCACGGCCCCTGCCGGCGGGAAATAGAATTTGAGTCCCTGCATCAGCGTAAGGGCAAGGGCGGTGGCAATGAGAGCCGAAACCGTCAGCGGAAGCCCCAGGGTCTGGGTAAACACCAGACGGCTGGTGCTGCCAGCCAGGGCGCAGGCGAATACCAGCAGCACCAGCACGCCGGGCCGCTTGCGCGCCGGGCTCTCCGGGTTGGCAAGTTCGGTAAAGCCCACTAAAAGCGGCGGGGCAATGCAGAAATTGGCGCCCAGACACAGCGCGGGCACAATGACCAGGGAGGCGCAGCCCAGCAGCTTGAGCCAGCCTGTCAGCTGCTGCAGTCCAATCCTCTGCCTGAGCGGTATGGGCACGGTACGCTCCTGCGGGGCGCGCATACCGGACTTTTCCATCAGGAACTGCCCGGCAACGATGAGAAGCGTCATTGCAGAGGAGGACAGCGGATACACCCAGGAGCGGGTTGACAGGAGAATCGGCAGGATGGCGGCGGAAATCAGCGGGGCAAAGGTGGTGCCGCACAGGGTGAGCGCCGCCTGGCAGATAAAGAATGCCAAAAGGACCCTGAACATCAGGGGCACAGGGAGATAGAGATTCAACAGGACGCCCAGTACGGAAAAAGCGGTGATTAAGAGGAACATCATGGGGCGGCTCACCCTCCAGGGCTGCCGGGGAGCCAGCCAGGCGCCCACTGCCAGGGCCGTTATTTCCGGAAAGATAATTTCTGGCTCGCCCAGCAGCTGGGAGGCCCCCACCATCAGCCCCACCAGGAGCAAAACCAATAGATTGAGAACAAGCTGTTTTTTCTGCATCTGTGTCCCTCCGTCAGAAAGTGCGGTATTTCCGGCCCATTTGCCGGATCGGTGCTGGTTTGAAGCAGGAATTCCCAGAGGGCGGCAGGCACAGGCCCGTACCTGCCGCCGCAAGGGGAGCCGCGGGCCGTTTCTTTGGCTGAAAAACCCGTTGGGCCGCGGCCCTGCGCGGTATCCTGCTTTTGGCGTTTGGCTTTTAGTATAGCAGAAAAAAACGGGGGACAGCCCACGCCTCAGGCAGATTCCCTGTTTTGCCTACAATCCCGGCAGCGGTGAAATGGGATTTGGCCTATTTGCACAGGTGTTTTGTGTCAGATTTGTAAAGAATTCTGGCAATACCCTTCCGGGAGACTGCTCCTCTGGGTGAAAAGGCGCGCCCTTGTACAGGCAGCGGGATAAAAAATCCCGATCCGGATTGGTACCGGATCGGGAGGGGAGGCTTTGGAACCTTTACTGTAAGATTTTGCGGATCATCCCATAGAGGACAGGCTTCATATGGTCAATATCCGTAGGTTCGCTCTGCATGATGCTGGAATAGCATACGGAACCGCACAGGGCGATGATGGAGAAGAGGATTTGGAACACCTCGTCCCTGCTTCTGCCCGGCTGATAGGGGTTATTCAGCAAAATTTCCATGATCTCTCTGAGCTCCTCGTCCTCCGGAGCCTGGCTGAGCCGGCTTTCAATGAGAGGCCAGGAAAAATTGCGCTCCAAAAGCTTGAGCATCAGCTTGTTGCGGCGGAAAAACTCGACGATGCTGTCCACAAAGGCAATGGTGATATCCAGATAATCCGTCAGCTGCTGCCGGCGGACCTCCCGGTAGGCGTTGGTGATTACCTTTTTGCTCAGGGACACAAAGATCTGCTGGGACACATCGTTTTTATCCTTAAAATAGTGATAAAAAGTGCCCTTTGCCACATTGGCCCGTTTGACAATTTCATCGATGGAGGTCTTATGAATGCCGTTGTGCAGAAAGCATTCATAGGCGGCCTGCATGATGCTCTGGCGTTTTTGGTTCTTTTGGCTTTGGCTGATTGCGCTCATGGTCATTTCCTTTCCGGTCATATTGAGCTGGCGGGCTCAGCAGGTGAATCGGATTTGTGTTTGAAACGTACCGGAGTACACCGGTTGACAGAGATGGAAGGCCCTTGACAGTCGAAGAGCCTTTGAGAGTGCCGCTGCCGGTGCCCGGGATGAGCCGGCGTACCCTTTGCCCCCGTTTAGCCTCTCGCAGCAGCTGCGGGCGTATCCGCGTGAAACCGTGCTTGGACGCCCCGGCTGCGGATACCATAGCAGAACAGCCGGGGCCACGGCATCCCGAACCGCCATACCCTGCTTGAGGAAAACGACAGCGGGATTTGCCGCGGTATACCGGCAAAGCGGGGAAAGAGAGCGCTGCCCGCGGCGGGTTTCGGTACCGAAACGGGACAGGGCTTGTGCCGGCCCGGGACGCAAACCGGTATTGGCGCCGGGATTTTCTTGTCTTATCCTCATTATACGGGCACCTTGTCCACTTTTGCAATGGATGCAGGCGGGAATGCGCAAATTTTCTCAGTTGCATAAAAGGGACGGAAAAAACGGATTGACTATTGGTCAATTTTAGGATTGACGATTAGTCATTTTCTGCGTATACTATCAGTGTTGACTGTTAGTCAGTCGTTTGGAACTATCACAGCGGCGGGCACAATAGGGCGCAGGGCTCTTCCCAAAATGGCGGGGGGAACCGCGGCACGCTTGGAATCCCGCGGCGAGGAAATGGGGGAAACACACTTGAAACGATTTGCGGAGTTCCTGGTGAAGCACCGGATTTTCGTGCTGATTCTGGCGGCGGTTCTGCTGATCCCGTCCGTGCTGGGCGCGGCGGCGACGCATATCAACTATGATATCCTCAGCTATCTGCCGGCGGATTTGGAATCGGTGCTGGGGGAGCAAATATTGGAGAACGACTACAAAATGGCAAGCACCGCCATGGTGACGGTAGAAAATATGCCGGACTGGCAGGTGGTGAACCTGAAGGAGGACATCGGGAAAATAGACGGTGTGGATCAGGTGGTCTGGGTGGACGACTTTTCCGATATCAGTATTCCCCGGGAAATGCTTCCCCAGGATGTCCAGGACATTTTCTACGGAGAGAGCGACTCCACTCTGATTCTGGTGACGTTTGGGGACACCATCTCCTCCAAGAGCACCATGGATGCCATCGGGCAGATGAAACAGGTTTTGGGCAGGGACTGCTTTATCGGCGGAATGGCGGCGGTATCCCAGGACACCAAGACCCTGGTGGATCAGGAGATGCCCATTTACACCTTGGTGGCGGTGGTGCTGGTGCTCATCATCCTGTTTTTGAGCATGGAATCCACACTGATCCCCTTTGTGTTTCTCATTGGCATCGGGTGTGCGGTGATTTATAACTTTGGAACCAACTTCTTTTTGGGGGAGATCTCCTTTATCACCAAGGCGCTGGCCGCGGTGCTCCAGCTGGCGGTTACCATGGACTTCTCCATCTTCCTGCTGCACCGGTACGAGGAGGAAAAGCTCTGCTGCGCCAGCCATGACGAAGCCATGGCTTCGGCTATCTGCAAAACCTTCTCCTCCATTTCGGGAAGTTCGCTGACCACTATCGCAGGATTCCTGGCTATGTGCACCATGTCCCTGACATTGGGACGGGATATCGGCATTGTAATGGCCAAGGGCGTTGTGCTGGGGGTCCTCTGTACAGTGACCATTCTTCCGGCGCTGATCCTGGTGCTGGACCGCTACATCGAGCGCTGGCGCCACCGGACTATCATTCCAAAACTGAAAAAGGCCTCCGGATTTGTGGTGCGCCACTATGTGGCCATTCTGGCGCTGTTTTTGGTGCTCATCATCCCCTTCGGTTATGGGCAGACCCATTCCAAGGTGTACTATAACCTGCTGGATTCCCTGCCGTCGGATTTAATCTCGTCCCAGGGAAACCAGAAGCTCAAGGATGAATTCCATATGACAGCCACGGACTTTATTTTGGTGGACGAAACCCTCTCCAACGCGCAGGTCAAGGAGATGTCCTCCCGGCTCCAGGAGCTGGACGGCGTGGCGCAGGTGATCTCCCTGGAAAAATATCTGGGCGGGGCCATCCCTGAGAATTTTCTTCCTCAGGAGCTCCATGACGGGCTCAACAAGGCGGGCAAGGAGATCCTGGTGCTCAATTCGGAGTATCAAACCGCCAGCGATGAGCAGAACCGGCAGCTGGATGAGATGAACGCCATTCTCAAGGAATACGATCCAAATGCCCTGGTGACCGGCGAGGCGCCTATGACCAAGGATCTCATCCAGGTGGCGGACAACGACTTTAAGAGTGTGAATATCACCTCGATTTTAGCGGTGTTCCTCATTATCGCCATTGTGTTCCGCTCCGGCTCGGTGCCGTTTTTGCTGGTGCTGGCAATCGAATCCGCCATCACCATCAATATGGGAATGCCGTTCTTTACAGGAACCACCATTCCCTTTATCTCCAGCATCGTCATCGGGACCATCCAGCTGGGCGCCACTATCGACTATGCTATCCTGATGACCAACCGCTTCCGGGAGGAGCGTATCCTGGGCTACGACCGCAAGCAGGCGGCGCAGAGAGCGATTGAAAACTGCTCGCCCTCTATTCTCACCAGCGGCCTGGCGTTCTTTCTGGCCACTGTGGGCGTGGCGATGATTTCCGATATGGATATGATTAAGAGCCTGTGCATGATGATGTCCCGGGGCGCTATCGTCAGTATGCTCACCATCATCTTTATCCTGCCCTCGCTGCTGATTATCTTTTCGGGGCTCATGGAAAAGACCAGCTACGACTGGCTGCAAAAGAAGCCCAAAAAGGCCAAGGGAAAAACCGCCTGAAACAGGCGGCCCCCACCGTTGGGGTGCCGCACCTCCCGGCTCCCTGACTGAATGGAAAAGCCGGGAAAACATATTGAATTGACAATCCGCGCTTTGCCCTTGCGGCCCCTACAGGCCGGTTTTACAGGGGGAAAGCGGTACCGCTGAGGAAAGGAATGATGATTGAGATGAAAGGTATGAAACGAGCTTTGTCAGTTGTGCTGGCGGCGGCTCTGGTTTGTTCCACAACGGTGTTTGCAGCTGGGGATTCCCAGAGCGCTGCACCAGTCAGTAAGGATGAGAGCGTGTATGTCATCCTGGGCCCGGACGGAAGCGTCCAGAATGAGACTGTGAGCTGCTGGCTGCACGCGGACAGTGGCGTAGACTCTGTGGAGGACCGCAGCCAGCTGTCCGGAATCGAAAATGTGAAGTCCGATTTGGCTCCCAAGACAGATGGAGACACCTTGCGCTGGGATACCCAGGACAATGATGTGTACTATACCGGAACCACTGACAAGCAGCTTCCGATTGAGACAAAAATTACCTACACCCTCAATGGGAAAGAAATCTTAGCTGAGGACCTGATGGGAAAGAGTGGGGATATCACCATCACCATTCAGCTGGAAAACCGGGAAAAGCATACGAAAACCGTGGCAGGGCAGGACCGGGAGATCTATACGCCCTTTGCTGTGGCGCTGGTACTGGATTTGCCCGCGGATACGTTCCAGAACGTCCATTGCGGGGAGCATAAGCTTATCTCCGACGACAACAACCAGCTTCTCTCCCTGGTGAGCCTGCCGGGCATGAAGGAGAATTTCCAGGGGATTTTGCCTGAGGAACTGAAGGACTTTGAGGACCAGCTGCAGGATACCTTCACGATTCAGGCCAAAACAGAAAATTTCTCAATGCCCACCATCATGATGGCGGCCGCCACCAATTTAGTGGAGCTCAAGGAAATTAACCTGAACGACAAGCTCACCCAGCTCAGCGAGGGGATGGAGGAGCTTCAAGCGGCCTCCGAGCAGCTTGAGGACGGAACTGGGGCACTCAGTGACGCTATGGGGCAGTTTGACGCGAAAATGGGGACCTTTACCAGCAGCTACCAGGAGTTCGATTCCGGGCTCATGGACGCCCTGCAGGGAGCGGGAAAGCTGCGTGAGGGAACCCGTCAGCTCAAGGAGGCCATCGCGGCACTCAAGGGCAAGGTGACTGGGGAATTGGTTCCCGGGATACAGGGGGCTTCCTCCAAGCAGCAGGAGCTGGTGCAGAAGATGCAGGAACTGGAAAAGCTTTTGGACGGGATGCAGATTCCGGATCTTTCTGCCATAGAACAGCAGCTGGGGGCGGCTATCCAACAGGTGAGCAATGGGTCCGCGGATGCTGCCACTCAGATATTAACCGGGAAATCCCTGCAGCAGATGCTTGCGGGCTCCCCGCAGGAGCAGCAGCAGGCAAAGGCGATCCTGAGTGCCATCGGCCAGATTCAGAAGCAGGCCGCCGGGCAGATTTCCCAGATGATGTCGCAGCTGGATTTCTCCAAGCTGCAGAAGCTGGAGTCCTCGCTCAGGGAGATCCAGGCATTGTCCGGAGAGCTCATGGGCTCTGTGAACACCTTAATCGGCGCCCTGTATTCCCCGGATGACGATCCGGCCAATCCCAAGACGCTGACCGGCGCTATCCTGGCCCTGGCGGCAGGCAGCGAGTCCGCAGACGAGGGGGCCCAGACCCTGCAGTCCGGACTTGAGACTCTCAAGGGCGCTTCCTCCACCATTCGTCAGGCGGCTGGGGCGTTTCAGGATGCCACGGGAGAATTGGCGGAAAAAACCGGAGAACTCAGCGATGGTATGACTCAATTTAAGACGGATGGAATCGACACCCTATGCGATACGGACCTGATTGACAGGCTGGATACGGCCCTTGAGCTGGGCGATGTGCTGCAGCAGAGCGCCCAGGAGTACCGTACCTTCTCCGGTGCGCCGGAGAATGCCGACACCACGGTAAAATTTATCGCCAAGGTAACAGCGCCCCAAACAAAAACGGATACCCAGGAAAAACAGGAGGAGGATCAGAAGCCCCAGAGTTTTTGGGATAAAGTGGGCAGTTTTTTCAGCAATCTCTTTGGCAAGAATTAGCCGCGGGGGCACCGGGACGCCCGCAGTTCAGTTTATATCTTAGCCTCTCAGCGTCCCTTTGAAGTTTTGGACAAGCCAAAACTTCCGTAGATATAAACAAATCTTCAGACTTGCTTTATAGTCTTTGCGCACTTTTCTACTGGCATTAACTACAGAGAATTGAAACCTGTTTCAATTCTTATAAGGGATGCTGAATGACTAAGACTAAAGATGGCTTAACGCATCCCGGCGTCCCTTTGAAGTCTGTGGGTTGGGCGGTAAAAAACGTAAAAGCGGAAGGGAACTCCCCTTCCGCTTTTGCGTTTTCAATTTATGGTTACCAACCGCTGATATGTCCCCGGCGCATGGCCCCGAAGATTTGTTTTTTCACCCCCGGACGCTCCTGCTCCAGCCTTGCCAGCCATTCCTTGGTGCTTTGGCGCTGGGTATGCCCATCCGCCGGGCACCCGGAGGAGACAACCGGGAAGGCCTCCCGGCGGGCCGCGCGCTGAATCTGGCGCTCCGTAGCCAGTACCAGGGGGCGGATCATGGTGATATCCTTGCGGGAAAGGTAGGTCACCGGGGAAAAGCAGCCGATGCGCCCTTCATTAAATAGGTTCATCAGAAAGGTTTCCACCGCGTCGTCCGCATGATGGCCCAGGGCCAGCTTATTGCAGCCCAGGGACTTGACCATATCGTGCAGCAGCCCCCGCTTCATGCGGGAACAAAGGCTGCAGGGGTTAGACTCTTTACGGACGTTGAACACAATATCCCACAGATCCGTGCGCCGGATGTGGTATTCCACATCGAAACCCTCGCACAGCCGCTGGATACTGGAAAAATCCCCGGGAGTATTGTTCACCTGCAAATCGGCGGTAATGGCGACCACCTCGAAGGGGACGCCTAAAAAGCGGCGCAGCTGGGCCAGGGCCGCCAATAGCACCACGGAATCCTTGCCTCCGCTGACTCCAACGGCAATCCGGTCCCCTGGGGCTATCATATGGTATTCCTGGACGGCGCGCCGGGCCAGGCCTAAAATTTCCTGCATATTCAGTACCCGTTCCTTTCCTGGGCTGCAGCGGTTTCGATTGTGCGTTTTTATACCGCGAAAAATCCTACCCTGATAGTTTACATCATCTGGTGCTTGCAGGCAATAGTGACGAAGAAGGACAGTGTTTTTTGATGAAATGGCAGGCGAGCCAGGCAGAGATATTGGGCAAAAACAGGAGAAAATAAAAGATACTACTTTGTAGTTTGAAATTTTGGGAAAAAGTCCTTGACACAGGTGGGATGCCATACTATAATATAACTTGCTGATTTAACGTCTGTATCATCGAGATGTTAAGAATACCGGACGAATTCTATTCGGCCACCAGAAAACAACGGGAGGAAAAAACCATGTCTACAACAATGCCAAAGGCTGGCGATATCAGCCGTAAATGGTATGTGATTGACGCTGCCGGAAAGCCCCTGGGCCGTACCGCTGCAACCGCCGCTCACATCCTCAGAGGAAAACATAAGGTCACCTTTACTGCCAACAGCGACTGCGGCGATCATGTGATCATCATCAACGCTGAGAAGGCTGTTCTGACCGGCAAAAAGCTGGATCAGAAGAAATACCGCCATCACACCGGATGGGTGGGCGGACTCAAGGAGATCTCCTACAAGCACCTGATGGAGGAGAACCCGGAGAAAGCTATGATGCTGGCAATTAAGGGGATGCTTCCCGACAATACAGTAGGCCGCGCTTCTTTGACCAGATGCCGCGTTTACCGGGGTGAGCAGCACGGCCAGGCCGCTCAGAAGCCCGAAGCCTGGACACTGTAATTGAGGGAAGGAGGAGAAAAAACTATGTACGAGAAAAGACCGTATCACTATGGAACCGGAAGAAGAAAGCACTCCGTTGCCCGTGTTCGCCTGTATCCCAACGGAACTGGTAAGATCACCATCAACGGCAGAGATATTGACGATTATTTTGGCCTGGAGACCCTCAAGCTGCTGGTTCGCCAGCCGCTGGAGCTCACCGGTACTGCCGGCCAGTTTGACATTGAGACCACCGTTGCAGGCGGCGGCGTTACCGGCCAGGCCGGCGCTATCCGCCACGGACTGTCCAGAGCTCTGGTTCAGTTTAACGGCGAGGAGCTCCGTCCTATCCTGAAGAAGGCCGGGTTCCTGACCCGTGACCCGAGAATGAAAGAGCGTAAGAAATACGGACTCAAAGCAGCCCGCCGCGCTCCCCAGTTCTCCAAGAGATAGTTTTTGCCTATCAGATCCCCTGCGGACTTTTCGTCCGCGGGGGATTTTTCTATGTCGCCGAGCAGGCGGAAAAAATCCCCCAGTTAAACTGAGGGTGGATAAATTCTGCGATGATTCGCTGTTTATCAGCCTTCGCCAATTGAGTGAAAAAAACTGCCCCAGGGGGGAGATACCAAAGAGGGGGAACGCCTCTTTGACAGGTCTTTCCCCCATTTCTGACTGCGCAGACCACAATTTAGAATTAGTTGCGGAAGTTTTGGGCTTGTCCAAAACTTCTAAAGGGACACCGGGATGCGCTTAGCTTGTTCCTGGTCTTAGTCATCCAGCATCCCTTGTGAGAATTGAAACAAGTTTCAATTCTCCGTAGTCGGAACAATACTGGGGGCTAAGCGGAGAATAAAACTGAACGCATCCCGGTGCCATTCGGCATACAGGAAAGCTGCGGAGTTTTGAACTTGTTTCAAAACTCACGGAGGTGCTGTAGGATTACCGTTTCGATTGAGCCCAGAGCACCTCCCGGCATTGAGCGGTTGGGGAGGGAAATTGGAAGATAAATCTGTATGGGTAGTAAAACCGCTGTTTTTGAAACAATAGATTTCCATAATTCCCGAAAATGGAATAGAAAGGTGTTTTCTGCCCACGTAAACTGTCGTCCAATTCCTACCCAAAGCCCTGCCGGGCGGCGGTACTTTCTGGTTACAGAAAGTACCCAAAGATAAAAAAGGAGGGAAGGGGTTTCGATTCCCCTTCCCTCCTTTTGACCACCCAACCCGCAAACGAC
>JAETPU010000008.1 GCA_021771035.1 Marvinbryantia formatexigens | reverse complement strand
GTAACAATCTCTCGCAATTGGCAGACCGTACCAACGCGACGTGACGCGTGCTGCTAGTATTAGAGGGCTTTGCCCGTCTATGAAGAACCCCCGGCTTTGCCGGGGGGTTCCTATTTGAGTTTTTTTGCCTGGACGCGCCAGGGCTGTACCCATATCCGGAGAAAGATTTCCGGCGCCGATTGGTTTAAAACCGGAGGCCGGTAAGTTCACAAAAATGGCATATAGTATACCTGGACGCCTCAGCGCTCCTCCGGCAGTGAAAATATGGTACCATATCAGTGGGCAAAATTCATCTGCCAGCTCTAAAATATGTTATAAATGGGCCGTGGGAAGGGGAGAATAAATGGCGTAAAACAAAGATTTGGGAATGTTTAACATGGGACGAAATAGGATAACTGGGGGATCGCTCCCGGATTGCACGGACCCAATCCAGGCTTATTTGCTTTTTTCCAGGAATATAATAGGGATAGGGTGTTCATAACGTAGAGTTTTCGATGCGATGACAAAATTCAACATATAATTATAGAATATTCGCCCCTGTGTTTTTACTATGATTATTAAAAAAAGAGGTGAGCGCAGTGGACGAAAAATTTATTCGTGATCGTATTACACAGCTTCGGATTCTAAAAGGAATTTCCGAATACCAGATGAGTTTTGATTTAGGACACAGCCGAGGCTACATTTACAACATCTCCTCCGGAAGGTCCTTGCCGCCCATGGGAGAGTTTCTGGCTATCTGTGACTATTTCAACATCACGCCCTCCGAGTTTTTTGATGAAAAGCAGAAAAATCCGGAACTGATTCAAAAAGCCCTGGAGGGACTCAAGCGCTTGGACGACAGCGATGTCCTGATGATTTTAAACCATATCAACAGGCTTCTGAAGGAATAACAAAACCAGCGCAGATTGCACCAGGAGGCCCTGTCCGCCGGACAGGGCCTCCTTTTACTGTATCAAGCGGGCTTACAGTCTGTGCTCCTGAAAAAATGCCTGTAAATCCGCCTTGGTCTGTGGATCCAACTCCTGTTTGCGTATCCCTTTCACGGCACCCTCCAGGGCATACAGCCGGTGCAGGCAGGCGGATGGATCCTTTTTCTGAATGCACAGCCAGGCCTGGCGGCTTCCCAGCTGGCGCAGCTGCGCGGCGGTGGTGATGCCGGCGTATTCGAGAAGCTGGCATTCCAGCTCCCTGCCGATATTAGGCAGCTTTGCGAGTTCTCCCATGGCGCATCCTCCTGTGTGGATTTTGGTGTTTTTTTCAGTATAGCACCGGGACAGGGGAAAAGAAAGGGCTCCAAGGCTCCTGTTTTCTTTTGAAGCTCCTCGTAGTGCTGCGCGGGGCTGGCGCAGCTGAATTATCGTGCAGAAAACCGGGTGCATATGGGTGGAAGGGAGTGCGGTGATAGCGGCAGGGGGCGCCCGGCGTCAGGCCCGGTTGTTTGGGGTGCAAGAAGAATTTTTCCTTACAAAAAAATAGTGTTGACAACTATCGGAGAATCCTCTATAATGCAAAAATGTAAACGATTACAGCCCGAGAACGACAGCAAACCGGCGCTGTCTGCGGGGAGAAAAGGAAGGGTTAGAAAATGGCATATCGTCTGGCTATCGTCGGGTACGGCGGAATGGGAACCTGGCATCAGGAGAATGTGATGGAGCGGGTGAAGGAAATCCAGCTGGCGGGTGTGTATGATATCCGCAAGGAGCGCCAGCAGGCGGCAATTGAGCGGGGAATTCCCGTCTATGAGAGTCTTCAACAGGTGCTGGCGGATCCCACAGTGGATATTGTCACCATTGCCACGCCCAATAACTTCCATAAGGAAATTGCCATTCAGGCGCTGCGTGCAGGGAAAAATGTCATCTCCGAAAAACCGGTTACCATGTGTGCGGAGGATTTGGAGGACATCATGGCGGTTGCGAAGGAGACCGGGCGGCTTTTCAGCGTCCATCAGAACCGCCGTTGGGATAAGGACTACTGCATCATTAAGAAAATTTTAGCCGACGGCACCATCGGACAGCCCTATTTCATCGAAAGCCGGGTACAGGGCTCCCGCGGGCCGCTGCACGGCTGGAGAGGCTTTCCGGAAAATGGCGGCGGCATGGTTCTGGACTGGGGGATTCATCTGTTGGATCAGATGCTGGATCTCATCGATTCCAAGGTGGTGGATGTCAACGCCCATCTGTTCAGCATCCATACCCCCAAGGTGGACGACAACTTCAAAGCCACAATCCGCTTTGAAAACGGGGTGTCCTATCTGGTGGAGGTAGCCACCAACTGCTTTATCAACCATCCCCGCTGGCATATCAGCGCGAAGGATGGAACCGCCACCGTTGAGGATTGGGACTGCGGCGGAAAAATCGTGCGCCTGGCCGATAACCAGGAGCTGGAGTGGGAGGACGTCATTGTCTATACAGCTGCCGGGCCCACCAGAACCATGGCGCCGCGTCCCCAGGAGACCACGCAGCAGCTGGATTTGCCTGAGATCCAGACGGATTGGAGCGATTTTTACCGCAATATTGCTGCGGTTCTGGATGGGACCCAGCAGCTGATTGTACGCCCTGAGCAGTGCCTTCGGGTTATGAAGGTGGTGGACGCCATCTTCCTGTCCCAGAAGCTGGGTACCTCTGTCCATACCGAAATATAAATGGAATTCGCTGCGCCCCTTTCCCGGATGGAAAGGGGCGTTTTTGCTGCCGTGAGGTTCACCGCCCTGCCTGTATTGGGTACGGGGAAGGGCCGCCGGCCTTTGCCCAAGTCTGTCGGATTTTGGGACTTTTTGCCGCAGCCCTTTTCATTTCTCCCGTTCTGTATTAGAATGAAGATAGCTGCTGCAACCCTGAATGCAAAAATCGGAGGCCGGCGAGCGGATGCGATGGCTGGGCTGAAGCCTCCGAGACCAAAATATGAGGAAAAGGGTGGAACGATATGGCTGACATTATGATTTTAGGCTCGGGTGGTTTTGGAATATCCCTGGCGGTGATGGCGCATCATGCGGGGCATTCGGTAACCCTGTGGACTCCCTTTGAAGAGGAGGCCGGTTCCCTGAACCGGCTGCGGGAGAATCCGAAGCTGCTCAAAGATGTAAAACTGCCTGAGGAAATTGTCGTAACGACCTCCCAGCAGGCTGCCGCCTCGGCGGATTTGGTGCTCTTTGCGGTACCCTCCTTTGCCGTACGCTCCACCGCCCGGCGTTTTGCAGGGGTGATCCCATCCAAGACCGTAGTGGCCAACGTGGGGAAGGGCTTGGAGGAGACGAGCCTCAAACGGCTCTCGCAGGTGCTTGCGGAGGAACTGGATAATCCCATCGTGGCGCTTTCCGGGCCTTCTCACGCAGAGGAGATTGCCAGGGGCGTGCCCACCACCATCGTGGCTGCCTGTGCAGGTCGTTCCAGTGCGGAACAGGTGCAGGATCTGCTGATGAACTCTACGCTGCGCATCTATACCAACGATGATGTTGTGGGCGTTGAATTGGGCGGGGCGCTGAAAAATGTTATCGCCCTGTGTGCCGGAATTGCGGATGGATTACAGCTAGGGGATAATTCCAAAGCGGCGCTGATGACCCGGGGCATCACGGAGATTGCCCGCCTGGGTGTGGCAATGGGCGCCAAAACCGAAACCTTTGCCGGGCTCTCCGGGATTGGGGATTTAATCGTCACCTGTACCAGTATGCATTCCCGCAACCGCCGGGCCGGGATCCTGATCGGCCAGGGAATTCCCGCCCCTCAGGCGGTGGAACAAATAGGCATGACCGTGGAAGGCTATCTGTGTGCCAAAAGTGCCCATGAGCTGGCGCAGAAGGCCCGGGTGGATATGCCCATTATTGAGCAGGCCTATCAGGTGCTCTATGAGGGAAAGTCTCCTCAGGATGGGATCCGTGATCTCATGGAACGGCCTAAGCGCCATGAGTCCGAGGTTATCTGGCTGCTCTCCAAATCCTGACAAACTCCAGGGCCGCTTTCTTTGCCGGTTCCTGTACTGGAAGGCGAGCCCCATGGCTTCAGCAGAAAGGCTGCACGGTAAAGCAGAGCCTGACTCAAACATCTGAATAGCCTCCTTTTGCCCGGATGAACGGTCCACCCTGACGATGATTCGCAAAGGGGGCTGCTCGGTTGAGAGGATCGAAAAACTCCCCCGGCAGCGAGTACGCCGGAGGAGCTAAGAGAAAAAGGATGGGGAGCTTTCACTTGGGCTGATTGGATAAGCCTTGTGATAAGTGCAGGGAAGCGGCTGGTGAATGCTAGTTATCGCCGCGGGTGAGTTTTTGGGCATAATGGCACAGGCTCTCCAGGGAGTTGACGCCCTGGGAGCGTTCCTGCATGGACTCCTGAACATAATCCGGCAGAGAATCATAATAGGCCCGGGCTTCACTATCCTGGGAGAGGAGCTCCCTGAGCCCGGAGTAGTGCTGATTCTTTTTCATGGAATGAGCCTCCTTTTCACAGAAAACTAGGGGAAAGGGCCGCAATTCAAATTGTTTGGCGGCATTCGTTTCCCGATACCGTTAACCTGTGCGGAAATTTGGGAAACATACAAGGGCGATTTTTCCAGAAGCGTGGTTTTAAAATTAAGGACAGACACAGGATTAACGCAATGGGAGCATAAAAACAGGGCCCGCCTTTTCAGAGGGCCCTGTCTGGAGGGAAGCATATCACAAGATAAAACTGGATTTCATGGATACCAGGGTTCCTATGGCTGCAGCTGTGATACGCGCGAAACGCAATGACACAGAAAACAGATACGGTGCTTTGAACTACATCCAAGGAAACACGTCTTCATCAGCTTGGAAGCAGCCCGGCCTTGTTCGGTGGAAAAGACCGACGCTGTGCGTGCGAGAATTTCTTCCAAAATTGAACGCAGCGCGTTAGGGTTACTATTCGTGTATCAAAAATAGTTCGTATTCCTTTCGTGGTAAAGGGACTAAATACTATTTTTTGTAACTCTCCAAAAGCCGCTGAGTCCTATCCGGGAGAAAGCCGCGTACCAAATCCACAATCAGGCAGGTAATGCTGGCAGCCAGGATGGAGACAAGCAGTTTGAAGCCCATGGCGCTGCCCAGGCTCTCCAGAAAATAGGTGAGCGGAGGAGCGGCCAGCTTAATGCGAAGCCCGGGAATGAGGTAGCAGGACGCAAGATAGTAAATTGGAGTAAGAATTGGGAGCAGCCAAAGGTGATACGTTCGTTTCATCAATTTGTACAGCCTCCTTTCCCGGTGCCTGGGAAGCGTTACTCGTTGAGGTCTACAATAATCACGTAGTCATCAAGATTTTCCTCAGTGGCGCCGGCGAAGTCCTCCACATCGTAGATGACCTTCAATTCGCCGTCATTGTGCAGATTCAGGTGCAGCTGGCCCACGGGTTCGATGCCATCGATGGCTTTCAGTTCCCGGAACAGGGATACAAACTGCTGATCCTGGGCCTTGCGCTTGCTCGCGGAGGAGTGATCCAGCACGATGCTGACAATCAATTCGCTGGGGTCGGCGGCGCTCTTCAGAATTTCTGCGGACACTCCCTGAGAGGGGAACAGCTTTTCGGCTGCCTCGGAAACCTTGGAACGCAGCTGAAATTCCTCCTGGGTGAAGGATTTCGGATCTCCCTTGGAACATCCCGCGCTTGCCACAACCAGCAGTACGGTCACAACCACACAGGCGGCTGTTGTAAGAATACGCCGAAGTTTCATCATTCATTACTCCCTTCTGAAAGTTACCGGCTGTCCCAACAGGTCTTGTGAGTTGACAGCGGTAAAAAAAGCCAGTATAATCGAAAAAATATCATTGGTCCGGGAACCGCCTCTCGGGTTCTCTTTCCATCTATAGTGTCGCATATTCCCGGTTTTCCCGCAAGAGGGAACGGAAAAACTTCATAAATCTTTCGAATTGTTCCCTGGCTTTCTTGGTAGTATTTTTGACTTCCGGATATGCCCTCTGGGATACGGTTTGATTGGCCGGTTCCGGTACTGGGGATACAAGCGGCCCGTGTTCCTGGAGAGACGGGGGCTTTTGCCTTAGAAAGTCTGGTTTTTATGAGGAAGTTCGGGCTGCGATATCCGCTGCCGGTAAAAAGCGGCAGCGCAAAGAGTGCGGATTGGCTGGCAGGGATAGCGGCGGGAACCCGCTGTCTGCGGACCAGGATGGATCGGCGCATATCTCCGAAGGGCCCGTTGGGCGCCTGTCTGTTTTGGGAGTTGGCAGTGAAGCTGCTTTTTCCCGAAAACAGGATTGGTTTTCTTCGGAATTTTCATACATTCATAAACCAAACAGGAAAGAGAGGAACACTATCATGTACGAAACAATGCTGGATACGATTGGATTTGTCGGGCAAAGCGATCCGGATTTGGCTGCGGCTATGAACCGGGAACTGATGCGCCAGAAGCAAAACATCGAGCTGATTGCCTCCGAGAATATCGTCTCGCCGGCCGTTATGGCGGCTATGGGCAGCGTCCTCACCAACAAATATGCCGAAGGTTACCCGGGAAAGCGGTATTACGGCGGCTGTATGTATGTGGACGAGGTGGAGAACCTGGCCCGTGAGCGTGCCAAGCAGCTGTTCGGCGCCGAGTACGCCAATGTGCAGCCCCATTCCGGCGCGCAGGCCAACCTGGCGGTCTATTTTGCCTTTTTAAAGCCGGGAGATACGGTCTTGGGCATGAGCTTGGCGGACGGCGGCCATCTCACCCATGGTTCTCCGGTCAACCAGTCCGGCAAAGTGTTTCGGTTTGTCTCCTACGGCGTCAACGACGAGGGCTGGATTGACTATGAGCAGGTGCGCCGCATCGCCCTGGCAGAAAAGCCGAAGATGATTGTGGCCGGCGCCAGCGCCTATCCCCGAACCATTGATTTCGGGAAATTCCGTGAAATCGCCGATGAAGCAGGCGCTCTGCTGATGGTGGATATGGCTCATATTGCGGGCTTAGTTGCTGCGGGGCAGCACCCGTCCCCGGTGCCCTATGCCGATATCGTCACCACTACCACCCACAAAACCCTGCGCGGCCCTAGAGGCGGCATGATTTTGTGCCGTGAGGAACTGGGCAAAACCGTCGACAAGGCGGTATTCCCGGGCACCCAGGGCGGGCCTCTCATGCATATTATTGCGGCTAAAGCCGTCTGCTTTCAGGAGGCGCTGGATCCCGCTTTCCGCGAATATCAGGCCCAGATTGTCCGCAATGCGGCGGCCTTGGCACAGACCCTTCTGGATCAGGGCGTAAAGCTGGTGTCCTCCGGTACGGACAACCACTTGATGCTGCTGGATCTCACCAATACCGAGGTGACCGGCAAGGAGCTGGAGCGCCGCCTGGATGAGGTTCATATCACCGTCAATAAAAACGCCATACCCAAGGATCCCCACGGCCCCTTCATCACCAGCGGTATCCGCATCGGTACGCCCGCGGTCACCACCCGGGGCATGAAGGAAGAGGAGATGCGCCAAATCGGCGAGTGCATCGCGAATGCCATCTTCCGTTTTGAGGAGAAAAAAGAGGAAATTGCAGCCAGGGTACAGGAGATGACCCGCCGGTTCCCCATCTATAACTGAGTTTCTGCAGATTCACTTCGGAATGCCCTGCCTAAAAGGGAAGTCCAGCCCGGCCCAAGCGGGAGAAGGGTGAGACAAGCGTATCCGGATCCCGCCCGGTACCGGAGCAAACTAGGAAGGATGATTGCAATGGCGTTTTTTAAGGGAGAGGTCCATTCCAGCGCTTTGGATATGGACACGGGAATCAATGTGATCATGCCGCAGGATTTTGAGCGGGCCAGCGTTGCCGCGAAGGATCCCGCAAGGAAAGTCACCGGCAGATGCAAGGTGCTCTACCTGCTGCATGGCCTGACGGACGGCTGCGGCGCTTGGAGCCGGTTTACCAGCATCGAACGGTATGCCCGGGAGCGGGGAATTGCCGTTGTGATGCCCGAGGTTCAGCACAGCTTTTATACGGATATGAAATATGGTATGAAATATTTCACCTATGTGGCCCAGGAACTGCCCAGCCTGATGGCCTCTATGTTCCAAATCAGCACCGCCCGGGAGGACAGCTATATTGCCGGGCTTTCCATGGGCGGCTACGGGGCGCTGAAATGCGCGCTCACCTATCCGGAGCGTTACTGTGCCGTGGCCGGCTTTTCCAGTGCCCTGGATATCCGCTGCCGGCTGTCAGAGGGGATCTGGGACGATCCCCAGTTCTCTGTGGAATTGAAGGGAATCTTCGGGGACAGTGCTGCCCAGACGGACGACCTGTTCTATCTGGCCCAGTGTGCCGCTCAGCAGCCCCAGGAGCTGCGCCCCAGGGTATATACCGCCTGCGGTACCCGGGATATGCTGCATGGGGAGAACCTGGCGTTTAAGGAGCATATGGAGAGTTTACCCTTTGACTATTTGTATGAGGAGTGGGATGGCGACCATGAGTGGTCCTTCTGGGATACCGCTGTACAGCGGGCCCTGTCCTTCTTTTTTGATGAAGCCCGGCAGGCATAGGCTGGCTTCGGGGAAGTTTCAGTTCCAGTCTGTTTGACGCGCCTAATGGCTTGGCGGAATTCCCAGGATAGTGGATTTTGCGCTTTCAGAGATGGTGATGGCTGTTCCTTCAGGAGACCGGCGGTATCGCAAAGTGTGTTGTATGCCGGGCCCACAACGGATAGCCAAATTCCATTGGAACAGTTAGAATACTGCGGCAGGCCCTATCTAATAGCAGAAGCCCCTGTACCATATTGGTACAGGGGCTTCTGCTATGGGCCGTAGTGCTGTGGGAAAAGAGGAAGATCGCCCAGCCGGGTTGGCAAATCGATCTGAGAAGGATGATTAAAAACAGGTAGTATCCAGCGATGCTGATCGTGATCCGGGAAAGGCAGTCATAGGTGAAGTGGATGACGGTGCCGTCTGTGCCGGTTCCACATTGGCTCATATAATCCGAGGCCTATTTAAATGAGAAAATCCGGATGGAGCCGGGAAACTCTGAAAATGCTTCGACGTCCGGCAGAAAAGCAGGAGTTACAACGCCGCCCATGTGAGCATGGATGCGGTATCAAAGGGGAGGCGCCTGCCGCTGGTTGCCAGATAAAGGCATCCGGAGGCCTATAGTTTTAAGATGCGTTTAAAACGCTGCCAATAGGGGACTGCGCACATATGGATTCTCCCGGCTTTGAAGTGAGGCTCCCGATTCAGGCTTAGCAGACGTTCTGCAGCGCCTCTCTCAGTGTGTGCAGTATCCTGGAAATGGACTCCTTGGAGGCAGCGGGATCCGCTGTGAGTTGGGATACCAGCAGGGAATCCAGCAAAATGCCGTCGGTGGACTGAGCCAGGCGCAGCGCCCACTGGATATCCGGGGCGTCCACAGCGGCCAGCAGGGGAAGCTGTGTGGTCTGGCGCGCAAGGGCGGCGGTTTCCTCCAGCTTTTTCGGGGCGGATTGAAGGCTTCCTGCACAGCACAGGGCTAAAAATGCGCCGGAGCCCTGTGCAATCCGGGCAATCCGCTGGGGGGAACTGGGAGCTGCCGAGCTGATGAGCTCCACACCGGTTTCCTGTGTGAAGCGCAAAAGCGGCTCTCGTTCCTCGAAGGGCATATCACACACGCGAACACCGTCCACGCCGCAGCGCTGGCAGTCTTTAAAAAAGGCTTCGGCGCCGTAGGAGAGGATGGGGTTCAGGTAGGAACGCACAACCAATGGAAGGGTCAGGCTTTTTCGGGCCTGGTGCACCAGCTCAAATACACCCGAAACCCTCATGCCTGCGGACAGCGCACGCAGATCCGCCGCCTGCACCTCAACTCCCTCCGCGATGGGATCTGAAAAAGGGATCCCAAGCTCTATGAGATCCGCGCCGGCTTCGGCGGCACACAGAAGATAGTCCAAGCTGAGCGCGGCGCTGGGATCCCCTGCGGTGAAAAAGGCGCCGATGAGTTTATGGCCTGTTGTCAGCGTTTGCAGTCTATTCATGAATTTCCCTCCCCCGGTACCGGGCAATGGCTGCCACATCCTTGTCTCCGCGCCCGGACAGGCATACAATAATGCTCTCGTCCCGGGGCAGGGTGGGAGCCAGCTTTTTCACCTGGGCCACGGCATGGGCGCTCTCGATAGCGCAGATAATTCCCTCAGTTTTTGCTAGGTATTCAAACGCTTCCACAGCCTCGTCATCCGTCACCGCCACATATTCGGCCCGGTGCGTATCGTGCAGCCAGGCGTGCTCCGGCCCTACGCCGGGGTAATCCAGCCCGGCCGAAATGGAGTAAACCGGGGCAATCTGCCCGTGCTCGTCCTGGCAGAAGTAGGAGTGCATCCCATGGAAGACTCCCGGGGTTCCGGTGGAAATGGTGGCCGCGGTCTGCAGGGTGTCAACACCCCGTCCTGCCGCCTCGCAGCCGATAAGCCGTACCTGGGTATCCTCAATAAAATGGTAGAACATCCCCATGGCGTTGCTGCCGCCGCCAACACAGGCCAGTACAGCCGCAGGGAGCTTGCCTTCCTTTTGAAGGATCTGTTCCCGGGCCTCCCGGCTGATGACGCTCTGAAAATCCCGTACCATGGTGGGAAAGGGATGCGGCCCCATCACCGAGCCGATGAGATAATGAGTGTCCTCGGGACGCGCGGCCCATTCCCGCATGGTCTCATTGACGGCGTCCTTGAGCGTCTGCGTCCCGCTTCTCACCGGATGCACCTTCGCGCCTAAAAGCTCCATCCGGTATACATTCAGGGCCTGGCGGTCGGTATCCTCCTTGCCCATGAAAATTTCACACTCCATACCAAGCAGCGCCGCCGCCGTGGCAGTGGCCACCCCATGCTGCCCGGCGCCGGTTTCCGCAATCAGGCGGGTTTTACCCATGTGCTGGGCCAACAGGGCCTGTCCCAGCACATTGTTGATTTTGTGGGCGCCTGTATGGTTGAGATCCTCCCGCTTGAGATAAACTTTCGCGCCGCCCAAATCCTGAGTCATGCGTTTTGCCTCATAGAGCAAGGAGGGCCTGCCGGCATAATCCACCAGCAGTTCCTGGAGCTGGGAGATAAACTCCGGGTCGTTTTTATAGGTTTCATACGCCTCCTGAAGCCGCAGAACCTCTCCCATCAGCGCCTCCGGCACATATTGCCCGCCGTGGACGCCGAATCTTCCTGTGTCCATGTTTTTGTTTCCTTTCTTTTCCCGGAATTTGCCGGCCGGGAGCATTACAGTGCGTCAGGCTGCCGCGTTTGAGTGAGTATGGAGCAGCCTGATACTCCCGGCAAAAAGCGTATCATTCCGGGCCGGTTCGATAGTCTTTTTATTATATTCTAACCGTCTGCACCCTGTCAAGAAAGGATGGAAAAGGGGGTTCGTCCTCCCAGAGAGAAAAGGAGTTCCCCCATTCGGATTGCCGCCGGTTTGGCGGGGCATCGATACTTTTGGCCCCCGCGGTTTTTACAGGCCATACAGGCGGTGTCAGGAGAGAAAACAATAGTTTTTTACCTGTTGAAAAAAGTCAAGGAAAAAACTGTTGACAAAATATGCTGGGATTGGTATAATTAATTCGTTCTTTGCGGCAGTGCTGGAATAGGCAGACAGGCACGTTTGAGGGGCGTGTGTCTTTGACGTACGGGTTCAAGTCCCGTTTGCCGCACCATTAGACTGAGCCTGGACGCGATTCGCGTTCCAGGCTCTGTTTTTTTATGTCGCCGAGCAGGCGGAAAAATTCCCCAGTTAAACTGGGGGTGGATAAATTTTGCCGTTTCGCTCCCGTGAGCAGCGGGGATTTCTTTTGCAGCGCAAGCTCAAATCAAAGCATAAACTTTGATACAAGAGCAGCTCTCCATTGCGGAGGGCTGTTTTTGCGTCTGTGCCCTTAAACCCAGTGCTTATGTGGATTTCGCGCTATGCTCTTTTCCAGCTGCTTGCTATAGAAAGCTAGTTTGTCATCCTTGCTTTCGAAGCAACGGCCCAGTCGCATATTTCCTCTGGTTTTTGCATACCTCTTTCCATCGCGGAGGGCCAAAAATGAGGAACCGCTAAAAGGTTTCCCAGCCCCTGTATATCAACAATAAGCGAGAGCCGAAAGGCTCTCGCTTATTGTACGTATCCCCGTTGGAAAGGTGTCGCGCCCACATGGTTCTGCCTGTTTTCGTTAGAGTGCATTGGTAGAAAGCGCCGGCGAAAACGAACACCGCCCAAACCTACGAGCTGTTTTTTTGTCTTGTACTTGCATGGTGAAAAAACGGCTCGTTCATTCGGCATTTTGTGCTATGAATACGGATTCTGAATGCACCGCTCATCCGTTCGGCGTCGGCACTGGGTCTGGGTTCGGCCATGGACCTTTCAGGTTGTATGATAACCACGATGTCGCTGGAGGTTCTCTTTCATATTGCCAAGGCGCTGCGTGTTGGGGCTTCGAATCTGCTTGAATTTCAGTATTAAGCTTCTGTTCCGGCTGCGGTACTGCGCGATTTGGGGTAAAGTTGTGCCCCTGCGGCAAACGAAGCGGCGGCATATGTCCAATTGAAAGGAGCCCCAGTTTTAACCGAACGCCCCGCAGAGCCCGGCAATCCGGATTCTGGCGGCTTTTTGTCTGAGTTACCCGCCGCCGGTGCGAAGACTGGGATCGACCTCTGCCATTACCGGAACCGAATGGGCGGGATTGGCATAGCTTTGGAAGAATGGCCGTTCACTGCTCCAGGCAACATGAATTCCAGAATTTGAAAAAACCTGCACTTCGGAAGAAATTCCCTAATAAAGTATGACGCCAGGACTATCTTTTCCCGATGAAAAGGAGTACAATGGAGCCCAAGCAGGAGCGGCCCAATGCCTCTGGGTAGGGTAGTCTTGCGGTTTTGTGTTACCGTTTTTAGCAGTGTCCTGTGCTCCGGGCGGATTTACCGGGGCACAGGATGGCAGGGGAAATGGATGGGCCATATACAAAGAGAGGGAGCAAAAGATGAGCAGATTGCGAAAGGCGCTTGCTGTTGTGCTGGTACTGAGCATCCTGACGGGGATGTCGGGGTTCCAGGTGCTGGCAGGACAAAGCAGCGCGGAGGATGGGAAGGGTCAAAGCCAAGAGATACAAACCGTGCCGGCTGTACTGGCCGGGTTTGAACCGCTGGAAAAGAGCCGGTGGGAATTTGAGCAGAAGCCGTCTCTCCCGCAGCTGGGGCTGCCTGAAACGCTGACGGTTTTTCTCAGCGGGGAGATGGTTTCCCGGGAAATTGAGGTCACTTGGGTTTGTGCGGATGATTATGCCAACACCCAATTTGAGCGTTATACCTTTACTCCCGTTTGGGACTCGGCCCTTTATACGCTGGGGCCGGATGCCGTGGCGCCGGAGATTGAAGTTGTGATCGCCGGACAGGACAGCTCCAATTCCAGGGAAGGCGTTCAGGTGACGCCCGGGGAGTCGGATTTTGCCTTCACCGCCTCCACAGGCACTATCACCGGGCTGAAGCCTGCCTATCTGGCCGGGCTCACTGAGGAGCAGAAGCAGAATATCCATCTGGTGATCCCGGAAACTATCGGCGGCGTGCCGGTGAAAGCCATCGGTGCCTCGGCGTTTCGCGTCACGTATACTCCCGCCAACGCTGGGTGCCGATTTATCAGCCTGGATTTAACCGGGGCGCTGTCCCTGGAATCCATTGGGGACAATGCCTTCATCGATGATGCCGACCTGTCCGGTTCGCTTGTTTTCCCGCCGAATGTCCGGGTAATCGGCGAATACGCGTTCTCGGGAACCTCCGGTTTCACGGGCACCTTGCAGCTGCCCGACTCCATCCGGGAGGTCAAGAGATACGCCTTCAGCAAAACGAGCCTGAGCGGTACTCTGACACTCCCGGAGGGGTTGGAAACCATCGGGGACAGCGCGTTCCGGGAGGCGCATTTTACAGGAACCCTGGTGCTTCCCCAGAGCCTGAAAAATCTGGGGACGGTTGTGTTTTCGGGAAACGCCGGCATCACTCAGGTGGATCTCACAAAGGCTACGCAGTTGACAGCGCTGCCGGCTTCCACCTTTCGATCCTGCGGCCTGACGGGAGTTGTTAGGATTCCGGAGTGGATACAGTCCATTGGCGCGAAGGCGTTCGGGGACAGTAAATTGGAGACCATCTATCTGCCTAAAAAAGCAGATCCCGCCAATACAAAATTCCTGGTGAGCAATTCCTTCGGAAGCATTACCAGTACCACGCTGCAGGCGCTTGTATGCGCCGATGCCGAGGACTACGCCTATGTGAAGACAGTCCTGACCGGCAGCAAGTATCCCCAGCGTTTGAGCTATGAGATGACGGTACGCTTTCTGGACGGCTCCGATACCGTGGGCACGATAGAGCGCCTGTATAACCAGCCCTACAATTTTGTAAAGGACGCCCAGGGAAACTGGGCCACCGATTCCAGCTACCAGTTCCCCCAAATTTCCGGCAAGCAGTGGGGGCTGACAGCCTCTTCGATCAACCCGGTAAAACCCACGGATTTGGTCACCACCGATATTCTGCATTCCTTTATCTCCCTGGAGAAGCCGGTGATCACCTACAGCGACGGAATCGACAAGGTGTACGACGGTGTTCCCCAGGCCCTCACTGTGACGGCTGCGCACCCCCTGGCCAAGCCCATCGGCGAGGCGGGCCCGGGAGATGTGGTGTTTGATTACACCTGGACTTGGGGTACCATTGGATCAAGCCCGGCTGTCCTGGCGGGATTCGATAAAAACACCTATCTGGTGACGGATGTCCGCGCGCCCTATGCCATCACTTGTTCCGTGAGGGTGCGGGCCTGCCTGGTAAACGAGCAGAACAAGGCGGTTGTCTTTGATACGCAGACCCATGATTTTGTGGTGGATCTGCGCCAGGCGAAGCCGGCGGTCAATCCCAATTTTCCCACAGGGCTCATCAATACCGCCGACGGCCTGCCGGAGATCTCCCTGTCTAAGGGGGATACCCCCGGCACCATCCGCTGGGATGATAGCCAGACCCTGCAGGAGGGCGAGCATGAATACACCTGGACCTTTACCCCCGAAACAAACGCGGAGAATTTTTCGAACTATGAAACCGCCGCGGGTACCGCCACGCTCACCGGCGTCAACGGCCGGGTGCTGAACATTCAGGTGAACCAGGACGGCGGGCACGGCAGCATTCTCTCTCCCACACAATTTCAGACAGTGGCGGGCAGCCAGGTGAAGGTACTCCTGGCGCCCGACGCCGGGTACCGCGCGCAGGTTATGCTGAACGGAACAGATATCTCCGGCGATGTGAAAGGCGACAGCCTCACCTTGCCCGATGTGCAGGAGGACTGCCAGATCACCGTGTCCTTTGTGCCGCTTTCTCCCCAGGATGTGGAAGAAAAAATCGAGGGCCTGACGCCTGTTGACCCCCAGCAGCCGCCTACGCCGGAGCAAACGGCCTCCATCCTGGAAGCCAAACAGAACTTTGAGGAGCTCTCGCCCCAGGTGCAGGCCGAGGTTTCCCAGTCTGCGCGTGACAGGCTCAACGAAGCCGTAGCCAGCCTGCCGGGTGTTTCGGTGGTGGTTTCGGATAAAGTCGCCGTCCCAGGAGCCAAGGTGCTTTTGGAGAATATGACGGCGCAGGACGCCAAGACGCTCGCCCAGGACGCGTCCGCTGTCTTTGAGGTGGCGCTGTGCGTGGAGGACACCCAGCCCACCGGGCAGCAGCGGGATTCCATCCTCAGCCAGCTGGGAGATGGGAAGCTGTACGGCCACTACGACGTCAGTGTGGTGAAGACCATCCGCCAGGGCTCTCAGGAGACAACTCAGCGGCTGGATACGCTTACAAGCCCGGTGCGCATGGTGTTCCCGATTCCTCAGGAACTCAGTGAAGTGCCTGAGGGGGTGACCCGGGAGTTTTTCCTGCTGCGTACCCATGAGGAGCAGGGGAAAGTAAACACACAGATCCTGCAGGACTTGGACGCCGGAGATCCCACCTCCATTACAGTGGAAAGCGATAAGTTTTCCGTGTATTCTCTGGCCTGGCGGGATACCGTGGAAGAGCCCGGCGGTTCTAGCAGCAGCGGAGCAGATTCCAGCGGCGGGACGGACTCCAGCAGCGGACAGTCCCAGGGCAGCTCCTCAGATACCCAGTCCGGTTTTTCAGGATCTGAGCCGTCCGGTTCCGGGAACAGCTCCTCCCAGGGGCAATCCAGCGATCCGGGCAGTTCCGATCAGGCGCAGCACTCCTCCCAGGCACAGCCGGATTCCAACGACGGTTCTGAACGTGTCTCCACTGGGGACGCCACAGGGCTGCTTATCCCGCTGAGTACGGCTGGGATTTCCCTGCTGACCGCCATGTTTCTTCTGATAGCCCGCAGGCGCCGGGCACAAAAGTAAATCCGATAAAAGCAGACACATTGAGAAGGCGCTTTCGTAACGATTCTCAGTGTGTCTCTTTTTGGGTGAACGGGAGGCCTGTTGGGGATTGCAGAAAATATTTTTGACGAATCCTGTCACACTGGGGAGCCTGGAGAGTCTAACTGAATAGGAGGCTTTTCCCAATGCGCCCACCGGGTGAGGGGACGGCATTCCAAAAAGGAAGGAGAATGGTCGATGAAACACAATGAACAGGAATCCGTTCTGGTGAATCAGGCGGTGCAAGGAAATCAGGAGGCGCTGGAGGCTATTTTAAGCAGTGTGCAGGATATGGTGTACAATCTCTCCCTGCGGATGCTGGGGCTTCCTCAGGACGCTCAGGACGCGTCCCAGGAGATCCTTATCCGGGTGATGACGCATCTGTCCTCCTTTCGGGGACAGAGCAGCCTTTCCACCTGGGTGTTCCGGATTGCGGTCAACTATCTGAAAAATTATAAAAAAGGGATGTTCGCCAAGGCGTGCCTGAGCTTTGAGGAATACGGCGCGGATATCGCTTCCGGGCGCGAACGGGATATTCCGGACAATAGCGGCGGCGTGGACAGGGGATTATTGGAGCAGGAACTCAAGCTGTCCTGTACCAATGTGATGCTCCAGTGCCTGGATCCCCAGAGCCGCTGCATCTATATTCTGGGCACCATGTTCCGCCTGGACAGCCGGATTGCGGCGGAAATCCTGGATATGACCCCCGAGGCCTACCGGCAGCGGCTCTCCAGAACCCGCAAGAGGATGGCCGCATTTTTAGCGGAATACTGCGGGCTGAGCAAAACCGGGATGTGTTCGTGCAAAAAGCGGGTGGATTATGCTGTCGCCACCCATCGTATCGACCCTGCGCACCTGAGTTTTCAGGAGATGGAGCCCTGCCGGATGGAGGATATCGTGCAGCGCACCGACGCGATGGAACACCTGGACGGACTTTCCCAAATTTTTGCCCAATTCCCGGCCTACCGCTCTCCCCAGGCCGTCAGGGACTCGGTGAGCGCGCTGATAGGCTCCCGGAGCTTTCAAACCGTATTAGCACAGGAGGTGTCCGAATGAGAGAAGCGTTGATGCTGGACTTTTTATCCCAGCTTGAGCTGCACAATAACCGGGAGTGGTTTCATGGGAACCAGGAACTCTACCGTCAGGCGAAATTAGCCTTCCAGCAGCTGGTTGGAGAGCTTATGGACGGTCTCGGATCTGTGGATGAGGCCATTTTGCCGATGGATCCGGCTTCCCTCACCTTCAAGCTGATGCGGGATACCCGGTTCAGCCATGACAAATCCTCCTATCAACCGGCGTTTCGGGCGCATATCGGCCCCAAGGGCAAGCTGCCGATTCCAGTGGGATACTACTTGATGATACGCCCGGGGAACCGCTCCTTTTTAGGCGGAGGATTGTTTGCCGATATGTTCCCGGGCGCCACTGCCCTTGTACGGGACTCTATCGCCGCTCACGGGGAGGAGTGGGAACAAATTATCCAGGCCCCTGAGTTTGCAAAGCTCTTTTCGGTTCAGGGGACCAAGCTCAAAAATGTGCCCAGAGGTTATGATCCAGAGGATCCCAATGGGGAATACCTGAAATATAAAAGCTGGTATGTGGAATATCCGGTTTCGGACGACCAGCTGCTGCAGGGGGATTTTGTCCCGGGGGCATTGTCGGTGTTTTCCAGGATGAAACCGCTGAACGACTTTCTGAATCGGGCCCTTGGGGGCTTTGAGATGCCCCGGCGCTGACCGGCTGCAGTGGAAAACGCAAAGAAAATTATATTTTTCTATTGACTCTCCCGTACCGTCATCGTGTATGCTTATGGTGTTCGAACAAAGCAGTACCTTACACGCACAGAAATTTTACAGGAGAGATAAATTCATGAAAATCAGGGAAGTTGCCCAGCTTACGGGAGTCACCATTCGTACGCTGCGCTATTACGATGAGATTGGGCTGCTAAAGCCGCACCAGGTGAGCGAAGCGGGTTACCGCCTGTATGATGAGGGGGATTTGGCCCTGCTGCAGCAAATCCTCTTTTTTCGGGAATTGGATTTTCCTCTCCGGCAGATTAAGGAAATCCTCGGCAGCCCCGGCTATAACCGTACAGAAGCTTTAAAAAAACAGCGGGAACTCCTGCTGCTGAAGCGCGCACGGCTGGATGGCCTGCTGGGGCTGCTGGAACACACACTGAAAGGAGATGCTGCGATGCGGTTTCAGGAATTTGACAGCAGCGAATTTGAAAAAACCCGGCAGGAATATGCCCGGGAGGCCCAGGAGCGCTGGGGAGATACCCAGGCCTGGCGCGCCCAGGAGCAGAAGACCAGGAATTACACCCGGGAGGACTGGGCGGCAGTACAGGAACATACGGCCCAAATTTTCAGCCGGTTTGCCGCTGTGCGGGATACCCCGCCGGATTCTCCTGAGGCGCAGACCCTGGTGAAGGCCTGGCAGGATTTTATCACGGAACATTTTTACCCATGCACCAAGGAGATTTTAGCCGGGCTGGGCGAGATGTATCTCGCAGATGAGCGCTTTACCCGGTCCATCGACAAGGCCGGGGAGGGGACCGCCGAGTTTCTCAGTAAGGCCATTGCCGTCTACTGCGCCCGGTAAAGGCCAATGCGCCACATTACGGCCGGGCCGGCGTACCCGCGGGCATGGCGGCGCTTCTCAAGGATAGCACCTCAGTTTTGCCTGTACGGCGTCAGGGCCTTTTTCCCGCGGATATTTTGGGATATAAACAGAGAGCGCATGAATTCCGGGAAACTCTGAGTGCAAACCGAGGGCTTGCACTCCGCCGCCGGCTCGTTAAACCCGGCCGGATAGGCCCATGATATCCAAGGCTTGCCCCGGTATGGGTGCCTCCAGCTAATCCCGGCAGCCACATACTCACACAAAACGGCGTTCCCGCTCCTGCGGCTCAGGGGAGGGAACGCCGTTTTGTGTATAAGAGAAAAGAAATTCCGCTTTTCGCAAGGCACGACGGATGGGATGGGCCATACATCTGGAAAAAATTATGCTTTTGAGGACTTTTTTATGGTTTCCCGGATTTTTTCAAAATCCGCTCCCAGCGCTGCGGTTTTTATGATACAATATTCACGCGGAGCGTGAATATCTTGGAGTTTCGCTCACCGGTCCGAAAGTGCGGCCGGTGTTTGGCAAGACCAAAGCGCAAAACGTCCCGGTTTGGTTCGGCTTTGTTGTGATACCATGTTCACGCGGAGCGTGAATACCTTGGAGTTTCGCTCACCGGCCCGAAAGTGCGGCTAGTGTTTGGCAAGGCCAAGCCGCGAAACGTCCCGGTTTGGTTCAGGCCTTGATGCGTACAATGTTCACGCGGAGCATGAATATCTTGGAGTTTCGCTCACCGGCCCGAAGGCATGGCCGGTGTTTGGCAAGGCCAAACCGCGAAACGTCCCGGTTTGGTTCAGGCCTTGATGTGTACAATGTTCACGCGGAGCGTGAATATCTTGGAGTTTCGCTCACCGGCCCGAAAGTGCGGCCAGTGTTTGACAAGGCCAAAGCGCAAAACGTCCCGGTTTGGTTCGGCTTTGTTGTGATACCATGTTCACGCGGAGCGTGAATGTGCAGTCAGCTTCGATGATTGGAGGAGTGCTGCGCTCCCATATTCGCAACGGTATGATTTGCGGGCGAAGGCTGCCCGGCGCGGCGCCGGTGGACGCATCCGATAACTGCTGTTTTGGCAGGGAACGAAAGGGACGAAACGCTGCTTTTTATGAATTCAGGGGAAATCCAGCCCGCCGGAAGGCGTCTGGGATTCCCTGAAACAGATAGGGGAAACGAGTATGGCAAAACGTTTGATTCGTGTGGGAAGCCGGGAGAGCCGCTTGGCGGTTATCCAGGCCCGGCTGGTGATGGACGCCATTGCGGCGGCCCATCCGGAATTGGAATTGGAGCTTGTCACCATGAAGACTACCGGGGATAAAATCCTGGACAGAACCCTGGACAAGGTGGGAGGCAAGGGGCTGTTTGTGCGGGAATTGGATCGGGCGCTGCGCGACGGCATTATTGATATTTCCGTTCACAGCCTCAAGGACGTCCCCATGGAACTGCCCGAGGAGCTTCCGCTGCTGGCTTTCTGCCGCCGTGAAACGCCTCAGGATGTGCTGGTGCTGCCCCGTGGGGCCGGCAGTATGCCGGACGGGCCCATCGGTTCCTCCAGTCCCCGCCGCAGGGTACAGCTGAAGAGCCTGTTCCCGGGCAGGGAAGTCAAAAGCGTGCGGGGCAATGTGCTCACCAGGCTGGAGAAATTGGATAACGGGGAGTATGCCGCCTTGGTTTTGGCGTCCGCCGGGCTCCGGCGCCTGGGGCTTGAGGGGAGAATCAGCCGGGAATTTTCCTCCCACGAGATGATCCCCGCCGCCGGACAGGGAATTCTAGCGATTCAGGGCCGCGCTGGGGAGGACACCTCCTTTTTGGACTGCGTGAGCGATGCTGGCTCCACGGCCGCCGCTCTGGCGGAGCGCGCCTTTGTGCGGGAACTGGACGGCGGATGCTCTTCGCCCATTGCGGCCTATGCCCGGATTCAGGGGGATACCCTGTGTCTGCGCGGGCTTTATTGCAGCGAGGATGAAAATACCGTACTCACCGGAGAGGTCCTGGGAGTTCCCTGCCAGGCGCAGCAGCTGGGAATCCAGCTGGCGCGGCAGCTGCGGCAAAAGGCCCTGTGCCCGCTGGGCTGAGAGGAAAACCGGTGTCAATCCGTACTGGAAAGTAGGATGAGGGACTGCCGAGAGAGCGGCACATTGGAGAAACCCGACCGTAGGGGCCGAAAGAGCCTTTATGGGATTGTCATAGACAGAATACCGATTCCGCCGCGGGAACCTGGGGCAGCCGGTATTCTGGCCCGGCAAAGATTCAACCGGGATGTCCTGCGGGGGGTGTGTTGGACGGCTGGGCGCCGAAGAGACTATAACGGAATGGATAAACTTCCAGCGCGGGAAAGCTGCCCGGGGCTGTACAAGTGATAAGGAAGGAATGATTGAGATGGAAATGCTGACAAGGCCCAGAAGGCTGCGGGAGAACCCGCTGCTTCGTTCCATGGTGCGGGAGACCCGCGTCTCCAAAGCCGGGCTCGTCTACCCGATGTTTGTGCGGGAGGGTACGGGAATTGTGGAGGACATCGACTCCCTGCCCGGGCAGAAGCGCTATTCGCCGGATACTCTGGCCCAGGGGCTCATCCAGGTGGCCAGGGCGGGAGTGCCCGCGGTGATGCTTTTTGGAATCCCGCAGCACAAGGACGAATGTGCCAGCGGCGCCTTTGATCCTGACGGCGTGGTGCAGCAGGCGCTGCGCATTGCCAAAAAAGAGGTGCCCCAGCTGTACTATATCACCGATGTGTGCCTATGCGAATATACCTCCCACGGACACTGCGGGATGCTGGAACAGAACCGTGTGGACAACGACGCCACGCTGCCGGTACTGGCAAAGACGGCCCTTTCCCATGTGCAGGCGGGCGCGGATATGGTGGCGCCCTCCGATATGATGGACGGGCGTGTCCTGGCCATACGCCGCCAGCTGGATCAGGCGGGGTATACCGGTGTGCCCATCATGTCCTATGCGGTGAAGTATTCCTCCGCGTTTTACGGCCCATTCCGGGAGGCGGCTGGATCCGCGCCCGCCTTTGGCGATCGCCGGGGCTACCAGATGGATTATCATAACCGTGTAGAGGGCCTCAAGGAGGCGCGCCTGGATGTGGCCGAGGGCGCGGATCTGGTGATGGTCAAGCCCGCTATGTCCTATCTGGATATTATCCGGGACGTCTCCCAGGCGGTTGAGGTGCCCTGCGCGGCCTACAGCGTCAGCGGGGAATATGCCATGATCAAGGCTGCGGCCCAGGCCGGGCTTATCGATGAAGCGGCGGTGGCCTGCGAGGCGGCGGTAGGTGTGTTCCGTGCCGGGGCGCAGATTTTAATTACCTATTATGCCAAGGAATTGGCCGGCTGGATTGACGAGGGGAGAATCGGGTAGGCTTTTGCCCTGCCACAGTGCGCAGGGAGCCGGGCTGCAAACGGTAACAGGCGTCGTCCGGTTCCAGGAGGATGCTGGGAAAAAGCTCTCCCGGGTCTTCGGGCCGAAGAAATCGTTTTCCAATGGAAGGAGTAATCCCATGAATACGCCAGAACAATCACAAAGCCTCTTTGCACGCGCCCAGGAGCTGATTCCGGGCGGCGTAAACTCCCCGGTGCGGGCCTTTGGCTCGGTGGGGGGAACCCCCCGGTTTATGCAGAGAGCCGACAGGCAGATGATCTATGATGTGGACGGCAACGCCTATGTGGACTATATCGGCTCCTGGGGCCCCATGATTCTGGGGCACAACCATCCCGCGGTTCTCAGGGCGGTGCAGCAGGCCATCGGCAATGGCCTGAGCTTTGGCGCAGCCACCCAGGCCGAGGTGGAGATGGCGTCCCTTGTGTGTTCCATGGTGCCATCCGTGGAGATGGTGCGTATGGTCAACTCCGGAACAGAGGCCGTGATGAGCGCTGTCCGGGCAGCCAGGGGATACACCGGGCGGGACCGTATTATCAAATTTGCCGGGTGTTACCACGGCCACTGCGACGCTATGCTGGTGAAAGCCGGCTCCGGCGTGATGACCAGCGGGGTTCCGGACAGCGCGGGGGTTCCGGCGGGCTGCGCAATGGATACCCTCACCGCTGCCTACAATGACCTGGACAGCGTGCGGGAGCTCTTCAGTGAGAATCCAGGCCAGGTGGCGGCGGTTATCTTGGAACCGGTGGCCGCCAATATGGGCGTGGTGGAGCCCAAGGAGGGCTTTCTGAAGGGCCTGCGGCAGCTGTGTGACGAAAACGGCGCGGTGCTCATCTTTGACGAGGTCATCACCGGCTTTCGGCTGTCCCTCACAGGCGCCCAGGGCGTGTATGGCGTCACTCCGGATCTGTGCACCTTTGGGAAAATTATCGGCGCAGGGATGCCGGTGGGCGCCTATGGAGGAAAGCGCGAGATCATGCAGACCATCTCCCCGGTGGGCAGGGTCTACCAGGCGGGAACCCTCAGCGGCAATCCGGTTGCCATGGCGGCGGGAATCGCCCAGCTGAGCCATCTCAGGGATACTCCCGAGGTCTATACCCAAGTGAATGCCCTGGGGGATTACCTGCGGGATGGGATGCGCCGGGTGATTGAGGCCCACCACGCTCCCTGCCAGGTGACGGGCGTTGGTTCTCTGTGCTGCCTGTTCTTTACTCCCGAACCGGTGACGGATTATGAGAGCGCCAAAACAGCCGACACCGCCAGGTTTGCCCGGTATTTTCATTTCATGCTCCAGCATGGGCAGTCCCTGGCGCCTTCCCAGTTTGAGGCCATTTTCCTGTCCTGCGCCCACACCAGGGAGAATCTGGACGAATATTTGGAACTGCTGGATCGCTTCTTCACCCAGCAGCCCTAGGGGCGCGTCAAGCGGGTCTTGTTACACAAACAGTTTAAAACGGCGGTATCATTTGGTTTTGCCGCTGTTTTCCGGAAAATTCCGGCATCCGGGACATCCCGGGATTCATTTTATTGAGGAAGGATGACAGCAATGGCAGTACCAATTCCCGAACCCAGAATCTCGCGGTTTGAAAAGCTGGGCTTCGGTATGTTTATTCACTGGGGGCTGTATTCCCAATTGGGGCGCGGCGAGTGGATTATGAACCTGGGGAAAATCCCCAAACAGGAGTATGTAAAGCTCAAGGATACCTTTACCGCCAAGGATTTTGACGCGAGGGCCATCACCTCCTTGGCAAAGCGCGCCGGCATGAAGTATATTGCTCTGACCACCCGGCACCATGACGGATTTTCCCTGTATGATACCTGCGGGCTGTGCGATTATGACGCGCCCCACTCTCCGGCCGGCCGGGACTTGGTGCGGGAATTTGTGGACGCCTGCCGCCAGGACGGAATTCTGCCGGTGTTCTACCACACCACCCTGGATTGGTACCAGGAGAGCTTCCAGGAGGATTTTGAAGGCTACCTGGAGTATTTGCGCCGCTCTGTGGAGGTGCTGTGCACCCAATACGGGGAAATCGGCGGGCTGTGGTTCGACGGAAACTGGAGCAAGCCCGATGCCGACTGGAAGGAAGACGAGCTCTATGGAATGATCCGGCGTTTGCAGCCTCAGGCGATGATTATCAACAATACCGGCCTGGACAACCTGGGACGCCTGGGCCATCCCCAGCTGGACAGCGTTACCTTTGAGCAGCACCATCCCAAAAAGCTCGACCAGGAGGGCTTCCCCAAGTATATCGCCGCGGAGATGTGCCAGACCATCAACGCCCATTGGGGCATCGGCAGCCGGGATTTTGCGTACAAATCTGTGGGCGAGCTAATTGAGACATTGTGCATTGCCCGCAGTGCGGGAGCCAATTACCTGCTGAACGTGGGCCCGGGCCCCCAGGGGGCCATTCCAGCCCTGGAGAGCGCCATGCTGGAAAAGGTGGGAGAGTGGATTTCCCTGTGCGGTAGCTCCATCTATGAGGGAAAACCCTCCAACGCTGTGTGCGACGGGGCGGACTTTGTCCTGGATACCCCACAGAACTCCTATTGGTATGTACACTCCCTGGGAATTCGCGGAGACGCCAACGTGACCGTGGATCCCAAGGACAGCGACGCTAAGCGCACCATCCGGGGCATTTCCCGCCCGATTTCCAGCATCTGCTGGGAGGATTCCGGCGAGCCGCTGTGGTTTGAGCAGGACCAAAAAACCGGTGAGGTCCGCATCCTGCCAACCGGGTTCCCCTATGGAACCAATACCGTGGTCCGCGTGGCGCGGATTGCCTACCAGGACTGAGCCCGATGTTTTCCGCAGTGGAAGGACAGCTGTCAAAGCTCTACGGAAAGCGTTTTTGCCTGGGACATTTTTAGGCCATAAAGCTATAAAATCCCGGCCGGGGTTTGGCGAAAATGGCGGAGGGTTTCCGGTTGCTTTTTACCCGGGAAAATGATACAATTTTCCTAGATTAGGCCAGGGCGAAAAGCGATGCGCCGGACCTTTTCCGATTATCTAACACGACAGTGCAAGAAAAGGGAGGAAACAAACATGGGCGTCTGTGGAAAGCGTGAATTTGAACTGCTCAACAAGATCGGCTTTGTCCGTTACGGCGGATCCGAGGAGGAGCTCAAGGCGGCCAATATGCTGTTGGACGAATTGAACACTCTGGGTGTCAAGGGCGAGCTGGAGCCGTTCAAAGTGACATACTATGATGTGAAAAAGGTGAAATTTGAGGTTCTGGAGCCCTTCTGTCAGGAGTACACCGTGCGCGGCTACGGCCTGTCTGGAAACACTCCGGCCGAGGGATTGACCGCAGAGTTTGAGTATGTGGAGCAGGCTGAGAAGGTAAATCTTCTCAATGCCAAGGGCAAAATCGTCATGGTGAACGGAAACGTCACCACCACCATGTACAAGAACATCGTAGAGGCCGGCGCTGTGGGCTTTGTGTCCTTCAGCGGCACCGCCATCGACGATGTGGAGCTCACCGATATCGAGATGAGAACCCTCAAAGAGGACTATCTGAAATATGGCAAAATCCCGGGCATTACCATGCGCGTGAGAGACGCCATGGAGATGGTGAAGGCCGGCGCCTGCAAGGTCCGCATGACCCTGGAGCAGGAGGAAGGCGAGACTGATTCCCACAATGTGCTGGCTCAGATTGAGGGAACCGAGTACCCGGACGAGGTTGTCACCTTTGTAGCCCACTATGACTCCACTCCGTTCTCCAACGGCGTGTATGACAACGGCGGCGGAACCGTGATTATCATGGAGATGCTGCGCCACTACCTGGAGAATCCTCCCAAGCGTACCGTACGGTTCGTATGGTTTGGCTCTGAGGAGAGAGGCCTTCTGGGAAGCAAATACTTTGTTGCCAACCATGAAGAGGATCTCAAGAAGATGGTTCTGCTCATCAATGTGGATATGGCTGGCCCGATTATCGGAAGCGATCGTGCCTACGTCACCGCTGACATGAGCCTCAAACACATGGTGGACTATCTGGCCAGCGAGGTGGGACATCCCATCATCTCTGTACAGGATGTTTATTCCAGCGACTCCACACCCTTTGCGGAAAAGGGCGTTCCGGCCATCAGCTTTGCCCGCTTCGGCGCCGCCGGCAGCGCACCCGGACATAACCGCTACGATCTCATCGAGCACCTGTCCGCTGAGAGCCTGCAGCATACCTCGGACTTCATCGAGGTGTTCTCCGACCGTATCATCAACTCCGTGGTATTCCCGGTTCCCCAGGAAATCCCGGAGAATATGGTAAAAGCTGTGGACAAATATATGCACAGAAACCAGCCTAAGAAATAAGACGGAGTTTTCCGTCTCGTGAAAAAGCCCCCGCCGCCTTGGGGTGCAGATGCCGGAGTGGTGTCTGCGCCTTCGGCCGGTGAGGGGCTTTTTGTGTCGCGTTTCGGGACAAACTAAAAACTTCTGCAGCAAATTTTGGTTTTGCCTATATAGTTAGTAAAACAGCAAGGTAAACTTAAAGCTAGGGGAGGCCGGGATGCACCCAGCCCTGTTTTAGCCATTACTCCCGGGCGTCCCGTAGAAGTTTTGGAAGGGATGCCGTAACACAAAGATTCAGAGACAGCTGGCGCATCCCGGCGGCAGGGTTTGGGAAAGAATTGGACGACCATTCACATAGGCGAAAACTGCCGTTCCATTGAAAAATATCAGAAGAGAGGTTATCTTCCGGTTTTCACAAACGGCGGCTGCCATATGGACGGCCAGAAAAGGGGGAAAGGGGCGTCAAAGGGGAGCCATCCTCTTTAATATCTCCCCCTGGGATAGTTGATTGTATTCAATGAGTTGAGCCTGGCAGAAAAAACGAAGAAGCGCCGGCTCGCTTTGTTTTAAAGCCCACCCATAGAATTCGGCGGCTTTTTTGCCATAGGTGGATATTTTTACGAAAACTTTATTTTTTAAGTTGGAATTTTCCACAGGATATTGTACAATAGAACTACAATCTCACCGCTTGGCACAAGGGAGGGACGCAGAAACCTATGGAACAGCAGACCTTTATTGCGGGGGTGGAGCCCGGAGGCTTTACTCATGACTATGAAATTAAAATTTTAATCTGTTATTTGCTTTTACAGCTGGAACAGCCGCTTTCCTTCGCGCAGATGAGCGAAATTCTCCAGGATGAGGGAATCGTCAATTATTTTGAATTTTCTGACGCCCTGTCAAAGCTGCTGCAGTCCCAGCATATTGTGGTATTCAAAACAGAAAACGGGGAAAACTTTTACACCATCTCGGAACTGGGAGCCAAGACGGCTCTGACCTTTCAGAAATCTCTGCCCTATACGGTGCGTCACCGGATTGTGCAGGCCGCCCAGGAAATGATTACGAAAAGCAAAAGTGAATCTGAAAATATCGTGAGCATTACAAAGGCTCCGGACGGTTATTTGGTGCGGCTGGTTATTAAAGATATCGGTTCCGATCTGTTTGATCTAACTCTGTTTACCCCCAATGAAAAACAGGCCCAGCTGGTAAAAAAGCGCTTTTTAGAGGATCCTATCACGCTGTACAAATGCTGTATCGATCTGCTCACGACGCCTTCGGAGCGGGAGTGACGGCAGGATAGTGGGAATAAAGCTGCTGGTGCTGACTCATAAAGCTTTTCAAAATTACAAATCATGGGTGCGGCGGACATAACTTTGCCCGCCCATTTTCTTTTTTCCCGTCGGTTTTCCAGAGGAGCGAAGCGCATAATAGTATTTTTTGCTTTTTTGGAAATCCTAATGGGGAAAAGAAACAAATCCCCGCCAATCCAAAGGCTTCCAAAAAGGCTTTAGGGCCGGGCGGCGCCAGTGAGGGCAGTATGTCTGAATTCGTTTTTGCCGCCGGAGCAAAGGATACGGAAAACGGTATCACAGGATGGCGATAGATAAAACAGCCAGGCCGCGAAGGCGGAAAAATGTTACTGTTTTTTGCCTCCCAGGGACAGAGCCGCCGGTAAAATCAAGCATACGACGGCTTAGTGCCAATGACCTTCCGGTACGTTCTGGAAGTTGTGCGTTCCCAGATCCGCAGCAGAATCTTCCAAAAGAGAAACGGAGAATTCCCGTGAGGATACTTCTAGGTACAGCCGGTTCTTTCCTGTTAGCGTATCCGCAATAGCCGCAGTTTCAGCGGTTTTATCCTCGTTTAAATGAAGGCGAAACGTACCGAAAAAAACCCCGGGAGCGGGGGGCTCCCGGGGTTTTTCCTGATAACCCACGCAGGAATCTGACCGTCCGTTAGGACTGGCTCTGTACCTTCTGGGCGGTATCCAGCATATTTTCTGCAAAAATACCATAGCCGCGTGTGGGGTCATTGACAAAGACATGGGTTACGGCTCCCACCAGGCGTCCATCCTGCAGGATAGGGCTTCCGCTCATTCCCTGGACAATGCCGCCTGTTTTCTCAAGCAGCTCAGGGTCGGTCACCCGTACCTGGAGGTTTTTTGTGGGGCTTTCCTCAGAATAATCCACCTTTTCGATAGTGATGGCATATTCCTTTACCTCGCCGGAATCCACAGTGCTGCGGATAACGGCGTCACCGGTGTGAACCTCCTGGCGCATCGCCACCTCCACAGTGTCCTGGGAATCCTGGGGCAGCTTGCCCAGCTGTCCGAACAGCCCGGTCTGGGTGTTCAGTTTCAGGTCTCCCAGCTTCTCCTCAGACAAAAAAGCCCCGGAGAGTTCGCCGGGAATGCCGCATTTGCCTTTGGTACAGCCCGTTACCTCAACGGGGGCCATCTCACCGCTCATCAGAGGGAGGATTTCGCCCGTGTCCACATCGCAGACGGCATGGCCCAGTCCGCCGAAGACGAGGCTTGTGGGATCATAAAAGGTGACGGTTCCAATTCCGGCGGAGGAATCCCGTACCCAAAGGCCCACGCGGTAGGCGCCGCTGGTTTTGTCGGCAACCGGCGTCAGGGTAACCTGCTGAGTCTGTTCCTCCCGCATCAGGGAGATGTTGACGGGATCTCCGTTGGAACTGTCAATCAGGGAGGCGAAATCCTCATTGGAACGGACATGGCGTCCGTTTACACAGAGAATCACGTCCCCCACCTGGATTCCGGCATCCTTTGCGGGGTTACAGATACCGTTTTCCGATTGTACATCGCCGGTGTTGATTACCATCACGCCGTTGGTAAACATTTTAATCCCGAAGGGCTGCCCGCCCGGCACGACGCTTTGGCGCTGGACAACATCCACTTTTACGGTTTTGACGGCAATTCCACCAGGCAGGGACAGCTTCACCGAGTAGCTGCTGCCGGCGCTGCTGGCAGTCTGAGCCGCATTGGTGCCGTCTACTGCCTGGACAGCCGATACCCGCAGGGGAAGCGAGGACTGGGGAAGGAAAAACTCCTCTCCCTGGGCCACCGTAAAACTGTCCGGCAGTGTAGCGCCCAGTGAAAGGGAACCTCCCAGGACAGACAGTGCTGCTGCGCTGAACAGGGAAAACACGGCCCGCCCTAATTTTTTGTGCATCCGCATTACACCCTTTCTCTGCTAAATTTTTTCAGCGGAAGGAGGAAATCCTCCCGCTTCTATTACTGTTTCACCGGCGCGGCTCAATACTACCGGCAATGTTTTCACAGCTGCCGCCGTGGCGCTTGGGCCCGTGGATCTTCCACCAAACCCCCAGATTTTTTGCCAGCGCATTCAAAACAGGTGTTCGCCTTTTTCTTGATTTTTGACACATTCCCGGGTATGATAAGTAAAGAGTTTAAATTTACGATCGAGCAATTCAGGAGGTCCGCTATGCGTGTGGGAATTGTAGGCTCCAGAAATATCGGCGGCGTCACTGCCCGGCAGCTCATCCCATGGATTCCCGCCAACTGTACGCAGATTGTCAGCGGCGGCGCCCGGGGAATTGACACTCTGGCAGGGCAGGCGGCCCAGCAGCTTGGAATTCCGCTTTTGTGCCTGAGGCCGGATTACAGCCGGTATGGGCGCCAGGCGCCGCTGCGGCGCAACGATGAAATTCTCAGCCACTGCGACTATGTTCTGGCATTTTGGGATTACTGCTCCCGCGGCACCTGCTACACCATTACGGAATGTATCCGCCGCCATATTCCATGCCGGATCGTGGAGGTGGGGCAGTCCGGGATTATATGCCGTTCCCACCCCATGGAACAGCCGGATACACTGGCGGGCGCTCAGCGGGTATAATGTTCACGAAGGGCGTGAATATGCAATCATGTTCGATACTGCAATCATGTTCGATACTGCAATCATCATCGATAATGCAATCATCTTCGATGATTGGGGGAGTTTTGCTCACCGGCCTGAAGGCATTGCCGGTGTTTGGTAACGCCAAAGCGTAAACATCCCGGCTGGTTCGGGCTTTATGGTATACTGTTCACAAGGCTGCGCACTTACAATTCTCATTGAGAATTCGGCGGGTTCGCCTGCCGGGCAAATAACCACCGGCATTCAGATGCCGCTGAACCGCAAAACTCCCGGTTCTCTTAGACTTTGAGGTATAATAAACGCACGAATGATAAAAACGGATTTGGCCGTTTTTGCGAATGTGTCTCTAATACCGTAGAGGCTGGGCTGGGATTGCTGTAACGCTGGGGCATCTGCTGGGAAAGAATTGGCCTTAAAGCAGTTTTGTCCCTTTTTGTAAAGATTGTGCCGTGCCATTGGGAAAAGGTGTGATCCGGGTGTGCCATAGGAGAACGCTAAGACCCTTTCCTAGTATTTCCCGGGAATGCGGAAGCCATGTATTTTACCTGCTGGCAAAAGCCGCCGTACGGCGGTGTAATCCTGAAAAATTCAGGCTTAGCCGGGATAGCCAGCAAAAAATTACAAAAAAAAATAAAATTGTATTATAAAAACGCAGAATGATTTGCTAAAATGAGGATGTCCAACGGGCTGTAAGCCGGTTGGAGTTCGCAATGAGGGAGGTAGCTATGTCCGTTGCCGAGGGAGATTCCCAGCTTTTTTCGATTGATTTGGCTCGACAGTGTGTGGATTCTTTCCATGGCGCCACAGGGCTGGGTTGTTCCATATCCGATTTATCGGGCACAGTTTTGTATTCGGTCGGGCTCAGCTGCGCCTCCTGCAAAATCTGTGAAACCCTCATGCAGCACACCCGTTGGAAATTCCGGTGCAATGAGGTGCATCTGCACGGGACCATGCAGGCCCAATGGCTGGGGGGAAAGTATATCTATTTCTGTCCCATGGGGCTGACCTGCTTCGTCTCGCCGATTCTGGACGCCTCCGGATCCAGCTTGGCGATGGTGACTGCCGGGCCACTGTTGATGGTGGACCGGGACGACTTTATCCGCTATGATTTGCAGGAGGTGCTCCATTTAACCCGTTCCCAAATCCGCAAGGTGCTCCCGTTCCTGCGGGAGATTCCGGATTGCCCGCCCGAGCGCGTGACCCATCTGTCCAATCTCCTGTTTTTCTCCGTAGGCTTTGTCAATAATGTCTCCGTGGCGGAAAAACAGCTCAATGACCAGGACAGTTCGTTGATCCAGGGCCAGATTGGGGAATTTCTGCACCAGCTCAAGTCCAGCGGTAGCGATGTGGTGCCCAGCTATCCGTTTGAAAAAGAGCATGAACTGATGGATGCCATCACAAATTCTGATCAAACGGCGTCCCAGCGGCTGCTCAATGAGATTTTAGGGTATATCTTTTTTTCCTCCGGCGGGGAGTTTTCCATGATCCAGTCCCGTGTCTATGAACTCATAGTTCTGCTGTCCCGCGCGGCAGTGGATGGGGGCGCGGATCCCAATGTGATTTTTCGGCTCAATCACCGTTATCTGCGGCAGATCAGCACAATTACCTCCATCGACGATCTGTGCGTCTGGCTTACGGGCGTTATGAACAAGTTTATGGATTATGTTTTCCGCTTTAACGATGTCAAGCATATTGATGTCATCCGCCGCGCGGTGGATTACATCCGGCAGAATTTCTCCAAAAAAATTACTCTGGAAGAGGTTTCGGCCCATGTCTATCTCTCGCCGTCCTACTTCAGCAAAATTTTTAAAGAGGAAATGAACTGCAGTTTCAATACATATCTGAACCGGGTGCGTATTGAAAAGAGCAAAACCCTGCTGCTCTCTGAAAAGGTGCGGCTGGTGGACGTGGCAGGGCTGGTTGGCTTTGAGGATCAGAGCTATTTCAGCAAGGTGTTTAAACGGATTACCGGGGTCACGCCCGGACGGTTCCGGGAGAGCCACGGCATTCTGCCGCGCAGCCAGGAGCCCAAACAGTAACCGAAGTCTTATTCTCCGAGGGGAGAAGTATCATAAAGGGAAAAGGAGTTTTAGCCATGAGTATTCTGACCGATATTTCCGAGGCACTGCAGAAAGGCAAAGCAAAAATCGTCAAGACGCTGGTGCAGCAGGCAATTGACGAAGGGGTTTCCGCTAAGGAGATTCTGGAGGAAGGCCTTCTGTCCGGCATGAACATTGTGGGCGAAAAATTTAAGAACAACGAGGTCTATGTCCCCGAGGTTCTGATTGCCGCCCGCGCCATGAACGCAGGAACCGCCCTGCTCAAGCCGCTGCTGTCAGAGGCTGGAGTGGAGGCCTGCGGAAAGGTTTGTATCGGAACCGTCCGCGGAGATTTGCACGACATCGGCAAAAACCTGGTGAAGATGATGATGGAGGGCAAGGGCCTGGAGGTTATCGATCTGGGTACCGACGTCACCCCGGAGCAATATGTACAGACCGCCATCGACGAGAATTGTGATATCATCGCTTGTTCCGCTCTTCTGACCACCACCATGGGCGTGATGAAGGACGTTGTGGAGGCAGCCAAGGCCGCCGGAATCCGCGACAAGGTGAAGATCATGATCGGCGGCGCGCCGGTAACCGATACCTTCTGCCAGCAGATTGGCGCCGACTGTTATACGCCGGATGCCGCCTCTGCCGCGGATGCCGCCGTGCAGTTCTGCACCGCGAAATAAGTTGAATTTTATAAAAAAAGTCCCGGTGCTGATGAAACACCGGGACTTTTTGTACGTTGCCTTTATTTCATTCAGAAGGAAACCGAAAGCGTTCCCATCCGTGAAACAAAAATAGTGGGCGGAACCTTCTTTCTCAAGTGGAGCGCTCCTTTTTTATATTTCACATGAACATTTCACGGTTCTGCTGAGAAAAGAATCCAATTCAGCCGGTTCGGCGTTGACCGCGTATCGGTAAGAGCTCCTACCAGCTTATAATTTGGAAATACAGTAATCTGTCTCACCGGTAATACAAACTTTGCTTGAGGGGGAAACGAGTATGGAAACCTCTGAATTTTGGATTCCCTTGGGGGAAACCGGCAAGGGGGAAAATAAAACCCATGAGGCGGGTGGTCGCCATATGAGATTACGGTACGCGGCTGTTCCAGCGAGGCGTTATTTCAAAGAGGGTTCCCCGTGCGGCGGTACATTTGGGCAAGACCTTTTTTGTTTACGCTGCAATTTTTTAGAAAGCTTATGATTCTTTACCTTCTTTGGCCTAAAATGTTCTCTTTTTTCCGCGATAAATACCCAGTATCCGTTTATTTGACGCACTTTAACACCGCCGAAGACGGCAGACAATTTGTTTTTATACCAATCGAGGCGCTTTGTAACCATCACCATCCGCCCATTGACGCACAGTTTTTTAAACCCGGCTTCAATAAAGTGTTTGGCTACGGAAAAATCCGTATGGTATGGCGGATTGGATAAAATCAGGGTAAAATCGTCTTCTGTAATGTTCTCAAAGCCGTTGCTGATTCTGATATCAACACCGGGGACGCCGTTCAATTGGGCGTTTCGTCTGGCGCATTCCACGGCTTTTTCAGAGATGTCGCACAGGATGACATTCTGTTCTCCTATCAGTTTACCGGCTAAAATTCCCACAACGCCATATCCGCATCCCAAGTCCAGCACTTTATCACCCTGCGAAAAATCAATCACCGAAAGCATGGACAGCGTCCCGATGTCCACAGCGGTGGGCGAGAATATCTTAGGATCGGTTTCGAAGCATAATGGGATATCTTTAATTTTAGTTTCTATTACAACGTTCTTACTCATTTTAGCTACTCTCCCCGGCCGGACGGCCTTTTGAGGCCCGGCCGCGGCACCGCGGGTTCATGAAATGCCGCACGGAGTACGCCTGCCGTCCAACTGCGTCCCGGTAGAATCCCCGGCAAATGCGGGATCCGAGAGAAGAAAAATCACGATGCTCCCATGATTCAGGGAATAAAACCTCTTTTTCTCTTAAATTCCCGGGTACAGTGATAGCTTTTTCCCGTAAGTATGCTATAATAAACGCAACCAAGGAAAAAACGGAATTGGCCGTTTTTGCAGATGCGTTTTATGTTATCATAACCTGGAAGAAGTTTGGAAGGAAAACTCCATTTTCGCTGATGCCGGGGTGGGAGCGGAACCGTTGGAATCCCTGTCCCGCGGCTTGAGTGGCGCACTGTTTGATTCCTGGAGCTTCCCTTGAGAGAACCGGGCACGATTTTAGAAAGGTGGCCGTCGAGATGAAAATGCCATCACTGAGCCTTGTGTGCAGGCTTTGCTGGGCGGGTTTTGCCATTGTCCTGCTCATTGGGATTGTACATATTACCTGGGAATGCGCTGTGACCGGGCAGTCAGCCGCAACCAGCTTTCCCTGGTATTCTCCGATTGTTTTAACCGGGATTTTTTATCTTCCGCCGCTGGCTATTTTAGGAGCCGGGGGTACTGGGTGCCTCTTGGCAGAGCGCCGCCGTGCTAAGCGGGGTCAGAATCAGGATTCGGCCAGCTGAATGTGTGAATAAGGGCTGCCCTGTGCGCTGCGTTGGCGGGAAGTATCATAATTCATGGAGAGGGGATTTATCAATGCAAAAGACCTATGGAATCGCACTGATTGGATGCGGGCTGATGGGGGATTCCCACGCCGCGGATATCTATTACCGAGACGGCATCCGCATGGAATATGTGTGCGATACGGATGAGGAGAAGGCCCGGCTGTTCTGCAAAAAATATGGCGCGCGCCGCCAGACCCAGAATTATATGGACTGTGTCCTCAGCGACCAGGTGGATATTGTTATCATTTCCACGCCGCCTGCCACGCACCTTCCCATCCTGAAGGCCTGTCTGGACAACCACAAGCACGTTTTGTGTGAAAAGCCCGTGGCCGGCACCTGGGAGGAAACGCAGGAGTTTGTACGCCTGGTGAAGGAAAATCCCCAGTGCAAAGTGCTGGTGGGGCATATTCTGCGCCACAATGCCACCTATCAGCGGATAGCCGAGATGATTCACGAAGGGGCCATCGGCAAGCCGGTGGTATTTCGCATGGTTCAGAATCACCACACCATGAACTGGCCCAAATACCTGGCGGATATCAAGCAGTCTGCCCCTCTGGTAAACTGCGGTATCCACTATATCGACGTCATGCAGTGGTTCTCCGGCTCCCAGGTGGTAGATGTACAGGCTATCGGCGCCCGCACGGAGGCGGATGTGCCCAAGGATACCTATAACTACGGGCTGATGTCCGTGCACCTGGCGGATGGCTCGCTGGGCTTCTATGAGGCGGGCTGGGGCAACACCTTCAGCGCCTCCAACCTCAAGGAGTTTGTGGGCCCCACGGGACGGATTTGCCTGACCTATCAAAAAGACCGCACCCAGCATCAGGAGGAGGGCGATCTGATTGAGTATTACCGGTACCCTCAAAAGACTTATGAGATCATCAACCTGCGCAGCAACCGCCGTCCCACCTTTCAGCAGCTGGAGCATTTGATTCGTATGATTGAAACCGGCTGTGAGCCGGTGCCGTCCCTGGATGAGATGCTGCACTGTATGAAGATGTGCCTTGAGGCCGACCGGCAGATCTGCCAGTCGCTGCAGGGCGCTGCGCCCATCTCCACTGAGATTTCCGGGTAGTACCCTATCGTTTTTTTATAGGCAGCCGCCGACTGTCCCCCGAAATGGGCGGCCGGCGGTTGATTATATCTGAAGCCTCGCATGGCCGGGCCCTGGTTACGGCTGCGGTATCGAAGGGGGCGCCGCAAGGCGGGTCAGTGCGGATTGCCGCTGATGGAGCAGATCGGTGAAGCACTGGCAAAGCGATTGGATACCATCTGTTTGTTCCAACTGTAGGATGCCGTATCGCTGGGCCAAAATAAACCGGCCGCATCCCGGCGGCGGGGCTTTGGAATATGAATTTGGAGAGATGGAGCAGTATTTGAGGAAACTGGATTTTACAACCGTGATTACCTATTCCTCTTTCCAAAAGGAGATTGCCGTAAATAGTGAATGTGAACTGTTTCTGTTTGAATGCAGCGCCGGCTGAGACAGTGTAAACTCGAATGAATGGGAACATGGATGACGGCGGCCGGAAGGTTTGAGGTGCGAAATGCTGGAAGTTTGCTTTGGGGATTCTGTAAAAGGCGCGCTGGCGATTGCCCAGCACTGTGAAAGCGGTGTGATAGGCGGGGCGATTGGTTTTATAACCGATAAAAAGGGCCTTCCTGCTTTGTTTGCGAAGAGGAAGGCTCTCAAAGAGTATAGAAGAAAACAAGCGGAGCTTCAAAAACAGGCCGTTAATTTAGGCTCAACTAGAGAGGATATTGTGGGGATTTCCCTTTTGCTGTCCCAGGGCGACATCGATGCGCCAATCTGCATAGAGGATTGCCCGCGCAAGGGCTGCATCCGCGAAATGTTTTCCTTTGACCGGTACCATGAGCAGATGGAACTGGAAGATTCAATCCAAGAGTTTTGGACGGATTGTGTAAACGATTTGGAAAAACTCAAGTCCAATCCGCCTCAAATCCGGGTTTGGCTGGACAGTACGCCGGACGCACAGTGCGGATTGTTGTTCCTGGCGGATTTATTAAAGACAGGCCAAACTGAAATCCATGTTGTTGCGCTGCCGGAAAGAGTGACACGGCAGGACAACAGTGTCGTGGAGTACCGCGGATGGGGAGAAGTGGAGCCGCAGCTGTATGGGTCTTTTTTGGAGAATGAAACGGTTCTCACTAAGCGGGAGGTTCTCGATTTGGCCGGCCGGTGGCAGCTTTTGAAGGCGGAAAACGCGCCGCTGCGGGTGGTGGAAAACGGTTCCGTCATCAGCGCGGATATCAGCTACTATGACGATCTCATCAGAAAAGAATATCCCAGGGATTCCTGTATAATCGCCCAGATAATCGGCGCTGCTTTGGGAAAACAGAAGGTTTTAATGGGAGATGTTTTCATTGCCAAGAGGATACAGCACCTGATTGCCAATGGGGAGCTTGTGGTGTCGGGCAAAACTGGGGATGGCTTCTACAGGACAGTTGTAAAACGTGCGGAATGACTCTGCGCTCTCAGGGCATCGCTGCAGCCGGAGTCTGAACATCTTCCGAAGGATCTATTGGAAAAACGCAGCACACAAAAGCGGTATGCGGCCCATTGGGCCACATACCGCTTTTTGGTTTTATGGAAATCCCGTACGAACCGGCTCCCTGCAGGGTGCGGTTTGAGAATCCTTGAAGGGGAGCTGCCTGCGGCGTCAGTGGGTGCCGCGAACCACCCGGATCCCGCGTTCCTGTGCCATCTGCGCCATCTGGGTGATGGTGGGGCACTCGCCGGTGTCCTTTTTATTGGTGCACAGCCCCAGGTGAAGAACCTGGGTTCCGATGCTCTGCAGGCGATCCAGTTTCTCCACTATGCCGGCGTCCTCCCGGGGAGAAGTCCCGCAGCCGTTGCAGCGTAAAAACGCCGTCAGTTCAATTTCTTCACCGGCATAGGGAGCAAAGGAGTGCGTTCTCTCGCTCAGCGCCTTCAGACAGGCGGCGCCGGTACACACGCGGTTTGATTTCAGGCAGTTTAGAATTGCCAGTTTCATAAAGCACCTTCCTTTCGGTGGGCGGGATGGTACAGGATATGCGCCATCCCGCCGGAATCGCGGATAATTTCCGCCTGCACCTGGTAGACATCCTGGATTAGTTCTCGGGTGAGCACCTGTGCGGGCTCGCCCTGGGCCACCACCCGGCCGTCCTTGACGACGTAGATAAAGTCGCAGTACATCAGGGCGATGTTCAAATCGTGGATAGCAGATAGAATTGTGCGGCCCAGCCCCTTGACAATGTCCATCAGCTGGAGCTGGTATTTGATGTCCAAATGGTTGGTGGGTTCATCCAGAATCAGGCAGGGGGTCTGCTGTGCCAGGGCACGGGCGAGGATTACGCGCTGCTGCTCACCGCCGGAGAGGGTGGAAAAGCTGCGGGAGCTAAAGTCCTGCATCCCCACCTGAGCCAGGGACTGCGCCACGATTTCATAGTCCTGGGTGTTGTCCCTCTCCATACTGCGCTTGTGGGGGGAACGGCCCATGAGAACTACATCCTGAACGGAAAAATCGAAATTATAGTAGTTGTGCTGGGCTACCACGGCCATCTTTTTGGCGGATTCCCGGTAGGAAAATTTGGAGAGCTCCTTCCCGTCCAGGTATACTGCGCCGTAGTCCGGCCTTAAAACCCGGTAAATACATTTGAGCAGAGTGCTCTTGCCGCTGCCGTTGGGGCCGATGATGCCGATGAAACGCTTCATAGGCATCTGGGCGCTGATTCCCTTTAAAATCTTCTGCCCGCTCAGGGAGATCTGCAAATCACGGACCTGCAGCTGCATCAGTCACCACCTCCAAAGCCATACCGCCGGCGGACCATCAGATAGATAAAGCACGGCGCGCCGATCATCGAGGTCAGGATGCCGATGGGCAGTTCTGTCTTGGGGATGATCACCCGGCACAGTACATCCGCCCAGATGAGATAGATGGCGCCCACTAAAGCGCACAGAGGTACCAGCCGCCGGTGATCCGTACCGAAAAGCATCCGCACGATATGGGGGATTACCAGGCCCACAAAGCCTATCATCCCGGAGGAATACACCACAAAGCCGATGATCACCGAGGACACAATCAGGTAAATATGCCGCCAGAGGTGCAGGTTGGTTCCCAGAGTAATGGAGGCTTCGTCCCCCAGAAGCATCAGGTTCATAGTGCGCGCCTGGCTCCAGAAGAATAGCGCCGCTATCAGCACAACGGGGAGCAGAATGCCGATTTGGGCCCAGTCTGCTCCCGCCAGGCTGCCCATCAGCCAGAAGGTGATGGACTGGATGCCGTCCTTATCGTTGGCAAAATAGACGATAAAGTTGGAGAAGGCCGAGCAGATGGCGCTCAGGGCCATTCCGGCTAAAAGCAGCTTGGTGGAGTTGCTGCGTCCCCCGATGTTGGAGAGGGTCATTACCGCCAAAGAGATGGCCAAGGCCCCCACGAAGGCCGCAATACCCACGAAATTCGAGCCCAGAAACGCCCCCACTCCCAGCATAATGGCCATGGTAGCGCCCAGGGAGGCGCCGGAAGAAATACCGAGGATATAAGGGTCGGCAAGGGGATTTTTGACCACGGCCTGCATGACCACGCCGCAAACGGATAACCCAATTCCAACGGCGACAGCCAAAATGATGCGGGGCAGGCGGATAAACCAGATCACATCCGCCACAGGCCCGGAGCCGTACAAACTGGCATCCCCGATGCCAAACAGCTTGTAGAGAATGACATGGAAAATCTGGGAGGGGGAGATGCTCATGGTCCCCAGATTGACCGCCAGCACTACAGAAGCCGCCAGCAGGCCCAATAGAACCAGCAGTACGATGACAAAAAAGGAACGGCTGGTTCGCAGTTCAGCGAATTTTTTCACGTTGTGTGGATCCTTTCTGCATGGATTTGCCCTCTTGGAACGCTCGGAGCCGCACGCAGAGTATACTGCGCTCCAGATGGTTCTGCGCGGTTGGGGCTTTCGAACCGGGAAACAGCTTTTGGGGGAAGCGGCCTGTGCCGGACGAGGGCGATTGGCTCATCCGGCAACATACAGTCGGCCGTTTGGCTGGAGTCAAAAGGCAAAATATCCAGGCTCTTTGGGGGCAGCTTTGCGCAAAGGCGAACCCGGAAAATTTGGCCTGCCGGTAAAAAGTACAGCCGGCATTTGAGTGGCATCCCGGCGTAACTATCTCGGGACCATCGAGGCTTCGCGCCGCTTCTTTGCACAACCGCGAAGTTGGGGAATTTCGGCGCTTTGCCACATCCTCCTGCGTTTGAGAAGCGAAAATAACGCCGCATATCGGTTCACCGCTACCTAAAACGAATCGTTCATCCGCAAGCGTACAGGTTCTTCCCGCGGGATCAAATATATCCGTCAGTTCCCAATGGAGCGGGTTTCTAGTCCATGTCCAAATCCGGATACAGATGCTCCAGGAAAAAGTCCAGGGACTGGGATACCCGCACGCCCGGGCAGTATACCATGCTCAGATCCGTGGGGTACATTTTGCCGTTTTTCACGGCGTCGATGTTCTGAAACACGGGGTTGTTCCGAAAGACGTCCAGGCAGTTTTCGGGATTCAGGCTGGAGCTGCCCTCGCCGAAGTGGATGCTGAAGATCATCTCGGGGTTGAGGGACACCAATTCCTCGGCGCTCTTTTTCTCCTTCTTGGTGGGGGTCACCAGGTTGGCGCCCACCTGCTTGGCGATGTCGCCGCCGATGGTATCGTAGCCGTAGATACGAAACACATCGCCCTCATCCTCCAGAATGGAGATGTTGACGGGGTCTCTGTCCTTGACATATTCCCGGCCTTTTTGAACCTTGGCCTTCATCTCGGCCACCAGGGCCTCGGCTTTGTCCTCAACGTTAAAAATTTTGCCCAGGTTCAGGATATCCTGAAATTCGTTTTCCAGGCTCTGGTCGCCAAGGCCGCTGTTGTAGGCCATATAGGTGTTGATGCCGCGCTCATGCCAGAAGTCTACATCTCCCAGGCGCTCATCCCCAAAGGAAGAATACCAGGCAAGGATGAAATCCGGCTGCTGGGCAATTGCCAGTTCCTTGGAGGGAAACTCGGATTGGAAGGACTTAATCTTTTTAAATTCCTCCCGGTACTCCGGAAGAATTTCATCCTCCTCAAAACCGAATGCCAGCTGGATTTTGTCGGTGAGGCCCAGGGCAATCATGTTTTCCACCGAGTTGGTGTTATAGGCCAGTACCTTTTCGGGGGCCTTTTCAAATGTGATCTGCACCTCTTCCTTGGCGTAGTTATGGGTGGTGATGGTGACCGGGTAGTGCCCGCTGGTATCACTGCCGGAGCCGGAAGAATTTCCGGAGGAATTGGTGCCGGAACCGGCTGTGCCGCAGGCGGAAAATACTGTGCTCACCATTGCCGCAGCCAGGATGGCAGCTAGGAACCGTCTCAATTTGCTCATACGTTCATACCTTCCTTTTTAGGGGGGACTTCCCCGAATAAATTGAAAAAACCGTATAGGCATCCACTCCAAGGAGTATGCGAAATACGGTTTTTCTGAGAAAATTCCCAATAAAAAGGACATAACTCAAAAAACGTATCTCTTGAGCTCGAAGAGATGCGCCATGACAGCGACCATTCCACCCATGTATTCTGACTTAAACCTCACCGCTTCCCTCCGCCTTCCCAAAAGAAACCTCTTTCAGTGACCGGGCCCGTTCTGGGCCCCTGGAAGGTTGCTCCGTTATTACAGCAGCGTGCCTGTGCGGGATTTTCACCCGGCTTCCTGTCCTGCAGTTGGACAAAATGATTGGAATGCTATTTAGTTTTTCCCTTTGATTCTACTGGTTTGTACACAAAAAATCAATGTTTTTGCAAAAGTTCTTTCATTTTTCCAAAAAAGCCTCTGAAAATACCAAGAGGACTTCAGGTAAGCCGAATACCTTGCCGTTTCGTTGATCTCTGCCCTCTTGTGCTCACTTAACTCTCTGAGAAATTTCCCTGCATCATGATACTTGCATCTCCATTTGCCAGGTGATAAATTTTACGGCATTCCTTTGACCCGGAATCCTGTGAGATTCTCCGAAAACGGAATATCTATAACACGAAAGCGAATCGAAGCGGTATAACGGGCCTGACTCGAAATCCTGTATTTTGCTGGCGCGGTTGCCGGACTTTCTCCATTTTACCACATAGGAGGTTCCTCCTTTTGCTAAAGCATAGTTATCTCCCCCAGTTTAACCGGAGGGGTTCTCTTGGATGTTCGGCGGCAATCAAACGCCTGCCGGCAGGCGTCCCCGGTTCATCGGCGCCTGGGGGCATTGTGCCAAACAGGGAAGCGAAACCATTCTTTCAGGGGTTACCCGCAGCTGTGCGTCCAAATGGGACCAACACTGCTCCCAGAAAATGGGGGCTCGTCATAAAAGAAGCCCTCCGGCACAAGGGGGCAGAAGAGCCCGGTGCCGGAGGGGATGGTGATTCTCCCCGAGTATGGAGAAATTTACGGGGGAGGGCAATATTGACCGTCAGGCCGAGAAAGGAGGAACACAGCCAGATAACGCCGCCGCAGCGAACCCGTTATGGGATTACGTATAAAACTGTGCCTGCATCCGGAACAGCTTTGCGTAGGTTCCGTCCTTTTGGAGGAGTTCCTCATGGGTGCCCACTTCGGTAATTGCACCATGCTCAAACACAGCGATTTTTTTGCAGAATTTAGCGCTGGAGAGCCGGTGGGAGATGTAGACGGCAGTTTTATTCTGGACGAGTTCATGGAATTTTTGATAGAGTTCGTATTCCGCTTTGGGATCCAGCGCGGCGGTGGGCTCATCCAGGATTACGAAGGGCGCGTTTTTATACAGGGCCCGGGCAAGGGCAATCTTCTGCCCTTCGCCCCCGGAGGGTTCAAATCCGTCCTCATCAAAGTTTTTATAGACACTGGTATGGATTCCCCGGGGCAGGCTGTCCAGCTTTTCCCCCAGGCCGACCTTGCGCAGAAGCGCCTGCACCTCGCTGTCCGGCGCGGGACGGTTCAGACAGACATTCTCCTTTATGGAAAAGGAAAACAGCTGGAAATCCTGGAAAACCGCTGAGAACAGCGCGGCATAGCTTTCATATGCGTAGTGCCGGATATCGATGCCGTCCAGCAGAATTTCCCCCTGAGTGGGATCATACAGCCTGGTGAGCAGCTTGATGAAGGTCGTTTTTCCCGCGCCGTTTTCGCCTACCACAGACAGGGTGTCTCCCTGGTGCAAAACCAGGTTCACATGGCGCAGCGCATAGGCCTGCTGGCCCTTGTACCGAAAGGAGACGTCCCGGAACTCGATGGTGTGCTGCTGGTCCCGAATCATCCGGCTGCCGCTGGAGCGTATGGTTTCGGGAACATTCAGATAGTCCCGCATCGCTTCATAATAGATGCCGTAGGCTTTTACGGATACGATACTGTCCATCACGGTTTTCATGGCGTCGGAAAAGGAAGCAACGGCGCTGATATACATGGAAAAGTCACCGATGGAGATACACTTCGCCAACACCTGCCAGACTAAATAGCAATAGGCGGCACCCTGCTGGAGAAAGGAAGCCAGCGCGGAGCAGAAGCCTGATTTGATGTAAAAGCCGTTTCGCCGGCGGTAGTAGGAGAGCGCCGTTTCGGAGAACTGTTTTTCCCGCCGGAGCAGCCAATCCCCCATGGAATTGATTCGGATTTCCTTGCCATAGGAAAAATTTTCGAATAAATTTCCAAAATATCCCCAGGCGCGCTCTACCTTGGCCTGCTCCAGGGAGAGCGTCAAATCATTCTTTTTGGCCCAGGCCTCTATGCCGGTGCTTGCCGCCACCAGCGCCATGAACAGCACAACCAGACGCAAATCCAGCGATGCCACGATGGCAATGATGCCCGCCAGGATAAAGATTTGCCCGATAATCTGTAAAGCGCTGTCAAAGACATAGGCGAAGCCCTGCCAATCCCCATAGAGGAACTTATTGGCTTTCTCCTTCATATCCAGAAAGCCGGGGCTTTCCAGAGTTTCAAAATCTGCGTTGGCCAGCTTTTCATGCATCATTTCGTCAAAAGCGGCCGCGATTTTGGTGCGCAGGGTAAAGGCAGACAGAAAAAGCCAGTGGGAAAGGCTGGACGCCAGAAAGTTGACTGCTGTCAGCACACAGACATAAAACGCCAGATGGGGAATGCTCCCGCTGCCCAGGAGCGTATCGATGATAAACTTCGGCATGATGATGTTCAGAAGAGGGATCACCGCCAGAAGAAACTGGTTGAGTACATGATACAGAATATACCGCGGATCTGTTTTCCAACCAAATTTGCAGAAAAACCACAGGCCCTGAAACATAAGCCGTACCTCCATTAAAAAAGCCGCAGGAAAAACACCTGCGGCAGAATTCGTCAGGTGTTATCTCAACAAAAAAGCTGTAAAGACAACACCAAACAAAGGGTAGCAAACGCTATCCGGCTTTTTGTTTCAGTGAGCTTTACAGCCTATTTCAGGATGAAGGGCTTATAACAGGTAAACGGTCTCATGGATTTCCTCTGCTTTCTGGGATACCGGCGGATTTTGCCGGAGCCTGTCGGATGAGGACAAGCGAAATACCGGCGCCGCGCCTTCCCGGTAACTGGCGGTGAAGCGTCCTGCAAAGGATTTGAGAACCGCCTGTGCACACAGCTGAGGAACTGTGGGAACCGGACGCTCCTTTGCCGACGCTTTTTCTTATGAATATAGTTTCACTATAGCACAAATAGCCTGCTGGCACAACCGGGCACTCTGTCTGGTTTTCCGGGAAGCTGGCGGAAGCGGCGGTGCAGCAGCCCCGGGGATCCCCTTCCCGGACAGCCCGCTGCGCGGTGCCGCCGTACAACAGAAATTCCCGGTGCCGCCGCGCTTGTGCCCACCGGGAGACTGTGATACAATATTCACGCGGAGCGTGGATATCTTGGAGTTTTGCTCACCGGCCCAAAGGTACGGCTGGTGTTTGGCGGAGCCAGAGAGCAAAACGTCCCGGTTCGTTCAGGCTTTGTGATAATACAAGTACCGCATAAGCGATGATACAATATTCACGCGGAGCGTGGATATCTTGGAGTTTTGCTCACCGGCCCAAAGGTACGGCCAGTGTTTGGCGGAGCCAAAGCGCAAAACGTCCCGGTTTGGTGCGGGGCGTGACAATATTCGCAGGGACTGCGAATATCAGGGAGGTTTTCTTGCCAGCCAACAGCGGCTGGCATTCAGTTGGTTCTAAAATTACAGCCCTCTTGGAGGGGAAAAGGGCTTCGACTGCCGTCAAGCTGTCTTAGATTTATCCGGCTTTTTCCGTCTGCGGGACCGGGCGTCTGCGGGTGCCAAGCCATAACCGAAGGGACATCTCCGGCTGTCCAGAGATCTGCGGCGCCTCCAGCAGGAAAAATTCCCATGGGCGCTGCCGAACCTTTTTTCCTTAGCCGCCTGCACGTGCCGAAGCCTTCGTGCGCCGCCCGGCGTGAAAGCCCCTGGATTTTGCTTTACTCTCCAAAACTGCGGCTTGCAGGGCTTGGAGTTTATCTTTTTACTGTCAATATGGCCAACGACTGTTTCCGTCCCCCCGTAGGGATCTCCCCGCAGGAGTTTCACCGCTCAGGCAGGTTTGGAGCCGGCGGGGCGTGGGCGGTACAGGCCGATACAGAGGAAGGAGCAACCCTATGGAACAGACATTTTTGATTTCCAGCGCCAACGGCGGCGCCGGAGAGAGCATCCGTCTGGTAAGCGTGGACAGCAAGGGCTGGCATATCCGCCAGAGTATCGATCGTCCCCAGGACGCCGCCTTTCTGGCTATGGGCTCCGGATGCCTGTACAGCGTAACGGAAGCGGACGACCGGGCCGCAGTGCACCGGCTGCCCCAGGGCTTTTCCCCCAGCTCCAGCCTGGATACGCTTCCTCTGCCTCAGGGCCGCGGGCTGTGCCACATCTCCCTGTCCCCGAAAAACGGCCTGCTGCTGGGGGCGTGCTACGAGAGCGGGCATCTCTTTGGAGTCGATGTCCGAGGAGAGCAGATGCAGCTGGTTTTTGCCCAGCATCAGGAGGATTTGCAGCTGCCCCAGCGCCTGAGCCGCGCCCACTGTTTTCTTGCGGATCCACTGGAACGGTATGCTTTTGCGGTCAATATTGCGCTGGATCAAATCGACAGCTTCCTTTTGAAGCCCGGACACCTTGAGCCCAACCGGGACTACGGCCCCACCAAGCTTCAAAAGGGGGAGGGGCCCCGCCATCTGCTGTTTCATCCGACGGTGCCCATGGCCTACTGTGTCACGGAATATTCCAGCCGTTTGCTGGTTTTCTCCTATGATGCCGCGGCGGGAACGCTTACCCAGACGGCCTCCCGGTCTCTGCTTGACGACGATTTTTCCGGGGAGAGCTTCGGCGCCAGCATCGCAATCAGCGCCGACTGCCGGTATTTATATGCCAGCAACCGGGGAGAGAACTCCGTGGCGGTGTTCTCTCTGGCGAAAAACGGGATGCCGCTGGATCACAAAAATGTCCCCTGCGGCGGCGACTGGCCCCGCCACATCGCACTCAGCCGGGACAATTCCCTGCTGGCAGTGTGCAACCAGAGAAGCGATCTGGTGACGATTTTTACCCGCAGCGCTTCCGCCGGGCTTCCCGGAGAAGCTGTGGCGCAGATTCCGATGAAAAATCCCTGCTTTGCCGTGGGAATCTAGCCTCTCCCGTGCAAAGCGCCTGCAGAAAGGAACTCTCTATGAAATTGCTGCACACCTCGGACTGGCATCTCGGCAAGCTTTTAAATGAATACAGCCTTTTGGAGGATCAGCGGGTTATCCTGGGGCAGATCGTTGAGATTGCCCGGTCCCAGCAGGTGGATGCCGTGCTCATTTCCGGGGATCTCTTTGACCGCTCTGTGGCTCCCGCCCAGGCGGTTTCCCTTTTGGATGAGACACTGTATACCCTGACCTCGCAGCTTTCGATTCCGGTGCTGGCGATTGGCGGCAACCATGACGGCCAAAAACGGCTGTCCTTCCTCAGCCGCCTGTGCCGGGGCAGCGGGCTGTACCTGCAGGGGGAATATGAGCCGGATGCCCCGCCTGTGACCCTGCGGGACGATTTCGGTGAGGTACAGTTTTTCTTGATGCCCTATGCCTATCCGGCGCAGATCCGCAGCTGTCATACGCAGTGCCAGGGCAAAACCTTTCAGGAAACCTTCGCCTATGCTTTGGATCAGCTGAAAAAATACTGGGATCCCCATGCCCGCCATGTGCTGCTGGCCCACGGGTTCTTTGCCCGGGCGGAGAACCTCCAGGAGGTTCTTCTGGGAGAATCGGAGCTGTCTGTGGGCCCGGCGGATCTCATCGATTCCTCCCTTTGCGCTGATTTCGACTATGCGGCCCTGGGGCATCTGCACCGCGCGCAGAGAGCGGGGGAGGAGCACATCCGTTACAGCGGCGCGCCGCTGGCCTATGCCGTGGGGGAAACCGGGGAGAAAAGCGTTACCCTCGTCACCCTGGGAGCCCCGGGAGATCGCCGGATTGAGAGGATTCCCCTGACCCCGCTGCGCCGGGTGCGCACCATCACCGGAGAGTTTGACGAGCTGCTGTGCATCGCCGAGGACAGCCCTCTGCGGGGGGACTATGTGTTTGCGCAGTTAACCCAGGACGCGGTTATCCCGGACGCCATGGCCCGGCTGAGAACGGTGTATCCCTACATCCTGGGCATGAAGCTGCTGCCCCGGGAACAGGAGGCTGCCGCAAGCCTCAATTTCTGCCGGGACACCCTCTCGCGGGATCCCAGAAAACTGTTTGAGGAGTTCTATGAGGCGCTCAAGGGCGTACCCATGACGCAAACCCGGGCTGAGCTTTCCCAGGGGCTCTTTGAGCGGCTTTTAAATTCCCAGGAGGACAGCTGAATATCCTGCACAGAATTTATGTTGAAGAGGTGACACCCGTTGAAACCATTATCCCTGACCCTGAACGCATTCGGCCCTTTTTCCCAGCCCCAAACCCTGGATTTCACCCGGATCCCCGACGGGCTGTTCCTCATCTGCGGGCCCACCGGTGCGGGAAAAACCACCCTGTTTGACGCCATCTGTTTTGCCCTGTTCGGCGTGGCCAGCGGCGAAACCCGGCAGAGCGAGAACTTTAAAAGCGACTATGCCGGCCCCGCCGCCATGTGCTCGGTCACCTTTTCCTTTTCCCTGCAGGACAAGATTTATCAAATTTACCGGCAGCCCAAGCAGGAAAAGCCCTCCCGCACCGGCGGGATGACCACCGTGCCCGCCAAGGCTGAGCTCACCTTGCCGGACGGCTCGGTTATAGTGGGGGCCAGGGAGACTGTCTCGGCGCTGGAAGGCATTCTGCACCTCACCTGCTCACAGTTTAAAAAGGTGGTTATGCTGGCCCAGGGGGAATTCCAGCGCCTGCTCAACGCCAAAAGTGACGAAAAGCAGGAGATTTTCCGCCGGATCTTTGATACCCAGCTCTACAGCCGGTTTTCCCAGCTCCTGGCCGAGGAAACCGCACAGCTCAGCGGCAGGATGGAACAGGTGCAGGGACAGCTGAAAACGGCCTGCGCCTCGCTGATGGGGGATGACATGGAGCCGGTGCGGGCCTTGACTGCACTGGAAGCGCCGGACTACCGCCAAGCGCTGCTTTTAGCCGCCCCGATTCTGGAAGAGCAGGCGCAGAGGATAGAAAAATTCAAGGCCGAATTATCCCGGCTGGGCGAGCAGCGGGCCAAGGTGGATTTAAACGCCGCCAGACAGCTCAACCGGCAGTTTGAGGAGCTTTCTGCCCTGCGGGAGAAACAGCGGGAGCTGAAAAAGGACGCGCCTGAGATGGAGAAACTCAAAGCCACCCTGCAGCGTTTTTCCCAGCTGCGGGAGGCAATGGGCCTGTTCAGGCAGGAGCAGCAGCTTTCCCGGCGGGCCGAACAGCTCCAGGAGCGTATCTCGGCGGGCCGCCAGGAGCTTTCCCGGCTTGAGAAGGCCCATGGGGCCATCCAGAATGCCTATGAGACCGCCCAGAAAGAGGCCCTGCGGGAAAACGGGCTCCAGCAGGAGCTGCACAAGCTGTACGGCGTGCGGGAACTGCTTACCCGTCTGGCACAGCTAAAGGAACGCGGCGTCCATCTGGAGGAATTGGCCGGCCGGCATAAAAAGCGGGAGGAGATCCTGGTTCTGCTGGAAAGCCGAAGGACCGCCGCCCAGCAGATGGCGCAGGCGGACAAGAGCCTGCGGGAACTCAAAACAGCCCAAAGCGCCCTGAGGGATTACCAGGCCTGCCGCAGCCGGGCTATCAGCCTGCAGCAGAGCCATTTGCAGCACTATCAGGCCTTTTTAATGGAGCAGTCCGCCATTTTGGCCCAGGAGCTGCGGGAGGGGGAGCCGTGCCCGGTGTGCGGCGCCACGGATCATCCTTCTCCCGCGGTGTTCGACGGTCAGGGCGTGTCCCAGGAAAGCATTCAGAGGGAAAAAAAGGAGCTTCAGGAGCTGCTGCAGCGCAGTGCCGATTTGCATGGACGTGCCAGCGGCTCTCTGCTGGCGTTGGCACAGGAGTTCGGCCAGCCCAGCGCGGATCCCAACCGGGAAGAGGAGTGCCTGAACCTGATTGCCCATTGCCGTCAGGAGGCTCGTCTGAGCCTGGCTGAAGCCCAGCGGTGCATTGATTCAGCTGCAAGCCGCCTAAAAGTTCTCACCAATCCGTCTGTCCTGGAGGATCCCAGGTTTTCGGACGCTGAGTTTCTGGCGCAGGCGCTCAGGGAAAGCCGGGAAAAGTTTGCCGCAGCCCAGGAACAGTCCAAGGCCGCCGAGGAGGAGAGAAAGGCGCTGAAAACCCAGATCCCAAGCGGGCTGGATACTTTGGAAAAGCTGCAGGCGCGCCAGGATGCCTGCACGGCTCAAATTGACGCGCTGCGCCGGCAGCTTGAAAACGCCGGCGCAGCTCTGGAGGACAGCCGGAGTAAAACCCAGCGCAGCGCCGCCGCTCTGCAGGGGGACTGTAAAGTGCTCCAGCAGACCCAGGAGCAGTTAGAGGAGGCAAGCGCCCAGCTGGAGGAATTCCTGGCGCGCGCCGGCAGCACCCGCCAGGAGGCAGGTGCGTTCAGCGAAGGGCAGGAAAAGCTTCTGCACTCACAGGCACGGCTGGATCAGTACGAAAACGCCGTAACCCAGCTCACCGCGCAGCTGGGAGCTTTGACCCAGCAGCTGGCGGGGAAGGCCCCGCAGGATTTGCAGGACCTCTCCCGGCAGGCACAGAAGCTGGATGAGCAGTCCACCGCCTGCCAGCAGCAGCTTTTGGAACTCAACTCCAACTGGCTGCTCAATCAGCGCAATCTTGAACAGATGGAGAATCTGTTGCAGCAAACCCAAGAATTGTATCCCCTGTATCTGGACTACAGTGAGCTCAGCCGGGTGGCCTCGGGCAGTAATGAGAAGCGCATCTCCTTTGAACGGTATGTGCTGGCGTCTTACTTTGACGACGTCATCACGCTGGCAAACGCAAGGCTCTCCCAAATGACCAATTCCCGGTACACGCTGCGCCGGCGGGAGGAACGGGAAAAATTCGGGCGTGCCTCGGGGCTGGATTTGGAAATTCTGGACAGCTACACCGGCAGGCCCCGCCATATCAATACTCTTTCCGGCGGGGAGAGCTTTAAGGCATCCCTGGCTTTGGCGCTGGGGCTGACGGATATGATCCAAATGGTCTCCGGCGGCGTACGCATCGAGACCATGTTTATCGACGAGGGCTTTGGCTCGCTGGATCCCCAGTCGCTGGACAGCGCAATCTCCACGCTGCTTTCCCTGCGCTCCGGCGGCAGGATGGTTGGGATTATCAGCCACGTTCCCCAGCTCAGGGAGTGTATCCCGTGCCAGGTACAGGTGCTCCCCGGTACAAAGGGCTCCTCCATCACCCTGATAGGCGGGCTGTAACCGTTGGCCTCCCTAAAATAGGTTCCGGCGCCGCCGTTTTGAAAGGAGCCGTATATCCACTCTAAACTCTGAGCTCTGAGGACAGCTTCCTCAGAGCTTTTTGCATGGCGCCTATGGATGCGGAAAATCCCGCGGTTTTCATGCAAAAAGAGTAGTGCGGCAATCATAACGGCCAGCTTTATGCGGGCCGAAAGACGAAAGGTAGTACAAAAAAGTCAGTTGGAATCGTACTGTTTTGACCCGTTTACGGGTGGCGCTGCGTGTCTGCAATCCGGTAATTTTGTGCTCCCCTATGGCTCAATTAAGCCGGCAATCATTCCTTTAAAGGCTGTGCAGGCCGCCGAGTTCACGGATGGTTTTGATTGTTCCCCCAACCTCCGACTCTGCCGGAGGAGGTTTCTTTTAAAAAACTTTGAGCTTCAAGCCGCGAGTGCAGCAAGATTCTAAAAAACGAGCTGGAACCTTAGAAAACACTCCGATGGGCGGTAGGAGAAGTCATGCAAAAGATAGTTTTTCAATGCGTCTTTAGATGCTTGCCTGCACAATGCCCTTCTAGGGCGTGATCAAGCCGCCAGTTCACTGGTAGTTTTGATTTGAATTTCCGGATTTGCCGGGGCGTACAAAAGGAAAGCTTCAAAACAGGTTCGCTGTGTTCCGCTTTTCAACATGGCGGCAGATTGTTGGTGTAATATTAGGCGAGCTTGCCTGTGAGGGGGCTGTGCTCCCAGTCTGCGCTGGACTGCTTTGGTGATGGAATCTTCTGTATGTGCCAGAGGAAAGGCGCTTTTCCGTGATAATCCCGTCAGCCATAGAGCATGGCTGGAATCGCAGGGGGTTCCACAATATGGAATCATTTGCTTGGTGTAACCGTATCTATAGGAAGGGCTGCCCTGCGCCATCCTAACAGCTTTGCCATGGAACCGGATTCAAATGGAAGGGCCAATCCAGGAGTTTTGCCCCAAAGCCAGGAGACTGCGGCGCTCAGCTGAGGCCAAAGCGCAAAACGTCCCGGCTCCTTGTGCGGTATTGGCCGGGATTGGTACAGGGTTCAGGAATGGGGCTGATTTCTCAAACGGTGGATTTTGTGGTATAATAACCTCACGCTGTTATCCAAATCAAAGATTTGGACAGCTGAGAGAACATTGAACCACGGGTATGAAAGCTCCGCTTTCTTTTTATGGTACAATGTTCACGCGGGGCGTGAACATCTATGAGTTTCGCTTGCCGGTCAAACAGCGACCGGCATTCAGCTGTCGCTGAACCACGAAACGTCCCGGTTGGTTCTAAAATTATGGTATAATAAACGTGACTAAGGATAAAAACGGCATTGGCCGTTTTGGCAGATGCGTTTCTTTTACCGTTTTGGTAGCAAGCCGATAGGCGGCTTGCCTTTATGGTACAATGTTCACACAGAGTGTGAACATCTTGGAGTTTCGCTTGCCGGTCAAACAGCGACCGGCATTCAGCTGTCGCTGAACCGCGAAACGTCCCGGTTGGTTCTAAAATTGTGGTATATTAACTTCACGCTGTTATCCAAATCTAAGATTTGGACAGCTGAGAGAACATTGAACCACAGGTATGAAAGCTTCGCTTTCTTTTTTATGGTACAATGTTCACGCGGGGCGTGAATCTGCAATCATCTAACGATGAGCGGGGAGTTTTGCTTGCCAACTAAAAACAACGGTTGGCATTCAGTGGCTGCCCAAGCGCAAAACATTCCAGTTGGGTTCAGGCTGTTTTTGTGATACAGCGGCCGCAGTGGGTGCAATCATACAATCGGCACCGGTATTGGGGCGCGCCGGCTGCAGTGAGGATGTGGATGGAATCAGCTGGCTCAGTGCCGGAAATGTCCTGGGCGCATCAATCGGGAAACGGTCAGGTTCAGTACAGCATCAGGCAGGGCCTGTGCGTATCGGGAAAGCGCTGCATCGGTGCAAGCTGCGCCATCTGCCGTCCCGCACCGGCAGGAGTGTGTTCCGGCTCCACTTGATAAGCGGATGGGCTGGTTGAGTGGTACCGCATGGGAAGGCGCCGTGGGTTTTCCGGGAAAACAGTATCCGTATGGACAGGGCGGGACCGCCGAAGGAATGTCCATAGAATATAATAGAAGGAGAGCGGCTGCCCGGATTCCACGCGGAAGCGACAGGGCAGGCAACGGGAAACTAGCCGTTCAGTAGTTTGTCCATTGTCAGTAACAACGAGTTAGGTGTGCAGAGAAACCGGCCGTCCGGAATTGGGAGGAAAAGATGCTGGGTAAAAACCAAATTGTACAAGTTGAAATTGTGGATGTAACCAAGGAAGGGCATGGTGTGGGCCGGGCAGACGGCTGTGCGGTGTTTATTCCCAGGACAGCTGTGGGAGATCAGGTGCGTGCGAAAGTTATCAAGGTGCTCAGCTCCTATGCCGTGGCCAGGGTGGAGGAATACCTTTCGGAATCCCCGGCGCGCCGGCAGCCGCAGTGTCCTGTGTATCAGCGGTGCGGCGGGTGTATCTTCTGCCATATGGAGTATGAAGAGGAACTGCGGATTAAAAACAGGTGGGTATCCGATGACTTGCAGCGCATTGGAAAGTTTTCTGTGGAATTGCCGCCGGTTTTGACCAACGGTGTCACAGAGGGCTACCGCAACAAGGCCCAGTATCCGGTTCGAAGGACTCCGGACGGAAAGCTGGCAGTGGGATTTTTTGCCCGGCACAGCCATCAGGTGATTTCCTGTATCGACTGCCAGCTGCAGCCAGCAGAGTTTTCCCGTATTCTCAAGGTGATTCTGGAGTTTCTGGACGCCTACCGGATTCCGGCCTATGATGAAGCAACCCACCGGGGACTGGTGCGGCACATCTATCTGCGCCGGGGCGAGGCCACAGGGGAGATTATGGTATGCCTGGTTCTCAACGGAACCCAGGTGCCCCATTCCCAGGAACTGGTGCGCCGCCTGCTGGACGAGGATTTGGGTATCACCAGTATTATTCTCAACGAAAACCGGCAGAAGACCAATGTGATTTTAGGAAAGCGCTGTATCACGCTGTATGGAAGCGATATCATCAACGATATCTTGTGCGGGATCAAGGTACGCCTGTCGCCTTTGAGCTTTTACCAGGTGAACCATGCCATGGCTCAGAAGCTCTATGAGACCGCCAGGGAGTTCGCGGGGCTGACCGGCGGAGAGACGCTTTTGGATTTATACTGCGGAACCGGTACTATCGGGTTATCCATGGCAGGGGAGCTCAAGGAACTCATTGGAGTGGAGATTGTGCCGCAGGCGGTGGAAAACGCTTGGGAAAATGCCCGCGCGAACGGGATAACCAACGCCAGGTTTCTATGTGCGGATGCCCAGGCTGCCGCACAGCAGCTGGCCTTGGAGGGCGTACACCCGGATGTGGTGGTGATGGATCCGCCTCGCAAGGGCAGCGCCATCCAGGTGCTGGACTGTGTGGACAAGATGGCGCCCCAGCGGATTGTGTATATCTCCTGCAACAGTGCCACTCTTGCCAGGGATTGTGCTTATTTAAAGAAACTGGGCTGGCAGGTAACCCGGGCGCAGGCGGTGGATTTATTCCCGCGTACGGGGCATGTGGAGACGGTGGCCCTCTTGTCTCGGGCTTAAGTTGGGACTATACGACTATTGTCAGAATGATAAACCGGAATTTACAGGAGTGGCTATGCATAAAGTTTTTGGGCAAAAAGAAAATGTAAAATACCGGGACAGAAAAGGCGCCTACCTTATACCAATAAATGGCGAAGAAGTTGGCATTGTAGAAACTCCAAAAGGCTTTTTCTTTTTGGGCGGCGGAATTGATGATGGAGAAACCGAAACAGAGTGCATTATCCGGGAATGTATGGAGGAAGCAGGTTTTCAAGTTAAGATAACAGAAAAAGTATGTTCGGCAGAGACCTATTGTGTACATCCAACGATTGGTCATTTTCATCCAACGCAGTCCTATTATTTGGGCGAATTAACTTTGAAGACAAAAGAACCCATAGAGACAGACCACCTGTTTAGATGGGTAAACTATGAAAATCTTAAAGGGAAAATGTTCCTGGAAATGCAGAACTGGGCATTGGATATAGTTTTCGATAAGAGATAGACCTTACTCTTGCATTATGAATCCCAGTTTGTCGGGGACGATATATTCCCATGTACTGTGAGGGTAGGTTTGTTCCCGTGTTGTGTCGACATTCACGGCATCGTCTCGTCCCATGTGGAGACGGTGTGTCTGTTGGAAAGGAAGCTTCTGTAATTGATGAGGCTGGATGAATGAGGACCCATTATGAAGACGAAAAAATATGAGATCTATGAGTGTTGGAAGGATAAGGCGATCACGAAGGAGTTCCTTATAAAGCGGTGGGAAGACTGTTCGGCTGAGGATGAGGCAGTAAAGATTACCGGCTATCCAGATGAAATATTCTGCTGGGCCTGTCAAATGATTCCCTATAATACGTCGTTATCGCCTAAAATTGAAGTTTATTGGAATCAGGACCATTTTTTGGACAGAGCCCATATTCTTGCAAAGTCCAAAGGCGGTTTGGAAACAGCGGACAATTTGTTTTTATTATGTCCAGACTGTCATGCGGAATCTCCGGATACCACAAATCCTCAGAATTTCTTTGCCTGGGTATATTATAAGAGGACGAATGAGAGCTTTGTACAGGTATTTGAACGGGAGCTGGCGAAGACGGCGAAAATCAAGGGGATTCCTCTCGAAGAATTGTTGGAACGCTGTGGTGAGTTAAACTTGGATTCAAGTAAACTGGCGGAATTACGGAAACGGGTTGGCGAAAAATGTGCGCTGCATGGCATGACGATATCAATGAGTTCTAAAATGTTTAGCTTTATTGAGGCTTTACAAGAAATTACGCAAAAACCTAAAAAATAGGAAGCCTTTTCTATTTGTATCGAATGCCAGCGGGTTCCAGGATGAACCCCATAATACCAGGGCTCATATTACATAGCTGCAGGGCGCAATCTTACTCCCTGGTGTTCATTATTCACAATAATGATAGATCTGGAATTCTTAGAAAAACCACAAGCGGCTCACCGGAACCTTTCATCATATTATTATAGCCGCAGGTGCTACATAGTCTATAAGCCTGAATTGGGTAGGACAACAAAAACAATTGTATCTATTTTGTAAAACCTTTACTGTTTTCTTTGAAGGATTTTATTCAAGGAGGACAGTTTATGGATATTCAGTTAAATCAAAAGGACATGGCCCGGCTTGAGTTTATCTCCCGAACGATCCGTGCGCTCAGGCGGGAACAAAAAATGAGCCAGAACCAGCTGGCAAAGCTGAGCGGGCTTCATCCCTCCACGATTAAAAATATGGAGCGCCGGTTCCCGATTTATAACCCCACCATGGCTCTTTTATTTCGGATTTCCCAGGCGCTCGAGGTGGATGTAGGGGTGTTTTTCTCGTCCTTGGATCCGTGAACCGATACCGGAAAACCCCATTGCCAAATCATAAGACCATGACGAATCGGCTGAAGGGCCGTGGTGCTATTGGCGCGGTGCGATTTGACTGCAGCAAGTCCGCATCGGCAGCAAAGATTGCTGATACTCCCTTCAAAAATGGGATTTGCCGGGCTTTTTGTCCGGCTGTTCGGGAACTTATAAGTTTTTTTGGAATGAATATTCGTCAATTAAAAGCGCGCTAAGGCATGATAGATCAGGCCTTAGCGCGCTTTATGGGATCAAGATGTGGTTTTATAAATCAAAAGAGTTTCACAGGGAAAGTTTTTCCCGGTTCAGCAGGGCAGGGATGTTGCGTGATGGCGGGCAAAAGGTGTATAATATTATATACGCATGACGCGCAGCCTGCTGTCCTGTATCCTGCAAGGGCTCAGGAAAACGGCTGAAAAGCTGGTGGGGTCATTCTCAACAGGAGTTTTTGCAGACGCCGTTTGGCTGCAGGGGCTGTGCCGCCGTCATGGGTATGGAAAGGTGGAAAAATACAATGATAGGGGATTTGCATTGCCACACCAAGGCGTCCGACGGCTCCATGACCGTAGACGAGATTGTGTTCTACGCAAAGCGCGCCGGTTTGGACTTTTTAGCTGTGACAGACCATGACACCATGGCCTCCGTCAACCGGGCGGAGATTTTAGGCAGGCGTTATGGCGTTCGGATTATTCCGGGCGTTGAGTTCTCCACGATTGATTCCACCCGTTCCAGAAAGGTGCATCTGCTGTGCTATCTGCCCAAGAATCCGGATCGTCTGGAGGGAATGTGCAAGCATACGTTGGATCGCAGGCGCAAGGCCGGCTTGGAGATGATCCAAAAGGTGTGTATGTATTATCCTGTGACGCCGGAGCATATTGCCCGGTACTATTCCGGAAGCCAGTCCATCTATAAACAGCACATTATTCAGGCGCTGATGGATTTGGGCTATGAGGACAGAGTTTGCGGCACGCTGATGAAAAAGCTCTTTGATCCCAATACCGGGCTGTGTTACAGTTCTGTGGAGTATCCGGACGTATATTCCGCCATTGAACTGATACGCTCCTCCGGCGCTATTGTGGTTTTAGCGCATCCCAGCACCTATGACTCCATGGATCTGTTTCGGGAATTGGCCCGGCAGAAACTGATTGACGGGGTTGAGGCCTACCATCCCCGCAATACAAAGACTGACATTGAAGAAATGGAACGAGTGGCAAAGCAGACGGGGCTCATCCTCACGGGCGGTACGGATTTTCACGGGTATTATACCTCCCGGGTGAACCCGCTGGCGACCTGTATTACAGGGGAGGAGTCCATCAACCGTATTTACGAGCTCAGTTCAAAACGTTAGGCTCTCGGCAGGGGAAAGGATTGAAACACACGTATGGATCAAAAACAGCTGGCGCTGGCAAAGCACTATGAGTGGGGCGGGAAGCTGGAGGTTATCTCCCGCGTGCCCATCAAAACCCGAGAGGATTTGGCCCTGGCGTATACGCCCGGTGTGGCCCAGCCCTGTTTAGAAATTGCAAAGGATGAGGAAAAATCCTATGAGCTCACACGCCGCAGCAATTTAGTGGCGGTTGTGACGGACGGCACCGCCGTCTTGGGCCTGGGGGACATCGGCCCGGCGGCAGCGATGCCTGTCATGGAGGGCAAATGTGCCCTGTTTAAGGAGTTCGGCGGGGTGGATGCCTTTCCAATCTGTATCGACAGCAAGGATACGGACACGATTGTCAGGACCGTGGCACTGATTTCCAAGAGCTTCGGCGGCATTAACCTGGAGGATATCGCGGCGCCCCGTTGTTTTGAGATTGAAAAAAAGCTCAAGGAATGCTGCGGCATCCCGGTGTTTCATGACGATCAGCACGGTACAGCCATTGTGGTGGCGGCAGCGCTGCTCAATGCCATCAAGGTGGTGGGAAAGCAAAAGGGAGCCCTCAAACTGGTGATTAACGGGGCGGGAGCCGCGGGGATTGCCATTGCCAGGCTGCTTTTGCAGATGGAATTCGGGAACATTGTACTGTGTGATATCCATGGGGCCCTGTGTGTAGGGGAGGAGTGGATGAACCCCGCTCAGGCTCAGCTGGCTGAGCAAACCAACCGGGACAAAGAGCGGGGAAGCCTGGCGCAGGTTCTTGAGGGGGCGGATATCTTTATCGGCGTCTCCCGGCCCGGCCTGGTGAGCGCTGAGATGGTCCGGACCATGGCGCCGGGGGCGATTGTATTTGCGATGGCCAATCCCACGCCTGAAATTATGCCCCAGGAGGCATTGGCCGGCGGTGCAGCGGTGGTTGGAACCGGCCGCAGCGATTTTCCAAACCAGATTAACAATGTCCTGGCATTTCCTGGGATTTTTAAAGGGGCGCTGCAGGTGCGTGCGCGGGATATCACCGATGAGATGAAGGCCGCCGCGGCCCTGGCGATTGCGGGGATTGTTTCAGACGGCGAGCTCAGCTGTGAGCACGTGATTCCCGACGCGCTGGATCCAAGAGTGGCCCCTGCGGTTGCTCACGCAGTTGCCCAGAAGGCGATGGAACTGGGGCTGGCTGGTGCCGGCTGGTAAGCGTATGGGTTCCGGGTGCCGGAGAATCCCGCCATTTTCTGTATGCCGGGAGGGCGTTTCGCCAAACATTTGCTGGCAAAGGGAGAAAGCAGGTATGTTTTTCCTGTTTTGACATAAAGCTTTATCATAAAGAGGGCGCCGCCAAAGCAGCGCCGGAGTAGGAGGAAGCAAGATGAAGTTGACCTATAAGACCAAAGGGGTTTGTTCCCGTTCCATCGATATTGAAATTGAGGATGGAATCATTCGGGAGGTACAGTTTCACGGCGGTTGTGACGGCAATACGAAAGGTGTGGCAGCGTTGGTGAAGGGCGCCAGGGTGGAGGATGTCATTGAGCGCTTAAAGGGAATCCGCTGCGGGGCGAAGGCGTCTTCCTGTCCGGATCAGCTGGCTATGGCGCTGCAGGAGGCTATGGCAAACGTATAACTCACCGCTTAGCAAAGCAGTGATTCGCTGTGCCGCTGTATGGCGGCAGCGGCGTTCCCTGTTACCGGCAAATCTTACCGCGGCCGATACGTTATCGCCTGCGGGCTGCGTGCCGGCTGAAATGCCGTGGCGCTTTTGCTGCAGCGGAGTTCTGCCAGTAAACGCAGTTTTCGGATAACCCCCTATTTCAAGGGGGCGTGGGGCTTGATGTGTGGCTGTGCGGTAAGGTATCGCTTTTGAGCGGCAGGAAAAAATCGGACGAATCCGGCTGTTTGCGGGTTCAGAGGGAGTGTTTGTGGTGTTGTGGACTATGGCGTTGGCTCTGTTGGTGCTGATGATGGCCCAGCTGGTCCTGATGGCAAAGCCGCTGGAGAAAAATAATCTGTGCTTTTGTACCTGCAGTGGGGATGAAGATATGAAAATTATGCCGCAGGACGGACTTCCCCAGCAGGACGATGACAGCGCCGAGGATTCGGCGGAGGAATATGTCCGGGAGAAGGACAACGGCAATATGGCCCGGGCCCACCGGCTGGGCGAAGTGTTTGCCGGCGAGGTGCTTCGGGAAAAGGGTGTTTATACTTTGGGGCTCAGCGAAACGGAATCTCTGCTGATGCTCAAGCACCGCCGGATTCTGTTTGCCTTTGTAGTGGACAGAACCCTGGATGAGTGTTCCCCAAATTCCCTTTTAGCGCAGGCCGCGCTGAATGTGTTTTATGATGCCATCCAGAAGGAGGCTCCGGAATTCTATCGGGAGATGAATGCCTCCGGCGCGTTTTCCCTGTACCTGCTCTCCGCGCGCGGCGAAAATCCCGCAGTTCATGTAGGCGAAGATTTTGCCGAACTGTGCCAGGTTCCGGATCAGCCGCAGATTGCCCAGATGGCGGAGCATCTCTATGATTATTTTGTGGGCTTCTGCCGGGATGCTTTGGAGCGGATTGGGTATGTTTCTTAGCTGAACCATTCAGACGGCAAGCCAGCTTTGGCAGTTTCTAGCGACAGGCCCCCAGTGCAAAGCAGCACTGGGGGCCTTGTTGTCTGTGCCTGCACTGAGTGGGCATACGGGAAAATACCCCGGGGAATATGCAAATGGAAGGGCGTGCAGATTATAGAAAGACATAGTATGCCACGCTCCTGTCCATCTTCTCATCTTCAGTTCCATGCAAAATGAGCGGCTCGAGTTTCCTGGGTTGTTTCACAGGAAAAGGCGCGATGGTGCTTTTCGGCAGGCACGGTAACCGGAAGTGCCGGTTTGGCAATGGGAGCATCCCGGCAACCGGTTGCTGCGTGAGTATGGTAGAACCCAGTGGAGCAACACCGCCGAATATATCGGGGAATAGGAAAAGGATAACCGGATTACAGGCGGCTTGGGAACTAAGGGATGCACGACCCTTGTGAGGGTTGTGCCGCCAGGCCGTCAGCTGACAGAGGCTGAAACCATGGCCCATTTTGCGGGGAAAACACACGGAAATTCCGCAGACAGTTTATGACATAGGCGGATGGCTGCGGAGAATGTGGCGTGTGGCGTCCGGCGCCACTGGGAGGGGTCAAGCCAGTACCGGGGCCTTTCCAGGGCCTGCACGGACGCCGCTTCGGCGGGAATCATGAATCTGAGCATTAAAGAAGATGCGGTAAAGGTTCACCGGCGGCTGCGCCGACTGACAAACGATACGGATAACCGTGCAGCCGGATTTTATGGGGGATATCAGCAGACGACGTTTGCTGATACAGACCTGCCGCGACCGTTGTACCGGCACGTCAACCGATTCGCTACAGCTTATGGCCTGCGGGGAGGCAAAGGCTCCCGCGGCCTACATAGCGGTGGGGTATTGGAACTCTGTTGGAACCGCCCAGTTTGCTGAAGTTAAAAAGATACGGTGTGAAACGCCGCTGCCGCCATATGCAAGCGGAACGAGACGTTATAGAGGAAACTAAAAAAGGAGCAAACCCTCTGTTGCGAGGAAGTTTGCTCCTTTTTTTCTTTTATTTGGGAATTTATCTCTGGGAAACCGCCATATTGGAGGAGTTCTTTTTTGAAAACAGAGCTTACTCAATCACGATATTTTGTATCCCGTATTTTAAGATGATGTTGATCAGTTCGTTTCTAGAATAATTGGTAATGGAAGCGATACGGTCCAATTCGGCCAGGGTATCTTCTTTGATTCTGACTGTAATCATTTTGTTGCCATCCTCACCTCGCCGTTTTAGCCGCAATGGCTCCTCACTCAGGGTGTTCATGGTATCATTCCTCCAAAATATCATCGATAACATCATTTTATATTGACAGAGGAAATCATAATATACTACAATAAGATAGAATAAATGATATATTTATGTAAATAAAATATGATATTATATATGATATCACTTTCGATATCACACCGGATGGCCCGGCGGGCTTAGGGGAGCTTTCTCATGATGGTTTCCGATGATTTCTCCATACAAAGAAACTATGTTTTTCACAAAGGATGGTTTTCATTCTGCGGCAATGACCAAGCTTTTTGAAAGGAGAGTGGTGCTGTGAGTATTTTGATACAAATTGCGGCGGTTCTCATCGGGTTGGCAATGATCCTCTGGGTGCTGGACACCATGAAAAAGAAGAAGCTGAATGAAGCGCAGTCGATTTTTTGGCTGATAGGCGCGGTGGGGATTATCATACTTGGGATCTTTCCGCAGCTCCTTTCCTGGATGGCCGGTCTGCTGGGAATTTGGTGGGAGCCTGCGATCCTGCTGTTTTTCCTGATTATTCTGCTCCTTTTTATCACGTTCAACCACACCAGGGAAATCTCCGTGCTGCTCAACCAGCTCACAGAGCTATCCATGCAAATAGCCTTGTTAAAACACGACAATGAAAAGCTCAGGAAAAAATTAGACGGATTGGATGAGGATGAGGAGAAGCATGAATATATTAATCTGCAGTAAAAACAGCGCCTTCTGTAGTCAGATGATCCAGCGGTTGAAAAAAGAACGGCATGAAATCTATCTGATTACTGGTTCCACCGGTACAGCTTCACCGGAGCAGGAAAAGTCCGGTGCCTTTCAGGAATACCGTTTTTCGTATTCCAATGAATACCTTTCCAGGATTATGCGGAATGCCAATCCGGATCTGCTTCTGATTTTGGGCGCATTCGACCCGCTTTACAGCTGGAGGGACGAGCAGAAGCAGTCCATCGAATACATATCGGGAATGACCAATCTGCTGATGGCGGCTAAAAATTCCGGAGTGGAGAGAGTGGTGTACCTCTCTACGCTGGATGTGTTTGAGGGCAACGCCCAGGAGGTACTGGATCGCGCGACGGCACCGGTTCCGGAATCCCTGCGGCTGAGAACCCTGGTGCGTGCGGAGGCGCTGTGCTCCGAGTTTTCAGATGAGGAGATGCAGATCGCAGTTGTGCGCCTGCCCTTGGTATACGGTGCAAGCGAAAAGCTCCAGGGCCGGGATGTGTGCCTGCGCATGGTGAATGAATACCTGGAGGATGGACAAATTCAGTGCAGGCCGTTCGACGAGCACACCGCCATGTATCTGGGGGACGCCGTAGAGGTTGTCTGTACCCTGGCGAAGACCGAGACTCTCCAGCCCCTGTACCAGCTGAGGGGACACACCTTTTCAGAGGATTGGCTGGCCCAGGAGCTTCTCTCTATGAACTTAAAGGAGGGCGCCTGCGTACTCAAGGAGGAGGGGGAAGCCCTGCCCAACCCCGCGGCGCGCGTTGCGGATACCCAGGAAGAGGAGCTTCATTTCCGGATGAGGTATTCCATGCAGGAGGGAATTCACAAGCTGTGTGAAACCTGTTTGCAGGCACAGAGGAAGGCTCAGAAGCAGGAGAAAAAGGAGAAGTCATTCTGGAGCAACTGGGGGCTGCCGGTTCTGGAGAGCGTGCTGCTGTTTTTGGTCATCCATATTATCTCCCTGCTGCTGCACAACACCTGGGTTGGGGAAAACCTGAACCTGTATGTCCTGTATGTGCTGGCCATTGCGGTGACCTATGGAACCGGACACGCCCTGTTTGCCACGGTATTGGGCGCGGGCGCGCAGCTGTCCCTGTTTGTGATGGATCACTCGCTTTCGGCAGTGCTCACGGACTACGGGTTTTTCATCGGCGTGCTGCAAATGCTGGTGATAGGCGTCATGGGCGGTTATATGCGGGATAAATACAAGAGAAAAAACCAGGATCTGGCGGACGAGAACGCATATTTGTCCAGTGAGCTCAGCGATATCACCCGGATTAACGACAGCAACCTGGTGGTCAAGGATATCTATGAAAAACGCCTGGTGAGCTATAAAAACAGCCTGGCGAAGATCTATGAGATTACCAGTGAACTGGATTTCATGGAGTCCAGGAAGGTGATTTTCCGTGCTGTCCATGTCATCTCCCAGCTGATGGAGATGAAGGACGTGGCTATTTATATTTCCAGCCGGCATTCCAGCTTTTTCCGCCTGGCCGCCGCCAGTACGCAGCTTGCCGCCAGCGCCGGCAAATCCCTGCGGTATGATGAGAATTCCTACCTGTTCAGCGCGCTCTCCCAGCGGGAGGTGTACCAAAACCAGCGCATGGAGGAAGGTAAGCCCACCTTTGCGGGAGGGGTGTATGAGGACGAGGCAGTGACGGCAATCGTCATGGTGTGGACCAATGAATTGGAGAAAATCAATCTTTACCAGAGCAATCTTTTGGTGCTGCTCTGCAGGCTGATTGAAAAAGCCATTCACCGGGCGGTGCTGTATGAGGAATCCGTATACCAGAACTCCTATCTGGAGGGCAGCAGAATTATGAAGGAGGACGCCTTCAAAACTGTGATTGAAACCTTCCGGGAGGGCAAAAGCCAGGGCCTATTAAGCTATACGCTTTTGGAAGTGGAGCTCGACGGCAAGCAGCCCTCTGTCATTGAAAAATTGGTACGGGATACGGATGTGATTGGCATGCTGGAAGGGAAGCCCTGTGTGCTTTTGGCCAATTCCAGCGTCCAGGACGCACAGTTCGTTGTCAAGAGATTTGAGGAAAATGGTGTCGTTCCTACGATTGCGGACGAGAGTTTACAAATCGGAGCATAGTTCCGAAGGGCTCTTCAGATACCGGAAAAGCGCTGTGAGGCACCCCATATTGGCGGGACAGGCCGAATGCGGCGCGGCATCCAGAAAGGAATGACCGATTGATGAAAGATCTATGGCTAGTATGCCTGCTGCTGATCCTCAATTTGATTGCGGCGCTCATTTACCTTGTGTTCCATCTGCGCAGGGGTAACCGGAAAAAGGGCCTGGTGGTATTCGCCTTTATGCTGGCGGCGCCGGTGGTAGGGCCCTTGTTCCTGGGATGCGCTGAGCTTTTGCTCACCATTGTCCATCAGCGCAGAAAACGGGATGTGGACCTGACGGAGCTGAGCTTTAATAAAAAGCGGGTCCGGGTACTCTCCAGCGCCGATATTGAAAAGGAGGCCAACCGGGTGCCCATTGAAGAGGCGCTGTTGGTTTCGGGAAAATCCAACAAACGGGGCGCCTTTATCGACCTGCTCAAGGAGGACGATTACGAGGCTTCCATGCAGGTGATCCGGAATGCCGTCGAGGACGACGATATGGAGATTTCCCACTATGCGGCGGCCTTTGTTACAGATACGGTGGCCCGATACAAGGACCAGGAGGCCAGCTACCGCAGGCTGGCGCAGGAAAATCCCACTCCGGAAAACCTTACGCGCTATCTTGATTTCATGCAGGATATTCTGCAGCAGAAATTGTTCAGCACCTCTGAACAGAGGCTGTATGCGGAGTTCTTGGACGATTTTGCCCATATGCTCTATGAAAAGGATCCGTCAGCCCTGCAGGAGAAAACCATGGCCTGTATGGTGGAATTGTGGCGGCAGCTGGGAAATGAGCAGAAGGCCGAGGAGTGGATCGGCATTGCACGTCCCAGGTGCATGGACAGCCTGGATGCCTTTAAGCTATGCGCGAAATATTATTATTCCCTGCAAAAGAAGGATGCGTTTTTCCGCCTGATCGATGAGGTCAAAAAGTCGTCGCTTATATTGGACAGTGAAGCCTTGGACTGGATTCGGTTTTATATGTAGGGTTAGGGGGGATTTCCCATGATATGGGAAAATATAAACACTGTAATCCAGATCTTCGGCGGGTACATCTGCCTGTGCGTTTTGCTGCCGGCAATCTGCCTTCACCCGCTTGTGAAGGGAAAGTCTCTGGGATTCCGGCTGATGTTCTACCAGGTGTGCTCCAATATGTACCTGATTTTCTGGGGGTTTGCGCTTTCCTATTTAAAGCTGTTTTACGCGCCGATGCTTTGGCTGGTTCTGGTGGGGCTGCCCCTGGGGGGGAAGGCCTGGTTCTGCCGGCATGAGGTGCTGGGCTGGCTGGGCAGGCGCAGGGAGAACCTTTACGATATTTCCAGCGGGATGTATGGCAGAAAAAAGGTCCTTCGGGATTTGAAGGACCAGGTTAAGGGGCTTGTTCTGCGGTGGTACCGGCGGTATCTCTCCGGGCGGCTTTTGGAACTGCTGTGCCTGCTGGTGTTTTTTGTGTTTGTTCTGGTGTTTTATGGACAGTACAAGTTCACCCATGCGGCCTATGCCCATACGGATGAGGAAACCCATCTGTATTGGATCCAGTCCATGATTCACAATAATATTTTCCCGGCGGGAATGTATCCCCACGGGATGCACTTTTTGGTGGGGACACTCTCCTCCATGTTCGGGCTTTCCGTGGTGCGTACCAGTGTCAATTTCGGGATTTTTTCCACCAGCCTTATTTTGTTCTTTCTGTATCTGCTGCTCAGGAAGGTGTTTCCCGCGAAGGCCGCGGCGGCCGCGGGCCTGGGGGTCTTTCTGCTGACGGATTTGTTTCAGACCACCACCTACTTCCGCTTCCAGATGACCTTTCCCATGGAGTTTGCCCTGGCGGCCCTGTTTGCCATGCTGGTCGGGCTTATCTCCTATGTGCAGGAGAGGGACCGGGCTTCCTGGTGGATGTTTGTTTTGTCCCTGGCGTGGACCTTCAGCGTCCATTTTTATGTCACTATTTTCGCCGCGTTTTTGTGCGTGGCCTTCGGCGTGGTATTTTTGGTGCGGATGGTGCGCAAAAAGATTTTGCATAAGGTGCTCATCGGCGGCCTTGCGGGGATTTTACTGGCCGTTGCGCCTTTTGGAGTGGGGTATCTGGCCGGGCATCCCTTTGAGCGTTCCATCGCATGGGCGTTCAATGTGATGGGGGACAGCGATGACGGCTCCAGTTCCGACAGCCAGGATAAGGACGCTTCATCCCAGGAATCCCAGGATGAGGCACACAGCCAGGCGCAAAACGGGGAAGGCCAGGCCGCGCCGTCCGCATCCGTTCTCGATACGCTTACAGGCGGTGTTTCCTACATTGCCGATACCATTGCCAACCGGGTGACGGTCAGCCTCCAGGGAGCTTGGCTTTTGCTGGGGCTGGAAGTGTTTTTCCTGTTTTACGGCCTGGTTGGGAGCATCTTCAAAAAGGATCGGTTCCGTTTTCTGGTGTATGTGTTTTTGGCGCTGGCCTGGATGGTTTCCTGCTTTTTATACCTGTGTTATTTTCTCGGGCTTCCCGTGTTCATCGAAATGTACCGGGCGTCCACCTTCTTTACGCTGATGACGGCCCCGCTGTTTGCGGCCCCGGTCCAGCTGGTATGCGATCTTGCGTACCTGCTGCCGGTGCGAAGAAAGTATTCGGATACCATTCTGCTGGCGGCGGCAATGATTGGTATGGGGGTGATGGTTCAAACCGGCCATGTAAAATCGGACCGCTATTTCCAGGTTACGATTGCGGAGGCGGATATGCAGGTGAGCCTGGATTTGGTGGAGAACTTTAAAAAACAGGCCTGGACCGTGGTGTCCACCACCAATGATCTTTCCGTGGTGCGCTATGACGGCTTTCACTATGAGATTGTGGATCTCATTGAGGAATTGGATACCGGGAAAGAGGAGATTTATATTCCCACCAAGGATATTTTTGTGGTAGTGGAGGAGCAGGTCACCCAATACAGCCTTGCGGATCAACGAAAGATTGACGGCAGCGATATGCTGGACTTTACAGAGCCGGTCAATGAAAAGGACGCCCTCAAGGACTATGAAAGCCTGGAAATTGATAAACTGGCCAGCAGGGACAGGGCCTACTACGCCTACCGCAATGAGATGATGTCTAAGCTGCACTACTGGGTTCAGAGAATGCGGGAGGTGTTCCCCAACGAGGTGTCCGTCTACTACAGGGACGGCTTGTGCACGGTTTACCGGATTACCCAGGATGAGAGGTTCTTACTGAATTTGGCTGTCGATTACCGGCAGGGGCTGCAGGGGGATGTGAAGGGCGAATGAAAGAGATACTGCTAATTATTCCGGCCTATAACGAGGAGAAAAATATCGGCGGGGTTCTGCAGGAGCTCAGGGACAGCGGTACGCTGGACTATATGGACGTGCTGGTGATTGACGACGGCTCCGCAGACAACACCTCTCAGGTGGCAGGGCAGTATGAAGAAGTGGAGGTTGTGCGGCAGGTTTACAATATGGGCTATGGAGCCGCTTTGCAGACGGGGTATAAGTACGCGCAGCAGCAGGGGTATTCGTATCTTCTGCAGATGGATGCGGACGGGCAGCACGATCTGAAAAACCTGGAGGTCATCTGCCGCAGGCTGGGGTGTTTTGAACAGGGGGAACCCTCGCGCAGATTGCCGGATATTGTCATCGGGTCCCGGTTTCTGGACGGCAGCGATTCCTTTGCTATGTCGAAGATCCGCCTGGTTGCGATCCGGATGTTTCAGTGGGTTATCCGGATGCTGACCGGCTACCGCCTGACGGATCCCACCAGCGGCCTTCAGGGGATGAACCGCCGGGCGTTTTCCTACTATGCCCAGTATTCGAATTTTGATATCAAGTACCCGGATTTGAATATGGTGATTCAGATGCTGCTGCTGGGGTATCACATCGAGGAAATCCCGGCTGTTATGCATCCCAGGACCCAGGGGGTTTCCATGCACAGCGGGGCGCTTCATGCAATGAAATATATGGTTGTCATGGCGCTGAGCACCATGGTAGCCTTTATCCGATACCGCAGGAGGTGGGGAAAACGTGGAAAGAAAGTCCTTCAAAATGAAAAACCAGCTTAAAAAATATACCTATGTCTATATTGTACTGATACTGTTTGTCCTGCTGGGCGTCTTTGTGGTGTTCGGCAACCTGAACCAGATTCTGGTTTGGATAGACGGAGGCCATCAAAATCAGAGCGGCAGCAGGGTGAACGCCGTCCTCACCTCGGGGATTGGGCAGGAGCAGGCGAAGAGTTTAAGCTATGAGGATCCCGACCATGCGGCGGTGGGAGTTTTGGGAGACGGGGAGCTGGGTTCCCTGGCGGTTTCCCAGCTGCAAAACCTCAAGCAGGCCTGGACGTACCTTCAGGCCGATTCAAGCGGAGCGCCGCAGGCGCCTGATTCCCTGGAGATTATCATAGTGGCCAAGGAAAGCCTTTCCGGTGAGGAGCTGAGCTGGCTTCAGGAGCAGGCGGGCCTGGGCAGGCATTTGATATTTGCCCGGATGCCCAGCGCGCAGAACCTTCAAAACCGGGGGCTTTTGGATTTAATGGGTATCCAAACGCTGGGCAGCGTTGCGCGGTTCCCCGGGATGCGTACTGCCAAGGAGGTTATGTTGGGCACAGTGCTGGAGGGGGAGAAGGCCCAGGTATCCGCCTATCAGGTGACCTTGATGCAGCAGACCAAGCTGCTGGGCGTGGCGCTTCCCGAGGGCAGCGAGGATTTAGAGGATACCGAGCTGCCGCCTATCCTGTGGAGGTATGTCCGGGAAAAGGACGCCGGATATGTATATGTGTGCAACGGGGACTTTATGGACGGCGAGATGGGGTATGCCGTGATTACCGCGGCGCTCTCGGATATCTACGGAACGTATTTATACCCGGTGGTAAACGCCTACTGTGTGATGGTGGACGGGTTCCCCTATCTGCAGAACAGCCAGAGCGAGGTTTGGGAGAGGCTGTACAGCCGGGACGCTTTGGGGATTGCCCGGGATTTGTTTTTCCCGGAGTTGAAGCGGTGTGAGGATCTGTATGATTTAAAGCTGACCTATTTTACCCCGGATTACTGGCAGGTGGCAAATGCCGACAGCGGGGAGGCCGCCTATTACAGAAGCGAGATTCAGTCCAAGGAGGGCCAGCTGGCCGGCAAGAACGGCCAGAGGCTGTATCTGCGCTCCGAGAAGGACAAGGTATCGGTGACCAGCTGGAAGCCCGGCTTTGAGTTTTACAACCGGCAGGCGGGATCCATACAGATACCGGTGAACCTGACGGAGATGGAGGACTATCAGGAACAGCTGCTGAATATGTCCGGTATTATCCGCGGAACCGGCTTCTTCTCCTTAAAAATCGATATCCAGCAGCTGCTGAGCTATGATGGGGAGAATGAAAACTGGGTGGACTACTGCAAGGCCCTGGAGACTGTACTGGGGACGCAGAAGCAGGACTACCCATGGCTGGAGCGCGTCACCGCCGACCAGGCCCTGGAACGCATTGACAACTACCTGATGATCCGGCCCCAGTGCCAGTACCGGGAGGACGGGATCCAGGTTTCCATTGAGAACTTCCAGGATAAGGCCTGGTTCATGCTGAAAACCTCCCAGGAGGATGTCTGTATCGACCATGGTACGGTGGAGGAGATTGAGGACGGCCTTTATCTGGTGGAGGTGACCGAAGCCTCCGCCCAGATTACCTGGAGAATGTGACACAGCGGCAGAATTTCCTGAGACAGCCCGGGGCTGGCTGTGCCGCAAGTCTTGGGAAAGGGAAATTCATAGGTTGCAGACAACTGTTAAGGCCTGCGTATTGTGCCTTTCGAATCCCAAGCATTCGAGTTTGGCCCCGGCGGCAACGGCACAATTCCGGAAAGGAATGGTCATAAAATGAAGGTATGCCTGATTGTAGAGGGAGCTTACCCCTATGTGAACGGGGGAATGTCCAACTGGGTGCAGCAGCTGATGCTCAGGATGAAGGATGTGGAATTTGTCATTCAGAGTATTGCCGCCAACCGCAACGAGACAAAGGAATTTAAATATGAGATTCCGGAGAATTGCCTGGAGATCCAGGAGGTCTATCTGCTGGACGACGACTATATCGAGGACAAAAAGCAAAAGCGCCTGAAGATGACAAATCAGGAATATGAGGCCTTTGAGGGGCTTCTGTTCGGCAGCCAGGTGGATTGGGATACCATTATCCGCTTTTTTGCCGAGAAGGAGGTCTCCCTGAACGCCCTGCTCTCCGGCGAGGATTTTTTGAGCATGGTGCTCAACTACTACCAGGAGAACTTTAAGCGGGTGGTGTTCACCGACTTTTTGTGGACCATGCGTTCCATGTACCTGCCGCTGTTTACGATGCTGAAATCCAGAACCGTGGAGGCGGATCTGTATCATACAGCCTCCAGCGGCTACGCGGGGATTTGGGGCTGTATGCAGAAGAGTATCTATCAAAAACCGTTTTTGATGTCCGAGCACGGCATCTATACCCGTGAGCGGGAGGAAGAGATCATCAAAGCCACCTGGGTGAAGGGCATCTACAAGGATCTGTGGATCCAGCAGTTCCGCAAAATCGGCACCTGCTGCTATGAGTATGCGGACAAGGTGGTTTCCCTGTTTGAGGACGCCAGGAAGTTCCAGGTGGAATTGGGCTGCCGGGAGGACAAGACCATTGTGATTCCAAACGGCATGGATCCGCAGAAGTTTGCGGATATCCCGGGCAAGGCTCAGGACGACCCCTACATCAATGTGGGAGCGCTTCTGCGGGTTGTGCCCATAAAGGATATTAAGACGCTGATCAATGCCTTTTCCCTGGCAAAGGAGGTCAATCCCAAGCTGAAATTGTGGATTATGGGTTCTCTGGAGCAGGACGAGGACTATGCCAGGGAGTGTATCCAGCTGGTGCAGGAGCTCAAGGTTCCCGATGTGGAATTTACCGGAATCATCCAGGCCAGGGACTATATCGGCAGGATGGACATGATGATTTTAAGCAGCCTGAGTGAAGGCCAGCCCATTGCCATCCTGGAGGGATTTACCGCGAAAAAGCCCTTCATCACTACCAATGTGGGCAACTGCAAGGGGCTTTTGGAGGGGGAATTCGATACCTGGGGCAGAGCCGGCTATGTGGTGCCGATTATGAGCGCTTCGAAGATGGCCCAGGCCATCCTCAGGCTCGCCGAGGATGAATCCCTGCGCAGGCAGATGGGGGAGATCGGGTTTCGGCGTGTGCGCAGCTTCTATGATGAAAAGGATATTTTTAACCGGTACCGGACGCTCTATCAGGAATTGGTGACCGGCAGCGGAGCGGACGCCTGAGCGCCGGGAATTTCGGCGAGGCCCCTGTACAGGCAGGGGCGCAAGGGCCCGGCCTCTAAAAACCGGGTGGCGGGGCACAAACCAACCGGCTTGGCTGCCGCAGGCCGCCGGCCCCGGTATGCCAGATTTGAACCAACTGAAAGCGTATCAATTTCGGTGCCGCCGAACCGGCATCCATCCCGGAAAGGACTGAATCAACTATGGCTGGAATAGGATTCGAACTCAAAAAAATCTATAAAAAGGATGGGATATCCCGTACGCTGACAGGCGCACTGTACAGCTCGATTGTAACCGTCGGGCCCACGCTGATTGTTGTCGTCACAATTCTGCTGCTGTACCTGTTTCTGGGGATGTCCAACGTGTCCGTGACCCAGCGGGAGGTGCTGTCCTCCACGATTCTGTACGTCTTCATCTTTTCAGTAATTTTGACGGCGCCCTTCAACTCCGTATTTTCCCGGTACTTAGCAGATAAGTTTTATGTGGAGGAGTTCGAGGATATCCTGCCCTCCTATTACACCGGGATCCTCTGCACCGGCGGGCTGTCTCTGCTGGCCGCTGTGCCGGTGATGGGCTCTCTGTATTTCCGCGGCGGTGTGGACCTGCCGTTTATCCTGGGCGCCTATGTGATGTGGGTGTCCGCTGTGCTGATCTTTTTTTCCGTCACCTACCTGCACGCCACCAAGGACTACAAGATTATCGCCATCTTTTTCCTGATTGGAATGCTTTTAGCGGGGCTTTTGGGATGGGTGCTGTACTTCTTTGGCGTGTGTGATGAAATCCATTCTATCCTGTATGGGCTGGCCTTCGGCTTTTTCTGTATCGCCTTTTCGGAATTTTCCTATATCAGGCGCTATTTTAAGGGCAATGGGCAGAACTACACCGAATGCCTGGGTTATCTGCGCCGGCATTTTCCCATTTTCGCCACGAATTTATTTTATATGATTGGGCTGTATGTCCATAACTTTGTGTTCTGGGCCACGGATATGCACCTGGTGGTGGCCGACACCTACTACAGCCATCAGGCCTATGATATGGCGTCGTGCCTGGCGATGTTTACCAATATCTCCACCATCGTCATCTTCACCGTCATTGCCGAAACCCGGTTCCACGACACCTATCAGCGGTATATGGAGTCGGTGATAGGCGGAACCTACAAGCAGATTCAGAAGAACAAAAAGAGTATGTTCCGCACTTTGTCCCAGCAGATGAGCCAGGTGTTCGGCGTTCAGCTGGCCATCACGGCAGTGCTCTTTATGCTCATCCTCATCTTCGGGGTTCAGATGGGATTTTCCGGTATGATTCTGAAAATCTATCCGGTTTTGGCCGCGGCCTATCTGGGGATTTTCATGATGTACTGCAACATTGTGTACTTGTACTATTTTGACGATACCGTGGGTTCCATGCTCACCGGGCTGATTTTCCTGGCGGCAACCTTCCTGGGAACTCTTGTCTCCAGGGGGCTGGCAGTGGAGTTTTTTGGCCTGGGCGCATTTTTCGGCATGATCTGCGGCTGGACCTTCAGCTTCTTCAGAATCCGTTGGGTAGAGCGGGGCTTTGAGGGGTATGTGTTCTGCCGGTATAAGATTATTGAGACTATGAAGTCCTCTGCGAAGGGAAAGATTGTCTACCGCAAAGGAGAATAGCCTGTATGAGTAAGGAGCGCAGAGAACTTCAGTGGAATATACTCATCGGGATTTTAAACCAGGTGCTGGCCCTGGTGATCAATCTCATTTCCAAAAAGGCGATACAGTCCTATCTGGGTATTGAATACCTGGGGCTGCAGAGCCTTTTTGGGAATTTTTGCGATATTCTGGCCTTTGCCTTTGCCAGCACCGGGACTGCCATGCTGTTCCGGCTGTACCAGCCTCTTTCCGAATCCAATCGGGAAAAGCTGGCGGCAATCTATGCATATTTTGATAAGCTCTATCGCAGGATTACCGTACTGGCGGGCGCCTTGGGCGTGGGCGCGGTCATTTTGGTGGTTTTGGTGGTCAAGGCGGATATCGGGACCTTTGAGGTTGTGGGGACCTATTTTTTGTACCTGGCGTCCATCATTGTGTACAACCGCTTTTTTGCCCAGCACTATTTTATCATGGCGGATCAAAAGCGCTATGTGGTGTGCCTGGTGAACAGCACAGTGGATTTTCTCGCGCTGGCTCTGCAAATTGCGATTCTGTATTTTACCCACAGCTACGGCCTGTTTTTGGTGTGTATTCTCAGTAAGAACCTGCTTACCAACGGCATTCTGGCCCTATACCGCAAAAAGAAATACCCCTATTTAAAGGGAAAACAGGCCCCGCTGGAGGATTCGGAAAAAAAGGACATCCGGGAAAATGTCCGGGACACTGTCACATACCGGATTGGCAAGGTGCTTCTGGACAGTACGGACAGCATTTTGATTTCCGGCCTGGTGAATACGGCGATTGCCGGCTGCTATTCCAACTATCTGTTTATTTCCACCGGGGTGCAGGGGCTGGTAAACAGCTTCTTTGATTCTGTGGTGGCCCGGGTGGGGCAGAACATCTGCAAGGACCCCCTGGAGAAGCAGTACCGGGATTTTAAAACGCTTTCTTTTATCAATATTTGTATTATGGGCTTGTGCGCCAGCGGGGTGTACTGGCTGGCACAGGATTTCATTACCCTGTGGATGGGCCCGAATGTGCTGCTGCCCGCCGGCGTAGTGACGGTTGTGACTGTAAACCTGTATCTGGCGGGGATCCGGCAAACCAGTAATATTTACCGGCAGGCGGCGGGAATCTTTCATTGGATTGGCCAGGTGGTCATCCTGCGCGGGGTGCTCAACTTAATTCTGTCCCTGCTGCTGGGGCTGCGGTTTGGGCTGATGGGAATTTTAATTTCCACCACGATCTCCAATGTTTTGACGGTGTATTGGTTTGAGCCGTATTTACTGTACCGGTATTTTAAAAAATCCTTTGCGGGCGAACTGCTGTTTCAGGCCGCGGGCTGTGCCGTAACGCTGGCCACGATTTGGCTGAGCGGGCTGGCGGTTTCCTGGATTTCCCAGGTGAGCTGGCTTTCCCTGCTGTTAAAGGGAGGCCTGGTGGCTGCTGTGTGTGCCGGGTGGCTCGGGCTGTTGAGCGTATTGTTCTTTCAACTGATACCGCGTTGGAGAACCCGAAAATCAGAGGGAGCGCAAGATAACAAGGAGGATACCTAGTTGGCACAAGGCTTGAAAAAGGAGTATCCTTATTTATATGGGACTCTGAAGGTGAGCGGGGCGCGGGAGGAATTTGAAACAGTCAAGGCCCAAACGCTCATCTGCCCTGAGCGGTTTGATTTTATGGCAAAACTCATTTATCTTGAGGCCATGGACGGGAAACGGGAGTTTGCCGGGGCGCAGGAGATTTACCGGCGGCACATTGAGGCCTTTCAGGATTATTTTATCGTGGAGCCGGGCCAACATGAGAAAAGGGGCCTGGAGGCCTTTGAACAGGTGCTGCAGAGTTTATACCGCGCGGGCCGGGAGAACCCGGACGAGGTGCTGTTTCCAAAGGCGATCCCCGTGGATCGGCGATGGATGGCGCTGGACGGCGCCCACCGGGCCTGTGTTTCCAGCTACTTCCACAGGAAACTGGAGGTGCTGCGCCTGTGTGAGTTCACGGCGCCGTATACGTTTGACTATCGATTTTTCCGGCGCCGCCTGTTGGATGAGAGAATTATGCTGGAGATGGCGCGGGAATATGTCCGGTGGAAGCCTGCGATCCTTTTGAGCATAAAGGCGAAAGCGAGGCTGCCGAAGATCCAGAAAATAGTATGCGGGATAACCCAGCCGGTTTTCATTTGGAAGGACCGTCAAGGCTGCTGCCATATGCTTCTGGAGAATAGGGGGACACAGCCAGAGGCGGTTCAGAAGGTGCTGGAGAAAATGGGGCTTGCGTTCGAGATAATTCGGGAAAAAGAGGACATCCGGCTGCAGATGGAGCGATGCGGGGTACCCCGTATCGGGGAAAACCCGCTGTACAAGTTTGGGATCAATGGGCTGCGGCGGCTGCGCAGATGGTACCGGATTTTCTTATATTTTTTAAAAAAACTGTTAGGACGGCCGGTGTGAGGAAGATGATGGGGCAGAAAAAATTGAGTATTATTATCCCGGTGTATAACGGGGAAACGGTACTGCCGCGGGCAGTACAGGCGGTTTTAAGGGAGCCGGGGGAGGAATATGAGCTTTTGCTGATCGACGACGGCTCCACGGATGAAACCCCAAAAATCTGTGACGGCATTGCCGCTCAGGACAGACGGGTGCGGGTGTTTCACACAAAAAATCAGGGCCAGGGGATTGCACGGAATTTGGGGATTACCCAGGCCCGGGGGGAATACCTCCTATTCTGCGATGCGGACGATACCATGGTGTGGCAGGGGGTTCGCCGCCTGCTGGAGGTGGCCGCTGAGCGCACCCCCGATGTCATCTGCGCCGTTTATGAGCGGGTGGGCAGCCAGGGGAGAGAGCGCATCGGCACAAACCTGACCTGCGGCAGCGTGAGCCGCAGCGGTACCAGGGAGGAGCAGCGCCGATACCATCAGATTAAAACCTCCAATCTGTTTGGATATGTCTGGAACAAGCTGTATCGCCGTCAGTTCCTGCTGGAGCGGCAGCTGAGGTTTGACGATATCCGCAAGGTGTATATGGAGGACACGCTCTTCAATTTAAAGGTATTCAGCCAGTGCCCCAGCTACTATCTGGAACCGGTGGTGGTGTATGAATACGATATTTCCGGCGAGAGCACCACCAGGGGAATGGTCAAGGATATCGCCCAGCGCAACGCCCATATGCTCCGCCAGTATGACGCCTATCTGAAGGCTCAGAACCTTCAGGAGGAGAATATGGATCTCTTTGTCCCCTTGGCGATGCGGGTGATCTGCTGGTCGCTGGTAAAAAATATTCCCTATGAGGGGGCCTCCTTCCGGGGGCTCAAGGAAAAAATCGCGGTTTTTCTGCGGGAGGACAGCGTGCGCCGGATGCTGGCAAACAAATCCCACTGCGGGCAGCTGCGCCATCTCCCATCGCTGCCGCAGCGGATTTTTTACAGCTTTTTGTTCCGGTTTCTGCCAGTGGGGGAAGGTTCCCTGGCAGCCAGTGTGTTTTTAGCCGGGTATCCGCTGATGAAATGGTACATTAAACGCAGTGTGAAATAGGAAGGAGAGGCCATGCAAACCTATCTGCTCTGCCTGTGGCCCGTCTGCCAGCAGGAGGAAAGAAAGGCCTGCCTGAAGGGTCTGATACAGGAATATGGATTTACCCTGCTGCGCGAGGAGAACCGCAGCTATTGCTACGAGCGGTTTTGGGAGCTTATCGCTTACATCTACCGCGGGGAGAAATGGGCGGCCTCCCGGCAGGGCTGCGGTGTTCTGAGAAAAAGCCTTTGGTGTTACCAGGAGGGCAGCCCGGTCACCTTTTATCTGGTGCAGGCCCAGGGGGACAGGGCCAAGGAGCTGCTGGCGCTCAAGGAAGAGTTCCGGACAAGAAGCGGCGGGCACAAGCATTCCCTGCACACCGTTGAAAACCCAAAGGAGGCGCAGGAGGTTTGGCAGCGGTATGCAGCCCAGGACAGGGACTGGCCCGCTGGGCATCCCAAACGCTGGTACCTGCTTAAACTTTGGATGCAGGCGCGTATTTGGTTTAAAAAGAGGCTGCATCTCGTGGAGGAATAGGAGGGGACGTCTTGGCTTTGGTGAGCATCATTATCCCGGTTTACAACGTGAAGAAGTATCTGCCCCGGTGTATAGAGTCGGTACTGGCCCAAACCCTGGGCGACTTTGAAGCCCTTTTGGTGGATGACGGCTCCACAGACGGCTCAGGCGCCCTGTGTGACGAATATGTCCGGACAGACAGCCGCATTCAGGTGTTCCATCAGGAGAACGGCGGGCTGTCAAGCGCCAGGAACACGGGCCTTCAGTATGCCAGGGGGGACTATATCACCTTTGTGGACAGCGATGATTTTTTGCATCCGGACTTTCTTATGGAACTGGTGACCCTGATCCGGGACACCGGGGCCCAGGTGAGCGTGTGCCGGTACCTCCCGGTTGAGGAGGGGCAAAAGCCTTCTATGGAATCCAGTGAGCCGGCGGCTCCGGCGGTTTGCCTGAGCGGTACGCAGGCGGCGGAGAAAATTGTCCTGGAGAGCCAGCGGTTTATGATAACCGCCTGGGGAAAGCTTTACAGCGCCGGGTTGGCCCCATGGCTGCGGTTCCCGCAGGGCAGGCTCCATGAGGATGAATTTGTCACCTATAAGGTGTTTTTTCAGGCACAGAAGGTGGCGGTTTCCTTGAAACAGTATTACTATTACCTGCAGCGGGGCGGCAGCATTATCCGCCAGAGCTTTCGGGAAAAACGGCTGGACAAGCTGGATGCCCTGCGGGAGGCGGTCTCCTATTTTGAGCAGCGCGGGGAGTCCCGGTTGTCCCGGGCAGCCAAAAAACGCTATCTGTTGAATGTTCAGATTGCCTGGTACCGGGTATACACCGGCATGGAAAATTCCCGGGAATTGCAAAAACGGCTTCAGCGGGAGCACAGAGAGTTTTACCGGGAGAACCGCAGGGACATCAAGGAAATTTGCAGCCTGACCGACCGCGCCGCCATAGCCGTTTTCCGGCTCTGGCCCAGGCTGTACTGCCTGTTTGCCGCAGCATACTTAAAATTTGTTCCGGAGGATTAGAAAGCGTGATGAAAAAAGCTGCCGTGATTTTGGGGATACTTTTCCTGCTGACGGGCGCCGTTTTTCTTTATTTCAGGCTGCAAAGGGAACCCATGCAGCAGCTTGAGTATTCGCACGGCGGGGAGATTCTCGAGAATCCCGGCCAGGGCTGGTATTTGCAGTGCTCTGTGGGGGACAGGGAGAGGATTCCCTCAATTGCGCAGGAGAACCCCAATCTTCGCCTGTTGCTGCTCACATTGGATTTAAAGGACTATTGGGAACTGGATGAGCTTCCGCAGGAGCGGCTGCTTAAACTGGAGGAGAGCCTGAAGCTGGCCCAGGAGAGCGGGTTGAGTATTGTTTTTCGGGCGGCCTATGATTTTTCCGGGAACTGCCCCGAGGTACCTTTAGAGCGGATTTTGAGGCATATCCGCCAGATTGCCCCTATTCTGAATCGGTATTCCGGCATTGTGACGGAAGTTCAGGCCGGCTTTTTGGGCGCTTGGGGGGAGTGGCACGGCGTGGCCTACACTGAGAAAACCCCGCAGGCCCGGCAGGCCAGGCTGCAGGTAATCAGGACGCTTATCGATTCCCTGGACCCCGCCATTCCGGTGGCGCTGCGCCGGCCCAGGTATCTCAGGGAAGCCATTGAGGACGGGATTCCCGCCGCCCGGCTGGGCTTTCACAACGACGGCCTGTTTGGGTCGGACAGTGATTTGGGAACCTATGACGACGGGGACTACAGCCGCAGCGAGGAGCTGGAGTGGCTTGAGAAAACCCTCGCCAGCTCCTTTGGCGGCGGGGAGATGCCCTATGTGACCGAGTTTGCCGAGGGCGGAAACGCCATTATGGAACTGGAGCAGATGAATGCCGGTTATCTGAACGGCTATGCGGATCAGAGTGTGATTGAACTGTGGAAATCCACCCAATATGAAGGCACAACCGTCTATGACTATATCACCGGGCACCTGGGATACCGCCTGGGGCTGGATTGGGTGCGGGTTTCCCGAAAGCCCAAGAATGGGAAGTTCTCCCTGGAGGCCAGGGTGGCAAACAGCGGCTTTGCCCCGTTCAGCCGGCCCTATCAGGCCTATTTGATGGTAGAGACCGATAAAAAGGTACAGCAGATCCCGGTGGAATTGGCGATGGAGGACGAGGATACGGGGCGCCTTTTGGCGGAGGATATCCCCATAGAGGGGATTGATGAGGCACAGCAGGTGCGGGTTGGGCTCAAACTCACGGTCCTGCCTCAGGATCCCGGCCGGGAGGAGTACTGCGTTGAACTGGCAAATTCCGAGACGGTCTATGAGGACGGCTGCAACTGGATGTTCACCTATCGGCGCAATGAAAACGGGAGTTTTGACTTGGGCCTGCTCGACGGATAAAAGCCGCGGGGCCTATCCCGCAGTCAGTTTCGGTTTTCGTCTGATTTGGCGCGCGAAGGCTCTGCCGGAGACCGAAGAGATACCAGATCTCCCTGATTTCAAACCCAGCCTTGGAACACAACGATGTTCCGGGGCTGGGTTTTGCTGTGCTGGAAACACTGTGTTTGGGGCAAGGGGGCTGTTTATACTAATTTTTCCTATCAAAAAGGGGAGGCCTGATAGCTGAAGCGGGCGTTGACGGAACGGATTTTTCTCTGCGGATACCAGGTGTGATGCAGGAACAGCCGTTCGGCTGCGTGTTAATTTGTCTGCCGGTCAGGCTCTGCTGAGAATTGTCACAGGCCCTATGAAAAGTTGTAGGGGAATGGACTCAACCTGGAAGGATTCCCGGCCCTCTTCCCTAAGATATCCCGGATTACGGAAAGCCTTGAAAGAAGAAAAAACCAGCTGCCTTGTAATTTTGGGGATTTTGCGTGTTTGACAGGGAAAAATAGGTGTTGTATCATGGATCTAGAACCAATCGGGATGTTTTGCGGTTTGGCCTTGCCAAACACCGCCCGCACTTTCGGGCCGGTGAGCAAAACTTTAATATATTCGCGTGGAACCCGAATATTGTATACCAAAACTCAAAAGCAGTGCGTATTCTTCCGCAGCCGGGCAGGCGGCATTCACTGCGCGGGTTCCGGCCACAGGCGGTTGGGCTGGCCGGGCCGGTGCAAATGGCGTGCGGTGTTTTTCATCATAAAAATAAGAAAACCACTGCGCGATTCCGGCGCCTGGCAGCACGAATACGCTCTCAGAGCTATGCCGTCCGGGGATATCGCCTCTCGAGGGGGAATCCGGCGGGGGGCAGACCCCGCCAGAAGGACGGCGGCAGAAAGGATGGGATTATCATGGCAGCCATTCCAACTCCACATATCGGAGCGAAAGCGGGGGAGTTTGCCCCCACGGTTCTTATGCCCGGGGATCCGCTGCGGGCGCAGTTCATCGCTCAGGAGTACCTCACCCAGGCCAAATTGGTGACCCAGGTGAGAGGGATCCTGGGATATACGGGCCTCTTTGAGGGAAAGCCGGTTTCCGTCATGGCGAGCGGTATGGGAATGCCCTCCATGGGGATTTATTCCTATGAATTATTCTCCTTCTATGATGTCAAACGCATTATCCGCATTGGTACGGCGGGGGCAATCCGCGAGGATGTGAAGCTGCGGGAACTGGTGTTTGGCCTGGCCAGCTGTACGAATTCCAACTATGCCAATCAGTACCGGGTTCCGGGAACGCCTGCCGCCGCTGCCAGCTTTTCGCTGCTGGAGGGCGCTGTCCGGCAGGCCCGGGAGCTGGGGATTTGCCCGCGGGTGGGAACACTTCTGTGTTCAGATACATTCTATGACGACGATCCCAAGGCGCTGGAATGCTGGAAAAAGCTGGGCGTTTTGGCGGTGGAGATGGAGTCGGCAGCCCTGTATCTCAATGCGGCGAGGCTGGGAAAGGAGGCGCTGGCCATCTGTACGGTTTCCGACGCGCCGCTGCGGGGAGAATCCTGCTCTGCCCAGGAGCGGCAGACCAGCTTTACCCAGATGATGGAGGTGGCCCTTCGCACGGCAGTGCGGGAATGACAAGGGACAGACCCAAAGGAGGCGGGAACATGAAGCCGGTAAAACGGGTGTTTTTAATCGTTCTGGACAGCTTTGGCATCGGGGAGATGCCGGATGCGGCGCTTTATCAGGACGAGGGCTCCAATACGCTGGGCAGTATCCGAAGCAGACAGGAGTTCCGGGTTCCCAATTTGCAGCGGCTGGGGCTTTTTTGTATTGACGGCGTGCCTGGGATGCCCGGGGATCCGGTGGTGCCGGCTGGCAGTTTTGCCAGGATGACGGAGCGCTCCCGGGGCAAGGATACCACGGTGGGTCACTGGGAGATTGCCGGGCTCATTTCCCCGGTGGGCCAGCCTGTCTTTGAAAAGACGGGGTTTCCCAGGGAGTTTATCAGCCGGTTTGAATCGGCCATTGGGCGCAGGGTTTTATGCAACCGGGCCTACTCCGGCACTCAGGTGCTCCTGGATTACGGCCCCGAGCATATGCGCACCGGGCGCCCGATTGTCTATACCTCGGCGGACAGTGTGTTCCAGGTGGCGGCCCATGAGGATGTGATCCCTTTAGAGGAACTCTATAAAATCTGCGGGACTGCCAGGGAGATGCTATGCGGGGAATTGGCGGTGGGGCGTGTGATTGCAAGGCCCTTTGTGGGGGAATATCCTCACTACACCCGTACCTCCAACCGGCGGGACTATGCCCTGGAGCCACACGGGGATACAATATTGGATCAGCTCTGCGCCGCGGGCTTGGATGTGATTGCAGTTGGGAAAATCCATGATATTTTCTCCGGCAGGGGCATCACCCGGTGGATTCACACCGAAGACAATACCGATGGGATGGAAAAGACATTGTCTTTGCAGCAGGAGGAGTTCGCCGGGCTGTGCTTTGTCAACCTGGTGGACTTCGATATGGTGTACGGGCACCGCAATGACGCGGCGGGCTATGCCCGGGCGGCCACGCAGTTTGACTGCCAGCTGGGGGAATTCCTGGCGAATATGAAGCCCCAGGACGTCCTGATTCTGACGGCGGATCATGGGTGCGATCCGGGCAACGCCAGCATCAGCCATTCCAGGGAATACACCCCGATGCTGATTGTGGGGGACGCCATCACGCCCGGGACAAACCTGGGCACCAGGGACAGCTTTGCCGATATCGGCGCCACGGTGATGGAACTGCTGGGAGTTGAGGGCGCGACGGCGGGAGAGAGCTTTCTGCCGCTGGTTGCCCGGCGGGGATAACAGGAGCTGCGGCTGTTTTCGCCGGGATCGGGGCGCAGGCCCGTCCTATACCGGGATTCCCTGCCGCCGCCCGCAGCAGAATGGGCAGGTTCATATTGCGGCAGGCAGAGGGGGCGGCATGATGTTCCGCACCGCAAGGCATACGAAAGCCTTCGAACCGAATATGAATTCGCTTGGCGGCAGGCGGCGCAAAAAACCGGGATGGCTGTTCTCAGCCATCCCGGTTTTTAGTTTTACAGGAAGGGTTTAGCCCAGGTACTGCGGTCAGCCTCTGGGTTCAAAATCCCGGACACTTACATTTTCCCCGGTAAGTCCCAGATAGGCGCCCTGGCTTTCCAGCCCGCTCTCGGGATGGGCAATCAGCCACTTGTTCCGGGCAAACAGCAGTTTATCCTCCGGCAGGGTTCCCGGCCGGCATTCCAGAGGGGCATTGGTGCCCCGGGGCAGCACGACGGCACAGCGGAAGGGCTCTGTTTTGTCCGCGCAGCAGGGGGCATAGTGCAGCGTTGTGGCATAGACCTCGATAGCGCAGCCCTTGGGAACCAGGAAGGCCTGGATATCCTGGGAGGAATAGGTGCCGGTACCCTGGATTTTTGTCTGAAGGCCCAGCAGAAGAATCAAATCTGTGGCCGCCACGTTGATTTCAGAGCACCGGTGGTACTCCACGGCGTTGAGCGCCTCATTGGTGCCGTTGCAGTAGCCCAGCTGGATGGGCAGCCCGCCAAAACCGGAGTTTTCTAAAATTCTGGCGATCTCCAGGGCCTCCAAAGCGGTATCTGACGGGACATACAGTACATCGTCCGCGGGAGCGGGGACCGTTTGCAGAGCCGATACCAAGTCGGCGGTATCCAGGGGCAAAACTCTTCCATAGGGGGCAAATTCGGGATCCAGAACAGTGTACAGCGGTTTCATCCTATCGTCTCCTTTCAGGCGTTTGGCCGGGGGGCAGAATCCTGCTGGAATTTTTTGATACCGGCATCTGTCAGGGGATGCTCCAGCATCTGGCAGATTACCTTATAGGGCACGGTGGCAATGTCCGCGCCGGCCATGGCGCAGTCCGTCACATGGATGGGGTTGCGCACGCTGGCGCAGATGATCTGGGTTTGGATGTTATGGACGGAAAACAGCTTGGAAATACTGCGTACCAGCTCGATTCCGGATACGGAGATGTCGTCCAGGCGGCCCAAAAACGGGGAGACATAGGCGGCGCCTGCCCGGGCTGCCAGCAGAGCCTGGTTGACGGTGAACACCAGGGTTACATTGGTGCGGACTCCCTCCTGGGAGAGCACCTTGACGGCCTTGAGGCCCTCGGCGGTCATGGGGATTTTTACCACCATGTTGGGATGAATGGCCGCGATGGCCCGGCCTTCGGCAATCATGCCGGGGGCATCGGTGGTGAAGGCGTTGACCTCACCGCTGATGGGGCCGTCCACAATCTGGGTGATCTCCTGGATAACCTCGCCGAAATCCCGTCCGGATTTGGCAATGAGGGAGGGGTTGGTGGTAACGCCGCAGATAACCCCCAGGTCGTTGGCCCGGCGGATTTCCTCAGTGTCGGCGGTGTCTAAAAAGAAGCGCATAACGGTTCCTCCTTGCAAATTTGAGAAGATGGTGGTGACAGGCTTCGTGCACGAGCACGAACCGGGAGAAGAAAAATCCGGAGATCCCCGCCTTTTCATTTCTGACGGAGAAAACCAGAACAAACTGACAGATTGGCTGCCAATAACTGTCTTTATTGTAGCCGTCTGAACGCTTATTGTCAATCCTGAAGAGGCAAAAGCGCTGTAAAATTTAGAATTGGCGTTGTGCGTTCCAAAGGATGGCATTGGCCTTGCGGATATGCTACAATATTCATATAACCATGAGTTTGCAGTCCTCACAGGGGATTCGGGAGTTTCGCTCACCGGCCCCAAGGCATGGCGGGTGTTTGGCTGCCGCCAAAGCGAAAAATATCCCGGCTGGTTTGGGATATTGCACAGCAATATTCATGGGAACGTGGATATCTTGCGGTTTTGCCTGCCGGTGAAGGCACGGCTGTCCTGTGTCCATGGAGTGGGAATAGAGGGCCGTCTTCGGGTGCGGCCGCTGGGGACGGCAGCAGGAAAACCCAATGGCAAAATCATTCCCCGCTGGGGCGCTGGCGGCATCCGGGTGTGCGCAAGCGCAGTGCCGCGGGGAATCGCCGGTTTTAGGGAAGCGCCCCGCAGCCTGGCTTGGCTGGCGGTATCTGCGCTATCGGCCCGGGAGCCGGGATGGTGCGCTGTGCTGTTAGGGAGCTCATGTCCGGCGGGATCCTGTGTCCGCAACAATGAAACGATAGCTGGGCTCAAGGGCTTTGCGGCATCCCGGGAGATCTCTCACAGGGGGCCTCAGCGCGCGCCCAGTCTGTAACAGGGAAGGGAGCAAAAAACGATGAAGTATTCATGTACCGTAATCTCCGTAAGCGATATTGCCCGTTCCAGGGCCTTTTATGAGGAGCTGTTCGGCCTGCAGGTGTGCCAGGACTACGGCATCAACGTTGCCTTTTCCTGTGGGATTGCCCTTCAGCAGGAATTTGGCTGGCTGGTGGGAATATCCCAGGACCGGGTTCAGAACCGGTCCCATAATATGGAGCTGTGCTTTGAAGAGGAGGATTTTGACAGTTTTCTCAAAAAACTCAGAAGCCACCAGGAAATCCAGTGGCTGGGGAATGTGGTGGAGCACAGCTGGGGCCAGCGGGTGGTCCGTTTTTACGACCCGGACGGGCACCTGATTGAGGTAGGCGAGTGCATGAAGATGGTGATTCGCCGCTTCCAGGACGCGGGGCTTTCAATGGAGGAGATCTCCAAGCGGATGGATGTTTCCTTAAAGGATTTGGAATCCCTGCTTGAGGAATAAAAGAGGTTTGGGCCTCTCCTGTTTGAAAGAAATAGGCCTATTTTGAAAGGGAGAGGCCCATGCTCTTATGGCGCCGCGAGGGGGACTGGAAAAGCGCGCAGAGGATATCTGCACGGCGGGCCTCCGGCCGGGTGTTTAGGGCCAATCGCACAAAGTGCGGCCCCGGATGGGAGCAACATTTGGCTGAGAGTGTAAAGAAATTTACTTGACACACTGCGGGTTATCCGGTATAATAAAGTCATTCGAGAAGGCTGCTTGCGGTTTGTCGGGGAGGCTGAGAGAATGGCTGCGGGAAAAAACCTGGACGTTGTCGTTCTGCTGGATTTTTACGGCCAGCTGCTTACAGACAAGCAGCGCGAGGTATTGGAACTGTACTATGACGAGGATCTCTCCCTGGCGGAGATAGCCCAAAATACCGGTTCTATCACCCGACAGGGTGTGCGGGACTCCATCAAGCGGGGAGAGGCGATTCTCTTTGAGATGGAGGAAAAGCTGGGGCTGGTGGCCCGCATGGGGCGCATCCAGCGCCAGGCACAGCGTATCACGGAGCTTTCTCAGACGATACTGGAGCACAATGAGCGGTACTGCTTTTCTCCGCAGGTCAGCCAGTGCGCCAGGGAAATTATCGAATGCGCCGCGCACTTGGAGGAGTAACCTTTGCCAGGCGCCTGACAGAACAGAATACTTGATTTTTGATAGAGAAAGGGGAGGAAAACCCAATGGCTTTTGAAGGGCTCTCAGACAAGCTTTCCGCGGCGTTTAAAAGGCTGCGTTCCAAGGGCAAGCTCAGCGAGGCGGATGTCCGCGAGGCCATGCGTGAGGTTCGCCTGGCCCTTTTGGAGGCAGATGTCAACTACAAGGTTGCCAAGGATTTTATTAAATCCGTAACCGAGAAGGCTGTAGGCAACAACGTGCTGGAGAGTTTGACCCCGGCACAGATGGTGATTAAGATTGTCAGCGACGAACTGACGGAGCTGATGGGACAGTCTCAGGCAAAGCTGCAGTTTTCCTCAAAAATCCCCACCATTGTGATGATGTGCGGCCTGCAGGGTGCCGGTAAAACCACCCACGCGGCAAAATTGGCCAAATACCTGAAAAGCCAGGGACGCCGACCCATGCTGGCGGCCTGTGACGTTTACCGCCCGGCGGCAATTACCCAGCTGCAGGTGGTGGGTTCTCAGGTAGACGTTCCGGTGTTTGAGATGGGGACCATCTCTCCGGTGGAAATTGCCTCCAAGGCGGTTGGCTACGCACGGGATTACGGCTATGATATCCTGATTTTGGATACTGCCGGGCGCCTGCACATCGACGAGGCCCTCATGGAGGAGCTCCATGAGATTAAACAGGCGGTGTCGCCCCATGAGATTCTGCTCACCATCGACGCTATGACCGGTCAGGACGCGGTAAACGTGGCCAAAACCTTCGATGAAAAGTTGGGGATTGACGGCGTGATTCTCACAAAGCTGGACGGCGATACCCGCGGCGGTGCGGCGCTCTCCGTTCGGGCGGTTACCGGGAAGCCCATCAAATTTGTGGGTACCGGTGAAAAACTCGATGAGCTGGAACCTTTCTATCCGGATCGCATGGCCTCCAGGATTCTGGGAATGGGCGATGTGCTTACCCTGATTGAAAAGGCGCAGACCCAGTATGATGAAAAGCAGGCTGTGGCGCTGGCCCAGAAGATGAAAGAAAACTCCTTTGACCTCAACGATTTGCTGGAGAATATGCAGCAAATCCGAAAGATGGGGCCGCTCCAGCAGGTGTTGGGGATGATTCCGGGAGTTTCCAATAAAATTAAGGACGAGGATGCCCAGCAGGGGGAAAAGGAATTGAAAAAGGTGGAAGCCCTCATCAATTCCATGACGCCCCGGGAACGGGCAAAGCCCTCCGTGATTAATCCCTCCCGCAAACGGCGGATTGCCGCTGGAAGCGGTACCAGAGTGGAGGATGTCAACCGGCTTCTGCGGCAGTTTGAGCAGATGCAGAAGATGATGAAGCAGTTTGGGAATATGGGCCGTTCCAAGCGTTCCAAGCGGATGCCGATGATGCCCCCCAATATGCCCTTTTAAATTTGGGATCCGCGCGGGATGCCCCGGTGGTATTCTGCGATGGAACTATATAGGAATCAGAAAAACAGGAGGTGACGATACATGGCAGTTAAGATTAGACTTCGCCGCATGGGTGCCAAGAAGGCTCCTTTCTATCGCGTAGTTGTTGCAGATTCCAGATATCCGAGAAACGGAAGATTCATCGAGGAGATCGGTATTTACGATCCCACCAAGGAGCCCACCGTTTTCCAGATTGACGAGGAGAAGGTTCAGAAGTGGATGGCCAACGGCGCTCAGCCCACCGACACTGTGAAAGCTCTTCTGAAAAAAGCAAACGAGGCAAAATAAGGGAATCGCGGAAATTGGCTTGTTTCGGTTTATGCCTGTAAAGTCTCTTTGATGGGATTTTACAGGTTTATCCGTTTTCCAGCGTCAGCCGCGTCCCCCCAATTTGAGGGAGTAACACATGGAAAATCTGCTTATCACCATTGCCAAAGGCCTGGTGGAAAACAAGGATGCAGTTAATGTGACGGTAGATGCACCGGCAGAGGATGGAACGATTGTCTACCATCTTCATGTGGCGCAGGAGGATATGGGCCGTGTGATTGGCAAGCAGGGGCGCATCGCCAAGGCGCTGCGGACTGTGATGCGTGCGGTTGCCAGCCGTTCCGATTCGAAAATCGCCGTGGAAATCGACTGAGTCCAATGAAAAGAGATTCGAAACAGGGAAGCGGCGGCTGCCCTGTTTTTTCTTGCTCCGGGGAGCATTATAAGAGAAAATGAGCTTTCCCGAGTGATGATATAGAAGAAGCCCCCATTTCAGGGAACAATACCGTTGAGGAGAGGTACGGGCCCGGCTTGTACCGTGCCGGCAGGCGGAGCCGGCCTTCCGGCCTGGCGAATATCGGCCATATGGCCTTTTAACCGAATTTTAAACAGAAAAACTCAATCCGGGGCTCCCCCAGACAGGCACCACAGCAGATAACGCTGGAAAACAGGCGCGTTACTCATGGAACCTGTCAGCTTTTTGTTTGAGATGCTCCCGGAGCCGGCCCGGCAGACAGGAGGAAACATTCGCGTGAAAAAACAGTTTTTGGAGACTGGGAAAATTGTCACCACCCACGGCGTGCGGGGAGAAGTCAAGGTGGAGCCCTGGTGTGACAGCCCCCAGGAATTTTTGCAGCTGCGGCGCCTATACCTGGAGAAGGGCGCCAAAGAGGTGACGCCTGAGAGCATCAGGGTGCAGAAAAACATGGTGCTTTTAAAGCTCAAGGGCGTGGACGATATGGACGCCGCCGTGGCGCTGCGGGGAAAAATCCTCTATTTAAACCGGGAGGATGTTTCCCTGGAGGAAGGGGACTATTTTGTCCAGGATCTGCTGGATATGCGGGTGATCGACGCGGACGACGGCAGGGAATACGGGATTCTCACCGAGGTTTCCCAGACCGGCGCAAACGATGTATACCATATCCGCTTTGCAGATGGGAAAATCCGCCTGATTCCGGCCATCCGGGATGTGGTGATTGAGACTGATATTGAAAGCGGCGTGATGAGGATCCGTCCGCTGGCGGGGTTATTTGACGATGAGAATTGACATTGCAACGCTGTTTGTGGGAATGTGCGAGGCGGTGCTCAGCGAGAGCATCATCGGGCGTGCGCGCCGATCCGGATTTTTGGATATCCACTGCCACAACATCCGGGACTATACCCTGAATAGGCAGGCCAGGGTGGACGATGCCCCCTATGGCGGCTCCCATGGCATGGTGATGCAGGCCGACCCGATTTTTCGATGCTATGAGGGGGTATGCCGGCAAATCGGCGGCCAGCCCTATGTGGTGTATCTTTCCCCGCAGGGCCGGGTGTTCCGCCAGCAGACGGCCAGGGAGTTTTTGCAGCATGAGAACCTGCTGCTCCTCTGCGGACACTATGAGGGTGTGGACGAACGGGTGATCCAGGAAATTGTGGATGAGGAAATTTCCATTGGGGATTATGTACTCACCGGCGGGGAACTTGGGGCCCTGGTGGTGACGGATGCGGTATCCCGGCTGTGTGACGGTGTGCTGGCCGCGGACGAATGCTTTGAGGATGAAAGCCACTATTCCGGGCTTTTGGAACACCCCCAGTATACGCGCCCGGCCGTATGGCACGCAAGGGAGGTGCCGCCGGTGCTGCTCAGCGGGCACCACGCCAACATTGTGCGCTGGCGTAGGGAACAGTCCCTTCTGCGTACGCGCCAAAAGCGCCCGGATATGCTCACCACCGCCCCGCTCACCCAGGAGGACCGGAAATTCTTAGTGCGTTCCGCTTTGGAAAAAGGGAATGATCCGCGGCCTGACGGGGAAAACTAGAGGGGACAGCCTGTATAGGATGTGTAAAACTTTGTAGTGAAAAAGCATAAATAGACTTCCTTTAATTTTGGTTTATCTGGAAAACAAGCAGAATTTCGCCGGATCGGCGGGCATCTCCTTGACGGATGCCAGGGGAGTGTTTATAATAAAGGCAGGCTGGTTTTTTGCGAGTTTTATTTGATGCCGGCCGCAGAGTTCTGAAAGCTTGTATGATGTAGACATGAGCGGAGCGAGCGTGCCCGCTGCGATTGAAACTGAAAACAGTATGAACGGGAGAGTATGAAAGTATGTTTGTAAAAGAAGTTACAGTTCAAAATCAGGTTGGGTTGCATGCACGTCCGGCGACTTTTTTCATTCAGAAAGCAAATGAGTTTAAATCCTCTATCTGGGTCGAGAAGGAAGAGCGCAGAGTCAATGCAAAGAGCCTTCTGGGAGTTCTGTCCCTGGGAATTGTAGGCGGCACCACCATTCGGGTGATTGCAGACGGCGCTGACGAGCAGCAGGCTGTTGAGGGCCTGATTGCCCTGGTGGAGTCCGGCTTCGCCGAATAAGACTTGTTTTTTGTACTTTGAGAGGGTGTATCGTATTGTGCGATACACCTTTTCTGTTTCATAATGGGCTTTGTGCCGGGGCGGCGTTCCCATATGGGGATGGGCCGCCATATGTCGGGGCGTTCCCGGGGTCTGCCGGGCCGGAAGACCCTGACGCGGCAGAGTCCCCGTCATGCGGGAAAGGCGGCAACTGTAACAGCAGAAAATAATTGCAATTGAGGGGTTTCCCATTTACAGGCTGTAAGCAGGCGTTGTGGCGCGAAAGGTTGAGACGGATATCAGGAGCCGCCCGCTTGACGCGCTGCCCAGTGTCCGGCGGTACTTGCGGTAAGCGCTGGCCGGGAGGGACGGCCTTTCAGATGGGCCGCAGGGCTCTGGCCCGAGAGGCGGGGAAACGCCCTGCGAGCTTGAGGGAAAACGAATTCAGGGAAAGGGGGAGGCGCCGATGGACAATCCAAGGCTGGACTATTTAAGGGAAAAGGTGCGCAAGCTGCCGTTGGAGCCGGGGGTCTACCTGATGCGGGATCAGGGCGGGACCATTATTTATGTGGGAAAGGCCAAGGCCTTAAAAAACAGGGTTTCCAGCTATTTTCGCAGTGTGGAGAAGCACGAGCCCAAGGTGTATAAGATGGTCAGCCATGTCTATGACTTCGATTACATCGTTACCGAGAGCGAATTTGAGGCTCTGGTGCTGGAGTGCAGCCTTATCAAGGAGCACAGCCCCAAGTACAATATTTTGCTCAAGGACGACAAGGGGTACCACTATGTCCGGGTTTCCCCGGGGCCCTGGAGTAAAATTACTGCGGTCAAGCAGCGCATCGAGGACGGTTCCACCTATCTGGGGCCCTACACCAGCTCCTTTGTGGTGAGCCAGACAGTGGATGAGGTCAACAAGGTGTTCCAGCTGCCCACCTGCAGCAAAAAATTTCCTCAGGATTTTCGCCGGGGAAGGCCGTGCCTGAACTACTACATCAAGCAGTGTATGGCGCCCTGCCAGGGAAAAATCCGCCAGGAGGACTATATGGAGGCGGTTTCCAACGCCATGGATTTTATGCGGGGTTCCACCCAGGATACCTTGGAGATGCTCAAAGGGCGTATGGAACAGGCGGCCCAGGCCATGGAGTTCGAGAAGGCCGCCCGGTACCGGGACCGGATTCAGGCCATCGAGAAAATTTCCTCCCATCAGAAGGTGATCTTTTCCAGGGTTCCGGAGCAGGATATTATCGCCTTTGCCCAGAGCGGGGATACGGTGTGCGCGGTGGTGATTCAGTACCGCAGCCAGCGCCTGGTGGACAAGCAGGATTATCTGTTTGGGGAAATCCAGGATCTGGAGGGCTTTCGCTCCGATTTTATCCTGCGCTACTATTCCCAGAGAACCGAAATTCCGAAAAATATCTATCTGGACAGCGGCTTTGAGGACTTCGAGCTGGTTGAGCGGTATCTCAGTGAGCGGGCAGGCCGCCGGGTGGTGCTGCATATTCCGCAAAAGGGGGAGCAGCTCCAGCTGGTGCAGATGGCCTATCACAACGCGGCCCAGCGCCTCTCCCACGAGACGGCGCGCACAGGCCGGGAGGTGGCGGCGCTGGACGAGCTGGCGCGCCTGCTGGGACTTGGCTATACCCCCAGCTATATCGAGGCCTACGACATCTCCAATATCGGTTCGGCCACCATTGTGGGCGGCATGGTGGTGTTTGAAAACGGGAGGCCGCTCAAGAGCGCCTATAAAAAGTTTTCCATCCGTTCAGTCTCCTCCCCGGATGACTACGCCTGTATGCAGGAGGTCCTGGAACGCCGCCTGAAGCGGTACTATGAGGAAAAGGACACCGGCAGCAGCTTTGGCAGGCTTCCGGATTTAATCCTGCTGGACGGCGGCAAGGGCCATGTTTCCACAGTGGAGCCCCTGGTGCGGGGAATGGGCTTTTCCATTCCGGTGTTCGGCATGGTGAAGGATGACCGGCACCGCACCAGAGCCATCACTTCGGACGGGGCGGAAATTTCCATCCAGTCCACCCGGTCGGCGTTTACGCTGGTCTCCACGATCCAGGACGAGGTGCACCGCTTTACCATCGGATATTCCAAGAATAAGCACTCCAAGACCTCCTTTGAGTCTGCCCTTATCCAGGTGGAGGGCATCGGGGCCACCCGGGCCAAGAACCTGATGAAGCATTTTAAGACCATCAAGGCGATTCGGGAGGCGGATGCGGATACTCTGCGTCAGGCTCCGGGAATGAATACGGCCAGCGCCGAAAATCTGTATCGATATCTGCATACGCAGGATGCCCAGGAGCAGAACAGTTAAGGCGGCAGAAAGACGCGGCGGCATGGAACACTCTGCCGGGAAAAGGGGAAGATCCTTGCCAGCGGGGGGAAAACCAGAGGCTGAGAGAGAAAAATTCAGGGAAAAGACTATATTTTAGCCCTTTGAGTTGGTATAATAAAAAACGGAAGCCATCAGGACTGGTTTAGCTGCGCGCAAAAAACAGCGTGGGAAGTCCTTGCGCATTTTTGTGGCGCCTCAAGCAAGAATAACGCGGTGTTATCTGGAAGAAGGCCTCCCGCCCAGGGCATCCGGCTTTTTTAAAGCGGCAGGCTGTGGGTTTTCTGCCGGTGTATTAATAGTTTACCCAATTGCTGAAAGACAGGCTGGGGCCTCATGGTGCGGGCTTGAGCCTATGGAGATAGAAGAAAGGTTTGGGTTCGAGTATGAGAATTATTACAGGACAGGCCCGGGGAGTCCGGCTGAGGACACCCGAGGGGCTGGATACCCGTCCAACCTCTGAGATGACCAAGGAGGCGGTGTTCTCCATGGTTCATTTTGAGTTGGAGGGCGCTGTGTTTCTGGATCTCTTTGCAGGCAGCGGCCAGATGGGCCTGGAGGCACTCAGCCGCGGGGCAAAGAAGGCATATTTTGTGGATCAGGGCCGACAGGCCCAGGAGTGCATCCGGGAGAATCTGCTCAAGGCAAAGCTCAGGGAGCGTTCCACAGTGGTGTCTATGGACGCGCTGAGTTTTCTGCGGGGGTGCCGGGAGAATTTTGATATTGCCTTTTTGGATCCTCCCTATGAGACGGGGCTGATGCAGCAGGTGTTGCCCGAGGTGGCGCTCAGAATGTCGGAAAACGGGATCATTCTCTGTGAAACCCAGCGCAATGAAGAACTGCCGGAACAGGTGGGGGATTTTGTAATGGGCAAGCCCCACCGCTACGGCAAGGCGAAAATTACCGTCTACCGCAGAAAAGGCGGGGACGAAGATTAATGATCCAAAAGCCCGGCCCGGTATCCGCCGGCTTGTAAAAGCGTTGGGGGCGGCACAGGCCCGGCCGGAAGAATCCCCAGAGAAGGAAGGAACGATTCCATGAAAATTGCCATTTGTCCGGGAAGCTTTGATCCGGTGACAAAAGGACATTTGGATATAATCTCGCGGGCAGCCAGGCTGTTTGACAGAGTGATTGTATTGGTGGTTATCAACCCGGCAAAGAATCCCAGCTTTTCCGTGGAGGAGCGGGTGGAGCTTATCCGGCGGGTAACGGGCCATCTGTCCAATGTGACAGTGGACGCTTACCATGGGCTGCTGGTGGATTATATGCGCGAAAAACAGGCCACTGTCATTGTGAAGGGGCTGCGCGCGGTGTCGGATTTTGAGTATGAATTTCAGATGGCATTGACCAACAAGAAGCTTTATCCCCAGGCAGATACGGTTTTTCTGACAACCAATGCGGAGCATATGTATCTCAGTTCCAGCATTGTCAAGCAGGTGGCCAGCTTTGGCGGGGATATCGCGGACTTTGTACCCAGCCAGCTGCTGGAGGATATACAGGCGCGGCTGTGCCCCAGGGACACGGCTCAGGAAGCTAAGGGAGCAAGCATATGAATGTAGAAGCACTGCTGAATGAATTGGAGGAGCTGCTGGATCAGGCCCGCGGCCTGCCGTTGAGCGGAGGACGCCGGATGGTGGATACACAGCGCGCCCAGGATTTGATTGACGATATCCGCCAGGCGCTGCCGGTTGAGGTGCAGAAGGCACGGGAGATTGTGCGGGACCGGGCCCAGATTCTGGCGGATGCCCGGAAGGAGGCCCAGGACATTATGCGCCATGGGCAGGAGCGCGCCAAGCTACTGGTTTCCAGGGATGAGATTGTGCGGGAGGCCAAACTGCAGGCCAATGAGATGCTGGGGGATGCCCAGCAGCAGGCCCGGCAGATTAAGCGGGCGGCCAATGAGTTTGCCTGCAGCCTTTTGGATAACACGGAGCAGGTGCTGGCGCAGGCCCACGGCGAGGTAAAGACAACGCGCCAGGCGCTGAAAAACCAGATGCTGCGCTGAGGCGCGGCCTATTTCTGCCAGGCGCGGCCGTACTGTCCCCGAGTATCGGGTTCATGGCCGGCGGGGCCTGGGATGAGACAATATGTTTGAAAGAACGGCCGGATGCTGTCGAATAGGATAATGCGGAGAAAAAAGAGCAGCTGTGTTGGAGGGGCAGGAGGGCGCGGCTTGAAGGGGACGCCTTCAGGCTCGGTTTAGTACCTGACAACCCAATGGAACGGCTGCAAACCGGGATTTCCGAAGTGGTATGAATCCCTCAAAGGAAGGAGCAGTTAGATGGAAACAATGGACTTGGCTCAGAAATTTCTGGATACGATGGATTCCGGAATGCGGCATAATATGCTGCGCAACCGGGACATGATGCCGCTGCGGCCCGGGGAGTTTGCACTTTTGGCATATTTGGACCGCAATGAGGAGAACCGGGATATCAAGGTATCCGATATCAGCCGTTTCATGGGAGTGACACCCCCTACCGTGACGCCGGTGGTGAGCCGTCTGGAGGAAAAAGGGTTTTTAAACCGGGAAGTGGATCGCAACGATCGCCGGGTGACAAACCTGGTGCTTACCCAGAAGGGCAGAACCATGATCCGGGACTGTATGCAGCGACGGCTGCAGACCACCCAGGCTCTCATCGCCTTTTTGGGTAATGAGGATGCCCTGGAGGTAATTCGCCTGCTGGAGCGGGTGATCCAGTTTGAGCAGCAGGCGCTCTCCCGGGAGGAGCCGTAAGGCGCTGCTTTTTGGTGTGGGGCCGCCGGGGCCCTGCGCCTCCTGGAAAACAGAAGAACATAAAAAACGGATGGGTTCCTCCATGGAACCCATCCGTTTTTTGTGTTCGCCGGGGCATGGCCGGAAGTGGGGATTGCAGCGCCTATACCTGTGTGACAGCGGGAGGTGAACCGGCTGTCACGGCTGTTTCTTCGAGGGGCAGCAGGGTGAAGGAACCGTCCTGGTAATCGCACAAAAGGCTGCGACCGCTGAGCCCGCCGGTACTGTTGAGCATAGCCTGGGCCAGGATGGGTTCGATACCGCTCTGGATTTTTCTGCGGATTGGACGTGCCCCATATCTGCCCCGATCCTCGGAGGCCGCATCGGCGGCGGCTTTGACGGCGTTTGAAGTAAACCGCAGGGTGATACCGCGTTTTTCGGCCCGCTGCGCCAGCGCGTTCAGAAGCAGCCGGGCAATTTTCAGGTAGTCCTCCCGGCCAAGGCGTTCGAAAAACACAATTTCATCCATCCGGTTGAGCAGTTCGGGACGAAATTGCTCCTGCAGCTGAGAACGGATTTTGGCCCGAACCGCCTCCTGGGAACCGGATTCGGTGGCGCAGAATCCCAAAATTCCGGAATCCGTCATCTGGCGGGCGCCCAAATTGGAGGTCATGAGAATCAGGGTGTGCCGGAAGCTGACAGTGCGGCCCTTGGAATCGGTGAGAACCCCTTCCTCCAGGATTTGCAGCAGCAGGTTGAGCACATCCGGGTGCGCTTTCTCCACCTCGTCCAGGAGCAATACCGTATAGGGATGCTGCCTCACGGCATCGGTGAGCTGGCCGCCCTGCTCAAAGCCCACATAGCCGGGAGGGGAGCCAATCAGCCTGGAGACGCTGTGCTTTTCCATATATTCCGACATATCCAGGCGGATCATATCCTTTTCGCTGGAAAACAGCGCCTGAGTGAGGGCCTTGGCGAGCTCGGTTTTTCCCACGCCTGTGGGGCCCAGGAACAAAAAGGAGCCGATAGGTTTGGTTTCGTCCCGCAGCCCGGCGCTGTTGCGGCGGATACAGCTGCATACCGCCTGGATGGCGGACTGCTGCCCCACAATACGCTTTGTGATGCTAGCCTCCAGCATCAGCAGCCGCTGGCGCTGATCCATTGCCAATTCCCCGGTGGGAATCCCGCTGATTTCGCTGGCCACCCGGTCAATCTGAGGGACATCCACCACCGGGTATTCGCTGTCCGGCGCGCTGGATTCAGCCTGAAGGCTGCGGGAGAGTTCCTTTTCCTTTTCCCGCAGGGAGAAGGCCAGATCAAAATTGAGATCGTTGACTGCCTGTTCCTTGTCCCGGGAGAGCTGCTGGAGAGTGCGCCTGAGCTCCATAGGGACACCACATCCGGGGCTGAATTCCTCAAAATGGGCTCTGGAGGCGGCCTCATCCATCAGATCGATGGCCTTGTCCGGCAGCTTTTTTTCCGGCATACAGCGCAGGGAAACCGAAACCGCCCGGCGTACGGCATTGTCGGTGATCTGCACATGGTGGTGCTGTTCATAGCGTTCCCGCAGGCCCAGCAGGATTTCCTCCGCCTCCTGCGGGGAGGGCTCCTCCACATAGATGGACTGGAACCGGCGCGCCAGCGCGCTGTCCGCTTCGATGTATTTTTGGTATTCCTCCCGGGTGGTAGCGCCGATTACCTGAATTTGTCCCCGCGCCAGATAGGGCTTGAGGATATTGGCGGCGTCGATGGCGCCCTCTGCCGCCCCGGCGCCGATGAGGGTGTGCACCTCGTCGATAAACAGGATTATGGAATCGTTTTTGGAAACCTCCTCCAGAATCCCCTTGATGCGTTCCTCAAAGTCACCCCGGTATTTGGTGCCCGCCAAAAGCGAGGTCATATCCAGGGAAAAAATCTGTTTTTCCCGCAGCAGAAACGGAGAATCCGGCTGAAGGAGCTTCTGGGCGATTCCCTCCGCGATAGCGGTTTTGCCAACGCCCGCTTCACCAATCAGGCAGGGATTGTGCTTGGTTCTGCGGCAGAGCACCTGCATCACCCGCAGGATTTCGCTGTCCCGCCCAATGACCGGATCCAGCTTGCCCTGCCGGGCTATTTGAGTCAGGTTGACCGAATAGCGCCCCAGCTTTCCCGGATCCGGGGCGCTGGGGGCGGAAGATGGACAAGCCGCCGCCGGGCGCTCCCGCTTGAGGGCTCCGCATACCGTACACAGAATCCCCGGGACATCGAATCCGGATTCTGTCAGGATACGGCAGGCCCGGCAGTCCTCATCCTTTAAAAGGGCGATAAGAATATGCTCGGTGGCAATTTTCTCGCTCCCGTAGAGCTTTGCTTCAATTCTGGCCCGTTCCACGATTTTGCGGGCCCTGGGGGACAGCTGCGGCGTGCTCTGAGGTTTTTGCCGGGCCGGGCTGGGGGAGGGCAGAAAGATAGCTGCCACGGCGGCAGCGGTGAGGCCCTCTTCCTGTAAAACACAGGCGGCCATGCCCTTTTCCTGCGCCAGAAGGCCATATAACAGATGCAGGCTTTCCACATGGGAGCTTGCGCAGGCGGCCGCCTGCTGGCCCGCCAGCTTTAACGCGGATTGGGCATAGGAGGTAAAGGAATCGGGAGAAAAGGAGCTCATGAGCCGCACCACCATTTCTTTAAAATCAATCGTAACTATAATATGGGCGGCTTTTTCTCTTTTATTCCATTTGATGGGAACTGCGGTCGCCAGTTGGGGCAATCCGGAACCGCCCGCTTTCCAGTAGGAGGCGGCGCACCCTGAAACGGGGGAGAAAACCAGCTTGGAAAAAGAATTTTTACAGTGCGCCCCAGCGGATCGGGGGGATTCGCCGGGGAAATTCACACGTGAAAAAACGCGGCAGAATGGCGTTGCAGGCGCGTTTGCGCGGATAGCCGCGGCAGGGGCTGAGAACCTGTGCGGATTCGGAAAAACCGGGAAGAAAAAGAAAATGGAAGCGGGACAAGGTACCCGCTATCCGCTTCTGACATAGGATAGGGTGAAATCAAATTTAGGAGGTTTTCTCTATGAACTGTTTTGGTGGAAATTGCTGCTGGATACTTATCCTGATTCTTCTGTTCTGCTGCTGCGGCGGAAACAACAGCTGCGGATGCGGCAATGACTGTGGCTGTGGCTGCGGCTGCGGTGGAAACAACGGCTGTGGCTGCGGATGTGCCAACAATGGCTGCGGCTGCTGCGACTAAGGGATTTGTCTCCAACTCCTGAATAACCACGACGCAAGAGGGCGGCGGGAAAATTTCCCGCCGCCCTCTTGGCGTTGTCCTTCTATCATGGGGGAAGCATCCATATGTCAATGGGGATGTAAGCACATTTCTTGATTTGGGTATCCGGCAGGGATATCGCACTCTCAGGGCTGGGCCAGTTTGTCCAGCAGGGTGAGAATTTCCTGGGTTTTCTGCGTTTTATCCTCCTCGGAACCTTCTTCAAAGGCACTGCGGATACAGGCCTCCATGTGGGCGCGCAGAACCTCCCGGTTGGCGCGGCTGAGAATGGAGATGGTGGCCAGCAGCTGGTTGGAGATATCCATGCAGTAGCGGTCCTCCTCCACCATTTTGAGAATACCGTCCAGCTGTCCCCGGGCCGTTTTTAATAATCGGTTTACCTGAACTGGATCCGCCTTCATAGGGGGATCCCTCCTTTCGGGAGTATACTTTTCGTGGAACTAAAGCATCGCAAATCCCGGGGCCTGTCGGAAAAAGCTGGGAAACCGGCTCCCCCCTAGAATGGCTGTGCCGCGCATCTCTACATCCGCGGCGGTTTACTACAGTACAAAGGGCCGCCGATAATACGGCAGACTGGGTTTGCGGGGAGAGGATGTGCAGGCGCCTTCGCCGCCTCGGTAAAGCCCCGAGGGTATGGGTCAGGCAATGCCGGTTACCTCGTATCCGGCGTCCGTTACTGCCTGAGCCAGGATAGAATCCTCTACAGGGGCGCTCATGGTGACCACCACGTTTTTCTCCTCCAGGCTCACCTTCGCCTGGGACACGCCGTCCAGGGCCTCCAGGGCCTTCTGCACTCTGCCGGAGCAGTGGGCGCACATCATGCCTTCTACCATCAGTGTTTTAGTTGTCATTGTCTGAGTCTCTCCTTTTTCTGTAATTGGGTTATGAAGCCTGACCGGCTGGGAAACAACCGGTTCAGGGTGTTCGGCAGGTGTATCCGGGGCTGTGCCCTTGGTGCGAAACCGCGGTTGGAACAGCTTGAGGCGCAGCGCGTTGGAAACCACGCATACGGAACTCAGGCTCATGGCCGCCGCGGCGAACATGGGGTTGAGCAGCCATCCCAGCAGGGAAAAGAAAACGCCGGCTGCCAGGGGAATGCCGATGGAATTATAAAACAGGGCCCAGAACAGGTTTTCCTTGATGTTGCGGATGACGCTGCGGCTGAGCTGTACAGCGCTCACGGCATCCAGCAGATCGCTGCGCATGAGCACGATGTCCGCGGATTCGATGGCGATATCGGTTCCGGCGCCGATGGCGATGCCCACATCCGCCCGTGTGAGGGCCGGGGCGTCATTGATGCCGTCGCCGATCATTGCCACGCGCTTGCCCTCCTCCTGCAGGGAGGCCACCACGGATTCCTTGTCCTGAGGCATCACCTGGGCGATGACATGGGGGATATTCACCTGGCGCTGGATGGCCTGGGCGGTACGCTCATTATCGCCTGTCAGCATGATGACGTCGATACCCATGGCGGCAAATTCCGCCACGGCCTGCGCACTGGTGGGCTTGATGGTGTCCGCCACGGCAATGATGCCGGCCGGCTGAGAACCCTGGGCAAAGAACAGGGGGGTTTTCCCCTCCTGGGCCAGGCGCAGGGAGATTTCCTCCAATTCCTGCCGCCAGGCACCCTCCTGACGCATCAGGGCCAGGTTTCCGGCGCTGGCGGGGCCGCCCTCCACGGTACCTGTGACCCCCTGCCCGGTGAGAGATTGAAAGTTTTTTACCGGTGAGGGGGAGACGCCCTTCTCCTCACCATAATTGCGGATGGCCTGTGCCAGGGGATGATCGCTGCCCGCCTCCAGGGACACCGCCAGGGAGAGGAGCCCTTCACAGCTAAAGGGAGCGGCGGGCAGGATATCGGTCACGCGGGGTTTTCCCTGGGTAATGGTGCCGGTTTTGTCCAGGATCACGGTATCCACCGTGTGGGCAATTTCCAGTGCCTCGGCGGATTTGACCAGGATTCCCAGTTGGGCGCCCCGCCCGGTTCCCACCATAATGGCCACCGGAGTTGCCAAGCCCAGGGCACAGGGGCAGGAGATTACCAGCACTGCGATGCCGATAGAAAGGGCAAACTCCACTGTGGCGCCCAATAGGAGCCATACGACGGCGGCAATAACGGCGATGGCGATGACAGCCGGGACAAACACGCCGCTGACCCGGTCCGCCAGCTTGGCGATGGGTGCTTTGGAGGCAGCAGCCTCCTGCACCAGGCGGATAATCTGAGCCAGGGTAGTGTCATCCCCAACCTTGGTGGCCTGCATCTGCAACAGGCCGTACTGGTTAATGGTGGCGGCCACTAAGGGATCCCCCTCATGTTTTTCCACGGGGATGCTCTCGCCGGTGATGGCGGATTCATCCACAGCGGAACTGCCGGACTGCACAACGCCGTCCACGGGGATACTCTGTCCCGGGCGCACCACCAGGAGATCCCCCACCTGAACCTGTTCCACCGGCAGCGTAACTTCTGTACCGTCCCGCAGGACATTGGCAGTCTTGGGGGCCAGATCCACCAGCTTGCTGATGGCCTCGGAGGTCTTGCCCTTGGATCTTGTCTCCAGGTATTTTCCCAGGGTGATGAGGGTGAGAATCATTCCGGCGGATTCGAAATACAGATCCATGGAATACCGACGCACCAGATCCCAATCGCCGCGGCCCATGCCGAAGCCGATTTGGAAGATGGCGAATACCCCGTAGACGACAGCGGCTGCGGAACCGATGGCAATGAGGGAGTCCATATTGGGGCTGCCGCGGAACAGGGAGGTGAAGCCAACCTTAAAATATTTGTCGTTCAGGTACAGGATGGGCAGGGTCAGCAGGAACTGAGTCAAGGCGAAGGCCAGGGCGTTTTGCTCCCCGTGCAGGAAGGAGGGGACGGGCAGGCCCATCATATGGCCCATGGAGATGTAAAACAGGGGAATCAAAAAGATCAGGGAGCCGATGAGCCGGTGCCTCATGCCGGCGAGCTCCTGTTTGGCCTGAGCCTGGGCGTCCTCCCGGGCGGATTGAGTCGAATCCGAGCGGGAGGAGGAAACGGGGCTTGCCCCGTAGCCCGCATGGCTCACCGCCCCGGCGATGTCGGCGGGTTTTACCATAGATTCGTCATAGGTCACCTGCATCGTGTTGGTCAGCAGGCTTACGGAAACATCCTGCACACCGTCCAGGCGCCCGACGGCCTTTTCCACATGGGCAGAGCAGGCCGCGCAGCTCATGCCGGTTACAGTAAATTGCTGCTTCATATGGGTTTCTTCCTTTCTGCCGGAATCCGGATATCCAAATCCAGCCCTGGCTCCCCGGCACGGTGGCCCAAGAGGGGAGCAAAACTGGTGTGGCAAACCCTGCCGGGGGGGTACTACCCCAGGGGGGTGGGGTGTCTTTGGCTATAGTATACCACTAAAGTGTGAATTGTCAAGGAAAAAGATCAAAAGAAAAGGCGGCACCAGGGCCGCCAATATCCCCGGGAAAGATCGGGGCTAGGATTCATACTGGGCCAGAATTGCGTCGTCCTGTTGGGCCAGGTGTTCCCGGTAGGCCTCCAAAATGGCGTCCTCCAGCTGGGCGCGGGCCTCGGGGGTAATGGGGTGTACGATATCCCGGAAGGCGCCCCGGTCATCCTTGCGGCTGGGCATGGCCACAAACAGGCGGTCGTCGCCCTCGATGACTTTGATGTCATGGACGGCCAGATCCCCGCCCACTGTTACGGATACCAGTGCCCGCAGGCGTCCCTGCTGATATAATCTTCTGATTTTTACGTCTGAAATATTCACGGCTGTTCTCCTTTCATCTGTCGGCCAGCATACTGGTATCGTGGGCTGCGGCGGCGCGGTTTATACAGGGATGTACAGGTTTTTCTGCTGCGAATGGGGCCTTTTTTCGCTGAAATCCTGTGGGGTTGTTGTGAAAGGCCTTCTGGTAGAGTATAATAATGGTAGCCTGTGTGCCGGCGGGATACGGTGTCCCCACAGAGGACAGACACCAGGGAATTCCCAGGGACACAGCGGGAAAACAAAAGTGTTTCCCGGTGTTTTAGCTGCCTGGAATGCGGCATACTATCTCTCAGAACAGACAACAGCTGCGCGGCGGCGGTTTGGCGCGCAGAATTATCCGGAAAGGGCGGAATTTTTCAATGAGAATCCTCACAGCAGATGAAACTATCTTAAATGGGAAAAAACACATCCACTTCATCGGGATCGGCGGCTCGGGGATGTACCCCCTGGTTCAGATCCTCCATGCCAAGGGATATCAGATTACGGGCTCGGACAATAACGAGACGGACACGCTGAACGCCGAGCGCAAAATGGGAATCCAGATTACGATGGGCCAGCGCGCCGAGAATATCCAAGGGGCGGATCTCATTGTCCATACTGCCGCGATTATGAAGGATAACCCGGAACTGATTGCGGCCCTGGCAAGCGATATTCCGGTCATCGAGCGTTCCGTGCTTCTGGGAATCGTCACCAAGCACTATCATAACGCGGTGTGTATTTCCGGTACCCACGGGAAAACCACCGCCTGTTCCATGCTCACCCAGATTTTGCTGGGCGCAGGCAAGGATCCCACTGCTGTTATCGGCGGCAAGCTGCCGGCCATCGGCGGCAATGGCAGGGTGGGCCAGTCCGATATTATGGTGTGCGAATCCTGCGAGTTTGTGGACACCTTTTTGCATCTGGCACCGGATTACGCGGTAATCCTGAATGTGGACGCGGATCATCTGGACTACTTCGGAACTCTGGAAAATATTATCAAATCTTTCCATAAGTTCGCCGCCATGGCCACCAAGAAGCTGCTTGTAAACGGGGACGACGCCAATACCCTCAAGGCCATCGAGGGGCTCGCACAGCCGGTTGTCACCTTTGGGCGGGGAGCGGGCAATGAGATTACCTGCAAAAATATAGAGGTGAAGCCTGGGATCCACACGGAGTTTGATTTGATAGTCCGCGGGGAGACTGCGGTTCGCATTACTCTGCACGTCCCCGGGGAGCACAATATCCTCAACGCCCTGGCGGCCTGCGCCTGCGCGCTGGAATTGGGCGTTTCTCCCCAGGAAATCGCAGAGAACCTGGAGCAGTTCGGCGGCGCCGGGCGCAGGTTCGAGGTACTGGGAAAAGTAGGGGAAGTTACCATCGCGGACGACTATGCCCACCATCCTGCGGAGCTGAAGGTTACCCTCGAGGCAGCCAAACAGATGCAGTTCCGAAAGGTTTGGGCGGTGTTTCAGCCCTTTACCTACTCCCGTACCGCCATGCTGCTGGATGATTTCGCCCGGGTGCTGGCCATTGCGGATCATGTGGTGCTTTCGGAGATTATGGGCTCCCGGGAGGTCAACACCTACAACATCTATTCCAAGGATTTGGCGGATAAAATCGAAGGCTGCGTGTGGTTTGACTCCTTCCAGGAGATTGCCGACTATGTGATGGCGCACGCACAGCCGGGGGATCTGGTGATTACCCTGGGCTGCGGAGATATCTATAAGTGCGCCAAGCTGATGCTCAAAAAATAAGGTTGTGCCCACGCTGGAAAAGCAGGGGAGACTGACAGCAAAAAAGAATAAGGGGCTCTCTCTGATAACCGGAGAGGGCCCCTTCCTGGATTCCCGGTGTTTTATCCTGGAAATTCCTTCGCCCTGCGGGATGGGGAAGGCTTTTTATTGGACTATCCTCAAAGGGGGGCTTGCCTCAAGCAGAATCTGTATTGCGGCGGGATTGTCCCGCGCCTGTGCGTGAACGGGCCGAACAGCGGCGGACAGAGTTGTCCGGCTGTCCTGTCCGGGCAGACGCACGCAGGGGGATCCTTGGGCATATGGCGCGGCACGGTGCTGGGAATGTGGGAACACCCGATGGCTGAAACGGAAAAATGTGCTCTGTAAAGGAGAAACCGGCATGAAAAAGCACTGGAAGCGCCTCGGCGTCCCAGTGCTTTTACTCTGGCTTTTGGGGAAAACAGCTTATCGTTCGCCCAGCCCGAAGCTGATGGACAGGGCGTGGTCGATTTGGCTCATGGAGCTGTCATCCAGTTTCCCGGTGCGTTCCTTGAGCCGCCGTTTATCAATGGTGCGGATTTGCTCCAGCAGGACAATGGAATCCCGTGTGAGCCCGCAGTTGTCCGCGTTCAGTTCGATATGCGTGGGCAATTTATTCTTTTCCCGTTTGCTGGTAATCGCCGCTGCGATAACCGTGGGGCTGTATTTGTTGCCGACATCGTTCTGTACGATCAAAACCGGACGGATTCCACCCTGTTCTGAACCGACAACAGGGCTCAAATCCGCATAATAGATATCTCCTCTTTTAACAGTCACGCCAATCACGCTCCGAATTTGATATCATGTGGATTTTTTGGCAGGGAGGGAACTTTCCACTGGCCTTTCCCCTCTATCATGCCCTGTTTTCCTTTTCTTAATCAATTCGGACGACTGCGCTATCGTCCGAGAGGCAATTTTTTCGGACGAGCCTCAGAGACACGGTTTAGGCGCTGCCCCGGATACCGCACGGATTCGGGCCCGAAGCAGGGTCTTTCCTCCCGCAAAGCGGGACGGGAGTGTCTTGATAAGGGGCGAGCCCCAATAACAAAATAGCCTCACACCATTGTATTCGCAAAAAGGCGTTCCTGCTATCCTGTTTTTTAGATTTACCATATGCACTGGACTGCGGATAAAAAGAGCACAGGCGTATTGTCCCGATTGGCCTGTCTTTTCACCGAAAGAAAACAACCTGCCGGGAATGCAGCCGCTGAAAGCAGTGGGAAGCCTTTTGGAAGGCTGTTTGTTCCTTTATGGCCTTTTGGCAGAAACTTTTGGAAGAGTAAGCATGAAAAATCATTCGCTTGGAATGCGACCAAACCCTCTGCGTTTTTCAGAATAGCTGATAGGTCTGCCGGCCACTGCTGTGAAATGATCCAGGACTGCCGCAAAACTGTTTCCCGTCAAAAACTGCACAAACCCGCCCATGGATCCGGCCTGTGACCGGCCGGATCCATGGGCGGGTTCTCCTAAAAGGGGGCTTTCTTTGTGCAATTTACGATCGCTTTTATAAGTTGCAACGCGGCCTTTCTATATAAGGGAAGCTAAAAGGAGTGTTCCGATCTCCAGACACGGGCTTCTTTTAACAGGCCGTCAATCAGATCTTCTTTGCCTGCGGTATAGGCGATTCGGTCATTGGGAAACTGTGCTGCCAGTTTTTGCTTGCACGCGTCATACAGCATGGCTTTCTCCGGATGGGCATTCAGATAATCCCGGAAATTGATGTAGTTGTTCCAAGCTGTTCCATTCCATTGGACCACATGGATATGATGGGTACGCGTATCGTTTTCAAAATCCCCCATGACAAGCAGGATCTGATCCGAAACGTCAGTCCCGCGGCAGATAATACCATGCTGTTTGAGGGCTTCGGTATGAGGCAAAATATCGTTTAATTCGCGGACACCTACGACAATATCGAGAATGGGCTTTGCGTGAATCGAGGAAATCGCCGTACTTCCGATATGCTGAATATCGATGGCGGTATCGTTTAAAATCTGCTTTAACACCTCGATGACGTCCTGGGCTTTTTTATCCCATTGTGCCTGATGCGGCATCAGCTTCACAGTACCTCGCTTTAAACCAATCATTGATGATTCTCCTTTCAGCCCCTGTTGGGTTTATGAGGATATGATATCATATTCTGGTTCGGATTGAAATAGATACCTGTCACCGGTTGAGCACGGTCACCTGGACGCCGGCTAATACATCCAGCGCTTTTTCGTGGATGCTCCGATCCGCTGCCAGGGTGCAGGCGGCATCCACCACAATTTGGGCCTGGGGGAGGGCGGCCTTTGCCAGTACGGCATTGGAGAGGACACAGATATTGGAGACAAGCCCCACCAGCTCTACTTGTATAAACTGATTTTTATGCAGAAACTGGGCCAGTTCCAGGGAACCGAAGGTCTCCTTATAAAAGACAGGATCTCCGGGCTGCAGCAGCTGCGCCACAGCGCCGTAAAGCTGCCAGCCCTGTGTGCCCCGGATACAGTGGGGGATGGGCAGCAGGGAGCCCTCCTGGGTGGCGAGATAATCCTGGGAATGGGTATCATAGGTGAAGGCCACCGTGTGCCCGCCGCTGCGGTATTCCTTTATTTTTTGAACGATTGCAGGCTCGAGGCTCTTTGCCTGCTCAAAGCCCAGGGAGCCGCTGACAAAGTCATTTTGATAATCCACAACAATGAGAATTTTTTTCACAGTGAGATTCCTCCTTTATGGGTACCGGTTTTTGTTTTGGCTGGGAAGCGGGATTGAGTTACACAGAAGTGCAAAATGCAGCTTCGGGGGCCGAGGGCAAAATGGAGGCGTCTGGGCAGCGAATCCGGCAGAGGCGTTCATATGAAGGGCCGCGCCGCCTTCATCCGGCGCTTTTGGCCTATTGGAGAGCCTCTGTCAGCAGCGAACGGTTTCGCCAAATCCAATACAGGCTGCGGGTACGCCAGGCAAAGCCCCACAGCTCTCCCCGGCTTTCGAAGGTGAGGCCCTCGTCGATGGCTTCGTGGGCGGTTTCACAGATCACCGTCTCGAGAATCTGCTCCAGGAGAGTATGGCGCAGGGGGGCGCACAGCCCGTAGCCGTCGCACACCATGCGCACCTGTTTTGCCCGGTGGGCGGCGTCAGGCAGATGGTGCAGCTCCATCAGGTCGTCGTCGTGAAGCTGGCAGAACAGCCAGCAGATCCGCGAGAGCTCCACCATGGGATCCAGCGGCCCGGAAAACTCCCAGTCCACCAGCAGAGTGGGACGCCCATTTTCGGTGAGCATATTCCAGGGGGCGATGTCGCCATGGCACCAGATTTTGGGGTTTTTTCCAATCTCCCGCAGGCACCAGGGGGCAGCCTGCCCGGTTTCGGGATGAAAACTGAGTGCGCCGCGGTGCAGCCGCGCGGCGGGCGAGAGCCCCCACTTCAAAGAGGGCGTCGTCGCTCCAGGGGCCGGGGTGCACCAGTTCCCCCTTGCCAAACTGCCAGAGTTCTTCCCCGGTATCTGCGCAGAAGCCCTCAAACCGCTCCACAGGAAGGCCTTGACCGTCAAGGTGGCGTACAAAGGCGGCGATGTTCCCGGACCAGGGCTTGGCGGGGCGGCGGACTGTGTTCCCTGTACGGAGAACGCCCTTTTGGGCAGAGAGGGTGATCGGTTCCTCCATGATGGGTTCCTCCTTCTTATGGGTGGGCTGAAATAGTAGCCTGTGGGATGCGCAATCACATGGATTCCGGGCTCCGGGGAGACGCTGCCAAGAGGTTAGCCGCGGCGGGCTTGGCCGGACCCAGCCCCTGGGCCGGCAGCTTCTCTCCAGCACGCGGTGAAACAGAGAGCTTGTCTCCGGGCAAACCCGTGCAACCGCGCACGTCTTGGACGGTATGGACAAATGCGGGCTTGGCTTTTAGAACCCGTACGCTGCCGCCCGGTATGGCCGAACCGGGCGACAGAACGTCTTTGCGGGTGAAAAAGCACCGGGCCGGAAGGCTGCCCGTTTTGGTGATTTGATTTGAATGGGCCGGCCCCACGAAGCCCTTCTTTAGGCAGGGCCTGGCAGGAAAGCGCGGAATCAGTTTTTTTTCAACTCCCGGTATTTTCTTGGGGTTACCCCGAACTCCCGCTTAAAAAACCGGATAAAGTTGTTGACATCCCCAAAGCCCGCGGCCTCCGCCACCTGGGAGATGGTTTCGCCGGTTTGCAGCAGAAGCTTTTTGGCATAGGACAGCCGGTTGAGCAGCAGGTACTGCTTCGGGCTGTAGCCGGTGACCTGCTTGAAGGTGTGGGTGAGATGGCAGTGATCCACATAAAAGCTGGCCGCAATCTCAGAAATGCGCAGATCCTGGGTGAAGTGCTCGTCGATATATTTCTGTACGGTGAGCACCTCAGGGTGGCTGTTGATGGAGGCGGGACGGTACTGGGGAGAGTTATACACATAGATGAGCGCCTGGGTGAGCACAGCGGCCTGCAGCTCGTCCTTGAGCTCCAACGGGGTCTCCTGCAATTTCAGCAGAGTGCCCAGCAGGGATTCCAGCACGCCGGCCGCCTGGCTGACGTCCACCACATGGCAGAAATTCTGAGGGCGGTTTTTAAACATTGCCAGCAGCTGGGGCTGTGCCAGGAGCCGGTCCGCCTGCTGGGGCTCCAGAATGACGAAATACCGGGTGTAGGGCTGGGTGAGGATGGTGGTGGAGTGCTCCTCCAGATTGCTGATAAAGGCGATGGAATCCCGCTGTACCAGGTACTCGCTGTTGTTGATTTTTAGAGACGCGCTTCCGCTGCGGATAAAAATCATCTCATAGGCATGGTGAAAATGGATTTGGTTCGCAGAGGAATCGGTCCGGTACTGGATTTCCTGAACCAGGCCTGCCATAGCAAACAGCTCCCTTCCTAGGGCAGACAATACTCTGGGGAATAACAAAATTTACATATTTTTCAGCAAAGACTGCCAAGATTTTTTCTTTTTATTATTCTATCATAGAAGGCGTAGGAAAAACAAGCGCGGCAAGGGCGCCGCAGCGGCTGTGGAATTCCCGGCAGGAAGGGGAAAATCCTCTCGTGTATGGTGCTTCCAACGGGAAAGGTCGTATCGCGAAAACAAGGCGGCCGAATGCCGCCTTCAGGTATGCCTGAGCCCTGTGGGGATGCGGGAGAAACTGCCCGAATGGGACGGCGCGGCGGGGTTTGACGCAGAAAAGCTGGTTTCCTGAGCCCCGGTGCCAGACAGGAAATTTGGATAATCAGCCGCCAGGAAGAAAAAGGCGCCAAAGAGAACCAGAGACAGAGAAAGGAAGAGGATTCGGCCATGGAGTTTGAGAAGTTTCACTATAAAACCAAGGAGGAACTGCAGGACAAAATCAACCAGTTGTCCGTCCAGCTGCCTTTGAGTGAAAACACCGACGTTTTATTTACCCCGAAGGACATCGGGCCCCGCCGGGTTGCCAACCGGTTTGTGATTCAGCCCATGGAGGGGTGCGACGGCACTTCCCAGGGCAGCCCGGATGAGCTGACCACCCGCCGGTACCTGCGTTTTGCCAAAAGCGGCGCCGGGCTCATCTGGTTTGAGGCCGTTGCCATCCTGCGCGAGGGCCGGGCCAATCCCCGCCAGCTGTACCTGACCCCCCAAACCCTGCCGGACTTCCAGCGCCTGGTGGAACAGGTGAAGGAGACCTGTTTGAAGGAAAACGGCTATGAGCCCATCATCATCATGCAGGCCACCCATTCCGGGCGCTACAGCAAGCCCAACGGAATTCCGGAGCCCATCATTGCCTATAACAATCCCATTTTTGAACAGGATGCCCCCATTCCCAAGGAGTGTATCATCACCGACGACGGCATCCGGCGCATCGAGGAGCAGTATGCCGCCGCCACCAAGCTGGCCCAGCAGGCAGGGTTTGACGGAATCGACGTGAAATCCTGCCACCGGTACCTGGGCAGCGAGCTGCTCAGCGCCTATGAGCGCCCGGGAGAATACGGAGGCAGCTTTGAAAACCGGACCCGGTACCTGCGCAACAGTGTGCGCCGCGCCCTGGACGCCAGAAGCTCGGAGGACTTCATCGTCACCTCCCGGCTGAATATCTATGACGGGTTTCCCTATCCCTATGGGTTCGGCGTCTCGCCCGATGGAGGAATCCAGCCCGATTATACCGAGGGCAGGCGCCTGGTTGAAATTCTCCACAAGGAGCTGGGGATGCCGCTTATCGATATTACCATCGGAAACCCCTATTTCAATTCCTATGTGAACCGCCCCGCGGATGCCGCAGCATCGGTGCCGCCGGAGCATCCCCTGCAGGGTGTGGCCCGGATTTTGGACGCCTCCGCGCAGATTCAGAGGGAATTCCCCGAATTGAGCGTTATCTGCTCCGGGCTGTCCTATCTGCGCAATTATTCCGCCCTTGCCGCCGCCGCCATGGTGGAGCGGGGGGACGCAGCCCTGGCGGGCTTTGGACGGGAGGCCTTCGCCTATCCCGAATTTATCCACGACTTAAAAAACACCGGCGCTATGGCGCCTAACCGCTGCTGCATTGCCTGCGGTAAGTGTACGGAACTGATGCGTGCGGGCTCCAAGGCCGGATGCGTCATCCGGGATACGCAGGCATATCTGCCGCTGTACCGCCGGGACGTGCAGAAGCTGGAGAAATAAGCTGCCGGCGTGCACAGGATTGTATAGAAGGGAGCGCGAAACAATGAAGATTCATGGAAAGGGCCGGGTGGCTGTGGTGACGGGATCCCGCAGGGGAATCGGCCTTGGGATTGCCCAGGCGCTGGCCCAGGACGGGTACCGGGTGGTGCTCAGCGCCACTGGAGAGCCTGATGCCGTCACCGAACTGCTGGGCCAGTTTGAAGAGCAGGGGTATGGGGCGGATTATATCCGCTGTGACATTTCCCAGGATGCGGATCGCCGCCATCTCATTGAGGAGACTCTCAGGCGCTATGGGCGCATCGACGTGTTCGTCAACAACGCGGGCGTGGCGCCCCTTGAGCGCCAGGATCTGCTGCAAACCACCCAGGAGAGCTTCGACAGGCTCCTGAGCACCAACACCAAGGGCACCTTCTTTTTGTGCCAGCTGGCGGCCAACGCCATGATTGCCCTGCAGAACACCCTGGAGGACTACCACCCGCGAATTATCAATATTTCCTCTGTCTCCGCCTATGCCACCTCCGTGAACCGTGGGGAATACTGTATTTCCAAGGCGGGAATCGCCATGATAACGGCGCTGTTTGCGGATCGGCTGGCCGAGTTCGGCATCCCGGTGTTTGAGGTGCGCCCGGGCATCATCCTGACGGATATGACCGCCAAGGTGAAGGAGAAGTATGCTAAAATGATTGAGGACGGCATCACCCCCATCCGCCGGTTTGGAACGCCTCAGGATGTGGCGGACAGCGTGCTGGCGGCCTGCAGCGGCCTGATGGATTTCACCACCGGGCAGGTACTCAATGCCGACGGGGCGTTTCATCTCAGGCGCCTGTAAGGAACTGATTTTGGCGCACAGCCTTCCCGGGGATTGCATGGGAGGGCTTTGTGCGCTACAATGAAGGAAAAATTAGGTTTACAGGGGGAGAGTCGGGACTGAATTGTCCCAGTCTGCCCTTGGGGCCTTTGCAAATCCGAACCAATCGAATTTCGCTGATGGGAAACCGGCGCAATTCCCCAAAGGAGTGGTGAAACAGATGGAAACGCAATTCCCGGTTTACCGCTATCAAACCCTGGTGATCGGCTCCGGGTGCGCGGGCTTTAACGCTGCGGACTGGCTCTGGGCCCTGGGCTGCCACGATGTGGCAATTCTCACGGAGGGGCTGAATATGGGCACCTCCCGGAATACCGGAAGCGATAAACAGACCTACTATAAGCTCTCCCTGGCGGGAGAGGACGCGGACAGCGTCATGGAGATGGCCAAAACTTACCGCGAGGGCGGCATGAACGGGGATTTGGCCCTGGCGGAGGCCGCCGGCTCCACAAAGGCCTTCTACAAGCTGGTGAATTTGGGGGTGCCCTTTCCCTGCAACGAGTATGGGGAATATGTGGGCTATAAAACGGATCACGATCCCCGCCAGCGGGCAACCTCGGCAGGGCCTCTGACCTCCAAATATATGACCCAATGCCTGCAGCGGGCCGTTGAGAAAAAGGAAATCCCCATCTTTGACGGGATGCAGGCTGTTCAGCTGGTCACCACCGGCGGGGAAGTTCCCCGGGTGTGCGGCGTGCTGGCTGTGGATTCCAGGCGCAGCGGGGAGGATGCCATGGGGCTGACCTTGTTTTTGTGCGACAATGTCATCGCGGCCACAGGCGGCCCCGCCGGGGTCTATCAGAACAGCGTATACCCCAAGAGCCAGACCGGCTCCACCGGGATGCTCCTGGAAGCGGGGGCATGGGCCAGCAATCTTCAGGAGTGGCAGTATGGCCTTGCCTCCACCGGGTTTCGCTGGAATGTGTCCGGCACCTACCAGCAGGTGCTGCCCCGGTATGTGGCGGTGGATGAGCGGGGAAGCGAACGGGAGTTTCTTCCGGACTATTTCCAGTCCCCTGGCCAGGCGCTGGACTGCGTCTTTTTAAAGGGTTACCAGTGGCCCTTTGACGTACGCAAGCTGAATGGTTCGTCAGCCATCGATTTGATTGTTCACCATGAGGTGTTTGACCTGCACCATAAGGTGTATCTGGATTTCCGGGCGGATCCCATCGGGCTCGAGGACGGATTTGATGCCTTGGGAAGGGAGGCCCGGGAGTACCTGGAAAATTCAGGGGCCCTTCTGAAAACACCGATTGCGCGGCTGCGCAGGATGAATCCCCAGGCCATTGAGCTGTACCGTTCCCACGGCATCGATTTGGAGCGCGAGATGCTGGAAATCAGCGTATGCGCCCAGCACAACAACGGCGGAATCCAGGTGGATACCGACTGGCAGACCAATGTGCGCGGGCTGTATGCGGCAGGCGAGGCGGCAGGGACTTTCGGCGTGTACCGTCCGGGGGGATCTGCGTTAAATTCCACCCAGGTGGGCAGTATGCGGGCGGCGGAGCACATTGCCCGGCAGGGGTATTTCCCCAGGGGGCCCGAGATGGACGATGCTGTTGAGGCCGCGGCGCAGTCTCTGCTCAAAACAGCCAGGCTGGCGCTTGGGCGGCAAGGAGAAGTCACTCATATGCAGCTGCGCCGCGCCATGCAGAGCCGCATGAGCCAGTGCGCAGCCCACATCCGCAGCCTGCCGGAGATACAGGAATTGGAAAGTGAGATTGCCGCACGGCTGGAGCATTACGCCGAAGCCGTACCGCTGGAGAACCCAGCCCAGCTGGGGGGATGGTGCCGCACCCGGGACATCCTCGTCACCCAGCGCGCGGTGCTCAGCGCCATGGCGCTGACGCTCAGTCAGATAGGCAGCCGGGGCTCCGGGCTTATGGAGGATCCATCCGGAGATTGCGTGCTGCCGGGACTCCCCCTGCGGGTGAGGCGGCCCTCACAGGGGGCTCTGGAGGAATACAGCGTCACCCGGCTGGCCCAATCCGGCTTTCAAACGCAGTTTTACCCCCTTCGCCCGATTCCAAAAGCCCAGTCCTGGTTCGAAACCGTGTGGGAGCAGTACCGCAGGCGCACCCAGGGCGGCGGCGTGGCCGCTGGGCGCTGAAGGGGTTCAAATTTCCGCGAATTTTGTGAACATGGCCCAGGCTGTAAGGGAAAAACGATGCGGCGGGCTTTTAACCGGCCGGTGAGGAACCCAATTAATCCGATGAAAAATGGTGAAAGGATGGAAAACGCCATGAAAAAGAAGGCACTGTTTGTCCTGGATGAATTCGAGCGCATCTACAGCGAGGAAATTGTCCGCCAGATTAAGGAGGTCGTGGATATCTATGCGCCGGTCCAGACTACGCAGGATATCAAGGAGCACCCTGAGATTCTGTCGGAATGCCAGCTGATTTTCAGCGGCTGGGGCGCGCCAAAAATGGATGAGGAATTTCTTGCCCACGCGCCCAAGCTGGAGTATGTGTTCTATGGGGCGGGAACCATCCGCTATATGGTGTCCGACGCCTTCTGGAGACGGGGGATCCGGGTTTCCAGCGCCTGGGCGGTGAACGCCATTCCGGTTTCGGAATACACCCTTTCCCAGATTCTGTTTGCCTTAAAGAGCGGCTATCAGTTTTCCAGGGCCTACACCAAGGCCAGGGGACGCTCCCAGGTGGGGCAGGTGGCCTTCAGCGGCGCTTATGAGAGCACGGTGGGATTGATTTCCCTGGGAATGATTGCGCGCCTGGTGGCCCAGAGGCTGAGGACCTTTGACGTGAAGATTCTGGCCTATGATCCCTTTGTCACTGCGGAGCAGGCCCAGGAGCTGGGCGTTACCCTGTGCTCCCTGCAGGAACTGTTCTCCCGCAGCGATGTGGTGTCCCTGCACACCCCGTGGCTCAAGGAGACGGAGAACATGATTACCGGCGAGATGTTTGCCTCCATGAAACAGGGCGCTACCTTTATCAATTCGGCCCGGGGCGCGGTTATCCGGGAGCCGGAGATGATTGAGGTGCTCCAGCGGCGCCCGGATCTGCAGGCGGTACTGGATGTGACCTATCCGGAGCCTCCGGCCCAGGATTCCCCCCTGTGGACAATGGAAAACGTCCTGCTCACTCCGCATATCGCCGGCAGTATGGGCAATGAGTGCCACCGCCATGCCAAGGCCATGCTCCAGGAGTGTGTGCGGTATCTGAGCGGGGAGCCCATGCAGTATGAAATCAGCGAGGAGAAAGCTAAAATCATGGCATAATCGTCATAGCTGCGTGCGGGTTCAATACCTCACTTGCCGGTGGCGAGAATAAACTGCAACGCAGTTCGATGCTTTGTACGGTATTGTATCACAGCCGCGGTTACCGCGGCTGTGTTGGTTTAATCTGAGAGAAAGGACAGGAAGCCCAACAATGAAAACAGGTTTAGTTTCTGTGACGTTTCGTAATCTGACCCCTGAGGAAATTGTCCCTCTGGTGCACAAAGCGGGGCTTGAGGCCATCGAATGGGGAGGGGATGTGCACGTTCCCCCGCAGGATCCCTGCCGGGCACAGCAGGTGTACGAGCTGTGCCGGACAGCCGGGATTCTCACGCCCTCCTATGGCTCCTATTACCGCTGCGGAGTGACCCAGACGCCCTTTGAGGAAGTATGCAGGGCCGCGAAGGCCCTTCATGCGGATACCATCCGGGTTTGGGCAGGGGATGTGGGCTCGCGGGAGTGCTCCCCTGAGCGCAGAGAGGAAATTACAGCGGACGCCCGGCGTATCGCAAAAATTGCCGGCGAGGACGGCCTGACGGTGGCCTTCGAATTTCACAACGGCACCCTGACGGACTACGCCGCCTCCGGGCTGCAGCTGATTCAGAAGATGGGCTGCAATAACGCCAGGCTCTACTGGCAGCCGCTGCGGATGCACGACTTTCAGACAAACCGGGAGAACCTCAAGGCGGTGGGGGAGCATCTGGCGAATCTCCATGCCTTCGGAAACCAGTCCGCCACCATTCCCATGGAGCAGTCCGCCGAGGAATGGGAGGCGTACAAAGCTGTTTTGAACGCTATCCCCGGCAGCGAGCAGCGGGTGGCCTACCTGGAATTTGTGCGTGAGGGCAGCGTGGAGCAGTTTTTTGAGGACGCCGCCTGCCTGCGCCGGATTTTGGGGTAATCCCTTGGCGAGGCCCCAAATTGAGTATTACCCAGGGGAAGGGGTGTTTCCCCCATGTAAGTTGCCATCCAATTCCTTGCCAAACCGCTCATGCCCCGGGGCACCTACTTTCTGCCGAACAGAAAGTAGGCAAAGATTCGCCAAAGAGGCGTTCCCCCTCTTTGGTATCTCCCCCTCGGGGAGTTCTTTGCACTCAATCGGTGAAGGCTGGAAAAAAGTCGAGAATCGCAAACTCTCTCAACTTTTTTATGCCACTGATGCGATTTTGGCTTTTGTTTTCGTCAACAAAAGTTCTGCCGTAACCCGGGAGTTCATCAAAGGAGGGGGCTGGCCCCCTCCTTTGTCGTTTTTAAAAGTGAGTGGGGTTTCAAAGGGGAGAGAGGAAAATCGAAATCCTCTCTCCCCTTTGTGGCCTTTGGGTACTTTCCGCCAATGGAAAGTACCGCCGCCCGGCAGGGCTTGGGGAGGGAATTGGATGACAATTCACATGGATGGAAATACCCTTAATTCCTTTGATGCAAAATTAGAAAAACTACACTTCTAAATTTCTTTCACTCTGCCCGCTCATGCCGCGGGGCACCTACTTTCTGCCGAACAGAAAGTAGGCAAAGATTCGCCAAAGAGGCGTTCCCCCTCTTTGGTATCTCCCCCTTTGGGACAGTTTTTTGCACTCAATCAGTGAAGGCTGGTAGAAAGTGAGGACCCGTAAACTCTCCTCACTTTCTAATGCCACTGATGCAAGTTTAGTATTTATTGCCGTCTATTAAGTTACCGCCATAATCCGGGGGTTCATCGGAGGTGCGCCCAGTCCGTTGAATGCTTAGTTGTTCAGCACTTCCGCAGCAAATTCTAAATTGTGGTCTGCACGGCCAGAAAAGGGGAAAGAGCCGCCAAAGAGGCGTTCCCCCTCTTTGGTATCTCCCCCTTTAGGGTAGTTCTTTGCACTCAATCAGTAGAGGCTAGAAATTGCTCAGAATCAAACAAATAAATAGCATTAATTTTTGGTGTAAACGGCGATTGCCAACTTTACTCCCAATCGAAAGCCGATTTCAAAATTTTGATAATACTCATAAAGTGTTGCGGCAGTTTGTGCATCTGTGAGCGCTACATATTCCCTTCGTAATGAAGGCTCCAGGTTGTCCAGCTTTTCCAGAAAGGCTTCACTGAGATTGCTGGCTGTCTCCATCAGCTTTTCATGCTTCTGAGATTGCGGACGCGGTGTATCGCACGGACGAATTTTGCAGTAGTATAGGTCCTCTAAAATATTGTTCATATAAACTGTCCTCCCATGTTAAAATTTTTGATTTCTGCAAAATGTATATTTATTGCAGTTTGAATAGCAGGCTCCTTTCCTCTTACATTATGGTAACGGAAATGGAGGAGGGAATATAGATTCAGAAAACGAATACAAAAGCGAATACGGATTGTAGAGGAGAGCGGCTCTTCCCTTCGGTGAGCAAGAAACGCCCTATTTTTAAGCAAAATAGCTCCTTGTTTTTTATTTGGGCCTCAATTATCATGGTAGTCAGAACAGGGGTTTCCTCTGATGACTGAACAGAAAGGCTGAGCGACATGAAACAATTTATGGATTCTGAGTTCCTGCTGAACAATGAGCCGGCACGGATTCTCTATCATAACTATGCGGAGCATATGCCCATTGTGGACTACCACTGCCACATCGATCCCAAGGAGATCGCCGAAAACCGCAAGTTTGAGAACATCACCCAGGTTTGGCTGGGGGGCGACCACTATAAGTGGCGGGCTATCCGTTCCAACGGAGTGCCTGAGCGCTATATCACCGGGGACGCCAGCGACTACGAAAAATTTGAGAAATGGGCCCAAACGCTGGAAAAGGCCATTGGAAACCCGCTGTATCATTGGACCCATCTGGAGCTTCAGAAATATTTCGGCTACCATGGCGTGTTAAACTCCAAGACAGCCCGCCAGGTGTGGGAGATTTGCAATGCCAAGCTCAGGGAGGATTCCATGTCCGTGCGGGGGCTGATTGCCCAGTCCGGGGTCAGGCTCATCTGCACGACGGACGACCCCATCGATTCCCTGGAGCAGCACGAGCGCATCGCGGCGGATCCCACCTGTGAGGTGAAGGTGCTGCCGGCGTGCCGTCCGGACCGGGCCATCGCCATTGAAAAACCGGATTTTGCCCAGTATATGGAACAGCTGGGGGCAGCCGGCGGCATAGAGATCACCTGTATGCAGGATGTGTATGACGCGCTGAGCCGCCGTTTGGATTTCTTTGGGGAGCATGGATGCCGCGCCTCGGACCATGGACTGGACTATGTGCCCTTCCAGAAGGCCACGCAGGAGGAACTCAATATCATCCTGGCTAAGGCCCTGCGGGGTGAAAAGCTGGATCGCCGGGAAGTTGACGCCTACCGCACCGCGCTTCTCCTGTTTTTGGGGCGCCAGTACGCTGTGCGCGGCTGGGTAATGCAGATTCACTACGGGGTTCTGCGCAACAATAATTCCAAAATGTTTTCGAGAATCGGCGCCGACACCGGTTTCGATACCATGGGCTCCTACCAGTGCGCCCAATGCCTGGCGGCGCTGCTGGATGCCCTGGATGCAGCCGATGAACTGCCCAAAACGGTTCTCTATTCCATCAATCCCGCGGACAACGGAATGCTGGCTTCCATGATCGGCTGCTTCCAGAACGCGGACGCCGTGGGCAAATTGCAGCATGGCTCCGCTTGGTGGTTCAATGATACTAAGACCGGTATGGAAGCGCAGATAACGAATCTGGCCAATCTTTCCCTGCTGGGGAATTTTATCGGGATGCTCACGGATTCCCGCAGCTTCACCTCCTATCCCAGGCATGACTATTTCCGCCGCATTTTATGCAATGTGGTGGGCACCTGGGTGGAAAACGGCGAATGCCCCGCCGACTATGACGCCCTGGGTCGGATGATCTCCGATATCTGCTATCATAACACAGTGCGTTATTTTGGATTCGAACTCTAAAACTGAATCGGATATTTTTAGAAGGCCCCTGTGCGGAATTGTCCGCACAGGGGCCTTCGGCTTTTATAGGTTCAGGCAAACGGCTGTTTCGCGCGGTGCCAAACAGAGAACAGGAGCCGGGCAAGCAGGTATAAAGCAAGAAACACGCAAACCGTACGGCGGCGAATGGAAGTACATCCCATATCGGGGCTGCGGGACGGGTGGGGCAAGCGGCAGTTTTTATATAGAGGGGGAGCTTCGTGTCAATCCTCTGGATATCGGCGAAAAGGCCAGGACACCCTCTTAACAGGTGCCTTTTCGGTAGCCCCATAGATTGTCCGGCGTTACCGCCGCATGGATGCTGGAAGAAGCGTGTACTGCAGGCTGTTTCGGCGGCCATACGACCGGTATTTGAATCGCTTTCGGAGAGCGAAAAGCAAGGGAATCAAACAAAATTTGTCAATCTACAATTTCACTATTGAAAATCAGGAAAAGTTTCGGTATAATACTACATATAATACCGGAGTTTTTTAAGACTTCCGTACAGTTTTACTATTTTTCGGAGGTTTCAAAAAGGCAGTAACCAGGTAAATAGGATGGATCCCCTGCAAATAACCTGCAGGATTATGGTGCCATCCGCCGGGGCGTGGGAGGAAGCAGGATGAAGGAGAAACTTTCCAAGAAAAACCAATCCGTAGAGAAAGTTCTGAGAATTATTGAATTCATGTGTGAGAGCGGCGGCCCGATGCGGTTACAGGATTTGGCCCGATCCCTGGAGCTCCCACAGAGCACAGCCCTTCGATTTTTAAATACGCTGATGCAGAACGGCTATGTGTGCCAGGATCCGGATTCCTTAAAATACTATCTCTCCATGAAGCTGTGCAAGCTGGGAAATATGGTCTCGACCAAGATCGATTTCCGCGGGATTGTAAGGCCTTTTATGGAGGAGCTTGCGGCAAAATGCGAGGAGTCGGTGTGCCTGGCAATCGAAAACAATATGGAGATGGTGTACATCGATTTTGTGGATGGCCCGGATAAAATGCTGCGCACTCTGCAGCGGATTGGCAGAACGGCGCCGATGCACTGTACCGGCGTGGGCAAGGTACACCTGCTCAACTATGACTGCTCCATGCTCAACCAATATATTCAGCTCAAGGGGCTCAATCCCCTGACAAACCACTCCATTACTACCCGGGAGGCCCTAGTGGTGGAATTGGAAAAAATCCGCAAGCAGGGCTTTGCCATCGATGATGAGGAATGTGAAAACGGTGCCAGATGCCTGGCGGCGCCGATCTATGACTTTACAGGGAAGATTGTGGGCGCCATCAGTGTTTCCGGGCCCACAAACCGTATGACCTATGACCGGCTGACACAGATTAAAGATACCGTTGTACAGACTGCCAAGCGTATTTCCAACCAGCTCTCGTGAATCTGGAAGCGCACTGTCAAACCGGGTGCGGACACCATCGGGCTTTCCCGGAGGTGCCTGTACCCGGTTTTTTCTGTAGGAAGGCTTCCCCACGGGCGGGGACGGGAACAGGCTGTCGGGAAGCCCGGTAGTTGCAAGGCGAGCGCATCCTTTTAAAATTCCTAAAAAATCATAGAATTGTACGTTGACTTTGCCGCGGCGGCATGGGATACTAAAGGGCAGGATCTATAACGACAGATATACAGGGGCGTCCCCCTGTATGAGAAGGCGCGGAGCAGGGAACGCCCCTTTGAAAAGGGAGCTGTTAGGGGCCCAAAAGGATGAGGCGTTCCCGAAAGCGGCACGGCTCCGGGCCGTTCAGGGAAAGGATGATTGCGATGCCGGTTGTATTTGACGAAGCAAACAGAGTCTTTAAGCTGGATACCCCCAACACTACCTATGCCATGCAGGTGATCCGCCAGGGCTGCCTGGCCCATTTGTACTATGGCGCCTCGGTGGAGGATACGGATTTGGGGTATCTGATTTGCCACCGCAATGTGTCCTTTGCGGCCAATCCCCAGGAGGAATTCCCGGACAGGACCTTCTCCTTTGAGACGGTTCCGCTGGAATACCCCTGCTTTGGAATTTCGGATTATAAGAGTGCCTGTCTCTGCGTACAGATGCCTGACGGCACCACCGCAACGGATGTGCGTTACCAGGGGCACCGGATCTACGCGGGCAAGCCCAAACTGCAGGGGCTCCCGGCCACCTATGCCGGTGAGGAGGAAGCGGATACCCTGGAAATCGATTTGAAGGACAGTGTCTCTGGTGCTGTGGTAACCCTGATTTATACCGCTTTTCGCTTCCACGACGCCATTGCGCGCTCCTGCCGGGTTCAGAATACCTCCCAGGATTCCCTCTATCTGCGCAGGGTACTCAGCGCCTGTGTGGATTTTGACCACCACCGCTATGATATGGTGAATCTCTATGGCAAATGGGCCAGGGAACGCCAGGTTGAGCGCCGCAGGTTGGCCCATGGAAAGCAGTCCATCGAGAGCCTGCGGGGCGCGTCCAGCCATCAGCACAACCCCTTTGTGGCCATTGCGGGGCCAAATACGGATGAGATGAACGGCGAGGCCTATGGGTTCAGCCTGGTTTACAGCGGAAACTTTCTGGCGGAAGTGGAAGTGGGCCAACTGGATACCGCCCGGCTGGTGATGGGGATAAACCCTACGGACTTTACTTGGAAGCTCGGGCCCGGTGAGGCGTTTACCGCCCCTGAGGTGGTGATGGTGTATTCCCAGGAGGGACTGGGCGGGATGTCCAGAACCTTCCATCGGCTGTACCGGAACAACCTGTGCCGCGGGCCGTGGAAACATAAACGCCGCCCCATCTTGGTGAACAACTGGGAGGCCACTTATTTCAGCTTCAACGAAGAAAAGCTTTTGGCGATTGCGCAGCAGGCGGCGCAGCTGGGCGTGGAGATGTTCGTGATGGACGACGGCTGGTTCGGCAAGCGGGATTCCGACAAAAGCGGCCTTGGGGACTGGTTTGTCAATGAACAAAAGCTGCGCGGCGGCCTGAAAAGTTTGGTGGACAAGGTCAACGCCCTGGGGATGAAGTTCGGCATCTGGTTTGAGCCGGAGATGATTTCCGAGGACAGCGACTTGTACCGCGCCCATCCCGATTGGTGCCTGCATATCCCGGGACGGGGACGTTCCCTCTCCCGCAACCAGATGGTGTTGGATATGTCCCGCCAGGATGTGCTGGACTATCTCTTCCAGAGCATGAGCGCCATTCTCAGCAGCGCCAACATCGAATATGTCAAGTGGGATATGAACCGAAACCTTACGGAGGTGTCCTCCCGGCTGCTGCCCGCGGACAGGCAGCAGGAGACCTGGCACCGCTATATCCTAGGCGTCTACCAGCTTATGGAGCGTCTGCTTGAGGCGTTCCCGAACCTGCTTTTGGAGGGCTGCGCCGGCGGCGGAGGGCGCTTCGATCCCGGACTGCTGTACTATGCGCCACAGTATTGGACCAGCGATGACACCGACGCGCTGGAGCGGGTAAAAATTCAGTATGGAACGTCCTATGTGTACCCGGTTTCCTCCATGGGGGCCCATGTGTCGGTATGTCCCAACGAGCAGACCAAGCGCAGCGTTGAGCTGCAGACCCGCGGTTATGTGGCGATGGCGGGGACCTTTGGATATGAATTGGATCTCACCAAAATCACCCAGGAGGAAAAGGAAATGATGCGCCGGCAGATTCAGCAGTTCAAGGAGCTGCACGGCGTGATTACCTATGGCGATCAATACCGCCTGGTGGATCCTTTCCAAGATGCGGATATGGCGGCCTGGATGTTTGTAAGTGAGGATAAAACCGAGGCTTTGGTACAGGTGGTGCAGATGCGCACGGATCCCAACCCGCCGCTGCGGCGGATCCGCCTGCAGGGTTTGGATCCAAGCAAACGGTACCGGGAACAGGACAGCGGCAGAATCCTCAGCGGGCAGGCCTGGATGAACGCCGGAATCAATATCCCGGAGATGTATGGAGACGGCGCAGCGTGTATATTCCATTTGCTGGCACTGGAACTATAACACAGATCCTGAACCAACCGGGATGTTTTGCGGTTTGGCCTTGCCAAACACCGGCCATGCCTTCAGGCCGGTGAGCAAAACTCCCTAGTGTTCGCAGTGTCTGCGAACATTGTAACACAAAGTAAGAAGTAACTGGAGGCCCCGGCGGAAATGCCGGGACCTCTTTTTGCAGCGATACTGTCCCAAACAAGGAAGTCCGGTTTTCTGCCTGTTTGCAGACGGCAGGCGCCCCCTGTTTTAGAAGAAAGCATTCCTTTTAGGAGTGCGGTGTAACGTATAGTTCTCTATATAATATGGATAGCCCAGGGCAAATTCTTGCCCTGGGCTATCGTCATCAAAAGCTCCCTTCTGGAACTGCCGATAAGACCGGTTTTGTCTAAAAAAGCACAGCGCAGAAGAGAACGGCCCGGAGGCAGGGGAGAGCGGCGAATCGAGGAATCCGAACCCTGCCCTATCGGGGCTGCAAAGAGGCAAGCGGCAGGTTTCCCGCTGCCCTGGGAATTACATCAGGAAGGCCAAACCGGGCGGCCTGTGCCAGGGAATTGGATCAATTTCAGCGGGACCCAGCAGACGGCAGGTGTGCTTTTATCCTTCCTCAGGAGGTTTCTCGTCCGGTGGGCGATATCTTTTCGTTTTCTGCATGGGGAAAACGAAAAGAAAAAGGACAGACACCAATTTGTAAGAATTGTTACGGAACTGCCGCAGAAGAGCCTGGAAATCTGGTTTTTTTCCGGTGAATTCGGTAAAGAACAGCCCGAATTTTTGATAGTGGTTACAAAAGAATTACATTTTGAAGAAAAAACACTTGCAATTTTTGAGTCGCAGTCGTATAATGAGGATAATCCAAAAAGGATGAGTCTGTTTGAAGAAAGGGTACCTGTTGGACAGGGTTCAGACAGCTCAGGCGTGTCAAGTGGGACACCGTGATTTTTTTACAATGAAGGAGGATGCTCAAGATGAAAAAGGTTCTTTCCCTGATTCTTTCTTGTGCTATCGTACTGGGTATAGCAGGCTTTACTGTTTCTGCGGCGGATCTGCCGATTGGCTTTTCCGGGGAACACGGCAATGGATATGTTCAAGGGGACGTGATAACTGCCCAGGTGGTGGGAATTCCCCTGACGGCGCAGGAAATTAAGGATAAAGTGGATTCCGGGGAAGCTACTGCAACGGTTAAGGTGACCTCCGGCGCCTCCTATGTAGAGGGGTACAAATGCCAGTTTGACGTGGAGAACAACGCCGTAATGGTGGAAATTCAGACAAAGAAGGAATATCAGGCCATTGTCTCCGAGCGTTTGGCGGTTGAGTTCACGCTGAAAATCAAGGGCGGCGACACATATCAGACTTCCTTTGAGACTATTCTTGGCTGGGATGAGTTTTCCGCCCAGCAGGTCAGCGATGCGCTCACGCAGGGCAGCGTTCTGAAAATCACACAGGATGCCTCCAAAAAGACGGCAGACAACAGCCAGCCGGTGGTGATTACGAAGGATACCAATGAGGCGGTGGCCTCTATGGGCGATTTTGAGGGGAAAACCCTGAATCTGGGCTTTGGCGATATTGCCCGTGTGTCTGTTAAATTTTCTAAGGCGCAGAAATCCATGAATCTGTACTGGGATACCCAGGCCAACAGCGCTGTGGAGGACGCCAATCCGGATATTCAGAAGAGCTATTTCAATGTCCGCGGTGAAAATTCCTTTGTCCAGGAAGCACAGGTTACTTTGTACGCGGATTCCAATGTATACGGCGACAATCCTTTTTTGTACAGTATTGATAAGGACGGCAAGCTGACGGCCATCAAAACAACGGTGAAGGACGGGACCATCACCTTTGAAACAAAGAGCCTGGGCAGTTATGTGCTTTCCAAGAGCGCTCTCAAGAGCGGGGCGGGCTCCGGGAGCGAGGAGAAGGTAAACCCCGGTACCGGAGATTTCGACAATATGCTGCCAATCGCGATGGTGCTTGCAGTGGTATCGTTGGCGGTAGCCGGTGTGGTTGGGTTCCGTAGGGTCGGCAAGAGCTCCCGTTAAGGGAAACTGAATTTTGATTGCTTCTGGGAAAAACAGATAAACAGAGAGGGAAAGCTTCGGCTTCTCTCTCTGTTTTTTGTAGGTCGCCTTTTTGTATGTCGCCGGGCAGGCGGAAAAATCCCCCAGTTAAACTGGGGGTGGATAAAAAGCTTTAACAAAAGAGAGAACCTCCTGCGTGAGATGAATGCAGTCGGGCAAAACACAACCAATCAGAACAGGAGATTTTGTCAAGTATTGACTTATTGATAAGGCTTTCCGCTCATTAGCGCCATATGATAACCGATAAACCGATGGCTCTCTATATAATATGGATAGCCCAGGGCAAATTCTTGCCCTGGGCTATCGTCATCAAAACTGGGATAGGGGCTGCCACAGGAGTTTGGCCCTCAAAGGGGCTGGTCATACCTATAACATGATTGAGCGAAAAGCTAAGAAAGTGATTCGCTAAGTGGGCGTTAAGCCCTTGGCTGTCAATGGAGATACTGGATTATCTGAGGATGCCGCTGGACGCACGGGGCATAGCAGCTCCTATAACGCGTATCAGGCACAATGGGGAAAGGGTAAGTACGCCTAATCGTCCAGCTCCTGATAATCGAAGAAGGCAAAGTCCGCACAGGCGCTGCGGGTGAGCATATCGCTGCAGGCCAGGCCCACCATCGCGCCGGTATAGGCTCCCTGCTGGGAGTATTCGTCGGAGAGCTTGGTTTGATCCAGCGCCGGGCCGATGGCGCGGTAGGTTTGGCCGTCCAGGGAATAATAGAACTGCAGGGAAGTCCCGCGTACCCGCGCCTGAAGCCAGCAGGGGGCGTCTCTGGGGATGGGGATGCTCTGGCAGGGGAAGCTCAGGGCGGCGTGTTCCATCACCATGACATCCACGGCCTTTTCACCCTGCTCGTTTTGGGTGACATTGAGATAATAAAAGTCATCGGAATCATAGATAGCCATAAGTCCGGCAAACTGCTTGACGGATTGGGGCTCAAATTCCAGACAGGTGGTTGCCGTATAGGAGAAGGCCTGCTGACGGCGGGCCACCAGGCTCTGCTCAAACCGGGAGTTGGGGGAATCCTTGCCGATCAGGCGCAGGTAACCGGGACGGGCATCCAGGGAGAGCATGGTCTCATCCAGAGGGATGCGCAGGGAGAGAAAATCCATATCCAATTCTCCGGGGGCAAAGGCATAGTGCTTGGAGCGGTTTTTGCGCGGGTCAGGGGCGCATCCCTTGGGAGCGGGGGTGAGCAGAGTGGGATGGTGCCCGCCGGCCACCGGATACAGCCAGCCGTCCTCATGCCACTCCATTTTGTTGATATAGCTTTCCCGGCCCAGTACACTGCGGCGGTTGGGCGGCAGGGGACGGCTGCCCAGGAACACCATATACCATTCGTTCTGCGGGGTACATACCAAATCCGCGTGTCCGGCCCGCTGAATAGGCAGGGAGAGAGAATCCCTGGAGGTGAGAAGCGGTGTCTGAGGATGCATTTCATAGGGGCCGGCGATGGTGCGGGAACGGGACATTGTGACGGCATGGCCGAACTCGGTGCCGCCCTCTGCGGTAATCAGGTAGTACCAACCGTTCAGGTGATACAGGTGGGCGCCCTCGCCGCCGCCGAAGCCCAGGCTGCCTTGGAAGATAATTTCCATAGGGCCCTTCATTTGCTGCCCGATGGGATCATATTCCTGCAGGCAGATGCCGCCCATAGCCATGCCCCGGTGCTGGCGCATGACGCTGACGACCCATTTGCGCCCGTCATCGTCATGGAACAGGGAGGGGTCAAATCCCGCGCTGTGGATATAGACGGGTTCCGACCATTCGCCCCGGATATCCGTGGCAGTCACCAGGTAATTATGGCAGTCCATAAAGTTATACCAATGGCTGCGCACGTTGGTATACATCAGGTAGAATACGCCGTCACAGTAGCTCAGGCAGGGGGCGAAAACGCCGGCGGAAATATCGCAGCCCTTCATATCCAACTGGGAGAGCCGGTTGAGAGGCCTGGCAACGGGTTCCCAATTCTGAAGATCGGTGGAATGGTAAATCTGAACACCGGGAAACCATTCAAAGGTGGAGGTCGCCAGATAATAATCCTCCCCTACCCGGATGATAGAGGGATCGGGATTGAACCCTGGGAGAATGGGATTGGTGATTTGAGGCTCCATATTCAACTTCCTTTCTGTCCGTTCACGAGCACGGTGCCTGTAAAAGAGAAGGAAACCGGCAGATTCCAGTTTCCTGTTTGAACTTATTTTTATTATACCGGGGAAAGCTTTGGAAAGTCAATCCCCTGAGGGTATTTTAACAGAAGAAAGTGCGGGGAATTGGGGATACACCGCGGCCCGGTTGGAACGGCTCGCCGGGCTGACGTGCCGGGCCGCTGGAGAAACTGAGCCGCCGGTTTGGCAGTTTACCGGCAGGCGGTCCTCAATCCGGGGTGCGGATATCCCGGCTTAAAAATTCCAGGATAAAAGGGGTGGTTTCAGGCGTGACCGAGAGCATAAAGGCCATATGACGGCATTTTTGCTGTACTTGTCCGTCCAGGATGTATGCATAGCCCATCGGGCATTTTGGATTGCAGGCATCCGGGTTTATCAGGCGTTTACACACCGAGGCCCGCTGCAGCTCCTCTTTCATCTGCGGGGGCAGTGTCTGTAAAAAGGGGACAAGTTGGGGAAGGTGCCGGGGATACAGACGCAGTTTCACACCCGATTTGCGCTGGACGAACACCGCCAGGGTTTTCTTGGGCTTTAAAGTGGTATAGGAGACGGTAAATCCGCTTTTGGCTTCCTTGACTTCCGGTGTGAGGCCGTGTTCCAGCGCAAGCGTGTGGATCTGCACAGCCTGCTCCCGGGCAGCCTCGGGCAGGGATTCGATGAAGGCGTCAATGGAATAATGGGGCATTTTTATTCTCCTTATCGTTTTACGACGGGGATCCATACCTGGAATTTGGCGTTTTGGGGATCCGGGTTGAGATACACTTCGAGATCCGGGCCGTTGTCATATTCATACCCGGAGGTAGGCAGCCATTGAGTGACGATTTGCCGCTCCAACTCCTGGATTGCCTGCGGGCAGACGCCCTCGCCGTCGAAAACGGCCCAGGTAAAGGCGGGAACCGTATACTCCTCCAGGGGAGCCTGGACGGGCTGGGAGGTGGAAACAGCGATATAGTACCGCCAGCTTTCATCGTCGTTGCAGGCGCTCACACCCAGAAGGCCCATGGGCTGTGAGTCCATTTTGGCGGCGAGGCTGGCGATGGTGCCATCCATGGCAGCCTGCTGCCAGAGCTGCGGTACCATGGCAAAGTTCTGCTCCAATTCCATTGCGAGAGGACGGCCGACGCCCACAATACGGAACGCCTCCAGCTTCTGAATGCGGTATTCCAGTTCCTGCATCCCTGCCACTGTAACTTGGAAATGGATAGGCCCGAAGGCTTTCAGGGATGCGTCCTCCTTCCTCGCAGCGGAGGGAGCGATGCCATGGACGCTTTGAAACGCCCGGTTGAAGGCGGTGGGAGAGGCGTAGCCGTATTTCAGCGCGATATCCACAATTTTTTCCTGGCCGCTGCGCAGGTCTGACGCCGCAAGGGACATCCTTCTGCGGCGGATATATTCTCCCAAGGGCATATTGGCCAGATACCCGAACATCCTTCCAAAATGATAGACGGAGCAGCCGGCGATTTTTGCCGCCTGGTGATAGTCGATTTCCCCGGTGAGGTGGTTCTCCAGGTATTGAACGGCCTTGTTGAGATTTTCAATCCATTGCATATGGTTGCTTCCTTTCTGAACAGGGCTTTCTTTGGCCCGCAGCCTGTCAGCGGCAGTTTTTCTAAATAGCAGCACTCTGAATTGGTACATTCTGCATAAAGCCGGCCCTTGACAGACGGTCTCGATACTTGGCCGGCGGGCATAGTTTCAGTATACCGGATTTTTCGCCGGATTTCCTCTCTTTTTCTGCACAAAAATGCGAGATAGCCCGGCCAAATATTACCGGTTCGGAACCGGGAACGTGCCAGACGCCGGGAAGCGCCTGCCTGATTCTGCTGCTGGGATTCACAGTGGGGTGCATTGGCCCAATGGAGCCCATATCATGGCGAAAAGGAGAACTGCCCTTCAGGGTGCTGAGTGTATCAGGGGAAAACCAACAGTCTGAAACATGTATCGAGTGTGACAGAGATTTTCCAAGGGTATGGGAAAGCCTTTTGGTTTTGCACAGGGGCTCAGCCGGCGGGGAATGCCGGGGATATGGGCAAAAGCGCAGGCGCAGTTCTGGGATATCCTGGAGCTGCGCCTGAACTGGGTGGACGCAGCCGTCCGCGAAGCGAGGGGTTATTAGGCCTGTCAGAAACAGCATCCATGGAGGGATTGAATTTTTAATTTTGCCGGCGCCGCCTGTCCCGCTGCCGTAAAACAGGAACCCTATTCTGACAGCGGCTTTCTTTCGACGGGAACTTGCTGATAGCTGCCCGCTTGGCCCCGTAGTCCAACCGGAAGCTTTTTGCGCAGCGCTCCCACGGGCCAGGCAGTGCTTTCTGTACTGAAAAAAAGGCGCTTTCCCAGCCTTTCGGAACGGGAAAACGCCTGAAAAAACACGATTTGCTTGTCCGCAGCTGTCAGCCTATCTCATCCTTATCATACATCTGGATGATGTAGGGGTGATCCTCCCGATACTGAGTGAGGGGCCTCGGATTGTCCACCTGCCCGATGGGACGAATCCCCCGGCCCTGGATACCGGTGCGATCGTCGCCTAAATCCGCCCGGCATTCCTCCAGGAGTTTTTCCAGCTGTGCAACGATGTCCGGATGCTCCTCATATACGTTATGGCTCTCGGAGATATCCTCCCTCAGGTTGTACAATTCCCGGACCGGAACGCCCGCCTTGGAAACGTGCAGCTTCCAGGTGTCGGTGCGGACGGCTTCCAGATCATTCATGCGGTAGTAAAAGAATTCCCTGCGGGGGGAGGGGATATCCTCAAAGAGCAGCCGCGAGCAGTCGATCCCGTCAATTTTCTTTCCCTGCGGGACCGCGGCGCCGCACAGTGCGGCAAAGGTGGGCAGAAAATCCATCGAGGTGAGCAGCTCCTGGGACACAACGCCGCTGCGGATATGTCCCGGCCAATACATAATGCAGGGCACGCGCTGCCCGCCCTCCCAGGTGGTGGTTTTCATGCCGCGCAGCGGGGCGTTGCTTCCGCCGTGATCCCCGCGGCCGCCGTTGTCGGAGGTGAAAATGAAGAGGGTATCCTCCTGCAGCCCCTGGCGGCGCAGCTCATGCAGGATGGCACCCACAGTCCAGTCCACAGCCTCGACACAGGCTCCGTAATCGCCGTTCTGGGAGCGTTCCACAAAGGGCATGGCGGCATACAGGGGCAGATGTACATGCATATGGGCAAAATACAAGAAGAAGGGATTCTCGTTGCTCCGGCGGATAAAGCGAACCGCCTGCTCCAGATAGCGTTCCGTCAGGGAGCGCTGATCCGGCTGTTCCTCCAGAATCTCCTCGCCGTCGATGAGCGGCAGCGGCGGGCTCTGCTCCCGATGGATCTGGCGGCCCATATCATTGCTGTAGGGAAGGCCGTAGTATTCGTCGAATCCATGCCTGAGCGGCAGAAATTCCGGCTGATCCCCGCAGTGCCATTTGCCGATAATTTTCGTGCGGTATCCCGCGTCATGCAGAATATCAGCAATGGTGGTTTCCTCACTGCTCAGGCCAACACCCATCCCCGGGAATAATACTGCCTGTCCCTGAAAGCTGCCGAAGCCGATGCGGGGAGGATAGCATCCGGTGAGCATTCCGCCGCGAGAGGGCGAGCATACCGGCGATGCCATGTAGAAGTCCGTGAACCGGATGCCCTCCTGGGCCATAGCGTCCAGGTTCGGCGTACGGTTCACCTTTGAGCCATAGCAGCTCAGATCTCCGTAACCCAAATCGTCGCAGTTCATGAGAATAATGTTGGGTCGTTTGCCCATGCAGAATCCATCCCTTCCAATTCTTATTCGATCTCCATTATACGGCGGGCAAGGCGCTTTTGCAAGGTAAAGGAAACGGAGGCGGGCTATCGGGGACAGGAGAGGGAGCCGTGCGGGACAGTATCCGCCATTGTTCATTTGCGTTTTCACAGGGCCGTCAGCAAGAGCACAAGAAGGACAAGCTCAGTTTTGCACCGCAGCCCCAGCAAAGGCCATTTAGCAGTACGAGGAAGGCAGCGCCGCTGCGGCGGGCACGAAAGCCGCTAGGCGGCAGCTATGGCAAAGGGGAGGATTTTGGAGAATGCACTGCTGCGGCGTCTGAGGCAGAAAGAAAACCTCCGTTCTCCTTTGAGAACAGAGGTTTTGCAGAAAGGGGCCTTATTAAAGGGCATCCGGGAATCACGGAGCCGGCTATAGCAGGTGCGGACTGGAGAATTTGCGTCTGAATCAGGCTCAGGCTTTTCCTCTGTGCTCTTCCCCGGCTGCCTTGAGGATTTTGGGGAACTGGAAGGCGAACAGACCCATGGTGGTGGCCGCCGCGCAGAAATCCGCGATAGGCTCCGCCAGGAACACACCGGTGACGGAGAGCCCAAACAGGTGCGGCAGAACCAGGGCCAGCGGTATCAGCAGGATGACCTTTCTCAAGAGGGCAAGGAAAATCGAGATTTTCGCCTGTCCCAGAGCCACGAATACCTGCTGGCAGGTGAATTGTCCGGCCATCATAAACACCATCGCCATGAAAATGCGCATCGCCCAAATGGTCACCTGGGTGAGGGAGGGATCCTTATTGAAAATGGCGATAAATACCTGTGGGAACAGTTCGATGAATCCCCACATAAGGAAAGAGAACACAAAGCTACAGACTAAGGTGAGTTTGAAGGCATGTCGTACACGGTCGAATTTTTTTGCCCCGAAATTGTAGCTCACAATGGGCTGGAGACCCTGTCCCAAGCCGGTCATCGGCATGGTGACCACTTGCATCACACTGCTCAGGATAGTCATAGCGCCAACGTACAAATCTCCGCCGTAGCGCTGCAGAGAGGCATTGAGCACAATGTTCACCAGGCCTTCAGTGGCCTGCATAATAAAAGGAGAGAGCCCCAGGGCGAACACTGGCCCCAGAAGGCGCAGATCCGGCTTGAGGTTGCGCAGGCGAAAACGCAGGCTGGTGCGTTTCCCGGTTAAGAACAGCAGTACCCACACTGCGGAAACCGCCTGGGAGAGAATGGTTGCCAAAGCGGCGCCCTGTACCCCCATATGGAACACAAAGATGAACAAAGGATCCAATACAATGTTGGTGACAGCTCCGATGAGCACGGTGGCCATGCCGATGGTGGCAAAGCCCTGGGCGTTGATAAAGGCGTTGAGCCCCAGGGAGAACTGCACAAAGATGGTGCCCAGAATGTAAATTCCCAGATAGGAATCGGCATATTCAATGGTGTTTTCACTGGCGCCGAATAAAAACAGCAGATCGCGCTTGAAGATGAGCAGCAGTACGGTGAGGACAGCGGAGATGATGACCAGGGCACTCAGGCAGTTGCCCATAATTTTTTCCGCGCCCTCGTTATCCTTTTCCCCCATGCGCATGGAGGCATAGGGCGCGCCGCCCATTCCCACAAAGGCCGCAAAGGCGGAGATAATGATGATAATAGGAAAACACAGCCCCAGCCCGGTGAGGGCCTGCACTCCCTCGTTGGGGATATGCCCGATGTACATACGGTCCACAATATTGTACAGGGCATTTACCAGCTGCGCCAGGATGGCAGGCACAGATAACTTGAGCAGCAGGGAGGGGATGGAATCCCGGCCTAAATCGTTTTGATGGGTTTTGGCCAATCTGATACACTCCTTTTTTTCAGTACCGGCAAAAGAAAAACCGGGGCAGTTCCCCGGCTGGGCCGATCCGCATTTTGTTCTAATCAGAACGAACCTATTTTTATTATTATGGCATATTCCCAAGAAAAAAGCAAGTGCTTTTCGCAGGAGAACCGGGCCTGCGATCTAAAATAAAGAGCCTGCCCATTAAGGGCAGGCCTAACCGGGTATCACAGATGAAAGCGCTTTTTCATCTCATGGCGGGTGCGGCGGTCGGAAAACAGGAACATTCCCGCCAGGGTGGCAATGGTATAGAAGGCGGAGGCCACCAGAGCCCAGCGCACGGTAGCGATGTTCAGCCAGATCAGCAGCAGGGAGATGACTCCCAGAACAGCCAAATCCACCAGATACACCAGGTAATCCCGCAGCTGCATGGGCCGCACCAGGGTGATCACCGTGATAACGGCGGTGCCTACAATAATCAGGATGGGCACCACATAATCCACGGACCATCGCGGCGGCCCGGCAAAATAATTGATGACGATGCACAACCCGGACAAGAGCAGGATTTGAATGAGAATCATCAGCCCGATATTGCGGGAGGAGCGCAGGATACACACCACGCTCACCCACAGGTAGATAATGCTGGCCACTACGCAGATACTCCACAGAGCCTGGGAGGGGTTCATGGTGTTGATTAGCACACTCACCGCCCCGGCGATGACCAGAATAAACAAAAGCACCTTCATAGCAAAACGCCGGCGGGTGCTGCGGGCCAGGATATTGGGATAGTCCCGTTCGAACCGGGCGTCAGTTTCCTTGAGGCTGCCGCCGCACAGCGGGCAAGACAACAGGTTGTTTTCAATAGTGACCCGGCATTTAGGACATTGCTTCATCTGGACTCACCTCCATATTGCTGGAAATCCGGATATCAATTCCCTGCTGGGTCAAAAACCGGCAGAAATAGCGGGGAACATCCGTCTCCTCAATGCCGCTGACAAAACTCAGGCACATCGTCTGGTCATAGGAAATTACCCCCAGCTTCACGGTTTGGTGCTTCGAGGGGCTGAGCATCACCTCATACCGCTGCAGGTAGGGTGCCATGGCTTCGGGCAGCTTGATGCGCCCCAGGTTGGACAGCGTGGTGGTGTTGCCGTTTTCCGTTTTTTGCCCGATTCCCTTGAGAACCAGATTCTTTAAAAACAGGGGAACCAGCCGCAGGGCCATGGATTCCTCCGCGTGCACATTGCTGCGTACCTTTTGCAGAACCCCTTCATGGGTAATTTGGCGCTGCAGTTCATTGGAACAGAACTCCAAAAGCTCCTGAAAGGTATAGTCCTTCTTGGAAAAATCCAACGTCATGTTGATGGTGGAGAAAAAGTTGCGAAGGGTGTGGGAAGGAAAGAAGCTGCGCAGATCCACCGGGACACAGATGGAGATGGGATGCCGGCGGCGGGAATAACGCCAGCTCTCCTCATAGATGGATAAAAACAGCACCGCAGCCAGATAGGCCGTCACCGTGACGCCGCTGGCCTTTGCCAGGGCAATCAGGGAACGGGACTCTAAAAACAGCTGGATCACCCGTACCTCCCGCAGCGGAGCGGGGACGCCGGAGACTTGATAGGCGCGGGGCAGCGCCGGAATGGCCGTCCCCGCCTTGACATCGGCTCCGATTTCGCGGGCTGCGCTGAGAAAGCTGTTTTCCTCAAAGGCGGACTGGGGCAGGGTGGAATCGATGAGGGAAATGCCATTGAGGGCCGCATCCTGTGGATGGGCCAGCTGCAGATAATTGAGAATCAGGCAGTTTAAAAAGAAAATAGCGCCATTGCCGTCGGAGAGGGCGTGAAATACCTCCCAATTGATCTTTTTGTCAAAATACGTCAGGCGGAATAAAAAACCATTGTTGGGCCATTTGTCAATGGGCGTACAGGGAAACAGATGATCCTCACGCACTACCGGTTTGGAAAAATTGGTTTCAAAGTAATACCAGAATAAGCCCTTGCGGAGCTTTACATTGTAGATGGGGAGCTGCTGCAGGGTCTCCTGCAGAGCCTGCTCCAGGACTTCGGGCTTCACAGGCTCTTTGAGCTTGACACAGATGCGGTACACATTGCTGGAGCGGGAAGAGGAGATAGCCGGATATACCTTGGCAGTGTTGTCCAGCCGGTTCCAGTAAAATTCTTCTTTACGGTTCATCTCTCGAAGCTCCTTTCCGAATTTGCTTTGATTGAGGGACAAGCAGAGGGTACCGGCTGCCGCGGCGGCACCTGGCGAGAGCCTTCATTGCTGAGTTCCCTGTAGTGTCCCAGATGAATGCCGATGTGGCCGATCCCCAGAATAACGGCTGCCAAAGGAAGCCAGAGAACCTTTCCGTAAATCCCCAGGCATATAAAGGCGGCCACCGGAAGGCTGGCCCCGGCGACAGGGATTCCTAAAAAGCTGGCGTAAAAATCATACAGAGTCTTTGAACTTTTAAAATACCGGATCCAGAAGCATTCATACAGCGCCATCAGAGCCAGAGCGCCAATGAGCCACAGGGTCCAGGGGGTAAAGCTGTGAGGATTAAAATCCGAAAAGAACAGGACAATGGAAGTAACGCAAACCTGCCCCGTCTTTTCCAGGCCCCTTAATAGTCTGCTTTCTTTGCCCTGTGCATCACCGGACGGCTGGTATTTTGTCCAGATTAGATTGGGTATGAACAAAAGAAGCAGAAAAATCAGTCCCATCCAGGAAAAACCGAATTGTCCCATAATCATCCTCCATGAGGTAAGAATCAGGCAGTCCTGTTTTGGTAATTGAAGGGCCGCACTGCTGCAAGTCAGGCCTTCATACCGGGGTAAAAAATAGCAAGGGGGGAGAGGACTACTCATTTTTAGAAGAAGGTGAAAGAGGAAAAATTGCTCGTTTGGAGAATTCAACCTATTTTTTCTTACAATGAGAGAAAGCCTGAGGCTTTCATACCCGGGTAACAAAAAATAGCAAGGGGGGAGAGGACTACTCATTTTTAGAAGAAGGTGAAAGAGGAAAAAATTGCTCGTTTGGAGAATTCATACTATTTTTTATTATAACACTGTTGTATAATAAGTACAAATACCAAGTTTGTCGAATCCCGACAACTCCCGGACTGCGGCGCCCTTGGGCGAGCCGGGGAAATCAGGAGGAGGATATTATACGATGAGCAGAATGCGCACAGCTACCCGGGCCAAGCTAATCGCCTGGGGTATTATCCTATTGTTGCTGGCAGGAACAGCGTTTATGATTTTTGGAACCAGTACGTTTCGCGAGGGACGCTGTACCAGTTTGATGGAAACCCAGTTTTCTCAGGAGCTCTCCGAACTGATGGAGCAGGAGGAGCCTTTTGAATTATCCCAGTGTACCTATTTTGCCTGGGATGAGGCGTACATTTTTCAGAGCGGCTTTGCGCCTAAGGAGGCCTATCGGATTGCGGGCGCCGAATGGACCGGTGCCAAGTGGTTTTGGAATTACCTGGTGAGCCATTCTGTGGAGAACCAAACCGAAGAAGGCCAGGTACTGATGGCATTTCTGAAAAAAGGGAAGCCCGCCGCCTGTGGGATTGTTGAGCTCTCGGCCGCTTTCCCCGAGGAAGGTTACTGGAAGCTGACACCGGACGACTGTCTGGTAAAGGCGGTGAGCCAAGAGGGCTCTGTGGGGCTGGAACGGGTGGAGCAAGAAGAATAGGCTGCTCTTGGGAGCAGGACGCCCGCCCTGCCTGATGGAAAGCGGCGGATATCTACCAGACAGAGGGTTCAATGATCAAGCGGGGGTTCCGGAAGTTTCTCCCCAAGCGTGCGCAGGTTTATTCTCAAAAAGAGGAGTGGAGTATCACTGCTGCGAACCCTATCAAAGCGAACAAAAAACGAAGGCCCCCCTGATGCAGGAAAATCAATCCGTCAGGGGGGCCTTGCTATATGGAACCAAGCGATATGCAAATACAGGAACTGCCTTTCGGGCTCCAAACAGGGAACCTCAGCGGCATTGGCTGTCATTTGCTCCGGCTATCGCCGTCGGCGGGCTTCATTTGGGCCGGATACCGTAGAAAGTACAGGGCACCCTGTTCCTCAAAGAACTCAAAGCCCAGGCGCCGGTACAGGCTGAATGCGGGATTGGTTTTGATGACCGCCAGGATTACCGGAATCCCCAGCTGCCGGGAGAGCGCCTTGAGGCGGTTCAAAAAGAGGGTGCCAACGCCGTTTCCCTGGAACGGCGGAAGAATGCGCACAAAGACGCCCTGGATGCCGCCGGGCTTTTCATCATAGCCTAAAAAGCCCGCAAGTTCATTCTGCCGGTATACTTTCTTGAAAAAGGTCGTTTTCCTCTTTTGATGAAAGGATTCTACGAGAACCGCTTCATTCCACGGGCCGAAAAATTCGGGATGCTGAGCCACATACCGGTGGTGGGAAAGCTTTTCCACTGTGATAAAATCTTGTAAATCCTCTTCACAGACCTCTTCCAGTGAAAATCCCCGGCTTTCTAACTCCAAAATCCAGTTCATAGGCACTGTCCCCAACTATACGTTCGTTTCTGCATTTGCTTCATCAGGATGGCTTTTTTGAAGCCCTGCCTGGGCAATTTTCACCATGATGGCGCATTCCATCCGTTTGCGGAACAGCTCACACCCATACTCATAGATCCCCCGGATATCCCCGGTGGCGTGATAGGCGTTGGCGGCACAGCCTCCGCTGCAGTACAGACGCGCCCAGCAGTCCTGGCAATCCTTGCGGGCATAGGCGTTACACTGCTGGAACTCCTCCCGAAGGCTGGGATTGGTGACGCCGCGCCACACATCCCCCATACTGTATTTGGGATCCCCCACGAACTGATGGCAGGGGTACAGCTCTCCCCAGGGAGTCACCGCCATATATTCGGTTCCGCTGCCGCAGCCGGAGATGCGCTTATAGATGCAGGGCCCGCCCTTGAGATCGATCATGTAGTGGTAGAAGGTGAGAGGATCCCCGGCCTTGTCCCGGCGGATCATCTCCTTTGCCAGAATTTCATACTGCTCGAAGAGAACCGGCAAATCCTCCTGGGTGAGGGCATACGGGTCCTCGGGCGCGCAGACTACCGGCTCCATGGAAAGCTCCCGGAAGCCCAAATCCGCCATATGGAACAGATCCTCGGTAAAATCCACATTGTTATGGGTGAAGGTGCCCCGTACATAGTAGCCTTTGCCGCCCCGGCTCTTCACCAGCTTTTGGAATTTGGGAACAATGATATCGTAGCTGCCTTTGCCGTTCACCGTTTTGCGCAGCCGGTCGTGAACCTCCCGGCGTCCGTCCAGGCTGAGCACCACATTGTGCATCTCCCGGTTGGCGAACTCAATCACCTCATCGTCCAGCAGCACACCGTTGGTTGTGAGCGTAAAGCGGAATTTCTTGTTGTGGATCTTCTCCTGTTCCCTGCCGTACGCCACCAGCCGCTTTACGACCTCCCAGTTCATCAGCGGCTCGCCGCCGAAGAAATCCACCTCCAGATTGGTGCGGCGCCCGGAGTTGGCAATCAGGAAATCCAGGGCCTGCTTTCCCACCTCAAAGCTCATAAGCGCCCGTTCCCCTTGATATTTTCCCTGGCTGGCAAAGCAGTAGTCGCAGGTGAGGTTGCAGGTGTGAGCCACGTGCAGGCACAGGGCCTTGATAACCGGATTGCGCTTTTTATAATCGAAGGCCATATCCGCATAGACGTCCTGTGCAAACAGCTTTCCGGCGACCTTCAGCTCTTCGATGCTCTCTAAAACCTCCTGGATGGCCTCCTCGGTGACATCGGGGGACTGGGCATATTTTTGCAGCATCAGCTGCGTGATGCTTTGAGGATCCTGGGTTTCATACAGCCCGATAATATCGTAGGCCAGATCGTCCACTACGTGCACAGAGCCGCTGTACACATCCAGGACGATATTGTACCCGTTGAGTTTATATTGATGAATCATTCCCGCTCTCGTTCCTTTCCCTTTACGATGTAATGGCTGCGGAGCCGGATGAGCGGCGATAATTCCCAGCCGCTCATCCGGCAGATGTATGCGTGCGAACAGAAAAATCGCCGCTCAGCTGTTTTCACAGCCGGGCAGCGACCCCTCTGAACGTGTTTTGGCTTATTTGTTGTCCTCGCCGCAATTCTCACACTGCTGATTGGCAACGCCGCAGGAAGTTTTGCAGGCAGACTGACAGGAAGTCTGGCATTCGCCGCAGCCGCCGTTCTCTACGCTTTTGGCCAGGTCGCGGGTATCCAAAGTCTGAATCCGATTCATTATTCACAACCTCCTTTAATGCAAACATACGCCGGAGGAGGAAAAAACCGCCTCCGAATCACATTCTATTTAACCATAAAAATCCTGCTGCGTCAAGTCGAGGGTCCGCAGGCTCTCGGCAGGGGAACCATAGTCTCCATAAAGGGCAACCCCCTGGTTTTCCAGTTCCTGCATCTGCAAAAGAAACTCCTGGGAGATCTCCTCACCCGGCACCAGCAGAGGGATTCCGGGAGGGTAGGCCCAAACGCTCTGGGCGCTGGTGAGCCCGCCGCAGTCCGGCGTGGGGGTGGGGCTTCCCGGCAGAAGCGCGGCCTTTGCCGGGATCAGGCGCTGGCGGGGAAGCCGGGGCACAATCGGGGATGCCTTGGCGGCTGCTTTGGCACCTGTCTGCGCGTCCACAGCCAGCAGGGCGCCGCTCAATCGGGTAAAGCCCTCGTCGGTATCGCATACGCTGGTCATGGCCAGGGCATAGTCTCCCATCGCCATCTCCAATTCCAGGCGATAGCGTTCCCGCAGCAGCTGGGAAAGCGCCGGCCCGGTGAGGCCGGTACCCTTTGTAGAGATCACCAGCTTGGAGGGATCAAAGGCGAAAAAGGCCGGATGCCGGGCGGGGGAATCCTCCCCGCAGCAGAGGACCCGCAGGTTTTGAAGCTGTTTCATGGCCCCGGAAAACCGCTCAAGACGCTCCCAGTAAGGAGAAAACAGCTCCTGCGGGCTTTTCAGAAGCTCAAGACAGCTTTCAATCGAGCCCATCAGCAGGTAAGAGGGGCTGCTGGTCTCAAACACTGCCAGCTGGCGGGCAAAGCGCCGCTCGTCTATCATCTCCCCGCCTAGATGGGCCAGCGCCGTCTGCGTCAGGCTGGGGAGGGTTTTGTGTAAACTTTGAATGACGATATCCGCCCCCAGCGCCACGGCGCTCTGAGGAAAGCGGGAGTCAAAGCCCAAGTGAGCGCCATGGGCCTCGTCCACCAAAAGAGGAACCCCATGCCGGTGGGCTATTTGTGCAATGGCGGCAATGTCGCTGAGCACTCCCTCATAGGTGGGGCTTGTCAGGATGACAAGGCGTATTTTGGGGTTCCCGCACAGGGCCTGCTCCACGGCGGCCGGCGTAATACTGCCAAAGACGCCGAAGGAATCGTCCCAGGAGGGCATCAGGTAGACGGGGGTGAGCCCCCGCAGCTCCACGGCGTGGTACACGGATTTATGGCAGCCCCGGGCCATCAGAACCGTATCCCCCGGGGCTGTGGCGGCGCAGACTGCCGCCAGGATGCCGCAGGTGCTGCCGTTTACCAGGAAAAAGGTCCGGCGGCTGTGATAGAGCCTGGCGGCGCGGTCCATCCCATCCTTCAGAATCCCCGACGGGGAATGCAGGTTGTCGAAACCGTCGATTTCTGTAATGTCCAGCTGCCAGGGCAGCCGGGGATCCAGGGAGTCCATCCGGCGCTTGTGCCCCGGCATATGGAACGGGTAGGCCGGGGACTTGGAATACTCCTCAAGGCGATTCAGTAACTTCATGGGCACTCCTTTTTAATCCGCCAGCTTTTTGAGAACATGGCGCAGCAGCGCCGCCGTACGCTCGCAGGATTTCAGATCCAGGCATTCCTGGGGTGTATGGCAGCGGGCGATATTGGGCCCGATTGCCACCGCATCCAGACCGGGGAATTTTTCCGAGAACAGCCCGCATTCCAGCCCGGCATGGATGGCCTCCAGCTTCATTTTACTGCCGAAGAGCTCCTCGTAGGCGCCGCACAGGGTATCCCGCAGGGGGGACTGCTCCCGATAGGCCCAGCCGGGGTACTCGCTGTCGCAGGTGAAGGTAAAGCGGTTGAGTTCCGCCAGCAGGCGCAGCTGGGCCTTGGTGTTCTCCTGCAGGGACGCCACAGAGCTCCTGGGAGCGAACATGGCGCAGAACCGCCCGTCCTCCTTGATGGTGAGAATCCCCATATTTACGGAGGCGATGATGAAGCCCCCGGCGGCTACGTTGCGGCGCAGCGCACCGTCCGGCGCCAAAAAAATGAGGCTTATCAGATCCCGGGTATCCTGGGAGGAGATATGCCTATCACACCGGATGGGCGTAACTGTCAGGACGGCATGGGGCTCCACTGCGCTGATTTCTTCCTTTAACACAGCGGCCAGCTCCTGTGCGGCTGCCAGGGCCGCATGATATTCGGCTTCGCCGGCCGGGCAAACAGTGGCGGTACACTGCCGGGGAATGGCATTATCCTTGGTGCCGCCACTGAGGCTGCCCAGGGTGATCCCCTCAAACCGCTCCAGAAGGGAATACAGGATGCGGCCCATCAGCTTATTGGCGTTGGTGTGCTCCAGGTGGATATCGCACCCGGAATGCCCGCCCAGCAGCCCGTCAATGGAAATTTGGAAGGCAGGCTGGGCGTTGGGCTCCCACTGCAGGGTGTGGTACAGGCGGATACGCATCCCGCCCGCGCAGCTCACCGTAGCGATCCCCTCTTCCTCGGAATCCAGGTTGAGCATCCGCCTGGCGGAGATCCATGAGGCGTCCAGGCCCGCGGCGCCGAACATCCCGGTTTCCTCTGCGACGGTGAAGATACACTCCAGGGGAGGATGCACCACCGTGGAATCGGAGAGGATGTCCAGGATCATTGCCACGGCGACGCCATTGTCCGCACCCAGAGTGGTGGAATCGGCGCACAGGAAATCGCCTTTTTTCACCAGACGGATGGGATCGCGCAGGAAGTCGTGGGCGCTGCCGGACTGCTTTTCACATACCATATCCGTATGCCCCTGTAAAATCAGGGGCTGGGCACCCTCGTGCCCCGGGGTGGCCGGCTTTTTGATGACCACGTTGTTTAAGGAATCCCGCCGGCAGTCCAATTGATGCTCCTGGGCAAAGCGCACCAGGTAATCGCTGACAGCCTTCTCGTTCCCGGAACCCCTGGGAATGGCGCTGATTTCCTCAAAATAACGAAACAGGGCCTTTGGCGTGTAGCCTTCTATAATATACTGCATGGGATTACCGTCCTTTCTGTTTTTTCAGGTTCATTTTTCCGTCCGGCGTTTGCATACCGGGATTGGGGGGCACCGGCAGGCCACGCGCCTGGTAGTACCTCAGGATTTCTTTTTCCGGTTTTCCAGGCGCGTTCTCAGCTGTTCCAGGGCCTCCTTATATTTGGTGGAGGTCAAATTGGGGAAAGCGTTCAGAAGGCGTTTGTCCTGAAAACGGCGGGTGTCCAGCAGGGAGCGGATGTGCTCGGAATAAAAACGGCTGTCCTCGAAACGCTCCTGCAAACCGGCTTTTAAATCGGCGAGATGCCCGGCAGGGAGCTCCCGCACCTTGGAGCGCAGCGAAGAGAGCTGTTCCAGGGATTGTTCATGCCTGTGCGCCAACTGGGCCCGGTAGCCCTCGAAGGCCGCCTGGATTTTTTGCAGGCGCCCGTTCAGGGAGAGCAGATGACGCACAGTCCACACACAGTCCAGGGTTATAATCAGCAGAAGGCCAGCGCACACCAGGTGCGTTGCCGCGGCGGACAGATGGTTTGTCAGCCACGCGGACACCGCCGGATGAATCCACCGCACCAGCAAGACGCTGAAGGTACCAAAAACCAGGGCCCCTTCCAGGCACACCCGCCCGTTGAGATTGTAACGGCGCTTGGAATAATCCCACCAGCGGGCGTGGAAAAGCTTTTCCATCAGGTAGGAGGTGGCGTATTCCAGGGTGCAGGTAAGCATGGCTCCGGACAAAAACAGCCCCAGCACATTCTCTGTGCCCCGGCCCAGCACCAGGATGATGAGAACGGCTCCGCAGCCGTAGATGGGGCAGATGGGGCCCAATAAAAACCCGCGGTTCACCAGCTTTCGCTGGGCAGCGGAACACAAAATCGTCTCATAAACCCAGCCGAAAAAGCTGTATACCATCAGCCAGAGAAAGATTTGCTCCATATTCATGAGCATTTGCATACAAAGCTTCCTTCCTTTCGGGGCTTCCCGCGGGCCTGCTGCGATGGGAAGGAAGCTGGTTTGCGGGAACCTTCTCCCGCAAAAGGGCCACTATATTCCCTTGACAGCGCCGCGGTGCAAAACAGTGCTTTTCAACCCATCCAGTCCATTGGGCAGCAGCCGAATGCCGGCCGCCCTTTGCACCGGCAAGCGAAACTGCCGGATTGTCTTTGATGACTGCACATTTGGCGTTCTACGCGAATATTGTACCGCATCTTGACTGAAAAATCATCCGTTTAGAAGGATTTTCTCCGTTTCGCACAAGAGCGGATCCCCTCTATGGCAAAATGTTTTCCCGTACAGAAATACTTGGGCTGAAAACGCAGTTTGGCCATATAAACCGGGGCGCCTGCGCCGCCTCACACCTGAGACGGATTAAAAGCATGGGCTGCTATAGTCTTTCCAACCCAGAATACGGCAGCTGTATTTCGCTTATGAGGAACAGGCGCCGAGTAGACGGAAGCCCTTCAAAAAAGGATTGATCCCCTGTGCACAGGAGATTTTGGAACGCTTGAGTGCCCGCCTGGAAAGACACATCCCAGAACAGCTGTTTATAGTCGGTACACTATATTATATAGAGAAAGGCCTGCGGAAAGAATATTGTTTTCATAGAGCTAAAAATACAAAAAAGGGGGAGAAGCTTTATGGAAATGAGAGATAAGGATGTCGTCCGGATGAAACAGTTTTCTCAAAACCTGCGGGATCAGCGGTTGGAAAAGGGCTTCAGCCAGAAGGATCTGGCGTTTAAAAGCGGAGCCAGCCCCTCCTATATCAAACGGCTGGAGCGTAAGGAACCCTCGCCCAATCCATGTATCGCGATCCTGTTTCATTTGGCGGACGGACTGGAAGTGGAGCCCAAGGTCCTGCTGCCTGCCACCGACTGGGAATTGCGTGACCCCACCGCATCCGAAGTAGAATAACAGCAGAACCCCCCGGACGCAGCAAAATGCCCGCCGGGGGGTTCAATCAGGACAAAGGGTTTCAGGGGAGCGAAGACTGCCGGCTGGCCGCAATGACGGCGTTCGGACGCCACTGCGGCCATACCGTATCGGGCAGCTGGGCGAGTCAGACTGGCTGTCCGGCGTATGGGTTTCGCATCCTATTTGGAAGCCCGGATTTCCTCCAGGGAGGGGACCATCTGCGGGCAGGAGAAATCCTGCCTGGTATTCACCGGAGCCGCCCACCGGCAGGCGTTTTGAATAATTTTCTGGATTGTGGGATGGTTGAAGGAGGGATTGGTCTCATGTCCGGGCTGAAAATAGAAGATTTTACCGTAGCCGCGGTGCCAGGTGCAGCCGCTGCGGAAGGTTTCCCCGCTGTCGAACCAGCTGGTGAAAATTAATTCATCCGGCTGTGGAATATCAAAAAATTCCGCGTAGGTCTCCTCCACGCCCAATTCAAAGTGCTCCGGAACTCCCTGAGCAATAGGATGGGAGGGCATGACGCAGAACATCCGCTCATAGGTATCGTCCCGCCAGCGAAGGCGGCAGGTGGTGCCCATCAGCCTGCAGAAAATTTTGGAGAGATGCCCGGAGTGCAGCACAATCAGCCCCATGCCCTGCATTACCCGGGTGTAAACACGCTCTACAATTTCATCCGGCACCTCATCATGGGCCATATGGCCCCACCAGAGCAGCACATCGGTGGAGTCCAGGACGTCCTGAGTCAGCCCGCACTCCGGTTCGTCCAAAGTGGCGGTGCGTATCAGGCTGCCCTCGGCGACCGGCTTTAAAAAGGAGGCAATTACGGCGTGCAGCCCTCCTGGATACAGCTGGGTGACGCGGGGGATGCTTTTTTCATGGCGGCCTTCGTTCCATACAGTGATGTTCATTGTGATCATCCTTCCTTTCCGGATTTGTGAATTTGCCTGGGCGAATTTCAGAATTGGGGCGCGCAAGACGGGCTTTGCGGGCAAACCGCTTTCATTGGGCCCGTATTGCGGCAGATGCAGCGTCCGCCGGAAATGTAATGGATTACATTTCCCTTTCATTTTTACTTTACACTACCCGAATCCAAAAAACAACCCCCGCATCCAAGATTTTTATGAAAAGTTTGCCGCCTGCCTCTGGTGATGGGCTCCCAGCCGCGCCGCAGAGCGGATAAAGAGGAAACCTCCTGCTGGCTGCTGCAAATAGGGCTCGGCACAGCCGGAGCCCAGTCCGAGTTGCGGGGACGGGCGGACGTTCGGCATCGGGGGAGGCACCCTTACGGCAGATGGGCCGGCGCCCGCACGTTAAATGCTTGGAGTGGACAGCGGGGGCGCAGCGCAGGTTGTTAAAAATGAAACTTTTAGCTTGACAGAGGAAGAAAATTCGAGTATACTTTCATACATAAAAGCTTTAAACCGATAAAGAAAGCGGGGTTCCCTATGACTGGCCGTTTTGACAGCAAAAAGGCATATTACTTTTATTACTTGGGCTCTGTGAGTGCAAGCGCTTTTTGTTGTCCAGATAACGCCAAGTAATGCCAGAAACTCCCTTCTGTGCGCCGGCGCTTTTGGAAACAAAAGCACCGGCGCATTTTTATGTGTTTAGTCCGTCTCATTGCAGATGGAACCGGCGGCTGAAATTGAAACCAAGAAAGGTGATTGAAATGATTGTCGTACTCAAACAAAATCCGGATCCGGTAAAATTGGAAAAGCTCTCCTCCCAGCTGCGGGATATGGGGCTCACGCTGCATTTTTCCCAGGGCGTGCACACCTCCCTGATAGGCCTGGTGGGGGATACCTCCAAGGTGGATATGGAGATGCTGGGGGCCAATGAGCTTGTAGAGACGGTGAAACGAGTCTCTGAACCCTATAAGGCCGCGAACCGCAAGTTCCATCCCCAGGATACGGTCGTCAATGTAAACGGCTGCAAGATTGGGGAGGGCTTTTTCTCCGTGATAGCCGGGCCCTGTTCCGTGGAGACTGAGGAGCAAATCATCGAAGTGGCGCAGGCGGTGAAGAAAAGCGGCGCCAAATTCCTGCGGGGCGGCGCTTTTAAGCCCAGAACCTCCCCCTATGCCTTCCAGGGGCTCCATGATGAGGGAATCCGGCTGCTGCTCAAGGCCAAAGCCGTCACGCATATGCCGATTGTCACAGAGCTGATGAGCCTGGGGCATTTGGATCTGTTCTCGGATGTGGATATTATCCAGGTTGGGGCCCGCAATATGCAGAATTTTGAGATGCTCAAGGAACTGGGGCATTCCAACAAACCGATCCTGCTCAAAAGGGGCCTTGCCAACACCATTGAGGAGCTGCTCATGAGCGCGGAATACATCATGGCGGGCGGGAACAGCAATGTGATCCTGTGCGAGAGGGGCGTTCGCACCTTTGAAACCGCAACCCGCAATACCATGGATATCTCCGCGGTGCCGCTGTTAAAGCAGCTGAGCCATCTCCCTGTGGTGGTGGATCCCTCCCATGCCACCGGAATTCCGTGGATGGTGAAGCCCCTGTCCAAGGCGGCGCTGGCGGCCGGAGCGGACGGTGTGATGATTGAGGTGCACAACAATCCGTCCAAGGCGCTGTGCGACGGGGCTCAGTCCCTCACGCCCCTGCAGTTTGCACAGGTGATGGCGGCGCTGAGGCCCATGGCCGAATTTGAGGGGAAAATTCTGTAGTGCCGATGCAAAACGTGGAATGAAATTCAAAATGCGGAATACCGGGCCTGTGGCGCGTGGCCGCATTGTTTGCGGCTGCGGCGTGGGGTGCGCCCTCCAAAATACAGACGGGCTCGCTGTACCAGTACCGGACTGACGGGGGGTTCACTGAGGATGCGGAGCCTTCGGCCCAAACCGGCGGCGCGCCTTGCCAACGGGCCGAAAACAGTACGCAGATAGAAGAATGGAACAGTTCAGAATGCAGTTCGCGCCGTTTCCCTTGAGAAAGCCGCGCAGCTGCACAAAGAAAGGATACTGGATATGGAACAAAAACCGGATTTTACAGTAGCCGTGGTGGGCCTGGGGCTCATTGGAGGCTCCTTCTGCCGGCGGATGCGTGAGGCCACCTCCTGGCGAATCCTGGGGGTGGATACGGACGACGGTACACTGGAAGAGGCCCTGGCTGACGGGGCAATCCACCAGGGGATTCGGCCGGAAGAAATTCCATCCGGAGCGCTTTCCCAGGCGGATTTTGTACTGGTGGCCCTGCACCCCAGGCAGACTATCGCTTTCCTTCTGGAGAATGGCCGGTATTTGAAGCCGGGAGCCCTTGCCGCGGATACCTGTGGGATTAAGGCGGCTGTGGTGAAGGCGGTTTCACAGCCGCTTTCCCGGCAGGGCATCCGGTTTGTGGGCACCCATCCCATGGCGGGACGGGAGTTTTCCGGCTACCGGTATTCGCTGCCCACGCTGTTTGAGGGCGCCAGCTTTATCGTTACGCCTCAGGAAGCGGCGGATGGGGAGGCGCTGGAATTTCTCAGGGAGTTCTCCAGCCTGATGGGCTTTGGGAAATTTGTGGTCACCACACCGGCCCAGCATGATGAAACCATTGCCTTCACCTCGCAGCTGGCCCATGTGGTGTCCAACGCCTATGTGAAGAGCCCCTCGCTGCTGCGAGAAAGCGGCTTTTCCGCGGGCAGCTTTTTGGATTTAACCCGGGTTGCAAAGCTCAATGAGGATATGTGGACGGATTTGTTCCTGATGAACCGCACTCCGCTGCTCTTTGAATTGGAGACGATTCTGGGGAGTTTAAAAAAATACCGGGATGCCCTTTTGGCAGAGAATGAGCAGGAACTCAAAGCCCTGCTGCGCCAGGGGCGCCAGCTCAAGGAGGAGAGCCTGCGCAGGCACGAAGAAGCAAAGAAAGCCGACCCTCCCGAACGTACCGGAAAATAGGGGCGCTGCAGCAGGAGCATTAAAAAATGGGCTGCGTGATCAGTATCAAGGCAGGGCTGCGCCGCTTCCATGATCGGGCAGTTCTGCAATTTTGAACCGTCTGATTCTGCCTGTGTCAAAAACTAGCGCCGGTCAGTCTGCGGCGCCTTTCAAGCTGGGGTAAAAACGGCCCCGTCCGGTAGCTGAACAGGACCAGTAAAAACGGACAATAGACAAAAGGCCCCCTATGTAGGAAAATAACTACATAGGGGGTATTTGTATGGCAGGGAAAAAAGGGATGAAAAAGTATCCGGAAGGAA